>JAURMC010000006.1 GCA_030830895.1 Crocinitomicaceae bacterium | reverse complement strand
GTGGATTCTACTCCCCTTTTTAAACGGGTGTAGCTCAGCTGGTAGAGTAGTGGTCTCCAAAACCATTGGTCGTGGGTTCGAATCCTACCGCCCGTGCAAATAAATTTAAACACTGTGTTTCAAAAAGTTAGAACCTATTTTAAAGAAACCTATACCGAAATGGTCCAGAATGTAACTTGGCCCACTTGGAAGGAGCTTCAAAACAATACAATAATTGTACTTATTTCGGTAATTCTTTTTTCAGTGGTTATTTTCGGAATGGATTTCGCGTTCGGTATTGCGGGTAAGCCCGGAGATACTTGGCGCGGTTTATTAGGTTTTATCTATTAATTAATCGTCGATATAAATGTCAGACATTTCCAAAAAATGGTACGTAGTTCGAGCTGTGAGCGGAAAGGAGAAGAAGGTAAAGGAACTCCTCGAGTTGGAGATTTCACGTCATAAGTTGAATGATTTCGTAGCCCAAGTTTTAATACCAACTGAAAAGGTATTTCAAATTCGTAATGGAAAAAAAGTAAATAAAGAGAAAGCTTATTTACCTGGATATGTTCTAATTGAAGCTTCCCTAGTTGGTGAAGTGCCGCATATTATTAAAGGAATTCCGAACGTAATTGGCTTTTTGGGTGCGGTTAAAGGAGGGGAGCCTGTTCCAATGCGCTTATCAGAAGTGAACAGAATTCTAGGAAAAGTTGACGAGTTAGCCGAGAATGAAGAGGAAGTACGAATCCCATTTGTTGTTGGTGAAAATGTGAAAGTAATAGATGGACCATTCAATAATTTCAGTGGTGTAGTTGATGAAATCAATGAAGAGAAGAAGAAGTTAAAAGTAATGGTTAAGATTTTTGGTAGAAAGAACTTGTTAGAGTTAAGCTATATGCAAGTTGAAAAAGAGGTTTAAGAGTGTATTAACCGTAGGAGTAAGGAAAACGAACAAAGCTTCCCGTAAGTACTTATGCTTGACTACATAAATTGTGAATAAATGGCTAAAGAAGTAGCAGCTTTGATTAAATTACAAATCAAAGGCGGTGCGGCGAATCCTTCGCCCCCAATCGGCCCAGCACTCGGTGCTAAAGGTGTCAATATCATGGAGTTTTGTAAGCAGTTTAATGCTCGAACTCAGGATAAAGCCGGAAAAGTGGTTCCAGTTGTAATCACTGTGTATGCAGATAAGTCATTCGACTTTGTGTTAAAAACAGCACCTGCTGCAGTTCAAATCGTCGAGCAGACGAAAATCAAGAAAGGCTCGTCTGAGCCGAATAAATCCAAAGTTGGTACCATCTCTTGGGACCAAATTCGTACGATAGCAGAGGATAAACTTTCTGATTTAAATTGCTTTACGGTAGATGCTGCAATGTCTATGGTGGCTGGTACAGCACGAAGTATGGGTGTGGTTGTTAAAGGTGGATCTGCTCCAAAAACTAAATAAATCAAGAAGACATGAAAAGAATTTCAAAGAAAAGAAAGGAAGTATTGTCTAAGGTTGATTTAGGCAAATCTTACTCGTTAGTAGAAGCTTGCGAGCTAGTAAAAGTGATCTCAACAACTAAATTTGATGCTTCCGTAGATATCGCTGTGCGATTAGGAGTTGATCCAAGAAAAGCTAATCAAATGGTTCGTGGTACGGTAGCATTACCGCACGGGACTGGTAAAGACATGCGCGTTCTTGTGTTATGTACACCTGACAAAGAGGCAGAAGCTAAAGCTGCAGGTGCAGACCATGTTGGTTTAGACGACTATATCGCTAAAATTAAGGGTGGTTGGACCGATGTGGATGTAATTATCACAATGCCATCTGTTATGGGAAAAGTTGGAGCACTTGGACGTGTTTTAGGTCCAAGAGGTTTGATGCCGAATCCAAAAACAGGTACTGTAACACTTGATGTTGCAAAAGCGGTAGCAGAAGTTAAGGCCGGTAAAATTGATTTTAAAGTTGATAAATACGGTATTATTCATTCTGCTGTTGGTAAAGTAAGTTTTAATGGTTCGATGTTAAAAGAAAACGCGAACGAATTAATTCAAGCACTTATCAAATTAAAACCGTCTGCAGCAAAAGGTACTTACATTAAAAGCATTGCAATAAGCTCTACTATGAGCGCCGGAATTCAAATCGAACCCAAATCAGTAACTGCTTAAAATTTTTAAAATGAACAGAGAAGAAAAAGCACAATACATTGACGATTTGGCCGCTGAATTGTCCGCTGCAAATATCCTTTATTTAACAGATACTGCTGACTTAACAGTGGAGAATGTTAATAACCTAAGAAGAAGATGTTTTCAATCAAATATCTCCTTAAAGGTTGTTAAGAATACTTTATTGAAGAAGGCAATGGATCAAGTTGAAGGCAAAAATTATGGAGAACTAGTGGGGCTTCTCAAAGGCGCCACCTCTATTATGATTAGTCAAGAAGCAAATGCTCCAGCCCGGTTGATTCAAGAATTTCGCAAGAAAAACCCAAAGCCTATCTTGAAAGGTGCTTACATCGAGGAAGCAATCTTTATTGGAGATAATCAATTGGTTACCCTTGAGTCCATGAAATCTAAAGAAGAACTGATTGGAGAAATTGTTGGATTACTTCAAAGCCCTGCTAAGAATGTATTGTCTGGCCTCAAAGGTGCAGGCGGCAAAATCGCGGGTATTTTAAAGACCCTCGAAGAAAGATAGTTTATTAACCTTATTTAAAACAAATAAAATGGCTGAATTAAAGCAAATCGCAGAAACCCTAGTTAACCTTACAGTAAAAGAAGTAAATGAATTAGCTGTAATCCTAAAAGAAGAATACGGAATCGAACCAGCAGCTGCTGCTCCAGTTATGGTAGCAGGAGGTGGAGGTGGTGGCGAAGCTGCTGCTGCTGAGGAAAAATCAGAATTTAATGTGATCCTTAAAGCTTCTGGTCCGAACAAACTTGCTGTTGTTAAACTTGTAAAAGAACTTACAGGTAATGGATTGAAAGAGTCTAAAGATCTCGTTGATGGCGCTCCTACTACTTTGAAAGAAGCAGTTTCCAAAGACGAAGCTGAAGGCCTTAAAAAGTCTCTTGAAGAGGCTGGTGCCGAAGTTGAGATTAAGTAATTTCAGACGGAATTCACAGGACAGGCAACCGATGTTTCGGATGCCTTGTCCTGTTTTTGTAAAGTGCATTTTCTAAATTAAATAAATTAATAGCCTTGGCAACAAAAAATAATTCAACCCGAATTAATTTTGCCTCCAGTCAGAATACCTTTGAGTATCCCGATTTTTTGGAGGTTCAATTGAAATCGTTTCAAGAATTCTTTCAGCTTGAAACAACACCTGAAAACAGAGAGAGCGAAGGTCTTTTCAAAGTTTTCGCAGAAAATTTCCCAATTACAGACACAAGAAACCAATTCGTTCTTGAGTTTTTGGATTATTTTATCGATCCTCCAAGGTATTCGATAGAAGAGTGTATCGAAAGAGGTTTAACCTATAGCGTTCCACTTAAAGCTAAATTGAAATTATATTGCACCGACCCTGAACACGAGGATTTTGAAACCATCGTCCAGGATGTTTATTTAGGTACAATCCCTTATATGACTCCGAAAGGTTCTTTTGTCGTGAACGGTGCGGAACGTGTAATTGTTTCGCAATTACATCGTTCGCCAGGGGTATTCTTTGGACAATCTAGACATGCCAATGGTACTAAATTGTATTCAGCTCGAATTATACCGTTCAAAGGTTCTTGGATGGAATTCGCAACAGATATCAATAGCATCATGTATGCATATATTGATCGGAAGAAAAAATTACCGTTAACTACCCTTTTCCGTGCAATGGGCTATGAAACCGATCGAGACATTCTTGAAATATTTGGCCTTGCAGATGAAGTAAAAATCACGAAAGCCGGAATGAAGAAGTTTGTAGGTCGTAAACTTGCTGCTCGTGTGTTAAAAACATGGATTGAAGATTTCGTTGATGAGGACACCGGAGAGGTTGTTTCTATTGAACGAAACGAAGTGATACTTGAACGTGAATTAGAAATAAAAGAAGAGCATTTAGATGATATTTTAGATTCTGGAGCAAAATCATTAATCCTTCACAAGGAAAATGCAAATGCTACTGACTATACCATTATATATAATACACTGCAAAAAGACCCTACTAATTCGGAAAAAGAAGCAATAGAATATATTTATCGTCAATTACGAAATGCAGATGCACCAGATTTTGAAACGGCAAAAGGAGTTTTTGAAAAACTGTTCTTCTCGGATACTAGATATGATTTAGGTGAAGTTGGTCGTTATCGAATCAATAAAAAGTTGAAAATTGGAAACGAAGAAGTTTCTCGTGTCTTAACTAAGCAAGACATAATAGAAATCGTTAAGTATCTGATTGAGTTAATCAACTCCAAAGCAGATGTTGATGATATCGATCACCTTTCAAACCGTCGTGTAAGAACGGTAGGTGAACAACTTTATTCTCAATTTGGTGTAGGTTTAGCTCGTATGGCAAGAACCATTCGTGAACGAATGAATGTTCGTGATAACGAGGTATTTACTCCAATCGATTTGATTAATGCAAAAACTTTAAGTTCAGTAATTAATTCGTTCTTTGGAACAAATCAGCTTTCTCAGTTTATGGATCAAACCAATCCATTGGCAGAGGTAACCCACAAACGACGTCTTTCAGCCCTTGGGCCAGGAGGTTTATCAAGAGAGCGTGCAGGATTTGAGGTACGTGATGTTCATTACACACACTACGGAAGACTTTGTACCATTGAAACACCGGAAGGACCAAACATTGGATTGATTTCTTCGCTTTGTGTTTTTGCAAAGGTAAATAAGCTTGGATTTATTGAAACGCCTTACCGTAAAATTGAAAATGGTAAAATGGTGTTCACTGAAGAACCTATCTATTTGGCAGCAGAAGAGGAAGATGGAAAAATAATTGCTCAAGCAAATGCAAGAGTTGATAATAAAGGAAATTTTCTTACCGAAACAGTCAAGGCTCGTTATGAGGGAGATTTCCCAGTGGTTAATCCAAAGGAACTTAACCTTATGGATGTAGGGGCTAATCAAATTGCATCCATTGCCGCATCTTCTATTCCATTTTTAGAACATGATGATGCCAACCGGGCCCTTATGGGATCGAACATGCAACGACAAGCTGTTCCACTAATTAAACCACACGCACCCATAGTAGGGACAGGAATTGAAGAACTTGTTGCTCGTGATTCTCGCGTGCTTGTTAATGCAGAAGGTGATGGTATTGTTGAATACGTAGATGCTAACGAAATAGTGATTCGATATGATTGGAATGACGAAGATAAATTGGTTTCGTTTGACAGTGAGGTGAAGCGTTATTCTTTAACTAAATACGCCAAAACGAACCAAAGTACATGTATGAATCTTAAACCAATTGTGGCGAAGGGTGATCGTGTTTCGAAAGGTCAAGTATTGTGCGAAGGATATGCCACTGAAAGTGGAGAATTAGCACTTGGGCAAAATTTAAAAGTGGCGTTCATGCCATGGAAAGGCTATAATTTTGAGGATGCAATTGTGATCTCTGAAAAGGTTGTTCGCGATGACATCTTTACTTCAATTCATATTGATGAATACTCCTTGGAGGTACGGGACACTAAACGAGGAATGGAAGAGTTAACCTCGGATATTCCAAATGTTAGTGAAGAAGCGACCAAAGATTTAGACGAAAACGGATTAATCCGAATTGGCGCTGAAATCAAGGAAGGGGATATTCTTATCGGAAAAATTACTCCGAAGGGAGAAACGGATCCATCGCCAGAAGAGAAATTGCTACGTGCAATTTTTGGTGATAAAGCTGGGGATGTGAAAGATGCATCATTGAAAGCCGGTCCATCCCTTCGTGGAACAGTAATTCAAAAGAAATTATTTTCTCGAGCGGTTAAAGATCGCAAATCAAAATCGCAAGACAAGCCAATCTTGGAGACCTTGGATATGGAGTACCAGAAAGAGTACAATGATCTGAAAGAGCGATTAACTGATAAGTTAATGACCATTGTTGGAGAGAATAAATCAGCAGGTGTATTCAATAACTTTAGGGAAGAACTAATTAAGAAGGGAACTAAGTTTACTGCAAAAGGCTTAATGACCTTGGATTACACGATTATTAATCCACTAAATTGGACCGCTGATCAGAATATAAATCACATGATTAGCCGTGTTATCCACAATTTTAGCATTAAAGCAAATGATTTATTGGGTAATTACAAACGTAAAAAATTCCATATATCTGTTGGGGATGAACTACCAGCAGGAATCGTTAAATTGGCAAAAGTTTATGTTGCCAAAAAACGTAAGCTTCGTGTAGGAGATAAAATGGCAGGTCGTCATGGGAATAAAGGCATTGTTGCGAATATTGTTCGTCAAGAAGATATGCCATTCTTAGAAGATGGGACCCCAGTTGATATTGTATTGAACCCACTTGGAGTACCTTCCCGTATGAATTTGGGTCAAATCTATGAAACCGTCCTAGGTTGGGCTGGCCAAAAACTTGGAATTAAGTTTGCCACTCCAATTTTTGATGGAGCACATCCATCCGAAATTGATGAGTGGACTGCAAAGGCGGGCGTTCCAAAATCCGGTAAATCATATTTATATGATGGAGGAACAGGTGAACGATTCGATCAGCCTGCAACTGTTGGGGTCATTTACATGTTGAAATTGTCCCATATGGTCGATGATAAAATGCACGCACGTTCTATCGGACCATACTCCTTAATAACTCAACAGCCACTTGGTGGGAAAGCTCAATTCGGGGGTCAGCGTTTTGGTGAGATGGAGGTTTGGGCAATTGAGGCCTTTGGCGCTGCAAATATTCTTCAAGAGTTATTAACCGTTAAATCCGATGATGTTATAGGGCGGGCGAAAGCTTATGAATCTATCGTTAAAGGAGATAACATCCCTGAACCTGGTATTCCTGAATCATTCAATGTATTGCTGCATGAATTAAAAGGACTTTGCCTTAATGTTACTATGGATTAATTAAAAATTTTTAAAGCGTAAAACATGGCTTTTAAGAAAGAAACACCAAAAAAACAAAATAGCTTCAATAAAATAACAATCTCTTTGGCTTCTCCAGAGTTGATTTTAGAGCAATCAAGTGGCGAAGTACTTAAACCAGAAACGATTAATTATCGTACCTATAAACCAGAAAGAGATGGTTTGTTTTGCGAACGAATTTTCGGACCCGTTAAGGATTATGAATGTCATTGTGGTAAATACAAGCGAATTCGTTACAAAGGAATTGTTTGTGACCGCTGTGGGGTTGAAGTAACTGAGAAAAAAGTGCGTCGTGAACGAATGGGCCATATTGCCTTAGTAGTTCCAGTAGCTCACATTTGGTACTTTCGTTCATTGCCCAATAAAATCGGATACTTGCTCGGCTTACCGACGAAAAAACTTGATCAGATTATTTATTACGAACGCTATGTGGTTATTCAAGCAGGAATTACTGCGGAAATGGAAGGTTTAGGACTTAAAAAGTACGATTTCTTGTCGGAGGAAGATTATCTGGATATTATTGATAATCCTGCCCTTAAAGACAATCATTTCTTAGATGACAACGATCCTAATAAATTTATTGCTAAAATGGGTGCAGAAGCACTTTACGATTTATTGAGAGATTTAAATTTAGTTTCCCTTTCAAATGAATTGCGTGCGGCAGCGGATGAAGAAACATCGGTTCAGCGTAAAAACGAAGCATTGAAACGACTACAAGTTGTTGAGGCAATGAAAGAATCACAAACACGCATTGATAATCGCCCAGAATGGATGATTGTGAAGGTAGTGCCTGTGATTCCACCTGAACTTCGTCCGTTAGTTCCGCTTGACGGAGGCCGTTTTGCCACTTCAGATTTAAATGATCTTTATCGCCGGGTAATCATTCGTAATAATCGACTTAAGCGTTTAATTGAAATTAAAGCGCCCGAAGTGATTTTACGTAACGAAAAACGTATGCTTCAAGAATCTGTTGATTCGTTATTTGACAATTCGCGTAAATCAAGTGCTGTTAAAACTGAGTCCAACCGTGCCTTGAAATCACTCTCAGACTCCTTAAAAGGCAAGCAAGGGCGTTTTCGTCAAAACTTGTTAGGGAAAAGGGTGGATTATTCGGCACGTTCCGTAATCGTTGTAGGGCCGGATTTAAAACTGCATGAGTGTGGTCTTCCAAAAGATATGGCGGCAGAACTATATAAACCGTTTATCATTCGTAAAATGATTGAGCGGGGTATCGTAAAAACTGTAAAGTCTGCGAAGAAAATTGTAGACAGAAAAGAGCCGGTTGTTTGGGATATCCTAGAAAATGTATTGAAAGGCCATCCGGTATTACTGAATCGTGCACCCACACTTCACCGTTTAGGAATACAGGCGTTTCAACCAAAATTAATTGAAGGAAAAGCCATTCGACTTCACCCGTTGGTAACCACCGCTTTTAACGCGGATTTCGATGGCGATCAAATGGCTGTGCATTTACCGTTAGGAAATGCCGCAATTTTAGAAGCTCAATTATTAATGTTGGCTTCGCACAATATTTTGAATCCAGCGAACGGGGCACCGATAGCGGTACCATCTCAGGATATGGTTCTCGGCTTGTATTATATTACAAAAGGTAAGTTGTCTACTGAGACAGAGATAGTTAAAGGAGAAGGAAAAATCTTTTATTCTCCAGAAGAGGTAATCATTGCATATAATGAACGTCGACTTGATTTGCATGCAACTATTAAGGTCAAGACTTTTGACCTGAACGAACAAGGTGAACCGGTATTAAAAATGATTGATACCACTTGTGGCCGTGTGCTGTTTAATGAAAAGGTTCCACGTGAAGTTGGGTATATAAACGATGTACTCACAAAAAAAGCATTACGTGATATTATCGGTGAGGTACTTAAAGTTTCAGGTACAAGCCGAACGGCTCAATTTCTTGATGATATTAAAACCTTAGGATATCATATGGCATTCAAAGGTGGTTTATCGTTTAATTTGGATGATATTATTATTCCAAAGGAAAAAGAAGTATTGGTTGCGAAGGCTGAACAAGAGGTTACTGAGGTTATGGCTAGTTATAACATGGGATTGATAACAAATAATGAGCGTTATAACCAGATTATCGATATTTGGACACATACTAATTCAAGATTGACAGCAACCCTCATGGAACAGTTAAAAACTGACCGTCAAGGATTCAATTCAATATATATGATGTTCGACTCTGGAGCTCGTGGATCAAAAGAACAGATTCGTCAGCTTTCAGGAATGCGCGGGTTAATGGCAAAACCTCAAAAATCTGGAGCATCCGTACAAGAGATTATTGAAAACCCAATTCTTTCAAACTTTAAAGAAGGACTTTCTATTCTTGAATACTTTATTTCTACCCACGGTGCGCGTAAAGGACTTGCAGATACTGCCCTTAAAACAGCGGATGCAGGTTACTTAACTCGTCGATTGGTCGATGTGGCTCAAGATGTGGTAATTAATTCAGAGGATTGTGGTACACTTCGTGGTATCGTTGCTTCTGCACTACGTAAGAATGATGAAGTTGTTGAGCCGTTGTTTGATCGAATTATCGGAAGAACATCTGTACATGATGTTTATTATCCAGAATCAGATCGATTGTTAATCGGGAGCGGAGAATTAATTACGGAAAATGTTGCTAAGGAAATCGAAGTAGCGGGAATTGATGATGTTGAAATACGTTCAGTATTGACTTGTGAAATGCGTAAAGGGGTATGTTCGAAATGTTATGGGCGAAACCTAGCTACTCACCGACCAGCACAAATGGGAGATGCTGTTGGGGTTATAGCCGCACAGTCTATCGGTGAGCCAGGTACACAGTTGACCCTAAGAACATTCCACGTTGGGGGAACTGCTTCAAACATTGCTGATAGTTCAGACATCAAGGCAAAAGTTTCTGGTCGTATTGAATTTGAAGAATTACGAACAATTGACCATAAAGGAGCTGATGGATTGGTTAAAACCATCGTAGTTGGTAGATCTGGTGAAATGAGAATCGTTGACGAGAAGACAGGAATTGTAATCATGAATGCCAATATTCCGTACGGTTCTGACTTAATGGTTGAGGATAAAACAAAAGTTAAGAAAGGAGATGTAATTTGTAAATGGGATCCATACAATGCCTTGATTATTACGGAAGTAAAAGGAAAGGTTAAGTTTGATTTCATGGAAGCAGGTATTACATATCGTGAAGAAATGGATGAGCAAACGGGCTATAATAGAAAGGTGATAATTGAGTCTAGGGATAAAAAGAAAAGCCCCGCGATTCACATTTTAGACGTTAAAACAAAAGAAGTACTTCGGGAGTATTCATTGCCAGTAAGTGCACTATTAAATGTTGAAGAAGGGGATATTGTAGACGCCGGGGTAATCCTAGTAAAAATACCAAGATCCTCAGGTAAGTCTGGGGATATTACTGGAGGTTTACCACGGGTAACCGAGCTTTTTGAAGCACGTAATCCTTCCAATCCAGCAGTTGTTTCAGAAATTGATGGTACCGCAGCTTACGGCACAATTAAGCGTGGTAATCGAGAGATTATTATTACTTCGAAATCAGGAGAGATTCGAAAATATCTTGTACCACTTTCGAAGCATATCTTGGTTCAGCAGAATGATTTTGTTCGTGCGGGTCAACCACTATCGGATGGGGCCATCACACCGAATGATATCTTAAATATTGAAGGACCAACTAAAGTTCAAGAGTATATTGTTAATGAGATCCAAGAGGTATACCGACTTCAAGGTGTAAAAATTAACGACAAGCATTTTGAGGTTATTGTTCGCCAAATGATGCTTAAAGCTGAAATAGTTGATCCAGGAGATACGAGATTCCTTGAAGGACAATCGATTCACAAAGCGGATATCATGGAGGCGAATGATCAACTTTATGGTATGATGTTCGTTCGTGATGCAGGAGAATCTACGGAGGTTGAAAAAGGCCAATTAATTTCTGTACGTAAATTACGGGATGAAAATTCAAGATTGAAGCGGGAAGATAAGAAGCTAATAGAGGCCCGTGAGGCTGAACCAGCAACTTCTACACCACTTCTTCAAGGGATAACTCGGGCGTCACTTCAAACTCAGTCATTTATTTCAGCGGCCTCATTCCAGGAAACAACCAAAGTACTAAACGAAGCAGCGATTTCTGGGAAAGAAGATCATTTACTTGGATTGAAAGAAAATGTTATTGTTGGACACTTAATACCTGCTGGTACAGGAGTGCGTCATTTCCAAAATATGATCGTTGGCTCTAAAGAAGTATACGAAAAACTAACCGAAGAGAATGAAGTATAATATGCTGTTCTCTCAAACTCTATATCCCGCTTAGGCGGGATTTTTTATGCAATTTTATCCCATTGTGGTTTGTTTTGAAACAGACTCAACATATAATTTCTCAACGTTAAATGCAGGGGGTCGGTTAAGCTAGAGTCTTGCTCATATATACGAAGCGCCGCTTCACGCGCGATGCTTACCACATGTTGATCCCTTGATAAGTCGGCCATCTTTAAATTTAATGCGCCACTTTGCTGAGTTCCTAAAATATCACCCGGACCCCTTAAGCTTAAATCCACTTCCGCAATTTTAAATCCATCTGTGGTTTCAACCATGGTTTCCATTCGTTTTTTAGCCTCTTTTGATAACTCGTAGTTCGTCATGAGAATACAATAAGATTTTTCTGCCCCACGTCCTACACGCCCACGTAGCTGATGTAATTGAGAAAGTCCAAATCGCTGCGCACTTTCAATCACCATTACCGTTGCATTTGGAACATTTACGCCCACTTCTATTACCGTGGTGGCCACCATGATATTCGTTATCCCATCAACAAAGCGCTTCATCTCATACTCCTTTACTTCAGGTTTGAGTTTTCCATGCACAATGCTTACTTGGTAATTTGGTAATGGGAATGCACGGGAAATTGCCTCGAATCCGTCGGATAAACTTTTAAAATCTAAGGTTTCACTGTCTTCAATAAGCGGGTAAACTACGTAAATTTGTCTTCCTAAGGCGATTTGCTCTCGCATAAACGCATAAAGCTGTAAGCGATGCGTATCGTAGCGATGAATGGTTTGTATGGGTTTTCTACCCGGTGGAAGTTCATCAATTACGGAAACATCTAAATCACCATAAAATGTCATCGCTAAGGTCCTGGGAATGGGTGTAGCGGTCATTACTAACACATGTGGCGCAATAGTGTTTTTCTTACGCATTTTTGCCCGTTGTGCAACACCAAATCGATGTTGCTCATCAATTACTACTAATCCTAGATTTTTAAACACAACCTCATCCTCTAACAAAGCGTGCGTTCCAATTAAAATATCGATTTCGCCCTTTTCCAGTGCTCCAAGTAAGGGGGTGCGATTAGAGCGTTTAGTAGATCCAGTTAGTAGGGCACATCGTATAGGTAAATCAGATAAAAAACTAACGATTGTTTCATAATGTTGGGCAGATAGAATTTCTGTAGGCGCAAGCAAGGCAGATTGAAATTTGTTTCCTTGTGCGATTAACATTGTAATTAAGGCAACTAATGTTTTTCCAGAACCTACATCACCCTGAAGTAAACGGTTCATGTGCTGTCCCGTTTGGCAATCTTTTCTAATTTCTCGAATGACTCTTTTTTGAGCCTCGGTTAAGTCGAATGGTAATTTATTATGGTAAAAGTCGGACAAGATCTCCCCGGATTTCGAAAAAACAAAGCCTTTTTCTGTTCGTTTTCGAACCCCTTTTCGAAGAATCATTTCAAGTTGTAACAGGAATAATTCTTCAAATACAAAGCGCTTTTTCGCTTGGTTAAAACTTTGTTCAGTTTGAGGTTGATGTATATTAGCATAAGCCATACCGATGCCAACTAAATGCATTTCTTTACGAATGGATTCCGGTAAGCGATCTTGCATACTTTCTAATGAAATTCGCTCAAGTAAGCCACCCATAACCTTTTCAATGCCTCGGGTATTTAGCCCTTTAGCACTTAATTTTTCGGTGCTTGGGTAAATGGGTTGATAACCAATACTACTCGATTCGTCAGCAGGGACCATTTCAGGATGTGCAATACTCCAAAAGTTATTGTTTAATCTAGGTTTTCCAAAAATGCGGTATTTTTTTCCTGTGCTGAGCGCTGGTTTGATATATTTCCATCCTTGAAACCAAATGAGTTGAATGCTTGCGGTGTCATCCGTAAATCTGCATTGAAGTCGTTTTGAACGGCCTCCGCCTAATTCTTGTATTTGATCAATAAATCCTTCCAATTGAACATGCCCATCTACTAAATGAAGTTGAGCACATTGATGAATTTGTGAGCGATTGATATACCTAAATGGAAAATGATTTAATAAATCCCAATAGGTTTCTATCTGAAGTTCTTTTTTAAGTAATTCTGCCTTTTGAGGACCTATTCCTTTTAAATAAGCAATTGGAGTAAAAAGCGATTCAGCCATTCATTTTTGTGCTTATTTCCAAACTCCCATTTGATTGAATTTCTCAATTCGCTTGGAAATTCGGTCGGATGGATGCATCTGATCAAGCTCCTCAAGGTAAGTTAATATTTGAGTTTTTACATCCTTGAAGATGGTTTCGTGGTCTCGGTGAGCGCCGTCGACAGGTTCTTTTATTACTTCATCAACTAAGCCGAATCCTTGCATATCCGTTGGTGTTAGTTTTAGGGCACTTGCAGCTTGTTCTTTATGCTCCCAAGAACGCCATAAGATAGAAGAACAGCTTTCAGGAGAAATGACAGAATACCAGGTGTTTTCTAGCATGGCTACTTTATCTCCTACACCAATTCCTAAGGCACCACCGGATGCTCCCTCCCCAATTATAATGCAAATAACCGGTACGGTTAAACGCATCATTTCATAGATATTTCGTGCGATGGCTTCTCCCTGTCCACGCTCCTCTGCCTCAAGACCCGGGAATGCTCCGGGGGTATCAATAAAGGTTACAATTGGTTTATTAAATTTCTCTGCAAGCTTCATTAACCGTAATGCTTTTCTATACCCTTCCGGATTTGGCATCCCAAAGTTTCGATATTGGCGCATTTTAGTGTTGATACCTTTCTGTTGCCCAATAAACATTACGGATTTACCATTTATTGAGCCAAATCCACCAACCATAGCCTTATCGTCTTTTACTCCACGATCCCCATGCAATTCTAGAAAGTCATTGTTGGTAACAGCATTAATATACGCTAAGGTATACGGACGATCAGGGTGACGTGAAAGCTGTACACGTTGCCAAGGTGTCAAGGTAGAGAATATAGATTTAGCCGTTTCAATATATTTTTCTTTCAATGCCGCTATCTTATCAGACATGTCCACTTCCGTAGTAATTCCAATCTGTTCCGTTTGTAAGATTTGGTCTTGTAACGCTTGTAATGGGGCTTCAAAATCTAGATATGTACTCATAATTGGATAACTTGTAATCACAAAAGTAAAAATTTTAATGCGTTCTTGTATTTTTGTAAAGCATGATCCTATTTCCAAATGCAAAAATCAACCTTGGGTTGCGAATTCTCCGTAAGAGAGAAGACGGATTTCACGATATAGAATCAATTATGATTCCTGTACCAATTTATGACATCTTGGAACTTACGGCATCAGATGAGTTTTCATACCATCAAACAGGAACCCATATACCTTCTAATGGAAGTTTGGGATTGGTTGAAAACGCATATAGGCTAATGAAAGAAAGATTCGGAATAGGGGCGCTGTCAATACATTTACACAAGCAGATTCCGATTGGTGCAGGATTAGGTGGTGGTTCTTCAGATGCGGCATTTACCTTAAAGGGTTTGAATGATTGGTTTGATATGGGATTGTCTACTGAGACCTTAGAAAATTTGGCAACAGAATTAGGGAGTGATTGCCCCTTTTTTATTAATAATCAACCCGTATTGGCTACAGGTAGGGGAGAATTACTGCAGCCTGTGAATATCAATCTCCATGGGTTGTATATTGCTATTTATAATCCTGGAATTCATATAAGTACTGCTTCTGCATATGGAGCAATTATTCCAAATCCTTTAAATTGTATCGGGCGTCAAATTAAACCATTAAACGAATGGCAAGCCTATTATATTAATGATTTTGAATTGCCAGTGACTATTTCTCACCCAGAAATATCCTTGGGCATTCAATACCTTCTGGATCAAGGTGCATTTTATGCAGCCATGTCAGGGAGCGGCTCGTCATATTTGGGGATTTTCGAGAATCCCCCAAAAAGTTTAATTACAAAGGATTTATTATATGCCGGGGCATGTGTATTATCCCATTAATAAATAGGGTGAATTGAAAAAAAAATCAAAAAATAATTGAAAATTTGAATTTATTTTTAATTTTGAAGTTGTCTAATTGACACTAAGTATTTATTAACTTTTTAAATTTTATGTGTATGAAAAAAATGTTTACACTTTTATCGGCTCTTTTTATTGGAGCAATAGCTACGGCACAAGTATCCGTAACTTTTCAAGTGGATGTAACCAACTATTTGGCAGGGGGAGCAACTCTTGATGCAACGGGAATCCGTGTTGGAGGTAATTTTTCTGCTTTAGGTGGAAACGCCAACGGCGGACCAATGGCTGATTGGTCACCAACCACACCGACTTCAGCAATGACTGATATGGGTAGTAATATTTGGGAAATTGTTGTTGATTTTCCAGCTTCTTCGGTAGATCAAACTTTGTATTACAAGTTTATCAATGGTAACTGGGGTATGAATGAAGGAACCGATCCGTTAAATACTATCGTTTCTGATGGTTGTGGTGTTGATGATGGCTCAGGAAACATTAACCGTACATTGGTAGTTCCTGGTTCGGCAACTACGTTAACTTATTGTTGGGATGCTTGTGCTGCTTCTTGTTCTGCGAACTTGAATGACAATGCAATTAGCAACTTAACAGTTTCTCCAAACCCAGCAAATGACGTTGCAACATTTAACTTTATCTCAAATGCAAATACTGCAGAAATCGTATTGTTTGATTTGTCTGGTAAAGTAGTTGCTACTAAATCAGTGGTTACTGGTGCAGAAAATTCAGTTGAAGTTTCTACAGCTAACCTTATGGCTGGTTCTTACATTTATCAAGTAAATGCTGCTGGTAATGTAGTAACTGGAAAATTGATGAAAAAATAATTTTATAGTTTTTTCTTGGAAAAGCCTATGTGAAAACGTAGGCTTTTTCTTTATCTTAATTTTATGAAATACACACACACCCTGTTGTTTTTCTTTGGGCTTTTCTTCTTTAACTTGAATGCCCAAATCCTAGAGTTAACCCCCGCGTTTCCTACCGTAAATGATGTGGTTACCATTGTTTATGATGCAACCGAAGGGAATGGGGCCTTAGTGGGCACCAATCAGGTGTATTGCCATACCGGCGTAATTACAACAGCTAGTACTTCACCCACCAATTGGTTGTTTGTTCAAGGCAATTGGGGGCAAGTTGATGCCAATGTGCAAATGACCAATCTTGGAAACAATAAGCATTCAATTACCATTGATATCGATGCGTTTTATGGATTCCCTGTGAATACCACCGTCCTTAAGTTAGCCTTTGTTTTTCGTAATGCCAATGGCTCTGTGGTGGGGCGTGAAGCAGATGGAAGCGATATTTATTACGATGTTTACCCCGTAAACGGCGGGTTACAGGCCGCGATTTTCAATCCAAGCCAAATGCCCCTATTAGATTTAAATCAAAATTTTGCGTTCAACGCGCAAGCAAATCAACCCGCTACTTTAAGCTTAAAGGAAGATGGGGTACTTTTACAAACTGTGCCAAATGCATTGGCCATTAATACGAACATTACCGCATCCGTTCCCGGAACACATATGCTGCTTTTTGAAGCAGATAATGGAACCACCGTGATAAAAGATAGCGTTTACTATACCGTTAATCCACCCCTAACTTACCAAAACCCTCCTATTGGAACTAAGAATGGTGTTCAGATGCTGAACGATTCTACCGCATTGTTTCAACTGTATGCTCCGGAGAAAGATCATGTCTATTTAGTAGGAGATTTTAATAATTGGTTACCAACTGGGGCCTTCCATATGAATTGCTCCGTAGATTCCAATAGATGGTGGCTTATTGTACATGGACTTCAGCCAGGACAGGCATATGGTTACCAATATATGATTACGAACCAAGGAAAATATGCGGATCCAATGAGCACCTTGGTGCTTGACCCAAATAATGACCCATTTATTAATGCGAATACCTTCCCGAATTTACCTCCATACCCAACCGGATTAACGACCGGAATTGTTTCTGTTTTTTACACCACGCCATCTACCTACACTTGGCAAAATACCAACTTTACCCGTCCTGAAAATAAAGACCTTGTGATATATGAATTGTTGGTTCGGGATTTTGTGGCGGCTCGAAATTATCAAACACTGATTGACACCATTGCGTATTTAGATCGCCTTGGAATTAATGCCATTGAATTGATGCCAAACTTTGAATTTGAAGGCAATGAAAGCTGGGGGTATAATCCTTCATTTCATATGGCACTTGATAAATACTATGGCACGGCGCAGAAGTTCAAAGAATTTGTAGACACGTGCCACGGTCGAGGGATCGCCGTCATTATTGATATGGTGCTTAACCATGCCTTTGGACAAAATCCCATGGTGAATATGTATTGGGATGCTTTGAATAGCCGTCCTGCCACGAATAGCCCGTGGTTTAATGCGGTTTGTCCTCATCCCCCAAATTGTTGGGGCTACGACTTTAATCATAGTAAGGCTCCTACGAAAGAATATATAGATCAAGTCAATCGCTATTGGGTGGAAACGTACAACATTGATGGGTTCCGTTTCGATTTTACGAAAGGATTTGCAAATACAACCGCTAACTTTAGTGTTGAACGAATAAATAACATCAAGCGCATGGCCGATAGCATCTGGGCCATCGACCCGGATCAATATATTATCCTCGAACATTGGTGTGATAACAATGAAGAAGAACAATTGGCGGATTACGGCTGCATGCTATGGGGGAATGTAACTTATGGCTACCAAAATTCGGGTAAGGGATTCCCTGCAAATTCAAGCATTACTAACGGGATTTATACCAACCGTACTTGGACTTTGCCCCATTTAGTGACGTACATGGAAAGTCATGACGAGCAACGCTTAATGTACGAGGCCAGTACGTACGGGAATGCTTCAAATCCGGCCCACAATGCAAAAGACCCCTACACGGCGCTCGGTCGCATGCAAGGGTTAGCGGTAATTTTCCTTTCGCAACCCGGACCCCGAATGATTTGGCAATTTGGGGAGTATGGTTATGATATCGACATTGATTATCCATGCAGAGTGTGTAATAAACCGATTTTATGGAATTACTTGCAGCAAGGAAGACGTCAACAATTGCTTGATGTGTATACGGCTATGTTGACCTTGCGCAACAATTACGAGACCTTCAGATCCTTAGATTTTCAAGCCAGTCTTGGTGCAGGCGTTAAACGCATGATTATGAATCATCCAACAATGAATGGGGTTTCTTTAGTAAATATTGATGTGAACGCAGCCTCGGCAATTCCGGCCTTTCAACATACCGGTTGGTGGTATGAGTACTTTACAGGAGATAGCTTGAATGTTACCAATGTTAATGCCTCCATTGCCCTGCAACCCGGAGAATATAGAGTATATACCGATGTGCACTTGCCTCTACCGTATATTACATCCGTGGCTTCCATCGAAGACTTAGAAAATCCTGGGTTTAATTTTGAGGTTTATCCAGTTCCTTTAACATCCACATGTACGATCAAATTATCTTCGATTGATTTTCAACCGGTAGAAATTCAGCTTTTTGATGCGCAAGGAGTTCTTATAAAACAACAACGCGCAATGGCAAATGTTGGGGAAAACCACTTAGTACTCGACGAGTTAAATCTTGCATCAGGAACATATTTAGTATTAATAAAATTAGGAAATTCGATCGCTTATCAAACCGTTGTGAAATAATGAAATCATTATTAGGTATTGCCTGTATTATTCCCTTAGCATTTTTTTCTCAATTATTGCATCCAACGAATTCAAATGCCTTTCTGCAAAATGAGGTTGCTAAAATTTATATCACCATGAGCCCCCAGGATTTTAACACTATGGTAGGGGATAGTTTAGGGTCTTCATTCGAATTTCCTGCTCAATTTATTTATGTAAGTTCGACAGTTACAGATACCATTGATACAGTAGGCATCAGGATTCGCGGAAACACTTCCTTACAATCGGCTAAAAAGTCCTTTAAAATCGATTTTAATGAGTATCAACCCGGATTTAAATGGTATGATTTAAAATCCTTGAATCTGAACGGGGAGCATAATGACGTATCAATCATGCGCAGCAGAACCTGTCAAGAAATGCTTCGATGGTCGGGATTACCTGCTTCACGTACTTCTTATGTAGAAGTACATATAAATGACGAATATAAAGGCCTTTACATAAATGTGGAACATTTAGATGATCAATATGTAGAGGCACGCTTTAATAATGACGATACAGGTAATTTATATAAAGCTAAGTGGGGTGCCGATATGACTTTTCAAGGTTCAGGACAAGCGCCTTATGAAGCCCTATATGAATTAAAAACGAATGAGGCATTAAATGATTTTTCTGGCCTGGTTCATTTCATTGAAGTGTTAAATAATTCATCCAATGATGAATTTCCATGCGCAATTCAGGAAGTTATCGATGTAGAACTGTTGCTAAATTCGTTGGCCTTTCAAATTTTAGTTGGACAATGGGATGGTTATATATTTAATAAAAACAACTATTATTTGTATCAAAGGCCATCAGATGGAAAATTTGTTTTTATTGAATACGATTTAGATAATACGTTTGGTGTGGATTGGTTTGGCATTGACTGGCAATTTAGAAACATTTATACATGGTCTCCGAGTAATGCTTTACGCCCTTTGTATAAGCGTTTGATGCAAGTTCCTTATTTTAAGGATCGGTTTTCTTTTTATATGCAGCAACACATCAATACTTACTTTACCCCAGACTTTATGGTACCTATTTGGGAAGCCACCCAAGCTTTAATTAGTCCCTCGGCCCTTGCCGACACTTATAAAGGATTGGATTACGGGTTTTCAAATCAAGATTTTCTTGATGCGATAACATTTGCATGGGGTAACCATGTTTCCACCTCCTTGGAGGCGTACATTACCCAGCGCAGTGCGTCCGCATTGAATCAGTTAATTTACAACGGCACATCGAACCCTTGTTCCGTTGGATTTAATGAACCGATTGAAGCTCCAATGCAGTGGGTTACACGCGTAGATTTGATGGGAAGATTACTGGATGAAGTGCCAACAAATCAAGTGTATATCGAAATTTCATCCACAGGTCAAACCAGAAAAAGAATTGTGATTCCATGAAAACCTATTTATCACTTTACACGTTAATTATTGCACTATCATTCTCAGCGCAAACGGTCGTTTTGGACCATGTGGAACCATCCAATTGGTGGGTTGGAATGAAACATCATCAGGTACAGGTGTTAATCCACGGCCCAGAGATTGCTAAGTACAAGGTAAATGTTAAGGGGTTGGAAGTCATAGGAATCATGAAAACAGAAAATCCGAACTATCTTTTCGTTACGCTGGAGACTCAGAATAGAAATGCTGGAACCTACCCAATTACCTTAACCAATACCATGAATAAGGAAGTTGCGCACTTCGATTTTAAATTAGAAGAACGCATGTACCAATCAGCGGTTCGTCAAGGATTTTCAACTAAGGATGTAATTTATCTGTTAATGCCAGACCGCTTTGCTAACATTTTCCCGGGTCAAGATACTTTTCCGGGGATGACAGAGCCTGGAAATCGCTCGCTACCTGGAGGTCGACATGGGGGTGACATCGGTGGGATTATTGAGCACTTAGACTATATTAAAGAATTAGGAGCAACTACGATTTGGACAACTCCATTACTTGAAGATAATGAACCTACCTATTCATACCACGGCTATGCCCAATCAGATTTATATAAGGTAGATCCTCGATATGGAACAAATGCATGGTTTAAAGAATTGGTTCTTGAATCACATCGGCAAGGCCTCAAAGTGATTAAAGATGAAGTTCCTAATCATTGGTCAAGTAAACACTGGATGATTAAGGACCTCCCAACGAAAACGTGGATTCATCAATTTGATCAGTTTACCCGATCTTCATATCGCACAAGTACACAAATGGATCCGTATGCATCTGCATCAGATCATGCTGCTTCTGCAGATGGTTGGTTTGATTCTTCGATGCCAGACATGAATCAGTCAAATCCACTGCTTTTAACCTATTTAATTCAAAATACCATTTGGTGGATAGAATATGCGTGTTTAGATGGTCTACGGGTTGATACTTATTCCTATAACGATAAAGAAGCAATTGCTACATGGACCAAGGCCATTATGGATGAATATCCCTATCTAAACATGGTTGGTGAGGTTTGGCTTCATAATCAAGCACAAATTTCCTATTGGCAAAAAGACAGTAAAATTGGAGCCTTGGATTCGTATAACAGTGGCCTACCCGCTGTAATGGATTTCACCTTACACGACGCAATCATGCAGGCGTTTAATGAACGGAATCAAGGGTGGGATCAAGGAATGGCTCGTATTTATGAGAATTTTGTGAATGATTTTGTCTATGAAAATCCAAACAATTTGTTGGTATTTATGGAAAATCACGATACCCAGCGCTTCAATGAATATTGTCCAAATTTGTCGGATTATAAATTGGCTCTTACGCTTATTGCCACGACTCGAGGCATTCCGCAAATTTATTATGGTTCGGAAATTGGGATGAAGGGCTCTAAAGATGCCGGGGATGCGGACATCCGTCGAGATTTTCCGGGTGGTTGGGATACTGATACGCTGTCGGCATTTTATGCGCAAGATGATGCTCGAAAACGCTCAAAATTAGGACGTACCCCAGAACAAGAAGCGTATTTTCAATTCACGAAAAAGGTGCTTAATTGGCGAAAAAACCAAGCGGTTATTCATGACGGATCCTTAGTGCAGTACGTTCCACAGAACAACTTGTACGTTTATTTTAGAATCTTAGGCGAGAAGAAAATTATGGTCGTGCTGAATAATTCATTGGATGCTCAATCCTTTACAACGAGCCGTTTTGTTGATGTCTTAGATCAATTTTCAATCAGGGCAATTCCCCTAAAAAAAGAGGTGTTATCAGAGACCTTCATTGACATGTCGCAGAAATCATTAACTATTTCAGGGAAAACAGCATGGATTATCGAATTGTAGCTAAGGTCTTTGCCATAGTATTTTTTTCGTGGATTAACGCCAAGATATGGAGTCAAAATCCGACACGTCAATTTAAGAGCATTGCTTCAATTCCTGCAGGAATTAAAGTGGCGGTTTCGGATGGTGAGTACATTTTTAGATCCTATGGTCCGAACATTATTGAAACCACCTTTATTCCGAACGGTCAAAAGCATGAAGCCAATTCTCACACTGTAGAAAAAAAACCTGATGAGAATTCGTTTACTTGGGCCGCCTCCTCCAATGCCTTAATCCCCCCGTTCATCCATATTTATCACAAGGAAGATCGGGATAAGAAAATGAATCCTGTTATTTTAATTCAAACGAATCCGTTTAAAATCACGTATTGGCATAAAGGTAAATACTTGCTATCTGAACGATGGGGGTATGATGTAGATTCGAGCATGGAAACGATTCAGTTTAATTTGAGTCAGGATGAAAAATTATTCGGAACGGGAAATCGGGTGCTTGGAATGGACCGTAGAGGCTATAGGCTACCGCTATACAACAAGGCGCATTACGGGTATGAAACGCATTCTGAACAGATGAACTACTGCATGCCCTTGGTGATTTCAGATCGGCTTTATGCCTTGCACTTTGATAATTCGTACACTGGTTTTCTAGACCTGGATTCGAAAAAAGATAGCAGTCTTACCTACGAAACAACAGGTGGAAGAAAAACCTATCAAGTTATCGCTGCGGGTAATTGGAAGGAATTAGTGACAACATATACGGATTTAACCGGAAGGCAACCTTTACCTCCCCGGTGGATCTTTGGTAATTTTGCAAGTAGATTTGGGTATCATTCAGAGCAAGAGGCACGAACGGTGGTATCAAAGTTTAGAGCTGATAGTATACCGTTAGATGCCATTGTATTTGATTTATACTGGTTTGGCACTACCATCCAAGGCACACTAGGGAATTTTGAATTCCATAAAGACAGCTTTCCTAATCCTGAACAAATGATTTTGGATTTTAAAAATAATGGGGTAAAAACAGTTTTGATTACAGAGCCATTTATTTTAACTACCTCGCGAACATGGGAAGAAACCAAAGCCAAAAAATTGTTGTGCACGGACGTGACGGGCGAAAAGCCTTTTACTTATGATTTTTATTTTGGAAATACGGGATTATTGGATATTTACAAGCCAGAAACCAAACAGTGGTTTTGGGATATCTATAAAGGCTTAATCGACATGGGGGTAGAAGGAATTTGGGGAGATTTAGGTGAGCCGGAGGTTCATCCCGATGAGCTGTATCACGTCAATGGTCGATCAAATCGGGTACACAATACCTATGGTCATGATTGGGCTCGATTAATAAGAGACGGCTATAAAGAGGATTTTCCCAATATTAGGCCCTTTATTTTGATGAGATCTGGATATTCCGGGTCTCAACGTTTTGGCATGATTCCATGGACGGGTGACGTGAATCGTACCTGGGGCGGATTAAAGCCACAAGTAGAACTCACCCTTCAAGCAGGATTGCAAGGAATTGGATACCTACATTCCGATCTTGGTGGCTTTGGTGGAGCGAACGATGACCCGGAACTCTATATACGTTGGTTGCAATATGGCGTATTTCAACCGGTATTCCGTCCACATGCTCAACAAGAAGTGGCAAGCGAAGCTATTTTTAAGGACCCTAAAACCAAAGCCCTGGCCAAGAAAGCCATTGAGTGGCGCTATCGCTTGCTTCCATATAATTACACGCTCGCGTATGAAAATTCATTAACAGGCATACCCTTAATGCGTCCCGTTTTTATGGAATATCCCAACCGAAAAGATTTCATAGAACGTACCGATGCATTCATGTGGGGACCTGATATTTATGTAGTTCCTATTACCGAAAAAGGACAGCAAGTGGCCAACATTGATTTTCCAGACGCCCATCCTTGGTTTAATTTATTCAACGATGAACGAGTTGTTCCAAATCAAAGCATTTCCGCAGCTCGCTGTTTTTGGGGATCCCGGATGGAAATGGTTTGGAATGAATCCACCCTTGATTCCTTGACCATGGATCAAATTCCGGTGTTTGTAAAAGCTGGTGCGTTCATCCCGATGGCAAAAAAAGGCATACAGTCTACCGAAGCATATTCTCTAAATAATGTGGAGGTACATTTCTATTACGATCCTTCGGTTTCTGCCTCTGAAGGGAAGTTATTCGAAGATGATGGCTCTTCACGACAAGATTTTAATGGGGATTGTTTCACTTTATTCGAATTTGACTACCTTAAAAAGTCAAGGAGAAATTCCGTAATTAACGTGAACGTTAACAGTCCGTTTTGCAAACCATTTAGTCCAGGAGTTACGCTATTCATCCACAATGTATCTGAAGCACCTCGAATTGTTTGTAGGACCAATGATCAATTGCTAGGAGAAAACACCAAGATAACTTTTGACTCAACAACGAAAACGGCACGCCTACTTTATAAACTGGAGGATGGTAACAAATTGAAAATCAAATTCCCATAATTTTCTTTGTGTCATAATGACATTTTGAAAAAAAAAGTATATTTGGAAGCACTTTAATTAAAAACTAACAACAATTTAAGAGATTATGAATAAACGATTATTTAGTAAATCTTTTTCCTTGATATTAATGTTGGCCTTGTCTGTCCTGGGATTTGCGCAAACAGGTAAAATTAATGGCGTAATTGAAGACGCCAAAGGAAATAAGTTAAGCGATGTGAAAGTTCTAGCAGATGGGCCAACCAAAGGAGTTGCTTTTTCTGATGTCAATGGTGCCTATGAAATCACCGGTTTGGCTGATGGAAGTTATGTGTTGACCTTACGTCTGATTGGATTAGAGGACATGACCGTTGACGTGGCAATTTCAGGTGGCGGAACCGTTACCAAAAATTTGGTTTTTGGTGATAATCAGAAAACATCCGATGAGGTAGTTGTTATTGGTTATGGAACCACTAGAACAAAAGATTTGACGGGTGCGGCTACTATCATCAATGAGAAGAATTTTTTAAAGGGCTCTTTAGCAACGCCTGAACAACTCTTGATGGGAAAAGTCGCGGGATTGAAGGTTACTTCCAACGATGGCGCTCCAGGTTCAGGGAGTACCTTACGCCTACGAGGTGGGACATCTATTAATGCTAGTAATGACCCTTTGATTGTTGTAGATGGAGTCCCATTAGATAATGGGGGTATAGCAGGTGCTGCCAACCCTTTGTCATTAATTAACCCCAATGATATTGAGTCATTTGTGGTATTAAAAGATGCATCGGCTACTGCGATTTATGGTTCACGTGCCGCGAATGGAGTCATCATTATTACCACAAAAAAAGGTGCAGCAAACCAAAACCAAGTCAAAGTAGTTTGGGATTCCAAGACCTCAGTTTCTACCGTAGCAAAATATGCCGACGTTCTTTCCGGTGATTCCCTTCGTAAATTAATTCGCACGAAAGGAACAGCAGCTCAGATTGCATTGCTCGGCATCGATTCTACCGTTAATACCGACTGGCAGCGCGAAGTATTCCGAAACGCAGTAGTGGTGGATAACAACGTTTCCATAACTGGGGGTATCAAGGGGTTGCCGTATCGACTTTCGGTGGGGAATCGTTATGAAAACGGCCTTTTGAAAAGGGATAATTTAAACCGAACTTCCCTAGGGGTTAATTTAACTCCAAGTTTTTTAAACGGCGCTTTGCAGTTTGAAATCAACCAGAAATTGGTGCAATCGCGTTCGTTTTTTGCCAACCGTGGTGCTTTAGGTGCTGCTTTCTTCGATCCAACCAAGCCTGTAATGTCGGGAAACACCATTTTTGGAGGTTACTATGAATGGTTGGACAACGGTAAACCGAACACGCTTTCCGCACGAAATCCTGTTGGCTTGTTGATGCAGTCCGAGGATCGAAGTGTGGTTAATCGCTACATCGGTAATGCAAAAGCGACGTACAAAATGCCGTTTTTACCGCAGCTTAAAGCGGTGGTGAATGTCGGTACAGACCAGTCTGAAGGAACTGGATATACAGAAACCCAAGCGACCTCTGCGGCTGGATATTTCACCCAAGGAAGCTACAGTCAATATCGTCAAACTAAAGGAAATAAACTTATCGAGGCTTATGCCAATTATAACTCTGGGGATAAACTTAACAGACAAATGTTAGATGTTACGGCCGGGTATTCGTATCAAGATTGGTATACCGAAAGCCCGAACAATCCGACATACAACCAAGCTCAAGATTCTATCATTGCCCTAGCTGCAGCTAACCCTTTTTATACGAAAAACGCTTTGCTTTCTTACTATGCACGTGCTATTTATTCGTTGAATGATCGTTACGTGATAAATGTTTCAATGCGTCGTGATGGTTCTTCACGCTTCAGCCCAGAGCAACGTTGGGGTTGGTTCCCTGCTGCCTCTGCGGCTTGGATCATTAGCCAAGAAGAATTCATGAAGAATTTCAAGGCAATTAATATGTTGAAAGTTCGTGCAGGATGGGGGGTAACAGGGCAACAAGATGGTATTGGGGATTATGCTTATATAGGTAATTATTTTGAAGGTGGCCCAACGGCGCAATATGCATTTGGAGGTCAGTATTATACAGTCTTTCGGCCCGCAGGATTTGATGCGAACTTGAAATGGGAAACTACCACGAGCTACAACATCGGATTGGATTTCGGGTTGTTAAAAGACCGAATCTCCGGTTCCATCGACGTATATAAGAAACTTACTTCAGACCTTCTTGCAACGGTAGCGGTACCGGCAGGAACGAACTTTACCAATCAAATTTTAACCAATGTGGGTGGGATGGAAAACAAGGGGATTGAAGCGAGCTTGAATGTTGGAATTATCGCAAAAAAGAAAACGCGCTTAGATTGGATGGTGAATGCTACGCATAACGTGAATCAAGTGACAAAGTTATCTCAAATTGAAGACCCGAATTCTCCTGGGATCTTAGTAGGTGGTATCGCCGGAGGCATTGGTAACCAAGTGTTGATTCATCAAGTGGCTTATCCAACCTTTACGTATTTCCTGTATGAGCAGCAATATGACACTGACGGCAGCTTGATCGAAGTTGGTCAGCAAGCAAGCATCGACATGAACGGCGATGGCGTCATTACAGCAACCGATAAATGGAAAGACACGAATGCCTTTGTTGATCGTAATAACGATGGCGTAATCAACATCGAAGACCGTTATTATGCGGGCCAAGTGGCGCCAAAAATCTTCCTTGGAACAGCCTTGAATTTTCAATATGGAAAATGGTATGCTGGGGTATCCATGCGTAGCGAATTGGGTGCGACGATTTATAACAATATTCATTCAAACAGTGGAACCTTTACCGCAGTAGAAGGAACAAAGAAATATTTAAATAACATCAGTTCCCTGTACTATGAAGATGAAGTACAAAAAACAACCACGAACCAGTTGTTATCTGACCATTACCTAGAGAAAGCGAATTTCTTGCGTGTTGATAACATCAACGTGGGATACAACTTCGGAAAACTTGGCTTCACCAAGAACAAGATTGGATTGAACGCTGGATTCTCTGTTCAAAACGTATTTGTTGTTACGAAGTATTCCGGTCAAGATCCTGAAGTGGGTGGCGGAGTAGATAATAATTTCTACCCAAGACCACGTGTTTATACCTTGAATTTAACCTTTGATTTTTAAATTAACGATCATGAAAAAGTCAATTTTATATACTGCATTACTAGGAACCTTGTTACTCGGTTTCTCTTGTAATAAACAATTAAATCAATCCCCAAAATACGGGCTAAATGCAGAAACCGTATACAAAGACCCAAACAATTACATTAAAGTATTGGCAAAATTGTATTCCGGCCTTTCCATGACTGGAAATCAGGGTCCTGCAGGACAAGCCGACATTGCGGGCATCGATGAGGGCTTCTCGGCATATGTGCGTGTACTTTGGAATTTGCAGGAATTACCTACAGATGAAGCGGTTTGTGGATGGAATGACCCAGGAATTCCTGAATTGGTTAAGAATGATATCAATGCAGAGAATGTGTGGGTTAAAGGAATGTACTATCGCATCTATTATCAAATCACCTTATGTAATGAATTCATTGGTCAAGCAAACGATGGGAAATTAGAGGAGAGAGGGTTCAGTGAAAGCGACAAGCAGATGATCCGTATGTACCGCAACGAAGCTAGATTTTTAAGGGCATTGAGTTATTATCATGCCATGGATTTATTTGGTAATGTTCCGTTTGTTGATGAGAATGATAAAGTTGGAGCTTTTCAACCAGAACGAATCACACGGGCAGACTTATTTGCGTATGTGGAATCAGAACTTTTAGCCGTTGAGCCAAGCCTAACCCCAGCCTCTTCCGTGGTATATGGCCATGCGTCCAAAGCGGCAGCACAAGCTTTGTTAGCTAAGTTGTATTTGAATGCTGAAGTGTATACCGGAACAGCGCGATGGGCAGATTGTAAAGACTATTGCCAAAAAATTATCGATGCAGGTCCTTTCATCTTAGATGATAATTATCAAGAGTTATTTTTGGCGGATAATCATTCATCACCTGAAATTATTTTCCCGGTTGTATATGATGGCCTTTATGCTCAAACTTGGGGTGGTACAACATTCTTGGTTTGTGCCTCTCTAGGAGGTTCCATGGTAGCCGCTGATTATGGAGTTAATGGGAAGTGGGCTGGGTTGAGAGCAACCGAAGCCTTGGTAAACAAATTTGCGGATACCACGGAAGATTCTCGTTACTTATTTTACACTGCGGGTCAAACCAAAGACATCACCACCCTAGGAACATTTACCCAAGGGTATGCGAACCCTAAATTTAAAAATGTAACAAGTTCCGGCCAAACGGCATCTAACAATGCGAATTCTCCCCATACTGATATTGATTTTCCAATGTTCCGTTTGGGTGATGTGTATTTAATGATGGCAGAAGCAAGTTTGCGTCTTGGCGATCAAGGTACCGCTCTACAATACATGAATTCGATTCGTGAGCGCGCCTACGGCGATAATCTGCACAATTTGGCCACAGTTACTTTGTCTGATATCATTGATGAGCGTGCGCGTGAAATGCAGTGGGAGGGAACACGAAGAACAGATTTAATTCGCTTTGGATTGTTTGCCGGTTCTGCCTATGTGTGGCCGTTTAAAGGCGGTGATGTGGCGGGAATTGGAATAGACTCATATTTAGAGTTGTACCCACTACCAACATCTGATATTATTCTAAATCCAAACCTGATTCAGAATCAAGGGTACTAGTAAAATGTTGATTGATGGAGAAGGGGTGTGCCGAAAGGCCCCCCTTTTTTGTATGTGCTGCCTATGAAAAGAATGCTTGTTTGTTCTTGCGCTATGGCACAGTGACTGTAGAAATAAGTTGGTAATTAGATGTTAACAGAGTATTTTATAGCAAGAATGATTCGTGAAATTTCACGGAGATAATCTTTATTACGCCCTATGGATATTTGTACCTCTTGTGATTTCGGAAGTTCAATGATACAGCCACCAAAGGAACGAAATGCTGTTGTTCCTCCACTAATTATTATTTCATTCTCAAGATACGTAATATCCCTATTAAAATCGTAAAAATGCTCCCAATTCATAAACGGTGTCAGGGGGAAGTCTTTAAAATCATATTTGACGCTGATTTTACTCCGAAATAGGTTATTATTTCTTTCAAATTTCCATTGATTAAATTGTATTTGTTCACATATTCCTATTTGGAAACGAGATTTATCGGTAAACCAATTTATTGGTTTTAATTCAATGCCAATTGAGGTTCTGAAATGATATGTTGTGGTTTTTAAATCTAAAGAACTGTAAGGGTTCTGATTAATCCCTGCACGTTGGGATGTAAAAATAGAAACGCCTGAATTAACTTTTGCGGCATATTTTGCTTCAATGAAAGACCTGTTCCAATTAGTAAAACCGTGCATGCGATGTTGAAACTCCAAAGAAAGTTTTGTTTTTTTTATGGGCTTTAGATTCACTTCAACACCAAGCCATGTCCGGTGTTGTGAAAACCCAAATAATGGTAGAAAAATGGCCAAAAAATATACTCTCAAGGACATCAATATTGAACATTGAAGGTTGGTGTTTCGACTATTTTTTTAGCAGCATCGATTGATACTTCATGCTGAATTCGAAAATAAACTTCTTCATTAAGTGAGTCCTTTGAAAGCACATAAACCTTATAACTACCAATTTGAAGCCCTTCAAATGAAAATCGACCCGCTTCATCAGTTCGAACATCGTTAGCTGCGAATTCATTCTTTCCATAAATAATATAAACACGCTTATTTGCTAATGGAATTCCATTGGTGCTTTCCTCAGGTTTTCCTTGCGTAGCCACGTCGATGCCGAATGATGTTGTTCCATTATCCGGATCTGGAATATTAATAAAACTGTTTTCGGTGAGCGTAATAATGTCATTGCTCACAAAACTAGTAAAGGGTGTGCCGGTGGTTGCAGCAATAGCTGCTTGCGTATTTTCTGCAATTTCTGTATTTGAATCAGAGTAATTAAAGCTAACCATAATGCCAATTCGTCCTTGCAAAGCTGGGTCGGCATTACTAATCCATGTTGGATTTGAATAGTATATGTAATATTGTTTTAAGGGGTCTCCTGTGTTTAATATCCAATAGTCGCCATGTTCAAGTTCAATTCCCGCAGTACATATCACTTGTATAACTTCATGTTTTCCTGAGCTAAAGCTGCTACCTTTTACCGTTCCACGAATTACCGAGGTGCCTCCTGGCCCTTCGATTTTTTTACAAGATAATGCGCTCATTATTATTGCGCCTATTATTATGAGGTTTTTCATTTATTATTAATTATTATTTTGAAATTCTGAGTTACACCATCAATTTGCAGGATATACATGCCCTTATTAAGTTTTTCAGTTGATATTTCATTAGTAAAATAATTTAATGGCATACTTATCAATAATTGGCCTGTTTGGGCATAAATATGAGCAAAGGTGGGTTTGGTTATCCCCTCTACATATATTTTATAATCACTCGGATTCGGAAAAACTTTAATTTGATCTGGATTTTTTAATGGGGCAGAAAGGCTGTTACAAGCACCAACCATATTGGCATCAAGCCAAGATAATCGATTGGTTATCCAAGTTTTAAGGTAGTTTATTTCTTCTTCATATGTTTGCCCAATAAAATTATTAGGCCATACGTATGATCCTAAAATTGGCCATTTAATGTAGTGACGTTGAGAAGGACCAGATAACACCATCTCAAAACTATCAATCGCGTTCATAATAACACTATCACTTAAAGGCCCTTGCCTAAGTTCAAGCCATCTGCAGTGGGTAAGATTTGCGAATGTACTGTCGCTGATAAGTCGATTCCACCAGAAAGGTACAAGAAGACCGCCGCCACAAATTGAATTAAAATTAGAAGCCCATCCAGAAGTGCTGTTTCCTTGACAGTAATTGGCGTTGCCAAGTGCAATATTAAAATCCCACAAAGGTCCTGCAACCAATTTGCCCCCCTCGCTGTTACGTTCTTTATACAAAAAGCTTGAGATTCGATAGCCATCAACGTTTTTTGTAAGTTCATTTGCTAGGAAAAAATCAATAAATGAATTGATATTAATAAATGGTTGATACCCTAGCACGGGATCTGTATAATCAATTCCCGCTAATGCATCTTCAAAGGCTGTGAAATAAGATTGGATATATGCTAATTGTAAAGGGTGAATTGTATCGAAATCAGGATCATGTAATTGAATTCCTATGGTCCCTGATCCCGGCGAAGCAGGAGGATAGGGCGAAGGCCATGCAATAATTCCACCTGCTGTTGTTTTGTCAACTTTTAAAATATATCCACCGGTTAACTGATTATTCAGCGTGTCTTCGAAAGCAAGCTTATCTATTGTTACCCTTCCTGGATTTACCTTTATACGTTCCATGAATACATAAACTCCCATGTATTCATTGTTAAGAATTAATTCGCATAATTTTGTCCTTGGTGCATAATGACCCATGTCACGCCCCCACTGATAAGTGAGTACATTTCTTATCATGGCCTTGTCTGTATAGGGGGCATATAATATCCAATCATTATCTACTGGCCAATCAAAAATTGAAACATTGTAATTTAATTGGTTTGGACCATTAGTTTCTAGTCCATAGGATTTAGCAGGAAAGTTGTTCGACGAAGAACCCCTGCGTTCAATCCTAATTTGCCCATAAAATTCATTGAATGGATCGGTAATATAGTTTGTATCGCCATTGTGTTGATATATAATTCCCATGGTACCATCTATTTTTGGCTCATCTGGAATCGAATTGAAGTTTGTATTAACAACGACAATGGGTAGGTTTGAGGAAAACAAATCCACTGGCGGGGTAAACCATTGGGGGGGATTTGTATAAAACTGAGAGGAATCGGATATCCCTGCAAGTAAAAAGCAACGGCCTGTCAAGTCATTCGAATTTACCGTGTTATTGAATACCGCAATACTTAAGGTGTTGAACCCTTGAGTTAGAAAGGTTGAGAATTCACTTTCTGAAAAATAGAATTTTTCAGGTTGACCTCCTGAATACATTACTGCTTCGTGGGAAGACAGGGCTAATGAATTCCATGGTGGTTGACTACCGGGGGGTAGATTCCTGCTAACTAAAAAATTACCATTGAGGTAAGCAATAAATCCATCATCGTAATCAATCGCTAAAAGAATTTTTTCGATTGATTGGATATCCGAAATATAGAAATTCCTTCGAAAGTAGATCGATTTTGAATTATTTGGAATTATTGTATTGTCATCGTTGTCGCCATAACCAAAGCCTCCAATACCAATTGGCCAATTACTAACATTATAACTGCTGTCATACCAATTTGATGATGTAGTTGCATCTGGAACAAGATAACTCCAAGAGTCATTATCCGACACGATCATTTCCCAATGGTCAATTTGTGCAATAACCCAAAACGGGAAACTCAACAGTAGAATTATGCAAATATGAATTAATCTTGGCATCATACAAAGGTAAAATTTATTCTCCCTGTTTTTTCCGAATTATTTTAACACTAAATAATAAAGCCAATAATATGAAACATACCCATCCTAGGTAATCACCATACTTTACATAAAACGTTCTACCCGATAGCATAGGAATGTTGGCGGTAACAACGCCCGGCTTTCCGTAACCCAACGATTTTAGACATTTTCCTTGAGGCGACCATACCGAGCTGATTCCCGTATTTGCTGATCGAACAACGTATTTTCTAGTTTCTATGGCGCGTAAGGCTGAAAATTGATTATGTTGAAGATGACCTGGAGTGTTGCCCCACCACCCGTCGTTAGTGATGATGCATAAGAGCTGCGCCCCTTGGTTGCATTGTTCCCCTACAAAAGCACCATAAATTGATTCATAACAGATAATTGGAGCATACAAACCATATTTCGTTCGGAAAATTTTGGGCGATGGCTCAGTCCCTAATGATCCTGAAGTTCCCCCGTTGTTAATGGACAATTCTTCCAAAAAAGGAAGCCATTGCGAAAATGGGATTTTCTCTACACCTAATACCAATTTCGATTTATGAATGAAGTCCGCTTTGTCGTTAGTCAAACATGCGGCAGTGTTATATGATTCGTAATATAACCCATTTGGCAATGCTTGGCATGCAGCGGTTTGTTTATTCGAAAAAACCTGAAACGTTGATGCGCCAATCAACCATTGGGTTTGGCTCTGTTTAATGGTCCTATTCAGTACTTCTTCACTTTCGGTTTGAAAATAATTAGACTCCACAAAGGCTTCTTGTAGGGCTGTTTCCGGACCTAAAACCAAAGTCCCGGGGACTAGGTAAGGTTTTGCAAGAGCCACCATGAGCTTGAGTTGCGCTACGGGGTTGGAACTGAATTTTTCCGTATAAGGATCAATATTGGGCTGTATAATTAGGGTTTGCTTCAAGCGAGGTTTCAAGGATTTTTTTTGAAAAGATTCAATTCCAAAGGATATGCAAAAAGGAATAATAAGCAATAAGACAAAACTTATTACATATCGGTAGCTTTTGTATCTTTCCAAGAACAATACCACACACAGATTCGTGGCCATTACCCAAATACTACCCCCAAGGATGCCAGTATACTCGTACCATTGAATCCACATGGGCCTCACAGAAAAGAAATTACCCATGGTCAACCAAGGCCAAGAAAGTTCCCAATTCAAATGGGCAAATTCAAAAACGATCCAACTTAGGCTTAACCCTGAGATAAACCATACTGAATTAAGTTTACGAAAGGCAATAAATCCTAGGAACAATGATCCTGCCATTAATAGGCTATTACAAACAAAGGCCATGATTGCACCTCCAGCAGTTGAGTTCCATATCCACCAAGTTGTTCCGAGGTTGAAGATAAACACCGACAGATAGGCAAGTCCAAAAAAGGTAAGACCGCCGTGCTTTCTTTCACGTAATGCCAAGGCTATTCGCCATAACGGAATCCAGGCAACGAATACTAGGGGTGTAAAGCTTCCTGAAAATGGAAAAGAAATCACCAGTAAAACACCGGTGAGTACACTCAGGAGTAGCTTACTTTGTAACATGAATATTGTAGTTAAAAAACAAAGTAACAAAAATAAAAAAGCCCTGTCGATACGAAAGGGCTAATAATTTAGTGCTTTATTATTAATTAGGATTGCTCGAAAGGAATTACCGAAACAAATGATCGGTTATCTTTTTTCTTACGAAATTCAACTAACCCGTCGGTTAAAGCATATAACGTATGGTCTTTCCCAATTCCTACATTGTTACCAGGATGGTGCTGAGTTCCACGTTGACGTACAATGATGTTTCCTGAGATTGCGGCTTGACCACCAAAAATTTTTACACCCAGTCGCTTACTGTGCGATTCTCTACCGTTCTTCGAACTACCGACGCCTTTTTTATGTGCCATGATCTATAGTTTATCTATTTAATTAAGCTTTAATACCTGTAATTTTCAACGCCGTAAATTGTTGACGATGACCATTTTTAACCGTATAACCTTTTCTTCGTTTCTTCTTGAAAACGATTACTTTATCTCCTTTGACATGGTCAAGGACTTCTGCGGTGATTTTTGCACCGGATATAGCTGGGGCGCCAAGAGTAACTTTTCCATCCTTTTCTAGCAATAACACCTGATCAAAAGTCATTTTTGAACCGGTTTCAGCGTCTAAACGATGAACGAATACTTTTTGGTCTTTTTGCACTTTAAACTGCTGCCCTGCTATCTCTACAATTGCGTACATATTTGACTCGAATTAAATTAGGAGTGCAAAGATAATAAATCATATTCAATTTCAAAATAACTCATGCTTTTTCTTACGGCTTCCCCGTAAGAGAAGCTCATGAAAGTTGACTAAAAAGACCCCTGAAAGCAAAATAATCATTGATATGAACTGAAAGTATGTTATAAATTCATTAATGATAAAGCCGAAAAGCACAGCAAATAGGGGAATCAAATAAGTTACAGAACTTGCAAAGATGGCAGAAGTAAGTTTGATTAATTTATTAAAGTAAATGTTCGAAATGGCCGTGCCTATTATCCCTAATAATAAAACATACCCAAGGGAAAACCATCCATATGGCGCATGCATAATAACCGTTGCGGTATCCTCTATTAGAAAGCTTGAAAGCGCTAAAGGGAGTATGCAAAAGAGCCCAAGTGAAGTTACTTCAAGTGGGCTAATATGGCTAAGTTTATTACGTATAGTATTAACGCTTATCCCGTAAAGTAAAGTGCCGATTAAAATGGCACTAATGTGTGTGGGGCTGTTTGCAAGAGTTAGTTTGCCTCCAGAGGTTACGAGGCAAATGATTCCTAATGTGCCAATTGAAATACCAATAATTTGTATCCAATGTACGCTAGTTTTAAAGGCAACTAATGCCACCAAAACAGTGAATAT
>JAURMC010000005.1 GCA_030830895.1 Crocinitomicaceae bacterium | reverse complement strand
GCAGCATGGTCCACCTCTTCCCATTCCGAACAGAGAAGTTAAGCCTGCTTGCGCTGATGGTACTGCCCTTTTGAGGGTGGGAGAGTAAGTCGACGCCGCTTTTATAACCCCGACATTCGCAAGAATCGTCGGGGTTTTTTGTTTCAATTTTGTTAAATCGTATTTAGTTATTTTAAAGCAAGTAAGTGCACTGCCTAGTGTATAAAAAAATACAGCTGTTGATAGATTTGAAACGGATTAAAATAAAAATCAACAATCTAACTAGGGCAAAAACAGGCTGTTCCTTGATAGATAAATTGATAAGAAGTAACGACCAAATTCAGATAAACAAAACGTTGTTATATATCCGGTTTTATCATAATTAGTAGGTTCATTATTATAGATTTGAATGAAATTCATACAATAATCTAAAGTACCTGTCTTTTTTATAAACTGTATATATGAGTAACTTAATACTCGGATTTTTTTCTATTGCTAATAACCACATAGCATAATAGCTGTTTATTAGTAGCGGTCTATAACTCAATCATGTATTGAATTAACTGAAGGATGCTTTAATTAATTTAAATTAATTTTCTTTTTCAGATCAACATTTATTCCCCCTTTGTGCAGATAAATATTAATCGTTTTTAACCGGAAATATTGCTCCGATACATATAAATATCCTTTGGGATAATTTCCCGTTCCCCAAGAATTCTTTACCAATAGGTATTTGGCGCCGTTTTGATCTTTGTATAACCCAACTATGTGCATACCATGATCATCTGTAGTTGTTTTATTGTCATAACCTTTTTGACGTAATTCTGAGGTAACTGATATTTCTTTTGTCGGATTGAAAAAAGCATTGGAACTACGGTCTGCGCCAGCATCGTTATAGTTTCTGTTATCTTTTCCCGATATTGAAATGGTACTTGGATCTTCTGGAACTAATGCAATTCCATTTTTAAAACTAAATCCTTTCTCGGATACATCGGCTCCCCAAGCTATTGTGTAACCAAGTGATAATGCATTTTCTACTGTGGTCATTAAATCTTCCAACCCCACGTTGTAGGAATCTCCCCAATTGTAATTATCTTGAATCGCCAATTGGCATTTGGAATATAGCTCATGATTGGTGAATGAAGTTAAAGAAACATATTCATCCATATTTAATCCGATACTTGAGGCATAGCTTAGTGGGGTATATTTTTTACCCTTCCATTCAAATTCTCTAATGTCTTTACCTAAATAAGCATCTAATATTCCACTTATGGCAGGCTTCCAATTTCCGCTGATTCCATTGGAACTTGAAGCCATATATGTTAATAAACCTTGAACAGAACCATTTAATACCCCAAAAAACTCAGCGTGGTCATAGGATTCAGTTCCATTGAGGCCATTATATACGTCGTAAGGAACTATGCCATAATGTTTTATTACCCATGGGATATCATGGAAAGCCCCTCCTTCACTGAAGTTAATTTTCCCATCCATTCGAATAAACTTATCCGCCTTATTTTCATAAGATTTCCTTACAACAAACATTTCAGAAAGGGGATCAGGATTTTTATTCCCTTTTCGAATTAATTCAGATTCAAAAAAAGAAAGTCCTGAAAAACTCCAACACGTACCTGTTTTCCCTTGACTTTGAACGGGTGTTGCATCGAGGTGGTAAATTTTGGTGAATTTGTAATTACTACCTTCAATATTAGTTACAGTTTGTGAAAATGCAAAGAAGCTTAAAAAAAGAATTGGAGTAAATTTAAATGATTTCATGTAAGTTATTTTAAAATCCAAGTTTGGATATGTAATGAGTTAGCTTTGTTTATAATCAAATCCATAGATTCTATAGAAAAGCCTTGTCCAAGGGATACTTTGTACAGTGACCCTTCGTGAAGTACTGAGCATTTAAATCCTAAACCTGTAAGTTTTTGTTCAAGCCGATGAGCATTTTCTTTACTTGAAAAACAGCCTGCAATGCAGTACATCACATGAGGTTCAATGACAGATAATGTGAGATCATTTGGCTTTGCTTTCAGGCGTTTATTGTTCTCAAAAGCATCTATATAGGTTGATTCGATAGGTACTTCCTTAAGTTCAGGAAGTCGAACATATGCTTCTTGGTATACGCTCCTTTTTTGAGTTTTAAAAGGATTGAAATCCTGGTATGAGAACATACCTGATTCGAGTGCAGGTGTCTTTACAGGAATCCAAAAAGAATAAAAGGCAATGGGTATTGCAATAGCTGCTGCTGCAGCATATTTCCAAACCTTAGTGTTGCTTGGGTTCTTTACAACAGCGGGAATTTTCTCTAAAGGCTGTAAGGTATTTGGAATGAAGCGAATTACTTCGAGTCCGTAAGCGCTCATGAGTAGGTTAAAGGAACGATCTTGTTCGAATTGTATGTTCCCCTCGGGGTCTTTCCAAAATTGGCCAATGTTAGAAATTTTAAGCGGTTTACCTAATGCAATAGTTTCATTCCATTGGCTCACTTCATTTTCTATGTGGCGAACGCTTGTTGTATAATCAAGATGGTTTAATATCCCGAATCGATTAGCCAATAATCCATCTTGTTCTTTCAATTGAATATTAAAACCGAGTTCCTTGTATGGGGGAAATGCCTTTCCGTTTTCGAGATCAATGCGAGCACTTTTCTGCTTGACAATAAACCCACCAAATGAAGGAACAACGACACAGTCATTGGATTGTAATAATTCTAGTAGGATTCCATCAAGTGAGACCATGTTTCAAATTTACAAAAACTTAAAAAGAAATAAAAATTCATTTAAAGGAGTCGCAGAACCTTCTCAAGGTCTTCAGGAACATCAATGTTCGGCGTTTCAATCTCTGTGATAACCGCTCTTATTTTAAAACCATAATACAACCACCTAAGTTGCTCAAGCGACTCGCTTTGCTCGAGTTCAGTGACGGGTAAGGCAACGAGTTTTTGAAGGATAACATTTCGGAAACCGTACAAGCCAATATGTCGCATGGGCACAATTACTGAAGGATAATGTAAAGACGGAATTGTAGCTCGGCTAAAAAGTAAGGCATCGTGTTTATAATTTAGCACCACTTTAATTCGATTGGGATTATTCAGTTCTGAATTTTCGATATGTTTTGTTACTAAGGTTGCTATATCAACCCCCTCATTATTAAATTCTTGAATTAATTGTGAAAGTTGACGGGGATCTACTAAGGGCTCATCTCCTTGAATATTTAATACAATATCCATTTCTGGAAAGTGCGCAGCAATTTCACCACAACGTTCCGTGCCTGATTGATGTGTAGACAAAGTCATCATTACCTCACCTCCGAACGATTGAACATGCTGAAAAATTTGATCATCATCCGTAGCAACTATGACCCGGGACAGTTCAGGGCATTTACATGCGCCTTCATAAACCCGTTGAATCATTGTTTTTCCCTTGATATCGATTAAAGGTTTACCGGGGAACCTACTCGATCCAAAACGCGCAGGAATAATGCCCAACACTCTCATTAGAATTTTATTGCTAATTGAACTAAGAAGTTCCGAGGTGCTTGAATATCTCCAGGACGACTCGTAGTTTCAGAATTAAATACGTTATTTGCGATAAAGCTCACTTTAAAGGCGTCGTTTACTTGGTAGCCAATGCGCGCATCAAAAACCAGATTTCCTTTATTGTATATGTTTCGATAAGCTTTTAACCCAGGAAGAATATACGTATTTCCTGCAATTGCTTCTTCAAATACCTTATCAATATTTTTCATAAAACTATTGTAACGGCTTGAAACCCCAAAACTCCACTTTTTATATACAGCCTCAACATCCGCACGTACCAAGTGTTTAAAGCGATATTTTAAAATACCTGAAGTATCAGAGCTCCACATGGTGTAAAGTGTGTCACGATTTAATGAGATTGGATTCATATAGGTATATCCCAGAAGTGATACAACTTCCACTTCCCCAATCTTTCCTGTACTATTGAATGAAAATTCAACTCCTGAGATTCTGGCTTTTTCCACATTCTGCGCTCCAAACCCGATGATTTGATTAATGGTATATCCTAAGGTTTGTTGCACGTATAATAATTCAGCCTGTCCTTGAGGCGTAAATACATTGATGCTGTTTCCATTAGCAGGGTTGAAAAATCCAAAAGAAAACTCAATCATGTTATTGTAATTATTAACGAACCCCGATACATCAATCATACCTTTCCAATCCCCCATTTTAACCCCTTGTTTGATTCCAATTTCCGCTGACCAACCGGTTTCAGGCGTTAAGTTTGGATTAGGGAAGATATTTAATGCTCCAACCGATGTGCTGGTGAAGCGCTCACCAACGGAAGGATATCTGATTCCTTGACCCATGGAAGCCCTCAAATGCGTGTATTTTTTCAACTCATAATGAGCGCCGGCCCTAAAAACCGGATAAACAGGGAGTACCATGTTTCCAATTTTGTAATCGGAATCCCCTTGCTTATTGTCCATGGTGAAATACTCCGCGCGCATTCCAGCGGTAATATCAAATTTACCAATGTGGTGATCATATTGTGTATACCATGCAGCATTGTTAGAAGTATGGTCTCCAAAAAGATTTGAAAACACAACGTTATGGGTTCCAAACAACCCAGTGATTAAAGTCCCACCCGATTTAAAATTGCGTTGAAAGTTGTAATCGGCCATGTATACTACTGCACCATTACTTTGCTGGTTATTGCTTATATTATTATTCGTTGTTAGATAGGCCCTCGTCTTTAATGTATGCTTGTTATTGAATTTATCAATGTACTTTACATAAGGGTCAATAAATAACCGGTTTGAAAAGTTATATGTCAAGGTTGAAGCAGGATTTGCGGTATCGGCACCCCCACTGGGTGTATACCCTAAGGAATCACTTTGCCAAATAATAAAACTCCCTGTTTTATGAAATTGGTAATTAAAACTAACACCAGCCTTCAAGCGTTCAATTTTAACCGGACGCAGGTATAAGGTTCCACTAATTCTTCCCCTTGTTTCCGTTTCTCCTTGACGATACCCTTGGTCGTTGTAGAAAACCGTTGAAACCGTATATCCCGTTTTCTTAAACATTTGACTTCTAAAAAATTCGACTTGCTGATTCATGGGATTGAATAGCTGGGAACTATCTGGTCCCCACCATTTCATCGACTTTCGCTTTGGAGCATCGTAAATTCCTGCTTGCACGCGTATTTTAGTTTCTGGAACTAAACCAGGTTCTTTTTCCGACAAAGCAATAACGCCATTCAATGCGCCGCTTCCATAGAGAACGGAAGAGGCTCCTTTAATCACTTCAACTTGGGATGCTTGTTCTATTGGGATCGCATTCCATTGGGCATCCCCCGCATACCCTGATAGCAGGGGTAAGCCATTCCATAGCATCATAACCCGACTTCCTGCACCGTATGCAAAGCCTGAACCACCTCGAATGCTCACTTGACCATCCATGGTAAAGACACCCGGTGTTTGTTCCACCGCTTGCTCTAAATTTACCATCCCCTTGTTTTCAATTAAGCGAGGCTTAATTACTTCAATCGAAATTGGGATTTCTTCAATTTTTTGTGCGCGTTTATTTGCGGATACCACCACGGTTTGCTCTGTTTTTTCATTCACCCGCATGGCATGATTCAAAGTACTTATTGAAGTAACAACTACGGTATCTATTCGATATTCTAATAAATTGAAAACTAATTTTAAGGGAAGGGTTGTATTGCTAAAACTAAACTTCCCGTCGAAATCAGAAAGTTGTTTTTCTCCAGTTGAGGAATATATTTTTACACCATACAACGGCTTTCCGGTAGATTGATCAGTAACTACTCCATGCAATTGAGCGAAAGAAAATGTGAAAAACAACGAAAAGTAGAGCAGTAATAATAAGTAGCGCATAGTGTTGGTTTTGGGGCTTAAAGAAACAAAAAATTACAACGCTAATTGCATTTGAAGGATGAAGTTTCTTGGAGCCTGTACATCGCCAGGCCTACTGACATATTCTTTATTAAACACATTATTAGCAATAAAATTAACTTTAAACGCTTCATTAATTTGATATCCAAAGCGCGCATCAAAAACAGCGACACCCTTATTGAAAACTGATCTGTAGTGGGCCATTCCAACCAATAACTCTTCCCCAAGAACCCCGTCTTCAAATACCCTGTCGATGTTCTTCATATAGCTGTTATACCTCGAAGATAGACCAATACTTATAGATTTGTAAGTTGCTTGAATATCGGCCTTGGCCATGTGATTAAATCGATATTTTAACATGTTTGTACTTGGGTCTGAGAAGGATAGTTTGTAAATGGAATCTTTATTAAGACTTATGGGATACATATAAGTATATCCGATTAGGGTAGTTAAATCTACTTCACCGATTTTACCCATGCTGTTGAAAGAGAATTCAGCTCCGCTAATGAGTGCTTGTTCTGCATTTTGAGCCTGAAATCCTACCCAATTGTAAAAGTAATTAATGGTGTCTGGATTTGTAGTTTGTAATACCGTGATGCTGTCTGGTTTATACAACCCAAAGGTAAACTCCGTCATATTCGAATAATAATTAGCAAATCCAGCAACGTCGGCCACCGCTTTCCAACCCCCAATTTTAAAGATTTGTTTAACGCCAAGTTCAGCCGCAGAACCAGTTTCCGGATGAAGGGTCGGGTTCTTAAAAATAATCACACCACCTACTGAGGCGGATACAAATCGTTCGGCTATTGAAGGAAATCGAATACCCTGTCCCAATGAACCTCTGAGGTGAGTTCCCTTGTACGGTTCATAATGAATTCCCGCACGCAGAATGGGATATATGGGGGATTCAAATTGCCCAATGGTTACTTTAGAATCCAATGGTAGTGTATCTAATTTACAGAATTCTAATCTCAATCCAGTCGTAAAATCCCATTTTTTTACTTTTATTTCTAGTTGACTATAAGCGGCAGCATTTTCACTAATATGATCTCCAAAAACCCAACTTGTAATCTTATTGAGCGTATTGGTGGCTCCAAGTGTAACATTAGTACCGTCTTTTATCTTTTTTTGATACTGATAGTCGAAATAATACATCTGTGCAAATGAGGCATCGTATACCTTGGCGTCATTCCCTGTCGTGACTAAATAGTATCTAGTTCTAATGTGGTGTTTATTGTTTTTATGGTCAATAAACTTAAAGTAAGGATCAATGTTAAATCGCACCGCTTTTTGTCTTGATATGGTATTGTCCAAAGGTTGGTAACACATAGAATCATTTTTCCATAATATAAAAACCCCAGCATCTTGGAGCTGTAAATTATAACTCATGCCAACTTTCCATTTACTGTCTTCCTTCAATGGACGGTAGAAGAAACTCCCATTAATCCGCGCACGTTTTTCTTGTTCACCCTGGCGAAAGGCATCATTGTAAAATACATTTGTTCCAATGGTGTACCCCATGTTTTTAATTGACTTTCCAACATATAAATCCGCCATATGAAACATAGGGTTGAATGATTGTTCCTTTCCCTTTCCCCACCACTGGAGCGACTTTCGTGAAGGATTATCATATATACCACTTTGAATTTTAGCCTCGAGAACCCCATCCGGCCCCGGCTCTCGTTCGTTAAGCGCAATTATCCCATTTAATGCACCAGATCCATAAAGTACAGATGAGGCTCCTTTTAATATCTCTATTTGGGAAGCTTGTTCCATCGGCACGGCATTCCATTTAGCGTCTCCTATATCAGGAGAAAGCATAGGAATACCATTCCATAATAGTAATACCCTACTTCCCGCGCCATAAGCATAGCCCCCCCCTCCACGGATACTTACCTGTCCATCCATGACATATACCCCAGGGCATTGGTCAACAGCTTGTGCCAAATTGGTTAACCCTTTATTGACGATTAATGAGGGTTTAATAATCTCAATGGAAATTGGAATTTCTTCAATTCTTTGGTCTCGACGGCCGGAGCTAACTACTACTGTATTCAGTGTGCGTTGCTTCGTTTCAAGTGAAAATACTTTAAATTGATCTGAATTAATTTGAAATTTTTGATTTTCAAAACCGTTGGCAGAAATGCTTACATCAATTGGGAAATTTTTAAACTCAATCGTAAATGTACCAGCCGAATCTGATTTAATCTTTTCTGCATTTTGATTATTTTTAATTACTGCGCCTTGAATAGCAAAACCAGTTTCGGTAGATTGCACTTTACCAGTCAATGTTACGTTAGTTTGACTGAAAAACCCTAATGGTAATATTAGCAATATGTTAAAAATCCACTTATTCAAAATAGTCTTGATTTAAATAGTTAAATTAGTGTTGCTAAGATAAAAAACAAATTTTATTGGGATGTTGGAAAAGGTAGCGTTGAGTTTTTTGAAGGGAATGGGGCCCGTGAGAGTTAATGCGGCAATATCAAAATTAGCATACCCAGAGGATTTTTTCAAACTTTCCATCCAGGATTTAAAACATCTAACCGGATTTACGCACTTGCAATTAGCAACTATGGACCGTCCTAATGCGCTAATTTCAGCTGAAAAAGAATTAGAAGCTTGTTATAAAAATGGAATTACAGCACTTTTTTTCCAAGATGATGCATACCCGAGACGATTACGTCAATGTCCTGATGCACCTATTGTTTTATATCAGAAAGGGAAGGCAGATTTAAATGCCAGAAGAATTGTTGCCTTGGTTGGAACGAGGAATTTTACTGAATACGGAAAAGAAATTGTAAAGGATTTTGTATCAGATTTAAAGGATTTACAGCCTATTATAGTATCTGGCCTTGCATTGGGTATTGATGCAATAGCTCATGAGGCATGCCTTAAAAATGGCATTATTACGGTTGGAGTACTTGGCAATGGGTTAAAGGACGTATTCCCCATTAAAAATTTTTCGCTTGCTCAAAAAATGATGGATAACCAAGGGAGCCTTGTAAGTGAATATTCCCTTTTTTCTAATCCTGTTAGAGAGAACTTTCCAGTACGAAATCGAATCATTGCAGGGCTTTGTGACGCAGTCATTGTTGCGGAAAGTAAAGAACGTGGAGGGTCCTTAATTACCGCTGAATTGGCAAACGAATATAACAGGGATGTTTTTGCCTTTCCTGGATCTGTGAAACAAAAGCACTCTGCAGGTTGTAATGCTCTGATTCGTCAACAAAAAGCCCATCTGATTAGTGGGGCTAAGGATTTTCTAAACATAATGGGATGGGATCATTTTTTACCTACTACCCAAAAATCCATGTTCCTTGATCTAAATTTGGAGGAAAAAAATGTGTTATGCCATTTAAAGAGGCACGAATCGTTGTATTTAGATGAATTATCTTTTAAGTGCGGTATATCAACAGCTCAATTAATGGGGCTACTACTAACACTTCAGCTAAAGGGAGGGGTATTGAATATGGGCGGTGGAAAATTTACAGCACTTTAGGGAATAAAGGCCCAAATTTTAGGAAGGAAAATTAGTATACCTCCGATTAGCGCACCGAAGGAAAACAGAAGAACAGCTCCTGCCGCAAGGTCTTTAATTTTTTTAATGCCTTCATGGTGATCAAGGGTAACCACATCGCACAATAACTCAATCGAACTGTTAAGGGTTTCTAAAGCTAAAACTCCAGAGATAATTATCGTTAATAAGACCCATTCCAAAGGGTCAATAGATAAAATGATTCCTAGAGTAATGGCGATAATGCCCAATAACACTTGAATTTTAATATTTAGCCCACTTTTTAAATGGTATTGAATACCCGCGATTGCGTAATAAAAACTTTTAATGAAACGTTTCATTGTTTGATAAATCGGAGGATTTGTTGTTGACCGGTTAAGGTGGCTCCTCTTAGAAAATACATTCCTTTCGTTAAATTCTCTACATTTAATGCGTCACTTATAGGTTGAGACATGATAATTTTCCCTTCCATGTCCAGCACATCAATTCTAATGTCAGATTTATTACCTTTTATAAATATCCAATCATGAGCAGGGTTTGGGTAACAACTAATTAATGGTTCAAAAGTGCTTTCAGATAAGCCAAGGTTGCAATTCCCTGGAATGTTAATATCCAACCAAGCAGCTCTTTGGTTTATATAATCTTTCATGAAGTCCAAATCTTCTTGATAAGTATTACCAACGAAGGCATTCCAATTAACGTATTGTCCAATAATTGGCCATTTTTGAAAATTTCGAATTCTTGCATTTTGCAGGTAATTTGACATAGAATCAATCCATTGAAACAATGAATCGGTATGCAAGGGGCCTTCTCGTAATTCATTCCACCGACAACGCAAGCCGTTTCTATAACTCGGGGCGTCGAGTAAGCGTTTCCACCAAAATGGTATTTGGGTGGTGAAATTGCAAATTTGGTCAAAGTTGTATTGCCATCCAGTAGTTTCAAATGCTTCGCAATAATCAGCGTTACCGTATGAAAGGTTAAAATCCCACATGGGCCCCGCTACCAATTTACCTTGAAAACTTCCTGAGTTTTTATCTTTGTACATGAACGAACTAGAACGATAACCGTCCACTGTTCTGCCAAGTTCCTGTAAAATAAAAAAATCATAAAAGGATATGGGTTCAATCCATTGCAAATAGTTGCTTTCGGGATTAGATTGAATCGCATTCTCAAAATCAGAAATATAACTTTGAATATAATTGACTTGGGCCGGTTGAAGTTCATCGGATTCGGGGTCGTGAAATTGAAATACCACCTCATTGCTGAAATTTGAGTTCCAAGTGGTTCCTACTTCTCCTGTGAGCTTATCTACTTTAACTATATATCCTCCGGTTAATGAGTCACCTGCCAGGTCATCTTGATCCAAACGGGCAATGTTTACTCGATCATTGTCTCTTTTAATTCGTTCTAATAGAATGTAAACTCCCAAATATTGATTATTAATGAGTAATTCACAAAACCTGAATCTCGAAGAATAATGCCCCATTTTGCGCGACAATTCATACGTTAAAGCGTTTCTTAATAAAGTTTTATCCGGATAAGGGCCGTTTAATATCCAATCGTTTTCGACAGGTAATCCCATTAAAGCAACGTTGTTATTACTACCTAAACCCGTTTGAGTTTCAAAACCATAGCTTTTTTTTGGGTATTGTTGTGAGGTTGATCCACGTATTTCAATGGCAATCTTTCCGTTGTAATTATTAAATGGGTCATTAATTAAATTAACATTGTTGGGGTTGTCAATTATTCCCATATCACAAACAATTCTCGTATTGTCATTGATTTGTTGCCCCACTGGAACAACAATCTTAACGATGGGAAGGTTAGAACTAGTGAGATTTACCTGTGCTAGAATTATAGCAGGAAGAAAAAAGCATGCGAAAAGGAGTAATTTCATATGTGTTAAATTAAAAAACATCTCGTAATACATCAAATATTTGCAAATTACTCTTTATTTTTGCACCAGTTCTTTGCGAAATTAACTTATGAAGAAAGGTGGAGGGACCGGCCCTATGATACCTTGGCAACCTGTTGAAAAATAAGGTGCCAATTCCTATTCCAAATGGAAAAAGATAAGTTCAGGCAAGCGCCTTTTCTTCCTTAAAAATTAGAATGGATATAACAACATTACTTCAGGATCGAATTCTGATATTGGATGGCGCAATGGGCACCATGATCCAGCGGTATACCTTGACTGAGGAGGATTTTCGTGGTGAAGTATTCAAAAGCCATAGCGAATCCTTGCAAGGTAATAATGATTTGTTAAACATTACCCGGCCCGATATCATATTTGAAATTCACAAGGCTTATTTAGCAGCAGGTGCCGACATTATTGAAACAAACACGTTTTCAGGCACGACAATTGCGCAAGCAGATTACCAATTGGAAGAAGCCGTTTACGACATTAACTTTCAAGGCGCGCGCCTAGCAAAAGAAGCAACAAAATTATTCTTGGACCGGCCGCGTTTTGTAGCCGGCTCTATCGGACCTACCAACCGCACTGCCTCTATTTCTCCTGATGTTAATAATCCAGGATTTCGTGCCGTTACATTTGATGATTTATCAAGGGCCTATGCACATCAAATCAACGCTCTGATGGATGGTGGTGTAGATATTTTACTAATTGAGACTGTTTTTGATACCTTGAACGCAAAGGCAGCACTATTTGCTGCTGAGAAAGTATTTGAACAACGGAATATGGCTTTGCCCATAATGGTTTCAGGGACCATAACTGATCTCAGCGGAAGAACCTTGTCGGGCCAAACCCCCGAGGCTTTTTTAATTTCCTTACAACACATGCCTCTTTTAAGTATTGGATTGAATTGTGCTTTGGGTTCAGAATTGATGGAACCCTACTTAAGTGCCTTGGCAGAAAGAGCTCCCTTTGCAGTAAGTGCACATCCAAATGCCGGACTCCCTAACGCCTTTGGTCAATACGATGAAACTGCAGCACTTATGAGAGATAAAATGGTTTCTTTTTTTGAGAAAAAACTAGTCAATATCGTCGGGGGGTGTTGTGGAACCACTCCCGAACATATTCGAGAAATTGCAGAATTAGCGCGAAAGTATGAACCAAGAAAGTGGGAGAGCTGATGGAGAGAGTTTTACGTTTATCGGGTCTTGAGCCATTAGTCGCTACTAAAGAGAGCAATTTTGTGAATATTGGTGAAAGAACCAATGTGACCGGCTCTAAGGCTTTTTTACGGTTAATTCGCGAGGAACGATTTGAAGAAGCGCTCTCTGTTGCTCGTGAGCAAGTAGAAGGAGGCGCTCAAATTTTAGACGTAAACATGGACGAGGCCATGATTGATGGAAAATCCGCCATGGTTACTTTTTTGAATCTCATTGCATCCGAACCAGAAATCGCGAAAATCCCCATCATGATAGACAGTTCAAAATGGGATATTATTGAAGCGGGATTAAAATGTTTGCAGGGTAAAGGGGTGGTGAATTCTATTTCTTTGAAGGAAGGAGAACAGGTCTTCCTTCAACAAGCGAAATTTATTAATACCATGGGAGCCGCCATGATCGTTATGGCTTTCGATGAGGTGGGGCAGGCTGATTCTTTTGACCGAAGGGTTGAAATTTGTTCACGTTCTTACGATTTATTGGTGAAAAAGGCAGGAATTCATCCGAATGACATCATATTTGACCCAAATATTTTTCCTGTTGCAACAGGAATGGAAGAACACGCACTTAATGCCTTAGACTTTTTTCGCGCTACGGCATGGATCACTGAGAATCTTCCCGGATGCCATATTAGCGGAGGAGTTTCAAACGTTTCTTTTTCCTTTCGTGGCAACAATGCTGTTCGTGAAGCGATGCATGCTGTTTTTCTTTACCATGCCATTCAAAACGGCATGGACATGGGCATCGTAAACCCGACCATGTTAACGGTATATTCCGACATTGACCCCATTTTGTTAGAACATATTGAAGACGTATTTTTCAACCGAAGGCCAGATGCAACGGAGCGCCTTTTGTCCTTGGCAGAAACCGTGCAACAAGGGGTTAAAGAAGTAGCAGCGCAAGAATTTTGGAGAAGTTTCGAATTGGTGAAACGCATTGAACATTCGTTGGTTAAAGGGATTGATAAGTACATCGAAGAAGACATTGCTTCTTGCTTGCCCTTGTACGATAAACCACTGCAAATCATTGAGGGGCCCTTAATGTCGGGAATGAACGTGGTGGGGGATTTATTTGGAGAAGGAAAGATGTTCTTACCTCAAGTGGTGAAATCGGCTAGGGTCATGAAAAAAGCCGTTGCTTTTCTTCAGCCGTATATCGAGGCAGATAGCCAAGGTGAAATCCAAAAAGCGGGGAAAATTCTCATGGCTACGGTCAAAGGCGATGTGCACGACATTGGCAAAAATATCGTTGGGGTAGTTCTTGCCTGCAACAATTACGAAATTATCGATATGGGCGTGATGGTCCCGGGTAATGAAATCGTTCAACGCGCCATCGATGAAGGTTGCGATATTATTGGATTGAGCGGTTTGATTACCCCATCCTTGGATGAAATGGTCAAGGTAGCATCGGCTATGGAAGAACGAAACCCCAATATCCCCTTGCTCATAGGAGGAGCCACCACCTCGAAAGTGCATACCGCCGTGAAGATCGCCCCGAACTATTCCGGCTCGGTAATTTACGTTCCAGATGCCTCTAGGGCGGTGACGGTGGCCGAGAAATTATTAGGGGGTGATCAAGGAATTTTTCAGGAAGATGTTCGTATAGATTACGAAAAGTTACGACAGCATCATGAACAGCATGCCGCGTCTAAACGCCTGATACCCATCGATGTCGCCCGAAAAAATTCGTTGAAATTGGAGTTCAATGAACATACCGTTTCCCTCCCCAAAAAGCAGGGCGTTTTCAGTGGGGAAATCGCCGCTTTGGACGAAATCATTCCATACATCGATTGGTCGCCCTTCTTTCGAAGTTGGGACCTTCATGGAAAATTTCCAGAAATTTTGAACGATGAGGTAGTAGGTGAAGAGGCTCGCAAGTTGTTGGAGGATGCCAAAGTTTGTTTATTCGAAGGTCAACAAAAAGGCTGGTTTACACCAAGATACGTTTTTGGAATTTTTTCTGCTCAATCGGAAGGTGACGACATACATATCTTCGAAACCAATTCGGGTAAATGCTTACACCGCCAAATTGGTTTGCGTCAACAAACGGAAAAAGTTGCAGGTCAACCCAACCTTTGTTTGAGCGATTTTATCGCTCCAATAAATTCCGGATTTCGGGATTATGTAGGGTGTTTTGTTGTAACTGCCGGCGATGTCACAGAAGTATGTAGGGAATTTGAAATAGCCCACGATGACTACAAGAGCATTCTGTTGAAAGCAGTGGCTGATCGAATTGCCGAAGCAATGGCGGAATGGTTGCACGAACGCGTACGTCAAGAATATTGGGGCTATGAAAATCAGGCTCTGTCTAATGAGGAATTAATTGCGGAAAAATACCGGGGAATACGTCCTGCTCCAGGTTACCCTGCATGCCCGGATCATTACGAAAAGCTCGGTATTTTTGAGATGCTACAGGCGAAAGAAACCATAGGTGTTAGCCTTACTGAAAGCCTTGCCATGCATCCAGCTTCTTCAGTTTCTGGTTGGTATTTTGCCCATCCGGATGCAAAATACTTTGGCATAACGGGAATCTTATCCGATCAATTTGAGTCAGTTTGTGCACGTAGAGGAGTAGATAAATCAGCGCATCGCACTTGGTTCAATGCGATTCTGAAATAACAGAGGCAACCGAAAAGGATATTTTATCATCTTAAGTGTATCTTTAACAAGTATATGCAAATTCAAGTGCTGAAAATCATTGGGTTAATTGGGCTAATTATAACAGTTAGCGCTTCGCATGCCCAACCGATTAGCGGTATTGTGAATCAGTATGTGGCGGTAACGGCTGTAAATTTAAACAGTGTTAATGTTACCTCTGCACAGGGATTTTCGGTTGGGGACAGAGTTTTGTTAATCCAAATGAAAGGAGCAACAATTTCATCTACGAACAATGCGAGTTTTGGGCAAATTCAGAACTATGGGGATGCAGGTAATTTCGAATTCACCAACATTGCTGCAATCAATGGATCTAGTATTACGTTCGTTCAAAATTTATGTAAAACATTTACTGTTAATGGACTGGTACAATTGATTAAAGTGCCTGTGTACAACCAAGCTATTGTTTCAGGCATAATTACGTCCCAACCTTGGAACGGGACAGTTGGTGGCGTGGTTGCTATTGAGGCAACGGCATCAATTACGCTCAATGCAAATATTGATGTACAAGGTCAAGGATTCTTAGGAGGAACATGGACTAATGGTTTTTTTGCTTGTGGAGATCCTAACTTTGCCAATTCTGGAAATTCTGCAGGAAAAAAAGGTGAAGGAATTGTTTCAGCACCGATAAACATGGATGGAAACAGGGCTCCTTTAGCCAATGGAGGAGGGGGGTCGAATTCAGGAAATCCTGGAGCTGGTGGAGGAAGTAATGGTGGCTCAGGTGGTCGAGGTGGCAACGAATTTTTAGGATGGTGTGCTGTAAATGGGTCTTATGGAATGGGCGGATATCCATTGAATTATTCAAACTATCGGGCCTTTCTAGGTGGTGGTGGCGGTGGTGGTTATAGAGACAATGGTCTAACTACGACTAATGGTTCACGGGGGGGAGGAATAGTTTTTTTAATTGCGCCTACAGTTCAAGGAAATAATGCCCAAATTATTGCTTCTGGATCCAATGTTGTTGGGAATTCTGATTCCGAGGGCGCTGGTGGTGGAGGAGCAGGAGGGTGTATTTATTTGTTAACTCAAAATGTAACTTCAACGCTTTCATTGGATGTTAGAGGAGGTAGTGGTGGAAATATCTTAAGCACCCTTTGGTCTTCGGCTTGTCATGGTCCCGGTGGCGGTGGCGGTGGCGGTGCTATAGTGGTTCAACAAGCGGCTATTCCTGCAAATGTTAACCCTTTAATTACTGGTGGTCTTTCTGGCTCGGTGTTGCATAACGGCCCCGCTTGTGCCGGTACGCCTCATGGTGCACAGCCGGGTACAAACGGTATCATTCAACCCAATTATGTACCACAAGGGCCTCCCGGCGGAGTTAATATAGGCCCTGACACCATGATTTGCCCTGGCACATTGGTAACCCTTCAGCCAGACTCCTTGTATGCCTCTTATACTTGGAGTAATGGATCAACTGGAATTAGCTTGACCGTGGGCGTTCCTGGCATCTATTGGTTAGATGTTCCAAGTGGTTGTGGTACAGCACGCGATTCAATCGTTGTTTCAATAGTACCAGACACGTTTGATTTAGGGCCAGACTTGTCCCATTGTTTAGGAGATTCTTCATTAATTGTAGCCCCTATTAATTATCAAAGTTATACTTGGTCCAACGGGAATATAGGGCCCCAAGTCTGGCTACAAAATGGAGGTATTTATACCGTGAGCGTTGTGGATGGGTACGGATGCACCTATACCGATAGTGTGTTGGTTTCGCTTCATCTCCCAGACACGACACTTTTGATGTCGCAAATATGTTCGGATTCTTCAGTGTTGTTCAATGGTCAATTACTAACCTCAACCGGGTTATATTCTCAACACCTTCAAAACCTTTCAGGATGTGACTCTTTGGTAATTTTAAGCCTGCAGGTCAACCCTATTCCAATTGTTACTGCCACAGATACAATCATTTGTTGGGGGGAATGCGTTGCATTGTCTGCACTTGGAGCTCAATATTATGTTTGGCAAGATGCCGCAGTTTTTGGTCCTCAAAACACAGTTTGTCCAACGATAAGTTCTTCTTATTCAGTTCAAGGGGTTAGCGCCTTGGGATGTGCTTCTTTGCCGGTGAGCGCTCAGGTTAACGTTGAAGCAATTACACCTCCAGATTTTTCGCTAGATCCATTGCAACTTGAACTTAGTAATCCAACCCTAACTATTTCGAACAATGTAAATCCCAATCAAACCTATCAGTGGGTAATCAACGGGGAGAGTTTTGTTAATAATTCAGCTGAGTTTACTTGGGAGTTACCAATGGTAGAAGGTGTTTTTATTATTGAACTAACCACTATTAATAATTTAGGATGTAGTCAAACGATTTCTCGTACCATAGAAGTAACCAATACCGTTTCGTGCTATATCCCCAATTCATTTACCCCTGACGGAGAAGAGGAAAATTCAACCTTTTACCCTGTTTTTACTCCAGGTTTCAAGCCTGCGAATTATTTGTTTGCTATCTATAACCGTTGGGGAGAAATCGTTTTTGAAAGCTATGACCCAGATTATGGATGGGATGGATACTTACCTGTTGGTGTAAAATGTCCTGTGGGAGTATATACTTACTTACTCCGTTACGGCGGACAGGGGGATAATCAATGGGAGCATCTTTATGGATTCGTTAATTTAATCAGATAAATAGGCGTGCAAAGGAGCAGTTTTTAACGATCGCAATACGGTATGTTGTGCAACTTTTTATTTAGTTTTGTTGTCAATGTAATATCTATGATTAGATCGCTCTCAGTCCTTATTTTTACTACGGTTGTATCTATTGTTTTAGGGCAAGCTCCAACGGCAAATTTTACGGCATTACCTCTTAGTGTTTGTGTGGGTGTTCCTGTTAGTTTTACCTCAACTTCTACTACAAATGGGGGTCCCGCTATAAATCAATATTCATGGAATTTTGGTGATGGGGTAACAGTTAGTAATCAAAACCCGACACACATTTTTACTACAGCGGGGACCTTTACCATAACGTTAGTCGTTACCAACGCAAACGGAGCGGTCGATTCAGAAATCAAAAGTAACTACATTACCGTTTTACCTGCACCTAACGTAGGGTTTAATGTCAGCGGTCTTGGATGCACTGTTCCGTTAACGGTAGGATTTACGAATACATCTTCCAACGGGGCGAATTTCAGTTACGCCTGGAATTTTGGCAATGGACAAAACTCCAATCTGCAGAACCCTTCCAATGTTACCTACAATGTGGCGGGAAGTTATGGCGTACAATTAACCGTTACCAATACAACAACCGGATGCATTGGCAACTTCACGGATTCGATTGTTGTGAGCAATTTTCAAGCAGGAATTACCGCACCGTCAGCAGGTTGTGTTGGTACCCCAGTTCTTTTTCAAGATAATTCCACTGCCGGCGCTAACCAATGGAGTTGGAATTTTTCTGGTCAAGGGAATAGCCAACAACAAAACCCAAGTTTTACCTTCAATACTCCAGGGGTTTACAACGTTACGCTGCAGGCGCAAAACACTGGGTCTGGTTGTTCGGGAAATGTGCAACATCAAATAACTATACAAAACAATATAACACCATCTTTTACTGCAAATCCATTGACCAATTGTGCTCCGTCGAATGTTACATTTAATAACACAACTGGAGTTGCAGGTAATTACACATGGTCATTTGGAAATGGCCAAACCTTTACAGGTACGAACCCACCACCACAAGTATACAACGGCTCCGGTTTATACTCGGTAACACTTTCTGTAACAACTCCGTCCGGTTGTACCGGAAGTACCACACAAAATGATTACATCAACATTGTGAACATTGAGGCTGGATTTTTTGCCGACGAACCGGGAGGATGTGACCCACATACTGTGCAATTTACGGATACGTCATCAACGCCCAATCCTGCAAATCCAATTGTAAACTGGCAGTGGAACTTTGGTAATGGACAAACCTTCATTGGTCAAAACCCTCCGCCACAAACCTATGGTTTAAATCCTGGGTATTATGATGTAACCCTAGTAGTTACTTCACTGTCTGGATGTATTGATACCATGTTTATCCAGGACTATATATCGGTTGGCCAGATTGATTTAGTTGATTTTACAGTTAGTCCTCTTGTTACTTGTGCAAAGCAAAATGTAAACTTCACTAATGGAACAATTATTTCAATCCCTCACCAGCCAAATGAAGTGAGTTATTTTTGGGATTTTGGTGATGGTACTTCAACCCAAGAAAATCCGACGCATCAATTTACTCAAGATACAGGATATATATCCGTTCAACTAGTTGTTGATTTTCGTGGTTGTAAAGATTCAATTACCATTGACTCAGCGGTATATGTTTTGGCACCAATTGCAGAGTTTAATCCGTCTTCTCAATTATTTTGTAATCCGGGCGCTTTCCCAATTAATGTTTCTTTTACAGACAATTCGATTCATGGTGAATTGCCTGATAACGTTAGTATGACTTGGGAATGGGGCGACGGAACCCCAAACACAACCATTGGAAATGCAGTGTTGGACGGTGTAAATAATGGGAATACATCCCACAGTTTTGCGTCATACGGATCATATACCGTTGAACAAGTGATCCATAATTATACTACGGGATGCCATGATAGCATTACTAAAACGATTCATTTTTCCCAAATTGCTGCGCAATTTACAATGTCTAATGATACGGTATGTAGAAATGATAGTTTACTGCTTTTTGATGCTAGCACTTCTTGGAGTGCTCCACCTAACTCGCATCCATTAACGAACTGGTTCTATTCAATGGGGAATGGACAAACTATCAATACAGGACCAAATCCAGCATTTGTATATTCCACCCAAGGCCTTTATAACATTACACTTACCGTAACAAATAGTGTGGGATGTACCGCACAAATAATGCACCCTGTACGCGTATTAAATATCCCATTTCCGATAATTAACGCTCAAAATTCGGTGGGTTGTTCACCTTTTCCCGTAACATTTATTAATAATTCCATGGCAGTTGGAAACGGAATGCCACTTTCATATTTCATTACAACTTTCACTGACGACAATAGTTCGATTACAACAAACAATGTAAATCAACCAATAAATCACACATTTAATGGTAATGGAACCTATTATGCGACCATGGTGGTTTACGATGTATTTGGATGTTCTTCAACCCCTGCTACAGTACCAATAACGATTACAAAACCAATCTCTGATTTTTCCTTCCCAGCCGTGGTTTGTGCCGAAGATACAACGCTTACTGTGAATACATCCACCGGTGTGGGAAATTTAACTTATACTTGGTATGTAAATAACCAACCGGTATCATCAGCCCAGGATACAGGCATTATTTCAACAGTTCCACCGAATCTGCCAATAAGTCAATTAAGCAGTAGCTTTATTTTAACGCTGGTTGCCATTGACTCTAATGGTTGTGAAGATACCTTAACCAATTTAGTTACGGTTTCACTACCTCATGCCATTCCTTTCTTTAGTTTTAGTGGAGCCATAATGAATGCTAATGGCGAATATGAGTGCCCGCCATTGTTTGGTAATTATCAAGATTCATCGCAATCTTACGGTAGTATAGCGGCATGGAACTGGGGCTTTGGTGATGGAAATAATTCAATTTTAGAAAATCCTAGTAATACCTTTGTAATTAATGGCTCGTTTGATCTTACACTCCAAATTACTGACGAATATGGTTGTGTTGACGACACAATAGTTTATGAACATGTAACAATCGGAGGTCCACAAGGAGTACCAAGTTTTGTACAAAACCCCAATTTATGTGTTCAGGGCGCCACGTTTCTCGTCCAAGCACCGCTGAATGTGGATAGCTTAATTTGGAATATGGGAGATGGGAACTATGTATATAACGAAACAAATTTCGTATATAATTACGAAACTCCAGGAACATATCAGGCGACAGTAACCTTAATTAGTCCAGACGGCTGTGAAATTTCAACTGTACTTGATTCTGTAACCGTTTTTGACGACGGATTGGATGCTGACTTTACAGCAACTCCAATGTTGGTAGATCAAAATGACCCTGTTGTGTTTGCTGATCAGTCTACTTTTATTGGAAGTCCAATTGTTAGTTGGACGTGGGATATAAATAACGACACAACCTATACCCTTAATAATAATGGCGATCAAACAACAAGTTTCGCTTTAAGTGGTCCTTATACCATTACCCTAACCGTAGTTGATCAACAGGGATGTGAGGATTCATATGCATTGGTTATCAATGTTAAAGATCCAGATTTAATAATACCGAATGTACTTACACCAAATGGAGATGGAAAAAATGATGAATTAGTTTTATCTGAACAATTCTTTAAAACATATCAAATTCAGATTTTTAATCGTTGGGGCCATTTGGTATATATGATTGACAATCAAACTGGTATAGCCTTATGGGACGGAGATACTTCAGAAGGAGTGCCATGTACGGATGGAGTTTATTTCTACCGATTAATCGGTGAAATGCTGGGAGGAACCGCGATTGACCAGTATGGATTTGTAACGGTAATTGGTTCAAAGTAACAGTTAGCCTTGCGTTTTTTCGTAGCCTTCGTCAACACCTAAGGACATTGCGGTTGCTGCTTGTACTGCGAGCTCATCACATCGCTCGTTTTCTGGGTGACCAGCATGGCCCTTAACCCAATGAAAATTTAGTTTATAGTTGGGATGCAGCTTAAGATATTTTCTCCACAAATCCTCATTTTTTTTTCCTTTGAACCCTTTCTTCTCCCATTCCCAAACCCATTTTTTTTCAATGGCTTCAATCACATATTTTGAATCTGAATAAATATGAATAGTGTATTTATTTGTATTTAAGAGTTCTAATGCATGAATAACTGCCCACAATTCCATTCGGTTATTTGTTGTGAGTCGGAAGCCTTTTGATACGATTTTCTCATTAGCACCAAATTTCATAACGATTCCAAATCCTCCAGGTCCTGGATTACCCCTTGAGGAACCATCGGTATATATTTGTATGCAATTAATCATGATTTTTTTATACGATGGGATTGATCCTTAATGAAACTTTTCCATCCTCCACCTTTGGTTTTGTTGTGTTCTCCTACTCCTTTGGAGAATACATGGCATACCGCAACAGCTAATCCATCCGTGGCATCCAAATACTTAGGCATTTCTTCGAAGTGTAATATGGATTGCAACATGGCAGCAACTTGTTCCTTAGATGCGTTACCGTTACTAGTAATACTTTGTTTGATTTTACGTGGGGCATATTCTTCAAAGGGGATATTATGATTTAAACAAGCAGCAATAGCCACCCCTTGAGCCCTTCCCAATTTTAACATGGATTGCACATTTTTACCAAAGAAAGGAGCCTCAATCGCCATTTCATCAGGCCGATATTCTTCTATTAAACCATTGATTCGTTCTAATATTCGTTTTAATTTATCAGGATGGCTCGGTAGTTTATGAAGTTGAATAATTCCGAAATTCACCAACGAAAGTTTTCCGTTTTTAACATGGATTAACCCATATCCTAAAACTGTAGTTCCAGGATCAATTCCAAGAATTATTCTATCTTCAGCCATTGAAAATGCAAACGAAAAGTAAAGCTACTCAATTTAATGCCACGCTTGAGGTCTTCATTCGATTTCTTTTGCTCGCCTGCTTGTTTATAATAAGCTATCAAGTTTTTTTAAAATGGTTGTCATTTGAGGCAATTGTAGTTACCAATTATTTGTGTGTGTGTTGTGCGACCCTATTATTTCCATTAAACTTTTGGTTGGAGTGGAAGCGTTTTAAGTGGAGTGTGAATCAGTATGAGATACCACTTACTGATCAAAATAAAGCTTTTTATCAGGGAATAATAGTATCCTTCTTTACGCCAGCATTAATTGCAACTACCATTGGGCGTTTGGGGATAAACACCCGAATACGAAATTTACAATGGATGGGTGCCGGGGTACTTTCTGGTTTGGCTCAATTTACAGTTACCATGTTATTTGCTTTTTGGGGGGCTATGTATTTATTTGGCGTTCATCGAATTTTTGTGACTTTTATGTTTTTTAGCGCTGGGGCCTTGAGTTTGATCAGCTACTTTTTTAAACTGAAGTTTCCGACATGTATGTCGAAGTGGAAACTTATTAGGGATTTTCATGCGTTACCTGCTTCTCAGTCTAAAGGCCAAATATTATTATTAAGTATTCTTAGATATGCTGTATTTTCTGTTCAATTCCATCTGTTAATTTTAGGATTTGGAATACCTTTTGACATAAAACAAATTTTTATTTTAATGTTAAGCTATGGCTTAATTACCTTGTCTCCTTCAATTTTGTTTGGTAAACTTGTTTTACGAGAACTCATTGCGGTCGCGGTATTTTCATGGTTCACCTATCCGAAAGAAGAGATCATGTTAGCCGCATTTTTCACTTGGGGGATTAATGTGGTCCTTCCGGTTTTGTTTGCTTTAATACGTATATCTAGTACATGGAAGGCGCGGTTTTACTTGTGATATATTTTTTTTTAATAGTAATAATTGTTGGTATTGGTGGCATCAGACATAAGATTAAGATGCGGTCAAAGTCAAGGGAGAAAATTTCATTAGAAAAAATTACGGTTTTAATACCATTTCGTAATGAGCACGAATCGTTACCTAGAATCATGCAATCGATTGAGAATTCGATTAAACTTCCCTTAGAAATCATTTTTATTAATGATCATTCTGAAGATCAGGGCGTTGCTTATTTGGAGAAGCACACTGAAATGCTACCGATAATAGTAATTTCGTTACCCCCCGATAAATTCGGTAAAAAGGAAGCACTGAGATATGGTATGGAACATGCTCATGGAGACTATTATCTCACCTTGGATGCAGATGTTTTTTTTGGCCCCAACTACTTTGCTGCATTAGAAAAGCTTCCTGCTGCACATATGTTGATTCTACCCGCAATATTAGTTGGACGGTCCAAGCGACAAATATGGCAAGAGGTGGATTTACACATTATGAATGCTATTAATGTAGGTTTATACGGTTTATTACGCCCAGTAATTGCAAGTGGTGCAAATCTATTATTCAGTAAAAGCGCGTTTTTATCGGCAGATGATTATTCTACTCATCAACATATATCAAGTGGCGATGATATCTTTTTATTAAGGGATTTTAGAAAAAACGGAAAGGATATACGTTTGATTTCAGATTCTTTACTTGCGGTATATACGTATTCCCCAAAAGGTTTTGTTGCCTTTTTACATCAGCGTATCAGATGGATTTCAAAAACCAGAAAAGTTAAAGATCATTTTGCTACAATTTTGGGAGTCATTCAAACAGCCTTCTCTATTGCTTTTTATACCTTTTTGGGAAATTATTTATTCAAGGAACAATATTGTGAATTGATGTTTTTGTTTTTTGTTAAAACAGGATTAGATTTGATATTCTATGCACCTTATTTTTTCAGATTTAACAGGTATAAAGCTTGGGTTGCCATGCCGATTTATCAAGTACTCTTCCCAATTTATAACTTATTCTTGTTGATAATGATACCCGTGTTTCGAGCCAAATGGAAAGACAGAAATGTAGTATCATAAGGGCATATCCATTGATTTTATAATACCTTTGTACATGCGGATATTGATGGTTTGTTTAGGGAATATTTGTCGGTCCCCTTTAGCCGAAGGTGTTTTACGTCACAAAGTATCGAAAAAGAAATTGCCATGGACCGTGGATTCAGCCGGCACCGCCGCCTACCACATTGGGAACCCTCCTGATCATCGAATGATTTTAACGTCAAAGGCAAATGGAATAGATATTTCCGGTCTCTGTGCAAGGCAATTTACGGCGATAGATTTTGTGAATTTCGATCGAATTTATGTAATGGACCAAAGCAATTACAACAATGTACTTCGTTTGGCGAAAACAAATACGGATCGATCCAAAGTGTTTTTTCTTTTAGACCATCTCCACCCATCAAATCAAATGGAGGTTCCTGATCCTTATTACGGAAACCAATCTAACTTCGATGAAGTTTTTACACTAGTTAATGAAGCAACAGAAGCATTAATAACTGACTTAACAAATGACAAATAAAAAAGGTGCCCTTTGGTTAATACCTAATACCCTCGGTGGTGAATCTACCACCAATATTTTACCTCAGCATATTACAGAGATTATTAGTGATTTACGTCATTTTGCGGTTGAAGAAATTAAATCTGCTCGGCGCTTATTAAGAAAAATAGACCGAAATTATCCAATTGATGAATGCACATTTTATCAATTGAACAAACGTTCTTCGAAGGATGAGGTAATGCAAATTTTATTATCGATACTTGGAGGGAATGCCGTAGGGGTAATATCTGAAGCGGGTTGTCCAGGTGTTGCGGATCCGGGAGCTGAGTTGGTTGCCCTCTGTCATACTCAGGGAGTTTTAGTGAATCCATTGGTTGGGCCTTCATCGTTTTTGTTAGCTTTGATGTCTAGTGGTTTCTCAGGACAGGCATTTACCTTTCACGGTTATCTTCCAAAAGAAAGAAAAGACCGAATAAAAAAAATGAAAGATTTTGAAATGGACACACGTAGAACCGGGGCTACACATTTATTTATGGATACTCCTTTCCGCAATATGAATGTGTTGGAGGATATATTAAACGAATTAGGGGATACCTGTGAATTATGCATTGCAGCGAACCTCACACTTCCAAATCAGCGTATTCAAACAATGAGTATTAAAGATTGGAGAGAATGCGCCAAAGATTTGTCTAAATCACCTGTAGTTTTTTTAATTGGAAAATCTCAAATGTCATGACATTTAAAGAAGAAATAACCCAAGGGATTCCTGTAGATTTGCCTGAACATCCTGGTTTTGATGCACAAGTAAACCATGCACCAAAGCGAAAAGCAATACTTACTGACTCAGAGAAAAAACTTGCATTACACAATGCATTAAGGTATTTTCCTTCACGCATGCATGATGTGCTTGCTCCTGAGTTTGCGCACGAATTAGCGGAATTTGGTCGGATTTATATGTACCGTTTTCGCCCTACATATCCAATGTTAGCTCGTTCGATAGATGAGTATCCTGGATTATCATTGGAAGCTAAATCAATCATGTTGATGATTCAAAATAATTTAGATCCACGTGTAGCGCAGCATCCTCATGAACTAATTACCTATGGAGGGAATGGCGCAGTTTTTCAAAATTGGGCACAATATTTATTGACAATGCATTATTTATCGATCATGACAGATGAACAATCTTTGGTCATGTATTCAGGGCACCCTTTGGGACTTTTTCCATCGCATCGCAATGCTCCTCGCGTAGTAGTTACGAATGGCATGATGATTCCAAATTATAGTAAACCTGATGATTGGGAGAGATATAACGCATTGGGGGTTACTCAATACGGGCAAATGACAGCAGGTTCTTATATGTATATCGGGCCTCAAGGAATTGTTCACGGTACAACTATAACCGTCTTAAATGCGCTTCGCAGGTTTGCAAACTCGAGTCGGAATCCAAATATCAAACTATTCGTTACCGCTGGTCTTGGAGGAATGAGTGGGGCTCAACCAAAAGCGGGTAATATCGCGGGAGTTGTAAGTGTTACCGCTGAAGTGAATCCAAAAGCGGTTCATACGCGACATTCACAAGGTTGGGTTGATGAGGTTATTACAGAAATTCCGGTATTGTGTGAGCGTGTTTCTCGAGCCTTGGAAGCTAATGAGGTCGTATCGATTGCCTACCTTGGTAATGTTATTGATGTTTGGGAAGCATTTGATGAACAAAAAATCTTTGTGGATTTGGGTTCTGATCAAACGTCCTTACATAATCCGTTTGCCGGTGGATATTATCCAGCAGGATTGTCTTATGATGAATCTAATCAACTCATGGCTGAAGATCCGGTCAAATTTAAGGAGCTTGTATATAATTCGCTTCGACGTCATGTTGCGGTTGTAAATAAACACACAGCGCAAGGAACGTATTTTTTCGATTATGGCAATGCCTTTTTGTTAGAGGCTTCGCGTGCTGGAGCTGATGTGATGGCATCAAACGGATTAGATTTTAAATATCCCTCCTACATTCAAGATATTTTAGGTCCATTTTGTTTTGATTATGGGTTTGGGCCCTTCCGATGGGTATGTACTTCCGGTAATTCTAAAGACTTACAAAAAACCGATGAAATCGCTCAGAAAGTCTTAGAACAAATGCTTGAAGACTCACCTGCTGAAATTAATTTACAACTGTTGGATAACATTCAATGGATTAAAGGAGCTAAGGAAAACAATTTAGTAGTGGGTTCGCAAGCACGCATATTATACGCGGATGCAGAAGGACGAATGCGAATTGCACAGGCCTTTAATGATGCAATTTCCCGTGGGGAGATAGGTCCAGTGGTCCTTGGAAGGGATCATCATGATGTTTCAGGAACAGATTCTCCATACCGTGAAACCAGTAATATTTACGATGGTTCAAGCTTTACAGCGGATATGGCGATTCAGAATGTCATTGGAGATAGTTTTAGGGGAGCAACTTGGGTTTCAATCCATAACGGTGGAGGTGTTGGTTGGGGGGAAGTAATAAATGGAGGCTTTGGAATGTTATTAGATGGATCAGACCGCGCCTCTAAAAACCTTAAAATGATGCTTCATTGGGATGTAAACAATGGTATTGCTAGAAGGAATTGGGCTCGCAATCCACATGCTGTATATACGATAAAACGAGCTATGGAAATGGAACCAAATTTAAATATTACCATCCCTAATTTAGTAGACGACCAGTTGTTAGATGCTTTGATTTAGGAGGGATGCGTAAACCAACCACTAATCGAATGGTATAAAAGAATTGCCGGTAAGTTAAGTTGGTAAATCTAATGGATTTATTGTCAAAGTTACCGGCAAGAAAGAAAAACCGTTCTAACGTAGAATATCCGGCAACGAATTTAATATCGTATCTGGGTGCTATTCCAAGATATCCCTGAATTCCTTTATCAATGGTGTAAAATTTAGATTGTATTACCGGACCAATCCCTGCCCAACCTGAGAATTGCCAATTATTGATTCGGTTCGCGTACGCATATCCCGGAATAACCCCAAAATCAAGCGCTGAATAGCTTTGTGCACTTGTTTTAGATTGTTGCGGATCTTGTAGCATCAATGGAATGATATCCTGTGTACCATGAGATACCCCGAAGTAATTTAAGGTTCCCTTTACATACCATGTATGAACTTGTTTTTCAAAATGAGCTCGCTGTCCTTGTAATGCATTCATTTTAAAATCATCCGTATTAAAATACCAAAGATTAAATGCAAGATTTAAGGTTCCTAGTGTTGGATAAATACGGTTTGGTACATTTGCTGTCAAACTTGTGTCGAATACTACTGCATTTTTAATGGCATAACCCTGAACGATTCGAAAATCAAAGTCTGTATATAAGCGTTTAAAGTTATAATCGAATCCTATTCCGAATTGTTTTGACTTACCATATTTTCCAATTGAACGTACTCCTGGTAACACAGGAAATGCAATACGCATGGAAAACCATTTAAATGCATACGAAAGGCCTAAAATAGGTTTGAAATTGTTTTTGTATCTCAATGGACTGCCGCCTAATTGGAAGGGGTAACTTAAATGGAATGGGGCAGGACTAACCCCAAAGTCCATATACCACACATGTTGATCTTTAAAGTCTTTCACCGCCAATGGCTGATCTTGGCTCTTAACCAAGGTAATCCAAATGACATAGGAAAAAAAAAGATAATATTTCATGTTCATTTGCTTCAATACGCCTAACCGTTAGATGGGTTGCAGTTTATTTGACAATTTATCCACTTTTTTTGTTGTAATTTTACCCGGTGAAAAGGGTATATAAATTTTTATTAAATACATTGCCGCGGCCCTTGTTGATCCGATTGAGCTATGTTTTTAAGCAATTTGCGCCTTTGTTGTATCGAGGGAATAAGGTAGAATGTCCAGTATGTGACCGTAAGTTTTCAAAATTTCTATCATATGGTTCAGATGTGGCACACCGAGAAAATGTGCTTTGTCCTTATGATCTTACCCTAGAGCGCCATCGTTTGATGTGGTTATATCTAAGAGACCATAGCACCTTTTTTACTGCACCATCTTTAGCGATTTTGCATATAGCCCCAGAACAGTGCTTCATAGACCGCTTCAAACAACAATTAAATCTTGAATATTTAACCGCCGATATTGTTTCTCCAATCGCAGACATGCATTTTGATTTGCATCAAATTCCTTTGGAGAATAATCGCTTTGATGTGGTATTTTGTAACCACGTTATGGAACATGTAAAAGATCCGAATCAATGCATGCGTGAATTGTTTCGGGTAATGAAGCCAGGTGGCTGGGCTATTATGCAGGTGCCTCAAGATATTTCCAGAGAGAAAACACTGGAAGATCCTACTATAACTTCCCCTAAAGAGCGTGAAAGATATTATTGGCAGAAAGATCATGTTCGATTGTTCGGGCGGGATTATCCGGATTATCTAAAACGTGCTGGATTTGAGGTAGAAGAATTTTGGTTAAAAAACCATCTGAGTTCAGAAGTTTTTGATAAATTCAGAATTTCTGCTGATGAGGTATTATATATTGCTAAAAAACAATAAAATGAAACATTTGATTTTAATCGTTTTATTCGTTGTGTCATGTTATAAAATAGCAGCACAGAAAGACGTTTTTATACATATTAATCCTTCGTTTAATGAAGCGCCATTTGAATTAAACACCATGTATATCGGTAACGATGGTGTGGTTGTAAATTTTGACCATTTTAATTACTATGTGTCGGATATTATTCTATTCCATGATGGAGGAGTTCAAACCAATGTTTCTACAAATGTCTTTTTATTCACCCCTGATCAATTTGGCTACTTCCTTGGGAACTATAATATTCAAGACTTGGAAAGCATACAGTTTATGGTAGGAGTTCCAGCGAGGTTAAATACCCAATCCGGAGCTGAAGCTGTTGATATTTCAAGCTATCCAGTTACACACCCTTTGAGTTTTCAGAATCCCACCATGTATTGGGGGTGGCAATTCGGTTACATGCACATGATCGTTGGTGGTGAGGCAGATAGCAATAATGATCAAAATCCAGATGCTTATTTTGAAATGCACAATTTAGGGGATCATAATCAACATACGATACAAATGCCAGTCATAGAAACACATACAAATGCAACACAAATGGATTTATATTTGACATGCAACGTGGATGAATGGTTAAGAGATATGCCTTTGTCAACGGTAGGGGTGTTGCATAACGAGACAGGATTAAATGAAACCATTATGGCTAATGTTACAACCTACAATGTATTTACTCAGCCAACCTCAGCAGGGTTAATTACCGGAAGTAACCCGAAATTTTGGGTTGATGGAGTAACAATTCATTGGACGGAATTAGCATATGCTTCTTTTAAGGTATATGATTTGTCAGGAAGATTGGTGTCATCGGGAAATCTGACAGGAGACAATGGTTCTGTATCTTTGGATTTAAAATCAGGAAATTATTTTGTAACAGTATTTGATTCAGCGGATCGTGTTACAATAAGCAAGCAATGTATTATAATAAATCCGTGATTAAATCTTATTACCTTGGCGGTATTTTGATTTGCTGGCTTTTGTACTCATGTGAGTCTCCGGAGGATTTGAGTAAGGAATATCCATTTCCATCCGACAACCCCCCTTCAGCCCAAAAAATAGAATTAGGCCGCGCGTTGTTTTTTGATAAGCGCTTATCGCGGGATGAATCCATTGCTTGCGCTGATTGTCATAATCCTAAATACGCGTTTACCGATAGAAAAATGGTAAGTGACGGAATAGAAGGAAAGCACCCTGAGCGTAATGCCCCAACATTACTCAACAGCGTTTTTTTACAAACGGTCATGTTTGATGCACATCTTAAAACATTGGAATTACAGGTTCTTGTTCCCATACAAGAACCTACTGAAATGGGACATAATATGAAAGTATTAATACCTAAATTAAAATCAGTTTCAGTATACCAGCATGCGGCAAAGAAGATCTTTAATCGAGATTTTGATGCATGGGTTTTAACGCGAAGTATTGCCGCATTTGAGAGATCATTAATTTCTTTGAACAGTCCATATGACCGGTACATAAAAGGCCGTAAGAATGCCTTGACAAGCGATCAAATCGCAGGAATGAAGTTATTTAACTCCTTGTATTGTTCTACCTGTCATCCTGCACCGTATTTTACCAATTTTAAAGCAGAAAATAATGGGCTTTACCAGGATTATGGATCAGATAAAGGCCGTTTTAGAATCAATTTAGATAGTGCAGACATTGGGTTTTTTAAGACTCCAACCTTGCGAAATATTGCCCTCACATACCCGTATATGCATGATGGTAGTTTAACTACTTTGGATCAGGTGATCGATCATTACATAGCAGGTGGAAAACATTCGAAAGGACAGCACCCTAGCATTAAACCGTTTCAATTAACCAAAATGGAAAAGATGCAGCTTATATTGTTTTTAGGTGCCCTAACCGATACGAGTTACCTTAAAAACTTTTAATTTCATGATTCTTAAGTCATTAGAAGAACGCTTTAAAGAACCGATTAAAAACATAAAGGTAGGTGATGAAACATTAGGCGTTGTAAAACTCAACGGCATTCGGGGTATTGTTGTTTTTACTACGGATTTAGGGAAATATCGAATGCCGGTTCCTTCCAAGTATGAGAATGAAGCACATATAGAGTTGTATTTCTTGCTTCCTGATTATTGGGAAGATACGCTGGAAAATGAATTATTTACATGGTCTATTAACCGATTAATTGCAACAAAGAATTATATTAAATCCGGCGCTTGGGCTATATCGGGAAATACATTTAGTTTTGGGGAACTTCCTGCTAGCAGATTTAATCAACGTGGATTTTCAGCATTGTTACTTATGGATCCAATAGCAATTGAGGAATTTAAAACACCGGTAAAATTGGGAGAAAATTTCTGCTACTTTAAAGGGCTTACTCCTATTTTTAGCATTGAGAAGGATGTAAAAGAAGCCCGAGGGATGAATAAATTTATTCAACGAATCATGGATAAAGGCATGACTGAGAAATTGGATGAATTTAGAGAGCCCATAATTAAACCCCGCTTTTTATTTTGGCGATAGCGAAGAATAAGGAACAATGGGCAGCTTTTGCGTTGTTATTAGTTAACCTGATATATGGGGCAAGTCATGTGTTGGCTAAAGGTGTAATGCCTGTGTTTTTATCTCCAACTGTTTTTATCTTATTTAGAGTTGTAGGAGCGGTTGTCCTTTTTTGGATAGTTTCCATCTTCACGAGAATTAAGCCATTTGAACGGGTTGATTTGATGCGTTTGGTTGTCTGTGGCCTTTTCGGGGTTACTGTTAATCAACTCTTGTTTTTTCATGGACTAAACGCATCATCCCCAATGAATGCAGGTATAATTATGGCGATTAATCCAATAATGGTGGCCGTTCTTTCTTATTTCTGGTTAAAGGAACGGCTTCAACGCACCCAATGGGTTGGTATATTCATAGGTTCTCTTGGTGCAATTGCATTAACAACTTATGGATCAAAAAGCTTTGAATCAAAAATTGGCGATTGGTTATTAATCGGTAATTCATTAAGTTATGCAATTTATTTAATTGCCGTTAAACCTTTAATGCAGAAGTATAATCCACTTCATGTAATTACCTGGGTATTCTCATTTGGCAGTATTTTTTTGGCGTTATTTCCTCAAGTATACATAGATTTACCTCAAACAAATATAGGAATGATACCTGCACCAATTTGGGCAAAAATTGTTTTTGTGGTTGTCGCAGTGACTTTTCTAACATATTTACTTACAGTGGTTGGGTTGAAATATGTTTCTTCAACCATAACTGCCGTCTATATATATGTGCAGCCGATTTTTGTAATCGCCTTTTCTTTTTTCTTCTTTCTGATCGGTTGGTCAGCAGATTATACTCATGCCATTAATCAAACAACCCTTGTTTTTATGCTTATTATCCTTTTTGGCGTGTATTTAACCACAGGAAAGCTTAACTTTGAGAATAAAACCAATCAACGATGAAATATTACTTATCCGTTGTAGGGGTATTATTTATGATTACTCATTTGCTGTCACAACACAAAGAAGGATTAGTTGAGTATGCAATAACAGTCAAGCCCGGAGACACTACGGCCATACAAAAACAACGTGCAGCGCTATTATTCGATAGTAAAATGGCACTTCAGTTTAATGATTCTTTGGCTCGGATGGATTTTAAAATGGGTAAAGGAATGTTAACTTCGGTTATTGTTAATAATTATTTGAAGCAGGGTATTACCTTAAATTCTACGTCGGCTGGAAAATTCGCATTTTACTTAACTAAAGATTATTTTGATCAAATACCGATTGAAGATAATGTCAAAGTAGAATTAGTAAATGAGGAGAAACAGATCCTTGGTTATACTTGTAAACTTGCGTATTTAATTGACAATGGTTTGATTACGACATATTGGTATACCAATGAACTAAACTTTGATATTAAACAGCAATCCATAGTAAACAAACATATTCCTGGTTTTCCCTTAAAGTACAATACGGTTAAAGATGGCTTAAATATGGAATTCGAAGTGACGAATATAGAATTCACAATTAAGGATCCTAATACTACCTTTTCTCTGTTAATTCCAGAAGGATTTACGGTAGTTAAATAAGACTAGGGAATAACTATGTCAATATTAACGACTCTATTTTTCGCGTTGGATGCAGCATCGCAAGGAGAGCAACGAACAATTGGATCAGTTTTACCTTTAGAGATTAATTGTAATTTGTTAGAATCAACACCTTTAGCAATGAGTAAATTGGCCACGGCTTTAGCACGCATTTCTCCCAAATTATTGTTGTATTTTAAGGACCCATTGTGATCCGTTCGCCCAACTAATATTAGTTTATATGCTTCTTTAGTATTTAAAAATGAAATGAATTCAGAAAGGCTGTCCGGAATTTCCTTAACAGAATAACTGTCAAAATCAAAGTAAAAAACCATGTTTTTTACACTTACATACGGGATATTTGGCAATGTATCAACGCTGTCCTTTATAATTACTATTTCTGGAATTTTAGGGTAAATATATTTCCAAACATCATCATCTCCATGGCCATTAACTCTATTAGAGGTAAAGACTAAAGAGTCAGAATTAATTTTACACATACCAAAATCATCTGATGCACTATTGATCGGAAATGGGAGATGTGTAACTATGCCATCCATTGCAGAGCTAATTTGGGCAGCGTAGATGTCTAATCCACCATATCCCATCCTTCCATCACTCGAAAAATAAAGGGTTGAGTCTCCGCTAAATACTGGAAAAGCTTCGTTTCCGCTTGTATTCCATGAAATGGCAAGAGTGGGCCTAGACCATTTACCATCTATTAATTCTGAAGTATATAAGTCACTGTCTTTTTGTAATCTTGATTTCGCGCTAAATACAGCCTGATTTCCACTCTGGTTGATGGCTATTCCGGTGAATAATAGACTATCATCGGGAAGAAAAAGATTTAAGTTTTCAAGGGTTAATTTGTCAGTAAGCATTCCGATGTAATTTTTCGGTTCGACATACTTTCCGTTTTGGTCGTAACCGCTAACATTACAAAGTACAGTTCCTTGTTCACTTATTGAAATGGCATTTAATGTCATATATCGAATAGGCGGATTCATTATAATAATTTCTTGCCAAGCCGAGTCAGATGAATTAACTAAATACGGCACCTTGTACAAGAACTCAGAACTGGATAAATCGGAAAGTTTGTCGCTTTCTGCGGTTTTTGTAATTCCCTTTTCTTTTAAACTTATCAAGCGCCCTTTCCAAACGGCTACTGACGACTCAGCTCGAGCGCTATTATTTGAAAATGAGGAAAGATATTCAATTGGTTCTTTATTCCATGAATTAATCTCTTCGGTTGCCTTTATTAATTGATCTAAGTCTGTGTTTTTTTCCTTCGATCGATAGATTGTCAGATACTTTTTAGCTACATCATACTTTCCTATGGCATAGGCAGAATATCCGTGTGCGTAGATGAAAAATGACTCGATATTCGAAGATTTCACCAAGGAATCGGTCATGCTGTAAGTTCGATCAAAATCACCAACACTGAAATAAGAAAAAGTTAAATTTTTAACTTGATTTAATGAGAGCTTATTATTCCCAAGGTGCTTCTCATAGGTATTAATTGCTTTCGAATATTCATAGCGATTAAATAATTGATCTGCTTCTTCAAGCGTCTGCCCTATACTAACAAATGCCGTAAAAATAAAAATGGAGAAAAGAACCTTCATTAATTACCCGTATTGTATATCCTATTTCTTTTTAACCAAGGAATTGAAGTGTCTTCTGTTTTCTTTGTTCGAATCTGTAATTCCAAAAATACTTCGTGCGACCCATTAGAATATCTAGCAATATCAGACAAAGTAAAATCATAGGAATATCCAAATTTTAGCGGTCCTACTTGCCCCCCAATTAATCCTACCAAATCAGCATTGTGTCTGTATGAACCTCCTATCCAAAAGTACTTATTAAAGGTAAAGAGTAAGGTTCCATCAATTTGAAATACTCCCGCTTCAATTGCTTGAGCCATGATGGTTGGCTTTATGCCAAAGTTCTTGGTGATTTCAAAATGATATCCACCAATAAAATAATAATGACGAACCAAGGGGCTGTTAATACTTGAATCGAAGTTGAATAAGTCACGACTTACTTGAACCAGGTTATAGGCTGAAATGCCTGCAAAACCTTTGTTCTTGTAATGATAAAAAATACCAGCATTGGCATCGGGAACAAATTGATTGTTGAATCCTTTAAGCACCGTTGGATCATTATCAACATAGGTGTCAAGTTTATTTATATCAATAAAATGTTGAGTGAATGATAAACCTAACCCCAAGCCTAATTTGTGATTATACGCTTTATCTAATTGTAGGTGATAAGCACCCGAAAATGTCACACCAGTTCTTCTACTTGGACCAGCTAAATCGTTGTAAATATTTGCTCCTATCCCCATTTTATCTGCTACTCCACCATGGGCAGTTAGAAATTGAGTAGTAGGTGCACCTGGAAAATTAGTCCATTGTTTTCTGAAATTCAACTGAACCGGTGTATAGTCCTTGGATCCAACCGCACCCGGATTAAGAATATATTCATTGAATAAATATTGCGAATTTAAGGAGACTTGCTGGGCGTTTACTTGAAGGGTAATTCCTAACAGAATCGCGATGGTATATAGTGTATTTCTCATTTTAAAATGTTGATTGTTCCAGTGACAGGAGCTCTGTCTAAATAATTTAAATTAATGATGTAATAGTAGGTTCCAGCTGGCAATTCTTTGGTGTCGTAAGTTCCGTCCCATGGCGAATAGGTGCCCTTTTGTTCAAATACTAAATTTCCCCATTTGTTGAAAATGGTTAGGCTTAAATCAGGATATAATTCCAAATTATCAATCACCCAAGTATCGTTTATTTGGTCGTCATTTGGTGTAAAGCAATTTACTGGATCAATACAAGCAATTGGGTTAATAGGAACGATTACAGAATCGATTCCTGTACATCCTAAAGCATCCGTAATAAGCACTGAATACAGGGTATTAGACAAAGATTCATTGAGTGAATTTGTCGTTCCATTTGACCACAAATAAGTAAATGACCCAACACCACCTGTTGCTTCTACCAAGGCGCTACCATCTGCTTGGTCTATACAACTTACGGCTGTGGTCGTAATGTTACTGCTTATTGGTTCTGGTGAAATAATAATAATCTCCGCAGAGTCTATACAATTCTTTGTGTCGGAAACAAGTACGTCATATATTCCCGCAGTTAAATCATTAATGTCCTCGGTTGTTTCACCATTGGACCAAAGAAAGATATATCCGGGGTTTCCTCCGAATACAGAGATATCAATCGCGCCATCCGACCCGCCATAACACGTTACCATTATTTCATTTGTGGTAATGTAGAGTGAGTCAGGCTGAGGAAGCATTAGGAAATATTCATAAAAACAACCATTGGAATCAATAATTTCAACTTGATAAGTGTCCTTTGGGAAGTCTATTAAATCTTCCGTTTGCGCAGATAAGGCAAACGTAGAATTAAACCAAGTAAACTGATAGGGAGGTGTTCCGCCAAGGGTAGTCAAATCAATGACCCCATCGCTGAATCCATAACAAGAAACAGGGGTTATTAATTCGTTGATTGTAAGCGCATCTGGTTGAGAAATAGTGATTGAATCGATAACGGTGCAGCCATTGGCATCCGTTACAAGGAATGAATATACTCCTGCAGTAAGAGAGTCGTTTAAGGCATTATTTGATCCATTAGTCCAGCTATATGTATATAGTGGAGTACCGCCGGAAACCATTAATTCAATAGAACCGTTGTTACCATCTCGGCAAGTAACTTCTGACGTTGTGTAGGAATAGGTAATTGGAAATAGTGGTTCTGATAACTCGATAGAGTCAAGTTTTATACACCCATTTGCATCAGTTATCGTTACTTGGTATGAACCAGCTGGAACGGAAGTTTGATCTTCAGATGTGATGCCATTATTCCAAACATATGAATAAGGTGGAGTTGCTCCAAATACACTCAAATTAATGCTTCCTGTACTTTCACCATGACACAGTATATTAACCCCAATTATAGAATTATTTAATGCAGTTGGTTCTGTTATTGTAAAGGTATCTGCAATTGAACACCCATGATTATCAACTACAAGTACAGTATACGTTTCTGCGGGAATTGAAATTAAATCCTCGGTGTTATATGCTAATAAATAAATGCTGTTCGACCAATTGAAATCATAAGGTAATGTCCCTCCAGACACAGAGGTATTAATGGACCCATCCATGAAACCATTACATGTAACATTTACCAATGAGTTTGTAATACTCAATGGAGCATTAGGCTGAGTAACATTCAAAATACCTGAAGTATTACATCCATTAAAGTCCGTGATAGTAAAGGAATAAGATCCGGCGGTTAAGTTTGAAATGGTTGATGTATTTTGTCCGCTTAACCAATTATATGTGTAAGGGACTGTTCCACCTAGGGCATTTATTGAAATTGTGCCTGTAGAATTACCAAAACATAAAACGTTTGTAACATTTGAAGTAGAGGTCAATGGAAATTCAGGTTCTGATATTATTTGGTTCATCGATGAAATACATCCATTGGCATCTGTAATGGTAACCGTAAAGGTATCTGCTGGAATTTGAAGTAAATCTTGAGATACTGCTATATTCTGATTAGAGGCATTTACCCATGCATATACGTATGGAGCAATCCCTCCACTAACACTTAAATTAATATTTCCATCGTTACCTCCATGACAACTAACATTTGTAAATGTCAATGAGCTAGAAACTACACTTGGCTGAGTTATCGTGGTTGAATTGGAAATAGTACAACCGTTGGCATCTGTTATTTGTACGGTATAGGTATCTGAAGGCACGTTAGTTAGTGTGGCACTATTTTGTGCATATACCGTATTGGTATTTTGCCAATTGTAGTCATACGGAGGGGTTCCGCCACTTGCTGTGACCGATGCAATTCCATTGGAGAACCCAAAACATGAAACCGTTGTCGGGTTCATTTGGGAAGTAATAATTGTTGGTTGTGTTATACTGTAATTCGATGTTTTCATACATCCTTTGTTGTCAGTAATCGTAACAGAATAATTACCTACGGTTAGTCCCGTGATGTCTTGGTTGCTTGAGCCTGTATTCCACAAATAGGTATATGGAACGGTTCCTCCCCATACCTGTAAATCGATTGAACCATTGGTTCCACTGTAGCAACTTACATTACTAAGTACCGCTGAATTGTTTAACATTTGATTCGGTTGTGTCACTTGATAACTGTTGGATAAGGTACACCCATTATTGTCTGTAATTTGAACGGTATATGTTCCTGCGGAAACGTTGGATAAATCTTGTATTGTCGAAACAGTATTTCCCAAGGAGTTCGTCCAAACATATGAATAGGGAGCCGTTCCACCTAAGGGTGTAATATTTACGCCACCTGTCGATCCTCCAAAACAATTTACATTTGAAATTACACCAGAATTACTTATAGGGCTTGGTGCAGATACTACATAAGCTCCATTTACGGAACACCCTGAAATATTGTCAATAACATTAACGGTATATGTCCCTACACCTAGTCCGAAATTACTAGCCGTATTATTTCCGTTTGACCAACTTATAGAATAGTTTCCACTGCCACCCGAAACAGAAACCAAGGCTGAACCATTAGACTGGCCAAAACAACTAACATTTGATCCAGACATAATCAATGATGGGCAAGGTGGTGGGGTATTAATTCCCCAAGTAAGGAAAAATATTAATGAAAAGAAAAATGTCTTTATGTACTTCATATTTAGCGAATAATGGTCAAGGTACCTGTAAGTTTTGATGTGGTTGGGTCATTGAGTTCAATGATGTAGTAATAAACCTCAGATGGCAACGGATTATTGTTGTATGTTCCATCCCATGGTGTGTAAAGTCCTTCTGATCTGAATACAAGATTACCCCATTTGTTAAATACTTGAATCGAGGCTTTAGGATATAAATACATGTTATCAATAACCCAAGTATCATTATATAAATCTCCATTTGGGGTAAAGGTATTTACTGGATTTACACAAGGAATTGTACTAGGTAATACTTCCACCGTGATCGTTGCAATGCAGGAGTTATCATCCGTTATAGTAGAGAAATAATATCCAGCCATCAAGTTTGAAATGGATGGAACATTTTCACCGGAAGACCATGCAAAACTGTACGGCGAAATACCTCCGTTCACTGTTAACGAAATCGCCCCATCTTCTTGATCAACACAACTCACGTTAATAATTTCTGTACTAATTAGGATAGAGTCAGGTTGGTTAACAACTCCAGCAATTGAATCTATACAACCCTGATTGTCTGTGATTTGAACCATATAATTTCCTGCAGACAAATTGGATAAATCTTCTGTTAGGAATTGACCATCATTCCAATTAAACTGATAAGGAGGGGTTGCCCCAGTTACTGTTAAGTCTACCAATCCTGAAGCGCCTTGATAACACAGTGCATCCGTTGTTTGGATTCCAATGTTTAACGGCGTGGGTTCGTTTACTTGTACAATTGTATCTACCACACATCCGCGATCGTCCGTGATAACGAACAGATATGTACCAACAGCGATGGAATCCAATCGCTCGCTTGGGTTGTTAAGTAATATGTTATTTTCATTCCCCCAATTAAAGTAATACGGCTGCGTACCTCCGGTAATCGTCATTTCAATATTCCCGTTGGAATACCCATAACAAGTTGGTTCAGTAACATTTACCGACAAATTTAATGCTTGTAGAGGCTGCATAACATTTGCTCCACTAAAGGCCGTACATCCGTGATAATCCGTAACGGTTATCGAATAAACTCCTGCGGGGACATCGCTGATGCTTGAAGTAATTCCTCCGTTGCTCCAAGTATATTGGTATGGGGCGGTACCTCCAACTGCCGTTGCATTAGCCGATCCAGTACTCAGGCCAAAACAGTTTATATATGTAGATTCGGTAATTATGGACAATGGGGCAATTGGCTGAATAACTTCTACATTCATTGTTTCAGTACAACCGTTCGCATCAAGCACTGTTAGGGTGTATGAACCTGAAGGGATTGTATTTAGGTCTTCGGTCAATGCACCATTACTCCAAGCATACGTATAAGGTAGTGTGCCACCTGATACGTTTGCATTCACCGATCCGGTGTTGTCCCCATAGCAGAGAACGTGAAGGGTAGAATTGGAAATTGATAAGGCAGCAGGTTGTGTTATGATTGCCGCAGACGAATCAACACAACCTTGGCTGTCAGTTACGATAGTAAGATAGTTTCCAATACCTACAAAGGATAAATCTTCGGCTGACGAGGCAAAAATTTGTGAATTTTGATTGATCCAAACTGATGAGTAAGGTGCGGTGCCTCCAGTAATGGATGCATCAATTGAGCCACTTTGATTGCCAAAACAATCTACCATAGTTGAGAGAGTCGATACATTAAGTGGAGCCGCTGGTTCTGTTATTGTGATGGATTGACTTTCCAAACACCCTTGTGAATCAGTTACTGAAATATTATAAGTTCCTGCCAATATATTTTGTATTGATGTATTGGTAGAGCCGTTGGACCAAGACAAGATATATGGAGAAGTTCCCCCAGAAATTAATGCGTTTGCCGAACCTGATGCATCGCCAAAACACAACACATTGCTACCATTTAACACTACAGATAAGGCTGAGTTAGGTTGTGAAAGGATATAATTAAATGTCGCTGAGCAGTTGTTTGCGTCGATGATATTGAGGGAATATGAACCAGCTGCCACGTTGCTTAAAATATTTGCACCGGTAGCATTCGACCAAGCATATGTATATGGAGCAGTGCCTCCAGTAATCAGTGGTTGAATGGCGCCATTCGTTCCATTGAAACATGTAATGTGCGAAAGTTGTGGAGCGGAATGTAATGCTTGTAATGGTTGGCTAATTGAAGCGGTCAGGCTGCTTGAACATCCGTTGGCATCGGTAGCGTTAACGGTATACACACCAACAGGAAGATTAGAGACATCCTCAGTAGTCTGAGGAATAACTATGCCATTATTAGCGCTCCATTGGAAAGTGTAACCAGGCGTGCCTCCGGAGGTAGTAATATCAATAAATCCTGTCGAACCTCCGTAACATGACACATTAGTCACGTTCGAGCTCAAGCTGATTGAGGTGTTTGGCTCAGCAACCACATAGGTTTGAATGTCCGTACAATTGTTTGTATCGGTAATAGTTAAGGTATACGTCCCCGCACTTAAGCCTTGGATGTCTTCGGTAATTTGCCCTGTACTCCAAGAAAAGGAATATGGGGTAACGCCACCTGTAGTAGTTACATCTATAGCACCATTGCTTCCTCCAACACAATTAACATTAATAATGGAAGCAGATTGCACAAGGTCACTAGGAGCGGTAATAGTAGCAGAATTACTAGTGGTACAATTGTTTACATCTGTAACGGTAATTGTATAATTACCTGTTCCGATATTCATAAGATCTTCAGTTAAGGCCCCGTTATTCCAATTGTAAGTGTATGGGGGAGTACCGCCTGAAACAAAAGCATTTACAGCACCGTTTGAGACGCCATTAAAACAAGAGACATTCGTCGTTTGTAAATTTGTTAGCAATGGATATTCAGGTTGGGCCACAATACCTCCGGTTAATAATTGACAACCGTTCGCATCTGTAATTTGTGCTTGATATGAGTTGGCCGTTACGTTAGATAAGGTGGGCGCTGTAGATCCATTAGTCCATAAATAAGTTAATGGATAGGCGACATGGTTAAAGTTTAGTGCTACAGAGCCGTCCGAGCCTCCATGACAACTTACGTTAGTAGAGGTCGCTGTAGCAGACAGCACATTGGCGGTCATAGAAAAAGAACTAAAGCTGTAGGCTTGAAACCCACCTAACGACCATGTCTGATTGAACCAGTCATAAGAGAAGGAACCGATGGGAATAGAAGTAGACCAAACGGGACCAACACTAAAAGTATATCCAGGCCATCCAATTGCAGGAATAGTAAAGGAAGGAGTGCAAGCTTGGGTAGAGCACCAATTAATACCAAACCAATAAGCACCACAAGGATAATAAATAGGAATACAAATTTCAGGTACATAAATCGCCGGGGTTATTTCTACAGCAGGGATACTAAATCCAAATTCTAATGCACTCATTAAAAATTCAAAACTTACTACATCATATGTATGATTGGTTACGGTTCCATTAATGGTATAGGTAGGTGTAATGTTTAATGTTTCAAAATAGCAGGGGAATTTGTATTGTAAATTCATGCCAACTGGAAAATTAATAATGCTACTGGTTGCCCAAGGTCCGGCAGTGTTATTTGAGGGGTTTACAATTCGATAACTTACGGGAACAGGGAATGCAAAGGAAACATAAACAGTAGGGTCGAAATTAAAGCATTGGTTGTTAGTAATATTGGCATCAAAACTCGCATCAAAAAAATTCCAACTTACTTCGGCAATTCCAAAATTCGCTGTTCCGGCTAAATTTGCCATAATTGCACTAACATAGGGGATGTTCATTGCACCGATTAAATCAAAAACGTTTAGGTTCAAATTAAAATAAGTTGAATCTCCGCAGGCATCTAGTTGCGTTCCATTGATCGAACTTGCTGTATTTACGTATGGAATCGTGATTTCACCTGACAATCCGTAATCGCCAAGTGCCTCGGGTAAAGGATATGGTAAAAAAGGCTGAGAAAATAATGGGCCTATTCCCAAGCCAGAAAGCATTGAAACTCCATTCGCGTTTGCCGTAACTATATTTATGTTTACTAGACCGGTATTGAATGCTGGAATAATGGGAAACGTGGCACAGCTGAAAACGCAAATCGTACCACTTGCTGAAGCACCCAATTGAAAATAAACATCCCACTTCGCTTCTCCAGCAGATGGATAATATGAGGTGATTTCTGCACTCGGATCTAAGGTATAACTGGTGGCTACGGTAACGGTATCTCCCTGGTCATAAGTATTGTCCGTTGGGGTGTTAATTGTAGCATCAATCGGATAATCCACATCCAGGGTTCCCGATGTAAAACCAAGCAGGCTAATTTTACTACCAATAACTCCTGATATGGATCCTTGCAGACCAGCCCCAAAAGAGAAGCCCGCAACTTGACCAATCATTGCATTTCCTGTATTAAAAGAAGTGTTCCAAGGCACATTGAACAAGGTGATTTCTTGATCTATGGAAAAAGGACTCCAATTAGGCCCCCACATGTTTTGATTTGACGTATTGAAAGGTACATGATGGTTTATAACCTGTTGGCTGAAAAAAGTATGACCAAAACAAATGAAAATGAAAATGAGTAGGTTATTTTTCATCAGTTACGGTTGATTTTATCGAATTCAATATTTCTAAAATTTCCTTCTCAATGATTGGTTCAAACAATTTTGGATAGGTGATATTCAACCACAAAGTACGGTTTAAATCACCACAAAAAACAATATAACGAATATGTGGCATTTCATTTAAAACAAAGTGTGATTTGTAGTATTTACCTGAAACATTGTTAGTTGATGTAAAGTCTCTCTCCTCGACCAATGTTAATCCATTTTGTGTAAAAAACTCTGGGGTCATGCCTGTACACAAGCGAATGAAATTAATATGCTCTATAGAGGTCATAACAATTGAAGTGGCAGAATTTAAATGTATATAACCGTTGAAACTGCTTGATTCAATAAATCCATCGGGGACTGTAATCAGTTTTAAGTTGGCAGGACATTGCATCGGTGCGGAAGAAGTTTCTTGAATCTGCGGGCTGTTTGTAGGACTTGTTTGTCCTTGTAGTTGAAGGACCTGCCCACATGACATTACTACCAATAATAAGTAGGCGTAAAAGTATTTTGGTGTGATAGGCATAGGGTTTATTACAAAGTTTTGTCAAAGGTATGTTAAATCTTTCAAATTTTACTTAGAAATAAATAATCAATCGATAATTGATAACTATTATTTCATTTTATAGTACTTTCAAGTTTTTTAATGGATATTTGCACTAATTTCTGCAAATAAATTTAGCAAAATGAAACGAATATTATTCCTCAATATCCTGTTTATTACTTGTATTGTTAAGGCGGGCTCCCTATATTGGATTGGAGGAAGCGGTTCATGGTCATCCCCAACCCACTGGTCTAATTCATCAGGTGGATTTACTGCAGGGATTATTCCTACGGCTAATGATTCTGTTTATTTTGATGCCAATTCTGGTTTGGTAGCAGCAAGTATTATAATCTTGGATACTACTGTAAGCGTTCAAACGTTTGATTTCTCCGGAGCAAATATCCCGTTTCAATTTCAATGTGCCTTACCATTTATAACGGTTTCAACCTCACTTATAGCCTCCGTAAGCCCTACTTTTCCCGGTTGGACAGGGTTTTGGAATTTGACAACTAACAATACAGGATCCATTATTTCAAATGGACGCAATTGGACCAACGATATAAAAATGTCTGGAAATGGTATTTTGAATATCGGTGTCATTAGTTCAGGCTCAGATTTGTATTTAGATTCGGGGACAATTAATTTAATTGGTTCCAATTCAAGCATCGCCAACTTCTATTCCTTGGGATCGTCATTTAGAATGTTAAATCTCACCAATACGATTCTTAACCTTACAGGCACGGTTTGGAATGTTGCCTCGACTAATTTTACACTAGTTCATACGAATGGAAGAATTACCCTTGCAAACTCAGGTACGTCAGTATTTACAGGTGGCGGAAAAAATTACAACGAATTGCGCTTGAACGCAGGAGCCGTATCATTGATAAACAGCAACCACTTTAATCTAATAGAATCCATTCCGGCAGGAAATACTATCAATATTAATAATGGTGATACCTTGTATGTGGATTCGTTAATTACTTTGGGCACATGCTCAAACAAAACTCAGTTAAAAGCAACTTCCGCTATTGGCCCCGTAGCGAGGATTTTTAAAACCGGCTACTCAGTATTTTCTGGGGCATTTCTTTCAATCAATCGTTTGCAACCCATCGTTGCGCCTTCTCAGGTTTACCAGTTGAAACTTTCAGACACCACAAATTTTTCAAGCGGATGGAATTATCAAGGGTCTAAGTTTTATTGGATAGGCAACGCGGGTAATTACTCCAGTGGCACCCATTGGTCCCTTGCTTCTGGAGGACCTGCAACAACTTGCTTTCCTGGAAAATTAGATTCAGTATATTTTGATGCCTTATCATTCTCATCGCCTAATCAGCAAGTCACAATCGATATAGCCGCTCAATTTGCCTACATGTCCTGGGCATCAATCAACCAACCAACGGTTGGATTAATGCAAACCGATATGTATGCTTTTGGAGATTTATTACTAGACTCACAACTTTCAATAATCCAAGGAGTCCCTACTGCGACTATAATTTTCAGAGATCAAGCGACATTATCATCAAATAACTCCGTCATCGACGCCAATATTAGTGTCGTGATGTTGGATGCGATGGATTCTTTAATTTTGAACGGCCCTCTTCAAATGACTGATTCGGTCAATTTCTCAATATTTAACGGGGGCTTTAACACCATGAATTTCGATTCTCATTTTGGTTACTTCTCTGTAAACAATCAATTGTCAACCACATTCCAACGTGTACGCTTTGGTACTTCAAACGTTAATATCTCTAGAAATTTTAACTCCATTGGTACTACCGCCAACTTTCAATTTTTTGCAGGGACATCAAAAATATATATTGGATCGCAATCATCTGAAAATAACCTAAGAACAGCTAATTTAACATTTAATGAGGTTACTTTATTTTTTCCCAATTACGCAGTAAATGCGGGTGCATTTGCCATTAATCAACCTCAGAAAATTGAGGGAAATAATGTGTTTAAAAAACTTCGAATTTTAGCTGGAAGCCATATAGAAATTCAAGGAGGGTCTAATCAAACTATTATTGACAGTTTAATTATGGTTGGCAATTGTCAAGATTCCATTTATCTGTACTCCAGTAACAATGCTATTCCTGCTGTTTTTGTAAAGAATACCCCAGGAAATGTAACTGCAAGTTGCATTGATTTTAAATCAATTGGGGCCAATGGGTCTGCCACATTTACTGCCTATTTTTCAACGAATTCCGGTGTGGCTCCCGCAATTGCTAATTGGAGCCTATCAGCTATTCCAGCTGTATCGGCAGCATTTAGTGCGCTTGGACCGTTTTGTTATAACGATACGACATTTTTCTCTAACACATCAAGTAGTTTCTCTGGAAACCCAAATGATGTTAATTTTTTATGGTATTTCGGAGATGGTACGAATTCCTTTTACGCAGACTCTGGATATGTTGGTGTTCCTACTCCTTGTACACCTTGCGTTGGTGATAGCGTTTTGATTATAAATGGTGTACCAGATACAAATGCACACATATTTGCTGGATATGGTAGTTTCAATGTGATGTTGGTAGCTGAGTATTCAAACTTTTGTTTAGATACTATGCAAAGTACGATTCAAATCAATAATCCTGATATTTTTGTGATTTCCTCTGATGCGGATACAACAATTTGTGAAGGGACAATGGTTTCTTTTACCATTGGAAGCTCTAGTAATACAAATACTTATGGCTGGTATCAAAATGGAATTCTTTTGAATAATCCTCCCTCAGTAAATGACACGCTTCTTCAGATTTCCACCATTCAAAATAATGATACGTTAAGTTTTTTAAGCTTTCAAAATGGTTGTTCAAGTGCGCAACAACCAACGTATATTTTTACAGTGAATCCTGCTCCAGTAGTCACTATAACATCGGATGATTTGGATAACATTATCTGTGAACAGGACTCCATTACCTTTACCGCTTCCGGGGCTCAACAATATAGATTCTTAAAAAATAATGTACCCGTTTCGGGGTTTTCTTTTAATCCAAACTATTCATCGGCAAATTTAGCAAATGGAGACGTTATTAGGGTTATTGGTAAGTATACTACAACAGGATGTGTAGACACTTCAGCGGCAATTACAGTCCAAGTAAATCCCTTACCAGCGGTTACATTAACTGAGTCAGCAGGAAACAACGTGATATGCACCAATCAAAGCGTCACATTTACGGGAGGGGGGGCTTCAAGCTATCAATACCTATTGAATCATATACCAATTGGGGCTCCCGGAAATAACCCTTACACAACAGATTCCTTAACTACTTTCGATACTATACAAGTAATAGGGATTTCTGCTGCTGGATGTTCGGCACTTTCCCCTCAATCATTTGGATTTGTTGTTAATAGTTTGCCCAATGTAACCTTAACCTTTAATGATATTGATACATCGATTTGCCAAGGAACCCAAGTGAATTTTAATGCAGGAGGCGGGGTTCTTTATCAATTCTATTTAAACGGGAATCCTCTCGGACCTTTGAGCGCAACAAATACTTACAATACCAATGCATTGGCGAACAATGACCAGGTGTTTGTTAAGGGCGTGTTTAATGGGTGTGAAAACTTCAGTGATACGGTGTTATTTGAGGTTTTACCTGTTCCAAATACTACATTGATTTCAAATGATTTGGATTCAACAATTTGTCAAAACACCCCAGTTATTTTTACGGCTTCTGGAGCCTCTAGCTATGAGTTTTTTGTAGCGGGGATATCCCAAGGGCCCTCCAGTCCATTAAATAGTTTTACAACTAATGTATTGTCGAATGGCCAAACAGTTTCTGTGGTTGGCACCATTAATGGGTGCAATGTTGTTTCAAGTATTCCATTTAATGTCCTCCCCTTGCCTACAGTACCGATTTTCTCAAGTAATCCGCAGAACACAATGTGTTCAGGTCAATCAATCACCTTTACTGGAGCGGGAGCTGTAAATTATCAGTTGTTTTTGAACGGGATTCCTTTTGGGCCCCAACAAGCATCAAATTCGTTTACACCAAATTTACCAGTTGGTTCAAATCAAGTAAGCATCCAAGGTGTTGGAGCAAATTCTTGCGTTTCTTCAAGTCCTACAATAAACGTGCAAGTAAACCCAATTCCTGTAATTACCTTACAAAGTTCGGATTTAGACAATATCTTTTGTGCTGGAGATACCGTTTCAATTACAGCTTCGGGAGCAAATCAATACCAATTTTATTTAAACGGAGCTTCTCAAGGAAGCTTAAGTAATACGAATATCTATACATCCAATGGCTTTACCAACGGACAAACTATTACTGTATTAGGCAATTCCTTGGGTTGTACCTCTACCTCCGCTCCTATGACCTTTACAGTAAACCCTATTCCTTCAGTTACCATCACTAGTAATGATCCAAACAACATTTTTTGTCAAGGAGATAATGTGACCTATCAAGCCAGTGGAGCAGCAGTATATTCGTTGATTTTAAATGGGCAATTACTTGGTCCACCAAGTGCACAGAATACCGTCCTAATGCAAGCATATCCCGCCGGTTCATATGTGCTTCAGGTTACAGGGACAACCAATGGGTGTTCAAATCAATCAACCGTAAATATATTGATAAACTCAAATCCAACAATTTCATTGCAAAGTAATGCTGGAGCTACGATCTGTAGTGGTCAGAATGTTACATTTACGGCCTCAGGAGCCTCGCAGTATCAGTTTGAATTAAATGGTAACAACATTGGGGTAGCATCCGGAGTAAACATTTTCCAATCAAATACCCTTGCTAATGGAGACGTGATTTCGGTTGTTGGAACCTCCAATTTGGGGTGTTCGAATACTAATATCTCTCCTCCATTGATTGTGAATCAAACCCCAATTACTTCCTTAACCTCGACAGAATTGGATCTAGCATTGTGTGTTGGAACACCTGTAATATTTACTGCAGGAGGGGCAACTAACTATGAATTTTTCGTGAATGGTGTTTCTCAAGGTCCCGCTTCTTCTACACCCACTATTACACTCAATAATTTGCAAGATAATGACTTGGTAGAGGTTTTGGGCTCAAATCAGAATTGCAATGATTATTCACCATCCTTGGTATTCAATGTGTATAATTATCCAAATGTTAATCTTATTAATCAAGGAGGTAATCAAATATGTGTTGGTGATTTGGTAAATGTGATTGCGTCTGGCGCTAACAACTATCAATTTTATGTTAATTCATTACCTGTGGGGTCGAATTCAAATAATAATACCTTTACAGGGATGTTAAATAATGGAGATTCAATAACTGTGGTAGGCGAGACTTTTGGTTGTTCATCCACTGCTCCGAATTCAATTACATTTGTCGTTTATTCCTACCCAATTCTCACTTCAGTATGTGATGACATTGATTTAAGTATTTGTTTGCATGATACTGTTAACTTCAGTGCTTCGGGTGCGCTAAACTATAACTTTGTTCACAACAGTTCATCTCCAACCGTTACTGCTAACGGCCAGTATTCAATAAATAACTTATTAAATGGTGATACGATATTAGTTCAAGGCTTTAATGGAACCTGCCCGTCTTTAATAGATACCTTTATTTTTAATGTTAATTCAATGAATTTGTCGCTGTCTTCGCAGCCACAACCATTAATTTGTAATGGATCAACATTAGATTTTCAAGCAACTGGTGGTTCAACTTACTTATATTATATCAATGGGGTTTCCCAAGGTACGTTTGGGCCTTCAGGTCAAATCAGTAGCAGTACTTTTCAGGATAATGATCAGGTTACCTTTACGGCGTTTAATCTAGGAACGGGATGTTATCAGCCATTTAATGATACCATAGTAATCGATGTAATGCCATCGCCTGTTATTACTTATTTTTCGTCACTTTCGTTTTGTGAAGGAGATTCAGTGATTTTGTTCTCTAACTCAATTTCCAATAATGAATGGACAACTGGAGGACTTCCAATAGCACAAACTACCGATTCTACGTTAGTCGTTTATCAATCGAGTAATGTAACATTAACTCAACATTCATCGGTATTAAATCAAACCTATTCATTTGGATATAACGCGAATGGAATGTTTGGAGATGGTACCAATCAAAGTGGGAATCAACCTACAGAAATGAATGCTAATTTAGCACTCGAAGAGATTACTTCCGGATGGAATTTCGTACTTGGTAGAGATGCTACAGGACAGGTTTACTCTTGGGGTGATAATTCAAACGGTCAGCTTGGAAATGGAACGTTTACTTCGTCCAACGCCCCTTTGTTAATGCCTTCCCTTTCATCAATTAAATCTCTTGCTAGCTCTGAAAACAGCGCAATGGTTGTTACAAATGTGGGGGATGTATATGTTTGGGGTAATAATACATATGGACAATTAGGCACCGGGAATACGTCAATTTATAATTTCCCATACCTAAATCCAACCTTACAAAACATCGATACTATTGTTGGTGGAAGAAGGCACTTCTTGTGTTTGAAAAGCGATGGAACTGTACTAGCTTTTGGAAATAACACCTTTGGACAGTTAGGACTAGGAAACCTCAATTCTACGGCGAATCCTGTATTGATTCCTAATCTATCGGGCATTGAGAAAATTGGAGTTGGTGAATATCATTCTTTCGCAATAGATTCTTCTGGTAATTTGTTTGTTTGGGGTAATAATGCAAACGGACAACTTGGATTAGGTGATAACCTGAATCGATTAATTCCCACTGTTTCATCCTTTAAACAAGCGATTCAGATAAGCGGAGGTGCTGATTTTACAGTGATCTTAAAATCAGATGGAACGGTTTGGTCTACAGGAAAAAATAATTTCGGTCAGCTTGGATTAAATGATAATGTAGATAGAAATTTCCTCGAGAAAATTGCAACTTCTGGAGTGCAGCGTGTATCTTGTGGCCAATACCACACCCTGCTTTTAAGAAATGATTACTCGGTGTTTGGATTTGGAGATAATACTGAATCTCAACTTACTGCCGGATTGAATACTTCCGAGCCAATACATATATCAACATTACATGGAACAACATTCATTGAGTCTGGTAAATCAACGTCCCATGCTATTTCAGGAATTATTACGACTTGTACCTCCTCTTCTGTTTCCATTACAGCGAACAATGCTCCAGTTCCGCTTATAACCTTCAATAATGGTACGCTTACAACAAGTGCAGTAGGAATTTCTTATCAATGGTATTTTGGTGGTCAAGAGATTCAAAACAGTAATTCGGCATCGTATGTACCAATTACACCTGGATACTATACTGTTGAAGTTACATACCCTTCTGGATGTTCAGCAACATCCATTCAATTTGCTTTTGGAATTCAGAACATAGATGACCTTAAGGTAGAGAAAACAAGGATTTATCCCGTCCCAACGAATTCAGAGTTAACGATTGAGTCGCTTACAAATGAATTATTGTCGGATATGGAAATTCTCGACGCACTTGGTCGTGTTGTATTACATTTACCTTCAACAGGTTATACCAAAAAAACTATTCATGTGGGAATGTTATCTTCAGGAACATACGTTGTTTCAATGAAAAACGGAGAAAAACTAAGGTTCATGGTTTCACATTGATTCTTTTTCTAATTGCGTGATTCTTTCTAGATTTTTTTCGGTTCTTATTGGATTAGTTGCTATCCCAATATTTTACAGTCAAAAGCAAGTAATTGATCATAATGCCTATGCTCGGTGGAATCGTATAGATAAAGTAAAACAGTCTAGTCAAGGTACCTGGCTTACTTTTGAAGTCCTCCCGCTTCAAGGTGATGGCTACCTACACATACATAATACAGTTACTAACCATCAAGATTCTATGTACTGTGCTAAGGATCTTCAAATGAACGAATCAGGGTCCTTGATGGCTTGGCGCCGAACGGCTGGCTTTGATACCTTACGTAGTTGTGAACTTAATAAAGTAGACAAAAAGAAATGGCCAAAAGACACCTTGGTTATCTATGAATCTAGCAAGGATAGTTTATTTAAAATTCCACAAGTAAAACGATTCCAAGTGGCGGAATCCACGGATTTTATCGCCTATTTAAAAGAACAAAATGACAAAGATCCAACTCCTCTACTTGAACCGACCAAGAAATGTTGGTTTCATATAAAGGAAGCACCTAAATCGACTACGAAAGAAATTAAAACAGATGGAACTACCTTGGTGCTAAGGAAATATTCCCAACTATTCCGGGTAAGTAATACCATAGATTTTTTATTATCAAAACAAGGTACACTGGCATACATTACTCAAGAAAAAGGCAAACAAGATACAATGAACTTATTTGTGCTTTCTGAGCATGGCTTTTTGTCTAAAAGGATTGGAAACAAACAGTTAAGCATTAAAGGTCTACAATGGAATAAAGAAGGGACGCTTCTTTCCTTCCTTTACTCTTCAGACACCAATAAAATCAAACAATACGAACTTGGAGTGTATGCTGTAGAACAGGACTCCTTGTTTACCTTTGGAGATTCAACCACCACAAAAGCCTTTGGGTTTAAAGGAATTAATGACAGGGTGCAACCTACATTTTTTGACTATTTACCCTACGTGAAATTTACACTCAGCGATCGAATTGTTTTTCAGAAAGATACTTTGTTGGAATCAGAAAAGGTCCACTTAGATATATGGTCACCAAGCGATTATACCCTTCAGCCTCAGCAGCTTATTCGCCTTAAGAATGGTGATAAATCGGGCGAAATTGTTGCCTTGGATTTGCGTGATTTTACCATTAAACCGTGGTGTCCAGATTCATTGCGAGGTGCTTTTAACGAGCATCAGCAAAGCAACTTTACCTTGGTATTCGATGATCGGCCTTATGCGATTCAATCTCAGTGGAAAAATCCAAGCTTGAGTGATGTGTATCGATTGAATCTTAGTACCGGGGAAAGATTGTTGCTTAAAAAAGCATTGGCGTATGAGGGATATTTGTCCAACGACGGAAATTCCTTTACTTTTTTTGATGCTAAAAAGAAGAACCATTTTCTCGTCGATATTAGTCAAGGAATGCGAGAAATTTGTATGAGCTGCTCGGTGAAAGAACCATTGGAGGAATATCTCAATGGGCAACCAATGGATCCTGGCCCTGCTGCGACCTATGGGTTCAATAAGGAAGGGGATTTATTTTATTATGGTTCTAGAGATAACATTTATGAGTATAACCTAAGTACGAAACAAAATCGCTGCTTGACCTTCAGCGAAACAGAAACCTTGGATTGGGAATGGATTAAATGGAATTCAGACTCAACCAATGTGGCGTGGAATAGTGGGTATTTACTAGCAAGAAACCGTACTACAAAAACCGCATCTATATGGACTGCAACACCCTCATTTTTATTTGAATTGTTGGATCGCGGAGATTTCAAAGTAATGTCTTTCACTAAAGCAAAAGACACCTTCATATATGTATTGCGAAGAATGCGGGTTAATCAATTTCCAGATATAGAGTTCGGTAGTAAGGATAGCAATTTCAAAAGAATCTCATGTGCAAATCCTCAACAGGCAGAATACCTCTGGCCTTCGGCTGAATTAATCCGCTGGAAAAGCTATCAAGGATTTGATTTAGAAGGGATAGTGTATAAACCGGAGAATTATAATCCATCTAATAAATACCCTCTTTTGATTTATTACTATGAATTGAATGGTCATAATTTGCACAACTATCGAAGTCCTGCACCTACGGCAAGCACCATTAATCCAACCGAATATGCTTCATCGGGGTACTTAGTTTTTATTCCAGATATAAAATATAAGCCCGGATATCCAGCTAAAGGGGCCTACGATTGCATCATGAGTGGAACAGACTACCTGCTAAAAAACTATTCAATCGATTCAACACGCATGGGCTTACAAGGCCAAAGTTGGGGAGGGTATCAAACCGCACAGCTCATCACCATGACTAACCGTTTCAAGGCGGCTATGGCTGGAGCTCCTGTAAGCAATATGTTCTCAGCATATGGTGGAATTCGCTGGGGAAGTGGATTAAACCGGCAGTTTCAGTATGAGTCTACTCAAAGTAGAATTGGAGCCACCATTTGGGAGCGTCCTGACTTATACCTCGAAAACTCTCCGCTATTTCATTTACCAAAAGTCAATACTCCCTTGCTCGTAATGGCCAATGATAAAGACGGTGCGGTTCCATGGTACCAAAGCATAGAATTGTATACTGGACTCCGACGATTAGGAAAACCCTGTTGGTTGTTGAATTATAATGATGATGACCACAACCTAACTCGGTTACCCAATAAAATGGATTTAAGTATTAGAATGCGCCAGTTTTTTGATTTTTACCTGAATAATGGAGTTCAACCACTTTGGATGAAGGAAGGAATAGATGCCCGAGAAAAAGGTAAAGTCTTAAAGTATTAGCCGCAGAATCATTAAATTCACGCTCATGGAATTATTAGAAAATTTTATCAATGGAGAATTCCACGCTCCTGTAAGCGGCCTATACATTGACAATGTCGAACCAGCAACCGGGGCGGTATATTCCAAAATACCCCGATCAGGTGATGAAGATTTAAGCATGGCTGTGCTTGCATCCGAGAAAGCGTTTCCCATTTGGTCGGGAATGTCTGTAAACGAACGAAGTGCGATTTTACTTCGTTTAGCCGCAGGAATAGAATCTCGTATGGATGAATTCGTGAAAGCTGAATCAAAAGACAATGGTAAGCCAGAGAAATTAGCGGCACATGTTGACATCCCAAGAGCGATTTCAAATTTTCATTTTTTTGCTACGGCTATAGAGCACTTCGCTTCTGAATCTCACTACATGGAAAATGTTGGAGTGAATTTCACCACACGGCGTCCTATTGGTGTTGTCGGTTGCATTTCACCATGGAACCTTCCACTTTATCTGTTTTCTTGGAAAATCGCGCCTGCCCTTGCTGCAGGGAATTGCGTGATTGCAAAACCCAGTGAAATTACTCCATATACCGCATTTTTGTTAGGGCAAGTAGCCAAGGAAGCCGGGTTGCCCCCGGGGGTGCTTAATATTCTACATGGAACCGGTCCTGAAATTGGAAATGCAATGGTTGCGCATCCAAAAATAAAGGCCATTTCATTTACCGGAGGAACAGCAACAGGGAAGCATATTGCGAAGGTAGCTGCACCTATGTTTAAAAAATTGAGCTTAGAATTGGGGGGAAAAAATCCCACCATTATATTTCCCGATGTAGACATCGAACAAACCGTGAAAGAAATTTTCAGGTCATCATTTTCAAATCAAGGCCAAATATGCCTTTGTGGTTCGCGAATCTTCATCCATAATGATATTTATGACACCTTTAAAAGCGCCTTCGTGAATTGGGTTTCTTCAGCCAAAGTGAGTAATCCAACAGACCCAAAAGCGCAAATTGGCGCCGTAGTTTCTAAGGCACATATGGAAAAGGTACTAGGCTATATTGAATTGGCTAAATCAGAAGGAGGAAATGTACTTACGGGCGGAAAACGAGTGTTTCTTGAAGCACCCTATGACGAAGGCTATTATCTCGCTCCTACCATCATTGAAGGTCTAACCAATGAGTGTCGAACTAATCAGGAAGAGATTTTTGGTCCGGTGGTAACCTTGATGCCTTTTTCCACCGAGGAGGAAGTATTGGCTATGGCGAATGACACCCGATACGGATTGGCAGCTTCGGTTTGGACAAAGGACTTAAACACCGCCCATCGAATGGCAGATCGCTTGGAAATGGGCATTGTGTGGGTAAATTCTTGGTTGGTGAGGGACTTACGAACACCATTTGGAGGGATGAAAGATTCAGGTGTGGGGCGTGAAGGAGGATGGGAGGCACTTCGGTTTTTTACGGAGCCTAAAAACATTTTTATTAAATATGAATAAGTACGTTTCTATATTTTTTTGCTTGATTTTTTGGACAATTAATGCGCAACTCCCCCATGGGTTTTCTTGGGGAGTTGTTGGAAAAACTGTGGTTAATGGGAATTTTCAAACGCAAGTTAGAACGGCAGGAAAACACCTTTGCTTTGAAACCAATACGTTAATAGTTAGGAATAAAACTTGGGAACCAAATATAATTGCATCCCTACCAGAAAACTTTAATCCACATCCGTTTATTCCAAATATTTACTTGGTAAAGTCAACCGCTAAAGATGCTGAATCCTTAAAACAGGAGAAAGAACTTATTGAAAAAAACTGGAACGTAGACGTCTTTTACAACCAGGTTTTCACCATGGAATCGACTACCGATGACCCAAATTTCAATCGACAATGGGCGATAGAAAATCTTGGAGGACCATTAAATTATAATGGTACAATAGGGGCAGATATGGAGGTAATACCGGCCTGGGATTACGCCAAGGGTCTTGGGGTAAAGGTCGCCATTCTTGACTCAGGGATAGATACGTTACATCCTGATTTAATGTCTAACCTGCTTCCTGGTTTTGATGCATATGCGGATAGTTTATCGAATACCCATGGCTATCCAACCCCAAATTTTAGTTCAGATGGTCATGGCACTGCATGCGCTGGCATCGTAGCTGCCGTGCAGGATAATGCAATTGGCACAACTGGAATTGCCCCAGAAGCTAGGCTCATACCGGTTAGAATTTTTTATTACATGCAATACGCGGGGAATATAGGCGTGCAGCCCTTTACGAGTACCCTTGGCTTATTGAATGGTGCTGCTTACGCATGGCGAATCGCGGATTGTGATATTATGAGTACGTCGGCGGGATTAAGCACCTTGTTCATTCAGGCGCTTCAAATTGACACACAAATTATCAACGATGAAATCGACAGTGCTTTTTATCAAGGAAGAAATGGACTCGGGGTTTCCATGTTCTTCTCTGCAGGTAACGACAACATAAATGATGTACTTTGGCCTGCTAATTTATCAACAACGTTGGCAGTTGGGGCAAGTGACATGTGCGATAATCGAAAAAGCCCAACGGATTGTTCAGGCGAAAATTGGGGCAGCACGTTTGGTGATTACTTAGATTTCATGGCACCGGGTGTAAAAATCGCAACTACCGACATGCTTGGAGCTAATGGTTTTACTGCCAACGCACTCACGTTAACCTTTAATGGAACGAGTGCCGCCTGCCCAAATGCCGCTGGGGTAGGTGCGTTGTTGGTTAGTGCAAATCCTAACCTAACCAATGAACAAGTTAGACAAATACTCTGCTGGACAGCGGAAAAGGTAACTTATGGATATGACAGCATGGCAGTACTTGGTGCATGGGACCTAGAAGCAGGATATGGCCGTTTAAACGCGCATTTAGCGGTTGTAATGGCAATAACCGCATTGTCAGGGACGCAAAATTCGGCTGTTCAACCATTAGCTATTGGTGCCAATCCTTCAACCATTATTGAATTCAAAAATCAAAGTTCAGAACTTCAAGTTGTCCAAATAATCAATACCTCAGGACAGCATAGTATTATAAGACTAGAACCCAATGAAGTTTATAAAAGCAGCCCCATTAAAGGGGTTTATTTCGTAAAATGTAAAGGACAAATGGCCAAAATTGTGGTGATTTAATCTTCCACGGCAATCACACTCTTAATTTCAGGTACTGCTTTTCGGATCGTTTCTTCAATCCCTCCTTTTAGGGTAGATTGCTTCATTGAACATTCTCGGCAAGAACCGGTTAACCTAACTTTTGCCTCATGATTTTGTGTTACTTCAACCAACTCAACGTCACCACCATCATCGTTGAGAAATGGTCGAATTAAAGCGATAGCAGAAAGTACCTTTGAAGTTAAATCATCCATAAGAAAATTAAGATTTTAAATTCTGTATGCGTTGAACAAAATTATGAACTAATTCGTCAAATGCCAACCCAATAATTGATCCCCTTTGAAGAACTGCGGGACGCCCTACATCGCCGGCTTCTCGAATGCTTTGTACCAAAGGAATTGCCCCCAAAAACTCAATACCCATACCATTGGCAAGGTTTTTAGCACCATCCCTTCCGAAAATATAGTATTTATTTTCAGGCAACTCTTCAGGTGTGAACCAAGCCATGTTTTCTACAATACCAACAATAGGAACTTGCAATCCTTCTACTTTGAACATATTGACACCCCTACGAGCATCGGCTAAAGCTACCTCTTGAGGGGTACTTATAATAACAACACCATCTAATGGTAAGGTCTGTAACAATGATAAATGAATGTCTCCTGTTCCCGGAGGTAAATCAACCAATAAAAAATCTAGCTTTCCCCAATTTGCTTCCGTAATCATTTGTGTGAGTGCTTTAGAAGCCATTGGACCACGCCAAACGACAGCGTTCTCTTGATCGGTAAAAAACCCAATGGAAAGTAACTTAACGCCATGATTTTCAACAGGTTCAATCAATGATTTTCCATTTATTTCTATCATTTTAGGGCGCTCTCCGATTACGTCGAACATGGTAGGCATACTTGGACCGTAAATGTCCGCATCAATTAATCCCACGGTGAACCCTGCTTGTACTAATCCAACTGCAAGGTTGGCCGTCAAGGTAGATTTACCTACTCCGCCCTTACCCGAGGCGATTGCAACCACGTGAGAGACTTCAGGAAGTACATTGCGCCTGCTTTTTCGCTCATTACCGGATACAGTTTTAACTTCACATTCAATCTTAAATTGCTTACCAAATTCATTGGTTAATCTAAATCTTACCGCTTCTTCCATGCGTTTTCTGGCGTGTAAAGCTGGGTTAATGCTGTTAACTTGAATGAATATTCGTGATTCATCGATTTCAATTTTTCCGAGCAAATTAGCACTAACAATATCCTGCTTGGAGTCTGGATCTTGAATATTTGCTAATACGTTTAATATTTCTTCTCTTGAAATCAATTTGATTTATATTTAAAGGATTTTACCGACTTTCTCATAAGTTCAACTACGGATTTACTGTCTCCATTATCTTTGTTTTTTATCTCATAATAATAATCGCCCAATTTTTTTAAACCGTAGATGTGATAAGAAACATGCTTGTATTTTGGTACTTTAATGTGTTTTATTAATTCTCGTTTGTAAATAATACAATCACGTTCATCAGAGATAATGGATACCTTAAATACATCGCTTTCTTGTAACGTTTTTTTAAACTCCGAAAATTTATTAGCATTGTTTCCCCAATCTTCAATGAATAATTGAAAATTCGGTCCAGCCATTACTTTCCATTTAAATTCTTCCTCATGTTCAATGGTAGTTTGAAATGAGGCACCAATTCCAGCCGTTTCATCCGGAATAAAAAAGGTGGCAGGTAAGTCGTAAGGGCTGAGGTCTACTTCTTTGAATTGATAATAATCTTCAGCCATCGCTTGTTTATTCTCATTATTGTCGCAAGACAATAACAAACCAAGAGATAAAAGAATTAGCAGGTTCAGTTTCATGAGCTGAATTATATGTCAACGAAGATATATACTTTTGAATAAAACAAGATAATGAATCGAAAGTTGACGCTTATTGCTTTTATAATATTTGCACTTGCTATTTCCTTGGGTGCATTTGGGGCCCATGCGCTAAAAAAGCTTGTAATCATTAAATGGCAGCTTGCTTTTGAAACAGCGGTAAAATATCAAATTTATGGAGCACTATTTCTCTTAATTCTTTCATTTCAGCCAATTTTTAGTCGGATTCAAATTAAACGATGGGTACTCCTTTTTTTGGTTGGTTTGGCCTGCTTTTCAGGATCAATTTACGGTCTTGTTGTTGCCGAAATTACGCACTTAGACCTTTCCTTTCTTGGGCCGATTACTCCAATCGGAGGTCTGCTAATGATTTCTTCTATCCTTGCTATCGGAATAAAGTATGTTACAAATAAAGACGATTAGTAGGGGAATTCCTTGTAATTTGATAACTTTGCATTCGACTAAATTCCGTAGTTAAAGATGGATAAAATTTCTTATGTAGGGAACGCTGATGTAAATGCTATTGAGCATTTATACAACCAATACAAACAAAACCCAGCCAATGTTGATTTAGGTTGGCAGAAGTTTTTTGAGGGATTTGAATTTGCACAAACGGATTTTTCTGCTTCCGGGGGCATTCCTGAGAATTTCCAAAAAGAATTTAATGTAATCAATCTTATAAATGCCTACCGAACACGAGGACATTTGTTCACGAAAACCAACCCCGTTAGGGAACGCAGAAAATATTCACCTAACTTAGAGATTGAGAATTTCGGATTAGCTAAAACAGACTTAAATCTAATATTTCAAGCTGGGGAGGAAGTTGGTATTGGTCCAGCCACTCTAAATGAGATCATCCAACACCTTGAATTAACGTATTGCCAATCGATAGGCATTGAGTTCGTTTACATGCGAGATCCAGAGCGAATCGCATGGTTGAAAAATAAAATAGAACTAAATAATAGACCCAAATTAGATGCAACTCGGAAGATAAAAATATTCGAGAAACTTGTTCAGGCCTCAGTATTTGAAGCTTTTTTAGGTAAGAAATTCGTTGGCCAAAAACGTTTTTCAATTGAAGGGGGAGAGGCACTAATTCCATCCCTTGACACCCTAATTCGCAAAGGAGCTGAAGCAGGCATTTCTTATTTCGTGATGGGAATGGCTCACAGAGGCCGCCTAAACACCTTGGCTAATATATTTAATAAAAAACCAAGCAACATTTTCTCTGAGTTTGAAGGGAAAGAATTTGAGTTTAATATGTATTTTGATGGTGATGTAAAATATCACCAAGGTTTTACCTCTAATATCACCCTCGAAAACGGTAATGAACTAGGTCTTACACTTGCTCCAAACCCTTCTCATTTAGAGGCTGTAAATACAGTGGTTGAAGGCATCGCTCGTGCGAAAATTGATAATGTTTTTTACAGTGAGAATAAAGTATGTCCTGTATTGATTCATGGAGATGCTGCGATTGCCGGGCAAGGGATTGTTTATGAAACCGTTCAAATGGCTCAGTTAGATGGTTACCGTGTAGGCGGGACCATACATATAGTTGTCAATAATCAAGTTGGATTTACTACCAATTACCTGGATGGTAGATCATCTACCTATTGCACTGATGTCGCTAAAACAACGCTCTCTCCAGTATTTCATGTGAACGGAGATGATGTTGAAGCGGTGGTTCAGGCAATGGAGATTGCAGTTGCTTATCGCCAAGAATTCAAGCGTGATATCTTTATTGATTTATTATGCTACAGAAAATACGGGCACAACGAAGGAGACGAGCCTAAATTTACCCAACCGACGTTGTATGATATTATCATGAAACACCCTAATCCCAAAGTGATTTATCAAAAGCAATTGGAGGCAGAAGGGGTATTAATGGCTGATCAAGCTAAATCCATTGAGGATTCTTACTTGCAATTTCTTGAACATGAATATGAAGAAGCACAGAAGAAAGATAAGTCACAAGTGTTTGATTTCTTGAGTGCAACGTGGGAAGGTTTCCGGCATGGCACCCAAGCTGATTTTGAGCAATCTCCAATAACAGGGGTTGACAAGAAAATCTTACTTGAACTAGGTAGAAAATTGGCGACCTTGCCTAAGGATAAAAAATACTTTCGAAAGATATCTAAGATTTATGAAGATCGTTTAGCTGCCGTAGAAAATAATAAATTGGATTGGGGAACCGCTGAAATGCTAGCCTATGCCTCGCTTTTAAATGAAGGACATAGTGTTCGTCTTTCTGGTCAAGATGTTGAACGGGGTACCTTTTCTCATCGTCATGCAGTAGTAAAAACCGAAGATACGGAAGAAGAAATTGAGACCTTAAATTTATTAACAGATCGTCAAGCTAAGTTTTACGCTTATAACTCGTTGCTTTCAGAATATGGAGTACTTGGCTTTGAGTATGGTTATTCGCTTGCCCACCCATCTGGTTTAACAATTTGGGAAGCTCAATTCGGCGACTTCTTTAATGGTGCTCAAATTATGGTAGACCAGTTTATTTCAGCGGGGGAGGATAAATGGGCAACTCAATCAGGTTTAATGATGTTACTTCCGCATGGATATGAAGGTCAAGGTGCCGAGCACTCAAGTGCCCGGCTTGAAAGGTTTTTACAACAATGTGCAGATTATAATATGCAGATTGTAAATACTTCAACCCCTGCCAATCATTTTCATGTAATAAGACGTCAATTGAAACGTGATTTTAGAAAACCTTTAGTGGTCTTCTCACCAAAAATGTTATTGCGATATCCAGATGCAACTTCATCTCTTGAAGAAATTGAAAAAGGTTGTTTTTCCGAGGTGATAGATGATAAGGGAGTAAATTTGAAATCTATAGATTCCGTAGTTTTATGTTCAGGTAAGTTTTATTACGAAATGAAAGAAAAAGCAAAGGCATTAGGTGTTCAAAATATGGCTTTTGTGCGTGTTGAACAGCTATATCCTTTACCTGAAAAACAAATAAATGGAATAATTAAAAAATATAGCCCAAAGCATGTTATTTGGGCACAAGAAGAACCTGCCAATATGGGTGCATGGACATATATGGCTATGAATTTGAAGGCGTTGAACCTTATTGGAATTCATAGAAGAGCTAGTGCAGCATCCGCCGAGGGGTCTAAAAAATTGCATGAAAAACATTTAGCGAACTTATACGATTCGCTTTTTGCTTATGCTAAATTAACGGTTGTAAAATAATATTATGGCAATACTTGAAATGAAAGTACCCTCTCCAGGGGAATCAATATCAGAAGTAGAAATCGCTCAGTGGTTAGTTGCTGATGGAGATTATGTAGAAAAAGACCAACCAATTGCAGAGGTTGATTCAGATAAAGCTACACTTGAATTGCCTGCGGAGCAAAGTGGAATAATTACCTTAAAAGCGCAAGAAGGAGATACAGTTAAAGTGGGCCAAGTGGTGTGTCACATTGACACGAGCGCAAAGCGTACCGCAGGGAAGTCAAAACCTGTTAGTGCAAAGGAAGAAGCGCCTGTGGAGGAGATAAAAGAAACACCTGCACCAAACCCTGATCCTGTGCCTTCATACGCGGCTGGAACTCCATCGCCCGCGGCAGCAAAATTGATGAATGAAAACAAACTGGATGCGGTTCAAGTAAAAGCTACCGGTAAAGATGGTCGAATCACAAAAAATGATGTAATCAATGCATTATCCACCGGATTTGATGGTAGTGCGTCAGAAGGATGGGGCGGCACACGTGATACACGTCGTGAGAAAATGTCAATGTTGCGCAGAAAAATTGCAGAACGACTTGTTTCAGTGAAAAATGAAACAGCAATGCTTACTACCTTCAATGAAATTGATATGAAGCCGATAATGGAGTTGCGCGCGAAATATAAAGATGCTTTTGCAAAACACCATGAAGTGAATTTAGGCTTCATGTCATTTTTCACAAAAGCCGTAACGGAAGCATTGAAACTATATCCTGCTGTAAACGGTCAAATTGACGGAAATGAAATTGTATATCATGACTATGCAGATGTGGGTATTGCTGTTTCTTCACCCAAAGGGTTGATGGTTCCTGTATTGCGTAATGCAGAACAAATGTCATTAGCTGCGATTGAGCGGGAAATTAAACGCCTTGCAGTAAAGGCAAGAGAGGGTAAGATTACTCCTGAAGATATGATGGGAGGAACTTTTACCATTACCAACGGAGGTGTATTCGGATCAATGCTTTCTACTCCAATTATTAACCCCCCCCAATCGGCCATACTTGGAATGCACAATATTGTTGAACGTCCAGTAGCGGTGAATGGCCAGGTGGAAATTAGACCAATTATGTTCGTGGCTCTTTCATATGACCACCGTATTATTGATGGAAAGGAGTCTGTTGGATTCTTAGTGAAAGTGAAAGAAATGTTGGAAAAACCAGAACTAATGTTGTTTGGTTCAAAAGATCCAGCAGAAATATTATTGGGATTATAATCCAAAACAACTTATGGCAAAAATAAGAAAGCAGGATGCGTTGGATTACCACGCAATGGGAAGGCCTGGGAAAATTCAAGTAATTCCTACTAAACCTTATTCCTCTCAACGAGATTTATCTTTAGCATATTCTCCAGGAGTGGCAGAGCCATGCTTAAGAATTGCAGAACATAAAGATGATGTTTACAAATACACCAGTAAATCCAATCTTGTGGCTGTAATTTCTAATGGTACCGCAGTGTTGGGGCTTGGTGATATTGGTCCGGAAGCATCCAAGCCTGTAATGGAAGGTAAGGGGCTATTGTTTAAAATTTTCGCCGATATAGATGTGTTTGATATCGAAATTGATGCGAAAGATCCGGAGTTATTTATTCAAACAGTGAAGGCGATCTCACCCACTTTTGGAGGAATTAATCTAGAAGATATCAAAGCACCTGAAGCATTCGAAATCGAACGTCGGCTCAAAGAGGAATTAGATATTCCTATCATGCATGATGACCAACACGGTACAGCAATTATCTCAGCTGCCGCCTTACTTAATGCCTTAGAATTAGCAAAAAAGAAAATCCATCGAGTTAAGATTGTCATTTCTGGAGCCGGAGCATCAGCCCTCTCATGTGCGAAATTATATGTTGCTTTAGGAGCCAACGTTTCTAATATTTTTATGTATGATTCCAAGGGGTTGATTGGGTCATATAGGGATGATTTAGATGAAATGAAATCCTTTTTTGCGAGTCATAAAAAGGAAGTTAGATTTGAAGAGGCATTTAAAGGAGCCGATGTATTTTTAGGACTTTCTCGCGGGGGCCTTGTAAACAAGGACATGATAAAGAAAATGGCAAAAGATCCAATAGTTTTTGCCTTAGCGAATCCAGACCCCGAAATTTCGTATAAAGATGCGACATCAGTTCGTAAAGATATTATTATGGCTACCGGTCGATCCGATCACCCGAATCAAGTAAATAATGTATTGGGATTTCCATTTATTTTCCGAGGAGCACTTGATGTTCGAGCAACTACGATAAATGAAGAAATGAAATTAGCCGCGGTGAAAGCCATTGCCTCTCTTGCCAAGGAAACCATCCCAGAAGAAGTAATTGAGGCCTATGGGGAAAAGAATATCTCATTCGGAAGAGACCAAATTATCCCTAAGCCACTTGACCCACGTTTAATTTATTCAGTAGCACCAGCTGTAGCAAAGGCAGCGATGGACTCAGGTGTTGCGAAGAATTCTATTAAAGACTGGCAAAGTTACGAGGCTGAATTGAAAGCTCGACTAGGAATTGATAATGAGTTACTACGAAATATCACCGCGAAAGCTCAAAGTAATCCCAAAAAGGTTGTTTTTGCTGAAGCAGATAATGTCAAAATATTAAAAGCCGCACAAGTTTCTTATGAGGAAGGTGTTGCTTTTCCAATTCTTTTAGGTGATAGGGAGGTAATTCTCGAGCTGATGGAAGAATACAACGTAGAGTTGCCTGAAGTTACTATTATCGACCCCAAGGCAGATTCCGAGGATGAGCGGCGCAATCTTTTCGGAAAAGAATTTTTTGAGCGTAGGAAACGGAAAGGATTAACTGAATATGAATCAGTAAAATTAATGCGTGAAAGAAATCATTTTGGAGCAATGATGGTTGACTTGGGCTTCGCCGATGCAATGATTACCGGATTAACTCGATCTTATCGGTCTACGGTAAAGCCTTTGTTGCAAATTATTGGCCTTGAAAAGGATGTTAATACGGTTTCTGGCATGTATATTCTAAATACCAAGCGCGGCCCAATATTCCTTGCTGATACTACAGTTAATATGAATCCAAATGCAACTCAGATTGCCGAAATAACCATCAATGTAGCTAAAACTATTCGGAAACTTAAAGTGCAACCTAAAATTGCTTTGTTGAGTTATTCCAACTTTGGTTCTTCCCCTGGCCCGGATGCGGAAAAAATGGCAGAAGCCGTGGCATCGCTTCATGCAGATCAACCGAATTTAATTGTTGATGGAGAAATTCAAGCAAACTTTGCGCTAAACTCAGATCTTCTGTTAGAAAAATTTCCTTTTTCAACTTTATCAAATAAAGAAGTCAATACCTTGATTTTCCCAAATTTATCCGCGGGTAATATTTCTTACAAATTATTACAGCAAATGACTGATAGTGATGCAGTCGGACCAATCCTTATTGGCTTGAGAAAATCCATTCATGTGGTCCAGTTAGGGGCTACAGTTAGAGAAATAATTAACATGGTAAAGGTGGCCGTTATTGACGCTCAAAACAAATAAATTATGATTGCACAACTTCAGGGACGCCTTGTTGAAAAACACCCAACAGAACTCATTATTGATTGTAATGGGGTTGGCTACGAAGTTAAAATTTCATTGAATTGCTTCTCGGCTTTGGGTGAGTCGGAACAAGTGAAAGTTTTCACAAAACTCATTGTTCGAGAGGATGCTCATCTGCTTTATGGCTTTCACGCAAAAGAAGAAAGGGAAATGTTTAATCACTTGATTAGCGTTTCCGGAATTGGGCCAAATACCGCGATGATTATGTTGTCGTCAATGGTCCCTGAGGATATTGCGAAAGCAATTCAAACAGAGGATGTAGTAACCATTCAGAAAATCAAAGGAATTGGTGCAAAAACGGCACAAAGGGTAATCATTGATTTAAAAGGAAAAGTGGTGAAGTTATCTGAACAAGCCCAAAATATATTCAGCTCGAACAATACAAATCGATTTGATGCGTTAACGGCCCTGGTTTCTTTGGGTTTTGATAAAAAAGCAGCGGAAAAAGCTATTGAACGTATCGATACGGGAAGTCAACCGGTTGAAGCATTAATCAAAGAAGCCTTAAAAGTTTTATAGTGAATTGGTGTAAGAGAAATATTCTTTCTAAGTGTTTCTTATTGGGCTTTCTTTTAGTCCTTTACTCCAATGTATCATACACTCAAGGACCTGTTCTTCCTTTCCCAATTAATCCATCTTTCAATTCGTTTAATAATAATCAGCAATCATTTGATTTAGGGGATCCTACAAATATGCAACAAAGCATTGAATACGATCCTGAAACAGGACACTATGTCTTTAAGCAAACCTTAGGCGAAGGGCTTTTATTTAGAAACCCTACGGCTATGTCGTTGGAGGATTATCTTAAGTATAAGAATCAACAATTTGAAGGTCAAAACTGGGAGGATCAAATTGAGGAAGAATCAGTGGTGGGAAGGTCCTTTGAACTTCCAATAAAAATTGGAAGTAAAGTTTTTGAGAGTATTTTCGGTTCTGGTGAAATTGTCATTCGACCGCAAGGAAATGTGGAGGTTCAACTCGGTGTAAATCATTCGAGGTATGAAAATCCCATCCTTCCAATGCGTCAACGAAGAATTACACGCTTTGATTTCCAACAAAACATCAATATGGATATTGTTGGACAAATTGGCACACGCCTAAAAATTGGGGCCAAATACAATACGCAAGCTGCTTTTGATTTTGAAAATATTTCCAAACTTGAGCATACGGGCGACGAGGATCAAATCATCCAGAAAATTGCACTAGGTATGGTCAGCCTTGATTTACCTACCTCATTGATTCAAGGCTCCCAAACCCTATTTGGAGCTAAAACACAGCTTAAATTCGGTCGTTCTACGTTTGATTTGATTCTTGCCCAGTCTAAAGGCAAGCGCCAAGAGATCAACATCACGGGGAAGTCCCAAGTACAAAAATTTGAATTAACCGCCGATAACTATGAAGCCAATCGTCATTACTTTTTGAATTTGTTTTATCATGACGATTATGATTCGGCAATGACATCTTTACCCAACGTGAATGCAACAAGATACATTACTCGAATAGAAGTCTGGGTTACGAATCGCTCGAATATTACTGAAAACACAAGGAATATCATTGCATTTTCTGACTTAGGTGAAGGAAAATCCATTAATTGTCAGGGTAATCCTGGTGGCTTTGGTACAGGTGTTGAACCTGCAAATGAAGCAAATGGTTTATACCAGTGGGCTGCAAACCAACCCTTAATCCGAAATTTCTCTACTGCAGTTCCCGCCTTAAATAATCAAGTAACCGCACCCGGACCTTTCCAACAAGCCAAAGACTATGAAAAAGTGGAGAATGCACGTAAATTATCTGATCAAGAATTTAGCTACAATGCATTGCTTGGATATGTTTCTTTAAATAATCCGCTGAATAATGATGAAGTGCTTTCCGTGGCATATGAGTATACCTACAGAGGCCAAACTTATCAAGTAGGGGAATTTTCAACTGATGGTGCCAGCGGTCAAGAAGCATTAATCTTGAAATTACTAAAGCCAACCATTACAAGCCCTCAAAATAAGATTTGGGACTTAATGATGAAAAACGTTTACTCTATAGGCGCATATCAAGTAGATCAACAAGGGTTCAAAGTTGATATTTTTTATAATAATCCCTCTACTAGCGTTCCATTACCTGTTTTTCCTTTGGCCGGGTTAGACGATAAACAATTAGTAACCTTGCTAGAGATGGACCGCTTAAATCAGAATAATCAGCCGTTTGCTGATGGGGTTTTTGACTACGTGCCTTTTACTATTAGCGGTTCTAAAATTGAAAACGGGGGAACTATTAACCGTAAGAATGGAAGAATCTTTTTCTCAACTGTAGAACCTTTTGGAAAAACACTTGCAAATAAGTTACAATCAATTGGAGTCCCTCAAACTACAATTAATAGCATCGCCTATTACGAATTATACGACTCTACAAAAACAGCCGCCCAACAAATCCCTAGTAAAAATAGGTTTTTATTCAAAGGAGAGTATCAATCCTCGGTAAGTTCAGACATCCCACTCAATGCACTCAATGTACCACAAGGGGCCGTTACTGTAACAGCCGGAGGAATCAAGCTAACGGAAGGAACTGACTATACGGTAGATTATAACCTTGGAAGAGTTAAAATTTTAAATACTGGGATTCTTGAGTCAAATACACCAATAAAAATTTCCATAGAAAGTAATTCAGTATTTGGGTTTCAAGCACGCTCACTCATGGGGGGGCATTATCAATATCGCTTGAGCGATAAGATGAAGTTTGGCGCTACCTGGGTGCGCATGACTGAACGGCCTGTAACGCAAAAAGTAGATTTTGGCAGCGAACCATTTAAAAATAATGTTTTAGGAATCGACTTTAGCATTCGAACGGATGTTCCATTCCTAACTCGACTTGTTGATTTGCTTCCGGTTATTTCAACTAATCAAATGTCTACCTTCTCCATCAATGGAGAAGCGGCTTATCTGATTCCTGGTCAACCAAAAGTGATTAATAAAGAGGGAACATCCTACGTAGATGATTTTGAAGCAAGTCAAAGTACAATAGACTTAAAATCTGCTACAGCGTGGCACTTAGCATCAATTCCTCAAGGTCAACCTGATCTTTTCCCGGAAGCTTCTTCACAGAATTTATCCGCGGGGTTCAAACGGTCGAAAATGTCCTGGTATACCATTGACCCGCTTTTCTATCAGAGTAATAACTTAACCCCAAATCACATTAAACAAGATGCAACGATGTTAGCGGATAGTCGCATGCGCCTTGTAAATTTTACAGACATTTTCCCGAATCAACAGTTGCAATATGGTTCCATTCCAAATATAACTGTATTCGATGTTTGTTATTATCCAAAGGAGAGGGGGATGTACAATTATGATACTACAGCAACTGTAGATAGCATTGGGCAGTTCACCAACCCTGAGAATCGATGGGGTGGCATCATGAGGGCGCTTTCAACGAATGATTTTGAGTTAGCAAACGTACAGTTTATTCAATTTTGGATGCTTGATCCTTTCAATGATGATGCAGAAAACCAAGACCCAAGTACGACAATGAGTGGTGGGGATTTATATTTCAATTTAGGGAATGTTTCAGAAGATGTTTTACCTGATTCGCGTAAAGAATATGAAAACGGGATACCTCCTTTTGGCCCATCCATTGCAGATAATGTTGACACCACTGTTTGGGCAAGGGTTTCAAATGAGCAGGTCATTGTTAACGCGTTCGATACCGATCCAGAGGCAAGACTGAACCAAGACATTGGACTCGATGGATGGAATAACAGCTCCGAGCAATCAGCATATTCGAACTATGTGACTTGGATTCAAAATAATTCGACACTTTCTCCTGCCGCTAAAACGAAAATGATCCAAGACCCATCGAATGACGATTATAACTATTACCTCGATGACAACTATGATAATGCACAGTTAAATATTTTAGAACGATACAAACGATATAATGGCATGGAAGGAAATGCCCCTACTACCAATATGTCAGATACAGCGAATGCTGCAGGTTATCCTACTCAGGCCACGAATATGCCAGATTTGGAAGATATCAATCAAGATAATAACCTTTCAGAGTCTGAGGCCTATTTCCAATACAAAATGAGTTTGAGGCCAAATGATATGGTTGTAGGAAAAAACTTCATTACCAATGTTCAACTATATCAAAATGGGAATAAAACTGAAAAGTGGTATCAGGTGCGTATACCATTGATCTCATATGAAAAGAAGGTAAATGGAATTCAAGATTTTAGATCTATTCGATTTATGCGCTTATTCATGAAAAACTTTGATGAGCAAACACAAATTCGTTTTGCTAAAATGGAATTCATGCGTGGTGAATGGAGGCCTTATTTACTCGATTTAACACAGCCAGGAATAAGCGTTCAACCTGATCCGAACTTAACAGTATTCAATATCTCTGCGGTGAATGTGGAAGAAAATGACCAACGAACCCCAGTAAAATATGAAGTACCTCCGGGGATTGTTCGAGAAATCGACCCTTCACAAACCTACCAGCGTCAAATGAATGAGCAGTCATTAGTGTTAGATATCTGCAATTTAGAGGACGGCGATGCTAGAGCAGCATATAAAAATGTGGTATTTGATGTGCGAACGTATAAAAAACTGAAACTGTTTGCCCACGCAGAAGAAGTAAATCCTTTAATCCCGTTTAACGATAAAGAAGTTTCCCTGTTTGTTCGTCTAGGTACAGATTTCGTAGATAACTATTATGAATATGAATTGCCTTTAGTTAAAACTCAATGGGGGGCAACTTCACCGGATGATATCTGGCCAGCGGAAAATAACGTTGAAATTGTATTTGATGATTTATTGAATTTAAAAAAAGAACGCAATCAAAAAGTAGAAGATGGAGTGACTGGAGTTTCTACGATGTTTGAGTACGCAAAAGTCGATCCTGCTAACGCAGAACGTAGAATCAAGGTGAAAGGCTCTCCAAATTTACAATCGATTAAAACCATCATGATTGGTGTTCGGAATCCCCTTCAATCAGATCCGAACAACACTTGGCCAGATGATGGCCAGCCTGAATGCGTCAATGTTTGGGTCAATGAATTGCGGTTAACTGACTTTGTAAGTGAAGGTGGAGGAGCTGCTGTAGGTCAAGCGCAATTGCAGTTAGCCGATTTCGCTACTATATCGGCCTCCGGTAATTATTCTGGCATCAATTGGGGATCTGTTGAAAGCCGTGTTCAAGATCGTCAACGAAATCAAAAGGTTGGTGTAGATATGAATTCTACGGTTCAACTTGGGCAATTCTTTGGTAAGCAAGCTAAAGTTTCATTACCTTTTTTCTACGGCTATTCATTAAATGTAATTAATCCCGAATACGACCCGTTCAATCCGGATATAAAACTAGCGGACTACGATTTAGCAACGCGGAAGGACCGTGCAAAATTAGGTCAAGATTTTAACGAGCGGAAATCGTTCAACTTTACAAACGTTCGCAAAGAGGCAAAAGCAGGGGCTAAACCAGCATTTTGGCGCATTTCTAACTGGTCTGCGAGTTATGCCTATGCGGAGAATTTAAAAAGGGACTTTAATACTAATTATGACCGAACAAAGAATTATACAGGGGGATTGAATTATAATTATACATTCACGGGCAAAGCAATTGAACCGTTTAAAAAATGGAAACCGGTTCAAAAATCTAAGTGGCTTATGTTAGTTAAAGACATGAATTTTTATCTCATGCCCAAGAACATAACATTTACAAATGATCTTTTGCGGATGTACAATGAACGGCAAGTTCGAAACAACCTAGTGCCAAACTATCAATTTAATCCAGTGTTTTTAAAGAAATTTGATTGGAATAGAAATTATAACATTGGATATGATGTAACAAAAAATCTTAAGGCCTCTTTTGCGGCAACGAATAAATCCATTTTTGTCGAAGGAAATAGTCGGGTAGACCGAAAAAATGATCCCCTTGCATTTCAAGAATTTAAGGATTCAATTCGCTCTCAAATGGCTACACTTGGTCAAACCATGGAATATAGCCATAATTATAATTTGAGTTACACCGTTCCCTTAGACAAGCTTCCATTGACCAATTGGCTAACCTTAAATGCGAAATATACTGGTAGTTATGATTGGCAACGTGCACCATTAGCCCAAACTAATTTCGGAAACATTATTCAAAATAATCGAAGTGTTAACCTAACTTCTCAAGCAAATTTTGTAACGCTATACAACAAAGTTCCATTATTTAAGCGTGTTCTTTCGGATGGAAGGAACAACAGAGGGGCATTAAATGCCAAAAATAACCAAGGGGCAAAAAACAACCAAGGAAATAGGAAGGTCGAAAATAAGGAGCCGAAACCACCAAAACCCGTTGAAGAAATGACAAAGAAGGAACTTAGAAAATGGGAAAAGGTACTTAAGAAATATGAGCGTAATAAGAAAAAGGAGGAAAATGCCAAGAAGAAGGTGAAGCCCGTAGTAGGTTTTGTGGCGCGATTGATTATGACAGTTCGCAACATATCGGGCACCTATACGATAAGCGATGGAACTATGTTGCCTGGCTCTAATCAAGAATCAAGGATCCTTGGAATGAATTCCAACAACCTCGGAATGAGTGCCTTTACATTTGGAAAACAAGGGTATGATATTTGGGGACGTGAGAATGGGTATAACATTGCTGAATTATCAGCAAATAATGGATGGTTGGTTCAAAATGAAAACTTAAATAAGCAATTTGCCACCACGCACTCCACCAAGTTGAATTTACGTGCAACCCTTGAGCCTATTAAGGATCTGAATATTGAGATGAAATTGAATCGAAATTATGGATTAAACAGTGGTGAATTCTTTCGTTGGAACGAAACGAGTCAACAATTCGAAGGACAGAGTCGTTTTCAATCGGCTACTTTAACTTACTCAACAATTACATGGGGTACGGCCTTCATTCGAGACAATAAAGATCGATCATCTGACGTATTTAATCAGTTATTAGCTAATCGCCAAACCGTATCACAATTAATTGGTCAAGATAATCCATACTCATCCTTGTTGCCTTCAGGTTATTTTGACGGATACTCAGGGAACCAACAAGAAGTGGTCATCGGGGCCTTCTTAACCGCATATGGTAATAAAGAGGTGAATAATAAAAATATAAATCCAATACGTAATATACCTCTTCCTAATTGGAGTTTAACATATAATGGCTTGTCCAAATTTGAGTTTATGAAGAAATATGTTAAATCATTTGTGATTCGCCACGCATATAACTCTACAGTATCTGTAAACGGAATGCAATCCAATATGGGAGCTACCGCCGATGCAAATGGAAATCCAACCTCCTTGGATTTGAACAATAATTTTATTTCAAGTTTACAAGTACAGAACATCACGGTGAGTGAGCAATTCTCTCCTTTGATTGGACTTGATGCAACATGGACCATGTTTGGACAATCTTTAACCACGAAATTTGAATATAAAAAGGACCGTTTAGCCACACTATCTCTTAATAATAGTCAAGTTACCGAGGTGAAATCAGATGAGATTGTGGTGGGGATGCAAACGAAAATTGTAAAAGTTAAACTAATAAACCGTATTCCAGCGAATGATTTGAATGCAGGAATTAATTTTTCCTTTCGGGATAACGCTACTTTAATTCGTAAAGTAGTTGAAAATACAAATCAAGCGACTGCAGGGCAACGAGTTATTTCTTTGAAACTAAATATTGATTATAATCTATCTCAGAATCTTACAGCTTCATTTTATTATGATCAAAATTTAAATACACCAAAAGTCGCAACAAGTTACCCTACGGGTAATATGAGTACAGGGATCAAGTTAAGGTTTAACCTTGCGGGCGTTCAATAATGAACGTTCGTGATGCGATATTAGCCGATGTGCCAGCGATTCATGCTTTAATTATTGAATTAGCTGTTTATGAACGAGCACCCAATGAAGTAATTAATACGATTAGTTCATTGGAAAAGGATTTATTCGTACATAAAAGTTGTTTTGCTCAAGTTTCAGAGCATGAAGGAGCAATCGTTGGTTTTGCGTTGTATTTCTTTGGATATTCAACTTGGAAGGGGAGGACCTTATATTTGGAAGATATTTATGTGAAAGAAGCATTTCGAAAACTTGGAATAGGACAAGCATTATTTAATACAGTTATTGAAATTGCAAAACGAGAAAAAGTGCGTCGTATGGATTGGCAAGTGTTGGAGTGGAATACACCAGCTATTGCATTTTATAAAAAGAATAAAGCCTTACTTGATGAGGAGTGGATTAATGGCCGTATCTATTTTTAAAGCACTTTTAGTACTTGCTAGTTTTGTGACTTCTACAGTAGTAGCACAAGAATTCCACGACTCCATACCCATGAATGAAATCAGGGTTCTTGCATCACATAACAGTTATAAGATTCAACCTACACTTCGCACCCTTCGATTTTTAAATCGATTTAAATCTGTGCTTAGCGAAGAAAATCAACCCTTTCAGCTTGAATATTCTCATGTTCCAATTACCGAGCAGCTTTCTACTTACCACATCAGAGGCTTAGAGCTTGATGTATATAATGATCCTAAAGGGGGAAGATACTTCAAACATCGCTTGAATTTATTCATCCCAAATCAACGTGTGAGAGAGGATAAGTATAAGGCTCTTAAAGAGCCTGGATTTAAGATTATCCATATTCCAGATATTGATTACCAAACAAATAATTTAACGTTATCCGATGCATTGCTTGAATTGAATGAATGGAGTATGCTGAATCCAATGCACGCCCCGATTTTTGTGAATATTGAATTAAAAGGAAGCGCCCTTGGTGATGAGGCCGGTATTTTAAGATTATTTGGTTTTAAAAAAGCCATACCCTTCGATAGCAATTCATTGAAACTGATGGATAGTTTATTTCAAACTAGGTTAAAAACGATATATAGAACTACAGATTTTCTTAATAATGAGCGGACGCTGCAAGATCGAATTCTATATCAAGGCTGGCCAACTTTAGGCGAAGTGCGTGGTCGGATTTTTGTCATCGTTCAAGGAAGTGGGGCGTCAAGTTATCCAGAACTTGGCGTAGCATTTAAATATGGGAGATCTGACAATCCAAATTGCATTTTTCTATTATGTGATGATCCAAGGACGAAAGAAATGCGAATCCGTCAGGAACGATCAACGCATATCATTCGTACACGGACGGATGCCGGAACTATTGAAGCGAGAATAAATGATTATGGTAGATTATCTAAAGCCCTTGAGTCAGGCGCTCAGATTCTTTCCACAGATTATTACAAACCAGACCCAACGATTGGATTCTTTGTTATTCCATTCATTGGATTCATCCCGTACTAAGTACGAATTCTAGGATATAGCTTACGATTGTCTACCACATCAGCGGACTTACGAAGTGCGCTCATAAGCATACCTTGTATATTTCCTTTCAACATGGATGTTAATTGGTCTTTTTCTTCCTTGTATGTAGCGTTTGCAGGGGCCCTTTTTGTATCGTTCACTTTGATTACGTAAACCCCACCTTTTCCTTTTAGGGGAAGGGTTGTTTGACCATTTTTAACATATCCAGAGAATAACGCACCAACAATTTCTGGTTCATATCCAGTGTTTCCAAGCGAAGGATTGCTGAATGTGATTTGTGTTTCTTCAACCACAGTATTCCATTTCTTGGCGAGTGTTTTAAGGTTCTTAGTTTTTGCCATTTGATTCATTAAACGCTTTGCCTTCTTTTCCTCCATCAAGTCTTTCTTCATCCGATCTCTTGCATCAGCAAATGAAGGCTCACCTTTTTCTTTAATACTTCCTAAAATCGCAATGATATACTTGTCTTTGTCTCGGATAGGTGCTGCTAATAAATCCCCTGACTCTGCATTTGCATTATATGCTAATTCTAAAATTCTATCTATGGCATTCGATGTAACTAAACCATATACCCTTGGATTGTTATCCTCCAATGAGATAGGACGGACATAGTATTTGTTTTGTAATGCAAGAGTGTCAAAAGCCGCAATCTTTTTAGACAAATCATCAATTTTAGCTAATCTTTGGTCTAATTTATACAATAGACGATTGGCTTCTGACTCCATATTTCCAATAGTCAGCTCAGACGCTTTAAAGGATTTTACAATAGTTGTTAATATTGGAAATTTTTTAGTGTCTCTGTCTAATACTTCAATGATATGGAATCCAAAATCTGTTTTCACCACGCTAATTTTACCGATCGGGGCATTAGCGCAATAAGCTCCAAATTCTTTTACCATGTCGCCTTCCAAAAAGTCTGCATACTCCCCACCTTTTTCTTTAGATCCTGGATCATCACTATGCTTTTGAACCAATTCAGCAAAATTCGTTTTATTGATTACTTTAAGTATACTATCAGCTGTTTGTTTCTTTTTTGCGATTACTTTGGCGTCTTTAGATCCATTCGTAGATATTAGGAGGTGACGGGCTTTGATTTTTGCAGGGGAATAACCTATTAGTTTAGATAAATGGAAATTTTCACCTACACGATAAGGACCAACCAATTGACCTATGGGTGTAAGTTTAATAATTGTGTCATAATCCATGGGATAGGTCATGTATTGATTTGCTTTAGGATGCCCTTCTGGTACGGTAATGCCTCGGGCTCCTGGGAGATAGGCGCGCATCTCACTTTGATTCATCACTAACATCGAATCATTTTTAGAGTTCATAAAATCTACTCTTAGTTTGGCTATAGTCTTATTAAAAGCAAGCGTATCTGCTTTCGAAGGCTTAATCGACAAGTCAAATACACGAACTTCTCTGTTGCTTGAGCGATTCCAATATTTTTTCTCACTTTTATGTTCCTCGTAGAAGGCTTCTAGTTCGGAGTCACTTATTTTAATTTCAGCGTCATTAATTTCCGAATATCGGCGAGCCACAAAGGAGATTGATTTAGTTTCTTTTTTCGCTAAATACTCTTCGCGAGCCTCCACTTTGGTTACATAAACTCCTTGACTTATTAATGAGAAATATTTCTCGTTTTTTCTTCGGTCTATAAAGTATTTTTTGGTTCCTTCCCATTGTGCTTTTTCTTCAGGTTTTTTAGCTGTTTTTAATTTGGTTATGGTTTTTTGCAATTCAATACGACCTGTTTTCATAGATTGCTCGGAGATTGCACCCGTAGCTTTATCAACGAAGAATTGGTTCAAGTCTTGTAGTACTTCAAAACCTTCAGTAGCCATCAAGTATGCATTAAATTCACGCTCACTAACATTGATTCCTAAGGCATCATATTCAATTTTCGTTAAAGTTGAATCTACCATGAAATTGAAGGCTTTATCATTGGCCGCCTCCATGTCTTCGTCCGTAAATTCTTTTTGTTCTTGTTGCTTTTGTGCACGATCTTGAGATTGTACACGCTCGCTCAATTTGTTGTAAATGTCAATGTTTACCTTTTCTCCATCCACTAATCCAATTCCATAATCCCCTTCTGCGCCGCGTCCGGAATTCATAAAATCAAATAAGGATTGAAGGATAAAAATTACTAATGCTAAACCAACGAGGGTGATTAATAACCAAGAATACTTATCCCTTAACTTTGTAATAATTGCCATTTCAATAAATTTTAAGGTGCGAATTTACAAAATACTGCGCACTATTAAAACCGTTTTGATAAAAAGAGGACTTATTTCCCTCCTCCTTTTGCGGGTTTGTTTTGCACCGGTATTTTTTCAGTACCCCCACCTTCAACTGGTTTTGTCTCTTTTACGGGTGTAGGTTTCGTATTTGTTGCAGGTTTCACTTCCTTCGTCGGCGTATTGCTCGGAGTTGGTGCAGGAGTTACGGCTGGTTTAACATCCTTTGAAGGTGCAGGTGCATTGTTGGGTGCTGGGTTTGGAGTTACAGACGGTTTTACTTCTTTTGTTGGCGTTGGGGTAATGTTTGGGGCAGGAGTATTGGTTGGTGCATTGCCGCCGCCTCCTTTGTTTGGAGAATTAACTGGTTTTGGTTGGTTGTTTTGTGGAATATTTGTTGGTTTTTCAATACCGCCATTGTTATTGTTTGTATTCGGATTATTGTTTGGTGGGGCCACGTTCGCAGTGTAATTGATCGTAAAGGAAGTCTGAGCAGACCCGCATGCAGTGTTTACTGATAGGTTGAAATTATTTGCTCCTACTTGAAGTATGACTGGAAGGGTTGCGATACTTCCGCCTAATGAAATACCCGTTAAAATGCTCCCATTTTGTGTCAAACTAAGTTCATTTACATTACTTACATTTTGTACGTTGAATGTCAATACGTATGCCGCAATAGAAACATTGGTAACATTTGAGGCAGGACTCACCAAACTAATAGTTGGCGCTTTACATTTTGTCACTGTAAAAGTTTCTGTATCTGTACCACAAGTGTTTGTTGCTGTGATGATAATCGTGTTTAATCCATCAGTTAAATTAACGTTTTGGCTTATTGAACCGGTTGCCCATGAAAGACCATTAACTATGTTCCCATTCCTAGTTACTTGAACGGTTGTATTGGCATCATAGCCATTTATTGATGCATTTATCATAACAGAGTTTTCAGTTGAACTACCTCCGTTTGCGATACTTCCATTAATGCTGATTTCAGGCAGGATACAATTTACAAAGTTTATCGTGCTTGTTTCCGTATCGGTTCCACAATTGTTTCCCGCAGTGATGAAGAAGGTATTCGAGCCAAGGTTTAAGGAAACATTCGCACTTATAACGCCATTTTCAAAAATAAATGGCACATTTTGACCATTGTAGGTAAAATAAACACCTTCAATATCATACACATGTTCCAAGGTGGCAACATATTGGTAATTTCCATCGCTTGATTGAAGAGCAGAAGTTACGATGATATTGGGTGCTTGACAATGATTGTAATAAATGTAGGCATTTTGAGAAGCGCTGCCGCATGCGTTTGTGGTGTTAACGGTTATGGTATTATTTTCATTGGCTAAATTCAAACTTGCGGTTAATATACCATTGGTATAACTGAAGCTTGGGATGTTCTGACCGTTGAGTGAAAGGGTGATTCCTTGCGTGCTCGGCATGTTTGTTAGGGTGGCCACAAAAGCATAAACTCCTTGAGCTACCGTATCATTTAATGAAGCAATACTTACCGTTGGTGCCGTACAATTCTGATAAAAAATATTCAATTCACCACGGTCTGTTCCACAAGTATTTTGTGCAAATAGTACAATATTGTTTGCACCAGGCTGTAAGGTAAGTGATGCGTTAAGGGTATTGCCATTTAATGAAATATTTTGAACAGGATTACCATTCAGAGTTAAGGTGAGTTGTTGGGCAGTCGCTCCATTTACCGTCGCATTGAATGCATATGCTGCATTAGTCACGGTGGCATTCGTTCCCTGAAGTGTAAGGGTAGGGGCGGTACAAGGAACGTAGATAACTTGCATTGATTTTGAATCGGTTCCACACCCGTTGGATGCTGAGAGCATTATGTTGTTAACCCCTGGTTGCAAGGTGAATGTTGAATTTATTGAACCATTCAAGAGTGTTAAGGGAGTGACTTGACCGTTAAGAGTTAATGTAAGTCCTTGTGCATTACTAACTTCTTGTACCGTGGCGTTTAAGCTGTATAATGCTGTTGATAACGTTTGACCACTCAGGTTAGAAATGCTTACAACGGGTGAATTACAGGTGCTCAATTGAATAGTCGTTGATGCCTGATCAACTCCACAACCGTTGTTTGCAAAAATCGAAATGGTGTTTACGCCACTTATTAACGTTACTGGAGCAGTGAGTACACCATTTGTTAATTGCACATTCGTGATTAAATTACCATTCAAGGTAATACTCACTTGGTTTGCCTGCATCACATTTTCAAGTTGCGCTTGAACTGTATATCCAGCGTTGCTTACACTTAATCCCGAATTGTTGGGTTGCAATATGGAGATAGTCGGAGATTTACAAGGCACAAATTCAATCGTTTTTAATTTTACATCAGATCCACAGCTGTTTGTTACCGCGAGTGATACTGAATTTGTTCCCACGGCTAGGGTAAGATTGGCATTTAATTGTCCATTATTAAAGGTGAACGGAACGCCAACACCATTGAGTAATAAGGCAATTTGATTTGTGTTTGTAACATGCTGAATTACTGCGCTTACCACTAAACTTTGAGTGGTAGTATTTGAAGGAATTGGATTTGAGATGGTAATTATCGGGGCAATGCAATTGTCGTAGGTAATATTTACATTGGCAATGTCTTTCCCACAATCGTTGCTTGCTGTTATGATATAGGGATTTAATCCTGGAACTAAAGAAGCGTTAAAAGAAACCATTCCATTCAGGAAGGTGGACGGAATCACACTGCCATTTTTTGTAATAATGACTTGCGATGATGCAGAACAGTTAATTGCTGTAAACATGACGTTCATTGCATTTTGGGTAGTAGTTAGTGTGGATTGAATTGGATTGGTTAATACGATGGACGGCACTAAGCATTGCTTATAAGTAATATTGAACGACTCACTATCATTACCACATCCATTCTTAACCGAAACACTGAATGTGTTAATTCCTAGACTCAAGTTAAGTGAGGCCGTTAACATATTGTTAATGAATTGAAACGGTTGAGCTATACCATTCACTTTGAAGGTGATTTCTGATGCATTATTCACACCGATAAGTGCACACTGAACTTGATAAGTAGCTTCATTTACGGTGATTCCACTCGCTGTGGGCTGAACTAAAGAAATCGTGGGGATGACGCAATTATTAAACACTACATTTTGTGTTTGTGTTTGTGTGCCGCATCCGTTTAGTACGGTTACTTTGAATACATTCGGACCTGCAGCCAAGGTGGCAATGGCTTGTATACTTCCGTTGACAAAAGTGAATGGGATTGCGGTTCCGTTTTGAGTCACTTTAATTTCTTGTGCGTTGGAAATGTTTGCTGTAATCGCCGAAAATAAGAAACCTTGATTTGTTGTTGTACCAGCCGTTGAAGAAATAGATACGGTTGGCGCATTGCAGGCTTGATATGTAATATTGAGGGATTCAATATCAACTCCACAGCCATTTGAGCTGGTGATGTTCACGATATTTAATCCTGGATTCAAGGTAAATGTATATTCTAAAATTCCTGTGGCTGCATTGAGGCTATAATTGGTAATAATGCTGTTGTTTACCATTAGATTAATTGCTGTTTGATGTTGTGTTTTCACCTTCAAAGTATAAGCCGCTTTTGTTACAATTACATTAGAGGTATTGGGTGTTTGCAAGGTAAGTATCGGCGCTTGACATTCTTGATAATTCATCGCGATCACTGCGGATTCTGAACCACATAGATTTGTTCCGTTAATCGTAATGGTATTGTTGCCTGGTTTTAAGGTTGTAGGTATTTCAATTACGTTGTTTATCCATGTGAAGTTATTTGTTGCTTGCCCATTTATAAGTACACTGAACTCGGTTCTTGAATTGAACCCGATGGTTTTGATTTGGATTTTTTGTGCTGCTGAACTCACGGTAATACCACTGTTAGTTGGATTAATTAATTGAAGTTGTGGAGTAATGCAATTATTGTAAATTACTTCTGTTACAGCGTAGCTTGACCCACAGGGATTGGTTGCTTCAACTTTGATTAAATTCTTACCCGGTGTTAAGGCCACGATGGCTTGAAATGCATGATTTGCTGCGTTGAAGGTAAATGCCTGGGATTTTACCCCGTTAATATAAAATGAGATGTTATTCAGTGTGGCACGTTGAATTAATGCACCGACATTGATTGTATTGGTTTGTACTGTAATTGTGGAATCTTCAATTGGGCTAGTTAATGTAATCTGAGGAAATAGACAGTCATTATATGTGATTTGAATTGTCTCCGTGGCAGACCCGCATTCGTTTTGTGCATACACAATAAAGGTGTTTACTCCCGGTTTTAATGCGGTGCTTACAGTGAGTTCTCGTGTAGTGGAATTAAACGTAAAAGGAACCGAATTCCCTTGTTGATCTTTTACCGTTAATTGATTCGTTTGCCCAATTTGAGCGGTACCAAGGGTAAAGCTTGCCGTGCTGAAGGTGCTTGTGAATTGCTTGTCTCGAATGGATAAGCTCGGCGCAATGCAATTTGTTGTGAAATTGTTAATGTTATTCACGGTATTCACTTGTTCGTTAGGCTTCGGTTCTTTTTCCCTTGTTTTAAAACGGAACTGCATGTATCCTGAAGTGTAATGGTACCAATCGTTTTTAACCCGGTTGGTAGATACCACTCCATCCCATGTGTCGGCCCCGGTGAAAGTAGTTTTGTGTTCAATACCAAAAGAAAAGCGTGGACCAACCAAATACGCTAATCCAAAGCCAAGACTAGGGTACCATTTAGCGTTCCAACTATCGTCCGAAAGCCCGTCTAGTCGAGTTTCGTATGAATTATCCATTGTGCTAGTAATCGCGCTTGATAAGCTTCCACCTGCTAACATATCCGGATAGTCGTAAAGGCTGCTACCATTGTTGGTTAAATTGCCCCAAGTTTGACTCCATGTAACCCCAATGCCTCCGAAAATGTATGGGTCCCAATTCGTTCGTTCTGCAAAGCGATTGGCATGCAATACCAATTCAAATGCTAAGCGATGTTGGTCGTTATAAAAGTTGTGCGCCGTCATGTTAAATGTATCCTTATAGGCACTTAAAGGACCACTGATGTACCCGTTAAGATTACTTGTATCGAAATCTTGTCCGTACCAATTTCCATGTAAGTACCGTCCACGTAAATCAAAACTAACATGCCTTCCCGTCTTCCAATTGTATGATTTACCAAGGGTGAATCCCCACCCACTGTTTGTTTCGTTCTCAACATCTGTGCAACTCCAAGTCGCTCCGGCATTAATACCGAAAAACCATTTAGAAGAATGGTCATAATCCAGGCGTTGACCCCAATGGTTCAAGGTTAATGCTATGAAAAAAATAGAGGTAAGGGTAAATTTTTGCATAATGTGGCTGTTTAATTTCTTCGAATCCCTTCGATAAGTATGCCAAAATTCGTAAAAAAATCGGTAGTTTGCACCTACGTTTGGGCGTTGGCAAAATAATAAGCCATCGAAAACCATTAATTTTATTAGTAAAATCGTATTGTGTCGCGTCTTGTTATTTTTTTGTTAATGGTGATAAACAGTGCATTAGCATGTGCTCAGTTTTTGATACTTCCTTCAAATGATACCTTATGTTTTGGTGAAGGGGTGCAATTGAGTGCGAATATGTCCTGTCAAGGAACGGCCTTGTACACGTGGTATTTGAATGGAGATTCGATATTGAGCAATGATTCAGGAACATTTTCTTTGATCCCAACTCAAAGTAGTAATCAAATCTTGGTGATTTGTCATTGTAGTGTAAATGGGACCATACAGATTGATTCAGCTCAAACCTCTCTCACAGTTATCACTCCAAGTATTGATGCAGGGCCCGACCAATATGTAGATTCTGGAACGGTGGTAACCTTACAGGCTTCGGGCATGGTGGATTCCGTACTGTGGTCGCCTTCTTTTGAAGTGAATTATCCTACGTTATTTAGTGTTCAGACCTCGCCAAGTGCTACTACCACCTATATGGTTCAAGGCTTTTATGCGGGATGTGAGGTGTTTGATTACGTTACAGTGTTTTTGACAAACGTATTTAAAATTCCAAATACCTTTTCACCGAATGGCGATGGGGCCAATGATACATGGATTATACCGGGAATAGAAAACTATCCAAACAATCGGATGATCATCATGAATCGCTTTGGTGATATATTGTACGAGTCTTCTTCCTACAATACCATAAACGCGTGGTCTGGTGTTAGAAACGGGAATGTCATGCCGGATGGTGTATATTATTACCTCTTAGATTTAGGTAATGGAACCCAGAAGAAAGGTACCATAAGTATTATCCGATGAGGTTTCAACTGCTTTTTGGATTCTTATCCATTTTGATAGGTACCCTGGGGCAACAGGCTCCAAATCGAGTGTGGTATGGAATTAACTGGGCGAGCATCAATCCATCCCATCATGGGCTGAATGAATACGTGGAAGCTGCAATGGGAGTAAAACAGCAATGGGTAGGATTTGACGGAGCACCTAAAACGATAAACGCCACCTTGTCTTTTCCATTTAATGACCGCAAAAGTGATGGGGCGATGTTTGGATCCGGAGCCAATATCTTAGTGGAACGAAACGGCGCGTTTACTTTTTCAACGGCGACAATAGAAGGTGCTGTTAACATTAAAACAAATAAAGAGAATCGATTGAGTCTCGGATTGGGTGGAGGATTTATGCAGGTTGGATACGATCCAAACTATGTGTCAACTAACCAACAGGATGCGGTAGTAAGTCGTTTTTCTACCTACAATTACCCCACCTATAAAATGGGATTAAGCTATCGCACCAGAAATTCGCTCTCTGGAATTTACGCCAACGATCTTGGTCCTGCGAAATGGAAAGAAATTGGCACTTTGGCACAGCTCAGAACAGAATGGGGGGCGTATTACCGTCATTTGGTGGTGTTGAATGAGGATTGGTTTTTGTTGCCTTCAATTAAAATTACCCCTTTGCGTTATGCACCATTTAATTATGAGTTGGCCCTCAGAATTAACTATGTTTATCGGTTTCAAGTATGGTGCGGAACCCAGAATTTAAATAATGTGCAGGTTGGACTTGGTTTTCGAGTTAAGGATATTTTCACAATAAATTATTTATTCGATCGAACCAGAGTGGGTATGGAGGGGGTAAACTTAAATTCTCAAGCCATTGGAGTTAAGTGCATATTGGAAAAACACGGCGCCATCAACCGGAAGCAACTATTGTTGCTAGATTGATTTGGTGGATAGCGAAAAACCTACTATCTTTGTAATTCTCGATTAGCGAATTGAGAAAAAATTGAAATAATACAATTAAGATACATTGCGGGGTGGAGCAGTTGGGAGCTCGTCGGGCTCATAACCCGAAGGTCACAGGTTCGAGTCCTGTCCCCGCTACAAGGAAAACCTGAGTCATTTGGCTCAGGTTTTTTTATGCCATAAACTGAATCAAGCCGAAGGGTTGAATGAAGGATTAAGGCATAAAAAAAGAGTTGTGAAACAACTCGGTTTTCCTTGTTAAGCCCCCTCCTGAGGTCCATCCTGACCGAGCCAAGGGAGCGTCAGGATATTCCTGTCCCCGCTACTAAAGAAGAAAAGTCGTCAGCTATTTCGACTTTTTTTGTTTTACATTTATATCAAACCTACCTTTATATTGAAATCAAAGAAGTATTTAAATTGAATGCTCGATTCGATAATTCGATACCCATCTCTACCATAGAGGATATTTGTGTCAACAAGGATTTATTTTGAAATTTATTATTACGTTTATCTTTATTCTAATTGATTAATACGTCTGAAGTTTTATAAAACTGTTTATCGTTTAACAATCGTTGATATGAAAAATTTTAAATGGGCATTTGGATTTTTAGGATTTTTAGGGTTACAAGGAGTTTCAGTCTTCAAAACAGGCAATTGGGTTGAAGCATTGTGGTTTCTTTTTTTCTTGTATTTCCTTTATTTTATTCCTGATAGAAAGAACTAATTCTTCATTAATCTTATGACTACCTTGCCAGCATTTGTATACAATGTGGCGAAGTAAATCCCTGATGTGAGTTGTGTATTATCCAATATTACTGAATGATCATTTTCTATGGACATCACATTAATTGGATTACCGTTAATCGTTGATAGGATGATCAATGAATTATTGTTTATTTCCTCCCCCGATATGACCCATTGATTGGAACTTGGATTTGGAGTTGCTTTAATTGAAAATTTATCTTTCGAGATTAATGTTGCTTGGCTGGTGTAATTTCCATTTCGATATTTTACGGTTCCTGAACTTTCATCTTCCCAAACCACCCATATTTGACCATTGTATAGCGCAACATCAACTCCACCAATATTATTTTGATCAATAACCTCCTGGGTCGGATTTATTCCATTTTGGATATTTTCTGTAAACTGAATGGCAAGCTCTTGTATACCCCCGGATATTTGTTTCCAAGCAAACACTAAAGAACCTAAGTTATAATCTACCCTTGGGAAGTTTTGCGAGTTTAAAGTAGCCGGGGTAAATTGGTCAAGCGGAATTGCAGAAGAACCAAAATTAGACGTCATAGAAGATTTATTATAGTATACGCGATAGCCTCCTCCTGCTGCGCTCATGTATGTGGTAATTAACGTGTCTTCAATGATTACTCCATCTGGTCCTGATGCAGGACAGGACATTATGGTCCAATTGAGTTGGTCAACGTTTATGCCATGTGTGAAAGTATTTCCTCCATCTAAAGAAATTCCACTCCATGTATCTCTAATATTTGAATTATTGTCTCTGTATGGCATGGCAACATTTAACCCATTACTGATAATTTTGCTAGGGCAACAGTCACACACCTCCGAATTTGGCCCACTCCATCCGCTTGCTTGAATTGGATTACTAAAGGTGTTTCCAAAATCCAGAGATTTAGAAACAACCCATTGGGGATCTGCGAAAGCCGCATTGAATTCCATAAATCCTATGATGGGGTTGCCTAAATTATCAATGGTAATAGTAGGAAACCTTGAAAAATTATTTCCTATATAATCCACTCTATTTGACGTGTTAAATGTTATCCCACCGTCAAATGAACTTATACACCAAATGTGACTAGACGTATCATTTTCCGGTTTAGTTTTGTAAACCACATATACAGTATCACCACGCGATGCGATGTCCGGCCCCATCCAATTGGCTCCCGCAACACTTGAACCATTTGTATTCAATTGACTTGGAGTCAAAAAACCCGTTCCATTCCATCTAGAAAAGTAAAGATTTGAGCCATTATTCCAAATTACCAACGGATTCCCATTCGCATCCACAACAATTCTAGGAAAATTATTTCCATACATTGACATATTCGAAACATCCGCGGCATTATTCCAATTAATAATGTTTTGACAAAACGAAAAGGCCGTGAATAAAAAAAATCCGATACTTAATATTCTTTTCATATGAACGTTTTAGATTGAATTTAATAAATAAAATCTATTAATGACTCCGTTAAGCGAAAAGGTATTTAATAATTTCAATTTGTCCATTAATCCCCCGCAATTGGAGAATTAAAAATCCCTACCGCTAACTCTGCCCAAAGGAGCATAAACAGTAAGGTCAGTACCAAAATAATCAGAAATTTTCCTTTCTTTGACTTCGTTTTCCGAACGAGGTATTCTATCCCAAAACCAAAGGTTGAAAGGAGTATAAATGCGGCGCAATAGTCAAAGAACGTCCAATGGAATGCCGCTTTGCCATCAAGCTGTTCCAGCCATGGGATGGTTAAAATCAGCACAACGATGATTAGAATAACCAGTTGAGATTTATTCCAATTTAACTTTTTTATCATAGTACTAAATTAAAAAAAACATCTTTGTGGTATAGATGTTTGACCACGGGTGAATTAAACTATTAAATTTAGAAATCATATGAATGTGAGAGGTTTATTAATCATTAATTTTATATTCATTCAATCAACGTATTGTTTAAGTCAGGTGGTTAAAACTTGGACCATCGATTCATTTCAGGTGAACTTGGTACGTTACGAGCAAGAACAAGAAACGCCGGGGATATTCCCAATAGACCGGCCCACGGCTAAAGCATTTTATTCTTTGTTTGAAATTAAGAAGCTAGGGAAGTTAGTTACCCTTGGCGGTAATTATTCGTTGAGCAAGGATTCATGTTCTCTTGCTTTTTTGGAATTGCCTTCGCCACGAATTAAAAATGGAACTGTGGGTACGTACTATACGCTGGGCTTGTGCAACAGGAAGGTTACTGCTAAAACCGTTACTAAACCGGGTTGGATCCTTAGCGAAATCAGCACTGCAACTATTCGTCCTTTGGATTCTCTCTATTATAATCCTTACAACCAGAATGCACCGTTCAAAGTTCCTAATTACAATAGCGGTAAAAAAATAGCTTTACATCCCAAAATGATCGAAGGATTGTTAGTTTTTTTTAATGCTACGTACCTCGTAGCCCCTTACCATAAGAGTGAATTTCCGGCCCCGCATAATCCTCATTTTGAACTTAACTTTACCTACAATGGGGAAGAAAAATCCGTGTTAATGTACTGGGGAAGGTACATTGTCGATGGCTACGTTTACTCCGGTGAAGGTTCCTACATCGAACCGTCTGACCTTCGTTTTTGGGAGGCCAATGAACGCCTTTGGGGTCGGGAATAAGGGAGTTAAAGAATAATATCTAATTTTTAATTGCTTACAGGGAAATGTTGAAAGATTTTTTGGTTGCTGTATAGTTCCTAATTGCGATGATTATAAACAATTTTAATAAATCGTTTTGATGCATTTTTTAAGAAGCGATAAATTCAATATTACATCAATGTTTCCTCTTTAATTATAAGCAACCGTAATAATATACGCCCGTTAGGATTCAGAACGATTAATGCTATTTTATAGTAATTATTCGTAATTTTACGTATCCAAATCTATGAAACCGTTGAAGGCGTTAGTTTTACTGTTGTTTATGCCTTTGTTGGTGTTGGCACAAGCTACCGCATCTTTTTCCACTTCACCTGTTGGAAATAACAATACAATTAGCATTTGTCAGGGTAATACTATAACCTACACCAATACCTCAACTGGAACCAATAACAATACAAACTACAATTGGACATTTCAAGGGGGTACGCCCAATACTTCAAATCAAATTGGTCCGCATACGGTAACATATAACAATGTCGGTAGTTTTACAACGACATTAAGTCTTGGAGCTGGTAATACCGCTACGGTAAATGTTGTGGTTTCTAATAATGCTGCCCCACAGGCACTTTTAACGATTCAGAATATTGGTCAGTATTCAAGTATTGTTTATAACGGCGTAACCATTTTCCGTAAATGTGGCGGGAGCTCCATCGGTAACTTTTCGTTTACCGATCCAAATATGGCTTCAAATCCAGTGGGTACAACTTACTCGATAAATTGGGGGGACAATACAACTTCAACAAATCCTGCAGCTACAGCCCCGCAGTGGTTGCATACTTATATGGGACAAGGTAATTATACATTATCTTATACTGTAACATTTCCCGGGGGCTGTTCTACCACCACTACGTATCAAGTTTACGTGGGTAATTTTGCGCCAGCCATAACCTTGGCAGGCTCTGGCTCATCTTCCTGTTTACCAAATAATTATTCTTTTACTTTAGGAACTGGAAACGTCACACCATCTGCAGGTACAATTTTTCAGGTCATTTACAACGATGGCTCACCAACAACTATTATCAATGGATTGGGGCCAAATAATTTGGATACTATTTTTCATCAATTCACGAATACTTCATGTGGCGTAAACTCTACCATTCAATCATCGGTATATCAAAACTCCTATGCAATACAAGTTTTAGCAATTAATGGATGTAGTCCTCAAGGAACTTTTGGAGCAATAGGACCAATTTCTGTTGCTAATAGCGTAAATGCCAATTTTGTTGCGTCCCCTGCGCCTTTTTCGCCAATTTGTGTAAATCAAACGATTCAGTACAATGATATTTCCGATCCAGGGTCCAATGTATCCTCTGGATCGTGCGATTCATTATATGGTCACTATTGGAGTATTACACCGAATTCAGGGTATATATTGGGTGCTGGAGCGACATTGGGTACTAGTAATGGATTTTTGCCAAATTCCCAATTTGGTTATGATTGGCAATCTTGGTCGCAAGGTTCTTTACAGCTACCTGTAACATGGACTGCCCCCGGAACTTATCAGCTAACTTTATATGTTGGAAACGATTGTGGGGTCGATTCTTCTGTTCAAACTATCTGTGTAGTTGCTGCTACGGTCGCAAATTTTACCCTACCCCAAGCTACTGCATGTGTTCCGGTTCAGATAACCCCTACCAATAATTCAAGTGTACCAGGTTGCTCTAACAGTAATGTGTATAATTGGAGTGTTACTTCAACGAATCCTCAAAATTGTGGGTTCCAAGGTGGCCCTGCTGTACAACCAGCAAACTCGAATCTTGCAGCACCCAGTTTTAACTTTACCGGTCCGGGTGTTTACACGGTGCAACTCATCACCGCTTTGGCGAATAATGTGATCGGGAATTCCTGCCTTGCAGATACGTTTACCCAACAAATTACCATCAAGGGACCTCCTCAATTTACCATCAATGCCGTGGGCCCAATTTGCGCTGGGGGTTCCATTTCGCCCACCATTGTTATGAACAACTGTTATGGAACCTCACCTAACAATTACGCTTGGGATTTTAACCCTGGAAATACCATTCCTGCGGGGAGTGTCCCCAATCCTAACACTGCTAATACGTTAAATCCAGGAAATATAACTTACCCTTCTTCTATCGGTAGTCCTTTTCCCTTTAACCTTACAGCTACCAATGAATGTGGTCCAACAACGGTGGCATCAACTGTGGTTGTAAACAATCCTGTAGTTGTTTCTCCTGGTTCATATGGCCCGTTTTGCCTAAATAGTACAGTTCAATTAAACGGAATCGTTTCAGGTGGTGTGAATACTGGGTATTGGACCGCTAATGTTGCAGGGGGAAGTTTTAGTATACCGGGTATTGGCGGCGCAAATACAGGGGAGTTAAATGCGATTTATACACCACCTGCCGGCTATTCAGGAAATATTATTCTGACTTTAACCTCCGGGCAGCCATTAGCTCCTTGTCAAGCAGTTTCTTCTACTACAACCTTAGTATTTAACCCCGTAGCCACTGCGAATGCCGGAGCCTATCCAAATGGAGCATGTATGAACGGTACCTTGGCTTTAAATGGTTCCATAGGGGGAGCGGCTTCAAGTGCAACTTGGACTTCCAATGTTGGGGGTTCTTTCACTCCAAATGCAAACGCATTAAATGCCGTTTGGGCTCCTCCAGCTAATTTTACTGGAATTGCAACCCTGACCCTTACGACAGATGATCCAGCAGGCCCTTGTAATCCTGCAGTAGCTACAATCAACGTTACGGTTCATCCTTTACCGGTTGCTACGGCTCCACAATCGGTAGGACCTATTTGTTCTGGAAGCAATGCCGTTATTAATATTACTTCTACGATTAATCCTACATCTTTTGCTTGGACGGCATCTTTTCCCGCTGGTGTAACAGGAACTGCTAGTGGCACTCTAAATCCGGGCAACAGCAGCGCCACCTTAACTACGGTTATCACGAATAACACCAATGCTCCTCAAACCGTTACCTACACCTTTATTCCTTCTTCGAACGGATGTCCAGGTTCACCTGTCACAACACAAGTTGTGGTGCAACCAGTAGCAGTAGTTGGTCCTCTTAACCCAATAGCAGTCTGTCCAGGAGACACAATCACGCCACCGGCATTTCTTTCCAATCCAAACGGAGCAACCTTCAGTTGGGTTAGTAGTAACCCAGCAGGAATTGGTTCGCCTCCTAATGGGACGGGTCAAATCAGCCCGTGGATTGCACCTGCGAATAATTCTAATTCCACGATTTCTACCAACATAGCAGTAACTCCGACGTTCAATAACTGTCCGGGTACCACTTCGAGTTTTGTTGTAACGATAAATCCAACTCCGGCCATTACTAACAACAACTTAAGTCAAAGCATTTGTTCTGGAGCAAACACCGCAGTCGTCAACTGGACATCCAATTTAGCGGGGACCACTTATTCATGGGTAGGAGTAGGAAGTGACCCAACAGTTACAGGATTTACGGCTTCAGGTAACGGAAATTTACCCGTTATGGCCATTTCGAACAGCTCCAATGCCGTTCAAACGGTGACCTACACCGTTACCCCAACAAGAAACGGATGCAGTGGACCTGCAATCACTTATAACATTACCATTAACCCCATTCCACAACTCACACTATCTCAAAACCAAACCGTTTGTGGGGGTGTAGCAACAGCAACAAGCACATTCCAGAACACGGTAGCGGGAGGAAGTTTCACCTATGCCCTACAGGGTCCGGGATTGGTTCCTGCAACCCTTACTGGATACCCAACGAATGGAAGCGGTCAAGTTCCTGCGGCAACAATTAATAATTCTGGAATAAATCCCTACACCTTAACATACATCATTACGCCAACTGCGAATGGTTGTAGTGGATCAACCGGTACGTACACAATCACAGTAAATCCAGCTCCAGTTACGACGTTTTCACCAGGCAATCAATCCATTTGTTCCGGACAAAATACCAATTTAGTGACGCTAGCTAGCTCCACAGCCGGGGTTACTTTTACTTGGACAATTCCTGGGGGAGTGCCAGCGGGAATGGGTAATGTCAATGTGACTTCGGGAACCTCAACCATTCCAGCCTATGTAAACCTCACTAATAACACGACCGTTCCGTTGGTATTAACTATTGTTGCTGTTGCAACGACCGGTGGAGTTTCTCAATGCGCCGGTTCTCCGTCGAATTACACCATAACAGTCAATCCCGTTCCTACCGCTTTGGCGAGTTTTGTGAGCAATGACACAATTTGCAGCAATACTGCTGTGGACATTGCTTTGAGTTCAAATACCCCAGGCACTTTATTTACGTGGACCGCGATTAATGGCCCAAATACGACGGGAGGTTCGAATTCTGTGAATCCAGGAGTGAGTATACAGCAAACCTTACTCAACAGCTCTACGAATTTTGGAAGTGTTACCTATACCATCACCCCGGTAGTAGCAGGCGCATGTCCGGGTTCTCCTATTCAGGTAACAGCTTACGTTCATCCAGTCGCAACCCTTGCGGCCCTTGCATCTCCAATGGTTTGTCCTCAAAATACGGTTACGCCATCCAACTTGGTATCTACGCCAAACGGTGCAAGCTTTGCATGGACGGTGAGCAACGCACAAATAGGTATTGCGGGCCCAGGAAACGGTCAGATTGTGCCATGGACAGCTCCTGCGAATAATACCAACGCGCCAATAACGGGGACTGTCACCGTGACGCCTACGTATAATGGTTGTGTTGGAACGTCGAGCAGTTTTACGGTTACGATTAACCCAACACCTACCGTCACCAACAATGTTTTTACCCAGAGCATTTGTTCCGGTGCGAATACTTCAGCTGTAACATGGACATCCAATTTGGCAGGTACAACCTATGCCTGGACCGGAGTGGCCAGTGATCCAACGGTAACCGGTTTTACAGCCTCAGGAAGTGGGAATTTACCGGTAATGGCGGTTGCTAATAGCTCGAATGCGATTCAAACGGTAACCTACACGGTAACGCCGACCAACAGTGGTTGTGTTGGTCCTGCGATAACTTACACCATTACTGTGAATCCTATTCCACAAGTGACGCTTTCACAAAGCCAAACAGTGTGTGGGGGAGTGGCCAGTGCGTCAAGTGCATTTACAAACTCGGTAGCGGGAGGAAGCTTTACCTATGCCCTGCAAGGTCTGGGAGGTATTCCTGCAACGGTAACGGGCTATCCAAGCAACGGAAGTGGTCAAATACCAGTGGCTACGATTACCAATTCCGGAACCAATCCTTTCACCTTGAACTATACCATTACACCAACCGCGAACAGTTGTAATGGTACGGTAGCAACCTATTCTATAACGGTGAATCCGGCCCCAGCGGTAACATTTTCCATACCGAATGAAACGGTGTGTAATAACGGGAATTCACAAGCCGTAACCATTTCAACAGCAACAGCGAATACCACGTTTGCTTGGAGTGTTCAGAATCCTTTGCCGAATGGGCTTGGTGCGGTTCAGCCGACGTCGGGCAATACTTCAGTCATTCCTTCTTTTACAGGATTAACGAACAACACCAACCAACCGATTTCAATTACGATTACGGCCATTGCATCTACCACGGGAAGTGCGGTCTGTCCAGGGGTGCCGAATACGTATACGATTACTGTAAACCCAACGGTCACAGCCCTTGCAACCTTTGTAAGCAATGACACCTTGTGTAATAATACGCAGTTGAACGTAGCCTTGAGCTCTGTAACACCCGCGGTGCAATACACTTGGACCGTTGTTGCAACGAATGGTATAACTGGCGCTTCGCCTTCAGGGGCACCTTCTTCAACGATTCAGCAGACGCTGACTAATGCTACTTCAGCTATTGCAGCGGTTACCTACACGGTTACGCCGCAAATTGGAGCTTGTAATGGAACCGTGCTTACTTTTCCAGTATACGTTAACCCTGTAGCGGTGATGAATCCAATGGCGAATTTAACTGCTTGTCCGACACAAGCCTTGAGTCCTGCTGCCTTTGGATCCCTTCCAGCTCCCTCCACATTTACTTGGACTAATTCAAACCAACAAGTTGGGATTCCAACATCGGGCAATGGAAATATTGCGACGTGGAATGCTCCTGCCAATAATACCTTAGCTAACCTAAGTGCTACGGTTACGGTTACGCCAACGTATAATGGATGTGTGGGTACTTCGTCGAGTTTTTCCATTACGGTTTATCCAACCCCAACGGTAACTAATTCTCCATTGAATCAAACGGTGTGTGAAGGGGTTGCTACGGCTCCTGTGAACTTTGCTTCCAACCTTAACGGAACAAGTTTTGCATGGAATTACTTGGCTTCTGGAGCGAATCTGAGTGGGTTTAACGCCGGTAATGGAAGCAATCCGCTCCCAACAATGACCGTAGCTCATTCAGGTAATGTGTCACAAACTGTAACTTATTCCGTCATTCCAACGAGTACAAACAATTGTGTAGGTAGTGCTGTAACTTACACTATAAATATCAATCCTAATCCATCAGTTTCGAATGTGGTAGATCAAGTTATTTGTTCGGGGACCAGTACAACTTTGTCAAGTTATCAAAATAATGTTGCCGGTGGTGGATTTACATGGAGTTTATTGAATAATAACATTCCAAATACGGTAACCGGTTATATTGCTCCCTCAGGTAGCGGGCAATTAGCGGCAACTGTAGTTACCAATTCGGGCACTCAACCGTATATCTTGAATTATTTAATTACGCCGAATGCGGCAGGATGTAATGGTCAGCCGGATACCCTATCCATAACAGTTATGCCAGCCCCAGCATTGCAATTTACAGGAGGTCCGAATCAAAGCATTTGTAGTGGTCAAAGTACCTCGTCGATTAATATGACCAGTACTACGCCGAATGTTACTTGGTCTTGGACCGTAACTTCTTCAAACAATGTATCGGGTGTTAATCCAAACAGTGGTTCAAGCGCGACCATACCATCGTTTACCGTGACTCAGGGAACGAATGCACCTCAAACGGTAACTATTTCTGCGCAAGCAAACACCACTAATGGTGGGTGTGCAGGGGCTGCATCGACCTATACCATCACGGTTAATCCAATTCCAACGGTCACGCCTACGGTTTCACCTGCATCCACCATATGTTCGGGATCCAATGTGACCATCAGTTTATCGTCGAATGTCGCGGGGACCACGTTTGCCTGGACATCCAATGCATCGGCGGGAGTAACAGGAAACACCAACAGTACGGGTTCTACTATTTCCAATACCTTGGTCAATGCCACCTCTAACACAGGAACGGTAACTTATGTTATCACACCTACCGCAAATACATGCAGCGGTTCAGCGGTTACTACAACGATTAGTGTTAACCCGGTTGCTCAAATGACAGGGTTGAATAACATTTCGGTTTGTCCGGGCAATAACATTGCTCCACCCGCATTTCAGAGCATTCCTGCTGGTGCTTCTTTTACCTGGACCAATTCCAATACGAATATTGGAATACCGGCTTCAGGGCAGGGGAATTTAGTTGCTTGGAATGCACCAATTAATAATTCGATTAACCCCATTGTGGGGTTAATTATTGTTACACCGACCATCGGAAATGCTTGTACCGGGGTTAATGACACGCTTGTTGTAACGGTATTTCCGACACCACAGATCACAAATGCGCCTCTCCAGCAGACCCTGTGCGAAGGTTCTCCAACGGCACCGGTGAATATCACCTCGAATCTCGCAGGTTCTACGCTCACGTGGAATTTCTCGACCGCAGGTGGTGGTTTATCCGGGCATCCTGTGGGTTCAGGCAGTAACACTATTCCGGCGATAACCTTCTCAAATAATGCGTCGTCGCAACAAACGGCACAATATACCTTGACAGCAACGTCAATGAATCAATGCCCTAGTGCTCCAGTTACGTATACTTTTGATGTGAATCCCATTCCTGTGTTGACCAATCCAGGCGTACAAACGGTTTGCAGCGGGCTTCCGACTTCACAAGCGGCATTTACAGCGGATGTTCAAGGAACAACATTCACTTGGACGGCGATTACTCCACCGGTGGGTTTGAGCGGATTTACAGCGAGTGGCTCGGGTAATTTAAGTCCAATGACCATCCTTAATTCTACACCCAATCCACTTCAGTTGGTGTATTCGGTAACGCCATCGGCCAACGGTTGTTCAGGGGCATCCTTAAATTATACGATTATCGTAAACCCCTCTCCAACCGTTCTTTTCTCTCTTGCAAATCAAACCATATGTTCTGGAGCATCAAGCACCTTGGTCAACTTAACCACGACCACAAATAACGCAACCATTGCATGGAGTGTTTCCGTTCCCGGAGGTTTACAAGGGGTTAATACCTTGTCAGGAACGACCCAAATACCTGCCTATAGTTTGATTAACAATACGCAGGGAAATTTAACCGCTACGTTCACAGCAACGGCTTCTACGGCGGGAGGTACGGTTTGTCCAGGAGTGCCTTCTACTTACACCATTACGGTTAGTCCACAAAACGGGATTTCGGTGGTTGCCGTGGACAGCAGCATTTGTTCAGGTGCTAACGCACAAATAACGATTTCTTCCAATACTGCGGGCTTAACCTATGCTACTACGGTTGCCGCGTCGCAAGGAATCACAGGGGCCTCTAATGTGAATGGCCCACAAATTTCACAAACCCTTCTTAATTCCGGAAATACGCAGGGGACTGTTACTTATACTGTAACGGCTACGGCTCCCCCAGGGAGTTCTTGTCCGAGTCAAACGGCCACCTTACCAATTACGGTTGAACCAGTGGCAAGTGTGCAGTATTCTGTTCCATCACAATCTCTTTGTTCGGGCGCTTCAAGCCAGTTAGTCAATTTAACGTCGAATGTTGTTGGGGCTTCAATCACCTGGGCAGCATCAGTTCCGAACGGCTTGTCCGGGATGTCTTTACAAGGCGGAACTACGATTGCCGCAGCGCAAATCACCTCCAATTTAAATACATCAGCAGTCATAGGAATTACCAGTTCCGCAGTAATTAACGGGTGTACTGGACCTGTTGCAAACGGTCAAATTACCGTGTTTCCAAACCCTGGACTTACCATTACTCCGCCCAACGATACAATTTGTAGTGGGGTGGCTGCGGTAGCTTCGCTTACCTCAAACGTTGCGAATACAACCTTTGCATGGACCATTTCTTCGAATCCATCCATTGGAGGGGCGTCCAATGGTTCTGGTGCCACAATTAATCAAGTGCTGACGAATAATTCGGCCCAGGTTCAACAATTAACGTACAACATTACTACGAATGGACCTGGTCCTAATAACGGCTGTCCTGGGCAAGCTGGAACCTACAACATATGGGTGAATCCGGTGGCTTCTGTTGGATTTAGTCAATTGAATCAGACCTTGTGTTCGGGTACAAGTTCACTGGCTGTGAATATCTTAAGCCCAACTCCAAACGCACAAATATCATGGACGGCTAATATTCCTGCCGGGATTACGGGGGCTGCAGCCAATGGAGTGAATACCATTCCTGTGCAAACTTTGGTGAATAATACACAAGGGCCCTTGACTGTAGTGTATACGGTGAATGTCGCAACGCAAGCCGGGAATTGTCAGGGCCAAGTTGCTACCTACTCAATCACAGTGAATCCGATTCCTGTACTTAGTTTTTCCCAAAATCCACAAGTGTTGTGCTCAGGAAGTAATTCGGTAGCGGTTAGTTTACAATCTAATTTGAATGCAGGAATTCCAGGAAACATTGCGTATACATGGTCTGCGAATCAACCTGTTGGGATATCCGGAATGGCAACTTCTGGAACAAATACGATTCCCGTACAGACGTTGACAAACAACACTGCTGCGCCCGTTGTCTTGAGTTATACGGCCACCTTAACTTACACCAATAACAACATCGCCTGCAATGGTACCGGGGGAACCTATTTAATTACTGTGAATCCATTACCGCAGGTTACGGCCACTGTTTCAAGTCCTGTCATTTGTTCCAACGATACCGCGAGCATATGTTTTACCTCGCCTGTAGCCAATGCGAATTTCACGTGGACCGTAGCGGCTTCTAATGGAATAACGGGGGCACAAAATGGTACAGGGTCGTGCCTGAGTCAAATCTTAGTGAATAACCTACTCACCCAAGGAACGGTTTTATACACGGTGACTGCTTCTGCGAACAATTGTACGGGTTCTCCGGTGACCTCTACGGTTTCTATAAATCCGAATCCTTCCGTGACTCAAGTCAACAATATTGTAGTGTGTCCAGGACAAGCAATACCAACCATTAACTTTACATCAACACCAGCGGGAGCATCATTTGTATGGACAAATTCTAATCAAACCATTGGATTGATCGGTAATGGTTCTGGAAGTATCTCAGGTTGGCAAGCGCCGGTGAATGTTAGTGGGGGGGCCTTCATAGGTACGATTTCGGTTTATGGTACATTGAATGGTTGTTCAGGAGCAAACATGTCGTTCACAGTTACTGTAAATCCGACGCCGGTATTAACATTGAATCCGCAGGTTCAGACCCTTTGTTCGGGCACTACAGCAAGTGTATTATGTAATTCGAATGTTGCCAATACCACCTTAACTTGGAATCAATCTTCAACCAATGTAAGTGGCGCAAGTAATGGAAATGGTAATTCGGTAAATGGGGTGTTTACCTTAAGTCAAACACTTACATCAACCATTAACGCCCCCGGTTCAGTAAGTTATACCATTACACCCACTGCGCTCGGGTGTGTTGGAAATTCTGAGCAAGCACAAGTTACCGTAAACCCAATTCCTATAGCAAGTGTTAATCCAGGGGCACAATCCATTTGCAGCGGTACTATTACGAGTTTGATTTTAAGTGGAAATATGCCGGGAATATCATTTGGTTGGACGGTAAGTGCAAACAATAATATCACGGGTGCGTTTTCGGGATCTAACGATACCATTGCTCAAGTTCTCACCAACAGTTCAACAGGTAACCAAGTAATTACGTATTCGATTACCCCGTCGTTGAATGGATGTGTTGGTGCCGCAGTAAATGTCCCCATAACAGTAAAACCAACTCCAATTTTAAGTACAAATGTTGCAAACAATACTATTTGTAGTGGTACAAGTATCAACATTGCATTAAGTTCTACGGTGTTGAATACGATCTATGCGTATACAGTAAACCCTGGACCAGGAATTCAGGGTGCGGGAAGCGGGATAAGCAATCCAATCATTCAACAGCTCACCAATAATACGTTAATTCCAAGCCAAGTAACCTACGAGATAACGCCTAGTTCAAATGGTTGCGATGGTGCTATGGTTTCCGTTACCATAAACGTTAATCCAGTTGCTACGGTTATTCCGAGTCAAAATTCGGTAACTATTTGCAGCGGACAAAGTGTCAATTTACAACTCTCTAGCAACTCACCCGGCGCCTTATTCAATTGGTCTGTGAGTTCGAATGCACAATTAACAGGTCAAGTAGCGGGAAGCGGAAACAGCATCAATCAATCAATAACGAACAATTCTTTTGCCGTTCAAAATTTCTATTATGTAGTAACACCAGTCTTTGGTGTTTGCCCAGGGACTCAAGATACGATTCCTATTACTGTAAATCCGCTACCCCAAATTACAACAGGACCAGCGGTAAATACCTGCGCATCTACCCCACCATTCAATTTAACTGGTTTTACTCCACCGGGAGGGACATGGTCAGGGACGGGCATAACTAATGGTCAATTATCAACGTTTAGTCCTGCGGTTTCCGGAGTTGGAACATTTACGCTAACCTACAGTTACACTAACCCTGCAACGGGGTGCTCCAATACTGCACCGCTTACCTTAACGGTTAATCCCTTACCTATACCATCCTTCACAATGGATACCCTGAAGTGCGTTAATACCACTGTAAATATTGTGAATACCTCCACGGGAGCAAACGCATATTCATGGGATTTTGGAAACGGGGCAGTATCGAGTCAAGTTAACCCTGTCTATCAGTTTCCGCAGGGTGGAATTTACACCGTTTGGTTGACTGCTACTTCGCCTCAGGGTTGCGTGGATTCTATTTCGCATGTAATTCAGGTTGTATCTACACCAATCACTTCATTTACGGCATCTAGTTATGCTGGCTGCGGGCCATTGAGTGTTAACTTTACAAACACCACCTCGGGTTTTGGCATTAGTTCATATTTCTGGAATTTCGGTTTTCCAGCCAACGGTCCTTTTTCAAGTGCACAAAATCCCGGTGCGGTTACATTTCAGCCCCCTTTATTACAAGACACGAATTATATAATTTCCTTATCGGCTACAAATTTATGTGGTACAACAAACTTTATTGATACGATTCTTGTTCATCCATTACCGATTGCCTCGTTTGCAACAACAGTAAATACAGGTTGTTCGCCCTTACCTGTGGGGTTCCAAAACTTATCCCTTGGAAATCCAACTAATTATATTTGGAATTTTGGAGATGGTCAATTCAGTACGCAAACAAGTCCAACTCACACATTTGTATATGGTCCAAATGACTCTATTTTCAATGTAGCATTAATTGCAATTAATCCGTGCGGTTCGGATACTTCTTATTACCCAATTCACGTATTCCCAAATACAGTAAGTAGTTTTTTCAATACGAATCCAACCGTAGGTTGTGCCCCATTGAATGTGCAATTTACTAACTATTCACAAGGGGGCGGATTGAATTATTTTTGGAGTTTTGGAAATGGGCAAGTTTCCAACATTCAAAGTCCAAGTCATTTGTATACTTCATCAGGTACTTATGTTGCTCAATTGGTAGTGGATAATGGATGTTCATTTGACACTTCGAGCATTACAATTACGGTATTGGCTAAACCACAGGTTGCATTCACGGTTGTAGATGATACGCTTTGTGCAGGTCAATTATTTCAATTTACCAACATTTCTTCTCAGCTGTCCAATGCTGTATGGAGCTTTGGCGATGGGCTCAGTTCGAATGTATACAGTCCTGGACATGTATATGCGAACGGGGGGACTTATTTGGTATCTTTGATTGGTACTTCTGCAGCAAACGGTTGTGTTGATACGGCTTATCAATTTGTTTATTCTATTCCAAGCCCTATGTTAGCATATGACACGTTAATTTATGAAGGATGCGCACCGTTAACGGTTTCGTTTAATGAAGTTTCTGGTACACCAACATCTGCGCTATGGAATTATGACGATGGTAGCATTGGAATTGCCCCTAGTAATGTGCATAGTTATCCCAATCCGGGGATTTATACACCTCAGGTTATAGCATTTAATACATTCGGTTGTTCGGATACTGCCAACTTTACTGTGGTTGTGCATGACGTTCCGGTGATCGATTTTGATGTTGCCGATAAAACTTCCTGCCAAGTACCGTTCTTAGTTACTCCTGTAAATAATAGTCAAGGAGCAATTGTATTCGATTGGGACTTCGGAAACGGAAATGGTTCTAACCAATTTGAGCCCACTGCGACGTATAACCAAACAGGGAATTATTTATTGGTATTGATGGGTTATAATCAATTTGGTTGTGGAGATACTACTTTCCAAAACATCATAGTAAATCCAATTCCTAATTCTCAATTTATACCAGACACTACTGCTGGATGTGAAGATCTTACGGTTTCATTTACAAATAATTCCACTAATGGTAATCTGTATTTTTGGAATTTTGGAGATGGTACTACAGTTCAATCATTGAATCCAACGCATACTTATACAGAACCCGGGGTGTATGATGTTACCCTAGTAACAACAAATATGTTTGGTTGTGTGGATACTTTATTAAATCAGGCATTAATTACGGTTTATCAAGAGCCTACAGCGGGCTTTACAGTATTACCATCGATTATTTATACTGAAGACCCATTTGTTGAAATCATAAATACCGCTCAAAACTATGATTCCGGAGAATATTTTATGGGTAATGGCGCCGTGTTTGGCATCGATTTAGATCGATATTCTTATGGTTCGAGTGAGGCAGGACAATATACCGTAATGCAGATAGTTTATACTAATTTCGGATGTTCTGATACTGCTCATCAAGTGATTCAGCTTAATTTATCTCCAACGCTGTACGTACCAAATGCTTTTACACCAGATGCAGATGGCGAGAATGATTTTTGGATTCCAGTGGCTACAGCAATGTATTCAATAGAGGTAAGTGTATTCAATCGTTGGGGGGAGGAATTATTTACAACAACAGATTTGTCAAAAGCATGGGATGGGAAGTATCGAGGCCAAGACTGCCCGGTAGGAGTTTATACATGGAAAATAGTTGCAAGAGATGTTAACCAGGAGCTTATAATTAAGAGTGGTCATATTGTGCTACTTCGATAAAAGAGCAAATTAAATTTATCAGCTTTTCTGCCACATCATTCTAATCCAAATCACAAGCGCTGACATCAAAGTTAATCCCCCTATAAAGGATATGGCGGCTTGGATGTTAAACCAATCAACAAGAATTCCGGTGAGAATCGCCCCAACAGCGTAGCCACCGTCTCTCCATAACCGAAAAACTCCAATGCTTTTCGCCCGATCTAAAGGATGTGTATGATCTGCAATTGTGGCTAGAAAGGTGGGATATACCAAGGCTGTGCCAATCCCCAATAGAATACTAATCCCGATGAATTCAAGAACATTAGTTGCAAAGATTAATCCAATAATTGCAAGGCCTTGTCCAAACATACCCCAAAATAGCAGCAGTTTTTTTGGCAATTTATCAGCTAGTATTCCCGTTCCCAATTGACTGATACCCCAAACGATTGGGTAAATCGCGACAATGCTTGCAATTTGGGTAAGCGTAAACCCTTTGGTACTGAGAATTACAGGTAAAATACCCCAAAGCATGCCATCGTTTAGGTTATTTATGAAGCCAGCTTGTGTAACGCTTCCCAAAATGCGGTGCTTCCACGTAGTCTCCCAAATTGGGCTTTTTAGTCGATTTATAGTGGTTTCTTTTGCTGCCAAGGTCATTTGTTTTTGGGTGTCCCTCACAAAGAACACACTAAGTAGCAGCCCTAAAAAGGCCATGCCTATTCCTAAATAAAAAGGGTAAGGGCGAAGGCCGTATTCTTGAGCAATAAACCCAGTTAAAAATGCAACTAGTCCAAGGGTTAAATAACCAGCAAACTCGTTTAATCCCATCGCTAATCCGCGGTGCTTTCCATCTACTAAATCCATTTTCATGACTACCGTGGAAGACCAAGCCAATCCTTGATTAATACCCAATAAAACATTAGCAGCAATTATCCACCCCCAAGAGGGTGCAAACATGAGCAAGAAAGGCACTGGAATTCCAAAAAGCCACCCAACAACTAGTAGATTTTTCCTTCCAATCCGTTGTGCTAAGGCGCCAGCGAAAAAATTACTAAATGCTTTTGTAAGACCAAATACTACAATGAAAGAAAATATGGCACTTTGAGCGGCTAATTTAAAGGTATGAACCGCAAGTTCTGGTAGGATACTTCGCTCTTGGCCCACCATACCGCCAACAAAGGCATTGACCAAAATTAATAAGGTGAATTGTTTCCAGTTAGCTTTTAAACCGAGGCGTGGTTGTGATGTCATTGTATTTATGCTATTCTATATAAGGATTTATTAAATTTATAACTTTGCACTTATTCCCGCCAATAAAAATCCCGATCGTAGGGCGAGGGTTCTTCTTGCAGTTTTTTCCAAGCCTCCCACGATATCGTTCGGTTAAGAATTTCAACCGCCCCGTTGCTATACACCACAAAGTACGTACTTCGACCCTTAGCGGAATATTGCACGGTTGCATAGCAAGGGTTCATGGATTGAATAATAACCGAGGTCGCGGGCGGACTACCCCATTTTCGAGGATAAATGGATTCACTTGGATCGTCCGTTGGAGAGAATACCGGGTAAAAAAATTGGCTGTGTTCCCCTAATAGTTTCAATTGAAAAGCAGGGTTCAAAATGCCCTTGAATTCAATCGTTCCTATGTAGGTTCCATTGCTCAGCTGAATATCTTTCCATTTCCAACCCAAGCTGTCGATGAGGTGCAGGAGCTGTACGGCTCGGTATTCTTTGATTCCATCTTCGATGAGGTTTCGGTAATATACGTGAGGTAATTCAAAATGAAATGCTTGAAATTCGAGTTGTCCAAAGTCAGGGCTTACTCCGTTTTTTTCCAGGGTTTGATTCAAAAAACGGATCCAATGGGCCAGTGAATCACGGTATGCTATGCAGGCATTCATGTTTTCCCACGGCGCTTGGTTTTGGTGGTAAATAATATAATTTGCCCGTCGTTGCCAGGTTATTTTTTCATCTTCAGTAGTATATCCCCATGCCGTTTGAGCCTGTACACACCCATGATTGTAGGTGAGTTTTTCTATGTTCACGCTGTCCTTAGTTTTATGTTCCCATGCCCCATGTCGGATTCCTTGATCGTAGTATCCTAACAATAACTGTCCAGAAATGGTATCTCGCTCTTCGTACCGTCCTTGTAATTTTTGATGAATGGTTTTCGATTTTAAATAACTGATCCCGTTTAGGCTGTATCGAAAATCAATTTGTTCCTCGTTGTACGTAGCCAACCGTTGCGCGAGGTTTCCATTGGAATAATAGCGTTTTATAACTTGACGGTTATTGCCATCGCCATAACTTGATTCTATATGGAGTAGGCGCATGCCTTCAATATTCCATTCGGTTTTTTCTTCTTTTCGGACCGCATCGTACCAATGTCCTATGTGCAGGCATTCCATTTGCCCATTCCTAAAGTAGCTCACATATGAGGTGTCGGATCGTTTGTTGTGGATGAATTTCACTTGGCCGTTGTCGTACCATGTCTTTTCAAATTCACGATAATCCGTATTATGCCAGTTCATCTGCATGCCATTACTATATCGAACATAGCGTATCAGCTTTCCTTGGGGTGACCATTCTTGCAGGATGGCTTGGTTCTCGGCATTGATTTCTTTAGAGTTCACTAACAAGCCTGCGGCGTTGTATTCTTTTTCTCGAACGGGTGCGAAGGGATTGTATGCGCCTTGGTCGTAAAGCGATTCTTTTGTCAGGTTTCCTCGGTCATCCCATTGCCGCCAGAGGCTGTCTTGGATATTATTTCGGTAAAGACCTTCTTGATATAGCATACCGTTGTAATGATATCGCTTCCACATGCCATCAGGATTTCCTTCCTTGAATTGCCCTTGTGTCTTAAGTTTACGATTGTCATGGAATTCCGTAAATTTTCCATGAATCAGGTGTTCCGCATCTTGCCGATAAAAGGTGAGTTGATCGTAGTGTTCCTCTCGGATGAGCTGTCCTTGGTCATTGTACCATCGGTGCACGCCATAAGGAACTTGTAGACTTGTGTAGCCGAAGTCATCTACAGTGTGGGGTGGATGGTCATTTAATTGAAAGGAATCAATTTCACTGATACGAATGAATGCATATTCTCGAACGAACCTCAATTTTCCGGTGGGTAGGTATTCCGTTTCTCGCTCACAGCGTCGGCCCGTCATATCCGTATAAAATTCGAAATAACGTATCAGGCTTCCTTTCTCATTGTATTCTTTGCAAAACCCCAAGGGTTCGTTCTTTTTGGTCGAGTGGTTGAGTTGGGTTCGAATATGAGGTGTGAATTTTCCATTGTTGTAATAATTGAGTTCTTCGCTTACAATATGACCTTTGTTAAAGGATCGTTTTACGTAAAATTGAGTTCCGATTTTACGGTCGCACTCATCGTTTCTTGGAGTTTGATGGTCTTTCTCGTAATAGGTGGCGAACAAGTAATGCCCTCCTTTTTTAGGATAATAGTCGAAGTTACAATCTTGAGAATATACAACGGAAGAACAAATATTAAAAAGTAAGAATAAGGCAACCCATTTCATAATTTAAAACAAAGATACAGTGAAACGCTAAAGTATACCTTTAGCTACGAAATGGGTTCAACAGAGAATGTTTCATTCTTTGATGATGCGCAAGGTTCCCGTGTTGTTTGTTTGCGAAATACGCACTATATAAATGCCTGCTGGTAGGGTTGAAATATCCAAAGAATAGGAAAATAACTTGGGGGAATCTTCCATTAGCAAGGTGCCGTCAAGTCCAAAGACTTTAATTGTATTCATCGGTGAATCTTCCGCGCTAAGTAAAATGTTGTTGGCACTTGGATTGGGGTAGGCCTTGATGCTTTTGGGTTGTTCTTCGAGGATACTTGCGCCTTCATTGTTAAAAAACAGTACGTTGTCGATGTAAACAGTTCCAGAGCCGCTTGGCGTACCAGATAAAATTAATTGTGCGATGTGCAAATTTGAATTTAACTGATTAAAACTTGATAATGGAATTTCTAAACTATGCCAAGATTCAGTTGGTAATACGAAGGAAAGTTCGCTTTCGCTGTCATCACCTCCAGCATATTGACCGTCGCCTCCAAAGTCTACCAATTTAACCTTGAATTCATTCAGATTTGGCGACCAAAAATCAACCCTAAAATGAGTCATTGATGTTACATCTAGTATATTATTACCTAACATTTCGATTCCTGCAAAATTTAAGGCGTCGTAGCGTTTTGTATCGTTTCCGCTAAGTTGTAAATCAGTTACCTGTGCCGCTGACCACGGGGCCATCCAGGTATCAACCGCCACATTCTGGTAGGGGTTACTGAACAAAGAAATAACGTTTGATTCTGGATAGGTTGGAGTTGGAGCAGGGCCCATCGGAATAGGGTTTCCTCCATTTTGATTTGAAAATTTAATGTTGTCAAATAAGCAAATTCGATTATCGCTCCGCTGGGTAAAATCTGGGAAGATGATGATTTGATCAATCCCAGTTGATGAAGGTGCGCTCACCACGTTACTAAAATCAAAGGTGAGTTCTTCCCATTGGTTAATCAAGGTATTACTCACTAGAATTTCACCCGTGGATGCACCCGCAGGGGTTGCAAACTTAATCCCAACTGGACTAATAATGGGCTTGTAAACCATAATCTTTACCACGCAATTGGCTGCGGTAAGATTAAACGTTCCAATACCTTGTCCATGCACTGTTTCAACGCCTGCCCAAGGGGCACCGGCCACATTGGCTGTAAAGCGAGCTACGGTATTTGACGTATTAATGCCATTTGGGTCGGGATTGGGGATGATTTCTAAGGGGGGGTTGGAGTCGTTCTCAAAGGTGGTCCATAACCAAGTAGCTCCAAAGCCGGTGGGTTCGTAATCAATTGGACCAAGTTGTGCGGAACACAGTTGATACATAAAAAAGAAAAGCACTAATACATGTATACGCATATCAATTAGGTTTAGTAATTGTTAAATGTACAATAATTAATGTGTTGCGGTTTTATTTTTTGTAAAAACCTAAAGAAATATTATCAAAGAAAAAGATATTTGAAAGTTCCGACTCTGTTTCTTCTTGATTTTCCTCTTTAAATTTAGCACAGGGAAATTCACATTGAATTTTTACTAACATTTGTTTTGTCCCTTTCGGGACTTCTTTGGATATTTCGGATAAAAGCAGTTCGTGCATAACATTAAACCCACGTTCTTCTGCCTCGAGGGTTCCAGCATCTAAATCTTTAAATTCACCGGGAGTTTTTTTCAAATACATCGAATCTATTTCTTTTCCTTCCACGTTGTTAAAAAAAACTTTTATTTCGGTGAAAGAACAATTATTTGAATTAGGATAATTTACACCAATCCAAGCTTGAAACACTGCGATTACTGTGTCACTAGCCAGTGCGCTCTGGATATCGTCTATATTAACTAATTGAAACAAGTTTATTTTGCGAGTTTCTTCGTATTTATTTACGGTTAGTCGAAAATAGTTATTCCCGGGATTCGTTGGAAGTCCTAGTTTTTTGTCACCATGATTCCATTCATGGGAAGTTACACCATAAGGTGAAACCCAATTAGATTCAGCACCAACCGTATAATCTGATTTCCATTGTAACGGCATTCCTTCACCATTTGATTCAGCACCCGGATTTGTAATGCGGTTAGATTTTCCAATCCAAATAGGATTGTCTTTTTGATATTGACCTAAACAAGTAATGGAAATCCCGATTAATATGAGGAATAGTACGTTATGCATTAAATAAAATTATAAATTTTCAATGAATTTTATAACAGACGAAACATTACATTTTCTTAACATTTAATATTCTCTTTCTACAATAGAGATTTACGACCTTTGCAGCGAATTTTATGACAACTCTCTTTATTTCTACTTTTATTTCATTGTTTTCACTCATCAACCCATTGAGTGCTATGCCTGTTTTTATTTCGTTAACAAACGGGTTTCCAAAAGATCATTTATTTCGCACAGTAAGAAGAGCCTCACTTTATGTGTTTTTGGTTTGTTTGATTTCCTTTTTAATTGGGGAGTTTGTGTTAGATTTTTTCGGGGTTTCTATTCATGCTTTGAAAATTGCTGGGGGAATTATTATATCGAGATCCGGGTTTCAATTACTAAATGCGCAGCATAAAAAAGATGTCCATGGCCAAATTGAAGATGAATCAAGATTTAAGGAAGACATTTCTTTTAGTCCCATAGCGATGCCGCTATTGGCCGGACCAGGATCAATATCTTTGCTTATAAATTTAGCCCTTCAACATGAGGCATATGATGCTAAGGCTATCGTGATTGCCGCTGTTTTCATGGTATGTTTGAGTATTTATTTGATTTTATCCTCAGCGCCATATATACTCAAGTATTTAGGACAAAGTGGGCTTCGTACGATGTCTAAAATCATGGGATTACTCGTCCTTTCTATTGGAATTCAGATGATTGTAGCAAGTGGTCGATCCCTTTTTTATGCAGCTATTTAATTTCCTCAAACGGATCAAAATCATCTGACTCGGAAATTTGTTTAGTTTTTTGAGGGTTTAATACCCACCTTATCGCCACCAGAAAACGAATTAATGTTGCAAATAGGAAGAAGAATCCAGCAGTTTTAAATATCCAACCAAGTACAGGTATTCTAATAAATTCGTGTGTTTGATTATAAAACCATTGTGTAATTGGACTTTCCAGTGCAAATGGAAAGAATACCCAAAGTATAGTTATGGAAATAGATATAATCGCAACGGCCCATTCCCATTCGTTCTTCATTTGGATTCGCTTTTGAAGATTGGTGTAAATTGAGAACTGAACCACTTGTTGATTTGAACGAAGGTTGCGGATTAAATACAGAAAATACGTTAACAATGATACTATGAGTAGTCCGCTTACATGAAGCGTACCTTCGGCCTTAAGAGTGAATTTTAAAACTAATACGCCTAGGAATAATGATTTAAAAAGTTGTAAGAAATAACGAAGTTGCATTCGCTTTCCTGCCGGAAGAAAGATCATAAAAAGCAACTGTAGCCAAAACCAGATGAATGCGAATGCAGAAAATAATACACCTAAATGAAAAACATGGAATAGCAATTTCATTTTTATGGCATCTCTTGGAATTCTAAATAGCTTTTTGGGGCCTCAGGCGCTGTGTTTGGATTAAAATCAAGGCGTAGCACTTTACCTTCTGTTCTTCGATTTATTTGATGTAAAAATTCAAAATGAGCCTCATTGTTTTTTTTATTTTGAATATACTCTTCGCTCAGTAAAACCATTTGTTGCAATTCAGGGTCGTACCAACGTGCTGGTTCTGCCTCGCCCTTACCTATGGGAATAATTCTTCTTGGGTCTATTTTGAATTCATTTACCAGGTAGATATAACAAGCTTTAGCACGGTTCTCCGATAAAATTAGATTTCTTGATTCCTCGCCTCTAGAATCAGTATGCGAAATAAGCTCAATGATAAGGTTTGGATAGTCTTCAAGGAGTTTGGCCACAAGACGTAAGGAGTCATACGTATTGATTGAAGAATCATTAACAAAAGTCCACTTGTTGAATTCATATTGAATGTTCGGAAATCGAACAACATGTTGTTCTGTCGCTTCTGGTTCTTCAATGGTAAATGTCCGGTTAATTTTTTGACCAATTGAATCGGTAACTTGTAACTTGTAATCGCCTTTTCGCAGCGAATTAATATCCGAAGTGGTCAGGCCATTTGACCATTGGTATTTAAATGGCTTAACACCTGAAACAACCTCAACACTTATCTTTCCATCGTTTCCTTGAAATTCACTTACATGTTTAATTTCATTCACATTTAATATTAATTCTGGTGGTTTAATCGACCAAGCGGTCCAAATATCTAAATCCTTTCCTTCTCTATTACTGGACCAAATTGCACAGTTGTCAGTTAATGAAAAATATGCATCAAAGAATGATGTATTAATGGATTTACCCAGATTTACTGGTTTTGACCAATTATTCCATTTACCTTTTCTAACACTGTAAAAAATATCCGCATCTCCATATCCTTTGAATCCATTCGATGAAAAATACAAGGTGTCGTTGGAAGGAGATAAAAAAGGAGAAATTTCAAAACCAGGAGTATTCACCATTGCGCCAAGATGTTCAGGCTCTGTCCATCCATCTGGTCCTTTTAAAGAATAATATAAATCTTCTTCTCCCTCGGAGTCAGATCCTTCATATGATAAAATAACAACATGCTGATCTTTTGAGATGGTATATGAGACATATTTACCATCAATATTTAAATTTGGAATAGGTAATTTCTTTTGAATAATCCATAGCGTGTCTGTTAATGTTCGAGACGCCATAGTTATGCCTTTTTGCATATCTCGCTCTACACCATAAGAGCTAATTAAATACAAGGATTTACGGGTAGAATCTGATTCTTCTATGGTTTCCGCAATTACGGCATTATTTAGTTTATTATTAAGTGCTTTTAGTGGAATTGAAGGTCCCCAGCCGTTCTTCGATTTCTTACAATACCAAATGTCTTGGTCATAAATTCCACCGGTATTTTTTATATCAAAAGTACGAACGAAATATAAGGTATTTCCATCGCTTGATATTACCGGATTACTTTCATCAGCTGAGGAATTGATAGTTGTTCCTATACGTAAAGGGGAAGTGAACTCATAAATTTGCCCAAAAGCTATTTGGGTAATAATGTAGCATGAAGTTAAAAGCACTTGATTAAAACCCATAACTTAAATAAATTTCATGTCCGCCATTACTGAATCTATTAATTCGGTTGGTTGAAAAATCAATTGAATATCCAATTTTAAGGTTGTCGGATACTTCCATGCCTGCAAGAATTCCAAACGAGGCATTGTGTTGATAATTAATTCCTGCCCAAAAAATATAATTTATTGAGGTCATCAACGTGGTTTCCAAAGAAACAGGGCCTTGATACATTTGTTTTATATTAATAATGGGTTGTAATTCTAATCCATTAGTAATATTCATGGTATATCCAATTTGTGAATTCCAATGATATTGTTGATCAAAAAAGTCATTTTTATTTCCAAGAGAATTTAGTAACCCACCGTGTTGTAATGCACCCGAAAAAAACATTTTCTTCGAAAATAAAGTAAATCCAACACCACTACTTAAAGAAATAGATCGCAGCCCAGATGCTAAAAAACCATCATACGTAAGATCCCCACCATCATAAGGAAGTTGAGGATTAGATAGATTTAACACGCTTGCTTGGCTCGGAGAAAACACATTATTTTTTATACCAATACGTATTCCTGTACTTAGTTTCCATTGATTATATAATGGAATACATAAAGCGTAATTTCCACTGGATTCGATGTATTTGAAGGCACCATAGTTATCTGAAATTAACTGGCCACCTATAAAATGTTGAAAAACACGCTTTTTTTTCTTTTCAATGGGTTCAATTGGATATTGAATCCTACTGCCAGGATTGAAAACTGTTTTGACTTTTTTCTTTATGATAGTTTGTCCGAAACAAGCAATGGTTCGTGGTTCGTATCCAAATCCTAGCATTTGCCAACGGGCTAATATGGAAATGCTTGCCTGTTTATTCATAGCCATCCCGGCGGGATTATAAAGTGATGTGCTAACATTTATCTGCCTAACTTGAGGCATTTGTTGTGCTTTCAATGCGCCAAAACCTAAGAAAAGAATTACATAAAGCAGTCTCATGGTGTGCGTATTATAGAAATTGTTCCGTTTATGGGTTCTATACTTCCGTCAGTTGCTTTTTCAATAATGTAAAAGTAGCTGCCAACAGGTAGTGGTTCGCCCTTGTAGTTGCCATCCCAAGGTTCAGATGCATAATTCCCTTGGATACTGGTGTACAATAGTTCTCCCCAACGATTAAATATTTTCACTTGATTTAATGGAAATTTTACATCTAATCCAACGATTTCCCAAAAGTCGTTGTCTCCATCATTATCCGGGGTGAATGCACTTGGAACTACCAAGTTACAAGGAATAAGGGTAGTTGCGAAAGCCGTGACATTGCTTGAGCACCCATTAACGGTTTGCACTACATAATAAATCGCGGAACTATCATTACTAGGATAGAAAAAATTACCACTTTCGAGATACTGTGTGAGTGCGGCATCGCTGTACCAAGATACTACACCATTTGGATTGGGATTACTTAAGGATATAGCCTCAGATGGTTCATTATCACAGATTGCAGTATCTCCGATAATATTAGGGGTTTCAGGAATGGATAGCGAATCTAGGTAAATACTTCCGTTTATATTGGCGGTACAATACACATCGGTAATTGTTAGAAGCTCGTAGAGGCCAGCTTCCGTATTTAAAAACAATGGGTCTGAAACTGCGTTTGTTAGGATTTCAGCTCCATTTAAGGTCCAATTCAACGTCACAGGATATACTGCATTTAAAAATAAAAGTACAGAATCAAAAGTTTGTATCGAACAATTATAAGCACCACCGGTCAAGCTTAAAAGACTTGGTAAGGCATGAATTGTAATTTCAATAGTATCTTTTACTAATTCATTACAGACAAAAACACTGTACACCACGTCATATGAACCAGGACTGCTTCCGGTGGTATTGATAGAGCCACTAATCGGGTCTAGGTTTAGTCCTCCGGGAAATGAGTTGTATGTGCCATTATTGGGGGTATTTGGAGACAGTGTTGGATTAATTATACCTGAATTGATACACAAATCACTTGGGTAATAAAGGCCTAATTCAGCATTGCCTGAATTGATTTGTACGGTTACTTGCCTGCTACAAGAACGCAGGGTACTGAATGATATATCATCAATAGCAAAATCGTTCCCTAGGCCGCTTTGATTAAAGTTTTCAATTAAAAGTATAGCCAAACTATCGTTTCCTGAATTCCATTGTCCGCTTATCTGTTGCCAATCACAGGTTATAACAGGTAACGTATCAATACTCAGCAATATACCATTCACACTGGACTTTAAAACCGCGGGATTTATATTTTCAATAGATTGTGCAAAATAAGTGAATGTGTAATTGGTATTTTTTTCTACGGAAATAATTTGTTTCCACACCGTTTGATTTCCACTTACCGCACCATCAATGACCATCATATGACCAATACCATTACCTAAGGTGTGATCAACGCATGGTGAAAAGGTGCCCTCCCAAAAACTTGCATTTGGCGTTATTCCATAGCAGCTTTGTAATCCACCAGGATTCGATGGCGTGAGGTAATTTAAATCGGAATAAAATCCGGTATTCATCGCCTCGAAATTTCCGTTTGTCACTAAATTCTCATTTAAATTATTAGTCGAAACAAGGTAAGTAGTTGACTGATTCGGACTTACAGTTATCGTATCATTAATTGGATTTAAAAGATTTGGATCAGGCGGAGTTGCCATCCAAAAGTAATTGGTATTTGTTCCTCCTGTAACGGTTAATTCCAATGATGTGTTTCCACAAATAAGGGTGTCTTCAGGATTAACTTGTAAGAAATCATTCGAAAAAACAAGCTGGTTGGTAATAATAACGGTTTGATTATTGGCATCCGTTGCGCTTACATCATAAGTGCCAGGGGGTAACCCGGTGAATATTCCCGATTGATTATTCCATGACCCCATAATTCCAGTAATGTTAAACTGATATGGTGGATATCCTCCTTTGACATATGCGATAAGTGCCCCGCTTAATGAATCACTACAAAATGGTCGTGATGCCGATACAGATAACGATAGCGGGTCCCCAAGGGGCATCAGCATTAAATCATCAATAGCAAAATCATTGCCAACAATTGACGTATTTTCATCATATAGACTTACGTTTACGCATGCACTTGTTGCCTCAAATTGAATGGCATAGGCTTGCCAGCCTACTTGTGGAAGTGGGGCGAGAGTAGGTGTTAGTTCTTGGATATTAATAGCATTGTTAAAAACTGCTTTAATGTTGGCTTGCGTTGCTTGGTCAATGACAGAACTAGAGGCGGAACGAAGCCAAAAACTAAATAAATAATTATTTCCAACTGTTAATCCACAGATTCCCCCACCGTTGCTACCAGCTTGCCAAAATGATTGATTGCCTCCAATATTTCCCCCATCTACTATCATCATATTCCCTTGTCCAGAAGTGTGGTCCGAAAAAAGAAGAAAATTCCCGGTATTAAGTGGCTGTGGATCATTCGTTATAGCAAAATCACCAGGCTGTGTATTCCCTAAGTAGGGAGGAATAAGGTTTGTGTAGCCTTGGCCCGGTACATTAAATCCCGTACCAACCCCTCCGAATTCAAAATGACCATTGTATATGAAATTCTGTCCCCAAGCTTGAATGGAGATAAAAAATCCTAAACATTTTAAGAAAGTCTTCACGGTTTAAAGTTAATACCAATCTTTGTTCCCGGTCTGAAATTTTCTTAAGATTTCTCTATCCAAATGTTAATAATTTAATCCATACAAGAACAAGGGGGGTCTAAAAACAAAGTGCAATGCTTGAAATCATTTACCAATTGCTTATGAAATTCATGACTATACATGACACCCTGAATGTCTAGGAGCTTTAAATTTGGTAATTCTTTTAAATGAGGAGATATAAAATTCACGGCATTATCATATAAATCTAAGACTTCTAAATGGGTCAATTGTTCAACTTCATTTGGGATTACTTCAATGCGGTTCTCGGCTAGTAATAGCTCTCTAAGCGCGCTCATTTGGAATATCACAAATGGAATTGCATAAAGTTTATTTTTGCTAAGATTCAGGTATTCCAATTCTCGAAACACCTTCAAAGAATCACTTATGAACTCAATTTTATTCTTCGTGAGATTTAAGGATTTTATTTTAGTAAACTGATACACTATGGTGGGAATGTTAGTGAGTTTTTCTCGACTTAAATCAATCGATAACACACTATCAGGGTTTGCGGTGATGAGGTCATTTAGGGAATAATCCCTAATTGTTGCCTGGCTATACCAAGAAAAGCTAATTGCTAGAAAAAAAACTGCGAGAATTGATTTCATCTTTTTTTAATTGCTCCGTTAATGCTTCAAGTCCTGAAAAAGCTTGCTCCATTCGTATATGATTATATATGGTTATGCTTACGGATTCACCGTAGAAGTCCTCATTAAAATCAAATAGGTGTACTTCAATTACTCTGTGTCTTGAATTACTTACCGTGGGCCGTACACCGATATTCATCATTCCTAAATGTGTTCGGTTTTTTAGTCTAAGTTTTACCGCGTAAACTCCGTTACCAGGGACTAGTTTTGAGTGGTTTGTGAGTTCAATATTTGCGGTGGGGAATCCAACGGTTTTACCAAGTTGGTTTCCCATTACCACCTTGCCATTAATTTGGTAAGGATAGCCCAACAAACGATTGGCTGTTTCTATATCACCTTGAATTAAGGCGGAACGAATCCTTGTGGAGCTCACAATAATCTCATCTACATCTTGGGCTGGAATCTCAGTGACCAACCTACCTGATTTTCCTAACACGTTTCCTAATAAGTGTACATCACCTTCACGATTATGGCCGAATTTATGATCGTATCCCAAAATAATTTCGGAAATATTTAATTCTTGGATTAAAACACGATTAATAAAGTCTGTTGCATTCTGGTTGGAAAATTCTTTGGTGAACGGTAAAACTAATAAGTAATCTAACCCTGTTTTTGCTAGCAACTCAATCTTTTCATCTAGGGGCGTTAGTAACGAGACATTTCCAAGACCAAGTGCCTGTCTTGGGTGCGGATCAAAAGTGATTAACATACTGTCTTTCGAAGTTTCTGCCGCCCTATGGATAAGTTGCTTTAGAATCATGTGGTGACCGACATGTACCCCGTCATATGTGCCAAGTGTGACACATGGATTCCGTAAAACAGGAAGTGCTGATAAACTGGATAATACCTTCATCTTCTAAAGCGCAAATGTAAGCAATACAAATAAACCTGGATTTTAAACTTTTGATGTACTTTTGAAAAAATTCAAGATATGAAAATTCGTCTTTTTACTTTTGCTCTCATTTTTAATATTGTATTCAGTTTCGTAAGGGCTGATGAAGGCATGCTTATTCCATTGCTTATCAAGGCTTTTGAATCAGACATGCAAGCGCGTGGCATGAAATTAACTGCTGATCAAATTTACAGTGTTAACCATGCGAGTTTAAAAGATGCTATTTTTCAATTTGGTGGAGGATGTACTGCGGAATTGGTCTCAAGTCAAGGTCTTCTATTAACCAATCATCACTGTGGATATTCTCAAATTCAATCTCATTCGAGTTTAGAAAACGATTATCTTAAAAATGGCTTTTGGGCGAAGGAAAAAAAAGATGAATTAACCAATCCTGGGCTTACAGCAACACGTATTGTTCGAATCGAGGATGTTACAACGTTGGTATTGCAAAACACCCAAGGAAAACAGGACAAACAAGTTATTGCGACGAACATCGCTGCGATTATAAAAACAGCCATCGAAGGGACGCATTTTGAAGCAGAAGTTAAAGCATTTGATTATGGAAATGCCTACTACTTGATGGTCAAAGAGGTGTTTAAAGACATTCGGTTTGTAGGAACTCCTCCAAATTCTATTGGGAAATTTGGTGGGGATACAGACAATTGGGTTTGGCCGAGACATACCGGAGATTTTTCGGTATTTAGAATATATGCCGGAACAGATAATAAACCAGCTCCCTATAACGTGGAAAATGTACCATATACTCCCCTTCAATATTTAAATATTTCATTCAAAGACCGAAAAGAAGGTGATTTTACGATGGTGTACGGATTTCCGGGTGTTACCGAACAGCATGTGGTTTCAGAATATTTGAAGTTTATTATTGAAAAAGAACGCCCTGCGCGCATTGCAATGAGGGATGAGAGCCTTGCTGCCATTGATGCAGGAATGAAATCATCGGATTTGATTCGAATCCAGTATTCCGCGAAGCAGGCTTCCATCGCTAATGCTTGGAAAAAATGGATAGGCCAAGTAGAGGGCTTGAAAAATTTAGATGGGGTTTTAGTCAAACAACGCGAGGAAGAAGCATACCGAAAAATGACCGAATCTAAGCCGGAATGGAAAAAATATGCCAATGCCTTGGATTCATTGAATCAGTACGTAAAGAATAATTCGGAAAAAGAGTTCCGCTATGCCATGGGGGTGGAATATTTTTTCTATGGTCCTGAGTTTTTTAAAATGATAAAAGCATCTATTGAGTTATTAAGTGCTTTGAATACTACGGCCTCGCCAGACGTGTTTTCAGCTGAAAAGAATAAGTTAATTGCCTATGCACGAGTGTTTTTTAAAAACTATAACAGTGGGGTAGATCAATCCGTGTTCAGCGCACTTACCCTACAATATCAGCGGGCTGAAATTTCAGCAAACAAGAATTGGGATATGATAAATGTTGCGGCACTCTCAACTAATATTTATGCCAAATCAATTTTTACTGATTCCACACGGTTTATTCAGTTTGTCAAATCCTTTTCCAAAAAATCGGTTAAAAAGTTAGCCAAGGATCCGGCCTATATGTTTTATAACACCTATTATCCCGTATTCGTAGACGAGGCGGTTCCATCCTTCAAAAAATACCAAGCAAGAATTTCTCCTTGGATGCAGCTTTACGTTGAAGGAAAATATGTCATGTTTCCGAATGAAAAACATTGGCCAGACGCTAATTCAACCTTAAGAATTACCTATGGACAATTGGAAGGGTCTTCCCCGGTAGATGGAATGGCCTACACCGAACATACCACGTTGGATGGAATGATTGCCAAAAACAGTTCTGGAAATCCCGATTTTGAATTATTGCCAAGAATGTTCGAATTGGCATCCAATAAAACCTATGGACCATATGCTCAGGATGGTGAATTATGGGTTTGTTTCACCGGTTCTAATCATACCACTGGAGGTAATTCAGGCTCTCCGGTGTTAGATGAAAAAGGTAATTTGATGGGCTTGAATTTCGATCGATCTTGGGAAAGCACAATGAGTGATTATTTGTTTGATCCGAAACGTTGCCGGAATATTGTGGTAGACATTCGCTACGTTCTTTGGGTAATGGACATTTATGCCGGGGCAACACATTTAGTGAATGAAATGACTTTAATCAAAGATTAACTTATCTTTGTTCGTTAAAATCAACCTGTGCTAGAATATACATATGAAGAAATTATTCCTGTTTATCCTTCTATTCTTTGTTTTCACGGAAGAATCAAATGCCTCCACCTTAAGGTTACGATCTAAATTAATCAAAGGGTATTTGGTTGATTATAATACACGTAGAGACGTAGATGAGGTGTCTTTGTTGTTAATCTCAAAAGCAACTGGTGAGAGATTCAGTACAGAAACGATAAATGGCACTTTCAGTTTTCGGAATGTTCCAATTGGTGAATGCATATTAATACTTGCAGATAAGGATTATCGAAACGATACCCTCAAGGTATTTAAAACTAATGCAAAAGAACACCTAGTTCACTATACATTCAGTAAAAACCAACCTTTCTCTGCCCGTTTAAAAGTGACATGGTTATTTAATTGGGGTGATCGAACAATCGTTGTTAAAGGTAAAAAAGTTATTCAAGAACATTATTGGTCTCATATGATGGCACGAATTATCTTAATAATCTATGGCCTATGTCTAATTATGATCTTTTATTACAGTGTTGTACAACTCTCGTTAGCTATTGCTTACCAGAAATCGAAACGCACACCAAAATTAACAATTCCACCATTCGATATCGAGCGAGCACCAATAGTTACTGTGCAGCTTCCAATGTTTAATGAAATGTATGTTGCGGAGCGAATTATTGAGTCCACTGCACGCATGGCCTATCCCAAAGATAAGTTGCAAATTCAAGTACTAGATGACTCTACCGATGAAACAAAAGATATCATTGCGAAAAAAGTGGCTGAAATTGTTTCTACAGGAGTAAATATCCAGCACATCCATAGAGAGGACCGTACTGGATATAAAGCGGGGGCATTAGATGCCGCAATGGATCGAGTGCAAGGAGACTTTATCGCAATTTTTGATGCTGACTTTGTACCAGATGAAAATTTTTTATTGCGAACCATCCCTTATTTTAATAATGATCAAGTAGGTGTAGTTCAAACCCGCTGGGGGCACTTAAACAAGTCCTATTCGTTATTGACTGAACTTCAAGCTTTTGGATTAAATGGCCATTTTGCAATTGAACAGCAAGGTAGAAATTCTACCGGCCACTTCATTAATTTTAATGGGACAGCAGGGATATGGAGAAAAAAATGCATTGAAGATGCCGGTGGATGGGAACATGATACCATTACGGAAGATTTAGATTTAAGCTATCGGGCACAAATGAGAGGGTGGAAATTTACATATTTAGAAGATGTAGAGTCACCGGCAGAGCTTCCAATCACAATGTCTGCCTTGAAAAGCCAACAGCATCGTTGGATGAAAGGTGGCGCAGAGTGTTTTATTAAAATGCGAGGTAAATTATTAACACATCCTGGGGTAAGATTTTCTGACCGGGTGCATGGCATCGCACATTTATTTAACTCTACGGTATTTGTTTTTATTTTAATCTTATCTATTCTGAGCTTATCCATACTTCATATCAAAGATTCGTTTTCGGATCTAAATTATTTTGTGCAATTTGGGGCTTTCTTTATTTCGAGCACCGTTTTCCTTGCCTTTTATTATTGGAATTCATACCGAGATAAAACGGGTAGATTTTGGAGTGATTTATTTAGTTTTATCAAGCGCTTTGTTCAGTTCCTAACCGTATCAATGGCTTTGTCTATGAGCAATGCGGTAGCGGTGATAGAAGGATATTTGCGAATTAAAAGTTCATTTGTACGCACCCCGAAATTCAATGTTGCTCAAAAGAATGAATTTACAGGTAATAAATATGATAAAAAAAGCCTTTCCATCCTTAATATAGCAGAAGGATTCTTTATGTTAATTTTCGGGTTTACCGCATTAAATCGTCTTGCATATGGTGATTTTGGAATGGTTCCTTTTCATTTAATGTTAGCCTTTGGTTACGGAATTATCTTCTACAATACGGTTAAGGAAGTAAGAACCGGACGCTAATGAAGGTGCGATTGATGTTCATTGGGAAAACTATCTCTAATGCCCTTAAAGAGTTAGAGCTTAATTATGAAAATCGATTGGTTCATTATATTAGTTATGAACGATTAGAAATCCCAGATGTTAAACATGCAGCATCCCTAACCCCAATTCAACTTAAAGAAAAAGAAGGTCAAGCCTTGTTATCTAAAGTTACCCCCGACCAGCACCTTATTTTATTGGATGAATTAGGAGTTAGTTATTCTTCCGTCGGGTTTGCTAATTTACTTGCTAACTACCAATTACAAAGCGTTAAAAAAATAACTTTTTGCATAGGGGGTGCATTTGGATTTTCTGACGCAGTCTATGCTCGGGCCAATGGGAAGATTGCATTGTCTTTAATGACCTTTTCTCATCAAATGGTCCGGATGATATTTTTAGAACAATTATACCGCGCCTGCACTATAAACAAAGGCGAAAGCTACCATCATTCTTGATGGATTGTTAACTTTATCAGCATGAACCAAGATCAAATATTTTCCATCGCAGAAGGTTTTACCATTGTGCTTTGGATACTGATATTGTACTGGGTCGGAAGATTCATCCGCAATCGTTTTGACCATGAGAGCATTCAAAGATTTTTTTATGCTGGATGGGGGGTTAAAATCGCTTTTGCAGTGGTTTTTGCATTTGTTTATTTGTTTGTTCTCGGGGGGGGGGACATCAATGCTTATTGGGACAGCGCGACCGTACTAAACAAGTTGTTTTTAACTAATCCTTCTGGTTATTTTCAGGAATTAGTACATACAGATCGAATCCTAGGTGTTACCCACCATTTTAATCAAGATACGGGGTATCCTCCTGGTTGGATTTGGCGTGAACCAGAGGCATGGAATGCGGCCAAGATATTGTCGGTTTTTTCAATAATCACCTTTAATGGCTTTTGGGCCACAACATTATTAGTAGCATCCGTAGTGTTTTTTAGTTCTTGGGTAATGGTTTATCGAATAATTACCCATGAGGAAATCAATGCGAATGCAGTATTATTTGCTTTTTTATTTTTCCCATCCGTTACGTTTTGGTGTTCTGGGATCAGTAAGGATAGCCAAGTCTATACACTTTCCTTATTATTAATGTATCAGTTGTTCCGTTGGTTAATATGGGACCCAAAACGGACCGTTATTCGGTTTCTTATTATTATCGGAATAAGTATTTTGTTATTTGGCCTAAGACAGTTTGTTGCGTTGGCTATTATTGCTCCTTTTTTCTTGGCAATAGCGGCTCGTTATGCCAATCGCTGGGCGAATCGGCCACTAATCCTTCTTCTTTTCAGGGTTTTTGTATATACATCCTTAGTATTTGCATTTTTTGTAGTAGCAAATTTAGATCGAACACAAGTGCTGATTCAAGAAGCACAGATTACTCAATCCGATTTTAGTGTTAATCCGATTTATACAGGTGCCAAATATGAAATCAATCAATCCGACGGATCAATTTTGGGCTTAATTTTGTCTCTCCCTGAAGCAGTGTTTATTGCCCTTTATCGCCCATTTATTACCGAAAACTTAGGGTATAATTTCATAGTAAACGGAGTTGAAAGTCTTGGACTTTTACTCTTTACAGGAGTGTTCTTTTTAAATCGAAATTTGATAGGTAATCTGCGGTATTTGATTAAAAGTGAATTTACTATTTACATGCTTACCTTTGTTTTATTAACTGCATTTATGGCTGGATACACTTCCATACTTTTTGGTGTTTTAGTGCGAATTAGAGCCCTCGCATTACCTTTTTTCTTCCTGCTCCTAACCATTAGAAAACCTCAACTAAAAAACCTAATCTGATGTGTGGAATCACAGGATTTATTGATTTGAGTAAACGCACATCTCCTGATGTATTAGTTGGCATGCGCGACTCTTTGATTCATCGAGGACCCGATGCCGGTGGGGAGTATTTTTTTAATCACCAATCCTTTTCATTGGGATTAGCCCATCGCAGGCTGTCTATAATCGACACCACAAATCATGCAAATCAACCCATGCATTATGAAGAGCTTTCAATGGTATTTAATGGGGAGATTTATAATTATCAAGAAATTAAAAAAGCACTTGTTGAAGCGGGATATTCTTTTCGCACTCAATCCGATAGTGAAGTAGTGATTTTGGCTTTTCATAAATGGAAAATGGAAGCCATTGATTTATTTAAAGGTATGTTTTCTTTAATTCTGTTCAATCGATTAGAAGAGTCCTTGTACCTAATTCGAGATCGCTTTGGAGTTAAGCCCTTGTATTATTATCTCGATCATCAATTGTTTCTATTTGGAAGTGAATTAAAACCTTTTCATGTCCATCCTAAATTTAAAAAAGCGCTGAATTTTCAAAGTATTTGGCATTTTTTTCAATATGGCAACATACCATCTCCACATTCTATTTTTCAAGACACTTACAAGGTAGAACCTGGCTCGATAGTTAGGATTGACTGTAATACATTGAGTCTCGAAAATAAAGCATTTTGGCGCCCAGAAAAATATTTTCAAAAGGAATCCCTTTCCATAACTTTCAATGATGCTAAAGCTAGAACTCGTGAATTACTAACGAAGGCTATTAATTTACGGATGGTGTCTGATGTACCTGTGGGTTTATTTCTTTCAAGTGGATACGATTCGGCCACAACCGCTGCGGTATTGACTCAATCTTTCAAGGATTTAAAAACTTTTACCGTGGCAGTCCCTGAAGCGGGCTTAAACGAAGGACCTAAAGCGAAAAAAATCGCGAGTTTATTAGGAACCGACCACACTGAGATTATTTGTGATTTATCTGAAGCCTTACAGGTAATTCCGAAACTATCTGAAATTTACGATGAGCCTTTTGCGGATAGCAGCGCTATTCCAACCTTATTGGTAGCCAAACATGCGGCAACTGCGGTTAAGGTAGCTTTAAGTGCAGATGGCGGCGATGAGATTTTTGCCGGATATAATCGGCACCTTTATTACTATCGCATTCCAAAAGCAATTAATTCCCTTCCTCCTATTCTTGGTAATTCATTGGCTTCTTCTATAAGTACGCTGGGATTTAAAGGTTTAAAGGCCCAACGACTTCAAAAATTCGCGCGCTTAATGAGTGATTTTTCCGTGGAATCATACATGAATGCTATGAATACCGCTATGTCACCCGATGACCTTACTACTTTTTTCAACCATCCGAAGATACCAGTTCCATTATCTTTTTTTAAAGGTCGTACTCCGCTTTCAACCATGTTGTTAAATGATAGCATCAATTATTTGCCTAATGATATTTTACATAAGGTAGATCGCGCCACCATGTCGGTAGGACTTGAGGGCAGAGAGCCGTTTTTAGATCAAGACTTATTTGAGTTTGTAGCACAGTTGCCGGATAACTTTAAATGCGATGGCACACGAACTAAAATTCTATTAAAAGAAATTGCTCATGACATGCTCCCAAATTCGCTCATGGAAGGACCTAAAATGGGATTCGCTATACCGATAACCTCTTGGATGAGAAAATACCTCAACGAGGAACTTATGATATTATCCGATGAGTCGTTTTTAAAAGAACAGGGTATTTTTGATCCGATTAAACTTCGGAAAACAGTATCGATGTTTTTAAATGGTAAGGATTATAATGCCTTGTTTATTTGGTATTATTACAGTTTTCAAAAGTGGTACAAACAATGGATGTGAGATTCACTTTTCAACAGCACGAATTGGTGTTTAATTTTCCGGCTGGAACGAGTAGGGGTGTACTTTCGAAAAAAAAGTTATGGATAATAACTTTGAATAGGTTAGGGAAAAAGGGAGTTGGAGAGTGCAGTATAATTGAAGGTCTTTCACCTGAATATATCAACGACTTTCAGTATGAGAGCAAGTTAATTGAAGTAATCAAAATCTTAAATCAAGCACCTTTATCTGAAGTGGAATTACTCGATTCACTTGATTTGCTAATTCCAGACTTATTATATTTCCCTTCGATTAGATTTGGAGTAGAATGTGCGCTGCGGAGTTGGTTGGCTCCAATTGATGGGATGGTTTTTGACAATGCTTTTGCGCGAGGAGAATATAGCATTAAGATTAATGGGTTAATTTGGATGGGATCCCCAGATTGGATGCAACTTCAGGTTGAAAAAAAAATCAACGAAGGGTATTCGGTTTTAAAGTTTAAAATAGGAGCACTTGATTGGAAACAGGAGCATGACATAATACGTCAAGTACGAAATCGTTTTGGGCCTGAATTGCTTACGATTCGCGTAGACGCAAACGGAGGTTTTACGCGGACTAAAATCCGACAAATACTTAATGAACTAAAAGACTTAGGTGTACATTCAATTGAACAACCCGTTTCAGTGCATGAGAATGAGTTACTATCGGTATTATGTAAAGAGGCCGTCGTGCCAATCGCCTTAGATGAATCCCTTATTTCTTGCCATACAATCGCAGAAAAAGTAGCTTTGCTCGACCGTGTTAGCCCTCAATTTATCATTTTAAAACCCAGCTTGCATGGCGGAATCTCGGGAGTACAAACTTGGATTGAATTAGCCATTGAGCGTGGAATTGGGTGGTGGATGACTTCTGCATTGGAGTCGAATATAGGCCTCACCGCCATTGCCCAGTTTGCTGCAGAATACCCACTAACGCTTCCCCAGGGATTAGGTACCGGAGGATTATTCTTAAAAAATTTCAAGTGCGGGTTATCCTTAAATAAGGATCAACTGATGCATCATTTACCTGCGCATGGCTGAAGTTCATCGCATTGGGAATACACATAATCGTGCAATAGCCATTGTGCAGCAATAGCTAATTGACTGTAATTCTGTGAATTGTTTCCAAATCCACTCGCAGAAGTCACCCACATAAGTTGGATAAGGCCCATATTGCCTTCAGTCGGGTTGATTTTATTTAATACCGCAGCAACGTTGCCCGCTCCAGCATGATATACATGCATAACTAGTAACCTAAACCATAATTCACTTTCAGTAAAGCTTATCCCATGAGCCTTTAATATCTGTCGAGCGGATGGAATACATGATGTTTTGATTAGTTGTGATGAGGCATAAGCACTTCGTGAAAAGTCCGCTCGCTCGTCGGTATAGTTATTTATTTTGAGTCCAAAGCGTTTCGCGACGGAAGGCATGAGTTGAAAAGGGCCATAAGCACCACTTACGGATTTTTTGAGTTGAGCAGGACTTTCAATTAACAGGATTGCCTGTGCGTACCAGGGGTCAACCTGATTTGTTTCAAATATCTCAATTGCTTTTCCTAAAGTTGGAAATACTTCATGAAATCGATAAAAATCATTTTTACCGGTGGTGACATAAATTACTTCTGAAGAATCTAATCCAAATTCATACCGCAACCTTACTTTGTATTGAGCTTTTTCAACTTCAGTTTTAATCCGCCATTGCTGAAATGACATCGTTTCAAGGATCGTGCGGTTTTTAGCAACATTTATGATGCATGAATCTGGTGATAACGTCATAATTCGTTTCCAAAATATAGCTTGAGGCAATTCAATCCAACGCTCTTCGAACAAGTCGTCAGATCGCATAACAAGATTCAATGAATTCTCGGTTTTAACTTCTAACTGTTCATGTGTCCAGGATTGAGCATGCACGAAAAAAGAAAATGTTGGTAAAATAAATAGGAGAAAGCGGAGTAAATTCATGGAGATGAAATTAAGCAATTACTCGTTTGCTAACGCGATAAGAATCCTCAGTTACAAACATCCATTTTTTAATCCTTATATTTGAACGTGGAAATGTTGAAGAAAATCCTAGGTTTTCCTTTTATTTTTTTAGTTCGTGTTTATCAGTGGATTATTTCACCAATGCTACCCCCAAGTTGTCGCTATACACCATCATGTTCTACATATATGATTGAAGCAATTCAAATTTGGGGACCTGTAAAAGGTATTTGGCTCGGAACTAAGCGGATTTCACGTTGTCATCCAAGGGGAGGACACGGATACGATCCGGTTCCGAAGAAAACGCATTCTCCTTAATTATCCAACCTCGATCACTTAAAATGGAATCATAGGTAATCAAATCGAGTATACTTGATGATAAATCAATCCAGCGTTGAATGTTAATTTCGTTCCCATTAATCTGGTGGTCCATCACGTTATCAATCCAAACTGAATTAGTGGATGTTTTGACGTTTTCGAGATAATGGAACCAATGTTTTAATATATGGATTGTAGGGTTTTCACTGATTGGAAAATCCGAAGAACCTACCGAATGAATAAAATGGATTTTACGCTTTGCCCTGGTAAATAATACATTTAAACGTTTATCGCCTCCCTCTTGTATTAAGGGGCCAAATCGCAAGTCAAATCGCCCATCTTCATTATACCCATAACCGAATGAAATAATGATTTCATCGCATTCATCTCCTTGTATTTGCTCTACGGTTTTTAGAAACAACATCTCCGATTCTATTGCAACTTCAATTTTTAATCGCTCGGCGGGGGTACACAAAGAAATGATGGCATTGAGTTGCTTTTCTGAAAAGGTAACTAATCCGATGCGGCTATTTTTTAATTTCAATTTATCACTCAGCACTTTTTTTGCTACCTCAGCCTCTTTTATATTTATTCCATCCTTGTAGTGATTCCCGGGAAGATAGATAGACTGAATGGCACGGTAATCGGGGTAACTAGGCAGTGCAATAAGTTTTTTTGCGTAGAAATGGGTATTGGAAAATTGAATCAAGTCTTCGTGCTGACTACGATAATGAAATTTTAGGAGTCGCTGTGGAAGATTAAAAGCCGCTTGGTCCAGTAAGGTTATTGCATTACTATTTCTCCGCTGAAAAAAGGCCGATGGCGCCATTTGCTTAGAGTCACCTGCAACAATGAGCTGTTTTGATCGATAAATCGTACCCAAGGAATGTGAAAATAGCAACTGACTTGCCTCATCAATAATTGCAAGGTCAAACTTGTTTTTGATCAGTGGTAAATCCATGGCAATTTGAACTGGACTACTGAGCCAAAGGGGCTTCAACAATGAAATCCAAAGCGAAGCGTTACTGTCCAACAAAGTTTGTAAGGAAGGAAAATTTCTCTTACGACTAAAAAGCTTTGTTAAGATGCGTTTTCCAGCTATTAGGTCATTTTTTAATGTCCTTTCTTTTGCATTTAATTTGTTATTATTCGTTGCAATTAGCTGATGATACGAATCAAAGGTTTGCTTTCTTTTAAACAAAATTTGATGAACAAGGCGTTCTTGTGTGATTGTTCGTTGGGCTTTAATCTGAGTTAATTCTTCAGCAATTGAGAGCTTTAAAAATTCGTGCATTCCCGGAAATCGAGCAGTAAATCGATTCCAATCCGAAGAGATAATTGAATCTTCATATTCATGTAGCGCATCAAATTCACATAAGGGTCCGATAATCGTATTTGGGATTTTATCCCACAGCTCTAAATAAGGAATACAATGGTGAAAGTTTGATAAAATAGTATTGAGCGTATCAAAAACCGGAAGGCTTAAGTTTCTTGATAATAGCTGCTTAACAGATAAAGCAACTCCTTGTATCTCCGAATGCTTTGTGCAATAAAAAATTCGGTCTTTTTTCGAAATCGAACGATATTGTTCAAATAAGTTCCCATCATAAAGTGTTTCAAACGATTTGAAGATAGAGAGATCTGAATCAAAGTTCGTTAAACCAAAGGATATTAATTCAAGTTGGGTTTTTAAGCGCGCTTCGTAAAGTGTATGGTATTCTTCAGTGATTTTCACTAATGAAATCAAATCGACATTAGGGTCAATTAACCACTTACGAGTTGCTAGATGTATGCGATATTTCTTAAAAATCCCACCAATGGTTAAGTTCCTATGAATCCCAGTTAATTCGATTCTTGATGGAACTTTTATCCATAGCGCCAGGCTTTGTTCCTTAAGTTGTAATTGTGGTTCAATGTGAGCCAATCTGCCGATCAAACTTTTAATTTTTTTTCTGTGCTTCATCCATGGTAAGCAACGCTGCGCAGTTTCAGTTGAAAACAAGTGAACTGTTTGAGCAATTTGTGACTGTTCAATTATGTCAGTATAATATAATTGTTGCCATTGTAACTCTTCAAGTACGGTATGCAATCCCTTTAGTTGAGTAAGCTTTGATTCAAAAGAATTTGACAAATTCAAATTTCCTTTAAGTTGTTTAAGCAAGTGAATTACTGAGTCAGGAATAGATAAAAGTATAGGTTTGAATGCAATCCAATCCGAATAATTAGGCATACCGGGATGAAAGACCATTGATTTCGATGGATTGATTTTTGTAGCAACTATAAAGTCTTTTGGACTCATCCCTCCAATTATTCCATCCTTGTGATATAAACTTAGTTGTCCTTGAAGCCAATTTAAACGAATATTACTACTAAAGTCTATAGCCATTTCTTCAAGAGGCTTTTCAATTGCTTCCCAACTCTTGGCCAATGACTGAACACTTGTTTTTATTCCATCTTGAGAGTTTCTAAACAGCATTAAATCTCCAAGACCACAAGTATTCATTTTACTGACAATGACCTCAAGCGCTTGACGCTTTTGGGAACATACTAGTACCTGCTTATTGGCCGCTAGAACCCGTCCAATTATATTTCCAATGACTTGTGATTTACCAGTTCCTGGGGGACCTTGAATAACTAGGTGCTGTCCCTCCGCTAGATGAATTGCTTCATATTGTGTATGATCCGACTCGAATAATAGCGGATTAATAATATTTGGACTAACATAACTCTTAACCTCTAGACCCTGAAATAAAAAATCAAAATGACTTAAATCAGGGTCTTTTTTTATCTCAATAACCTCCTTTAGTAGACTGTGTCTATATGGATGAAAATTACCTATGTAACTCTTTTGCTGTTCTAACTCATAGCCTTTTGAGACCATGACTTCATATATTTCAAGTTTATTGAGTGTATCAAAAACAGTTTCTTCAAATGAAAGTAGGTGCAATAAATAAGGGTTGATAATCCATTCATTGTAGGTAATGTTCCATGAAACCTGATTTAAAACCGGGTTTATTGTTGGATTCAATAAATGAAGAAATATTGGAATTTGCTGCTTATGCCCATTTACTTTTATGTATAAAATTCCATCAGATAAACACAAGGGGTAAATGCCCTCTTCTCGTTCTTTTTGATATGCAGCTTTTAAAAGCTTCGAGGCCTCTGGACGAAGTTCTTCAACATCGTTTTGGAAAGGAATTACATCATTCTCTTTAATACTCACTAATAAATCCGAAGCATTAAACCTTGATAGGTCAAGCTCAAATTCATCTAACTCCGATAGAATGAATGATTTATCCTTCACGCAATAAATTTAAGGCAATTTATTTGGTTGGTCAATTTCATGTACCTTTATCCTTTAATCTTTGCAGAATGAAGACATTATTTTCTTTTCTTTCGTTCAGTTTTTTAATTGGGATTACCTCACAAATCACACTTAATGTCTCAGATTTTGCAAATTCAGGGGATACGGTGCGCATCTCTCAATCATCGGGTATTGGCATGGACTTTGCATCTACTGGGGCTAACTATACATGGGATTTTAGTTCTTTATCGGCAACTAGCCAATATTTAAAGCAGTATAATCCTATAGGCTTTGCTTCATTGTTAGTTTTCGGTACCTATGGACCCATTGCTCCAACAAATTATCGAGCGAGTTATTTCAATCCAACCAACGATTTGCCATTAGATCAATTATCTCAATTCCTACCGGTTTCTTTAAGTGATTTAAACCAGTATTCCAAACGAATGACCGACTCTATTACTTCACTCGGCTACTCCATAAGCGTGAACGGACAAGGGGTGCCATTCAAGTCAGATACAATTGAAACCAAATATAAATTACCATTGCAGTACAATGATTATCATTATTCAAGAGGCTATACTTATATTGATTTAAATCCAGTAATTGATTTTAAAATAAAACAATACCGACAACGCACAACGAATGTTGATGGCTGGGGAGTTATTATAACCCCGAAAGGTTCTTTTCAAGCGCTTCGCTTGAGACATGATATCGCTGAAATAGACTCAGTTTATCAAACTTTTTTTGGAGCAGGACAGTGGTTTGGAACTCCTCCAATTCAACGCACTGAATACGAATGGTTTACCAATGGAGAGAAAGAATGGATTTTGAAGGCAACTGAAACCAACGGAATGGTTAATCAGGTTGAATACCAAGAGGATTACTTGGGCTTAGATGCCTCATTGATTGAATCAACCTTGGATGTATCTTTTGGCCCCAATCCAGTCCGCGAAACACTACTCTTGGATTGTAATTCCCCTTTATTTTTAGTTGAGATTTTTGATGGTGTAGGTAGGAAGGTTCTTACTATGAATTTAAATAATGTTCTTAACTGTGACATTGATCTTAACTCATTGAATACTGGGACCTATCGAATTATGTTGAGTGGGGCTCATGGAATTAAAGAATTTCCATTAGTTAAATTCTAATCGTACCTTTGACCTGGCAAATCGGCCTATCGCTGTCCCGTTAACGGGAGGGAGGAAAGTCCGGGCAGCACAGAGCATCGTACTTCCTAACGGGAAGGGTTCACTGAGTGAATACAGAAAGTGCCACAGAAAATAAACTACCCTAACCATGCTTGCATGTTAGGGAAAAGGTGAAAAGGTGAGGTAAGAGCTCACCGCTTCAACAGTGATGTTGTCGGCAGGGTAAACCTTACGTGCTGAAAGACCATGTATACCGGAGCATGTCATTGACATTAAGGGTTGCTCGCTCGATTCCGGAGGGTAGGTCGATAGACGCTGGCGGTGACGTTAGTGCTAGATAAATGATAGGCAGTTGAGTCACGTGTGACAAAACGAACAGAACCCGGCTTATGATTTGCCTTTTTTTATAAGTACAATGGATGCGTTGACACAAATAAAATCGTTGCTCCTTGGTGCAGGAAATCCAATGAGAGCAACGCAAATGGCGAATTACTTAAGAAACCAATTTTCCTTTTATGGTGTAATGAGTACACCCCGAAAAGAAATTCTTAATACGCTAAAAAAGGATTGGCTTGATGGGTTGTCAGAAGCGGATAAGAGGTCCCTTGTTCGTTTGCTTTGGGTGGAGGAACAGCGAGAATGCCAATTGCTGGCTCTTGAGTGGATGATGAAATGGAATGTAAAATCCCTATTACCCGAAGACATAGATTTTTTTGAATGGTTGATAATAAACAAATCATGGTGGGATACCGTTGATGGTATCGCACCTAATTTAGTAGGTAAGTATGCAAAAAAATTTCCTGTACAAATGAAACACACATTGCAGCAATGGGAAAATCATGAATCATTTTGGATCCGAAGATCCTGCCTTATTTTCCAGCTGCGCTACCGTAGTGAAACAGATTTGTCACAACTCCAATACTTTATAGGGAAATTTAAGCCCGAGAGAGAGTTTTTTATTCAAAAAGCTATTGGTTGGAGTTTGCGTGAGGTTTCTAAATGGAATCCTTCTTGGGTTGCAAGAGTAGTGGAAGAAGAGCGATTAACAGGCCTAGCCAAGCGCGAGGCTTGTAAATACATCTACTTCACTTAATTGATTACTTTTGGGGCATGAAGCAAGTATATCCTATTTTGTTTTTCGTTCTTCTTGTTTTATTTTTTACTGAAGGTTATACCCAAGTACGACCAACTAACGGCCTTGTACCTTCTAAAATCAAAAAAATCGCATTAATCAATGTCGATGTTTATTTGAATCCAACGAAAAAATTAGAAAATGCAACGATTTTAATTCAAGAAGAACGCATTCTTGAAGTTGGGGCCAATATAAATATTCCGTCAGATTTTGTTGTACTAGATAAGGAGGGATTAACTGCAGTTCCTTCCTTTATTGAGTTATTCACTGATGCTGGAGTAGTTAAAGCCTCTTCCCATCATAAAGGGGTGTATCCGCAATTAGAATCTTCAAAACAAGGGGCGTTTTATTGGAATGAATCTATCCATCCAGAAATTAATGGGCTCGACGGATTTAATGTAAACGACGAACGTTGCATGGAATTAAACAAACAAGGTTTTGGATTTGCCATTCCGCATCAAGCGGATGGGATTGTTTGTGGCACTGCACCTTTAATTGCTTTGGGGATAGCTAACCCCCTGCAAGCAATACAATCCCGAGTTTCGGCCTTTTTTTATTCTTTTAATAAAGGTGTTTCTCAGCAAACATATCCGTCTTCTTTGATGGGCTCAATTGCCTTACTGCGACAAGCATTTTACGATCTTCAATATTATAAAAAGTTTCCGGATTCAGAATTGGGTAAAGAATCCATGGACGCATGGCTGATTAATGAAAATTTACCGTCATTATTCAAGGTAGAAGATAAATGGGATATTCTCCGTGCTGAACGTATCGCCAAGGAATTTCAACATAACTTTATTTATGTAACTTCAGGAGATGAATATGCTATTTTAGAGGCGCTAAAACCAATTAATCCTAAGCTTGTAGTACCTATAGCTTTCCCTAAACCGCTCGATATTTCTGATCCCTATATTGCAAAAAACGTTTCGATTCAAGAATTAAAACATTGGGAGACGGCTCCATATAATCTTAGATTAATAACCGATTCGGGAATTGAAACGGCAATCACTACACACGGACTTAACTTGACAGATTTTTGGAAAACTATACGAAAACTAATTTCTATTGGCACGAGTCCATCCACTATTCTTGCTTCACTTACCACAACACCTGCTTCCTATCTGGGTTTGGATTCACTAATTGGATCCCTAGAAGCATCAAAATTGGCGAGTTTTAATCTGTTCTCCAATGATCCTTTCGTGTATGAAGCGCTTTTAGTCGAATCATGGTCGCTTGGGAATTGTCAGGCTATAGAACCATCAAATCAAACGAATTTGCTTGGAACCTACAGTTTGAATTTAAAGGGTCAGCGCTTTGAAATGAAAGTCTATGGTGATAGCCAAAAGCCTAAAGTATCCCTGATTGAATTTAAAGACCTTTGGGATTCGAAACTAAAGATATTCAAGAAAGATTCGGTGCTTACAACGGTTTCCTTTACATATTCCAATAAAGATGTTACACTACAATTTGCACTTCCTAATGCGGAGTCAAAGATGTATCTTCTTCATGGTAAAATTTCTACTAATGGTTCGGTTTGGGAGGGCGACATTACCTATCCTGATGGGAGCTGGGGACAATGGTCTGCCATAAGGAGAATAAAAAATCCCAAAGAATTAACTCCAATTACAATTGAATCTCAACCACCACCGGATGTATGGTATCCGAATATGGCCTACGGGTCAAAGGATATTTTAACTCAACAAAGTACCGTATATGAGCAAGTTACTATTTGGACAAATGAATCCGAAGGGATTATCGATAAAGGTTTTGTTGTTGTTGAACAAGGAAAAATCACATATGTAGGGGTTAAAAAACCAACATATCCCACGGGTGCAAAAATTATTAATGGGTCCAACTTGCATTTAACTTCAGGGATTGTCGATGAGCATTCACACATTGCGATTTCAAGAGGGGTTAATGAGGGGGGGCAAGTGGTTTCTGCGGAAGTTAGCATAGGCGATGTTGTCTATCCTGAAGACATTTCAATTTACAGACAATTAGCCGGAGGGGTAACCGCAGCTCAATTATTACATGGATCTGCCAATGTCATTGGGGGGCAATCGGCGCTCATTAAATTGAAGTGGGGTACCACACCAGAAGTCATGAAAATTGATAATGCCCCAGGATTTATAAAATTTGCCCTAGGAGAAAATGTTAAGCAATCAAATTGGGGCGATCGAAATGTGATTCGTTTTCCTCAAACACGAATGGGGGTTGAACAAGTGTTATATGATGCATTTTACAGGGCAAAACAATATCGAAATGAGTACAATTCTTTATCGCAAAGGATTGACTTAGAACTTGAAACATTGAATGAAATTCTAGATGGAAAACGATTTATTACATGCCATTCTTACGTTCAAAGTGAGGTAAATATGTTGATGAAAGTTGCCGATTCAATGGGATTCAAGGTGAACACCTTTACCCACATTTTGGAAGGATATAAGGTAGCTGATAAAATGAAAGCACACGGTGTTGGAGGTTCTACTTTTTCGGATTGGTGGGCTTATAAATTTGAGGTTAATGATGCAATTCCCTATAATGCTGCGCTTATGCATCGGCAAGGAATTACGGTAGCCATTAATTCTGATGATGCGGAAATGGGACGAAGATTAAATCAAGAAGCGGCTAAAATCGTTAAATATGGAGGGGTTTCAGAAATAGAAGCTTGGAAAATGGTCACACTTAACCCTGCCAAATTGTTGCATTTGGACCATCGAATTGGTAGTGTCAAGGTAGGTAAGGATGCAGATTTGGTATTGTGGACAGCAAACCCACTTTCGATTGAAGCAAAAGTGCGGTCTACAATGATTGAAGGGGTGATCTATTTTGATCAAGAGCTAGATCTCTTGCTTCAAGTTCAAAATAAAGCAGAGAAAATGCGCATTATAGGTAAAATGTTAATGAAGGAAGTTCAATCAGAACCCAAAGCCCCATTTATTAAACGAAAGAAAAAACATTTTCATTGCGATACGCTCGGAGAGGATGGTTCCGAAACAGAAAATTTACATTAATATGAAAGCGAACTTAATATTAATAGGATTATTGTTTAGTCTTGGGTTATCTGCTCAGCGTATTCTCATTATTAATGGGCATTTACATCCGATCGTGGGTCAAGAAATTACTTCATCCATACTAGAAATGGTAGATGGGAAAATTACCGGAATAAAAAATGCACTTTCATCTACATATAATGTTAATGATTGGGATACAATTATTGACGCATCAGGTCAACATATTTATCCTGGATTTGTGGCGCCTAATAGTACCTTAGGTTTGACGGAAATAGATGCAATTCGTGCAACAAAAGATTACAACGAAGTTGGTGTATTTAATCCGCATGTGCGCACTCAGATTGCCTTTAATGCAGAATCAAAAGTGGTAGAAACCATTAAAACGAATGGAGTGCTCTTGGTTCAAAGTACACCTAGAGGGGGGGTAATATCTGGTACTTCTTCCGTAATGTTTATGGGAGGATGGAATTGGGAGGATGCTACGTTAAAACCTAACGATGGCATTCATGTGAATTGGCCAAGTATCGCTTATGGTGGTGGCTGGTGGGCTGAACCGGCCCCTAAGTATAAAAATGAACAATATAATAAACAACTAAATGAACTAAAACAGTTTTTTATTTTGGCACAAACCTATTCAAGAGCTAAAACAGTAGAGTTCGATCAACGGCTAGAGGCGATGAAAGCTTGTTTAATTGGGACAGGGCGAGTCTATTTTCATGCCAATGATGCACAACAAATTAGTGATTTAATTTCGTTCGTGCAAGAATTTCAAATTCCTTATCCGGTTCTTGTTGGCGGGGATGATGCTTACCTGCTTGGTCAGCGATTTGTTGATGCCGACATTCCGGTAATGATTCGACGCCTCCATCGCCTTCCAGAATATGATGAGGATCCCATAGATTTACCCTATCGACTTCCAGCTTTGCTTGCCAAAATGGGGGTGTTGTTCTGTTTGCAAAATGATGGAGATATGCAAGCGATGAATACTCGAAATCTGCCATTTTTAGCCGGTACTGCGATGGCGTATGGTCTCAATGAGGCGCAAGCTTTGCAAGCAATTACAATTAATCCATGTAAGATTTTAGGAATTGACCAAGACTTTGGAAGTATTGAAGTTGGAAAATCTGCTACGGTATTTGTTTCTAAAGGGCCTGCGTTAGATATGAAAACCAATGAAGTAACAGCTATAGTTATTAACGGAATACCACATAGCCCTGTTAATTTTCAGGAATCACTTTATTTGAAATACAAGAAAAAATACCAAGCTTCTACAACTGATTAGAACGGAAGATCATCAGATTCTTCTGAAGATGAGTCGAGAGGGTTTTCTGCATTGTTATCGTTTGAAATACCGAAATCACTCATATTACTTGGCGCAGCCGTAGGTGCTTGTCCAGAAGAAGGCTCAATTCTCCAGGCTTCGATTGAGTTGAAATACTTGATTTCTCCTTGCGGACTTGTCCATTCGCGGCCTCTAATGTTAATTGCTACATCGATCATATCGTTGACCTTAAACTGATCGAGTAAGCTACATTTGTCACGGGTAGCTTGAAGTAAAATATGTTGTGGATAATCTCCTTCTAACCCATCGGTAACTACAAACTCTCTCTTGGAGAATTTTTCAGTTACTTGCTGGGTTGGATTAATTAATTTAATTCGTACGTTGGTTAATTTGAGTTGGTTCATATATTTTTATTAATGATTAAAACTCAGAAGCGTAAGCCACGCCTCTGTTAATTTATTTACTGTTAATAATTCTTTAGCACGTTCATGCAATGCTTGTTCTAATCCAGCAGCATCGTCTACATATTTCATAAAAAGCTCGCTCAGTACGGTGAGCTTGTATTCATTCACTTCTGTTTCATCAGGCAATTGCTCTATTCCAGCTAATCGGGCTAAGTGACTTTTCGATAATACAATGCTACGTAATAAATCAGTTGGAAGTGAATCATAACCAATTCCACAAGTTGTAATTGGTTTTTTTATTTCAAACATACTGTTTTCATCGGCACGACAATACCAATCTCCCCCCATCCGAGATACTAAGTCGATTTTGTGGGCATCTATTTGCTGATTGGAATCCAAAATATTCTCGTTTATGTGCATTCTGAGCACTTCGCAAATAATTAGATTACCTGCGCCACCCTCAGAACCCAATTCAATAACCTCATTGACTTTACATTCAAATTGAACGGGTGATTCTTTAACCCGAAACGGCTTAACCATGTCAGATGCTATGGGTGTAAGCCCAGCCTTTTCGAATTCACTAATTCCAGAGGCATAAGGAGAACTGGCTAAACTTACCTGCTCCACCATGTCGTAGTTAACTACGTTTATAACTACTTCTGGGTGTGTTTTCGTATTTATGTATGTGTCTTTCAATTGATTTGTCCGCCCAGATCGAGCAGGGGAAAAAATTAATATCGGAGGATTTGCACTAAAAACGTTGAAGAAACTAAAAGGGGCAAGGTTCTTATTGCCGGAAGAATCAATGGTTGATGCTAATGCAATAGGTCTTGGGCCTATGGCACCAAGTAGATAATGATGCAGTTGTTGCACGGTTATATCAGAAGGAGAAATGCTCAACATCGATAACAAAATTAAAAACAATTTTGGGTCAAAAGCCTTATGTTTCTGTTTGTTATTCACAATTTAATTTAATTTTACGACTGATATGATAGTTAAATGTTTCTGGTTTGTTCTCATCTGTCTTTGTGCATCTATACATGCTTTTCATGCCCAAAATCTTCGGGATGAAGACGGTAAAAAACATGGTAAATGGGTAGTCAAAGGAGCAGATCGGCCTAAGTCCGGATATGCATTAAATGCTGTAATAGAAGAAGGAACATATTTTCACGGACGAAAAACAGGTGTTTGGATTAAGTATAACAAGGACGGTAAAACGGTAAAGTTGAAAGGAAACTATTTAAATAACAGGCCTAGTGGTAATTACACACGCTATTATTCAAACGGTAAAATAAAAGAAAAAGGGAGCTTTGGGGATAACAATTATTCTGGAACGTTGATACGTTACCACGAAAATGGGACAATCTCATATCAGGCCGAATTTGATATTGATGGCAAGGAAACCGGTATAGTTAAGCATTTTTATAGCAATGGTAATTTGGAAGCGTCATATTCGCTTAAAAAAGGGAAGGTTGAAGGTCTTTTCACGCAATATAATGAAGACGGTTCTGTACGCTTATCTTGCAAGTTTAGTGAAGGAAAAGTGACAGAAACTGTGAAGAAACAAGTTGTGAAAAAGCCCAATGCAAACACCAATACTGAATCCAATGAACCTCCACCCGTGGTAACCAATCCGATTACGAAAGGAGTTACTTTCTTTTCAGAAGGATATAATAAAGTTTACAATGAAAATGACGAAATATGGTTGGATGGCAACTTTAAAGCTGGACAATTATATGATGGTAAAGTTTATGTATACAATGAAGACGGGATTCTAAAGAAAATTAAAATATACAAGGATGGAAAATTTCATTCCTTAGGACAACTTTAACTTTTAAATATGAAAGCATATGTTTTTCCTGGGCAAGGAGCTCAGTTCAGCGGAATGGGAAAAGAGTTATTTGATGCAAGTGATGATGCAAAGCGGTTATTCAATCAAGCAAATGAAGTACTTGGTTTCGATATTGCATCCGTTATGTTCGAAGGTACTGATGAAGCATTAAAACAAACGAACGTTACACAGCCAGCTATTTTTATTCACTCTACTATTTTAGCAGCATGTCTCGGAGATGCATTTAAACCGGATATGGTCGCGGGGCACTCGTTGGGTGAATTTTCTGCACTAGTGGCTAATAAAACGCTTAGCTTTGAGGACGGACTTCGTCTAGTAAGCGCACGTGCAACTGCCATGCAAAAAGCCTGTGAATTAATACCATCTACCATGGCCGCAATTTTGGGTTTGGAAGATCATGTAGTGGAAGATATTTGTAGTAGTATTCATGGTGTAGTTGTTCCCGCAAATTACAATTGTCCTGGACAATTAGTGATTTCTGGGGAATTAAAGGCTGTTGAAGAAGCCTGCTTAAAACTCAACGAGGCTGGTGCAAAGCGCGCGTTAATACTCCAGGTTGGAGGGGCCTTTCATTCACCACTTATGGAGCCGGCACGTACTGAATTAGCTTCCGCTATAGAAGCTACCCAGTTCAATAACCCGATATGCCCTATTTACCAAAATGTCAATGCATTACCAGTCACCAACCCTTCAGAAATTAAAGAAAATTTGTTAACCCAACTTACAGCCCCTGTGAAATGGACTCAAATAATGATAGCCATGAATGATTATGGAATTTCTGAAGTAATTGAAGTAGGTCCAGGCAAGGTACTTCAAGGGCTTTTCAAGAAAATAAATCGAGAACTTCAAGTTTCTTCTGCAAGTATCAGTTAGATTTTTGTTTGTTTTTCGTTACTTTTAATAAATTCAGATTTTAATTTATGAAAACATTGTTAACCCTTTGTGTGATCTTCTTGATGTCTCAAATTATCGCACAAACAGCACTCGGAGATGTCATTGGTTCGGTAATAGATACGGATACAAAACAGCCAATGGAATATGTTAAAGCAGTTATCCAAGATCAAGGGAAGAAATTTCAAGCGATAACTGATAATGAGGGGCGATTTAGAATATCAGCAATCCCTGCAGGAATGTATAATGTTTTTTTGGTGTTTGGAAGAGACACTTCCCAAAATTTCTTAGTTGATGTTCCAATTGACTCATATGGGAATATTGGTTCAGTTGAATTCAGACCGAAAGGCTTAGTAAAAGATGAGATTGTAGTTAAAGAGCGGCTTAGGTTAAGAATGGGAGAGTTGCCCACACCAGAGTTAACGGAAAAAGAAATTAAACACAATCCAAATAAATTCAGCATTGCTACCATGGCCACCCAAATGTCTTCAGAAATCAAAATGGCAGACGACGGGGAGTTAATGTTCCGCGGTGCAAGGAAAGGAGACATGATTTACGTACTAGATGGCGTTAAATTACAAGATGTTTACAATGTTCCTAGCTGTTCTATTAATCGCATGATGGTTTACACAGGAGGATTGCCCGCTAAATACGGAGATACACTAGGTGGGGCAATTGTTGTTGAAACTTTTGGTTATTTTGACTTGTTGCGCCAACGTGCAAATTAATATAGAATCTCCCAAAGAAATAATCCTTTAGCAGGTACAGATAAAGCAGCCTCTTGGCGGCTTTTTTGTGCTAAAATTATTGGAATGGATTCAGGCGAAATCTTTCCGACTCCAACCTCAATTAAAGTTCCTACCATGGCACGCACCATATTTCGTAGAAATCGGTTAGCACTTACTTCAAATACATAGCCTTCTTTAGTTTCTTCCCAAAAGGCATTAAAAACCTCGCAAATAGTTGTTTTAACATCCGTGTCTCCCTTTGCAAAAGAAGCAAAATCTTGAGTTCCAATTAAGTACTTACATGCATCATTCATGGCTTTAATGGATAACTGGCGTTCGTAAACCCAACAAAATCGATCATTAAAAGGAGATTTTTCTTTTGCAATGAAATAACGGTAGGTGCGCTTTTTCGCATCGAATCTCGCATGAATATCCAAATCCATTGCGCGAATTACTTTAATGGCATTAGGAAGCATTTTATTCAGTTTATATATTAGCTGATCGAGATTCATATTCAAAATCTCGAAGTGAATGAAATACTGCCTTGCATGAACGCCGGAATCTGTTCTACCGCAGCCAACAATATTTACAGTTAAAGAACGGTTTAGCTTGGTTAATGCCTCTTCAATCGTACCCTGAATACTTATTGCATTAGGTTGAATTTGCCATCCATTGAAATCCGTCCCATCATAGGAAAGTTCCATAAAAACCCGCTGCTTTTCCATTTTACAAAGGTCTGTTTTTTTTTGTTAAGCAACGCATCAGCATACAATCCGTTTAAGTTTTTTAAAGATCACAACAATAATTTTGATTATTAGTGTAACTTTACATGGCGATAGATGGTATAACTTTTTGGCTCAATTCTGCTTAATGATAGGGAAGATATTCGGATTTATTTTTATTATCACGTCTACATTCTCAATGTTTGGACAATGCCTTGTTGCTCCAAATATTGATTCCTTAGATCAACCTACGTGTTCAAATCAATACGGGGTTATTTATCTTTCAGGCCTTCCAAGCACTGGGTGGACCATAAACTCAGTTCCGGCAGGATTTACGCAAACAGGAGTAGGAACTATCGCTGCAATTTCTGGGCTTACCCCGTCTTCTACCTTTGCTTTTGAATACCTCGACCAAGTTGTGGGTTGTACCTCACCTGTAACCTCTTCTGTAAATATCAATGCGGTGCCAAATGTTCCATCAACACCGATCGCAGGTATGGTAACCCAACCTACATGTGTGCTTGCAACGGGTTCAGTTGCGATTTCAAACCTTCCGAATACTGGTGGTTGGACCATTACTGCATACGGAAATTCTCCAGCAACAACTTTTACTCAGTCAGGTATTGGTCTTACAGCATCTTTTAGCGGTCTTCCGGTCAATTCATACACTTTTACGGTTACTAATTTAAATAACGGTTGTGTTTCCGCGAATTCAAATTCTGTTTTCGTGAATAACCCCATACCTCCCAATGCCCCAATCATTGATTCTATTAATCATCCAACCTGTGCAACTGCCCAAGGAATTGTTTTTCTTAGCGGGCTTCCCATGTCAGGAACTTGGACCTTGACTGTCAACCCTGTGGGTACCACCCAATCAGGTACTGGTAACACCGCTTCAGTTTTAGGATTAAGTCCTTCCACTAATTATTCATTTATTGTGGTGAACGCGGCAAGCTGCACCTCTGTTGTAAGTAATACTGCTTCAATAAACGCAGCGTTAACGATTCCTGAAATACCCACTGCAGCCATAACACAGCCAACATGTCCTTTGCCAACGGGAGTACTTTCAGTTACTGCACCCTTAGGTGCGGGATTTACATATTCACTAAATGGTGGGATCTCCCAAGCGTCGCCAACGTTTATGAACTTACCGGGAGGAGCGTATTCGTTAACAGTAACCTCAACGAATTCAGGATGCTCTGTTACAAACCCCAATACTTTCTTGGTTAATCCCATTCCTCAACCTCCCGCAATAAGTATTGTTTTTGTAAATAATGTTTCTTGTTTTGGTGTAGCAGATGGCTCAGCTGCCGCACAGGTTGATTCCCTTGGAACACCCCCTTTCGTATTTTCTTGGTCTCCCGTTGCCGTTGCCAACGATACGGTTACAGGACTTGCGCCAGGGAGTTATAATGTGGTGGTTGTTGATGCAGCAAATTGTGTAGTAGTGCAAGGAATTACAATTAGCGAGCCGCCTTTACTAACCATTAGTGCTGACTCAACGCCAGTGAATTGTGCAACTAATGCACTTGGCACAATGGATGTAACAGTTAATGGCGGTACAGGACCATATTCCTACGTATGGCAGCCCACAAATGAAATTACAGACAGTATTGCAGGACTTGACGTTGGGGTATATTCGGTTACTGTTACAGATGCAAATGGTTGTCAAATTGGAGCAACAGGCACTATTGATATTATCAATTCATTACCCATAAACTTAATCCCTCAGGACACAATGATTAACCCTGAAACTTCTTTTATTGCAAATGTTTACGGAGGAACAATCTACGATTGGAGCCCGGTAGATGGCTTATCTTGCACCGATTGTCCAAATCCTGTCGTGGCTCCAGATTCTACAATTACGTATTATGTGCAGGTAGCAGATAACAATGGTTGTCAAGGAGAAGATTCAATGGTGGTTACCGTAAAGCTGCTCTGTGGAGAGTTTTTTGTTCCTACTATTTTTAGTCCTAATGGCACTGGTCCAAAAGAAAATAACGCCTTGAAGGTTTTTGGAAAGGCAGTATGTGTAAAAGACTTTGGGTTTGTCGTTTATGATCGTTGGGGACAGAAGGTTTTTGAGTCTACAAATATTAATGCTGAATGGGATGGGTTTTATAAGGGTAGGCCAGCCCAAGAAGGGAATTATGTATATGACTTAAACGTACAGTTGTACGACGATACAATACTTCATAAATCAGGTAGTTTAACTTTGGTAAGATGATGGATAAACGCATTATAGTTCGAAGTTTTTTTGTGTTATTATTAACCATGCGTTACTTGGCATTTACCGCTCAAGATGTGCATTTTTCCCAAGCCGAGATTTCTCCGCTTACTTTGAATCCGGCATTGGCAGGAGCTAATGCTTCATTTCAAGGTATAGCCATGTATAGAGGACAATACGGAAGTTTTGCCTCACCGTTTCAAACATTTTTTGCTTCTATGGATGGACGTTTAAATGCGGCAATGAAGAATTCGAATGGAACCTTAGGCGCAGGGTTAGTTTTCTTTAATGATAGAATGGGTGATGGCTACTTTAACCAAAGTAATATTGGCATTAACTTCGCATACAATTTAAAAATTTCTCGTTTTAGCAAAATTGCCTTAGGTTTAAATTCAACTTTTGGACAATGCGTTACAAATCCGGCTTCGGGACAATGGGGCTCACAATTTGACGGTACATCATTTAATCCAATTCTTCCGAATGGCGAGCCATTTTATGAGCAAAACTTTTCGTATTTCGACGTAGGAGTTGGTGGAGTTTATTCTTTCCAAACAGACATTGGAAAGATAACCAATGAAGCAGATAAAGGATTTAACGTGGGATTTGCTGCTTATCATGTCAATAATCCAAGGTATTCCTTTTATAATTCTAGTATCCAAACCCTTCCAATACGTTATTCTGGTTTCGTGAATGCAAATATTGGTATTTTGGCTACAAGTGGTGTACTTCAGCCAGCGATATATTTTCAAAGACAACGTAAATCCAATGAATTATTGTTTGGCATTAGTTATAAGCAAATAATCCGTAAAGCATCTTGGGAAACTGATAACATCAAGGAAATGGCATTCAGTTTAGGAGTTTTTAATCGTTTCAAAGACGCTATTGTTGTAAGATCTACCGTTTATTATGGTCCTTTCTCTACGGGGTTTGCTTACGACATTAACATCTCACGATTATCTTTGGTGTCTAATTTCAAGGGTGGTTTCGAAACTTTTGTGCGGTACAATTTAGACAATATTAATAGAAAAAAAGTAAGGGTAAACTAAGCTTATTTCAAGAACGGAAAATCTGTCCCAGTTAAGTCAACTCCAAATAAGTCATAAGAAAAGTATCCTTCCTTTTCAGCCATCGAGGCGAATACAGCCTTATTGTTCTTTGTGTCTAAATTAAAATGTGTATCGTGATTAACCGAGTTAATTTCTGGACCTAGATTTACCGGCATTGACCAAACGCCATTTTCATTTATACTGTAGAAAATATCATAACCTCCAAAACCAGGGAGTTCATCGCTACTAAAAAACAAATATTTACCATCAGAGGTAATCATCGGAGTGGTTTCATTTCCAGGACTATTAAGATGTTTTGGAAGAGCAGATACCTCTCCGTAGATTGATTCTTGCTGTGTACATGTAAATAAGTCTAGGCCACTGGTTTCGGCATTGCGGTCTGAAACAAATATCAGGAAATCGCCCATTTCAGACCCTTCAGTAGATGTTGCACTACCCTCAAAATAATCCGTATTAAGGCCTTTTTGCTTGATAAGGGTTGGGGATTCCCATACAAAAGGGCTATCGCTTCGAAGTTCGAATAAATCCGATCCCTTGGTGGTTTTTTCGGTCATTTCTGTATTTACAGTAAAAAGAGCATAGGTGCCACTGGAGTTCACGTAGCTTAATGCATCGAACCCTGTAGTGTTGATTTGTTTAAAAAACTCATAATCAATTTCATAATCTGAAATGATTGGATTCCATTGGGCACGATAGACATCTTCAAAATATTTTGAATTATCTGGATCCGACGTTTCACCAGTTGTCTCTGGTCTTCGCGCTGTGAAAAACAAGGTTCCTTCTGAAGCAATAATTGGAGCATATTCGTCCTCCAAGGAATTTAGCTGAATTGACAATGGTTTTCGTAGGATCGAAAATCCTTGTTTTTTTGCTTGAATCATTAATTCACATTGCGAAATATAAGAGGAAATCCCGTACGATTTGGCCATTTTACTTCCCATGAGTATAGCACATTTTTTATATGCCGTGATTGCCTCTTCCACCTTTCCCAATCGGTGATTGATTTTTCCAATTAGCTCATAAAAAGGGGCATCGCCATCCTCGTTTTCAGGCATATTCCGAAGCGCATTGTTTATATAATTTTCAGCGGTGTAATAACTGTTTAATTCATAATGACAGGAAGCCATCCAGTACGCCAATTTCCAAGCCTCAGGGTCAATAGCTTCTGCACGTTTGAAGGTTTCTAGGGCTTCATTTAACCTACCCGCATTTAAGGTTTCAACACCTTTATTTAATAAACGATTATAATTAGCCTTCTCCGTAGTGCTTAGCTTTGTTTGCCCATTTGAAAATAAGGCTAGCATTAATGTACTTAGAACGAGTATCAAGTTTTTCATAACTCGAATTTAGTGTTTTAGGAGAATTTGAAGAGGAATGCCTTAGAATATTCTTCACATATTATTGTTCATCATTAAAATTTTATAAAAATCCAACCAAAATTAATACTTTCGTAAGCATATATTTTTTTCCTAATGTTCACTTTAAGCTTCACTTGCGCGCATTTAAACGATTTGTTTTCCCAGGAGCTTGCAGATACAAATCATTCAGGTCAGGAAACAGAAGACAACCACAAATACCATTGGGAAGATGAATTAGAAGTTCAAGACGTCTGTAATGTTAATATTTCAGAAGACGGAGTTTATTCGTTAAGAGGTACTGTAGGCATGAATACTGATTTTTTATATAAAATAAGTAAAATGACGATAATTTCGGTTTCATTATGCTCAGGACAAGAACTCCAATTTGCGGTATCCAATCAACTGTTGAATAGTATAAAACAAACCAAGGATGTGAATCGTCAGTATATTCATATAGAACTCAAGGATAATGAGCCATTTGTAAATCCTATTCCCGGAGTATACATTGCAAATCATGATATGCCAAATGAGCTCTTTTCCAATGTTACAGATTAAGAATCTAAGTTATAATATTGATTCGAATCATCGAATTTTATATCGGATTAATGCAAGCTTTAAACCGGGTGAAATCTATGGCATTGCCGGAAAAAGCGGAGCAGGAAAATCTAGCTTTCTGAATATTCTTGCTGGCTATTTAGATCATTCTGAAGGCCAGGTATTATTACATGATCGGTTATTACCTCAATCCACTCAGCGTTTAATACCAGGTCATCCCGGGATTTCATTAGTGTCTCAAGACTATTCCTTAGATCTTTTTCATACGTGTGAGGAAAATATTCGCGAAGTTATTCTTAATTGGGAACCAAGGCTTCGCGAAAAAAGGGTCAAACACCTTATAAAAGTTTTTCGCTTAACACATGTTAATACAACCAAAGCAAGATTTCTATCCGGCGGTGAACAGCAGCGGTTGGCTATTGCAAGAGCCATCGCACCAAAGCCTTCAATTTTATTGTTGGACGAGCCCTTTTCTCACTTGGATCAGGTACTTAAATTAAGATTGATTACTTTACTACTTCATTTACAAGAAACTGAACAAATTTGTTTGGTTTTAGTTTCTCATGATGCCCAAGATATGCTGACCATTTGTACTAAAATGGCCTTCCTTCGGCAAGGAAAACTAACCACTTTTTTTAATCCGTCTGAACGCTATCATAACTTAAATAATTTAACAGAAGCTCGATGGTTTGGTGAAGTAAATTCTATCAAATGGAAAGGGACAATGGTTAGATTTCGTCCGAATGATTTTTACGAGGATCCTGACGGAATTCCGATAAGGCGCGAGAAATGTTTATTCAATGGGATAGTTTTTATTCATTATTTTTACACTGAATCTAGGGAAGAAGTAATTCTTCATAGTATAAATAAACTCCCGATTACCCTTAAAATCCTTCCGAATGGAGTCAAATAAATCCTCCAAATCAATTTTTGAAATACTTAGATGTACAGTAGAGGAGTTTATTGAGGAAGGGGCGTATTTTCATGGTGCGGCACTTGCATATTACACCCTATTTGCCCTTATCCCTCTTTTATATCTAACTATAATTAGCTTCGGTAGGTTATTCGGTGAAGATATGTGTATAAATGCCGTGACAGCAATCTTTGAAAAGGATATTGGAATTGATGACATTTCTGTATTCACTGCATACCTTAAGAATTTGAATAATCAATCAAAATCGTTTTCACTGAATTTGATAATGATAATTGCACTGCTTTATTCTTGTTCAGCTTTTATGGTTTCTTTAAAATACAGCATTAATGATTTTTTTAATATACAAAAACGAAAACGAGAGAAGTTAAATATAATAATGGATGTTCTAAAATTCAGATTCCTTTCTTTGGCTTATTTAGCGGTTTTTGCATTGCTCATTTTATTGTCCTATTTCATTCAAATTTTCGCATTCAGTATCATTGAAAACTGGCTGTCTTCTTCCTTTGGTAACGTGCATTTAGGTTTTATTTTATTTCATCATATGTTCTCAATTATTTTAAATTTATTGATTATATCATTTATTTTTAAATTCGTGCATGACGGTACTATACGTTGGAAATTAGCATTAAAAGGTGCATTGTTAACTTCCATGTTGCTTTTCTTAAGTCAGTTGATTATTAAATATTACTTACAACATTATTTTTTTCTCGGTAAAGGGGATATAGTGGGTTCTATGTTTATTATAATGGCTTGGGTATTTTATACTGCCCAAGTAATCTTTTTTGGAGCAAAATTTACATACGTGTATGGGAAAGCTCATCATGAAATGCCACAATAATTGTATATTAGTTCAAATTCTACATCATGAAACTTAACTATCTTCTGCCGCTAATTATTTTTTGTGCGATTCTTTTTTCCTGCAAAGACAGCGGTGTATTGGTAAAACCAAAATATAAAACAACTGTCTTTCACGGGCAGCGTGGCGATACGGAAGTAAATGCGTTTAATCGAAAACAAGCCGAACGAGAAAAGAGTTTGGCAGCTGAAATTGAAAAGTCAGAACAAGCATTATCGGTGTTAAAAGAACAACAAAAAATGTTTTACTCCATTGATTCTACAGAGCGAATTAAAGAAATAGATGATCAGCTCACCCGATTGATGGCACGCACCGAAGAAATCATTAAATCACTTAATGAAACAGACCCATATACACCAGAAGGACATGAGAAATCTTTGCGTTTGGCAACTGAGCTGAACGATTTGTTATATAAATACGTTGTTCCACTTGGTGATCTAATTGCAGCAAACAAAGAATTGAAAAACATTGCAGCGGATATAAGTTTTGATACTGGAAGCGCGATTATTAGTGAAGAAGGTAAAAAACTAATATCAGGAATGTTAGATAGTATAAAATCGGATATAAAGGGGTGGCGAAATTATTTGGACAACCATGATGAAAATATCTTCTCGGATGAAGATTATTCTACAATTTTAATTATTTCGGGATATTCAGATACGCAAGGAGTTGGTGATGAGAAAACACGCACTGAACGAAATCTAGCGTTGTCAGAAGCTCGTGCAAAAGCAGTAGCGGCAGAATTTGAAAAACAACTTAAGTCTTTGGATGTTAAATGGAAATTGAATTTTCGAATTTCCTATGAAGGGAAGGGAGAGGTGCTTCCTCCAAACGTTAGTGATAGTCAACAAAAGAATAATCCTAATCGTCGGGTAACAACCATTCGAATGGTAGTTGGGCCGAAAATTTTACTTTACAATAACGGCGAATGATTAAAAAAATGCCGGGGGTTTACGCACATCGATTTTAGCATCACGGAACAAGGAAGATGTGTTGCGAATGCTAAGTAAAAAGCTTTGATTCCCCCCAATAGGTGTCCAAAAGAAACTCAATGCCCAACAATGCATGTTACGGTTAAGTGCCAAATTCATGTTGGTGATTTGACGGGTTTTAATATCAAAATTTATATTCGTAGATAAATTCCATCGTTTTGTAAAACTTATGTCGCCATTCGCAGAAAGGGTTTGAACAGTTGTCCAAGTTGCTACATTATTCACGGTTTTATTCGTATTATTAACAATACTAAAAACATGAGCAATGTTTATTTTCCAGGGAATATCGAAGTAAATAGCATGTTCTGGGTGTAAAGAAAAATAGGTAAAGTCCGCGTTCCAATGTTGGTTTATTTCTTCCTTTCTTAGTTCAATTTTTTCCCTGCTTTTTTTTGATGTAAGTGTAAGCGTTGTGTTTAATCCGGCATTTAACAAACGCCCAATTCCTTGGCCGGTTTCCCACGAAAAGGCTTGTATTGCTTTCCCTGTACTATCATTCCAACCATATAAACTGTAGGTGCCATTGGCCACAAAATTCATCCATTTAAAAGGACTTATTCTTAAGTTTAATGATAAATCTGATAATTTCATAGAGTCTTTTAAAAAGTCCACATTTCCATTTATAGAGAATTGATCAATTAACCTGGTTTTACGGTATCCCGTAATAGTGTCTTTTTCTGATTTCTTTTTTAATTCTACGCTATTATTTATTCCAAAATTTAAGAATGAAGAAGCTTGAGTATTTCCGAATGCATAAATACTTCGCTCAAATGGAGAATAAGTGACAGGGCTTTGGTTTGGCCCTACGTTGGCCGTAACGATTTCGTTAAGTTTAGGAACATATCGATACCCGATTGAAGGGGTCATTAAATGTCTTATAATGGGTTTGTTTTTACCAACCAGCTTGTAATAGCTATACACGATAGTAGTTGCATTTAAGCTGAAATTAAACTCATTTCCCATGGCGGCTTTACGAAGGGTATCAATATCTGTATTGTTGGAAATTAAATCGTAATTTTTTTCAATTTGTTGGAAGTTTATTTTATTGCCATAATTCAAGTTGGGGGTTATTTTCAATGCGTTTTTAAATAAACCAAATGTTGTTTGTAACCCGATACCTTGGTTCACGCCATTAAAAAATGTATTTCCAATTCTAGTAAAATCCAAAGGGCTAATGAGGGAATCTGCAAAAGTATTTTTGTTTTGAGTTTCAAAATTGTAGGTTAATCCTATGCGTTGTATGGCCCGCCCTAATTCAGAAGACGGAAGTGGTATTAGCCGCTTAAATGGAAAAATTCGAGTCATGTTTACATTCATTACGGGAGCAATTAACGCAATATTCTGTGCAATTGAATTCTGACGCATGGAGATTTTAGCACCCATGGACAAAGGTTTGCCTGGGAAAAGGCGCACTAGGTTGATATCGGAATTAAATGAATTGTTAAAATATTCAGGATTTATAGGGTCAGGGTTGTTTTTTGAAGTGTTATCAGAAATGAAATTAACATTTGAATTGAAATTCCAAAACGGATTTGATTTTTGCTGTTTGTTATGAGACCAACTCACAGTTAGTTTATTATTCTTACTGTAGCTTGGAAAACCATTGTTAAATTGCTGAAACCCTAGTCCGATTCTACCTGTAAATCCATAGCGCTTTGCATATTCAAGTTCATTTCTAACTCCCCAACTTCCCCGGCTGTATAAGTTCGTGTAAACGGTGGTTTGTAAATGATCATTAATAGGAATAAAATACCCTAAATTTTGAATTCCGAACCCATAACTTGAATTAGGGATGATTTCGGGAAATAATAAGCCTTTATTGCGCTCTTTATGCTGTGGAATAAAGGCAAAAGGAAGACCGATTGGTGTCGGTATTCCGCTAATCCATAAGTTCATCGGACCCGCTACTATTCGTTTTTCTGGTACAACAACCCCTTTTGATAATAGGAAATGGTAATGAGGCTCCGATTGATCGCAAGTAGTAAGAATTCCCTTTTTTAAATGTATTTGATCTGAAGGATAGCGTTTTGCTTCTCCCATGTTAAAATACATTTCATCCTGTTTAACCTGAAGTGCTTCAATGTATATCTTTTGAGTCTCTGTATTCATACGCATGCGCTTGCAGGTTAGTGTTTCCCCTCCTTCAACGAATATCGGAAACTCAGAGGGAACACTGTCAGCGTTAAGAATATAACTTGCTTCAATTTCATTCCTTTCAAAATCAATGGTTATAACACCCGCGGTGAGCTTGTTAGATAGCGTTTCAACATACGCTCCACCATATAAGTATGCTTTTTTTGTAGGCACATCGAAGTATGAAGAATCTAGAGCACCATATTTAATTATTTCATCAATTTGTTGTTCGTTTTGATAAATTGTATCCGAAATGATCGGTTGTGCGTTCATTGAAAAACACATTATTAACATTCCAACGAAGAAAAGTAGCCAAGTTGGCACAACTTTCGATTGAATCTTAAATTTAATTTTGAAAACTATCATGGAACGTATTACAAAACTATCAAAAAAAGCGCGCATTCTAGGAAACATATTAGTACCTTTTATCATGTGCTGCAATTTTGTTTCAACAAGTCTTTTTGCGCAAAAAGTTGTTGAATCTCCAAAATTAAAAACTGTGGTTATTGATGCTGGCCATGGCGGTAAAGATCCAGGATGTCATGGCGGATTTGCACATGAAAAAGACGTTTGTTTATCAATGGCGCTCACCCTTGGTAAATTGATCAAAGAAAAATATCCAACCATAACGGTAAAATATACTCGCGAAACAGATGTTTTTGTAGAGTTAATTGAGCGTGCGAACATTGCAAATAAAGCCAATGCGGACCTATTCATTTGTATACATGCCAATGCAGGTTCTTCTGCGGCATATGGAACCGAAACCTATGTATTGGGTCTGCATAGAACAGAATCTCAACAAAAAGTAATGGAACGGGAAAACTCAATTATTTCATTGGAAGAAGATAAAGGTGCGAAATATAAGACCTTTGATTTAACACCAGATGCAATGATTGCAATCCAATTGCAGCAAAATGTTAATTTAAATAATGCAATTAAATTTGCTGGATTTTTACAATCAGAGTTTAAAAGTATTGGCCGATATGATCGTGGTGTTAAGCAAGCTGGGTTTTTGGTATTGTATAAAACTGCCATGCCAAGTGTACTCATTGAAACAGGATTTCTAACTAACCCAAATGAGGAGTCATTCATTGGAAATTCCTCTGGGCAAGAGAAAATGGCTAATGCAATGCTAAAAGCATTTGTTAAGTATAAAAATGCTTACGAAGGAAAAACACTAACTCAAGACCATGTGGTTATTCCAGAAAAAACAGATACACCACCAATAAAAATTAATGCTATAGATTCTATTTCTGCGCCCCAAATAAGTTCTTCGGAAGTGTTTTTTACCGTTCAAATCGTATCATCTGCGGAGAAATTATCCTTAGATTCCCCCAAATTTAAAGGTGTTACCGTCAAAGAATATACCCAGGATAATTTATATAAATATTATAGCGGCATGTATATAAAGGACCTTGAAGGAGCTAAAAAATATAAAACTGAGATGCAAGATAAGGGCTTTTCTAGCGCATTTGTTATCGCTTTCTCGAATGGAGAACGCATCAGTATCGAAAAAGCCGTTAAATTAGCAGAAAAATAAATGTTGAAACTGTCTAAAGAAATTAAAGCAGGGTTAATTGCAATAGGAGCGATTATATTGTTGGTATTAGGTATTAATTTTTTAAAGGGATATAGTTTGCTTGGCGGAGACAATACCTTTTATTCCTATTTTCCTAATTCTGGGCAGGTTATGGTGTCCGGAAATGTTACGTTGAACGGAGTTATTATTGGAAAAATTTTAGATATAGAAAACGTGCCTTCAAACCCAGAGAATCGTCGCGTTAAAATAGAATTCAGCGTAAGTGAGTCGGATATTAAATTGCCCAAGGGTACACTTATTGAACTAGGCTCTTTGGATCTCTTAACCAAAGGACTTATAGTGAATTATCCCAATCAACCAAAAAACGGAAATTACAGTTCTGGAGATGAAATTCCTGGTAAAATGTCCGCAGACATGTTCTCTCAGGTTAAACAATATGCAGATCCAATTTCTCAGAAACTTCAAACGCTAATTCTTCATATTGATGGAATGGTAAATTCGCTTTCAGGGGTTTTTGATGAAAAAGGTTCTAATGACATAACCTCAAGTATCAAAGAACTAAAAATCACCATTAAAAAAATAGGGGACTTGTCTTCAGAAATACAAAGTTTTGTAGGGCAAGAAAAGACACAGTTTTCAAAAATCATGAATCATGTGGAACGGATAACACTTAACCTTGAAAAGAGTAGCGATGAGGTAAGTGCAATTATTGGAAACACCAAAAAAGTTTCCGACGATATGGTAAGCGCAGATTTCAAAGGCACAATTCTTGAAGCACAAACCACGTTGAAAAAGTTTAATTATATGCTCGAAGAAGTGAACAATGGTAAGGGTACTTTAGGCAAACTGGTTCATGATGAAAAGCTATATAATGAGTTGGTTGAAACAAACAATGAGCTCCAAGAACTCGTTGATGATTTGCAGGTTCATCCTGAACGTTATGTACATTTATCGGTTATTGGTCCCAAAACCAAAGGACTCCATCTCACTTCAAAGCAAGAAGGAAAAATAAAAAAGTTGTTAGATACAATTCCTGATTAGCCGTATGTTAACACACGTTGTCTTCGTTATTTTGGCATTAGTCTCTATTGCTTTATTCTCTAGGAAAATGCGCTTAATTATAAAGCAAATAAAACTGGGCCAAAGCGTAAATCGAACCGATCGAAAGACTGACCGAATTAAAACGATGTTCCTTGTTGCGTTTGGCCAGAAGAAAATGTTTAATCGACCCGTTCCAGCAATCTTACATTTTATTTTCTATGTTGCTTTTATTATTACGCAGATTGAGCTAATTGAGGTATTTATTGATGGCTTTACAGGCTCACACCGCTATTTTTATCACGCCGGACTGGGAGCTTTTTATACGTTTGTGATCAGCTCGATTGAAGTACTTTCGGTACTTACTTTCATTGCCACATTGATGTTCTTTATCCGAAGAAATTTGTTGAAAATTCCCCGATTTTCCTCGGTAGACCTAAACGGTTGGGCAAGAAATGATGCAAACCTGATTTTGCTATTCGAGTTGTTACTCATCATTTTTATTTTTATGATGAATAGCGCGGATGAAGCGGATAAAGTGTTACGTTCTAATGTTGGATATGGATTTGCTGTTAGTCAGTTCCTTGGACCTTTGTTTTTTAGCCGAATCAACAACTTGGATTTACTTCATATTATTTCTTC
>JAURMC010000004.1 GCA_030830895.1 Crocinitomicaceae bacterium | reverse complement strand
TTTATTATTATAAAATTAAAACTATGGCAGGAAAAGTTAGCCATGGATTTATTCACTTAACGAGATGAAAATGAGCGAGCCTTTAACAGCGTGTAAGCAATATTGCCCCGACGCAAGCGCAACACAAGGCAACATCGCCTACACGCAAACCGTTAAATTTAATTTAAGGGAGTGCATTCGAGAATAAAGAAATGGTATTGGTAAATTCTCACGCTATATACAAACCATAGTTATTTAACAATCTATAATTAAATCATGGTACTTGCGATAACTCACTCATTCCCCAATCATATCAGCCATTCTGTCATATAATTAAGAAAGGCACAAGGCTTGTAAGATTTAACTTGTGAAACACGAACATTTCGATAAGCGCCTTTGGCCCTATGCCCTACCCGGTGCCTTTATACTTGCGTTCCTTTGGTTAATTCAATGGGCGCAACATTTGTTCGCCCAGCCATTCTATAAATACGGCATTTTACCAAGAACCCTAGAAGGCTTGAAAGGAGTTTTGTTTATGCCGCTAATTCATGACAAACTTGATATTAATCACTTATTTAACAATTCGATCGCATTTCTGTTACTGACCACTCTACTCGCTTATTCTTACCGCAAAGTATTTATTCCTGTTTTGGTATTAAGTTGGATTTCTTGCGGCGCACTGTTGTGGGCATTTGCTGAAAATCACAATGCCTATCACATAGGAATGAGTGGTGTGATTTACGCCTTATTTTCTTTCTTGTTTGTCTCGGGGATTATTCGCCGTTATTTTCCACTTCAAGCCTTATCGTTTTTGGTGGTCTTTCTTTATGGTAGTTTAATATGGGGGATTTTTCCCATAGACCAGCACATTTCTTGGGAAGGACATCTTTCGGGTTTTGTGAGTGGGATAATCCTTGCCATTATGTTTCGTAAGCAAGGACCCGTTCGTCCGAAATATCAATATGAGGTAGAGCGTGAATTAGGCATTGAACCCCCGGACTTAGAAGGGGAATGGTTGCAGCGCATGCAAGAACAAGAAGAAAAATCAGACCCGCTAATCATAACCTATCAGTACATCCCTAAGCATACTGAACCGGAGACTACACCACCGGACGTTCATACGCAATCAAACATGCCGTCCCTGGACCAAGGCTCTGCATATCCAAACCAAGAAAATCAACCGTAACCAAGGCTCCCGTTTGCAAATGAATGTTGGTTCCCGTCAACCAGCCCACGAATTCTGATATGCCGTCGTTGTGTCCAATATAAAGCATGTGATCTTGCGCCTCGTTCGAAAGCATCCGTTTCCATTGTTTAAGGGTCGCTAAGTAAAGCTCCTCCGAAAAGGTAATTGGAATTGAAGGATTACAGGCCATCGCCGTTTCTCGGGTACGTTGGGCTGTAGAACAGCGAATTGATGTGATTGGAAGTACACCCAATAACTCCTTCAGTTCCGCCACTTGGTTGATGCCTTTCGGTGCTAAGCGCCTATCTTTATCGTTACCACTCCATGAAACACGCTCCGTTTTTGCATGCCTTAAAAAATACCACCTCATAGGCTTTGATTTTTCAACAAGCGTTCATTGAGCAATGTTAAATACGGAACCTTTAAGTGGTTTTCCAACAAGACCAGATGGTCCATCCGATGCGCATCCGTTCCAACGAAATCCACCGTAAATTGATTCAACATACGCTCTGCCTGTTTTTTCACCTCCGGACCATAATGCCCCGTCAAGGAATTCAAATTCAGTTGAATATTTACCCCGATCGCACGGTATGTTTCTGCCGAGGCAATAGAACCATGAAAATACACATAGCGTTCAAAGTGAGCTAAAATCGGAGAATAGCCCTTATCTAAGATTCGTTGAAAGGTTTCTATTTCAAAAACGGGTGCATTCACAAAACTAAATTCCACCAAGACATAACGTTGCGTGCCAAAAGATAAGAGCGGGGTATCTTCTAAGCGGTTTAGAAAGTGATCATCTAAATAATATTCTGCCGCCAACTCCACCTGGATGCTTAAACCTGCCTTATCCATTGCTTGGGTAAGCTCCAAAAACCGAACCTTAAGGTCGGCCTCCGAATTCGGGTATATATCCATTTTGATGTGTGGGGTAAGGATGCATTTTTGATATCCAAACTCCTGCATTTTACTAAGCATTGCGAGCGATTCTTCCATGTTGCGTGCGCCATCGTCAACCCCGGGTAGAAAATGGCTGTGCATATCCGTTTTGAACCACGACAAATTCAAGGGGGCTTTTGTCGTTTGCGTGTCAGGCTTCGAAAAAATACGCGACAACCAGCCCATTAGCCGTACATTTTCTTGTAATAATCTAAGTAGGCACCCGAAGTTACATGCTCAATCCAGTCCGGATTATTCAAGTACCAATCAATTGTTTTCGATAGGCCTTCCTCGAAGGAAATAGAAGGTTTCCAACCGATTTCTTCTTCTAATTTTGACGCATCAATCGCGTAACGCATGTCGTGCCCAGCACGGTCTTTAACAAAGCGTATTAGTCCACGTGAAGTACCCGCTGTTCTTCTCAGTTTTTCATCCATCAAATCACACAAGCGATGCACTAAATCTAAGTTAGTCCATTCATTAAGTCCTCCTACGTTATAAGATTCCCCGACCCTCCCTTTATGGAAAATAGCATCAATGGCAGTTGCATGGTCTTCCACCCATAACCAATCACGTACATTAGCCCCTTCACCATAAACCGGCAGTTCTTTTTGTTGCACAATGTTGTTAATCATGAGCGGAATGAGTTTCTCCGGAAAATGATGGCTACCATAGTTATTGGAACAATTTGACATTTTAATCGGCATACCATACGTATGAAAATAAGCCATCACGAAATGATCTGAAGCGGCCTTTGAGGCAGAATACGGACTGCGTGGGTCGTACGGTGTTCCTTCGGTAAAATATCCCGTTTCGCCTAAGCTACCATACACCTCATCGGTAGACACATGATGGAATACGTGATTGGATAACTCCATTCCCCAAAAGGTACGAGCTGCTTCCAACAAATTTACAGTTCCAACTACATTGGTTTTCACAAATTCTAAGGGTCCATCAATGGATCGATCTACATGAGATTCCGCTGCTAAATGAATAACATCCGTAATTTGATAGGTCTTAAACACCGCGCACACTGCGTCAAGATCTTGAATGTCAACTTTTACGAATTGATAGTTTGGTAAATCGACTACATCGTTCAAATTTTCTAAATTCCCCGCATAGGTCAATTTATCAAGGTTAATAACCTGATAGGTGGTATATGTTGTCAACAACCGACGAACTACGTGGGATCCAATAAATCCTGCACCTCCAGTAACTAAAATTCGTTTTTCGTACTCCATTACAAACTCCAATAAACAAGCGAATTAATTTTTCCTTTATAGATGCCTTTAACATCAATAAATACCCCTTGACCATCCTTCAATAGGCCCTTGAAATACGATTCATCCAAGGCCGCATATTCACGGTGATTCACGGATACAATTATTGCATCATATTGGTTTCCAGGTTGTTCAACAAGCCCCACTCCATATTCATGCATCATTTCTTCTGAAGAAGCGTGTGGATCCACTAAATCAACGGACATCTGAAAGGACTTTAATTCACTCACAATATCTATCACCTTTGAATTCCGAATGTCCGATACATCTTCCTTGAATGTAGTTCCCATAATTAACGCGCGAGCTTCTTGAATAATTTTTCCTTGGGCAATGACACGTTTAACTGCTTGTTTGGCAATGTAGAATCCCATGGAATCATTCACGTAACGCCCACTGGTAATCACCTTCGAATGATATCCTGCCTGCTGAGCTCGGTGGGTTAAGTAATACGGGTCTACCCCGATGCAATGTCCCCCAACTAATCCAGGAGAAAATTTCAAAAAATTCCATTTGGTTCCAGCTGCTTCTAAGACATCATAGGTATTAATGTTGAGCTTATTGAAAATGATGGATAACTCATTAATTAGGGCAATGTTAACATCGCGTTGCGTATTCTCAATTATTTTTGCGGCTTCAGCTACCTTGATGGTTGGTGCGCGGTGCACCCCGGCTTCAACCACCATTTCATATACTTGGGCAACCGCTTCAAGTGCTTCTGGAGTTGAGCCTGAAACTACTTTAACCACGTTTTGCAAGGTATGTACCTTATCTCCGGGATTTATTCGTTCAGGAGAGTACCCCACATAAAAATCCTCGTTGTATTTCAATCCTGACACTCCTTCTAAGATTGGAATGCAATCTTCTTCGGTACAACCGGGGTAAACAGTAGATTCAAATACCACACAATCTCCATTTTTCAACGTTTTGGCAACGGATTCTGTTGCAGAAAGTAGCGGTTTAAGATCGGGGAGATTTGAATCATCAATTGGAGTAGGTACGGCAACAATATAAAATGAAACGGAATCTAGATCCGATAGCTGATTGGTGAAGGTAATGTCACACCCATCAAATGCTTCTGAATCCAATTCATTGCTTGGGTCGATGCCACCATTCATTAAGGCAATCCGATCTGCATTTATATCGAATCCAACCACCTTTAACTTGCGTGCAAAGGCCAATGCAATAGGTAAACCCACATAACCTAAACCGATTACCGCGAGGGAATGTTCTTTGCTTCGCAATTGTTCTATATTTATTCTACTCATGGTCATTTCCTTGTAAAATTGCCTGTTCGTCTCTTACCTTATAAATCCGTTCAATAATATCTACCACTTTTAATCCTTCGAGTGCATTGGTTGTGGCCGACGTTCGTCCTTTTAATGTATCAATTACATTGCTAATTACATAGTTATGATTAGCAGCTGAACCTTTGTACAAACCGTAATCATTTGCTGGGTTTGATGCATTCAAGGTAGGCATTTCATAATCTTTAATATTACAAACTTCAACCTCATTCATGTATTGTCCGCCGATTTTCACACTTCCTTTACTACCAATGATCGTTAGGGAACTCTCAAGGTTTTGATTGGCAACGGATGTTGAATAATTGATGCTCCCCATTCCCCCATTAAGAAACTTAAAACTCACAAAACCCGAATCTTCAAAATCTGTTGAATCAATATGGTTGAAATCGGCAAATTTACCTTGGATTTGTTCAATATCTCCAAAGAGCCAATACATGATATCTATAAAATGTGAGAATTGAGTAAAAAGAGTTCCCCCATCTAATTCACTGGTTCCTTTCCACCCACCTTGCTTATAATATCGCTCATCTCGATTCCAGTAACAGTTCACCTGTACCATAAAAATATCCCCTAATACTCCATTTTTAACTACTGATTTAATCCATTCTGAAGGGGGTGAATACCTGTTTTGCATTACGCAAAATACTTGTCGATTCATTTGCAACGCCGTATAAATGACCGCCTCACAACTCTCTTTAGTTAGACCCATTGGTTTTTCTACCACAACATGCTTTCCTGCCTTTAATGCCGCAATAGCTTGTTCAGCATGTAACCCATTAGGAGTACAAATATTAACTACATCAAAAGCTAACCCAGAATGCAATAATTCTTCTATGGTGTTCACATGAGGAACGGCGAACCTTGCGGTCTCACACGCCTCCATGGAACGAACATCACAAATGGCAACCAATTCGGCCTCGGTGTCTCGCTGAATCATTTCTGCATGGCGCTTACCAATATGACCAGCCCCAATCACAGCAAATTTTATCTTTTCTTTGTTATTCATTACGAAATACGTTGTACATTTTCATTTATTAACTCATAGACTTGTTTGCTCTCTGGACAGGTTGCACGGTTATTATCATCAAATTGCAGACGATGTCCATACTCGCTCACCCAGCCTATTTGTCTACCTGGATTTCCAACAATCAAGGCATACGGTTTAACGGCTTTAGTTACTACCGCTCCAGCACCAATTAATGCATACATACCTATTTCATTTCCACACACGATTGTGGCGTTGGCTCCGATACTCGCTCCTTTTCTTACAATAGTTTTCGCATATTGATCTTTTCGAATCACATGACTACGTGGATTGATGACGTTTGTGAACACCATTGAAGGGCCTAGAAACACATCATCTTCACAAATCACACCTGTATAAATGGAAACATTGTTTTGTACTTTAACATTTTTTCCAAGCACCACATCAGAAGAAATCACCACATTTTGTCCGATATTACATCCTTCTCCAAGGTGTGAACCTGGCATAATATGCGAGAAATGCCAGATTTTAACCCCTGAGGCAATGTGGCAACCAGCATCAACAACGGCAGTGTCATGTATAAAATAATCCATCATTTTTGAATATAATCATCAAAATTTTTATGTTCCATTGTATAAAGCTCCTCCAAACTCAAGCCTTTAAAATATTCATACGTTAGGGCCAATCCTTCAGCTCGTCCGACACTTGGTTTCCAACCCAGTAAAGAGTTGGCCAACGAAATATCAGGTCGACGTTGTTTTGGATCGTCTATAGGTAGGTCATTAAAAACTATCTTTTGATCCGTTTTCGTGAGTTGTACAATTTCTTGGGCAAATTCCAATATGGTAATCTCATCGGGATTGCCAAGATTTACTGGTTGCGTATAGTTACTCATTAACAAGCGATAGATACCTTCGACTAAATCATCCACATAGCAGAAGGAACGGGTTTGGGATCCATCACCAAAAACAGTGAGATTTTCTCCCCTCAAAGCTTGACCAATAAAAGCTGGTAAAACGCGGCCGTCATTTAACCTCATTCTTGGTCCATAAGTATTGAAAATACGTGCAATTCGGGTTTCTAATCCATGAAACGTGTGATATGCCATGGTCATTGCTTCTTGAAAGCGTTTTGCTTCGTCGTAAACTCCCCTAGGTCCAACTGGGTTCACATTTCCCCAATAAGATTCGGTTTGTGGATGAACTTCAGGGTCTCCATACACCTCAGAAGTAGAAGCTATGAGGATTCGTGCATTTTTTTCTTTAGCTACCCCTAAACAATGATGAACACCTAGTGATCCGACCTTGAGTGTTTGAATTGGGATTTTTAAATAATCGATTGGACTTGCTGGGGAAGCAAAATGAAGAATATAATCTAATTCTCCCGGGATATGAATAAACGTTGATACGTCATGGCAATAGAACTCAAAGGATTCCAAGGGCAACAGGTGCTCGATATTCGCCATTCTTCCCGTGATTAAATTATCCATCCCAATCACATGAAAGCCTTCATGAATAAATCGATCACACAAATGTGAGCCTAAAAATCCAGCCGCTCCTGTAATTAAAATTCGTTGCTTAGTGTTCATCTTCCGATACTAAAATAGTCAAATCCTTCCGCGCGAACTTCTTTAGGGTCAAAGATATTGCGGCCATCAAAAATTACATGATGATTCATGGCTTTATACATGGTAGAGAATGATGGGCTTCTAAAAACAGACCATTCTGTACAAATTACTAATCCATCTGTTTGATTTAACGCATCGTAGGCATTCTTTGCATAGCTGATTCGTGAACCATAGAGGGATTTAACATGGTCCATTGCTTCTGGATCATATACAACCAATTCAACCCCTGCCTCCAAGAGAGCTTCGATTAAGTAAAGGGCCGGCGCTTCCCTAATATCGTCCGTGTCGGGTTTAAAACTTAAGCCCCAAATTGCAAGTTTTTTCTTGCTAAGGCCTTGTTGAAAATATGCTTTAATTTTCGGAATCAAAATAGTTTTTTGATTGTCATTCACTCGCATTACGGCATCTAGCAGTTGAAAGTAATATCCTTCTAGTGTTCCGCTATGATGCAATGCTTGGACATCTTTAGGAAAGCACGAACCCCCATACCCCATTCCTGGAAATAGAAATCTTTTTCCAATTCGTTCATCGGCTCCCATCCCCAAACGGACTGCATCTACATTTGCCCCAACTAGCTCACAAAAATTGGCGATCTCATTCATGAAAGTAATCTTAGTAGCTAAAAATGCATTTGATGCATATTTAGTTAGCTCCGCAGATTTTTCATCCATAATCAAGATCGGATTTCCTTGACGAACAAATGGTTTGTACAAGGACTCCATCACCTGTATTGCCCGTTCTTCAGATGCTCCGATAACTATTCTATCTGGTTTCATAAAATCAGAAACGGCAAAACCCTCTCGCAAGAATTCAGGATTGGAAACTACACTAAATTCAACGTTAGAAAACTTCGCAATGCGTTCTTTTACTAATTCGGCTGTGCCCACAGGTACCGTGCTTTTATCTACGATAACCACATATTGGGTTAATAATGGTCCGAGCTCATCCGCCATATTTAAAATATAAGTCAGGTCAGCTTGACCATCTGCACCCGGAGGGGTAGGTAAGGCTAAAAAAATCAGCTCTGCACCATCTATTCCCTCGGTAAGTATTGACGTAAAATTCAACCTTCCTTCACCAAGGTTACGCTCGATTAATACCGATAAATTCGGTTCATATATGGGGGTAATTCCTTCTTTTAAGGCTGCGATTTTAGCTTCATCAATGTCTACACATGTAACAGAGTTTCCTGTTTCAGCCAAACAAGTACCTGTTACCAGTCCTACATATCCTGTTCCAATAACCGCTATTTTCATATTTGATTAAAAAAGGATTGAACGCTGCTCGCTATGTAATCGCGTTGGTCTTGTTTCATTTCTGTATGCATAGGTAAGCTAATCACTCGTTCTGTTAGGTTATCTGTAATGGGTAATTCAATTGAATTGCTTCCAAAGGCACTAAACATGCGTTGGCGATGTGCAGGAACTGGATAATAAATCATGCTCGGAATTTCCCTATCGGACAAATAATTATGAAGGCGGTCACGAAGTTCCGGCAACACCTGAAGCGTATACTGGTGATATACATGTGTTGAATAAGCTTTTCTTGCTGGAACCTTAACATTAGGGATTGATTGAAACGCGTGATCGTAAAACGCGGCCAATTGTTGACGTGCTTCATTATACGAATCTAAGTGTTGTAGTTTAATGCGCAATACGGCGGCTTGAACAGAGTCTAAACGCGAATTACAACCTACCTGATCGTGATAATACCGTTTACTTTGTCCATGATTAGCAATCATACGTAATGTTGAGGCCAATTCATCATCGTTAGTCATCATGGCTCCACCATCTCCAAAACACCCCAAATTTTTACTCGGAAAAAAGGAAGTACAACCGATATGACCTATGGTTCCTGTTTTGGAAACTTCACCTGACGAAAAATAATAATCACAACCGATTGCCTGTGCATTATCTTCAATTACATAAAGGTTGTGTGCATCTGCAATGCGGATAATTTCCTCCATATTTGCTGCCTGACCATAGAGATGAACAGGAACGATTGCTTTGGTTTTGGAAGTAATGGCCTTTGCAAGTGAGATTGGATCCATACAAAATGTTTCCGCATCCACCTCAACAAATACGGGTGTTAATCCCAACAGTGCAATGACCTCCGTAGTAGCAATGTAGGTAAACGATGGCGTAATGACTTCATCACCCGGCTGCAATCCAAGTCCCATCATTGCAATTTGAAGGGCGTCCGTACCATTGGCACATGGAATCACATGTTTTACACCTAGATAATCTGACAGCTCTTCTTGAAATGTTATTACTTCAGGGCCGTTTATAAACTGAGCGTTGGTAATAACGGATTGAATGGCGGCATCTATTGAGGGTTTAATGCGTTCGTACTGAGCCATCAAATCAACCATTTGAATTTTATTCATTCACTTTGTTTTGTTCTACAAAAGTAGGGAAAATCCTCGGTTCACATATCCAACTCGCCTCAGGAATCCTTAATAAAACCGAAGATAATTACCTATCTTTGTTTTATGTGGAAACGAATTATCCCCATTCTCTTTATTACTCGTTTTGGAATCAGTCAAGTAACCCTTGCGGATACCGCTGCTGAAGCACGCGTTATGGTAAGCGTTCATTATGCCTCTGGTTGGACAGGTGGGGATATGGTAAATCGATATGGATATTTCAACCTTGTTGGATTTAGCAGTGGATATAAATTTCGAAACAATTGGTTCGTTCTTGGTGATGCTAATTTTATGTTCGGCAGCCGCGTAAAGATTCCCGCATTGTTAGATGGCCTTAAAGATTCGTTTGGTAACATTACCGATGTAAATGGCGATCCTGCAACAGTTAGTATTTTGGCTAGGGGCATCGCATTGAATGCACAAATTGGTAAAATAATTCCGTGTAATAAAAAGAATAAAAATTCAGGAATAATGGTGCATCTAGGTACCGGTTATCTAAATCACAGAATTCGTATTGAAACACAAACTCAAGTTGTACCTTTGATTGAATTAGATTATAAAAAAGGCTATGATCGCCTAACAACAGGAATTAGCACAACACAGTTTTTAGGTTATTCCTATTTGCCAAAAAACGGATTTTATAATTTTTATGGGGGGATATATGCAATAGAAGGATTTACAAAAAACCGCAGAACCATCTTTTTTGATGAGCCCTCGGTACCAGTTTCAACGAACACCCGTTTGGATATAATTGTTGGACTTAAGATCGGATGGTACATTCCTTTTTATACTACACAAAAAGACTATTATATCGAGTATTGATGCGCAGTTTATACGATTTTTCTATCTTATTATTCTCTTTTGGAGTCTTTATCTCGCGCTTCTTCAACGCAAAGGCTAAGCAACGTTTTCAATCTAGAAATGCCTGGAAAACTAGCATTCCATCAGGACCATATGACCTATGGATGCACTGTGCTTCATTAGGTGAATTCGATCAAGGGCTTCCCATACTTTGGGAATACAAATCTACCTACCCGCAGGCCAAAATTCTCGTTACATTTTTCTCCCCATCAGGATTAAATCACTACCAAAATCGTCAACATTGTGTAAATTATGCCTGTTTAATACCACTCGATCATCGAAAAAATGTCAAGCAGTTTTTAAAGCACGTAAAACCAAAAAACGTCGTTTTTGTAAAATATGAATTTTGGTTAAATTTTATTTTGGGAATATCTAAAAAGGGCATCCCCCTATTCAGTATTTCAACACTTCTTAGGAAGAATCAGTTCATTTTTAATCCTTTTGGAGGTATTTTTAGAAAGGGATTATCGTGTTTCAGTCATTTTTATGTTCAAAACGAGGCCACGAAGTTGCTATTACACAAAATAGGAATTCAACAAGTTACAGTGTGTGGTGATACGCGGTATGACCATGTTTTAAAACAACGAATTAACACATTAAAAAACCCAAAATCCGCTCCCGAATTGTTACAATTACAAAATTATTGTAAGGGCAAATCGGTATTTATCCTCGGCAGTAGTTGGTTAGTTGAAGAGGAAATGGCACATTCCATTCATGATAAAATACCACTTGATTTTACAATAATTGCCCCCCATAACATTTCTGAAAAACACCTGTATGAAATTGAAGCCATGTTTGGTGATAAGTGCATTCGTTTAAGTGAGATTAATAGAGTCTCACGTGAAACTGTAATTCTAGTTGATTGCATCGGCTTATTACACCAACTATATCAATTCGCAAATATTGCTTTTATTGGCGGAGGCTATACCGGAAGATTACACAATATTTTGGAACCTGCTGTCTATGGGCTGCCTGTTGTTTTTGGACCGAAACACGATAAGTTCCCGGAGGCCGAAGAGTTTATAGCGAGAGGGTTGGGGAGTGAGGTGTTGACCCCTCAAGATTTACTCGAAAAGATTACATTCCTTATGCAGAATGAAGAAGCAACAAAAAGCAAGATTATGAGTTTTGTTAACGAAAAGTCAGGAGCCACATCACGCATCAGTTCTCATTTATTTAGTATGCTCGCTCATTCCGATTTTCCTTCCAATTAATAAAAGATTTGTTCACTACTTTATTGCCCCCCGGAGTAGGATAATCCCCTGTAAAATACCAATCACCGGTATGACCTGGACAGGCCTTATGAAGATTATTTACAGTTTGAAAGACCATTCTAATATCGGTTTTAGTCTCTTCCGGGCGCAATAAATGGGCTATTCTATCGGAAATTTCCTCATCCGTAAAAGGCTCATAAATGCGTTTCACTTCATTTATTGTCTCTTCTTTGGGGAGTAATAATTGGGCTAAACAGGCTTGATAAACTTCTTCAATGATGTGCCCCAAATTTCTTTCTTTCAATAAAGAAATTGCTGCCTCAAATGCTATGAAATCTCCCATTTTTGCCATATCAATTCCGTAACAGTCTGGATACCGAATCTGAGGGGCCGAAGAAATAATGACAATTCGTTTTGGTTCTAAGCGCCCCAACATCCGTAAAATACTCCTTTTCAATGTCGTACCACGAACTATGCTATCGTCAATAACCACAATTGTATCTTTATGTGGAACAATACACCCATAAGTAATGTCATATACATGAGTAACCAAATCATCACGCGAATCATCCTGAGTAATGAAGGTTCTTAACTTGGCATCTTTAACGGCCATTTTTTCTATGCGCGCTCTTCCTTCAATAATTTTTGTAATTTGTTCCAAACTAGGATTTGGCCCCAATTTTAATATTGAATCTGCCTTTTCAAGGTTATGGAAATCCTCCACTCCTTTCATCATACCATAGAAAGAAGCTTCTGCGGTATTAGGAATAAATGAAAACACGGTGTTTTCAATGTCCCCATCAATGGCAGCCATTACTTGTGGAACGATTTTTCGGCCTAAGTTTTTTCTTTCTTTATAAATATCCGCATCAGTACCCCTAGAAAAATAAATCCGTTCAAAGGAACATTTCTTTATAGCCAATTGAGGTAAAATTTCTTTTTCAGAAACTTGACCATCCTTTGGTATTAACAAGGCGCAACCCGGCTCTAATTCCTTCACTTGATGCACTTTTAAATTGAAAACCGTTTGAATAACCGGTCTTTCCGATGCGACAACAACCACCTCATCATTTTCATAATAAAATGCAGGACGAATACCCGCTGGATCCCGAAGCACAAATGCATCTCCATGACCAATCAAGCCAGCCATTACATACCCTCCGTCCCATTTTAATGAAGATTTTTGAAGTACTGAAACTAAATCTAAATTCTCTGCTATTTTAGTTGAAATCTCTGATTTTGAATATCCTTGGGACTTAAACTTGTCATATAACCGATCATTTTCCACATCGAGAAAATGTCCAATTTTTTCCAAAATAGTTACCGTATCAGACTTCTCTTTAGGATGTTGACCAATCGCCAATAATGAATCAAACAATTCATCAACATTCGTTAAATTGAAATTTCCGGCAAGCACTAAATTCCTAGTCATCCAATTATTTTGACGAAGGAATGGGTGGCAACTTTCAATCGAATTTCGACCAAAAGTCCCATATCGTAAATGTCCCAGAAATAACTCTCCTGTAAATCCAGTATGTTTTTTTAAATACCTAACATCATTTAATTTATCTGGAGCCTCAGAAGCCAGATGATTAATCCTAGAACCGATTTGTCGAAATAAATCTTGAATGGGGTTATTATCAATGGAGCGTGCACGGCTTATGTACCTTTCTCCAGGATTCATATCTAATTTAATGTTTGCCAGCCCACAGCCATCTTGGCCGCGGTTATGCTGTTTTTCCATTAACAGCTGCATTTTATTTAACCCATAAAAGGCTGTCCCATATTTTTCAAGATAAAAAGACAGATCTTTTTTCAATCTTAGGAGGGCGATTCCGCACTCGTGTTGTATTGCATCGCTCATTGCTCAGCGAAGTTAAATAATGTCTATCCGAATTCAGCGAAATTGTTAATTAATTCGAGGAAACGTTTATAACTTAATGTCCCCCCGGCTGACAGCATTTGGGTAATCGTTTTACCGCATCAGGATCTGCATCCATGTCGTCTGCATCATACCCAACACGGACCAAGGCTAAACGCAGTTCGTTTAAATTTACCTTTGAAGGTTTATACACACAAGTGGCAATTTTATTGTCGAGGTTTAATTCCGTAAACTTTACCCCTTTTTGAAAATTTAACGTGGTCTCAATGCGTTCTTTACAGTCTCCACACAAGGCAGATGTTTTAATATATGCCGTATCGATTTTGTTTTTTGATTGACCAAATGCACATAATGAACTCAGAAGTGCGCCGAATAAAAGTAGATTTTTCATTGTTTCTTTTGTTTTAATTGATAGGTAAGACCACCATAAATATTAATACCGGTAATTGGTCCCCAAACCATGGTGGCATCAAAGCTTGGGTCTTGGGGATTTAATGATGAAACTATTGGGTTAGGTTGTTTTACATTTAGAATGTTCTCTAACCCTAAATACACTTTAGTTTTTTTAAACTGATGAGAGAACTGTCCAAAAAGATATGGATACCAAGGAGAAAACCTATATTCTTTACCCGTTGCTGAACCAGAATAAAAAGTAGGCATGCGCATTGAGCCAACTACATTGGTTGTTAAATCGGCTTGCCAGCGTTTATTTTTTGAATTCCATGATACGGTATACAACATGCGGTGCGTAGGAATCATCGGTTGCGGTTGTTTAATTCCATCGTAAATTGATTCTACCTTAAGGAATTTATAAGCCATTCTTAAGCTGAACTGTTTTGAGACTGTCCAATCTAATTCCGCCTGACAAGCAAGTGCCGTAGACTGATTTTCTATATATCTAAACACTAGAGTGCTTGGAGAAACATCTCTGTCGATTGTAAGTTGTCGTTCGAACCATGTGTAATAAGCGTCCAAGGTAATACTTACTTTGCGGTTCCAAATTTGAAAATCAGAAGCAACTGAACCACCAATATTCCATGATTCTTCAGGTAAAACTCCTTCACTTGGAAGACTCCATATTTTATTACTTGCCATAAGCACATTATTTTCTACAAGGAAATTTGGCACTCTCCAGCCTTTTCCTCCCGAAATTCGTATATCTGTCTTTGGTGTAAGCGCAAATTTTCCATGAATACGCGGAACAAAAAACAAACCAAAAATAGTGTGGTAATCTACTCGGGCCCCAAGTTGTAACGATAGCCTGTTTAAACGAAGCGAATATTCTGCAAATGGCCCTGCCGTTATTTCGTTCCGCTCTAAATAATTTATAAATGCTTGTTGGTTAATCCGCAACAGGGTTAATGATACCCCTGATTTAAGTAGGTGAATCCCATCATTGCTTGACCGCTCATAATTTAACGAACTAAAATAACGTGCTTCATCACCACTACTAATTCGTTTAACTCCTTGTGAATTGATCCCGAAGTAACCGTCTGTTTTATGCCATTTTACATGATTTATAAGCCCGAGAGATTCTCCCTGGTGCTTTCCAAAAAAACCAGTCTTTGTCGTAACTTCAATGTGCTGATTATTCAACATCACATGAAATGGGAAAAGTGCCGGAGAAAAGGGGGACTGGCCAGCAAAGCGATCGTCATAATAACCGTAGACGGATAATTGGGCTTCCATTCGCTCCCCATTGAACTGCCATTTATTCAAGGCCGAAAAGCTTGTAAATTGTGGTAAATCTAAAAACCCATCCATATTTTCATCGATAGTACGTTGGTTGATAGCTCCATTTAAAAGAAGCGATGTGGCCCACCGTTCATTAATTCGTTTACTTAAGACGGAATTCGCTTCACCACGGCCAAAGCGATTACCATATACATTCACAAGTAATTTTTCGGCGTCGAAAGGGCTCTTTATACTTAAGTTAATTAACCCTGCCATTGATTCATGACCGTTAACCACCGAGCCAGTACCTTTAGAAATTTGTATGCCGTCGAGCCAAATCCCAGAAAAAGACTGCATGCCGAATGCCGTTTCAAGCCCTCGTAGAAAAGGGACATTTTCCAATTGAAATTGAGTGTATACTCCGTCTAATCCCAACAACTGAATTTTCCTAGCACCCGAAACTGCATCGGTTACATTCACATCTACAGATGCGTTGGTTTCGAAGGATTCCGATAAATTACAGCACGCTGCGCGCCTCAATTCACCATTACTTATTCGTTCAATTTGAGCAATGCTAATTTTTATTGTTCCATTCCCCGCTTTTCGTTCAACTAGCACTTCGGGCTTAAGATTATCACTAAAAAGTACTGCTGTAATTGCACCGAACCGATCCTTTTCCGATAATAAAATAGTATCGGGTAAATATCCAGAACTTAGAATAACCAAGGTGTCGGGGAATTGCTTTCCCAAGTAAATTTCAAATTTACCTTCTGAATTGGTAAAGGTTGCTTTTTTTGCTCGTAGCACTTTTACTTTTGCTCCATTCAGCGCCATCGTATCAGAAAGGCTTACTCCACGAACATACCCGTGTAGCTGGGACAGAGTGATGTTATACCAACACACTCCTAAAAGGAAAAAAAATATTATACCTGATTTCATGATTTTTATTTTAACATTCAACAAAAAACTATGAATGTCTATATCCTAAAAATCTGAATTAATTTAAGTAAGTACAATCCAAATCGTACATTTGGAGGAGGAAAATAGCGCTCCACAACCTTTTTGTTATCAATAGAAATAAAAGGTAATTTAAAAGAATTAGAAGGTATAAAAGGAGCCGAAAAAGTAAGTGTTAACTTTGGAAGAAAAGCACCGTGTTCTTGGTCTGTTTTTAATGCAATAATGGAACTGGTGATTGAACAACAATCTGGTTTTTCTATTTTACAACATGGAGCAAGAGATTCATTCTGACAATGTTCGCTACTAAAGGTAAACCATTGGGTATAATGGGAATTCGTTTCTGTACAATCATGATGAAAAACAGGTACACCAATAGTCACAAAAAAAATGACTAGGGCTAAAAATCCAAAAATTAATCGATTTAACACAGAACTAAATTAAGTAATTATTTTTTTAGGTGTACTACTAAGCCATGCATTTAATAATAAGGTGCAAACAATTAAAAACGCACTCACATAAAACTCAATTGATAGAGTTTTGTGTTCATTGAGTAAAATTACTGCAAGTATCATCGTATAAATGGGTTCCAAATTAATAGTTAATGAAACCGTGTAAGCACCTAACTTCTTCACTAAATTAATGGCAGCAATAAAAGCAAAGGAAGTACATACTAAACCAAGAAATAAAAGCCACCATAAATCATTCCATGAAATATAGAATTTGGACAAAGGAAAACGGGTGATTAGCAAGTATAATGAAATACCCACCCACCCGGTAGCCAATTCATAAAAAGATAATATTGGAGACGGAATGCTCTGAGACAATTTTGCATTCGAAACCGAGAATATACCCGCTAATAAGGCACTCAGTAAACCAATACCTGTGGCTAATAATACATTACCTTTGTAATCTCGTGCAATAAATGCGATTCCCGCCACCACAATCAAGCTAAACCAAAGTTTTTTCCATTGAAAAGCTGTTTTCAAAATAATTGGTTCCAACCAAACCACATGCAAAGTAGTAGTTGCGAGGCATAAAATACCTAAAGAGGCTGTGGAAATTTGAATTGCATAGTAAAAGGTAATCCAATGAAGTGCCACAACAGAACCTACTAAAATTATTGGGATTACATAGGCTCGATTGAGGATAAAACTCGTTTTTGTGATCCATAAATATCCAACTAAACCGAGAGATGCGATTAACACCCGATACCAGACAATAATGAAGGATTCTTGATGTAGTAATTTACCAATTACACCCGTAAATCCCCAGAGTAATACTATGCAATGTAATAAAAGAAACTCTTTGAGTCGAATCATGTACTATTTTAGCTTTTTCCATGCCTCAATGGAATTTTTACATTGATTAACATAAGAATTGTCTCCATCGGAATCTGCCAATTTCATGCACTTTTCAGCCGTGTTTATTGCATCCGTATACAGACCTAATTCTGCTTGAATCAACGACTTTGTCCGAAGCATCCAATAAGCTTCCGGCCTTAATATAATTGCCTTTTCTACCCATTCTAAAGCCTGATTGTTATTAATTTTTTCTTCCAAATAGAATTTAGCCGCAGTATGAAAGTCGTTAGCGCTCGGACCATTCATGACTTTTTGAATAGACGCCAATACTTTGTCTTTGGTGTTTATTGTGAAAGGAAACTTCACCACAATATGGTCCCAAGTAATCAACAAGTCTGCGCTACTGTTTTCCAAATGATCTAGACCTATTGTTAAATTTTCAACTTGATCGATTCTATTAATAACTGGAGACAGCAGTTCAAGTGCCACTTTTGTTTGATCCCAAACAGGTGGCATGCCCCAATTGTTAAACTCCTTATAAAAGGCCAATTTCCATTCTGATTTGCCTGGCATTGCATAAAGGGCATAGGTCCCTATTGGCAATGTATCCTTTCCAAAGTATAAAACATCTGTTGTTGTGAACTTAGTATTTTCATTTGCACCAAGCCTCCAATATGCATCAAAAGGAATTAAACCACCAAAGATTGTTCGTCCATTTACTGCAGGTCGCGAATAACTAATGCTGATATCAGTTAAGCCTACTCGTTGTTCTAGCTTGCAAGCTGGACTTGCTTTTGGAGCGTTTATTTGTGCAAATAGATCAGACATTACAATGCTTAACATGCTTAAAAAAAGTATTTTTTTCATTGTTTTATTTTATTTTAAAAATTGCCATATTTCATTGAATTCCTCCTCTGTTGAGCGCTCAAACCCTTGTTGAAGCAAGGCGAATACCTCTGCTTCGCGATTAGGTCCCCATTGTTTGTTAGCCTTATGAAAGATATTCCCATTAGAGGATTGTTGACCAATAAGCAACACACCTTGTTCTTCACCTAAAAAACCAAAAACACGTTCGGATTCACTGACTCGTTTAACGTAAATCGTCTCTTTAACCACTTTTTTCCATACCACTTGGCTAAATAAATTAGCCAAATCTTGGGCTTTTGAAGGATTCGTTTCATTCAATAATTTCCAAGTTTCACCCTCAACCCCATTCACAATTAAAAACGCTACAAAATCTTTTTCAAGTGCTTCTAGTTGTGCTAAATTTAAACACGGATAGCGCATTATTGTTTGTTTTCTACGGTATACACATCTAAAGTGACATCCACAACCTCGGGTAAAGATTTCTGCGTTGTTGCTTGTTCAAAACTCAACGTGTAAGTTCCTTTTTTCGGAAATTTATCATGTATAAATAGTTTAGAAAAAGAAACCAACGATCCACTTTTATCACCGGTCCATTTCCCTGTGGGGTCTGCTGTAACTATTTCTAGTGGTAAACGAGATGATTTTCCCATCGGGCCATTTATGGTTAAGTACAACCATAAATTTGAATAAGCATAATCTACTGTTGTTCTTATAGTGAGTATAAAATCATGATTGCTGAGGGTATCTGTGATTTGAACTTTAAACGTAGGACGAAAATTATCCTTCCAGGAGCGGTTTGAAATCGCCACAGATTTGTTAAATACGGCATCTGATCCACAAGCGTACAGTAAGCACATTGTAATCCCAATCAAAGAAAAAAATCTAACGTTAAGCCTTTGCATTGTATACTGATTGATTTGAATTCTTTGGTTTTTTCTTCTTTTTTTTACGATTCTTTTGCTTATTCTCGAAACGATTAAGGCTATCTTGCCCAACTACATTATCGAAACCAATCTCTACTTCTTTTTCTACTTCATATGCGAATTCCTTTAAATCTCTTGGAGTATTTCCGTTTTTATTCATCTGTTGAACTTTACGGACATGATCTGGAGTTAACACCACCAAAGCACCCTCACCAGGATAGGCATACCACATAAGTTGCTTAAATACATCGGTTTTAACATGGTAAGCATCCCCTTTCTCAGTTTTCAATTTTATGTCCGATTTAGGTAAGGCCTTCAATGCCTCGGTATACATATCTAATTCGTAATTCAAACAGCACTTCAGTTTACCACATTGACCTGCTAATTTTTGTGGATTCAATGAAAGCTGCTGATAACGTGCGGCAGCTGTTGAAACAGATCGAAAGTCTGTCAACCATGTTGAGCAGCATAACTCTCTTCCACAAGATCCAATTCCCCCTAATCGTGAAGATTCCTGTCGCGCCCCAATTTGACGCATTTCAATTCTGACCTTAAAGGCATCGGCCATATCCTTAATAAGTTGACGAAAATCAACCCGGCCTTCCGCTGTATAATAAAATATTGCTTTGGATAAATCTGCCTGATATTCAACATCAGAAATCTTCATTTCTAGGTTCAGATTCATAGCTAGGGTTCTGGATTTATACATGATATCCTTTTCTAAGGAACGACCTTTAATCCATGTGTCAATTTCCTCTTGTGTGGCGATATGCAAGATTTTGCGCGCCTCAGCATGCTTAAATGTGGGGGCTTTTCGCTTTACTTGAATTTTAGCTAATTCCCCAACTACAGAAATCACCCCAATGTCGTATCCCGAGGAGGCCTCAACAACAACTACATCCCCCGCTTGAAGAACTATGCCAGAAATGTTTCTGTAAAATCCTTTTCGGGCATTTTTAAATCGTACCTCAACAATTTCATACGGTTTTTGATTTTCTGGAAGGGCAACGTTGCTTAGCCAATCGTATACTTCTAATTTATCACACCCCCCACTGCTACACAGTCCGTTATTCTTACACCCGTTGGGGGTTCCTCCTGTTCCACATGATGCGCAGCCCATATTTTTTTTTGTAAAAATAAACAATTAAGCTCGATGAATGAACCTCATCGATTGAAAACTCATTTGAGTGAAAAGTATTTTGCTGTTAGCATTTCGCCCTATGTGATAATAGGATGCATCAAGTTCTTCAATATACAATCGAATATTGTTTCCGGTAATGTAGGGTGAAAACTTCGATATAAATTCAAACTCTGGTGCGGTTAAACGCACATGATCAGATCCTAGATAATTAAGCATAAGGCTCTGACGAAGCATATGCAGGGCATAAAGTACAAACATTTTCTGCCTTTCTTTGGTTAAACCTGAAACCTCATCCGCCCAATTCATCATTTCTAAGACATCTTTTTTGTAACTACTTCGCATGAGTTTGATAAACAATTCCCGGTAGATTGCAGTACTTTCACCATCTTTCATGACGGTCAATGCAGCGCATAAATCCCCATCTGCAAATGATGCGACTCCATCGGCAACATTGGCTTCCATATTACATTGTTTTTGAAGATACTTTGAAATCTCAAAAGCTTGAAGGCGTGTTACATGCACAGATTGTGTTCTTGAACGAATTGTCGTTAAAATTGATTGCGGATTGCTTGAGAGTAAAATAAACACCGTTTGAAGAGGTGGCTCCTCCAAAATTTTTAAGATTTTATTAGACGCATGGTCATTCAGCTGATCCGCCGCGAAGATGATCATAATCTTGTAACCCCCTTGAAAAGATTTCAGACTTATTTTACGCACAATTTCTTTGCTTTCCTCGCTACCAATAATGGGTGTTCGCTCTTTGTCATCCATGAATTTGGTCCAGTCAAAAAGAGAGAAGTAAGGAGATTCTAAAACTAATTCGCGCCATTGCTGATATAAATTCTCAGAAATTTTACTAATAGATTGTATTACAGGGAAAACCATGTGCAAATCTGGATGTTGTAATTCGCTTACTTGAAGACAGGAACTGCATTGACCACAAGCATCATGAATACCTGGATTTTCGCAGAGCAAATAACGGCCAAAAGCAATTGCTAACGCCAATGTTCCGTGCCCTTCATTTCCTATAAAAAGTTGCCCATGGGCAACTTTCCCAGATTTTGCTTCAGCTAACAAGTGAGCAATTAGATCTTTTTGCCCAACTACATCCTTAAAAAACATATGTAAAATTAAGCATTATCAATTGGGTTTTCGGGTAACACATCCTTCGATAAAATCAAAACAAATTCTCCTTTGATGGCTACATTGTTAAAATACTCAAGAGCCTGGTGTACGCTCCCACGAAAATGAAATTCAAACATTTTTGAAATTTCTTTTGCAACGCAAATCTTTCGGTTTCCACCTACGTGTATTGCTAATTGCTCCAAGGTTTTCAATAAGCGGTATGGGGATTCATAAAGCACCACGGTACAATCCAATGCCGCAAGATATTGAAGGCGTGATTGACGTCCTTTCTTGTGGGGTAAGAACCCTTCAAAATAGAATCGATCCGAAGGGATCCCTGAAGCTACAAGGGCAGGTACAAATGCAGTTGGTCCAGGTAAACATTCAATTGTAATCCCCTCTTCTATGCATGCACGAATCAATAAAAATCCAGGATCAGATATCCCAGGGGTGCCGGCATCCGATACCAAGGCAACAATTGATGATTGCTGAATTTTTTTAATCATCTCATTCAACTGAGCATGTTCATTATTCGTATGAAATGAAATTACTTTTTTTTGTATACCAAGGTGATTCAAAAGTTTTCGAGTAACTCGGGTATCTTCAGCAATGATAAGCTCACAAGCATTTAACACGTGAATCGCACGAAGCGTAATGTCTTCTAAATTCCCAATTGGAGTTGGGACAATACAAAGTTGAGCAAGTTTCATCGGGTTATTTGAACATAATCCTTAAGCACAGTTTCTAAAAATAATAGTTGGTTATTTATGGGGTCTTTAATTTCGAGGCGTTTTTGAGTTTTTATGGTTACTTGATTCAATAAGTCCTTGACTTCAGGTTCTTTATATTTCTTATATTGCTCAATGACCTTCTTGAGATAAAGCATATCCTCGTCCGTAAATGTGATGCAATTTTCATAAGTAGGAACATAATTGGTTTCTGTTTGCTTACTAAGCACCTCCTTCAACGTGTAAGTTCTATTTGGCCGTGTTCGAATTGCAATAACCGAAGCCATCATATCCCCGATGCGCTGACGAAGTGGAGATATGGAAGCCACAATAAAATCAATTGCAGAAATAAAAGGGATTAACCCAATAAATCCGGGATTAGAAACCATGGAAATCCAAAAAAACTCTCCTCGCATTACCCAACGAATAAATATATCTTTTATGGTAACGCGATCTCCGTTTATACGAACCATTCGTATACCAAACAACATTCTCCCCAGTGTTTGCCCATTGAAAAAATACTCCATTAATGGCTTATATAACACTACAGGGGCGTTTACTAACAAGATAAAAAGGCCCATAAAAACATCAATGTTGTTGAAAGAGATAAAAGCGCGATCTAGGAGGGCAAGCATCACTATTAGCAGGTAAATGTAAATAATTACCGTATCCACTACATACGCCAAACATCGCTGTAGCACGGAAGCCATTTCAAACTCTATTTTAACGTGTTGAGCAGAAACAAATGATACCTTTTCCATTATCCAAATACAAACTTTACAATATCTTCTATTTTTTTCGCTTGAATCACTTCAATTTGATAATCCTTCGGTTTCAACCCTTTATTGTAAGATGAAATAAAGATATGCGTATAACCTAGTTTTTGCGCTTCAGAAATTCTTGTTTCAATTCGATTGACAGGACGGATTTCTCCTGAAAGTCCCACCTCAGCAGCAAAGGTATACGACCGTGAAACGGCTAATTCGGCATTTGAGGATAAAACGGCAATTATGACCGCTAAATCAACGGCCGGATCATCCACTTTAATTCCACCTGCTATGTTAAGAAAAACATCTTTTGAAGCCAAACGAAAGGCGCACCGTTTTTCCAATACAGCAAGAAGCATATTCAAACGTTTTGCGTCATACCCATTGGATGAACGTTGAGGGGTGCCATAGGCCGCTGTACTCACTAGGGCTTGTACCTCAACCTGCAAGGGACGAAGGCCTTCAATGGTTGTAGCTATGCATGAGCCACTTAGGGTGCCATCGGTATTGGAGATTAATATTTCAGAAGGGTTTTCGACCATACGCAAGCCGTTTCCTTGCATTTCATAAATCCCCAATTCATTCGTAGACCCAAATCGGTTTTTAACTGATCGTAACAGGCGATAAAAATGGTTTCGATCTCCTTCAAACTGTAATACCGCATCTACCATATGCTCTAATACTTTTGGGCCGGCAATCGTTCCTTCTTTTGTGATATGACCAATTAAAAAAACGGGTATTTCCATTTCTTTAGCAAATCGCAACAACATTGCTGTACTCTCTCTTACTTGACTTACGCTGCCAGGTGCACTCTCAACATGCGAAGTAAACAATGTTTGAATCGAATCAATAATCATAACATCTGGATGTGATTTTTCCCCATGTTTAATGATTTGACCAACATCTGTTTCTATCAATAATTGACATTTTGGATTTTCAATTCCAATACGCTGCGCCCGCATTTTAATTTGCTGTTCGCTTTCTTCACCGGAAACATATAACACTGAGAGGTGCTCTTTTATCGCCATTTGTAGCAATAGTGTTGACTTTCCAATTCCTGGATCACCTCCTATTAAAATAATTTCCCCTTTAACCAATCCCCCACCCAAAACCCGATTCAATTCCACATCCTTTAAAGTGATACGTGTGGTATCCGTTTGCTTAATATCTTGCAATAATATAGGTATATGATCACTTTTTTGACGTGCGAACGGTTGAGGATTGTTTTTGGAAATAAGCACTCTTTCCTCAACAAAGGTGTTCCATTCATTACATGACGGGCACTTGCCTAACCATTTAGGGGCCTCGTAACCACAGGATTGACAGAAAAAAGCGGATTTAGATTTGGCCATTTGACAAATGTAATGGAAAAGCAGGAAATGGGTCAATTCAAGACACGTTGAAAATTATTTTTTTATAAACTTGAAAAAAATGTACAGCTGTATATCAAAAAAATTAATTTTGCCCGTTGAATAACTGAAAAATTATGTCCAAAAGAAGGTCCATCATTAGTTATGATAAATTAACGCTTGATCAGAAGAAGCAAATTTTAAAAGATTTCCCAGATGGATACATTAATCATCTGTCATCCATTAAAACCCCTACAGGTGAAATTCTCGACGCGCTAATGTGGGAAACGGATGAAGTAATTTACCTGGTTAAGATCAATAAGGTTTCTCCAAAGATTAAACCTGTAGTTGAGGATGAGGATGATGATTTTGATGATGACTTTGATAAAGTTCCGGATATCAATGACGACGACGACGTAGAGGAAGACGATGAAGGTGACGATGAATATGATAAGCCAGACGATGATGACGGAGAAGACGACGAAGAATAAGAATCGGAACTTTTTCAATTTGTTTGCGTAACTTTGGTTGAATCACAAAATTACGCAGTGAAAAAATCCTACAATCCAACCCTAATTCACGCGAATTCCCGTGTTGACAAAGTCGGCGTTGAAGAGCGTGTAGCTCGATTTCAAACTAGGAGCATAAAAAATGAAGCTAAAAAACAAGGGCTTCTAATGGTGCTTAATATGATTGACCTTACCACTTTAGAAGGAAAAGACACTCCGGGCAAGGTGCAACAAATGTGTTATAAAGCGCAACATTTACACGACGTTTATCCCGGATTACCTACTGTTGCAGCTGTTTGCGTTTATCCATCAATGGTTTCCGTAGCGAGGAAAGCTCTTGGAAATTCACCGGTAAAAGTCGCTTCTGTATCTACAGCATTTCCCTCAGGACAATCCACTCGAGAGATCAAAATTTCGGATACGAAATATGCCGTTGAACAAGGTGCGGATGAAATCGATATGGTTATTTCACGTGGTCAATTTTTAGCGGGAGAATATGGTTTTGTTTTTGACGAAATTGCGGCAATTAAAGAAGCTTGTGGCAAGGCGAGGCTCAAAGTTATATTGGAAACCGGAGAATTGTGTACACTAGATAATGTTCGTATTGCCAGTGATATTGCTATCCATGCAGGGGCAGATTTTATAAAAACCTCTACAGGGAAAATTCAACCTGCTGCCACAATGCAAGTGACCTATACCATGTTAATGGCTATCAAAGATTATTATGATCAAACGGGAAAAATGATAGGAATGAAACCTGCAGGAGGGATTTCAACTGCGAAACTTGCCTTACATAATTTAGTAATGGTTAAAGAAATTTTAGGTAACCAATGGCTAAGTAACGATTGGTTTAGGTTTGGAGCAAGTAGCCTAGCAAATGATGTCTTAATGCAACTTATGAAAACAGAAAGCGGATTATATCAATCCCCAGATTATTTTTCAATCGACTAACTTATGGCTAAAAAAAATCCAACACAAATGCAGACTGATTGGACTTATGCTCCTGCTCCTGAGAGCACATCACATATCCGATTAGAAAAAAAATATCAATTATTCATCAATAATGAATGGGTTGAACCCAGTTCAAAAAAATATTTTCCATCCATTAATCCGGCAACGGAGGAAACCTTAGCGGAAATTGCTTGGGCGAATGAAGCAGACGTTGATCGTGCAGTAAAGTCAGCAAGAAAAGCGTACAAGGAGGTGTGGTCGAAAATGTCTGGGATAGAACGAGGAAAATACATTTTTCGAATAGCTCGCATGATGCAAGAACGGGCTCGTGAATTTGCAGTCATTGAATCATTGGATTGTGGGAAACCCATTAGGGAATCCAGGGATGTTGATGTGCCTTTGGCATGTAATCATTTCTTCTACTATGCTGGTTGGGCTGATAAACTCGAATATGCCTTCCCTCATAAAATACCTGAAGCCCTTGGTGTTGCAGGACAAATAATTCCATGGAACTTTCCTTTGCTGATGGCAGCTTGGAAAATCGCTCCAGCGTTAGCCGCTGGAAATACAGTAGTTCTCAAGCCTGCTGAAACCACCTCGCTAACAGCTCTTAAATTAGCAGAAATCATCAAAGATTCCGGACTTCCAGCTGGAGTGGTGAATATTGTTACAGGTTTTGGGGATACCGGTGCTGCTATCGTGAATCACCATGATGTTGATAAAATTGCGTTTACGGGATCAACACATGTTGGGAAAATAATTCAGAGAGCGGTAGTGGGAACCCATAAAAAAACAACCTTAGAATTAGGCGGTAAATCTGCCAATATTATTTTAGACGATGCCCCTATTGATCAAGCAGTTGAAGGAATAATTAATGGTATTTTCTTTAATCAAGGCCATGTATGCTGTGCGGGATCCCGGTTATTTGTTCAAGAAAATGTTGCCGATTTAGTTATTAAAAAATTGAAATCTCGAATGGAAAGCTTGTATGTTGGGGATCCATTAGACAAAAACACTGACATTGGTGCAATAAACTCTAAAGAGCAGTTGGATACAATTAATAAGTATATTAAAATTGGTAAAGCTGAAGGAGCAGAAATTTATCAAAGTGAGTGTTCCATTCCTAGTAGGGGATACTTTTGCAAACCAACTATATTTACCGGGGTATCGCAATCCCATGTTATTGCACAAGAGGAAATATTCGGTCCAGTTTTAACCATTCAAACATTCAGAACGATTGATGAGGTAATCCAAAAAGCTAATAACACTCCGTATGGTTTAGCTGCTGGGGTATGGACAGATAAAGGGTCTAGAATTTTTAATCTAACTACTAAACTGCGTGCAGGAGTCGTTTGGGCTAATACCTACAACAAATTTGATCCTGTTTCTCCATTTGGGGGATATAAAGAGAGTGGATTTGGTCGGGAAGGCGGCCTGCATGGATTGAGTGCTTATTTGAAATAAATTTCAATGTATTTAATGAATGATAAAAGCGAACAAGAATATAAGTCATGGAAGTTTTGAAAACCTATAAAATTTACATCGGAGGATCCTTTCCAAGGACAGAGTCTGGGAGATATTATCCCTTACTTGATGCCAAGGGTAATACGATAGCCAACGTAAGCCTTTCTTCAAGAAAAGATGTTAGAAATGCGGTGGTTGCAGCTCGAAAAGCTTTTGGCGGATGGTCGGAAAAAACTGCCTTTAATCGTGGCCAAATTTTGTACAGAATGGCAGAAATATTGGAAGGTAGAAAATTACAGTTTTTGGAGGAATTAAAAAAACAAGGTTCATCCAAAGAGAAAGCGGCCAGGGAGGTACAAGCAGCAATCGACTGCTTGGTATATTACGCAGGATGGGCTGATAAATTCCAACAAATTTCAAGTACGGTAAATCCAGTGAGTTCCTCTCATTTTAATTTTTCTGCCTTGGAGCCAATGGGGGTTATTGGAATTATTGCTGCTCAAGAAACTTCACTCATTGGCGTAGTTAAATTTATTGCCTCAGCGATTTGCGGTGGGAACACAGCGGTGGTCGTTGCTTCCGAAGAATTACCCCTGTGTGCGGTAACGCTTGCGGAAGTTATTCATTCATCGGATGTACCTGGAGGCGTGGTGAATATACTTACCGGGAAGTTGTCGGAATTAGCCCCTGCATTAGCTTCACACATGGATATAAATGCCCTCGTTAAGGAATCATTGGGAGGGTTAGACAAACCAATTGCTCTGGCATGTATAGAGAATTTAAAACGAAACATCACCTATCAACCAGGAACTGAACACGGATTACAGAATATTACTGATTTACAAGAAGTAAAAACCACTTGGCACCCGATTGAACATATTGGAGGGGCATCAAGCAGTTATTAATTCTGTAAAGGAATCAAATACGGATTTTCTCTAAGCCATTTTGATAAATCTCTTTTACTAAGAAAAATCTCAGGAGCACCAGCTGCATATGGACCTATTTCATATGGTTGATAAGTAAAGGTGATCCCTTTACGCGAAATTGCAAACGTTTCGGGAAGATCAAAAACCTGTTCACCAGTAATAAACCACCAATCCCCATTTCCGTTTTGTTCCAAAAACTTGCGTTTTGCGAACGCTTTTAAAGTCGGACGATAATTGTTAACAAATAAATCGGAAAGCACAATTTTCTTTCCCGATTTCAGATCCACATTGAGAACTTGAATTCCAGGTTGACCATGAGCTGACCCCATGGCATAAAAATAAGAACTAATTCCCATGCTTAAATAAGTATTGGAAGAGTCAATCAGTGAACAAGTATATTCGTCTTGAATATACTCCATATCACCTTCTTCATTGTTTAAACTACTTATTTCAGAAACAAATTTCTTTAACGTATTCAAGTTCCCTGGCTTCCCAGAAATCTCTTTACATATTAAATAATTAATTTTCTGGGCAATTGCCGCATCGGTTAAGGATACCCTCAAGCCATTAATTTCGCGCGAATTGCACCAACCTTCATCAAGCTCCATGTCTTCTGGCACCACTAAGTCACAATTCTTATCAGAAAACTTGAATGGGATCAAAATTAAACCTGAAGAAATTATTTTTGGAGGGTCAACGGCCAAGCTATCTTTAACGGGAGTTTTTGGTGATTCAGCTTCGGAAGTCATTGTATTTTTCGTGTTACATGCAACAAAAAACAAACTGACAAACGGAATAAATAGGCTTTTTCGCATGAAATGAATTTAGTAGATCAAAAGTAATTCAAAAAAAGAATAATTAAGATTTACTCCGACGTTTTTTACGGTTCGATTGCTTTGTTTGACGCTCAAATTCCAACGCATTTGGATCGAAGCTATTAATAAAATCGTCATCATTTCGTTTTGGAACATTGGAAGCTAATCCATACTCTTCTCCTATTACCAGTCTAACATAACAACCAGTTTTCTTTCCATCATTCGTAAAAAGTATGTCTTGCTTCAATCCATGGATAAGAGCAAAAGGCGACAGTAGAGCATTCCCTTTAGAAACTACGCCATATGACATAGTATCTCTGACCCAAAATGCCGTTTCCACACCCAATCCCTCAAACTGTCCATTTTCATTTCGATAACCACCGGGCAAAAGATTAAATTGAAAATAATTCTCTCCGGGTGTTGCAAGCTTCCAGCCTTCCTCACTGCGAAGACGTTGTCCAACCAATCCCATATTAGCCCAGTTATCCACCCCTAAATTCGTATATATATATAATCCACTCCAATCCCTGTTATTTGAAACACGAGCTCTTTTAGGAGCTAGGCCCCGAGGGTCAGCAATGGCGAACCAATTATAGAGATGACCATAAATTTTTCCTAGTGTGGTATCATTTCGATAATCACAATAGGCTGGAATTCCGTTTTGAAGGCATTCAATCCACTCTTCGCGTGATTTGGCATTACGAATTTCGTCACCATTCCTAAAAGTGGTAACATCTAAATTCTTAATTGACCAAGATAAGGTATCAATTTGAATAAAATCGCGTTGTGCGTAAATAGTTAGGTTCACCACACAAAACAAAAAAAACAAGTACCTCATCCTTCAATAATGCTTAAGCTTTATTTGGTTACAATGAATCTTTTGTTCATGAAATTAGAATTATATATTTTTGTGTCAATCGGGATGTAGCGCAGTCCGGTAGCGTACACGTCTGGGGGGCGTGTGGTCGCAGGTTCAAATCCTGTCATCCCGACGAACCACTAGAAACCCATTGCCATCAATGGGTTTTCTTTTATTCAAGGTAAGGTTTTATAAAATTAATTATTCTTTCTAAGAACTACCGTAATTTGTACCTTTGAGGAATGAGTACACTGAGCGCATGGATAAGCGCCGTAAGACCGCGCACCTTACCACTCTCACTTTCTGGAATATTGGTCGGATTAACCTTATCAAATGCCCAAGGAGCTAAGACTTCATTGACAGCTTTTGCTTGTCTATTCACTACAATTTGCTTTCAAGTACTATCTAATCTCGCAAATGACCTTGGTGATGGAATGAAAGGCACTGACAATGCTCAACGAATTGGCCCTACAAGGGCAATACAATCCGGCAAAATCTCGATGCGGCAAATGACTTTTGGTGTTATTGCATTAGGTATTTTAAGTATGTTGTCCTCTGGATTACTTATTTACTCCGCTCCTGCCATTCAAACCACATCCGGAATTATATTTTACATCCTCCTCGCTGCACTTTGTGTGCTATCAGCGATCACCTATACTGTTGGTAGAAAGGCTTATGGTTATCATGGTTTCGGAGACGTAATGGTTTTCTTGTTCTTTGGTGTTGTCGCTGTTAGTGGAACAAAACACCTATTTGATTCTACATTCACATACAATGAAATTTTTGGGGCTTTGGCCATTGGCGCTTGGAGTTCCATGGTGTTGAATTTAAATAATATGCGAGATATAGATAATGATGAAAAATCGGGAAAAAGAACACTTGTTGTGATTTTAGGAGCAGCTCAGGCAAAACGATACCATTACTTTTTGGCAATGCTTGGTTGTGTTGCTTGGGTAATCTTACTTTTTCGTATTTCCAATGAGACTCATAGCTATCTCATAGGATTGGCAGGACTTCCGATGCTAATCATAGTAAAACATCTCAATAATGTGTCAGCCATACAAGAAGCGAAATCCTTTGATCCGGAATTAAAAAAGGTAGCATTAAGCACCTTTTTGGCATCAATCATGTGCTTTGCAATAAGCCTTTTTTGAAGCGCGATTTATTCTTAAAAGTGCCCTTGAATCAGTAATATTTCCTTAACTTTGTGAAGCAAAATTAATTCTTATGAAAATCCTTGTTTGTATAAGTAAAGCGCCTGATACCACTTCAAAAATTGCGTTTACTAACAACAATAGCACCTTTGATGAAAATGGCGTTCAATATATCGTTAATCCGTACGATGAATGGTATGCCCTAGTGCGAGCTTTAGAAATCAAAGAAACTTCAGGTGCTGATGTAACAATTATTACGGTTGGACGAGCGGAAGATGAAGCCATTATGCGTAAAGCTTTAGCTATTGGCGCAGATGAAGCTATCCGTATTGATGCCGATCCTGTCGATGCATATATGGTAGCCTCGGAGATCTCAAATTACGCAAAAAATCAAGGTTTTGATTTAGTATTAACCGGAAAAGAAACGATTAATTTCAACGGATCTCAAATTGGTGGAATGATTGCGGAAGGACTAAACTTACCATATGTCTCTATCGCTTCTAAACTAGACGTGAATGGTTCCACATTGACTTTGGAACGCGAAATTATCGGCGGCGTTGAAGAGGTCGAAGTGGGGCTTCCTGCCGTTGTTTCTTGTGCAAAAGGAATGGCCGAACAACGTATTCCTAATATGAGAGGTATAATGGCCGCACGAACGAAACCTCTGCATGTGTTGCCTCCTACAGTTACTGAAACCTTAACTAGTTATGTGTCATTTGCTAGTCCGCAAGCAAAGTCTAGTGTGAAACTAATTGATCCAAACAATATGGATGAACTCGTATCCTTGTTACACAGCGAAGCAAAAGTAATTTAATGATGAAAAACCTAGTATATATAAATGGGAATAGCCACCTGAATAAAGCGGCTTTTGAAGTGGTCACCTATGCGAAGAAACTGGGAGGGGATATAACCGTGTTAGCTTCAGGAAATATGGAGTCATCTTTATTATCGTCTCTCGGAAACTATGGCGCGAAGGAGGTTATTATTAATCGGGGAATCACTGGTAACGATGATCAGCAAATCGCTGCTTGGATTGCGTCTAAAGCACCTGATGCAAATAATATCATTTTTAGTCATGACTTTCAAGGAAAAGCGATTGCTCCACGCCTTTCGGTGCGCCTCAAGGCCGGATTAATTGCAGGTGCAGTATCACTTCCTGAGGCTGATGGATCGGTTAAAGTGAATGTTTTCTCAGGAAAAGCATTCGGATTTGTAAAGACACATTCTACACAACGAATTATTTCTTTATTACCTAATAGTATTGCTCCAGAAGAAACTGGAACCCACTGTGGGGTTACTGAAATCAATGAAGAAGTGGGGGCAAATAAAGTACGAGTTATTTCGGTTAAAAAGCCCGAAGGAGCCATCCCTTTGCCGGAGGCGGAATTGGTGGTTTCTGCTGGTCGTGGTTTAAAAGGCCCTGAACATTGGGGAATGATTGAATCCTTAGCTAACTCTTTAGGTGCTGCAACGGCTTGTTCACGACCAGTGGCTGATATTGGATGGAGACCTCACCATGAACATGTAGGGCAAACAGGAGTTGCTATACGCCCAAACTTATATATTGCCATTGGGATTTCTGGTGCTATTCAGCATTTAGCTGGCGTCAATGGTTCCAAAGTTATTGTGGTAATAAATACAGATTCGGAAGCACCATTTTTTAAAGCCGCCGACTATGGGGTAGTGGGTGATGCCTTCGAAGTAATTCCAAAGCTTACCGAAGCAATTCATAAATTTAAAGCCGCACAATAATTACTTTGCTGCAATGGAAAAGGTTCAGCTGGAAATAACTGGGATAGAATATAGCCAAACGCACTCGGGCTCTTATGTCTTGCACCTTAAAGAAGTTAATGGAAGTAGACATATGCCCATTGTAATTGGTAGTTTCGAAGCACAAGCGATAGCTGTTGAGTTAGAAAAAATGGTTCCAAATCGTCCAATGACTCATGATTTATTTAAACCAATTCTAGATATTTTTCACATCACGGTAAAAGAAGTAATAATCCATCAATTTAGAGAAGGGCTTTTTATTGCCAAAATCACTTTAATTGGTGAAGATGGTATCCCAACGGACATTGACTCTCGTTCTTCTGACGCGGTAGCCATTGCGGTTCGTTTTAATGTCCCTATCTACACTACGAAGCAAGTAATCAATGAGGTCAATAACCTCAGTGAAGTGAATCCTCAGATGGAAGATTCATTAACCGATTCAGAGCATTTCGAGGAGGCCGTCAACCTAGAAGATGAAGTTAAAGGCCTTGATATGGACGAACTAGAAAATCAACTCAAGGAAGCGTTAGAACAGGAAGATTATGAATTAGCAACTAAAATTCGCGACGAAATAAATAAGCGAAAAAAATAGTATCTTCAAGCCATGGAAAATCATGGCAACAACCTAGACGGAGGAAAATCCGTTAATTCATCTCCCATTAAAATTCAACTTACCGTACTTAGTTTTCTCCAATATTTTGTTTGGGGAGCATGGTTAATTACCGTGGGAAAATATTGTACAATTACCATGAAATGGACATTTACTGAATTTGGTGCCATTTTTACTACTATGGGACTTTCTTCAATTTTTATGCCTAGTTTAATGGGAATTGTTGCTGATAAATGGATTAATGCGGAGCGATTGCTTGGGCTTCTGCATTTATTGAGTGGCCTAGCGGTAGCTAGTCTTCCAATGGTTCAAACTCCGAGCATGTTTTTTTGGGTCACTTTACTTGCTATGATTTTCTATATGCCAACCATCGCGTTGTCAAATGCGGTATCATATAACATTCTCGGACAATACAAGTTGGATCCGATGAAGACCTTCCCTCCTATTCGTGTTTTTGGAACCGTGGGCTTTATCATTGCGATGTGGGTCACCGACCTGACAGGAAACAGTGATTCCGCCAACCAATTTTATATCAGTGCTTTCGCATCGTTTGGATTAGCCGTATTCTCATTTATGCTGCCTAAATGTGCTCCCAAAGGAGGATCAAATGATGGAAAAAACATCATTCAAGTTCTTGGCTTAGATGCATTCAAATTAATGCTCAATTATAAAATGTTTATTTTCTTCCTCTTTTCATTAATGTTAGGGGGTGCACTGCAATTAACCAATATGTATGGTGACACCTATTTAAGCACTTTTGAGGCCTTTCCGAAATATGCAGAGTCCTTTGCCGTAAAGCACTCAACAGTAATAATGTCAATTTCTCAAATTTCAGAGACTCTGTTCATCCTGGCAATACCATTCTTTTTAAGGCGCTTTGGAATAAAACAAGTAATGTTAATGAGTATGATTGCTTGGGTATTGCGTTTTGGTTTATTCGCTTATGGAAATCCAGGGGATCTACTTTGGATGATTTTGTTATCCTGCGTGGTTTACGGCATGGCATTCGATTTTTTTAATATCTCAGGCTCGCTCTTTGTGAATTCATCTGTTTCAGCAGACAAACGATCTTCCGCACAAGGATTATTTATGATGATGACGAATGGCTTCGGAGCTATTCTTGGGAGTTCTATAAGCGGTAGATTAATTGATACCTTTTTTACAAAATCCTTAATTACCGTAAAAGAGGTTGCTTCGTATTATGAAGTTACAGCAAACCACCCCATGATCGTAGAACTCCTTAAGGAAAATAGCATTACATCAAAGGGAACCCTAAGTAAATCTATTATTGTGCAACAGTGGGAACCTATTTGGTTGTGTTTTGCCGGTTACGCACTTGTGATTGCAATTCTATTCGCCATACTTTTCAAACATAAACATGATCCGAATGACATTGGAGAGATTTCACACTAAATGTCTAATTTGTAAACCGACTGAAGGCTAGAATTATCTTTAAGGGTAACCTGAAGATCTTTAATTAATCCATCAGCGACATCATAAACCCAACCGTGCAAATGGAGGTCTGACCGGCGTTCCCACGCACCTTGAACGATTGACGTCTTTGCCAAATTGCATACCTGCTCAAAAACATTAAGCTCAACGTAACGGTTAACGCGTTCTTTGGGGTTCTCTATTACCTGTAATTCTTCATAATTCATCCGATACACATCTTTAATATGCCTAATCCAATTATCGATTAATCCCACATGGGAATTAGCCATAGCCGTTTGAACTCCGCCGCAACCATAATGGCCACAAACAATGATGTGTTTAACTTCCAATACATTGACGGCATAATCCAATACTGACAGTAAATTCATATCCGAGTGTACCACCATGTTGGCGATGTTTCTATGTACAAAAACCTCTCCAGGAGGCGCTCCAATAATCTCATTCGCAGGAACTCTAGAATCCGAACAACCGATCCACAAAACCGGAGGTTTTTGTCCATGTGCAAGCTTAATGAAAAATTCTGGGTCCTCGTTTAATTTATCTGCTACCCATTTTTTATTATTCGATAATAATTGATTGTAATACGTTTCCATAATTTTAATTTTTTAGCTCCTGTCCAATATAGTGAACAGTAATGTTTTTAGATTTTGAAGTAATTGAAATAAAATCCGCTAATAATTCTTGAATGTCATAATCAAGGGATTTACTATTTGCGGAATTTATTGTCACTTGAGATCCTTCAGGCAAGTTCATTAATGTTGTTTTAATGCTTGCAATATTGAGAAAATTTACATTTTCACCAAGAATTAACTCCACCCCCTTATCTGAGTTAACTACGTGGTGATTGCCTTTAAAATTTCTTTTAATGATATAAAAAATAGCAATCACCAATCCAATTCCAATTCCTTTTAATAAATCTGTAAATAATATTGCTACTATGGTTGAAATGAAAGGGATGAACTGATCCCAACCTTTTGAAAACTGAGCTTTTATTAATGTAATATTCGTAAGCTTGTATCCTATTGAAATCAAAATTGCGGCAAGTGTTGCTAAAGGGATTAAATTGAGAATCGGAGCGATGAGCACAAGCGCAACCACAAGCCAAAGCCCATGATAAACTGCGGACATTTTAGACTTAGCTCCTCCGTTTAAATTCGCATTGGAACGAACAATCACTTGAGTAACAGGGATGCCCCCAAGAAACCCTGCTATGGCATTACCTATTCCTTGAGCAACCAGTTCCCTGTTGGGGTTTGTAATTGCCTTTTCGGGATCCATGCGGTCTATTGCCTCAACACTAAGAAGTGTTTCTAAAGAAGCAATAACAGCAATCGTAAGTGCTACCGTATAGACCTTAGGATCAGTAATGAAGGAGAAATCTGGAAAATTCAGCTGTAATTTTAAAGATTCAAATGAATTGAATTGTGGTATTTGCACCAAATGCTCCTTTGCGATGTGCAAATCGTGACCACTTGCGGTCAATAACACATTAATCAAAGTTCCAAAAATGATCACCCAAAGCATCGATGGTATGTATTTAAAAATAACTGATTTTTTTAGAACAGGTTGGTCAAAAAGAATGACCAAGGCCAAAGAAATCAATCCTATCATCGCAATTCCTGGATCAAGTGATTTTGCGGCATACAAAAGCTCGGATATTGTATTATGCCCATCTTGTTGAAAAAATGATTCATCACCCACGTAATCTTTATCATACCCTACCAAATGGGGAATTTCTTTCAAGATTAGTGTTATTCCAATTGCAGCCAACATGCCTTTAATAACTCCACTTGGAAGGTAGTTTGCAATGATCCCTGCTCGGAGTAAGGCGAAGGCAAGTTGAAATAACCCTGCAATTACAAGTGCTAAAAGAAAGGCATTGAATGAACCCAAGGTTGAAATTGAGGCAATAACCACTGTAATTAACCCGGCCGCAGGACCTGAAACCCCCACTCGAGAATTACTAACTAAACCAACTACTAAACCGCCAATAATACCGGAAATGAGGCCTGAAATTGGAATTGAAGAAAAGCCCTCTACGGTTGTTGAGGCTAATCCAATTCCTAAACAAAGAGGCAGGGCAACAAAAAAAACAACAATGCTAGACGAAAAATCCGCCCTCCAGGATACTAAAAATTTTTTCAAAATATTTCAATTAAATTCGATGAATAAATAAACTAATGCTATAATATTCAGCTTATTTCTGGAGGATGGTCAATCGAAATTAAAAACTCAATGCCTTGAAATAATGGGGTTGCCCACACCGACTCGATATCAGAATCTTGGTGTTTTATCGCTTTGGAAATCCTAAGGTGAAACTCATCTGTATTTATGGGGATTTCTTCTTCCAAATCTTCTGTATCTGTTGAATCATCACTAGAAATATCATACCAGCCGAGTAGCGCTTTTTTATCTACGCAATAGGTTGCACTTAACTGCGCAATAAAGGCAAATAAAAAACAAACAATGATATATCGATATACTTTCATTTTATATCACTTTTAGCTTTTTCCCCACTTTAATAAAAGCTGTAATGGCCTTATCCAAATCTTCTCGAGAATGAGCCGCTGAGATTTGAGTTCTAATACGTGCTTGTCCTTTAGCCACAACAGGGTAAAAGAACCCGATGGCATAAACCCCTTCATTCAACAGTTCATTTGCAAATTGCTGAGATAAGGCCGCATCATACAACATGATTGGGACAATGGGTGAATCACCCGGTTTAATATCGAATCCAGCAGCTTTAATGTGTTTTTTAAAATACAGCGTATTTTCTTCCAAACGATCACGCAAAGTTGTGGTACTGCTTAATAAATCAAATACCTTGATGCTCGCCCCAACAATGGCAGGCGCCAGAGAATTCGAAAATAAATACGGGCGAGAACGCTGACGTAACATTTCAATGATTTCCTTTTTACCGGTGGTATATCCACCCATCGCACCACCTAAAGCTTTGCCTAAAGTTCCGGTAACGATATCTACCTTATCTTGTACCCCAAAATATTCTGGAACTCCTCTACCTGTTTTTCCAATAAATCCCGCCGAATGGCATTCATCGGTCATTACAAGCGCATTATATTTCTCTCCCAGAGCACAAATCTCATCCATTTTAGCTAAATCGCCATCCATCGAAAATACACCATCCGTTACAATAATTCGAAACCTTTGAGCTTGAGCCTTCTTTAACTGCTCTTCCAGATCTTCCATATTAGAATGCCTATACCGATATCGTTGCGCTTTACATAATCTTACCCCATCAATAATTGAAGCATGATTCAATTCATCGCTAATAATCGCATCTTCCTCAGAAAATAAGGGTTCAAAAACACCGCCATTTGCGTCAAAGGCTGCAGCATATAAAATGGTGTCTTCTGTGCCATAAAATTCTGCAATTTTACGCTCAAGAGTTTTATGAATGTCCTGAGTACCACAAATAAATCTCACGGATGACATACCATATCCATGTGAATCGAGTGCATCTTTCGCGGATTGAATTACTTCAGGATGGGAAGAAAGACCTAGATAATTATTTGCACACATAATCACTACATCTTCACCCGTACTCACGTGTACATTTGCTCCTTGCGGAGTAGTGATTATTCTCTCTTTTTTAAGTAAACCATTTCTCTCAATAGTTTCTAACTCCTTAGATAAATACGATTGAATATTTCCGTACATGATTATTTTTTTGAATATTTACGCATACGTTTTTCCAATATTTGAGAAAGTAAGTGTGCTTCCTTTTTTGTTAATTTCTTTCCGAATTTAATCATTTTACCAAAGTAATCGAAAAAGAAGCGTTCACCTCCATTAACCCAGGGAGAAGATTCCCATACAGATTGAAATGATTTATCAGCAGGAACATCATAAGATAAGTTCGTTATATTTTCAAAATAATATGGAATACTCTTACCATAAGAACGAATGGAATTCTTCAGATGTATACCAATTTCATCAATCTTTATTAGTTCTTTGCCCCAAATTAACCATAAAAATGATCGTCCAACACGCATAGCGTAATACAACCAAAACGCAAGAAATACCCAAAGAATAATGCGCTCCTGTTGTGTTAATTTCAGTGAAATCATCGCCCACCAAGTAACAAAACCAATAGTAATCCACATCCCCAACCATGACCCCATCAAAGCAATTATCCAAGGCTGTTTTTTAGGGAGAATTACAATCGTGGTCTTAGTTGCATGGTCGATAAAACTGATACGTTCACTTATTTCAGTCATTGATTATCGTTGGAGTTGCAAAGGTAATACCTCATTTTGAATTCGAATCAAATAAATCCCATTTACAGCATGCATCAAATCAATCACTTGAAAATCAGATTCAATGCTATAGGTAGCAACAGCTCGACCTTGTAAATCAATAATAGAAATCTTTTGCCCATTGTAATTTGCTAAGCCAGTAATTGAAATAATCCCTGTAGAAGGATTCGGATAAACAGAAATTCCAAGAACCGTAAAGTCTTCAATACCAAGAACCGTAATTTCCTGCACAGTAGTATCTGCTTCGCCGCAGGAATTTGTAGCAATAAGCGTTACTGTATAGATCCCTGGAGAAGTGAAAAGATGCGTTGGTTGAGTTTGAGAGGAGGAGTTTCCATCTCCGAAATCCCAAATAAATCCATTTGCATTTTGAGATGTATTAGTAAGTGTTAATTGGCCCCCATTTAAATTGAAGCTAAAACCAGCAATTGGTACAGCACCCAAATTAATGGTTAAGCTAGAGGGTGCACTAGATCCACAAGAATTATCCGCACTTACTGAAAGTATTCCTGGAGTATTATCCATTGTAAGTGAAATGGAATTTGTTGTACTCATTCCTAACCATGTAGGAGGAAATGTCCAAATGTAAAATGCAGAAGGGTCATTCGATACAGAATATGTTTCCACTGCATTCGGACATGGTGCTATATTACCCTGAATTGCTCCCGGTGTAGCAGGTAGTGATTCAACGGTGATATATGCCGTATCTTGAAAACTACTCAAATAGGTCCCATCACTTACCGTTAGGGAGACGGCATAGACACCGGGCTGGAAATATGTTACTGTAGGACTTGCGGCAGTTGAGGTTGCAGGTGATCCGCCAGGAAAACTCCAGTTCCATGAAATAATTGTACCTCCAGTTGTTTGATCCGTAAATTGCACAGGAGTATTCACGCAAACGGTAGATGGCGTTCCATTAAATTGGACAGCTAGTGGACTTGATAAATTATTCCATTTCCACATTCCATTAGAAGTAGCATTTGTATTAAACCATCCTGACCAGCCAATGGAAGGCGTTAAAAACTCACAATATAAATGTTGTTGGTTGTCTATTAACTCCCACGTTATCCCTCCGTCTAACGAATAGGAAGACCCAGATCCCCCGGCTGCGGCTCCCGTTGAGAAGAGTGTGTTCGTATTTTCTATTGCGCACAAACCATTAGTGAAAACCGGCCCATTCGTTGCCAGTTGTATCCATGTAGATCCCGAATTAGTTGATTTATATACTGCTCCTCCGTTGGTTACTATATATCCTGTTGAAGCGGATGAGAAAGAAAAATTCGCGCTTATATTTGCGCCTCCAAAATCTTGTATTGGAGAAGTATAAACTACCCAAGTAGCCCCTTTATCTGTTGAATGAAATATTCTGCCTTTATTCGTAGAAAACCAAACATTATTTCCAACTACTTCCATTTGACGAGTATATCCATATTCTGCCGCCAATGGATTAGGAATATTGGCACCACTAACTAAGGTCCAATTTGTTCCACCGTTAGTTGTACGATAAATTTCAAATTCGCCATTAATAGGGTCTCCCATGCAAAATCCTTCGTTCGTATCCCAAAAATATACGACATTCGTAAAGGAGGCAGCATTGTTAAATGATGCCGTATTTTGCTTAGTCCACGTTGAACCACCATTGGTCGTTTTCCATATTCCTCCGAGTTGCCCTGCAGCATTTGGATAAGCCGCCAACCATGCTGTCGTTGAGGAGATGCCATGAACCATAGAAATTCCAAGACCTACATTACCTACATTTATATTACCGGGTGTCCAAGTATTGCCACCATCAACAGTTTTTGTAAATTGTTGCACATTTGCATTAGCACCACTACCATCATAAGCAGTGGCCCATACCACATTTTGATCAACAAGCGAAATCCAATTAATCCCTCTATTTGCCGCAGAGAATCCGGAATTTTGAACAATCCAATTGCCATATGGCGGCACATTAACCGTTATATATGAACTTTTAGTTTCACTGTCTGAGGTTACTGAATTGGTCACTGTCAGGGTAACGTTATAGGTTCCAGCGGTTGTGTAGGTGATGTATGGCGGTGTAATTCCGCTGTACGTTGCAGGAGATCCCCCAGGAAAACTCCATTGATAAGATGTAATATTATTTCCACCGTCCGCACAATTCTCATAAAACAATACGGAATCGCCCTCAAATATTGTGGTAGGTATCGCGAAAAAATTTGCAGTCGGTGCTCCAGGCGTTAAACCTTGAGCTGCACATTGCACTGCCGCAAGGGCATCAATTCGAGGACCAATATTTTGATTAATGTTTACGCCACTGCTAAGCAAGCAGCTAAGTACTTGAGCAGGAGTTAAGGTAGGGTTTACGCTGAGCATTAGTCCCACTAATCCTGCTGCAAACGGAGTAGCCATAGAAGTGCCTCCCATTTTTGCATAAGAATTCCCAGATGCGGAGTATACGGTACTCAATAAGCCTCCATTAGAATACCCTCCGGGTGCTGCAATATCAACATAGGGAGTTGCCCCATTATAATTCGAAAAGCTTGAGCGTTGATCGTTTGCATCTACGGAACCTACACAAATTACGTTATTATAAGCACCCGGGTAGTGTAAGGTGGAAACGTTACTATTTCCGGCCGCAGCCAAAAATACCACATTTGGATAGGCATTGATTAAATTTTGAAATGCCTGTGACGGACTAGTTCCTCCGAAAGACATACTAACCACATGCGCTCCATTTTCACAAGCCCATTGTACCCCTGCGTAACCAAACCAGACCGAACCAGAAGAAGAAGCGCTATTTGGGGTGCATTTAACCCCAATTAATTCTACATTTCCACCCAATCCGGCAATGCCTATGCTGTTATTGATATCAGCAGTAGCAAGGCCTGCGCAATGTGTACCATGCGACCATCCTTGATCTTGAGAATAATTCAAAGGAGGGATGGCATTGTTATCGTTATCGGCCACATCGTATTGTTTAAAAGCTGTCAAATCTGAATGGGTAGAAAAAACCGCATTATCAACAATCGCAACCTTTACCTGATGGCGGCCTTGTGTAATATTCCATGCATTTTCAGAACCTACTAAGGTATGATACCATTTATTTGTTCCTGTATGACTCGGGTCGTTTGGAACAAAGCCCGTGGAATATATCGGTTCTTTTTCAACATAAAGTACATCGGATACTTTTTGTAATTGATTTAGGTAAGAATTTATGTGTGTATCATCCGAAAAATAAATACGATAGATGTTCATAAGTGAAGGCTTCAGGGTAAAATAGGAAGGCCTTTCCAATTTTATAACACCGGCATCTTGAAAAATTGTTTCCAAAAATGGATAATCACTCATCTCCTCTAATAGTTCAAAATGATTTGGATCTGATTGTTTAAGATTCAAGCGGTTAGGCTGTATATCTCCTTTCAATTGAAACATTAGAACACCAGGTAAAAAAGACTGTGTAAATCCTAGGAAACAAAATACGGATACAAAGCAAAAAAGGATTAAAATTCTCATGATTTAGGTTTTTTATAAAGGTAAATAAAACCTAAATAGTGCGCAACAAAAAACCCCGACCTAAGCCGGGGTTTTTTTTATTTCCTTTTCGATTAATAATTCCAAAGATCAGTTTCCCATGTTCGCATGGTTTCTTTGAATTTCTCAGCCTCATACAGGGCATCTACGCCATAACGATAATCCTCAACACTTCGGTCATATTGATCTGTTTTCTTGTACATACGCGCAGAAAACATACGCTTCCAGAATAAATCGTCGTATGACATTCTGTAAGCATCATTTTGATCGTTATAGACATAATAGTTAACTAATACATGTCTTAATTGAGGAAAATAGAGCCAAAACATTTCCAACTCAACAAATTGTTCTTGGTTTGGTTCCCCACTAGCATTTACTACTTCCCCTGCCCGATTGATTCCTAAAAAGTTTTTAAACCTATCAACCTCTGTATAGTCTGGATTGTTTTTGTTGTTTTCATCTTCATCATATATATATCGCCCTACAGGAGCAATACAAATTATGCGTTTATCCAACATAGATCGCTCTTTATCAAAGAACCAATCCTCTTTAATGTTATATGCTGTAATATCCTGAGACTTAATAAAGTTCACGGCATCTTTCTCTCTTAATGGCATATCCATGGCAACAGATTCCCACGACGCCCGTAATGAGGCAGAATCTCTTCTCGATAATTCATCCCATTCTGAAATGTTATTATCATCTCTTTGAACGCTTGAACTATTGAGTAATGAATCTAACCACTCGTCAAATGAATTACCAGATTTCAACACTTGTTCATTCCTTTGATTAACGAGATTGAATACCTCCATAACTGGCCCCCGAGAACCATAACTTAACATCTTAGATATAGCAGTCTTATATTTAGGATTGGTAAAAAAATCATCTTTAGTTTTTTGAGCAATAGGATATTTTAATTGATACCCATCTTCAATTAAAGGATTTTCCTCACTACTCACTTTGAATACTGTTAAATCACCAAGAATAATATGATTTGCAATAATGGTCCAAAGTGACCAACGTTCTTGATTTCTAACCCACCCTTTTGTATTAATTGCCTGACGTGATTTTGGAAAGTCATAATCATCCATAAAATAATCATATGGATAGAACAATTTAGTATTTACTTTTTCCCTTGCGTCTATTCGTGAAAATACACGCCATGACTGAGCATAATCCGCTAAGCGAACATACTCATATTCAACGCGACTTCGCACGGGAACTTCATCTTCAACCACTACACCATCAACTACACCATCAGGTAACGTGTTTTGAGGACCTCGTAAAACATCATTTCCTGGTTGAGCATATACAATGGCTCCCAAAAAACTAAATAATAAAATAGCAACTAACTTGTTCATATATTAAAATATTATGGGCCAACAGTCAAAGTTCCTGAAATAGATTCAAGTTTACCTGTTACACTGTTTACCACGGTTACAGTCACACCAACTCGCTTTCCAGTTTTTATTTTTGAAACAGCAGATCCAGGAATAACGGGCCCAGAAAAAGCAACACCATCTCCAGATTGAACTTCGCCTCCCCTAATCGTAAAATTCACATTTCCAATGGGACAATCCGGACCAAGAGAAACCACCAAACGAGCACCTGCTTGTTTTGAAATTTTTGTGGTCATAACTTGTGGTAATGGGAATGGTTTAACTCGATATATAAATTTTCCAAAAGCCTTCGTATTACCCTGCGAATCTTTTCCATTAACTGTTACGGTAACTGTATTTCCTGTACCTGGTTTCACTAACCAACCTTTGTAATTTTGTCCATTTACGTTAAAAGTGCTAGGCACTGAACTCGCCCCAACAACTGAAATAGTAGATTCTCCTTTTGAACCACCTGCAATTGCGGTGACCTTGTTCGCATAACCGCGATACATGATGCTAAATTCTGGGAGAGTTACCGTACCCATTGGAGGTACAACAACTACCTTTGTCTCATAGTATTCTGTTTTTTCAGAACCATTTTTCTTTCTAATTGTAACAGTACCAGACAACTTCATCTCTCCCGAATTCGGTGCGCGGAGCTTTACAATACCCACCCCCTGTTTTGAAGGTAATGTTGTTCCTTGATCTGGTTTTACTATAGGCTGACGTTCGGTATCAAAGGCAGCCATTAAAACGGACATAGAAAATTCCTCCCCGCCATTTACAACGGCTTGATCTGGATAAGCTAAAGCCATAACTTTATTAAATGAATACTCCCCTGCGCCAACTTTTTCTTGCAAGTATGCTACAGTTGTTGCACGAGCAGTCAAAATTTCTTTTTGAATACTTGAAAGTGATGCTAAAACCGCAACCGATGGAGCATGATCAAACGTTTTTCCTATCCAATGTAACATTTTATCACCTTCAGGAACCATCTCATTTTTAGTTAAACTTATGTAAACTTCGCGAATGATATCCATTTCACTGGTAGGTTTATTATCAACCTTTAGAGAGTTAAGCGCTGGGGCCAATTTCGTAAGTAGATCATCTTTATCTTTGAATTCGCTAATCTTTGGGTCGTTAAATGAAAATTTCACACCTCTTCCTTTAGAATCCTTCATGGAATCGATTTTGGCAATAATATTACCTGATTCACAGATAAATTGACACATTTGGGATCTATAGTCAAGCAATGAATTCCAAATCTCCATGCCGTGTGCATCTGCATCCGGTTTAATGAGCGCTTCAGAACTAGCAATACCCATTACCCGCATACCCTCATCATATTTGTCTTTACCTTCGACATGATGCAAATTCATTCTTATTGGTAGTAAGGGGTACGGATTATTTTTTACTCCAGGATTTTTCGGGTCAAGATTCAATGTCATCCCAGCTCTTCCCTTATCTTTGACTAAAATACTCTCCTCCGCCTCATTTCCTAACTTAACATCTTCTTTACACTCCATGAGAACAAGTAACTTAATCTTGTCAATCATTTGAACATTCTTAGCAGCTAAATCGTCTATTTTTTTAACAAGTTTCAAGATCTCCTTAGCCTTTTCACTTGATTCATTCCCTGTAGCTTTTTCTTTTATTAAATCATATTTCTCAGAACCTCTCGCATATTCATTAATGTTCGCAATCTGAATATTCTCCTCAATTGCCACAAAGGCATCAAGGATTGTTTTTGCTACGTTTAAGGCCAGAAGTGCAGTTAATACGAGGTACATCATCCCGATCATCTTCTGCCTTGGCGTTTCCTTACCACCTGCCATTTTTTCTAATTTTTTTTAATTCGTACTACTTGATAGAAAATTGTTGTTACGCGCGCATTGCCTTTAACATGTTGCCATATACGTTATTCAAATCCGTAAGGTTTTGAGCCAATATGGCCATGTTTTCTCGGTAAAGTTTCGTGTCTTCAACAGAAGCAGATAGGTTTTGCATCATATCTAGCACTTGTTTCTGGAACCCTTGTGTCGCTTCCAAATGTGCTGAGGAGCCTTGTAATTGTAATTCGTAAACGTTGTTTAGCGCTGCAAGATTTTTAGATACTTCTTGCATTTTTTCTCCAATTGATTCACCAACTGAGGCATTAGAAGTTAGTCCGGCTATTGAAATAGATGCTTTTTCATAAGATTCCGTTAATCCAGTCATCTTCTTAGAAGCTTCCTCAAGAGAAGCAACATATGAATCCGTCGCTGATGCTGCCGATGAAACACTTTTTAGTTGTTCTGCATTATGGCTCAAATCGCGCATCGCACTTCCTAAACGGTCTAGTAGGGCTTGATCTATTTTTGCTTTCTCCATCATCTCCGCTATCATTTCTGTTGCGCTTCCATCGCTTTTTCCACCAATTTCATGCGGTTTTGGAAATGCAGAAATATCTTGGCCTTCAGGACGTTCATCTTCTGGTAACAAGTATGGATAATAAACTGCCCAATTTGGCTCAGCATGCAACGGTTCCATTGCAGACAAACCGAAAATAATGGCCTCGGTAGATAATCCGGCAATCAACATGATGTCTGCGCCTGGCCAGTGTTGAATTTTAAACAATGCCCCTACGATAACTATGGATGCACCATAACCATATACATACTTCATTAAATTTTTGTACCCTTTAGATGCAAAAAAACCACCTTTCTTACCACTCATAATAATTGAAATTAATTGTTAAACTTTGATTTATTTATTTGTTACAGATATTACTTTAATTGAATGTCCATTTGGATTTCCTCGCCATTCTCAGCATCTAGGTCTTTACCACCTCGACCTAAATGAGTCATGACATTACGGAAACCGATATAACATTTGGCAGTATCCTGATACTCAAACGTTCTTGTTGAGTTTTGTAAATAGTAACCGATGTCTTTCCATGAGCCTCCGCGAATTACTTTTCGCTTTTTCACCGGATGATCCGCATCTTTCGCGTCATAAGTAAATTCAGAGTTCATGTCATGTGTGAATTCGTAAGCAGACTCATCATACGCGGTGTTACACCATTCTGCTACGTTTCCTGCCATACAATAAAGACCAAAGGCATTTGGGTTGTATGAGTAAACTTTAACCGTATGGAATCCCCCATCCTCGAAATAACGACCACGCATAGGTTTGAAGTTCGCTAAGAAACACCCATTGGCATTTCGAATATACGGTCCACCCCATGGATATTGAGATAATTCTAAATCGCCACGAGCAGCACGCTCCCATTCAACCTCAGAAGGTAATCGGAAGTCATTTACATATAAGTCCCCATTCGCAAGCAACCAGCTATGATACAACTGAGTTCTCCACACAGAAAATGCCTTCGCTTGGCACCAGGTAACCCCAACTACCGGGTAGTTATCGTATGCGGTATGCCAAAAATAATTTTCAGCCATTGGGTCATGATAAGAATAAGTATAATCTCTTACCCAACACAAGGTATCAGGATACACATTTATTCTCTCTTTGATAATGTATCGACTCCTATCAGAATGCCCACGAATGGCATTATGTTGACCTTTACTGTTGGTGTAGCCTAAATCTAAGTCTTGTCCTGGATTGATTAAGAAATCTTGGTCCACTAATACATTCCCCTTGTCGTCTTTGGGAATCGACCTTCCTGAAGTATCTATCACATATTCCCCGGTTAATTGATCGACAAACGGTGAAACCGTGCCGTCATATTTCAATTCTGTACCGTCATCCGTTAAGGTTGATCGGTGTAGACCATTTGACTTAGAATCTTTAGAAAGTGGGTCTCTACGATTAATGGGAGAGATGTTTGGGTCATTAATTGTTCCATCATAAGCATTACGCGCGGTTTTTACCTTTCCTCGCTTTGCAGCTTCTTTGTAGTCAATCCAAACGTAATCGTAATACAACAAGCGCGTATCAATTTGCTTGTTATTAAAGAATTGCTCTTCTTTCGACACATACATATCAGAAAGCAAGAAAAGGGTCTCTGGATCTGTATAATCTACCGGTGTTTCCCAATTTAGCTGGAAATACTTACGGTTTTCAATACGACCACCTTGAACATCTGTTACCCTTTTATACTCAGCGGCATCTTTGTTGCTTTTGTCATCAACCTTTCCTTTTTTATTAACGCTAGAGTACGTACTAAAAATGGCAGACACTTCATTCGCGTCTAGGGTTATATCTAAATTCTCTCTATCCTTTGGCACACCTTTTTCGTCCTTTAACTTAAAGAAACTTTGAGCGGCTCCTTTTTTACCTGCTTGTGAGTATCCCATCAACATTAAATACGCCCGATCTAAATCTTCCGACGACTCTGTGTTTAGGAACGGGTCGAAGGGGTTATTTCCACCTTGAACATCTGAACCCAAGTTTAGGACGGTTCTGTAAGGCTCTTTAAAAAAATCATCCGGCACATTCACCCACTGCTCAGCGTCATCTCCTGACATTCTGCGGTACAATTTCTCACGCGCAATGGAATCTTTCACCCAATGCACAAACTGACGATATTCGTTGTTTGATATTTCGGAGGCATCCATGTAAAATGCCTGAACAGAAACCGTTCGATTACGGGTAGTGTGCAAGCCCATGATGTCCTTATCATTCTGACCTGCCTGATAAGCACCTGAAGGAATATATACCATCCCATAAGGAACTTTACCAGGACCTAAGATGTCCGGATAGAAGGTGTCCCGTCCTTTAACGCCCACAAGATTTCCATCAACCGGGTCACAAGACGCGAAGAATAAACCTACTAATACAAAAACAAAAATTCTTTTCATTTTATCCTTTTTTTTGGTTCTAGTCATTTCCAAATAAAACTTGCTACAGGTTATTCGAGTTTGCTAATAACGTTTGAACAATAAAAATGGTTACATCAATAATTAATTACCTAGCCATCGAGGATGTGTTGAATACGTCTTCGGTGGATATTTTAAATAAAAACAATACCTTACAAAGAATTCATGCGATCCACGAGAGATACTCGAAAGCTTGTTCAAAGTAATATCATAGGAATACCCGCAAGTAAAATTCTTAAATGCATTGTACCCAAGCATGATGCCAAGGGCATCCGATGTTCGGTAGGTTAAACCCGCATAACCTATTTCATTATTGTCCTTTTTAATAAAATAGCGTGAGTTAATATCAACGGAATACTTAACTAAATCAGTTCTCATCATTAGGTTAAAATCCAACGCACCTGGGCCCACATCTTTCATTTTGTAACCGCCCATCATGTAATAATGTCGAGCTGTCGAATAACCTGCAGGATTTAACCCAAAGGTTGAGGTACTTAAAATTTCGGACTCGCTTAAATGCGTTGAGGACAAGCCCGCATAAAAATTTCTTCCTTTCAAATATAACCCGAAGTTTAAGTCTAAATTTATTGCACTAAAATCCGATCCGGGTAACGAAGGGTCTAGCAACGTTTGAGGCGGAATCCAAGTAGGGTTCATTGCATAGGACATCATACCCACCCCAACGCCAGCACCTAGGACTCCAATGTTCCCAAGATTAATTGGATAAGAATAGTTTAACAACACATTGTTTTGACGCGAAAAACCGATTGCGTCGTGAAAGAAACTAATCCCGATTCCTCCAGGAAAGAAACGATTCATGTTTGCTGCCACATTCAACACGGCAGAATTAGGCGCCCCATTTACTTTATCCCATTGGTTTCGATAAACGCTTGTAGCACATATACCATCATCTAGACCTGTTTCACCCGGATTCACCGACATACGGTCGTACATGAAGTGCGTAAGCAATTTATCTTGTTGTGCAAGTGTATGGCTCAATACCACACAGAGTAACGCGCTTAATGTCTTAATTCTCAATGACATACTTAAATAACTTGCAGTTTAATTGTCATAAATAAGGCCTTTAAAAGGTCCAAAATGCATGCTAAGTTAACGAAAATTTTGAAAATCAAAAAAAATGCAAAAAATTAGCGTTGCTATCCTAGTTTTTGATATGTTCTCCACCAAAGGTCGGGTAATTCATTTTGCAAGGCATTTTCATAATCTCGTTGATTACAGGGTACTAGATGATGTCGTTCAAATTTTACATGTTCAGAAGGCGGATAAGGTACCTCCATCCACCAACGATCTGATTTATTACTCTTATAAAAGACCAATTCCTGGAATTCATTATCCATAACCACAGTGAAGCGCATATATTCTTTTTTACTGCCAATAGGAAAATCTCCTTTACGAGCTGCAACTCCTTCTAACAAATACCAAATAATATGTGCAACAATTGCGGCATCTTGACTTTGAGTATGTATGGGATTAAACACCCCAAAACAAGAAAGTTTATCGGAAATACCACTATACTTTGCCATTTGACAAGATTGCTCTATCGTAAATCCATTTGGATTACCCTTTACACTCATCCGTTCGGATGATTTTATAGCATCCAAATTCAATCCAATGATATCAGAATTTCTTAACATCGGTTCAGCCAATTTAAAATCGCTATTAAATGTGCCCAAGCGACAGACATCAAAATATAGCTTGTCATACAAATCAATATCCATAGGGTTGTTCCTATTAGGTTGTAGGCCAATGGTCGCATGATTAAAAAGGTAGCAAGGTCGTCGAAGCAATAAACTGCTTAAGTATCCATCACTGGTTATGGCTAATTCAGGTTTTCCAAGCGACAATCGGTCATCGATAGCGCAGATATTAATTAACTGTTCAGTCACCTCATACCCTACCGAGATCGCGTGTAACAAATCCATGGTTCCACCAACCAAAATTGGAATACAACTGTTCCTTATCAATTCAGCAACAACTGTCTGGACAGCGAAATAGGTATCTTCAAGGGTTGCCCCTGGACTCATATCTCCTAGGTCATAAATTTTCATGTTCCAATCTTGACCTGGAAAAAGGGAATAACAATGGGAACGAAAATCCATAACGGGTTGTTCTTCTTCTCCTCTACCTCGGTACTCATTCACATGAAAGATACACATAGAATTCCGTTCAATTTCATCAATCGTGTCAGGTGAAAAATGAATTCGATGGTATAACGATCCCTCCGGCATTGGTTTTATATCCGCAGGTTGAAAAAATAGAGTAAGGTCTAACATGTTTAAAAAAAAACAAAGTTATCCCCATTCGAAAACGGGAAACAGACGTCTTTCAATTTTATTCCATATACCAACGTGAATAACTCACGGGTTTAGAATTTTTTGTATGTCTGGTTTAAAATAAAGTGCCGATTTCAACACTTTGCCATCTTCTCGATAAATAGGTTTCCCATCGATATCAAGCTTACTCATGTTGGAGCGTTGTATTTCCATAAACACTTCTTCAATCTTGTGATGCAGGCCATGGCGTAAAAGCGTACCGCAAAGGATGTATAATTGATCTCCCAAAGCATCAGCAATTTCTACTATGTTACCATTTTTAGTTGCCTCTAAGTACTCTTCGTTTTCTTCCTTCATTAATTCAAAGCGTAAGGAAGAGGCTGCATCATCCAACAACGTTGGCACTTGATTATTCTCGATGCCAAACGAATTGTGAAAGGTTGCTACGTGTTGGACAATTTCTTTAAATTCCATAATTAATGATTTAATAATTGGCGTAATCCTGCTTCTACCTTCTGTGCATTTGGCAAAATAGATGCTTCTAAATCTGAATTCAATGGAATGGCAGGAGTATCTACCGAACCTATCAATGCAATGGGTGCATCTAAGAATTGAAAACAATGTTGTTGAATCCTTCCTAATAAACTCAATCCAAAAGTACATTCGGTAGATTCTTCAGAAACCACCATCACTTTTCCATGGCGTCTCGCTAAGGCAAACATCGCTTCCTCATCGATAGGGTTCAAGGAGCGTAAATCAAGAATTTCAACCTGTTGGGAATATGTTTTACTTGCTTCGAGCGTCCAATATACCCCTCTTCCGTATGTAACCACTCCTACTGAATCCCCCGCATTAATATAATCTTGACTTGCTTCTTGTATGGTGCGACCCTTTCCAATCGGAATCACATAATGCTCATCGGGCTCAATAGACATAGCGCCTTCTGTTCCTGGAATCTTAGACCAGTAAAGCCCTTTATGTTCAAGAAGAATCACCGGATTAGGGTCGTAAAACGCGGCCTTCATGAGCCCCTTCAAATCTGCTCCTGTAGATGGGTAAACCACCTTTATACCACGAATATTGACTAGAACTGATTCTACGCTAGAGGAGTGATAAGGACCCCCGGAACCATATGCACCAATTGGAACACGAATCACTGCGCTTACTGGCCACTTTCCATTGGATAAATAATAACTTCGCGAAACTTCAGTAAACAATTGATTTAATCCCGGCCAGATATAGTCTGCAAACTGAACTTCAACGATTGGTTTTAATCCTACCGCAGACATTCCCACCGTCGAACCTATAATAAACGCCTCTTGAATTGGGGTGTTAAATACGCGGTGATCTCCAAAATGTTCTGCCAAGGTTGCGGCTTCACGAAATACCCCCCCTAATCGACGCCCAACATCTTGTCCATATAATAATGCCTCTGGATTCTCTTTCATGATTTCCCGCACTGCAAACAATGCAGAATCAACCATTACGGTTTTCTTTTTCCCTTTGGGTTCACGAATTCCTTGTTCTTCGGTTATCGGGGTTGGGGCAAAAATAAAGTCTTGAATCGAATTTGGGTCTGGATCTTCCTCAGCTATAGCCGCTGTGTAGGCCTGCTCAACTTTTTTCCTAGAATTGCTTTCCGTTAAAATAAGATCTGCTAAGCCAATTCCTGCTATTTCACACGCCTTTTTGAGCTTAGGGAATGGGTCTTGTGAGGCAGCCTCTTCTAAATCATCGCGATACCATTCTTTTCTTACCCCTGAGGTATGATGGCCGAGCAAAGGTACCTTTGCATGAAAAACAAAGGGCCTGCGTTCACTGCGAATCGTGGCAATGATTCGATTTAATTCGTTGTAACAGGCTTCAAAATCAGAACCATCAATTGACACGATTTCTAATCCATTTAATCCTTTGCAATATTCTGCAATATTTTGCGCCCTTGTTTCTGCGGCATTGGCTGAGATGTCCCAACCATTGTCTTGCACAAAAAAGATGATTGGGAGCTGTTTGAGGGTTGCCATCTGCAGCGCTTCTGAAACTTCTCCTTCGGTACATGATGCATCTCCGAGTGAACAGACCACTACTCCACCTAATTCTGTTTCGGCAAATAAATTCATCTTTTCTTTGTATTGTATACCTAGCGCTATTCCGGTGGTTGGAATTGCTTGCATACCCGTAGCTGAAGATTGATGAATAATCTTAGGCTTATCACTTTCATTTAGTGACGGATGCGAATAATAGGTTCTCCCTCCTGAAAAGGGATCGTTTTTTTTTGCAAAAACTTGTAGTAGCAGAGATTCAGGGGACATTCCTATACTCAACAGGATACTATCATCCCTGTAATAAGGTGATACCCAATCCCTTGGTTCTAGATTTAAGCCCAACGCAATTTGAACGGCTTCATGACCTCGGGACGTTGCATGCACATACTTAGAAGTTATTTCTTTATTCGCTTCAAGTATTTCCGTAATATGCTTGGAGTCGCACATCAAAGAATAAGCCTTTAATAGTAAGTCTTTATTCATAAACTAAATCTACGCAAATATACGATGGATTAATGAAGTCAGCTAACTGCAGGTCGTATAAGTTTCAGGGCGAGGTCATCTGTATTCATATGGGCTTCAACACCAATCGGAAGGGTCCATTTATCTTTAATATGGCCGATGGGCGCTCCCCAAATCACAGGAAAAGCGTACTCATTTAATTGATGCTGTACGACTTCTTCTAAAGTGAAAGATTCGTTTGGTTTCTCGGCTTTACAATCATTAAATTGTCCAAAAATAAGCCCAGAAACTTGATCAAAAACGCCCGCTAATCTCAGTGAATTTAGCATCCGGTCAATTCGATACGGTTCTTCATGTGTGTCTTCAAGGAATAAAATTTTACCACTGCACGATGGAAAATAGGGCGTCCCGAGCAAAGAACAAAACACGGTCAAATTCCCGCCAATCAAAGTCCCAGAAGCTTTGCCAGCACGTAAAACTGAAAAAACTTGTAATTGACGAATTACTGGTTTCTGTAAAGAAAGACCTCTACGACTTACCATATCCATAAACGAATTCAGCGAAAATGAATCCCAGCTTGAGTTACCTGTTGGACCATGGAATGTTACAAGTCCTGTTTTGTGATAAATGGCGTTTAAGAGGCTGGTCAAGTCACTAAACCCCAGAATGATTTTTGGATTATTTTTAAGCTGCTCGTAATTAATTTTATCAAGCACCCGACCACAACCCCATCCTCCTTTTATAAAAAATATTGCCTTTACCTGTGTGTCAGAAACAAAGTGATTAAACTCATTCGCTCGTTCATCATCCGTTCCAGATAAGTATCCAAAAGTTTTATAGACAGTTTGCCCAATAAGAACAACAAATCCCTGTTTTTCTAGAATTTCTTTGAAATCTACAACGACTTTTTGGTCTCTAACTGCCCCCGCTAACCCCATTATCACAACCGTATCTCCTTTTGTCAATCGTGTAGGATATAGCGCTGTAAATGATTCATTTAGAGGAGAGTTATTTTCCCGAAATGCACTCAGATTATTAGGCAGAACAGAAATCGCAGACAGCGCAAGGGTTGATTTAAGAAAAGATCTGCGCTTAATGTGAGTCATCTTCAAAAATAATAAAACCTTGGAAATTGATAGGTTCATGAATTAACTTTGTAAAAAAGATAAACATGTTGGGGTTAAAGATGGCTACAGACCCTCGATGGAAGGATGTGGCAGAAAAAAATATAGAAGAGATTTTAACTGACCATGCCTACTGTGAGCAAAAAGCAGCAAGCAATGCAATCTCAATCATTGTACAGTATCCAATGTATCCAGATCTAGTTAAGGCGATGACGGACATTTGCCTAGAGGAAATGGAGCATTTTAACATGGTTCATGAAAAAATATTAGCCCTGGGGTTAAAGCTAGGATTCGAACGTAAGGACCCCTATGTTAATGATATTTCCAAATACTTGAGGCGAAATAAAACAAACAGTTCTCCCGAAGGGCTATTTGTAAATAAAATGTTATTCGCAGCGATTATTGAGGCCCGAAGTTGTGAACGATTTAAATTATTATCTGAATCACTTACCTCTGAAGAATTACGCTTGTTTTATCGGTCATTAATGGAAAGTGAGGCAAGACACTATACGACATTTTTAGGGTTCGCCAGGAAATATAGCCATGGTATTGATGTAGACCAACGTTGGGATGACCTTCTCGAGTTTGAAGCTACGCTCATGAAATCGTATGGCAATGACCATACGATTCACGGTTAAAAGTTAAAAACTACCCCCCCTGATACGGGACGCAATTCAGGGCCTTTTCCCTTTCTAAAAACATTAGTCAAGCCATATTGTATGAATACCCCTATGTTACCATATCCAATTTGTGCATAAGCATTAGCCGACAACGAATTGAAATTAAAATCATCCTTCGTTTTTGCTTTTAGGGGTTTGCCATCAACTTCCCATTTCGTCTTCCAACTGGAGGCAATTCTAACGCCACCAACTACCCCAAGACTTAGGTGCCAATTATTGGATACATTTTTAGTTGAATTAAATTCAAGCAACATTGGAATTTGAATGTAGGCAGATCGCAGCACATTCTTGCTGTAATTTACCGATAAGTTATTGAGCGCATAGATTGAATCTGCGTTGGCAAAAACATCAATATTCTTTATTAAACCATAATTATTCCATTGAAATCCGAGGCCTGTGGTAACACCGAAGTACTCTTTGAAAATTGGAATTCTTTTTTCCAATATATTAAATTGAAAATTTAAGCATTTGGCATAATCGAGCATTAAAAAAGGTGCATCAGCCTCCGCCGCAAACCCATTATTTGCATTTAAGAAACTATTCAAACCCATTCCAAATCCAGCCCAAGTGGCAATATCATCCGTTTTATTTTCAGGATTTCTATCATTCCTAATGGTCACATCCTCATCAATGATAATTTTCCGATTATCCTTAGTGCTAGTATTTTCTTTATCTACGACCACAATCCGCTTATTTCCTATTTTAAATCGCATGGTATCTCGGGGTTCCTCTACACTAATTGTGGCTTGTTCCATTCCTGCAAAGACAGAATCAATGAATACTTCAATGCGCACATCTTTTGTTCCACGATTAATTTCTGACCCAATTCCATACATAGATTTCATATTGATTTCAATCAAGGAATCTATAGATTTTGTATCGGTCGACAAAATAGTTGTATCGGTATTATTAATGATAATAATTTTTCTTGATTCGCGAATTTGACCGATGAATAAATTAACCGAAAAGATACATAAAGGAATAATGAATTTCATAGATGATGTATTTATTGTTTGAAATTAAAAGGTATCACAGCAATTCTAATAAAGTACTTTTATAGAAATTTCTTTATCTGAAATTAGGTTTACCGCACAGTCCTCAAAGGATGGGATTGATAACAAAGGTTTTTTATTGTTTGAAAAACCATATCCTTCTGTTGGAATGCCAAAAAAATTCTTATCGCACTTATTATTATTGTTTTCATCATGATAAATACAAACCCCATATTTTTTTTCTGGTAAATTATAAAAGGTACAACTAACCTCACTACCGGTAGTTTTCTTTCTAATCTGACGACATGTTCCACCTACTGTTGCATATTTATTTGGATCATCAAACAGTCCAAATTCAACCATCCCTTTAATACCAACAATTCCAGTGACTTTGACGGTTAAATTAAACGATTTCCTCTTAGCCGGAATTGGACATACCGAAAGCATTAAAAAAGCAAATAAAATTAATACATCAAACCGCATACTAATCAGGCAATTCAGTTTTAAAAATTTTATCCCACCAAACAAAAATTGAAGAATAGTTGCCCTCCAAATAGGAATGATGATCGTCGTGATGTTTGGTTTTAGAAATCAGCGGGATTTTACTTAAGATGGGGAGATTCAAATCGGAATGTAGGTGAATCTCACGTAAATTACGAATAGCCCCAAAGATAAGCATGGTAAAAATAGAAATCGGCGAAAAAATGCCAACCACTAAAAATCCTAGCACTGGGCCGATAAAACCAAGCATCCATTCAAGAGGATGGTTATATAGATATTCGAGTGGAAATGGTGGACTTGCGCGGTGATGAATGGAATGAATTTTACCCAAAAGAAATTTATTCATATGCAATAAGCGATGGTAAAAATAAAAGAACACATCTTCTATTAAAAAAATTCCTAATACTTGGAGTGCTATTATCCACCAAGTTGACCATTTTGTTTCCAGCAACGGAAAAATTAAATAAGACCCTACGCCAGCTAACAAAAATAACGTCGAAAAATTTAGCAAATACAAAGGCATTCTTTTAAAAAAAATCCCTTTCTGATACTTTTTATCTTGAATACGATATTTCTTTAACCAATCTGTGTAGATTAATACTAAAGAATAACCTAAGCCAAATAGGTTGTTCACTAATAACAACGCAATGATTAACAAGCTAAAGATTAGAGCGTTCATCGGAGTGCAAAAAGGTTATACATTTTTGAATTCTCTAAGCCCTCTTCCTGCTCTACCACCTGATTTGTAAATCCATGATCAATTAGTAATTGCTTTACTTGGTCGAGCCTCCCGTCTTCATCATGTACTTCTATTACCAAGGATTTGATTTTCGCCCAGTGTTCATCACCAATTCCCATCAAAGCATCCCATTCTGCCCCTTCACAATCAATTTTCATTAAATCAATTCGATCTAATTTGTGCGTTTCAATCACTTTGGCAATGGTGGTTAATTTGCATGTAACGGTATGTCTGCCTTTAACTAAATATTTAGCAATCAACCCCGAAAAGACATTAGGAATCCACCGCATCCAACGCATACTTTCTGGTGGATTCTTCATGGTACTTTTTACTGCTTCTTTAAACGCATTTGGATTCTCATCCCATTGTTCCGGGTGAGCAGTAGACAATGCCGGTGTATTTGGGAAATAGGTAAAGGTTGCTTCACCTGGTTGGTTTGAGATACCCTCTTGGATCACGACCATTCTTCCATTACCATGGAGGTTGGCATTAGCCCTAAGCGCATTAGCAATTTCAGGAATTGGCTCAAAACAAAAGACTATTACTTCAGAAGCTTTTTGAAGTACTCTAACGCCAAAAACCCCCACATTGGCACCAACATCAAACACAATATCTCCTGGATTAATTTGAATTCCATGTTGAAGATATCCGTTGACATGATGGTCAAGCATACGAGCCTCGGGCTTTTTAATGCAATGGATTGGAGTACCGTCGGCAAGTTTCGTTAGCATAGTTTAAAAATACAAATTTCTGTATGAAATACATATTTAGCCCTGCTAAAATTTCACGGGTTGATGGCCTGAAACATACATCTTAGCTCCGAAACGACACAGCCTTATAATACGCTTATTATAACTTGGCTCCGTGACAAAACAGCCCAAACTTCGGCCAATCCTTCCGTGTTGTGCAAGAAAGGAGGAAGAAACATAGGAGCCTCCGTGAAAAACTATTCCTCGAGCATATGCGTTATCATTCACCCCAGGGATTAACCCGTGCAAACGCATGGCCAAACCTTTTTCGCCTGTATAAATCTTACCTGTAATAAAAGCTCCAATACAACTCATACCTGTCTCAGCAGTGTTACTGAAGTGTTCGGTTACTATTTCTCCAGAATTTTTACCATGCGCCACTCTGCAATGTACGAGTACTTTTTTATTACTTACTACCCAAAGCCTTTTACTGCTTGATGGTAATCGAAAATCAACAAGGATTACTGTTCCTGATTCAGGGATCTTTCCTAAAAGGTCTAAGGGAATGGCGAATATCGGGTCTTTGCTAGCCGCTTTAATTTCTTCAGGCATAAACTCAGGTCGCATGCCAACAAATACATACCTCCAATTAATTTCGGTGCCTGCTGATTGCCATTGGATAGATGCACTCAATAATGCCAGCGATAAAATAAGGATGATGCGAAACATGGGAGAATAATTCGAACAGTTTAAATGGTTACGTTATTGTGATAAAAATGGATACCGGTAATCAGTTGGAGTAACAAATGTCTCCTTAATTGTTCGAGCAGAAACCCATCGCACTAAATTCATAACAGCTCCTGCTTTATCGTTTGTCCCTGAACCTCTCGCCCCGCCAAAAGGTTGCTGTCCGACAACAGCACCCGTAGGTTTATCATTAATATAAAAATTACCGGCTGCATTTTCTAATGCCTTGGTTGCGCGTTCTATTGCATAGCGATCTTTAGCCATTATTGAACCCGTTAGTGCATATTCTGAGGTTTCATCAACCAAGTTCAGTGTTTCTTCAAATTGGTTGTCTTCAAACACAAAAATGGTTAATACCGGACCGAAAATTTCTTCGACCATTGTCCTAAACATTGGATTGGTAGTAACCACAACAGTTGGATTAATGTAATATCCAGTGCTTTTGTCATAGGTTCCTCCTGCGATGATTTCTGCATCAGACTGCACATTACAATAATCAATATAAGCCGCAATTTTATCGAAGGCACGCTCATCAATAACTGCATTAATGAAATTAGAAATGACCCCGGGGCTTCCTATATTGAAGGAACCAACTTGCTCCACTAATGATTTTTTAACGGCTGGCCATATGGAAGAAGAAATGTACGCGCGTGAAGCAGCAGAACATTTTTGACCTTGGAATTCAAATGCTCCACGAGCTAATGCCGTAGCTACCTCCAATGGATTTGCAGAGGCATGAGCAACCACAAAATCCTTGCCTCCCGTTTCGCCTACTATTCGCGGATAACTTCTATACTTATCTAAGTTAGACCCTATCGTTTTCCATAAGGATCGAAATACTGCTGTAGATCCTGTAAAATGTAACCCTGCGAATTCTTTATGGCTAAATACCATTTCTCCCGCCAATGGTCCATCAACAGTAATCATATTAATAACGCCATCAGGTAGGCCCGCCTCCTTTAATAATTCCATAATCACATGGGCGGAATACACTTGGGTTTCAGCGGGTTTCCAAACCACAACATTGCCCATCATTGCCGGTGCGGCGCATAAATTTGCTGCGATTGAGGTGAAATTAAATGGAGTAACTGCGAATACAAAACCTTCCAAAGGGCGATACTCTAAACGATTCCACATGCCCGGCATGGACTCAGGTTGTTCATTGTAAATTTGAGTCATGAATTGCACATTAAATCGGAAGAAATCGATTAGCTCACACGCAGCATCAATTTCAGCCTGAAACACATTTTTAGATTGTGCCAACATCGTTGAAGCATTCATACGATCTCTAAAAGGCCCCGCCAATAAGTCTGCTGCTCTCAAGAATACCGCGGCTCGATCTTGCCAAGGCAAATTAGCCCATGCTTTACGCGCCTCTAGAGCTGCATCAATCGCGGCACGCACATGGGACTCATCCCCATAATTGAAATAGCCCAAAGTTTTTGAATGTTCATGAGGTGGCGCCATTCGTTTTTTACGATCTGTACGAATTTCATTGGAGCCGATATACATAGGAACATCAATTGGGTCCTGATTGTACATTAGCTCATACATATTCAGCAGCGAAGCGCGCTCCAGGGATCCTTTAGCGTATGATTTAACTGGTTCGTTAACGGCTTTGGGAACATTAAAAAATGCATTTGACATGTCTCAGTTTTCAACAAAGGTAAAACAAAAATACTAAGGGTTCGGAAACTGAAAAAACTGATGAATGAATTAATTGAAATAGATCGAAAATAAATAAACACTACCTTCGCAACATGCTTTTCTTGTCTAGAATACAACTATTAAATTTTAAGAATCATGAATCCTTGGATTTAGAGTTAAGTAGTAATGTAAACGCTATTGTAGGTAAGAACGGTATGGGAAAAACCAATATTCTTGATGCCATCTACTACTTGAGTATGTGTAAGTCGTACTTGAACAGTATGGACCGCCAAAACATCAAGTTTGATCAGGCATTTTTTAGTATTCAAGGACAATGGATTTTGGATGAACAAGAAAGTAATGTAGTGTGCGCGGTGAAATCTGGTTCCAAAAAGGTGGTAAAAAAAAACAAAGTGGCATATGAAAAGCTTTCCGATCATATTGGGTTATTTCCTGTAGTTTTTATATCTCCCTATGATGGTGATTTAATTGCAGACGGAAGTGAAACGAGGCGAAAATGGATGGATGGGATTATTTCACAAATTGACAAAGGATACTTAGAAGATATTATTTCCTATCAGCGGGTATTGGAGCAACGAAACGCCCTCCTTAAACAAATCGCTTCAGGGAATGGTATTGCTGAAAACTTGCAGGTTTGGAATCACTCGCTTTTGCAGTATGGTGCAAAAATTCATAAACGGAGACATTCCTTTATTGAGGAATTTATTCCGATTTTCAATCGGAACTATATGGAGATAGGAACTGCGTATGAACGAATTGAAATTCAATATAAATCGGATTTTCAACATGGAGATTTTAGTGCTTTACTCGAACAGAGTGAAAGGCGGGATCTTATTTTTCAATATACCACCGTTGGAACTCATAAGGATGATTTAGTATTTAATTTAAATGGCAATCCGGTAAAAAAATACGGTTCGCAAGGTCAACAAAAATCATTTGTCTTGGCACTACGCTTGGCACAATACCATTATCTTCATTCACATTCGGGAAAAAAACCTGTGTTATTGCTCGATGACATCTTCGATAAGTTAGACCACAGCCGGGTTCAAAAAATAATTGATCTTGTAAGTAATGAGGTATTCGGTCAGGTAATCATTACTGATACTGAAAAGACTCGGCTTGAAGAACTTTTAGTTAATCGTGTCTCAGATTTTCGTATTTTTGAGCTACCTCTTACGGAAGACCAATGAAATCAAAGATTGAAGAATTTAAACGTACCTCGGACAATCAACCGTTAAAGGAAGTAATGGATCGCTTGTTTAAAATTTACAATTTAGAGTCGAAATTAAAAGAAGTGGATTTGGTTAATGCTTGGCCTGACCTTATGGGTCCGGCCGTAGCCTATCGAACAAAAAATATTTTTCTAAAAGGGAGTGTCCTTCATGTACAGATTGATTCGTCAGTGGCTCGTGAAGAATTAGCCAACGGTAAACAAATTATTATCGACCGAATGAATGGGTATGCAGGAAGCCCTGTTATCACCGATATATGGTTTTCTTAAAAAAGTGTTAATCTCATTTGAATCTTTTAAGGTTAGCGCACAATGACCTATTTTTGACCAATGAAAAAATTAATTTCAATATTCTTCTTGTTTTACCTGGGGGTCACTTACTCTGTAAGGGCACAATTAAAGCCGATTTATAGCCAAGCAGATTATGCTTTTTGGTTGCATTTACCTTCAGATAGCATACTTAAAACAAAACCTCCTGTTTTGATATTTCTTCATGGTAAAAGTTTATCGGGTACAGACTTAACGCGCGTTAAACGTTACGGTGTGATTTCTGAAATTGAAAAAGGCAGAAAAATACCAGCCGTAGTGGTAGCACCGCAAACTAGTAACGGATGGGATCCTGTTAAAGTGATGAGCGTATTATCGTTTGTTAAGAAAAACTTCGATGTAGATACGAATCGCGTGTATGTAGTAGGTATGAGTATGGGTGGCTACGGAACTTTAAATTTTGCAGGTAAATATCCAGAACACGTTGCTGCGGCTGTAGCATTGTGTGGGGGAGGAAACATTAAAGACGGATGTAATTTGGCAACAGTCCCTTTATGGATTCAGCATGGCACGTCTGATCAAGCTGTACCAATTTCTGAATCCGAAAAAATAGTTCGAGCTATTAAAAATTGCAATGGCGGCGAGAATTTAAAATATACTCCACTTAAAGGAGTAGGTCACGGAGACTTGGAAAAAATGTTTAGAACGGATGAACTATACAATTGGCTTTTTCAGTTCACAAAAGCAGTGCAAGAGTAGCGTGCGTTTTTATCTTTTCTTCCCTGTAATCTTGGTTGCACAGACTGTTTTAAGTCAACCCTTAGATTTTAGAAACACTGAAAATTGGTTGGTTTTACCCGAAAAATCTCCAGAGTTTTTTAAAGAAGGATTTATTGATTCCACATACTTAAAGTCTGTGGATGTTTTTTATATATTTCCGACGATTCTCGTAGACTATGCCGATGCACGTTGGAATGCTGAAATGTCCGATATTGCTTGGAGGGATGAGGCCCTTGAAACGGCAATTCGTTACCAAGCAAGTGCGTGGCTTGAATGTGGTAGAATGTTTGCGCCTTATTATCGACAAGCGCATTTAAAGGCTTATGATTCAATTGAAGGAAGAGGCAGAACTGCACTTCTTTTTGCGTATGAAGACATACGTGCTGCATTTCAGCTTTATCTGGAAAATTACAACCATGGTCGCCCATTTATTCTTGCCGGTCATAGCCAGGGATGCACCCAGCTCATGTTACTTATCAAAGAGTTTATTGATGAAAAGCCTTTAGCTAAGCAATTGATTGCCGCATATATGCCAGGAATAGGATTAAATGTTAACGAATTTCATTCCATACCATTTATGACTAAACCAAATCAGTACGGGGGATTTGTGACTTGGAACACTATGAATGACCAGGCGGACAATGATATGTATCCCTTATGGTATAAAGGAAAGGCATGTATCAATCCGGTCTCTTGGGATTTAACAAAATTCACTTCAAGGAGTATGCACAAAGGATTCTATTACATGAATGAAAAATGCTACGATCAAGTATTTGAAACAGAACTTATTGATGGAGCGATTTGTGTTCGGAATTTTCGAGCACCTTTTAAAATGGCAGTTAAGAAGTATAAAAACTTACACATTGGTGATATAAATTTATTTTGGAAAGATATATCGCTAAACTGCAAAGAGCGAATCAAGGCGTATCTTTCCGAGCTTTAAGTTTTTTTAATTCTGCTACATCTAGCCAATACAGCAGTTTAATCGAGAAACTATTATTTGTCAACCCGGCGTTAAACATGTCCTCTATGTTTGGAAAATACCCTGAACTCAATATATTTCCCGAGGTAAAAATTGCGCTTTTCCAAACAAGCGATAATTCACTTCCTTGTTTGAATACCCAACGGTATGCACAATCAATAGTAAGTGCATTATAATTCAAATTATACGCCGAAGAACCTTCCGAAGTTAAACCAAGCGTTGAATTCGGAATAAGAGTTCCATTTTCTGCTAGTGTAAAAAAGCGATTATATTTTATTACTGACCAATAGTGTCGCGTACGAAAAGCAATGTTCATTCGATTTGTAAGCGTATAATTGAACTCTACGAATTGAGTTAAATTCATACGGTTTCGTTCGCCAAATAATATTCCGAAAATTGTGTCTACTGGTGTGCCGAATTGAATGGCATAGCCCCTATCATTTCGCTGATCTTCCAAAGACCAATTCAGGGTAATCAAGATTCTATTAGAAGCCCTAATTCGGGGTGACAACATATAACTTAAGTATTTCCAACTCGGATTATCGGCAAATCCCACGTAGTAAATGTTAGCATCCAAAGCCATTGGTTTTTGATAATTCGTTGAAATCCACCCTCCTGCACCGTACCATCTAGGTACAACAAAAAAACTTCCCCAAACCCTTGGCTCAAAATAATCATACTTATCGGTAAAAGATGTGTAGGCGCTTAACCCGAATGCGTTAAAATGTTTGGAAACAGCAAATGCTGACCAATCCAAATTAGATTCCGTGTAAACATTTGGAAGATATAAACGAAAATAGTTTACTGATAAATTTGTAGTCATACGCACAAATTTCCACCAGGGTTTAAAATACCGATATCCAATAAAAGCGTTAACAAAACGTCGATTATTTACCGGATTAAATCCTAGGTCATTTGGGTTATATTGATCATCTTCTTCGAAATAACTTAAAGAATAAATCAAGTTACCACGTTGTTTGCCAGTACTTAATCCAAGGTTATATCCTAACTCTTTACCAATAGGCGCATATTTTTGTGATACTGCCGTGCGTCCATTAATAAAAAACCTATTATCCTTAGAATTGAGGTTTGAATTTAGCGCTGTTACATTGGCATCGTAAAAATTACCTTCACGCAGTACATTAGTATTCGTGAGTGTTACAGAACTATTATTTTTTAGATTTTGGTCCAATACTAGGGTGTTATAATTTGTAAGTGGCGCGGCTAAAAACTCTCTAAACTCATTTGTAAACGTGTTGAAAGCTGTACCATAGGTAGGCGCAGAAAGGGCATTAAAGATGCCGATTCCTAAACCCTTTTTTGTACGCCCAGAGAATTTACTCGCATTGTATAATTGTGGCATACCTTGAACCCCATTTAACACTTCCTGATTTTGTAAATTCGTCGTTAACACTTCCCAAGGTGCCTGAACGCCAATTCGTCGGGAATAAAAAATTCCTGCTTTTGTAAATAACTCCATACCCTCAGTAAAAAACTGCCGATTTTCATTAAATTGAATTTCAAAAGGAGAGGTATTTAAAACTTGATTGTCATAAATTACTTGACCATAATCCGGAACTAGCGTTATGTCCAAGGTAAATGCTTGATTAATACCATATTTAACATCCATACCACCAAAAAATGATCTCCCATATCCGCCATTTACCCTTTGATTAACATATCCTGAAAGATAAGGGATTAAACTTAAGCGCAGCGGTGGATTAATATTTATAATTCCTTTCAGTGGGGAACTACTGACCAAAAAGTTTTCAAAATCAGGATTCACTGTTACCCAAGAAGATTCTTCTCTAGTTCGAGCAATTTGGCGGCTAAAATTTATATTCCAAGATTGTATTTCCTGCTTGGAAAACCGAAGTGCAGAATACGGGATTTTTAATTCTGCTAACCAAGCATTATCAATCAGCCGAACTTGGCTTTCCCAAACTAAATTTAACTGATCATTCACATCCCCAGAAAGTATTTTGCCATCGAGTTGAACTCCAGTACTGGTAATACCAAAATAAAATCCGTTTTGCTTGTCGTTATAGGTGTCTAAAAAAATTGAAAAAACATCAGCATTCGCATTGTAATCATCCCGTACTGTAAATACTTTGGAAATAGAATCTTTAACATCATAACAGGTTATAAAAAAATAGAGCGCGAAATCATCGTAAACTAAACGAACCGTTGTTCTATGTTCGCTTTTTAGGGCGGGAATTGGTCGGATGGTAACGAAATCGTTATCCGTAGAATCTGCCTCAGACCAAACAGCCTCGTTCATCCGAGCATCAACGGTGATTTTAGACGATATTCGAAGAGCAGTATATTGCTGTTGCGTCCACACACCGAGCGGAAAGATTAAAAAGTGGAGCGCGAAACGTTTCATGTCCCGACAAAAGTAAAAAGTAAAACGCAACCGAACACTTTTTTAGTGAAAAGCACTTACTTTTGTATGGTGGAAATTTTCAGCAAGCTTAAAGAACAATTATTGCTTCAGGAGTGGCCAAATGTCTATTATTTTAAATTTATAGTTCCCAATGACTCTGAAAAACTAGCGTTGGTGACGAGTTTTTTTGATGACAATGCGGAAATTACCTTGCATCCCTCGAAAACTGGAAAATATATGAGTATAAGCGCAAAAACAGTAATGATGGACGTAGACTCAATTATTGTATTATATGAACGTGCCGCGGCGATACCGGGCGTAATTTCTTTATAATATGAAGAATGTATTTAATCAAGAGTTTCTGATTGATTTTCTAGGCATCACTTTAGGGATTTTGGTACTAATTATTCTTTATCGATTTTTATTGAAATTTCTTAGCCGAAAAGTATTAAAAACTCAAAATTATTGCACCTTATATGATGTGGAGCATTCTATTGCAAAGGGAGAAGTTGTATTTTATTTTACGACGTCTATAAGCCGTGAAGTCCATTTATTTCTAAAAAATACTTCAGGAGACGTACACATAATAACACAGAAATCCTTTGATGTTGGTGGACATATTTGTCGCTTTGACAGCAATTCTATACCAAACGGTCAGTACCTTTACGTACTTAAAACCGACAATCAAGAAATTAGTAAACGAATTGAAATTAAAAATTAAGCGTCTCCCTCCTTTTTCTTATCCCGTCCCTTTCTCGGTGTTTTAATTTTACGCTTTTTTGTATCCAACTTAAGCTTCTCCTTTTTAAATTCCCCTTCGCTTTTTTCACCCACAGATTCCAATCTAACTACTAAACCAATGCTATGTTGGAAATAATCCGATTTTCCAAAGAAATCTGAGGTAAGTCCAATTTTCCCAACAGACTGTACTTGAATTCCTATTGCATTATTAAACCAAAAGTTTATTCCCGCCCCTGCATTCAGGGTTGGATAAAAAGCTTTAGAAAGCGTATCGCTTACTGGATGGACGGTTGCACCAAGACCAAAAAGAAGATATGGATCTATTACCCCTTTACCGAGAAGGGAATAAAAAGAATATTTCAGATTCGCATCTGCCGAAAGCCCAACCCCTTTAACACCAAGTTGACTATTCACTGGCTTGATCCCTTTAAAGCGTGTAAATGAAACCCCTCCTTCTGCACTCCATCCTTTGTAAAAATAATAATCAAACATCAAACGGCTGGGAAACACCTCGGCATGCATTGATTCCACCTTAACTAAGTCACTTGGGTTTCCGTCGTCATCCCATATGCTCCAACCTAATCCAAACATTAATTTGTAAGGGTTAGCATTATCCCGAGTTTTATACCCTTGAGCATTAAAGAAAAATGGAAATATAAACGCGAGGGCAAGAAGAATCTTCATTAATTTAGAATTATATAATTATGAGGTAAAATTATAAACAATAATCAGTTGGCGAATTTCCTTTATTTGAATTTATATTCAATACAATGTTAATTATCAAAAAGGAAACATTGAATCCACAATTTGTTACATTACCATTATCAAATTGAATACCTTTGCATTGTGAAGAGAGGAACGAAATTAATCTTGTTGGATGAAGAGCAAGAGCCATTTGATATAATTGGAATTTGTTCAGGGTTAAGTGACTACCGCTTAGCTTGGAACTTGAATAAGGCATTTGGTTGGGAATTTGCACATAGCGATATTTCCATAAAAATCCCGATCAAAAAATCCAACGCTGTTTCGGAGTATAACTTCTACCAATACTTAGGTTTGGAAGACTACACAAACCTTTATTTGGTAAAAAACAAGCAACAAGCAAAACCACTACTAGAAGACCTTCCTCAGTTGGATTATGTACTAATAATCAAGAATAATTTAGTCTTAGATACTGATGAATTAGTAGACCTACTTCGTCAGCACCATCAGATTATTGCTGCCTATCGGTATGACAGTTCCACCTTAAACATTACAGAATATTTGCAATTTGAAGAATCGTATGAATAAAACTAAAATAGTGGCCACTTTAGGCCCTAGCTCCAGTCCTAGAGAAGTCCTAAGAGAAATGATTATTGCGGGTCTCAATGTATGTCGCGTTAATTTTTCACATGGAAGCCATGACCAACATGCCGAAGTTATACGCACAATCCGCGAACTTAATAAAGAGCTTGGTGCAAACGTCGCTATTTTAGCCGATTTACAAGGCCCAAAAATACGAACGGGAGAAATGGAGCAAAACGGTGTAATGCTCAAAGTTGATTCCTTATGCAACATCATTACGGAGAATGTGCTTGGGTCAGCCGAGCAATTCAGTATTAATTATGTCAATTTACCTAGGGACGTGAGTTCAGGCGAACGGATTTTGTTAGATGATGGAAAATTAATTCTTGAAGTAATTTCTAGTGATAAAAAGTCAATCATTCAATGTAAAGTCATACAAGGCGGTATTTTATCATCGAAAAAAGGCGTGAATTTCCCCAACACGAAGATTTCTCTGCCATCATTAACTGAAAAGGACTGCAATGATCTTTTATTTGCATTAGAACAAGAAGTAGATTGGGTGGGGCTCTCCTTTGTTCGAAGTTCCAAAGATATTATTGAACTAAAACAATTTATTGCCAATCAAAATGGTAAAGCTAAAGTAATAGCAAAAATTGAAAAACCTGAGGCCTTAGATTGTATAGATGAAATCATTCAAATTACAGACGGAGTAATGGTAGCTCGTGGTGACTTGGGCGTGGAAGTACCGTATCAACGCGTTCCGATCATTCAAAAAATGCTTATTGAAAAATGTAATTCTCATGCTAAACCTGTAATTGTAGCGACTCAAATGATGGAATCGATGCTACATAGCATGTCACCTACTCGGGCAGAGGTAAACGACGTCGCTAATGCAGTCTTGGACGGCACCGACGCTGTAATGTTATCCGGTGAAACCTCCGTTGGGGCATACCCTATTGAAGTTATTAAAACCATGTCAAATATCATTGAGGAGGTTGAGAAAAGCCCAGAACTATACAACAAAGAAGTACTGCCGGATTTAGATAGCGTTAGGTTTATCACCGATTCTATTTGCTTTAATGCTTGCAGGTTGTCTCAGCGCGTACGTGCAAAAGCCATTATTACCATGTCTTTTTCTGGATATACCGCATACAAAGTTTCATCTCAAAGACCAAATACCGCCATATATGTTTTTACCAGTAATCGAACCATTTTGTCTCAATTAAACTTATTATGGGGAGTAAAAGCTTTTTATTACGACAAACTTATCAGTACAGATCACACCATTGCTGATATTAAGTATATTATGAAATCTGAAGGGTATTTGAATATGGGTGATTTGGTGATTAATATCGCCTCAATACCTCTTGAAGACCTTGGCGGATCCAATATGCTAAAACTTAGCTATGTTGACTAACATTTTTTAAAATGCTTTGTTGCTTTACGTTGTATATTTGCAATTTAAAATTCTAATATGACTGATTTCATTGCCCGACATATAGGTCCGGTTAGAAAGGAAACCTCCGAAATGCTCTCCAGTATTGGAGTTTCCTCTATTGAAGAACTAATTGGCAAAACAATTCCATCAACAATTCGATTGAATAGAGAACTGCAGGTAGACGCAGGAATTACAGAAGCCGAGTACCTACAAAAAATCAGTGCAATTGGTGAGCATAATCGAGTGCTAAAATCATTTATTGGACTCGGCTATCATGAAACAATAGTGCCTTCGGTAATACTTAGAAACATCTTAGAAAATCCGGGATGGTATACTGCTTATACCCCATACCAAGCTGAGATAGCGCAAGGTCGATTAGAAGCATTATTAAATTTCCAAACCATGGTATTAGATTTAACCGGTATGGAGATCGCAAATGCCTCCTTACTGGATGAAGGTACCGCAGCCGCGGAAGCAATGATCATGTTTTTCAATTCAAGATCGAGGGAAGATGTTAAACTCGCTAAGAATACATTTTTAGTCCATGAATCGATTTATCCTCAAACTTTAGCTGTGATAGTAGGTAGAGCTCGAAATTTGCACATTGAAATTCGCCCATTCCGTTCGCTAGACACTATTTCCTTGGATGGGTGTTTTGGTGCCTTGTTACAATATCCTGACGCTACCGGACATGTATCAAACATAGAACATACGATTTCTACTTTAAACAATCATTCCATTCAAGTAGCAGTATGCAGTGATTTAATGGCCCTAGCTTTATTAAAATCTCCTGGTTCAATGGGGGCCGACGTGGTATTAGGAAATTCGCAACGTTTTGGTGTTCCAATGGGTTACGGTGGTCCACATGCGGCTTTTTTCGCCTCCAAAGAAACGTATAAAAGAACCATGCCGGGCAGAATTATCGGTGTTTCAAAAGACGTCGATGACAACGCTGCGTTACGCATGGCCTTGCAAACCCGTGAACAACACATCAAAAGAGATAAAGCCACTTCCAATATCTGTACAGCTCAAGCCTTATTGGCAGTTATGGCGGGAATGTATGCCGTATATCACGGACCTCAGGGTATTAAGCGAATCGCAACCCATATTCATGAATTAGCCTGTACTACCGCTCAAGGGTTGTTAGCTAAGGGCTATACCCTTCATACAAAAGAAATATTTGATACGGTCCGAGTTACCAATGTAAACAGTACAGCTATCCTAAAAGCTGCAGTTGAACAGGGTATGAATTTATATGCTCCTGACTCAAATTCCATTCAAATTACTTTTGGAGAACCGCATACTACCGAAGATATAAAGGCTATTTTATCGCTGTTTGAAACTAAAGGAAATGCAACATCAATAACCGTAGGTATACCATCTTCATTGCAACGATCTGTTGAAATATTAAGCCATCCTGTGTTCAGTGAGCACCACTCGGAGTCGAAAATGATGCGTTATTTAAAATCTCTTGAAAATAAAGATTTATCCCTTGTGCATAGTATGATTCCATTAGGATCTTGTACCATGAAATTGAATGCAGCAAGTGAGCTTATTCCAATTACTAATCCGAATTTCGCAAACATTCACCCATTTGTTCCAAAAGAACAAGCGGCTGGATACCACATGTTTATGGAAGAGCTTGCCAAGGACCTCTGTGAATGTACCGGTTTTGCCGCTATATCCTTACAACCCAATTCAGGAGCCCAAGGAGAATATGCCGGGTTAATGGTAATTAAAGCATTTCACGAATCGAATGGTGATTTGCATCGTAAAAAAATGATTATACCATCAAGTGCCCATGGTACTAATCCTGCATCAGCCGTAATGGCTGGATTCGAGGTGGTGGTTACCGGTTGTGATGATCAAGGCAACATTGACATTACTGAATTAAGAACGGTTGCAGGACAAATCGGCGATGAATTAGCTGGTATCATGGTTACCTACCCATCAACGCATGGTGTGTATGAGGAAGGAATTCGAGAAATTACATCAATAATTCATGCACAAGGTGGTCAAGTATACATGGATGGGGCTAACATGAATGCTCAAGTCGGCTTAACGAATCCAGGGAATATTGGTGCGGATGTGTGCCATTTAAACCTCCATAAAACTTTTGCAATTCCACACGGCGGCGGTGGTCCAGGAATGGGCCCGATAGGAGTGGCAGCCCACTTAGCACCATTCTTGCCGGGCAATCCTTTGCATGTAACAGGTGGGCAATTAGCTATTAATGCCATCTCCTCTGCACCATATGGAAGTGCATTAATCTTATTGATTTCATACGGATATATCAAAATGCTAGGGTACAAAGGACTTCGTGAATCAACTGAAATTGCCATTGTTAATGCGAACTATATTGCAGCTCGGTTAAAAAATCATTATCCGATTCTATATACCGGAAATCACGGCACTGTTGCCCATGAATTAATTCTGGATTGTCGTGAATTCAAAAGAAACGCTGACATAGAAGTAGCTGATATAGCCAAACGATTGATTGACTTTGGGTTTCATGCCCCTACCGTTTCTTTCCCAGTCGCTGGAACTTTAATGATTGAGCCTACAGAATCTGAGGATAAAGCAGAACTTGACCGCTTTATTGATGCCATGATTAAAATAAGGCAAGAAATTGCAGATATCGATGCTGGAAAATACCCTAAAGACAATAACCTTCTTAAAAATGCTCCGCACACGGCAGATTGTATCATTAATCGAAAATGGGAATATCCATATACACCATCGGAAGCAGCTTATCCACTACCGTATTTAATGAAAAATAAGTATTGGGTTCCTGTACGTCGGGTAGATAATGCATTTGGCGATCGGAATTTAGTGTGTGCTTGCCCAAGCATTGAATCCTATATAACCACGTAATGAACATTGATATTCTTGCCTTTGGTGCACATCCAGATGACGTAGAAATTTCCTGCGGAGGAACCTTATTACGCTATGCTGATGAGGGTAAGCAGATTGCAATCGTTGACCTTACTCAAGGAGAGTTGGGTACACGTGGCAGCGGAGCTTTACGCTTGGAAGAAGGTAAAGCGGCATCACAGATTTTAGGCCTTATAGATCGTGTTAATCTATTTATGGCCGATGGATTTTTTGAAGAAAACGAAGTTAGTTTAATTCAAATCATTCGGGAAATTCGACACTTTCGGCCAAAACTCATCCTCGCAAATTCAATTAACGATAGACATCCGGATCATAGTCGGGCGGCTGCGTTGGTAGCTCGTGCTGCATTTTTATCAGGTTTACCTAAAATTATAACAGAACGGAAAGGGATTTCTCAAGAGGCATATCGTTCACCTTTACTACTACACTACATTCAAGACAAATACATTGAACCCGATGTTGTATTGGACGTAAGTGCTTATGCAGAAGAAAAAATCAAGTTGGTGCAGTGCTTTTCCTCACAATTTTTCGACCCCAATTCCGAGGAACCGGAAACTCCTATATCGAATGAACACTTTTTCGAATTTATAAAAGGTAGAATGCTGCAATTTGGGCGTCCAATCGGGGCTAAATATGCCGAAGGATTTACTGTGAATCGAACGCTCGGCATAACCGATCTGTTTAATTTGATTTAATACATCAATAGCGCTCCTGCAATTCCTGCAATAACACTAGACAATTTTAAAAGGTTGAATTTATGATTCTCGGCAGTTTCAAATATAATGGTAGTAGAAATGTGCAGAAACATACCAATCACTATTCCCAAGACAACCGGTACGCTGATTCCAGTTTGTTCCATCGGAACTTTTAAACCAATCAGTAAACCCACAGGAGTCATAATACTAAAAAGTAACAAAACCAACCAAGCTACTCCTTTTCGCAGCGAAGTGGTTAGCAATAACGTCATAAGGGCGATGGCCACTGGAAGTTGATGAAAAAGAATTCCCCAAAACAACGAGAGTTTGTGGTCATGATCATGAAGATGATGTATAAGATCGACATCATTACCCAACGGTATACCTTCAATAATAGAGTGAATGGAAAGGGAAATAAACAATGTCCAGGGCATGGCTTGTCCCTTGTGAACATGTATATGCCCATGTTCAATTCCTCCAGAAAAATATTCCATGATGAGTTGTATCAGAAATCCTATAAGAATATATACCCCGATATTTGAAGTTCTACCCGCATATAACTCGGGCAATAGGTGCTCAAAAATAATAGCCAATAAAAATCCACCACTAAAAGCTAACGCCAATTTTATTACTTGCGATTTATTATTCGCCTGCAAAAAATGCACGAATCCACCACCGGCAATCACTACAGCGATTAAAATAAAAATCATGATTATTGGACTCATTTCCTTTTAGCAATAATTAATAATCGACGTGAGCTCGATGGGTTAAACTCATCTAACTCGTAGCTCCCAAAGGTATAGAGAATCTCAAAATCCTGACTGAGTAAATGCTCAAAATCACCCAGAGTTAACAATTGTACCTGTTCAATGAAGTGATGTGCTTGCCCAGCATCAGAAAACCTTATGTGTTTATAGACTTTGCCTTCACGAATTTCACGCGAAATATTAAAGCATATTTCCTCCCTGTCAATTACTTCTTTAGGAACTAACGTTTCGATAACGCGATAGGCATTTAGAAAATCAATAACTAAGAAACCATTAGGTTTAAGCATGGATGCAACCGCATCGATTACACGTTGATTTTCCGTTGTAGAATTAAAGTATCCAAAACTCGTGAATAAGTTAAATACAGCATCAAACGACTGATTCGGAATGGCTTCACGCATGTCATGAACTTGAAATTGTAATCCGTCAACGGCAGATTTATTGGCAAAGGCGATGCTTTGTGGAGACAAATCCGTGCCGAGTACATTTAATCCTAAGGCATGAAGCGTTCTGGCATGTCTACCTTTCCCACAGGCCAAATCCAAGACTTTAACCCTTGGTTTAAGGGTCAAAAAATCGACTAAACGCTCTATAAATGCTTGCGCTTCTTCCTCGCTTCGGTGATTATAGAGCTTGTGATAATAGGAAGTATCAAACCAAGAAGCGAACCATGGCGTATCTGTCATTGAGCAAAGATAGGGAAAAGCCCGCGGAAGCAACGCAACTTTGGTGTATCTTAGAAGCGTGAAACGCATTGGACTCACCGGGGGAATTGGTTCCGGAAAAAGTTATATCGCCGGGATACTCGAAAAAATGGGATATCCAGTATATTATTCCGACAAAGAATCCAAACAGATTATGGATACCCACCCTTTTATCCGTGAGAAACTTATAGAGCGATTTGGACATAAAATCTACACAGGGCAAGGCTTGAATCGAAAAGTACTGGCAGAATTGATCTTTTCATCGGAGGAGCATCGCTTGTTTGTGAATGAACTGATTCACCCTCTGGTTCGGAAAAATTTTGAGTATTGGTGCTCAGAGCAACGAAGTCCGATCGTTTTTAACGAAGCGGCGATTCTGTTTGAAACGGGGGCTTACCAGCAATTCGACGGAACGCTTTTGGTGGTGGCGCCGTTGGCATTGCGCATTGAGCGAGTCATGCAACGAGACCGTTGCCGCCAAAAAGATGTTGAAGAACGCATGAAATCACAGTGGTCCGATGTCCAGAAAATCCCATTGGCTACGGCAGTGATTACCAACAATGGGGAATTTCCTTTAGTCTCACAAATAGAAAGGTCAATTCAAAAACTGCTTAGTCTTTAGACTTTATCGTATGGGTGAACACAAAAAGTAAAAAAGAATACCATTGCAATAGTCACCAATATTAGCCCACCGTTCGTAATCTTAAATTCACCGTTGCGAATCTCGTACTTTCGTCCGTAAACAAAACGTACAAGTATTGTAACAATAGCTAATATCAACCAAGTCCAAGGTTTAATCTTCAACATCAATAATCAAAATTGAGGGTAATACCAAAAGTTAGGGGATAGACCATTGCGGTGGCAGTCTTTTTGAATAAGGGAGTGAGGTTGTAGTTTATAAATAACCCGTAATGATCAAATCCGGTGCGAACGGTGGCATAGGCACCAAAAGGGGCCAGCTGAAATCTTGAATTCACGGTATTTTGGAAGCGGTCACCGTTTGCGTATTTTCCTCGGGTGGACCAAGATCCTGAAAACGACCAATAACCTACAATTCCCGTATTCAAATAGAAGGAATTCTTCGTGGCTGCTTTGGAACAAACCTCCAACAAGAAGGGAATTGTTAATGCTCCACAGGTAAAGTTATTCGAGCGATAAGGCAGATTATTCAGCCCTTCAATGGCGAATAAGGTATCTGTTTTACCTCCAGGAACCGAAGCTGTATGAACCAGGTCGTTTTGCCCCAATTGAATGGTAGTTAGATTGAGTCCAGTACCCGTGGTGAGTCCGAGATATTGTTTTATCAGCGGAATTTTATACTCAATCAAGTTGATTCCAAAATTCCATACATTCAAGTCCGATACATTCCAATACGCATAATCCGAAGGCTTATCCATGAGCAAGCTTCCAAAACCGACATCAAAGCCTGCAAAATGAGCCGAAGGTTTATCGTCGTCATCGGGTTCGGTCTCATCAGCCACTTCAAAATTAATGGGCAGGGACATATAAATCGCTGAATCTTTGCACTCAGGGTACCAATTCCAATGTAACAAATTAGCCACTCTCAAGGCCTCTTTATCCAAGGACGGATGAGCTGATTTGGTGACGGTTGCATTAACAACATCGCCGTAACGATTCACCACGAATCGAACTTGGACTTTACCAGAAATCCCTTGATCTAGGCAATCTTGGGGATAATTGACTTCCTTTTGTATAAACTTCATCAATCCTTCGTAACCCGTTGGATAGGTAGCGCACTCATCCATCGCAGAAGTGATTGTTAGTTCTGAAGCTTGTGACCAAATTGAAAAGCTTAAAAAACTCCAAAGGCAAAGCGCTAACAAATGTTTCATTTTCGATTGTTTTTTTTGCAAAATATGAATTAAAATCCGAAGCATAAGCGCAGCATAACATTTCTCCCCGCTTGCGGATAGAAAAAACGCTCGGTGATTTTCACTCCTCCGTATTGATACGAAAAAGCATAGCCGTTGTTGGAATACCGTTGATTGAAAACATTGTTGACGGTAGCTGAAAGCTGTATCTCTGAATTTTCTTTCATCTTGAATGTTTTCCGAAACCCGAAATTGGAATAATTGAACGCGGGCAATTCGCTCGTCTGAATGTTATCCATATATTGTTTTCCGACGAATTTGGTCGTCCAATCGAAGATAAGGCTCCAGTCGGGAACGGTGTAACTCAAAGCAAGTCCGGCAATTGCGCTGGGGGAAAAAGACAAGGTTGTCTGGCTATAAGTTGTTTCCAGTTGGGTGTAATATGGAACTGAATCCAAATATACATCTAGGTAATCCACGTAGTTATTCGCCCTATTTTGACTTAAGGTGAGGTTTCCATTGATTTCAAGGTTCTTGATGCGTTTGTATTTCGCTTCTATCTCTATTCCTCGACGGTAGCTGTCCTTTACATTCGTTCGGGTATAACCCCCAACGTCGTTAATCTGACCCGTCAATACCAATTGATTATTAAAATCCATGTAGTACATTGTTCCTTTCAAGATCAATCCCCTTATTTGCCAGGTATACCCCACTTCATAATCCATTAAAGCTTCGGATTTAGGCCGACTGCTTGGGGTTGATTCTCGGAAATCCCTGCGCACGGGTTCTCGATTGCTCCGACCCACAGAAGCATAGAATTGATGATTTGCTTTTAACTGATAAAATACAGCGGCCTTTGGATTGAAAAAGTGAAAGTCAACATTTTGTGTGACATCTTTCAATTCGCCTGAAACAAAATCCAAGCCCAAAAACTCATAATTGACATACCGATATTGCATGTCGAGGATCCACTGAAACTTTTGTTTGCGCTGTTGAAGTTTGGCATAATGGCTGAATTCAAATTTATTTCCTAGCTCATCATAGTAGCGATCCCCCAAGTCACTATCGGATGCAAAACGCGACCAAATCACCTCACCAAAATGTGCACCGCGGTAGTTATTGATTGCCCCGCCCGTAGTAAGTTGAACTCCTTGACCCTGATACGTTAGGGCATAAACGGAACCAATGAAGTGATTGTCTAGCCACCTTCTGCGAATTAAATCTGAAGTGGTAATGGTATCTCCCCCAAGAATCACGGGACCCATTTGATAGGTGGATAACTCATCATCCGTTCGGTACTCTTCATAATACCCACTTCCATAGGTGTAATGACCTGCACCGTTCAATACCCATTTTTGATTTTTAAAGCGATGGGTTAAGTGCAACTGATAGTTGTCTTGTTGGTAATGGTCCACCTGGTTTTGATAGGTGTAATAATTGTAGGTTCTTCCCGAATTCAACAAATTTTGACGTTCCGCATCGGACAATCCATTGCGATCAGCATAGGCATTTCGGTCGGCATCTGTTCCAAAAACCACACTTTCTGGGGTACCGTACCACGACTGATAGGTAATTTCTTTCCCACTAAATGCTACCCCCTTGAGTACGGTTTGTTTTCCAACCCAACCCGCGCTGAGATACCACGAACGAAGGTTCGAAGAGGCCCGATCAATGTAGCCATCAGACCCAATGCGAGATAACCGAGTTTCCACAAAATACTTCCCTTTAATCAAGCCAGTATTCGCTTGAACCGAGGTTTTAAAAGAGTTAAAGGAACCATAACTAACATCTAATTTTCCCGTTGCCTGTTCACTAATGTCGTTGGTTTTCATGTTCAACGAAGCTCCAAAGGCAGCGGCACCGTTGGTAGAAGCGCTCACGCCCCGTTGAAAATCGATGGACTGGGTGGAGGAAACCAAATCAGGCATGTTCACCCAATACACGTCATGCGATTCAGGATCATTTACAGGAATTCCATTGATGGTGACATTCAGGCGCGAAGCATCAATTCCACGCACTCGAATTCCACTGTAACCGATGCCGTTTCCCGCATCCGAGGTGGTAACCACCGAAGGCATTTGATCGAGTAAAAAGGGAATGTCCTGTCCCATGTTTTTAGCATGCAAGGCTTCTTTTTCAAGTTTCGTGTGGTTGGTGGCTTCTGTGGGGAGGCGAATCGCAATGCAGGCCACCTCATCGAGTTTTTTACTAGTAAATGGCAGCAAAATGCGAACGGTATCTTTGTCGGGAGAAGGCATAGATTTTGGCTCCTTACGCGGGTTAATCTGAACAGACATCGCTCCATATCCGGGCTGATCTACCGTGATGATTTCGATTCCATTTACCTCGTCCAAAGTGAACACGCCTTTGTTGTCGGTACTCACTGACTTGCCATCGGAGCGAAGAATTCGAACTCCAGATAAGGGTTGGTATTTTTCATCGGTAACTTTACCAACCATTGTGGTTTGTCCCTGAGCCATCAGGGCACATAACATAGAAAAAACAAGAACCTTTCCTTTCATAATAAACCTATTATGACAAGTCAAGGGGCAAACTTGTACGTGATTAAAAAACCTCCTCCCGTCGCAGGAATTACCCTGATCCGGTACAATGGGTGTAATCTCAGCCTTTCGGCACCCCTTAGAGAACGATGCAAAATTAATACGAAAACAAACTACCGCAACAAATGTTTTGCAATTTGTACCGCATTGGTGGCCGCACCTTTGCGTAAATTATCGGCTACAATCCACAAATTCAAGGTGTTAGGTCGCGTGAAATCCTTTCGAATGCGCCCCACAAAAACGGCATCTTTTCCTTCCGCAAATTTTGGCATGGGATATTCGAAGGACTCCAAGTTATCCTGAACCACGATGCCTGGGGTTTTTTCCAAGAGCGATCGCACTTCGTCCAATTCAAATTCGGAGTTCAATTCGATATTAACCGCTTCGGAATGACCTCCAACTACGGGAACGCGCACCGCGGTGGCAACCACATCAATCGAAGGATCCAAAATCTTTTTGGTCTCATTCGTGAGTTTCATTTCTTCCTTGGTGTAGCCATTCGCTAAAAAGCTATCGCACTGCGGAATGCAGTTTTTATCGATGGGATAGTGATACGCCATGTCACCGGTTATTCCTACACGCTCATTCTCCATTTGCTGAACCGCCTTAACACCTGTACCCGTTATGCTCTGATAGGTGGAAACGATGACGCGATTTACCCCAAACCGTTTGTGTAAGGGCGCCAAGACCATCACCAACTGAATGGTACTGCAGTTTGGATTAGCAATAATTAAATCTTCTGATGTCAATTGATCCCCGTTAATTTCTGGAACGATGAGCTTTTTTGTTAGGTCCATGCGCCATGCTGAGGAGTTATCAATCACCACGGTGCCCACTTCAGCAAACTTCGGTGCCCATTCCAAGGAAGTTTCACCACCTGCAGAGAATATAGCGAGATCTAAATGCAAGTCAACGGCGGTTTGCATCCCAATGACAGGATAAGATTTGCCACTAAATACAACTTCTTTTCCAACAGAATTCTCCGAAGCAACGGGATAAAACTCAGTAATTGGGAACGCTTGTTCTTCCAATACTTGCATCATTACATTTCCCACCATTCCTGTGGCTCCAACTACTGCTATTCGCATGTTCGTAACGTTATTATAATTAAACGAAGGTGTTATTTTGCGTGTAAAGTTATACATTTGATGTATTATACAGAGCTCGGATGAACCAACGTAAATTTTTGTTACTTTTTTTTCTAGTTATAACGCTGTGTTTTCAAGCACAACTTACCGATAATTTCAGCGATGGGGATTTCTCACAAAACCCTGTTTGGCAAGGCTCTTCTGCTGATTTCATTGTGAATGCGGCCGGTGAATTACAACTCAACAGTGCTGCTGCTGGAAATTCATTTCTCAGTACACCTCATGCACTGGCTAACCTCAATAACATAGAATGGCAAATCAAGGTTAGGCAAACCTTTTCGCCGTCCTCGAGTAATTTTGGAAAGGTCTATTTGACGGCAGATAACGCCGATATGACTTTAGTTCAAAATGGGTATTATTTGCTTTTTGGAGAAGCTGGATCCACCGATGCTATTCGCCTTTTTAACCTAACCAACGGAGTATCAACGCAAATATGCGCGGGAATTGATGGGCAAATTACATCAAGTTGTAACGCTAGTGTAAAGGTGAAGCGAGATGGTGCAGGCATGTGGTCTCTTTTCGCCGACCTAAGCGGAGGAACAAATTATACCTTATTATCTACTGGTAGTGATGCCTCCACCCTACTAGGTACTCATTTTGGGGTACTTTGCACCTATACCATCAGTAATGCAACAAAATTCTACTTTGACAATGTATATGCTGGGCCAGAAATACTTGACTTAACGCCGCCAAGTTTAGTGAGTGTAACGCCAATTTCAATAACCCAACTTGATGTACTGTTCAACGAACCTGTTACTCCTATTAGTGCGCAGAACATCATCAATTATTCATTTAATCCCAATTTACAAATAAGTAATTTAATACAAGATGCTATCAATACTTCCTTGATTCATATTAGCTTGTCGACGGCTTTAACCAATGGAATAACATACACTGTTACTGCCAATAACATTGTAGACTTAAGTGGCAATACTTCCGGAGCTACCTCCGTTAATTTTCAATATTTAGTTTCGGATAGTGCCGTGAAAGGAGACCTTTTAATTACGGAGTTCTTTCCTGATCCTAGTCCTGTAATTGGTTTACCTGCGGTTGAGTACATCGAAATTTATAATGCCAGTGCAAGTAAAATCTTTGATTTAACTGGGTACCATATTACGGACGGCCCGTCGAATGGATTAATTACCTCAGGGTGGATTTTACCTGGAGAATATAAGGTGCTCACCGCCACCGCGAATATCCCCTTGTTTACTACGACAACAGCCTTGGGCGTAACTAGCTTTCCTTCGTTGAACAACGCAGGAGATACTGTCATGCTAAAAAATCCGAACAATCTACCCCTTGATCTTGTGGTATACACGGATGATTGGTACAAGGATCCGATTAAACAAGACGGCGGATACAGCTTGGAATTAATTAATCCCAACGACCCTTGTTCCGATGAAAATAATTGGATTGCTTCGAATGATGCTAGTGGTGGGACACCTGGGTTGGTGAATTCTGTGTATGACCTAACGCCCGACACCCAAGCTCCGAGCATTTCCTTGATGGTTGCTTCAGCACCAAACTATCTGCAAATTTGGTTCGACGAAGGCATGGATTCTAGCAGCTTGGTTAATGCTTTGTATCAAATCAGCCCAGCACTAACGCCGAGCATGATCTACGCCAATGGGACCTTCACGAATACCGTCTTTCTTCAGTTTGTAGAAAATTTAACGCCATCTCAAGTTTATACCCTGACGTTAGAAAACGCAACGGATTGTTGGACGAATTCCCAACAACTTGTCGGACAATTCGCCTTGACAGAAACGCCGCTAACTGGGGAGATTATTGTAAATGAAATTTTACAAAACCCCTACAACGGCGGCCAAGATTGGATTGAGTTGTACAACAACTCAAACAAGATTTTTAACCTGAAAAATTTACAATTCGCCAATTTCGACAACAACACCATTGCTAATTTTAAAATGGTAAGTGCTAATTTCATGTTGAAACCGGGTGCATTTGCAGTGCTTGGCAAGGATTCTTCATTTGTTAAACAACACTATCCATTTCACGGGGTTGGAACCTTTGTTTACGCTGAACTTCCAAGCTATAACAACGACTCAGGAAGTGTATACCTGTTCAATGAAAATCAAACGCTTCTTGATTTGGTGAACTATTCCAACGATTGGCAATTTCCACTCTTGGATGATGTGGATGGTGTTTCCTTGGAGCGGCTAGACCCGAATGGTTTGTCTAGCGATGGAATGAACTGGCATAGCGCTGCCGAGTCCGTTCAGTTTGGTACCCCTGGGCTAAAAAACTCACAGTATTTGCCAGTAACGGCTAACGGTTCATTTGATATAGAGGGAGAATTATTTTCTCCAGACATGGATGGATATTTAGACGTAATGCAAGCAAGTTATCAGTTGGCACAAGCTAATTGCTTGGGTACGGTAAGTATTTACGACGAACGCGGCCGGTTAATTCGTACCTTATTCAAAAATCAATTAATGGCAACGGAAGGTAGCTTTTCATGGAATGGGGTAAAAGACGATCAAACCAAGGCCTCTATTGGAATTTATGTGGTGGTATTCGAAGCCTTTTCATTGGACGGAGGACTTATTTATTCTGGACGAAAAGCAGTGACATTAGCCGGTAATTTATAAGATGTTTTCACCAGGAAAAAAAAATTGGATCAAAAAATTCTTTTCGTTAGTTGCTCAAAACGAGATTGATTTACATGTACATATTTTAAGCGAGGCGGGTGATCTTGAGGAACAAATTAGGGAAGTCTGTGAACATACCGGCATATTATACGGAGTACCGAATCAGAATTTATATACTGGAGCATATATTGGTGCAGCTACACGCAATGAGAAACTGCAAGTATTGCTTATGGAATCGTTATTGTACATATATCAATTACATCATATCGATTCCTTCAATCCCGATGCATTCATTTACGCTGTCAATGAATTTTACCAAACTAGTTCGTTAAGTAAAAAATTACCCTGGAATCAATTACTTGGTAAACGAGATACCACGCAACAATTAGAACATTTCTTGGCAGATCGTATCAAAGTGCATAGTTCATATAATGATACTAATTTTTGGTTTAATCACCTGACAAATGGTTTTCTATATGTCGATCTCATCTTATTTCATCGGTATTGTGAAAACGGTCAAGTGAGAAATCAAGGCGTATATAATGATTTAGTAGCTGGGGTGCTTAGGCACATACTTACCGTTAAATTCCAAAACCCACTCGAGGATCCCTTGTTCGATGGGAACATGTATAAGCATTTATTACTGTCTTCTGAATTAACAGAAACTGATCTTAATCGAATTTCAGGAACGGAAAGAATAGATGGTTCAAGGAATGAAGAATTTATGGTTTTTATGCAAGAACCCATGTTGAGAAAATTCACGTTTCATTTTGTTGTGCTTTTGTATCACGAATTCCCATCAGAATCATACGATAACGATACTTTTCTATTCCGTATTGGTAGCGATTTAGGCATCAATCCGCAGGAAATCTCCGATATTTTCTGGGAATGTAGAAAATCTATGAGTGCACACTCTTCTGAATTTTTTCATTTAATTTCGGAATCAGAATCGAAAATCCTAGTAACTCAGCTGGCAAGAAAATACAACCGCATCTTGTGGAGGAACAAGGATAAATTCATTCGAGAACTTAAAGAAAGTAAAGAACTTATTTACTTGGTTGGACAAGCATCAAAACGTGAACTAACATCTGAAGAAAAAGAAAAAGTGCGGACACAAACGATGGATTTAATGAAAAGTGTTCCGAGTATTGGGATTTTTCTTATTCCGGGCGGAGCCTTATGGTTGCCCTTGGCACTAAAACTAATCCCCGATTTGCTACCTTCTGCCTTTAAAGAAAATGAGGTAGAGGAGAAGAAATAGCATGCCCTACCTTACCCAGGCCATAAGAAAACCGTTTTCTAGTAACGCTAACTGAAAATTGTGCTTGTGCTGACCAAGGTCACGAGCGTCAGTAAACCTTGAGGAAGCTGAAAGATCTTCAAAACGGTCAGTTTTCAGGAATGGTGAGCCGTCCATTAAACACTGCACCTAGCTTTTTACGGCTTTTTGCGAGAAAAAAGTGAAGGGAAAAAATCTTTTAACTTACGATTCCAAATCCCCGAACATAGCCAGTATGGCTGCTTCGTTGGGCGCACAAACCCCGCGTTCGGTGATTAAGCCGGTAACCAAGCGTGCTGGTGTAACATCAAAACCGTGATTCACGGCTTGCGTAGTTTCTGGACAGATTAATACAGGTTCTATGGCTCCCGCAGCACTCTTTCCAATCACATAGCGCACCTCATTTTGGTTTCGTTCTTCAATCGGAATTTCTTTCAATCCATCCCGCACCGACAAATCTAAGGTGGTGGAAGGTAAGGCAACATAAAACGGGATCTTATTATCGTGCGCCGCTAATGCTTTCAAGTAGGTTCCAATTTTGTTGGCTACATCGCCATGCCGTGTGGTGCGGTCGGTTCCTACAATAACCATGTCCACCATGCCGTGCTGCATCAAATGCCCGCCTGCATTGTCCACGATTAAGGTGTGCGGAATTCCGTGCCGTGTGAGTTCGTAGGCCGTTAAGTTGGCTCCTTGGTTGCGCGGTCGTGTTTCGTCCACGTACACATGAACGTCAAGTCCTTTTTGTTTCGCCTGGTAAATCGGAGAGGTAACTGTCCCCCACTCAATACAACCCAACATCCCTGCGTTGCAGTGGGTTAATATGTTAATGCGTTGACCGAGTTTTTTAGCGGCAAGGGTTTCAATGATTAGCAACCCGTGCACCCCAATGTTGCGGCAGGTTTCAACGTCTTGTTCTACAATGGCTTGGGCTTCATTCCAAGCAGTTTCCACCAAATTCTCCGCTCCTTCTAAGCGCTCTTTCATGCGGTTCAAGGCCCAGAATAGGTTTACAGCAGTAGGCCGTGAGTTGGCTAAGGCCTCAAAAGCCTGATCCAAAAAAGATCGGTCGTGATTTTCTTCTATACAGGTACGAGCCGCTAAATATATTCCATAGGCTGCTGTGGCTCCAATTAAAGGGGCACCGCGAACAATCATTTCTTTTATGGCCGTTTCCGCCTCTTGATAGGTGTGCAGTTTTACCACCACCCATTCGTGGGGCAAATACCGTTGGTCTATGACTTCCACATACCGATCCGAAGTCGGCCAAATGGTACGAAACGGACTTGCCACCTGTTAGAGGTTAAACGCCGCTTTGATTCGGTCTACGTAATCGAGGTTTTCCCAAGTAAATAATTCCACCTCGATGGATTTTTTTTCACCATTCGGTGCCACGAATACTTTGGTTTTTTTCTCGTATTCACGCCCCATATGACCGTAAGAAGCGGTTTCAGAATAAATGGGATTGCGAAGCTTCAAGCGCTGCTCAATGAAGTACGGACGCATGTCGAAAATACTTTCAATCTTTCTAGCGATTTCCCCGTCGGTCATGTCAACCTTGGAAGTTCCGTAGGTTTCGATGAACAAGCCACACGGTTTAGCAACCCCAATAGCGTAAGACACTTGCACTAATACCTCATCGCACAATCCGGCGGCTACCATATTTTTTGCAATGTGACGAGTAGCATAAGCTGCAGAGCGGTCTACTTTGGATGGATCTTTTCCTGAAAAGGCACCACCACCGTGCGCTCCTTTTCCTCCGTAGGTGTCTACAATGATTTTTCTTCCGGTTAAACCCGTATCTCCGTGCGGTCCACCAATCACAAATTTCCCGGTCGGGTTGATGTGATAGGTAATTTGATCGTTGAATAGTTTTTGTAATTCTGGCTTCAATTTCGCCTTGACGCGAGGAATCACGATTTCAATAATGTCTTTTTTAATTTTCGCTAACATCGTGGCTTCCTCAGCAAAGTCATCGTGTTGGGTAGAAACCACAATCGTATCGATACGTTGGGGCACATTGTCATCGCTATATTCTATGGTAACCTGCGACTTAGCGTCTGGACGCAAATACGGAATGAGTTGAGCTTCAGTATTTCGAATTAAGGACATTTCTTGTAAAATCTTATGCGCCAAATCCAAGGCCAACGGCATGTAGTTGTCTGTTTCTTTGGTGGCATATCCAAACATCATCCCTTGGTCGCCAGCTCCTTGATCTTCCGGATTGGTGCGTTCAACACCTTGATTGATGTCAGAGGATTGCTCATGAATTGCTGAGAAAATACCACATGAGTTCGCATCGAACATGTACTCCGATTTCGTGTACCCAATTTTTTGAATGGTTTCACGTGCAATTTTTTGAACATCAAGATAAACATTGGTTTTTACCTCTCCAGCTAAAACCACTTGACCCGTAGTCACCAAGGTTTCACATGCCACTTTAGAAGTTGGGTCAAAGGCCATAAAATGATCAATCAATGAATCCGAAATTTGATCTGCTACTTTATCTGGGTGCCCTTCCGACACCGACTCTGAGGTAAATAAATATGCCATTTAGAAATGTTTTTGTGCAAAAATAGGGAATTCCAATGAATTTTATAGCGCCTTACCATAGTGGTTTTCCAGCCTTCACTCGATCTTTAAGTAAGGCATTTGGCCTGTATCGATCTTCATTATAACGTTCGTATAGAGCCTCTAATTGATTCAAAATTAGGTTGGGTCCAATTTCTTCGGCCCAAGCAAGCAATCCCTTTGGATAGTTAACACCTTTCATCATGGCTAAATCCACATCTTGAGGCGCGGCAACTTGCATCAAAACGGCATCGTATGCTTCATTGATTAGCAGTGCAATAATGCGGTTAAAAATCTGATGTAACAAGGCAACTTCTTTTGATGGATCGGCCTTTTCTATGGAATAATCGTAAAATCCTCGTCCCGTTTTTCTTCCATAGAGTCCTGCTTCTTTCAAGCGTTTTTGGGTGAAGGAAGGTTTAAACCGGGGATCGTAATAGAACGCTTCAAAAACGGTTTCAGTAACGGTATAATTCACGTCGTTGCCAATATAATCCATCAATTCAAAGGGTCCCATTTTAAAGCCACCAATGGAAGTCATTGCATAATCAATAGTTACAAAATCCGCCAATCCCTCTTCATAGATTCTCAAGGCTTCTCCATAAAATGGTCTTGCCACACGATTCACAATAAATCCAGGTGTGTCTTTGCAAAGGGCCGCGGTTTTACCCATGGTTAAAATTATCTCTTTTGCTTGCGAAACCACTTTTTCAAGGGTTAAAACACTGGGAATAATTTCCACCAAAGGCATTAGGGTGGCTGGATTAAAAAAGTGGATACCAAGAAATCGTTCCGGTTTTTTTAAAGCACTCGAAATGGATGCAATCGAAAGTGAGGAAGTATTCGATGCAAGAATACAAGATGAAGAAACTAACCCCTCCAAAGCCTTAAACACCTCATGTTTAACTGTTAGATTCTCTACGATGGCCTCAATTACTAATTCTGCGTGTTGTGCATCATCCAAATGATTGACAAACTCAATGCGACTAATAATGGCTTGATGCGAAGTGGTGTCAATTTTTCCTTTTTCCAATAAGGAGTTGAGCGATTTATTTATCCCTGCTTGCGCCTTACTTAATTGATCCGCAGAAAGGTCGTATAACCAGGTTTCAAAGCCTTTTTGAGCGGATAATTGGGCAATTCCAGCACCCATGGTTCCTGCACCAACTACAAATATTCGTTTAGTCATTATTTCCCGGTAAAATTTGGTATTCTTTTCTCTAAAAAGGCTTGCACCCCTTCGTTAAAATCTGCGGTATTTCCTGCTTCGACTTGTAAATTCAATTCGGTATTTAATTGTTCATCTAAGGATTGAAACCAACTCAGTTGTACAGCTTTTTTGGTTAAAGCAAGGGCTTTGGTTGGCATGTTGGCAACCTGTGCTACAAAGTCCGCGGTAAAGGTTTCATAGGAATCTGACGGAACAGCCTTAAAAATCATATTCATTTTTTCGGCTTCTTTGGCGCTTACCTTATCGCCGGTCATCATCAAAGCCAATGCTTTTTGCGAGCCGATTAATCTAGGAAGAAAAAACGTGCCTCCTGAATCTGGAATTAATCCAATTTTTGAGAATGCTTGAATGAAACTTGCTTGTTCTTGAGCAATCACCACATCACAGGCAAGGGCGATATTTGCTCCTGCACCAGCTGCGACCCCATTTACCAATGCAATAACCGGTTTGTTTATGGATGCAATCTTACGGATGATTGGATTGTAATGTTCGGAGAGAATGGTCTCCAATCCCGGCCCTTCGGGATCAACTGCTTCACCGAGGTCTTGCCCGGCGCTAAATGCCTTTCCATTTCCTGTAATGACCACAGCGCGTACTTCATCTGAATTTGCGGCTTCCGTTAAATACATTTGCATTTGAAGCGCCATGCTCCGATTAAAAGCGTTGTATACTTCCGGGCGGTTCAAGGTTACCCTCGCAATGCCTTGGTTGATTTCAAATAGTATTTCCATTTTTTTCTATTGATCTCTGTTTATTAATGCGTTCTTTCCAAATTTGAATTAAATGCGGTGGGGTTAAAATACGAATCTCGCCTATAAAACCAAATAAGGCTCGAATTAATTCCTCGTTAATTTGTACGGTTAGAGCAAAGTGATTAGGGGCTAATTTTTCTTGTGATGAATGCAAGGGCTGAGATTCGATGTATTTGGCTGCGATTTCATTGGCCTCGAATTCTATCCGTTGAGCTGCCTTTTTTTCGGTAGTAATGCCTATCGTTTCTGCAAAAAAGGCAGTAGGATTAAAAGTGTCTATTAAAATATACGAAGCTTCTGTAAGTTCAAGGTCTTCAATACGTTCAAGGGCATAGGTAGTCCAATCCTCTTTCGCGACATCATAGGAAATTAGGTACCAACGATTGCGGTATTCTTTCAAATATACAGGTAAAACCTTACGGGGTTTAGCAATCCCGGACTTAAAGGAAGCATAACGAAAGGTACAAATCTTTTTATCCTGAATGGCTGATAACAATAAAGGAAGCCATTGATTTCCAACAGAAGAATACGCTGTTTCAAAGCCAATAAATGAATTAGGTTCTTGTCCGTCTGTACCTGCAACCGCAACCCGAGTCGCAATCTTATCAATAGCGCTTCCAAATTCTTTGAAATAGGGTACTTCTTGAAATTGCTGTAAGGTTTGAACGGCAAAACGAATGGATTCCAGTTCATCCTCTGAAAGAGGAATATCGTTAATGGTATACTCAGGATCCTCATAAAAATATCCTTCATGTTTTCGGCTATATTTTATCGGCGCATCGTGTTCCATGCGCATAGCAAAAAGGTCTTTTTCTATGGTAGAATCGCAAATATGATCTCCATAGGTTGAACCAAATAAAGATTCTTCGCAGGCCTCTCGTAATTCACTTTTACTTGGGTACGCCTTGTATGGATTACGAATCATTCGATCGATAATCCGAAAACGTATAAGTGCATTTTTAATGTGAGGCATGTATCAGGCTTTTCGGTACCCAAATAGTTCAAAAAACTTAATCGCTTGGGCTGCTTCATACGGCACATCATCTTCCCAATTTTTCACCCCAACTTTAATTTTACTCAACACATCATCCGACATAATATGTAGGTTTTTTTCATTAAAGTGATTTATGGGAGCAATTTTATCATTCTGCACCATAAAATCCATTAATCCTTTCAAATGTAATGGAAGTTCTAGATTAAACATATCTAGCAACCCTCCAGAATTTACATCGATTGCCGGATAAACGTAGAGCTTTACATTATGTCCAAAGCCTCTTCCAAATGCTTCTAATAATCCACCGGGAAGATTATCATAATAACGCTCGTCGAATATCGTGCTTAAATTATATACCCCTAAAATTACTCCCATGAAATGTCCTTTTGCTATTGCTGAAAGATATTCCACCATTTTATAATGTTTCAAATAATTTGAAATCATAACTGTATATCCAAGAGAACTCAATAATTCGGCTCGATCAAGAAAATCTTTATCCGAAATTTTACCATCAGCCGTTAGGTCTTTGAGTGTTAATTCAAAAATTACTTCAACGTTAGTATGTTTAACCCTTGTGTCTTCTAAAAAACAAACCTTACCATTTTCAATCATATCGACATGGACGTGTGTAACCGGTCTAAATCTACCCCGCATCAATAATATATTCTTCTTATAAAGTGCCGTAGCAGGTTGTAGTACATTTTTTGCCAAATCGAACATGGTTGCATCAGTGATTCCTTTACGCACTAAACTTAAAGCAATCATGCGGTTGTCTATATCTTCAAAATCAGGTCCAGTTAACCGTAGCATATCGATTTCCATGCGCTCGCGAGGGAGGCGGGAAACCAGGGAATTTACAAACTCTTCATGGTCATTAGATTGAAAAAAGGCTCCGTAAATCAAATTAACTCCTAATATCCCTAAAGCTTCTTGCTGCGCTTTATTAGAGATATCATGCATTTTAACATGAAGAATAATCTCATTAAACGGGCCATTAATGGTAGCTTGAAAACGAATACCAACCCAACCTTGACCTTGATTAGTTTTATGATAATTTAGGGATTCAACGGTGTTGCAAAACGCAAAAAACCTTGACTCTTTATTTTTTTGAGGAAGTATCTTTATAAGCTGGTCGCACTCGGCACTAAGCATAGTTAGTAAGCGTTCTTCACACACGTAACGTTTAGCTGCCCCGTACATTGCATCTGAAACCTTCATGTCGTAAGCGGAATGTGTAAATGCGATTGTTCCAGAGCTACCCCCAGCCTTGAAGAAATTCGCTGCTACTTCTTGACCCGCGCCAATCTCCGCAAAACACCCATAAATATCCTTGGTTAGATTAATCTTAAGAGCTTTATCTTCTGTCGTAAGTTTTTCAATCATTAATTAGGGTCTTGAAAGTCCGGATTATTCACAAACGAATTGTCAGTTAAGGTCATTAAGAACCGCTTTAATAAATACTTTTCTTGGGCATTCAGTTGAACACCGCCTTGACTCGAGAATTCTATCAAAGGATCTATGGTTGAAGAGGCATGAATTCCAGATGAATAATGCTCTATCACCTCATCTAAATTCTTAAACCGGCCATCGTGCATGTATGGGGCAGAAAGGGCAATATTTCGAAGCGTAGGAACTTTAAATTTTCCATTATCATTCGGATTATTTGTCACAGCCCCGCGCCCTAAATCAACGAAAGTGAAATCAAGCCCGTTATTACTGAACTTGGAAACCCTCATTAGAGGTCCGTTGTGGCAATGAAAACAATCTGCTCCGTTGAGGTTCTTAAACAAATCATAACCCGCCCATTCTTCCGCGTCGATATTTACGGTTTGTTCTGAGGCACTTAAGGGCTTATTGTTTTCAATTTTGTACATGACATCAAACTTGCTACTACCGGAAATCATGGTACGAATGAACTGGGCAATTGCTTTTGCAGCATGGGTTGAATCAAAATCCTCTACACCAAATGCTTTGTAGAACTGATTGCGATAGTAGGTATCCTTTTTCAGTTTTGAAATGGCTTCTTTCCAAGACAGATGCATTTCGATTGGATTTGGGACAGGTTCTAAAATTTGTTGTTCGAGGGATGTTGCTCTTCCATCCCAAAAGAAAAAAGAATCCCAACCTAAATTAATCAAGGCCATCGCATTACGGTTTCCTTTTATGCCGTCAATACCAGTAGAATATTTTGCAGAATCTGAAAATGAGGTATAGGGCGTATGGCAAGTCCCACAACTCATTTGATCATTTCCACTAAGCCGTTTTTCGTAGAATAAATACCTACCGAGTTCCACTCCCTCAACGGTCATTGGATTGTCTGCAGGAATATTCATGTCAGGAAAATGCGATGGAATGCTAAGTTTATATGGAGTTGGCTTATAACCCACTTTATCTTTACCACAAGAGCTAACAACAACAAATCCAAGTAAAACAAATAAGCACCGAATCATTGTGTTTGAAGGGCGTTCTTAAAGTTTGTAGTAACTTTTTGAGTTAGGGTACCTAGCCCCGCACCTGAGTGCGTGAAAGATTCAGATGGAATATCAATCGGTTGTGTTGGATTGAAAAAGAACGATTCCATATCGAGCGTAAATGCCAAGGTATATTGTTGCGCTGTGGTTTTAACCCAATTCAAATTAGAAAAACTCATGTCTTGTTGATAAAGATCCGTACCTACATGGTAACTAAAACTTAAATCAAAATTTTCCAACCCATCCGCAAGGGTATCCGCTTTCCCCTCAACGCTAATAAAAATATATCCTGTATTCCACCCCCAATGCATTGATCCTGCATTTATAATATTCAATGGACTATTATTTGGAAATGCGGATGGATCATCATGGTTTAAGGACGTGTCTACCCCTAAAGTGAATGATAGCGAAGAAAATTTTGAATAATCAATTGTTTCTTCAATCATTAGATTACCTTTTTCTCTGAAGTCAAAGTACCCTACCTGTGAGAAGGTGTTATTTTGGTTTGAAAGAAGCGTAGTATAGAATTTAATATCGGTAACTTTAATTTGTATACCATTTGGGCCATGATAGATAGAGTCTAAAAATAATGGTGAGCTCCCAAATATTGGATTTACAACAATCCGAGCAGTTTGTGAAATAGGAGGCGGGGGTGTAACTTCATCTGGCCTACATGAAAAGAGCATCAAAAAGGGGAAAAAATAAAAAAAGAAACGTCTCACTCAACAAATATAAGTCATTTATAGCCTAAATTTAACCAAATTACTAATTTTTTTGCATTGAATAGTATTCAACAATCTACCCGACCACTTCTCATACTTAACGCATCTGCGGGTAGTGGTAAAACCTATCGGCTCGTTTTACAATATCTTGCCTTACTCTTTGAAGCCCCTAATGGAGGTAAATACCGCCATTTAGTAGCGATGACATTTACCAACAAAGCGGCCTTTGAAATGAAGGAACGGGTTTTACAAGCGCTATACGGAATTTCCACGTATCAAGAAGGGGATGATCATACTACAACATTAATCGAGACCTTAAGTGAGCTCTTAGGTCTGCCGGCCTCAGTTTTTCCAAATCGAGCTAAAACAATTCTTTCTGAAATTCTTCATGGCTATGAAGATTTTTTAATTTCGACCATTGATAAATTCAACCTACGATTAATTCGATCTTTTAATAGAGACCTTAATTTACCCCAGGAATTTGAGGTCGTATTAAACGAAACCGAGATTCTCGAAAAGGTCATTGATTCGATCCTTACTAAAATTGGGACGCCCGCTAACGATGAATTAACCCGGCTTATTTCGAATTACACCAAGAAAAATTTAGAGGAGGAAACAAATTGGAATTTTAGAAATCAACTGATTGAATTTTGCGGCATATTATCCAAAGAACGGTATGTAGAATTGGTAGAATCTTTACTCGAGCAAGATTATAAAGAATCGGACTTGGTTGATGCAACGCAACGGCAGGATGCCCTCTTAAAAGAACTTATTCGACAAGGCCATCTTGTTGCTGACCTGTTTGATGCTTTAGGCATGGAGGATTCACAATTACCGCAAAAAAGCAGAACATCAAACCCCATTCGTCGTTTGCGAACTTTGGTTGAATGGCCAGAGAAAGGAATATTAACCGACACGGTAATAAATTTGTTGAACGATGGGAAATATGACGATGTTTTTTCCGCCGACTTGATTCTTGCCCTCAAGCAATTATTAGCGTTTTATATAAACCAAACGGAAGCTTTTGTTAAACTAAAATTCTACCGTGAAACCTTCTATAATCTTGCTCTCCTTCAATACGTGGCAAAGGAAATGGAAATAGTAAGGGAAAATGAACATTTTATTCGAATTTCCGAATTTAACCGTATGATTAGTGGATTAGTTCAGCATCAATATGCTCCTTACATTTACGAAAGACTTGGTAATAAGCTACATCATTTCTTGTTAGATGAGTTTCAAGACACCTCACGCATGCAATGGTTGAATATGATTCCCCTAATTGAAGAATCTATTTCAAAAAATCATAAGAATCTAATAGTTGGTGATGCAAAACAATCCATTTATCGGTTCAATAATGGCCTTGCAGAGCAATTTGTAGCGCTACCATCTATTTACAATCCGGAAAATAATCCTCGAGTGGCACGGCAATCCAAATATTTCGAGCAAATGGGAAGCCTTGAAGTCTTAGAAGATAATCATCGCTCAGGCAAATCAATTGTTGCATTCAATAATAACCTTTTTGAAGCAAGCAAATCGCTTATTCCGCTTGGATCTGAGGGTTTTTATAATTCGGTACATCAGAATGCCGTTAAACAATTCGAAGGGTACGTGGAAATCAAAAGTATTGATGCAAAAAACTCAAGCATTGAGGCCTATGAAGAAATTCTAAGAATCATTGATCAGTGCATAGCCGATGGCTTCAAGCCCGGAGATATCTGTATTCTAAATGAGAAAAACGATCAAGGAAATCGGATTGCACAATATTTAACAGCGCATCGTTATAAGGTGGTTTCCGCTGATTCTTTATTGATTCATTCAGACGCTCGGATTCGACTGGTAGTTTCCTATTTAAAAATTCGAAATAAAACTTCGAATCATCGTGAATTCATGAAATTTGCTGACCTCTTTTTACGATTTACCATCCAGGATCCTGAATTGGCCTACTTGGCACTGTTTGAGGAAGATGCAAATGGGCGGCGCTTTTTCAGTATTACTCGTTTCATTAACACCTATTTTAATGAAGAGTCGCAGTTTTTTATGAACTACACAAACTTATATGACTTAATTCAAAAGTTCTATGACCTAATGGGTTGGAAAGAAACAGCAGATGTTTATTTACATCATTTTGCAGATATTTGTTTTAGTTTTCAGATTGGTAGGAAGGTAGATTTAAATAGCTTCATAGAGTATTATGATAAAAACCAACAAAAGCTAGCAATTCAATTTCCAAAAACCAACGATGCGATTCAAATCATGACGATCCATAAATCAAAGGGTCTTCAATTCCCTGTGGTAATATTACCCAATGTGAATTTCTCGATTAATGATACGATGTCTTATTATTTAATCCCTGGGGTTGATCAAGTATATTATAGAAAACTGAGCAAGAACAGCCCCATTCAAGATATTCGAAAATTCTCTGAAAAGGAATCCAATCAGTTTTTTATGGATAAGTTAAACTTGTTGTATGTTGGCATGACAAGACCAATTAACCGGCTATATGTATTTAATCTGTATGAATCCAATAAAATGGGTAAGCCATTGCATGAACTCTTATCAAATATCTATCCAGAATATTTAACTGAAGGGGTTTTGAACCTTACTTTAGGTAAAAAAGAACAAGCAACCAGTAAAGTTGAAACGGATACTTTTTATCATCCAGAAGAATTTGGAGATCGATTATGGTATCCAGAGCTCGTTGTTCGACATGGGTTTGACAGTGATCAGACTTTACTTGGCAAAGCTTTTCACCGTATTATGGCTTCTTGTTCATCAGTACAAGAGGTCCCTGAATTTATACAAATCCTTGAAGATCAATCCGAGATTTTATTGGAATATAGAATGGTATTGTACGAAATGTCGAAGCGTATTTTTTCTGATAGCAACTATATTGCATGGATGGAAAATGCCATTAACATATATAGCGAATCATGGATTATGACTCCTGAGGGATCATTGATTAGGCCCGATAAAGTCTTGGTCCAACCCGATAAGGTTATTATCATTGACTTTAAAACCGGGAAACATCAGTCCGAGCATCGGCTTCAATTAACTGAGTATATGAATACTATAAGTCAAATGATGTCGAATCCTGTAGAAGGTTATCTATATTATTGTCAATCTGGCGAATGGATTACTTGCTGATTAGCTAATGCTGCTTTAATAAAAGTATACACGATCGGATGCGGTAAATCCCTAGTAGACGATACCTGTGGGTAATAAGAAATTACGATAAAAAAGAAATGTGATTTTAAACTCAAAGCTTCCGGATCATGAAATTGATTCACCGCTTCAATTTCAACATGACTTGCCACTAAATCCATTAAAAAATTTGGATAAAGACTATATCGAACTGCCGAAAGTTCATTAGTGGTAAAGTGATCGTAAAGCTTTTTAAAGGAATCTGATTTTGGCATCACTTGGATGGATTCAAAATATGTGCCACTCACCAAATTATCCGAAATTAATTTATCCCCTCTGGAATTCATTCCATTTTTTGAAATTAAAAATTCCAGAAAAAGTTTGAATGACTCCCCGGTCGCTAGAACTGGTTTATTCATTTGAGATAGCCGGGAAAATATTCCATTTAAAAAAAATGGATTCAAATATGGCCCCGGTGCAATCCAAAATGCATCATATGTATCAAAAAAGGCTACCTTTTGCTGAGCAACTTCTTGAATTCGAAGCCAATAGTAAGAAAGCTCTATATCAAGAAAATTTGATGCGTGATCTATAGCAAGATTCGTTGCATGGTGCGCATTAAATGTGAAATTATAATCACCAATTATTGCTATTTTTAAATGATCCATACAGTCAAAAAAAAATGCCGCAAGAGCGGCATTCAGTTAGCGCTTAAACCACCCGTGATACTTTCCATTTTGTATCGGAAGGGAATCAATTAAATTGGTTTGTGGATTCAAACTATATACGTAACAAGAAAAATTACAATCAAAAAATGAATAATCACCAGAACCATCTGATTGCTGTTTAATGTTACTAAATGTCACTGTTTGAGGAACAGGATTATTCTCTTTTGACAGCCAAACACGGGAGGTATTATCTGTATATGTTACTTCAAAACCTGCGATAGCAGCATTAGAATAGGCCGGAGCCGTTGTGGATGCATTCATGTTAAAATCATTAAACATCGTTAAACTTGGTTCTGATGTTGCAGCCAAATCCCAATTTAGTGCTCCCAATTTGATTCTGATACTTACTGGGTTGATTGGTGATGTCATTTCAAACATATAAACTCTTCGCGAAGGAAGGGGTGATGGCTGAACAAATGATTCCGATGAAGTGTTTCCGAGATAACTATTGATATTTTGTGTGAATTCTACCTGGGTACCACTTACATAACCTGTAAAATTACAATCCAAATTAACTGTATTGGTTGGCGGCGGAACCACTTCGTGCTCAATGCATGAACTTACTCCTACTAAAAGCGCTAACAAGGCAAACGAAATATAAAAAATTCTCATTCTGTAAATTTTATGGTATCAAATGTAACCATAAACGCGAAATAAAACAAAAAGATGCTTTTCGAATAAAAAAAAGTAGCTCCGACGGGAATCGAACCCATATTTAGCGTTTAGGAAACGCTCGTTCTATCCATTGAACTACGGAGCCAATAAAACTGATGCATACGGTTTACTATTCTTTAATGAGTAATTGCCGAACACTTCCTGAAGCAAGGGTACAATTCACCATGTAAATCCCCGCACTGAAGGAATTTAAATCGAAGGTCATCGAGGTGCTTTGTACCTTAACTTCATGAAGTAATTTTCCAGAACAATCGAACAACTGAATAAATGAACCCGCGCTTATTCCTGTAATCATTACCTCACCATTGCTAGGATTGGGATAGATCAACACATTGCTAAGATTATGATTCAACAAGTTCGCGCAATCATCCACCTGAATGTTAAGTGTGTCCGTACCAACACATCCGTTTGGATCTGTAATTGAAGCGGTTACAATAAAGCTACCAACGCCCGATAGCGATGGATCAAAAACCCCATTACTTACTCCTGTTCCCGAAAGTGACGCAGTGGTTGGATCAGTGGTTAACGATACCAATCCGTCCGTTAAACATACAACATTGTCAGAAGCATTCACAGAAACTTGGGGTGTGGTCAACACAATAATGGTATCCATAACGAAAGCAGATCCAACCGCATTAGATGCAGTCAACGAAACAACATAAGCTCCAGCGTTAGCATACACATGCGTTGGGTTTGCTATCGAAGCGCTTGAACCATCGCCAAAATCCCATCCCCATGCGGTAGGATTATTGGCAGTTGCATCTGTAAATGCTACTGTTTCACCGGTACAAAAGGTGTTTGCAGATGTCGTAAATGAGGCTATAGGCGCAACCGGTGGTGCATTTAAATTATAAAGGATTTCAAAATCGTCGAAATAGTACCCATCTGCAACCATACCGCCGTCTGAACCGAGCTTGAATCGGAATTTTATACCTTGTCCCAAATAATCACTTAAATTGATTTCTTCCAAGACCCAAGAAGACTGCACTCCTTCATAAACAGGTTGATTATTGGGTTGTACACTGCCATTGGCATTCGTTCCATTAACCGTATAATTACCACATTGTGGAATCCATGTTGTGCCATTATCTATTGATACCAAAAACTGCACATAATCGTAATCTGCTTCAATGTTCCATTTAGCATAAAACCTAACCATTGCACTAGAAGCATTTGTTAAATCCACTGTTGGTACATAGGTATACGTTCTATTGGTATTGTTCGCGTAATTACCCGTAGGAGAATCGGTAAATGACCGAGAGGGTGAAACAAATGTAGATGTTGTTGTGCTCCAATTTCCTGTCCAATTAGCTGTAGATGTAGCATTTTCTATAACTTGAGAAGTCAAGGCTCCAAAGGTTTTATAGATGGTATCTCGTTTTATCCATAGCCCATTATTTGTTTCAAGAACATATATTACTTGATCCCCAAACTGGATGCTTGGATTCAATGAATAACTAATCGCTCCAGTAGAAGTTTGTTGCTGGGCAAGGGTATATGACACTGAATTTCCTACACTCACAATGTTTTGAATGGGTGTAATAGAAACCGTTACCGGGCCTCCTTCTCTACCTAAGCGTTTAATACTGTGGTTAAAATTTCCATTGATATTAGCAATCATGTTGGGATCCGAATCCGAAGTAATCGTATAAACTCTAGCCAAATGTGCTAATACTAAATTCGGAAAAAGCATTTCAGCACAGGTAGAAATAATTTGATTGGATGGTTGCCAAAACGCCGTACCCACCTCCGGGGTATGAACAAACATAGTGTCTTTTTGTCCAACTCCGATATCCACCTTGTACATGTAATCATCTGAATCTCCAGATGCAGGATACAATCCACTACTTTTCATAGCTGTATATCCATTATATTGAACCTGATGATTAGATTCGTCTTGAAACCAGTTGTGGTGAGGAGCAAATTCGGCAGTTGTTGTGCCAATTGGGAAGAGAATGTCCTCGCCATAGGTGTGCGCGTTGAATGCGGTAACAAAATGATTGTTTTGCACTAACCAGCGCATAGCTTGTGTTTCGGGTTCTGAAAAAGGAGAAGGTCCACAGTATGTTTCATTACTTGTATTAGTACTCGTTCCTGTGGTTCCCCATCCATATGAATAATTACGATTTAGGTCTACACCGTATACCCCACCGCCATTATTACGACGATTTTTTCGCCACATACCGCCACCATTTGGATTGGTGGTTTCATTGTATACATACCCATCCGGATTAATGCACGGCACAAAATAAAGTTGAAAGTGATTCACTAGATAGGTAACCTCATCATTGGTTCCGTAATTCTCTAGTAAATACCACATATAAAAAATAGTTTCCATTAAGGCCATCGGTTCCCGGGCATGATGTATTGCCGTATACAGTACTTTAGGTTCACCTTCATCTATATTGGGATTATCCGACATCCGAACATAATATATCGGCCTATTTTCATGAGTAACAAAATTTGATATTGGCGCCCTAACAGTAATTAAATTTGGAAACGTGGCAGCCATTTCATCCAACTCAGCAAGCATTTCACTATACTTTAAATATCCCCCCATGGTGCCAAGGTTGAAATGACTTGGTGTTACTGGATTAATGTAAGGATTAGTTGCACTGCCACTCGCCCCCGCACAGCTTGCATTGTGATTGCTCGTACTTGTTGCAGGTTCAGCTAAAATTTGCTCGTAATAAGAGACAACATCTGGAATTAATATTTCAATATTGAAATTATTGGCTTGCATAATAGCTATTTCAGCACTCGAAAAATCCGAAATAAAGTACAAGCCTTCTTTGTGTATACCGTGATCTATGGCAACACCTTGGCTAGATAAAAACTGTAACCCTTGTTCTTCCGTATTGATTTTAACCCGAGCATAGGAACCCAATTGTTGAGAAAATGCATTACTAAATATGAGGACAATCGTACAGGCGAGACTTAAGCATAGTTTCATTTCAATATTTTAAGGTAAAAATACAATTAATCTTGCGTTAATAAAAGTCAAAAAGCAACCATAAAACTGCCATTAAGTATTATAATTTAAACATGCTTCCGTAATTTAGCCATAATGAAATTTATTCTGCTTCTTGGAATTCATTGTTTCGTGTTGAATTTCTTTGGTCAAGCCATTTGGATGACTCCAAATTATGGGCAATGGGTAGATTCAATTGATTTTACCATACCCGTAAATCAAGGGCGTATCCATGTAGGGAAAGAAGGTATGAATTTTTATTTATATGAACTTCCTTCCCATGAAGCATCTAATTCGCTTCAAATTTTAAAAACTCATTCAATTCATCAACGATTTCTTGGTGCGAAACACCACAATCTTCATCTAAATGGTAATAAGTCGTCCCACTATTCAAACTACTTTATTGGTTCCGATAAATCCAAATGGGTGAGTGAAATTTACGATGTAAACCAAGCCGAATATAAATCCTTTTACGAGGGTATAGACCTCTTTTATTCCACTCAAACGGAACAACTTGAGTATGGATTTAAACTTAAAGTCAATGCTAATCCTGATGATATTAAATTTATCATTGACGGTGCATCTCATGTTTCTATTAATAAAAAAAATGAACTAGTTATCACACATCGTTTTGGAGAAATCATCGAAAGTGCTCCCAGGGCATGGACTTACTCAAATGGGGTTAAAAAACCAATTGCAATATCATATGTTCTAGACGGAAATGTATGTGGTTTCAACCTTTCAAAACTTGATGACGCATATGATTCATTAATTATTGACCCAAGCCTGACGTTTTCAACGTTTTCAGGTTCCAGTGCGGATAATTGGGGGTTCACTGCCACACCGGATCTAGCAGGCAATCTTTATGGCGCTGGAATTGTTTTCGGATATGGATATCCTACTACACCAGGAGCTTATGACATTACTTTTAATAATGGCACGGGAGCCATGCCTTTTGATATTGGAATTACGAAGTTTAATCCTTCCGGGACAAACCTACTTTACTCCATCTATTTCGGCGGAGATGGAAATGAAACTCCTCACAGTATTGTTAGTAGTCCGAATGGTGAATTATATGTTTATGGTGTTACATGCTCTTCAAATTTCCCAACAACCCCGGGAGCATACGATGTTACTTATAATGGCGGTCCTACCGTAACAGAAAACTCCCTCACCTTTGACGGTAGTGATATTTTTATTGCCAGATTCAGTACCAACGGAGCAAGTTTAATTGCCTCAACCTACCTCGGAGGAAATAACTCGGATGGATTAAACCTTAACAATTTACACTTTAATTATGGGGATCAATTCCGTGGAGAAATCATTCTTGATGCAAATAATAACGTTTACATTTCTAGCACTACCGCATCGGGTAATTTCCCAACTACTGGTGGTGCTTATTCTACGGTGCTTAATGGGCTTCAAGATGCTGTCGTTTGTAAACTAAACAACAGCCTTACTTCCTTACTTTGGAGTTCGTATTTCGGTGGAATTGGCGAAGATAGTGGGAACTCCATAGAAATCAGTCCTAACGGAAGTGTTTATCTAGCAGGGGGATCCACCTCTCCAAACTTTCCCGGTGTTTCTTCTGGAAATGACTTATCTAACAATGGCGGTCTTTCAGACGGTTATGTAGCGCGATTTAATCCTGGAAATGGAAGTGTTATTTCTGCCACTTTTATGGGTGCCAATGAATACGACCAAACCTATTTTGTACGGTGCGACCCTTCAAATCAGGTATATGTCTATGGCCAAACAGAATCCAACTGGCAAATTTCACCGGGATGTGTTGGAACACCTAATTCAGGTCAATTTTTAAGAAAATACGATTCCGCATTAGGAGCAATACAATGGTCAACTGTTTTTGGCGCTGGATCTGGTCATGTTGAGATTTCACCTACAGCCTTCCTTGTTTCCGATTGTTATGAAATTTATATTTCTGGTTGGGGTGGCCAATTGAATTCCAACAGTGCGGTTTCCCAAGCAGTAAATTCAACAACTAATGGATTTATTACTACACCAAACGCCTATCAAAATGCCACCAATGGTTCTAATTTCTATTTAGCTGTGTTCGCTCCAGATGTTTCTGCTTTAAACTACGGCACATACATGGGGGGGCTTATCAGTAGCTCAAACCATGTGGATGGTGGAACCAGTCGTTTTGATAAAAAAGGTAGGATTTATCACGCAGTATGCGGCGCATGTGGTGGAAATAATTTTGGATTCACCTCTACACCAGGAAGTTGGTCGCCACAAAATCCAAGTCCAAATTGCAATATGGCAGTATTTAAATTTGATTTAGGGACGCTTGACGCAGTTTTAGCACAACCTTCGCCCCTCATTTGCCTTCCACAGTCTGTCGTGTTCAATAACAACAGCATTAACGGAAACACCTATGCTTGGAATTTTGGAGATAACTCCACCTCAACTCAATTTCAACCCAGTCATCTATATGGGGCAGCGGGGGTTTATACTGTCACTTTGATTGTTTCAGATTCTTCCAATTGTTATGAACCGGATACTGCTATAATTCAAGTTAACATTGGTGACTTTCAAGGAGGAGTTACAATTCCTTCCCAAGCAATTTGTCCTGGGACACCATTTCAATTGGATGCCTATGGAGGATCCACATATGCTTGGACTCCATCTAATGTATTAAATAATCCATCCATTCCAAATCCAATAGCAACTATAACTAACAACACCATATTTACAGTAATCATTAGTGACAGTTGCGGCTCAGATACCTTAGTAGTACCCCTAAACGTGGTTACTTTGAATTTGAGTCTTTCCAATGATACTTCAATTTGCATTGGAGGACAAGTTCCATTATCGGCAATAGGAGTAGGAAACTTAACATGGTCGCCCAATCACTTCTTGAACAATAACAGCGGAGCAAATGTACTCGCGACACCTGATTCAAGCATCACATATTTCGCTACACTTACTACACCCGAAGGATGTACGATTACTGACAGTATTCAAATTAGCGTATATTATGATCCTCCAAACTCAAACTTGCCTGACACCCTGGTTTTGTGCCAAGGAACTTCAACAATGGTTACGGCATCCGGGGCCAATAACTACTTATGGTCACCTAATCAGAATATTTCATCGATAAACCAAGCTACAGTTAGCTTATGGCCAACGCAAGAAATGTATTATTTCTGTGAATTTACTAATGCCTGTGGTACAATTACAGATAGCGTTTACATCGATATTCTAACAGCATCTATTACAGCAGGCAACGATACCATTATTTGTCCTAATAATACTGCAACCCTTTGGGCAAGTGGTGGTTTGTATTATCAATGGTCTCCTGCTGACCCAATTATTGAAAATGTTGGCAATCAAGTCTGGGTGGTTCCAAACACCTCCACTATTTTTCAAGTGGTGGGATCTGATATAAATGGATGTACAGATACCGCATTTGTAGAGGTTGTATTGCATCCGCTCCCGACCATTATAATTTCACCACAAATTCAAGCATTTTACGGGGACCAAGTTGAATTAAATGCCATTGGAAATAGCCAGGGAATCTATACTTGGAATCCGCCTGAATTTTTATCTTGCATCAATTGTCCAAATCCCATTGCAAATCCAAATATGGACTATACCTACATGGTGAGTTTTACCGATTTGAATGGGTGCATTGCGGATGCCATGGTATCCATTAGTTATGAAGCCGTAATCTATGTTCCAAATACCTTTATTCCTGATGGAAATGGCAGAAATGACTTCTTTAGCGTGTACGGCGGTAACATCACATCCATGGAAATGCTCATTTTTAATCGGTGGGGCGAATTAATTAAAACCTTAAATAGCCTATCGGATCAGTGGGATGGAACCTATGATGGACAGCGGTGTCCGGATGGTGTATATACTTGGAAATTGACGTATACTGATAATCAAGAACGTAAATACGGGATTGAAGGACATGTAGTACTCATAAGATAAGCGTTGGAATTACTACCTTTGTGGTATGCAGGTGCACGTACAATCATTCACGTTTAATGAGTTTCAGGAAAATACGGTAGTACTATCGGATGAGCAAGGACGTGCGGTAATTATTGACCCGGGATGTTACCATGTACATGAACAACAGGAATTGCTTAATTACATTGACTCAAGGAATCTGAGGGTAGAGGGCTTACTGAATACACATTGTCATATTGACCATGTTTTAGGTAATCACTTTATTTCAGAAACCTACCAAGTTCCATTAGGAATTCACTCGCTAGATTTAGACACCTTGAATCGCGTAGTAGACTATGCCCATGTGTATGGTTTCGAAGGATACGTGCCATCCCCCGCCCCAAGTTATTGGCTTCAACATAAGCAAAAAATACAGTTTGGTGCCATCGAACTCACAGTCCTATTTACTCCAGGACATTCACCTGGGCATGTCGTATTCTATTTGGAAAAAGAAGGTGTTGTCATTAATGGCGATGTATTGTTTCGAGGTAGTTTTGGGAGAACTGACCTTCCGGGTGGCGACATGGAAATCTTAAAGCGAAGTATACATGAGGTTATGTTTCAATTACCTAATGATACGCTTGTATACTGCGGTCATGGACCTACAACAACGATTGGAGTAGAAAAAGAAACCAATTACATTCTTCAATTTTAATGGTAGTAGCAATCAATTGCCGTCATTTAACCCAACAAAAACTCGAAGGATTCGGGACCTATACCATTGAGCTCGTAATTCGTTGGATAAAAGAATACAAAACTGTAAACTTTATACTTATTTTCGATCGAGAGCCTACCGTTGATCTTCCGGAATTACACAATGTAAAAAAGGTTGTTATCGGACCACCAACTAGACACCCACTATTGTATTGGATATGGTTTGAATGGGTTATTCCTAGGGTATTAAAACAATACAAGGCCACCGTATTCTTTTCACCGGACGGGTATAATTCCTTACGAAATAAAATCCCCAGCGTAATTACCGTTCATGATCTAAATTTCGAGCACAATCCTGCGGACTTGCCGAAAGTTCTTAGTTGGTACCTTAGAAAATTCATTCCATTATTTGTAGAAAAGGCAACTCGAGTACTTACGGTATCCGAATATTCAAAGCTAGATATCGTACAATGCTATGCTTGTCCTAGTGAAAAAATTACAACGGTTTATAATAGCGCTAATGAAATATATCACCCCTTAACGGATGAAATAATAAGCGCTACAAGAAGTCGAATAAGCAATAATCGGCCTTATTTTTTATTTGTTGGTTCCTTACATCCTAGAAAGAATGTTCAACGGTTGATTACCGCTTATCAAAGATTAAACAATCCATCAGTCGATTTAGTAATAGTAGGGAGCGCGATGTGGCGCGATCATCATATTACCATAGATCCAAGTTGTGTGCATCGGATTCATTTTTTGGGGTACCTAACCCAAAAGGAGCTTGCGGAGGTAATGGGTTCAGCGTTGGCTTTAACCTATGTTCCATATTTCGAAGGCTTTGGGATACCAATGGTCGAGGCGATGCGATGCGGGATTCCAATTTTAGCGGCAAATACAACCTGTTTGCCGGAAATCGCGGGGGATGCTGCAATTTACTGCGACCCATTCCGGGTTCAAGAAATCCAAAAAGGACTGGAAGAATTGATCGAAAACACGGTGCTTAGGGAGCAATTAGTTGAAAACAGCAAAAAGAGGGGTAATAAATTCAGTTGGGAACTAGCCGCTAAACAATCATGGGAGGTGATTTTCACTACCGCAAACACTTAAAATAATCAAAGGGCTCAAGGCATACTTGGCATTGATAATGGGCTTTGCATGCAGTACTTCCAAATTGACTAATCAACTTAGTATTGGTTTTTTTACATTTCGGGCAAGGTACAATGGGTGGTTTACCAAATAAAACACTTTTATCAACCTCATCTACAGGTGGAGCAATCCCATAATTTTCAAGTTTTCGTTTACCTTCCTCAGTAATCCAATCTGTAGTCCATGCGGGTGAGAGTGAAGAATTTATTGTGAACAAGGCAATTCCATTTGATTTCAATACTTTATCGATTTCCTCTTCAATTGTAATCATTGCAGGACAACCGCTATAAGTAGGCGTGATATCTATAACCCAGCCCTCCTTGGTTAACGTTATTGATCTTAAAATTCCTAAATCTCGTATCGATAATACAGGAATTTCAGGGTCTTTGACTGCCTCCAAGATCGAGAGAATTTCTTCGCTAGTTACCATTGCATATTGGGATAAGCCCGCTGCATATATTGAAGTTGGGCTAAAAGGAAACCCATGTGTTCTGAATGACGTCCTTGCCTACCTGCGCCAAAATACCCTTGATTATCAGGTAAATTTAATGTCGCCTGGTTAAGCACTAAAAGTACCTGATCCATCCAGCTAGATTTCAATTCTTTTAAGTTTGGAATCACCCCAGCGTTGGCTAGATGTAGTTCAGTTTCATCCATATAAAATAACTCGTCTGTATAGCGCCACAAATCCAAAATTGCAAATTGGACCCGCTCCTTGGATAATTCCGTACCATCTCCCAATCGAATTACCCATTCTGAAGAATGTTTTAAATGATAACGAGTTTCTTTGAGTGATTTTTCAGCAATAGCCGCAAGTTGTTTATCTGTTGATGTCAATAATTGTTCAAATAGCAATTTACGATAAACATCAAAGAAAAACTGTCGAACAAGAGTGTCTGCAAAGTTACCATTGGGTTGTTCAACTAAAACCACATTCAAATATTGATGTTCCAATCGAAGAAAGGCTAACGCATCTGCATCACTTCCTTTTCCTTCTAGCTCTGCGGCATAAGTGTAAATATTAGTGGCTTGACCAATTAAATCCAATGAAATATTGGTAAGTGCGATATCTTCTTCTAGGATTGGTCCATGTCCGCATAATTCAGCAAGGCGCTGACCCAAGATTAAACTATCATCACCTAGTCGTAATAAAAATTTATAGGTATGTTCCATAATTACATATGTTCAATACCATCCGGCAGTTCATAAAATGTTGGGTGGCGATAGACTTTAGAATCTGCAGGCTCAAAATAAGCCTCAGAGTCTGAGGGGTCAGATGCTGTAATGAGTGCGGATTGCACGACCCATATGGAAATTCCTTCGGATCTTCTGGTGTATACATCACGGGCATTTTGCAAAGCCATTTCAGAATCTGCGGCTCGTAAGCTACCCACATGTTTGTGATTGAGTCCTTGCTTACTCCGTATAAAGACTTCCCATAAGGGCCATTCGCTCGCTGACATGGTATGAGATTTAGATTGTATTAAGATTTATGTTTTTTTGCATAGGCCATCGCGGCCTCCCTCACCCATTCACCCTCTTCTTTTGCTTTAACCCTTGCATCAATTCGTTCTTTGTTACATGGACCATTACCACCTACCACTTGCCAAAATTCTTCCCAATCAATTGCTCCGAAATCATAATGACCACGCGCTTCATTCCATTTAAGATTTGGGTCAGGAATTTTTAATCCAATTAACTCAGCTTGGGGCACAGAAGCATCTACAAAGGATTGGCGAAGCTCATCGTTAGTGTGGCGTTTAATGCGCCACCTCATAGATTGCTCCGTATGCTTAGATTCTCCATCGCTTGGTCCAAACATCATCAATGCAGGCCACCAAAAGCGGTTCATTGCATCTTGTGCCATCTCACGTTGAGCTTCGGTTCCATTCATTAACGTGGTCATGATTTCATAACCTTGACGTTGGTGAAAAGATTCTTCTTTACAAATTTTAACCATTGCCCGAGCATATGGACCGTAGGAAGTTCTGCATAACGCTACTTGATTCATAATTGCCGCACCATCAACCAACCAACCTATGGCACCGATATCTGCCCATGTAAGAGTAGGATAATTAAAAATCGAAGAATATTTCACTTTACCTGAATGTAAATCATCAATGGTATCTTCTCTACTGACACCTAAAGTTTCTGTTGCTGAGTATAAATATAATCCATGTCCCGCTTCGTCTTGAACCTTAGCCAAAAGAACGGCTTTTCTGCGCAATGAAGGGGCTCGGGTAATCCAATTACCTTCGGGTAACATGCCCACAATTTCACTATGCGCGTGTTGTGATATCTGACGAATTAAGGTTTTACGATAGGTATCTGGCATCCAATCATTTGGTTCGATCTTTATATCCGCATCAATTTTCGCTTGAAATTTCTCTTCTAATTTTTCTTGCGTTAATGTATCCATATTTTACAATTATTATACAAATATAAACAAATCGTACCCCAAAAAATAAGTAAAATTCTGAGGTATTTTAATCTTATTAACTATAAGAACAAGAGTTCGATTTGAATTGTTTAATTTTGTCCGACACAACTTGGTTAATGCGAAATAAATTTCATACCGTACAAATTTCATCAGTACGATCATTAACGGATGATTCTGCGGAGATTTCGCTGCAAATTCCTTCTGAAATTAGTGCCTTGTTTAAGTTTTATGCAGGGCAATACCTTACATTTAGAGTACATTTGAATGGAGAGGAAATTAGGCGCTCTTATTCGCTTTGTAGCGCGCCATTCGAAGGAGCATACCGGGTTGGTATAAAACGAGTTGATCAGGGAGTATTCTCAAACTTCGCATTAGACCAACTTAAAGTCGGCGTTCCAATTGAAGTTATGCCTCCTACTGGTAATTTCAAATATCAGCCAAATCCTGAGGTTAAAAAAAATGTTGTCTTATTTGCGGCAGGAAGTGGTATTACACCGATTCTTTCTATTGCCAAAACGATTTTGCATGATGAACCTAATTCTTCGGTGACTTTATTTTTCGGGAATAAAGGGTTTTCGAAAGTGATGTTCGCAGAAGAGCTTGAACAATTAAAAAATAATTATCTAACGCGCTTTCGTCTATATCATGTGTTTAGTCAAGAAAGCCAAGGCATCCCGATTCAAAAAGGCCGCATTAATCAAGAACGATTGATTGCTTTATATCAGGCATTTTTAACTCATGAAACAATTGATGACGTTTATGTATGTGGACCTGAAGAAATGATTTATAGTGTGAAGTCATTCTTTGAAGAAAAGGGCTTACCTTCAAATCAAATTCACTTTGAATTATTCCATTCAGGAAATTCAACTAAGACAAATGCTAGTGAGGAAAAAAGAAAAATCAGCACTTGTGACGTTGAACTTATTATTGATGATGACTTAATTTCCTTTCAAATGGATGAGTCAGATAAAAATTTAATAGTTGCAGCACAACGTGCGGGGGCCGATGTCCCCTTTGCCTGTAAGGGTGGCGTATGCTGTACATGTAAAGCGAAGATTTTAGAAGGTGAAGCCGAGATGTTAGTAAATTATGCCCTTGAGCCTGAGGAGGTGGAGATGGGGTATGTATTGACCTGTCAAGCCATACCAACTAGCAATAGAATAATCATCTCATTTGACGAATAACATGGGAATATTTTCATTTTTATCTAATAGCAAATCCTTACATTGGGCGTCCTTAACAATTACGAGAAAGGAACATCTTTCTACAGATTTTGTAGTCTTAACCCTAGAGAAAAACCAAAAAGATTCATTCGATACACGGTTCATCCCCGGGCAATATATTACCATAGAAATAGATCTTAAAGGAGTTCAAGTACGGAGATCGTATTCAATTTGCGGTAAATCTGAAAATGGATTTAAAGTAGGCGTAAAACGAATCGAAGGTGGTCAGATGTCGCCTTTTTTACACGACGATGCGGCCGTAGGGAATACAATAAAAGTACATGTTCCTGAGGGAAATTTTATATTGAACGGTGAGCAAAATATATGTGCCTTTGTTGCTGGCAGTGGAATAACACCCGTTGCATCAATGATTGAGAGCTACATCCATAATAAAAGCTTCAGGGTGTTTTATGGTGTAAAAAGAGTGCAAGACATCGTATTTAAATCCCTTCTTGATTCAACTAAATCTACTATATACTTAAGTCAAGAATCCAAAGAAGGCTATAATTATGGGCGTTTAGACTACAATTCGTTAATGGAAGAATTAAAGTCGGACTTAACCCTTCTCCAAGCCGATGTTTATTTATTATGTGGACCGGTTGAGTTTATGGAAGAAATTGAAAGCGGTTTAGTGTTTTTTGGGGTACCCGAAACAAAGATAAAGCGTGAGTTTTTTACGCCCCCTAGTAAACAACCAGCTAGCGAAAACGTAAGTAAAATCAATGGTCCAGTAGCAATTACCGCTACCTTGGACGGACAAACTCATGAATTCAAATTTCAAGCAGGAAAGAGAACCATACTAGAAGGCCTGGAAGAACAACGACTAGATCCTCCATATTCTTGTCGTGGTGGTGTATGTAGTTCCTGTAAGGCAAAAGTTACTTCCGGGAAGGTTAGTATGAGGCAAAACTATACCCTAACCGACAAGGAAGTTGCTGACGGATATATTCTCACCTGTCAATCCGATCCTTGTTCGGAAACAGTAAATATTAGCTTTGATGAATAGGTGCATTGTTATATGTGGAACTTCCAGAGGTATTGGAAAGGAGATTCTATCAGAGCTTACCAAAGACACTCAATTACAATTAATTGCACTAAGTAGGAATGTTAGTGAGATAAGTGAAATTTACCATGAAAACAAACAAGTAACTGTTATTCCGTTTGATCTTTCCCTACCCATTGAAAATCAGTTAATTGAATATTTTAAGGATATCAAAGAAGTTCATGGATTGATAAACAACGCCGGTTATTTGGAACTTGGCCCGGTTGAAACACTCTCAATCGAGGCCTATCATAGATGTATGCAAACCAATTTTTTTGGTCCTATAGCCTTAATTAAGTGGTTACATCCAAAGCTCTTTGCAGGTAAGGCACATGTTGTGAATATAAGTACAATGGGTGCTTACCAAGGAAGCGTAAAATTTCCCGGGCTATCGGCCTATACAGCATCAAAAGCAGCCATTACCAATTTTACTGAAGTATTTGCGGAAGAACAAAAAGATACTGGGATTAGAATGAATTGCTTATGCTTGGGTGCAGTAAATACTGCGATGCTTAGTGAAGCATTCCCTGGATTTATTGCCCCGATTAGCGCTGAAGAAATGGGCAAGTATATTGCAAATTTCACCCTTCACGGGGATAGGTTTTATAATGGCAAAATTCTCGCGGTATCTTCAAGTACCCCCTAAGCGATTCGCTCTTTGTTTTCAAAGTCATTTTTGATACATTTACAAGGTGAATAGAATCATTATCCTTGTTGCGTTATTAGTCAATTTCATTGCTTATGGTCAAGACATTCATTGGTCTCAATTCAACGATAACCCCATTTTTCAAAATCCTGCAAACACTGGAGAATTTGTTGGTGACACGCGATTTATCGGAAATTTTCGAGATCAGTGGCGAAGTGTATCTGTACCATTTCAAACATTAAATGTGTGCGTTGATCGAAAATCAAAACAGTTTAATTACGGAGTGTTAATGTTTCATGATCAAGCGGGAGATGGTAAATTAAAAACTATAGAAGCCATGATTACCCTTTCTAAAACATTCAAATTATCACCGGACTCTATACATATTATCTCTGGAGGAATATCCCTAGGCATAAATCATCGGCAAGTAAATTCAGATGCTTTCTACTTTGATTCACAATATAATGGATATATTTTTAACCCCCTATTGCCTACCAATGAGACGTTTCAAACTGATCGTAAAACCAATGCCAATATTGGTATTGGCGCTCAATATGGATTCAATATCTCTTCTCGTCATTTCCTAAAAATTGGAATAAGCGCCTTCAATTTAAATCAGCCTAACCAAGGATTTTATCAGGATGTAATTCAACGTGACGTTCGGTGGGTTGGACAAATTAAATACAGCCAAGCACTGAACGCGCGATGGGATTTACTGCCTTCATTTCAATTTTCAAAACAAGGAACATACAATGAAGTTATGGTTGGTAGTTCTATACGCTACTATTTACCGGGTAGCGACCGGAATTATATTTATAAAGCGCTATTAATGGGTGTGTGGGCGCGTGCACGAGATGCACAAATTTTGTCGATTGGCTGTGAATATAAAGATTGGTTTGTTGGGTTAAGTTATGACATTAATACCTCAAAGTTAGTACCGGCAAGTAAGGCGCGAGGAGGCTTTGAAATAGCAGTTCGTTATATCATGTATCGATTTAAACCAAAGCGAATTGATCATCGAGTATGCCCAGACTTTATTTAACAATCATAGCGTCTTTGTTGGTCTTCCTGGTTGAGGGTCAAGTAAAATTGAAGGATTTAATTTCTTTTGGAGATGAGCAATTTCAAAAGGGTGATTATTATTATGCGACAAAAATATACGATCAGGCTATTGCCCTAGATTCCTTATCCGTTGATTTACATTGGAAGCAAGCGGAAACACAGCGAGCCTATAAAAACTACGTAGAGGCGGCAAAATGGTATGCAAAAGTTTATGCGGAAGATGCGGAACAGGTCTATCCAAATGCTCTGTTGTACTATGCTTTGATGGTAAAACAAACAGGAGATTATTCTAAAGCATTAGGGTTATTCAAAAAGGCATATAAAGCATCGGCAACATTTCCTGATGAATATGCTTATATTAAAGCAAAGCAGGAAATAAAATCCACAGAATTTGCTATAAAATCAATGGTGCGGTCTCCTGAACCTATCCTCCCCATGCCTGATAGTATTAATTCCTTTGATGCGGAATTTGGTCACATGTTCAAGAATGGAGTATTTTACTTTTCTTCATTAAAGGCTGATTCAATCAACACGAATGAGGAGGTTTATACCAAGTATTACCGCACTAGAACCTATACCGCCGGATTTGATTCATTAAAACAATGCTTTTCTTCACCAAAGCAATGGGAGCAATTATCAGAACCAGACCGAAGTACTGGAAATGGGAGTTATGATGATCAGGGATGGTATTATTACAGTATTTGTAATGATAAAGGTTATAATTATCAATGTAAAATAGCTCGTTTTAGACTAGAAAATGGTGAGAATCACATAGATACTTTGCCTGGAATAATAAACATGTTAGGTGCTAATACCACCAATCCATGCTGGGTTAAGCTTAAGAATGGAAAAAGTTATCTTTTCTTTTCTTCAGACCGAGAAGGGGGCAAAGGGGGAATGGATATTTGGTTGGCTGGAATCAAACCAAATGGCACCTTTGATACTCCCAAGAATCTTACATCAATTAACAGTATTGAGCACGAAATTACTCCATGGATGGATGCGGACTCAAATCGTTTGTACTTCTCATCCTCTTGGCATTACGGCTATGGTGGTTATGACATATTTGAATCTAATCTGAATGATAAAATGCAATTCTCTAAACCTAAAAACGTTGGCAAACCGATAAATAGTCCGGCTAATGATTTGTACTTTTTTAGACAATCCGATAGTATTTTCGTTTCTTCCAATCGTTTGGGGAGTAAATCAAAGAAAAATCCAACATGTTGTAGTGATGTGTATTATGCAAGAATCGAGCGTCCAAGCGTGGCGCCACCTCCCCCAGACAGCATTCCCCCAGACAGTAATCGCATTGAATTTCCGGTGGCTTTATACTTTAGAAATGACTATCCCAATCCGAAATCATATGCAAAAAAAAGCAATGTCCCCTATGATATCCTATATTCGGATTATGTAAATGCGAGGAAGGGATATATAGATAGCGTTAGTGACAAAAAAAGCTTATCTGAGTTTTTCACTGAGAAAGTTGACCGAGGATACAGCGTATTACTCAAATTATATGATTCAGTTCGGAATGAACTAACCCGAGGAAATTCTGTACAACTTTTTGCGCGCGGCTATGCGAGTCCTTTAAATGTAACGCAGTACAATATTAATTTAACACAGCGAAGAATTTCATCCGTACAGCGGTTCTTTTTAGAGTTTCAACAGGGGGCCATAAAAGACTTACTTTCAAAGAATAAAGGGATTACATTAGAAATTATTGAAGTTCCTTTAGGAGAATTCGCCGCTAATCAAAGCACTTCGGATAACCTACAAGATAAAGCTTCATCGGTGTATTCAGTTGCCGCGAGTATTGAGCGCAAAGTTGAAATCTTATACATGACAAGAACACAACATGAAAATCTTCAGCAAATTACCGCTGAGCCTTTAGTACAACAGGATGAACTAAAAGAAGGCAGCAGCGTTACAAAACGGATTACTTTGAAGCATGATGTCAGCGAAGTTTACTTAAATGAAGTGAGATTTAGCCAAGAAGGATTAGACTATGAGATAAAATCAATAGCAGAAAATGAAACTGAGTTACTTTTCACCTTTACTCCTTTTTTTACAGGAAAACATGCAAGCTGCTATGCGGATTTGTTTTTTGAAGACATAAAAGAACCGTTAAGGGTCTATTTTACCTTTTTGAAAAAATAACTTTCCCAAGAGAATCAACTACCTTTGTCTGCAAGATCATGAATAATAAACAAAAGAAACCACGACTTTATTTTATTGATTTCGCCCGATCGATTGCAATAATTATGATGCTAGAAGGTCATTTTACAGGGGCGGCTTTAGCCGATGAATTTCGTGATAATTCTAATTGGCTATACTCCTTTTGGCATAATTTACACGGACTAACTTCTCCATTATTTTTCACTACGAGTGGATTAATCTTTGTGTATCTATTAACTGGTGCCTCAACTGATATTGCCTATTTCAAAAATGATCGTGTTAGAAAGGGATACAAGCGCGTTCTACAATTATTATTCTGGGGATATATTATTCAACTTTCTTTTCTTTCACTTGGAAAAGACATTTATTACGGATCGTCTTGGCATTTAGATTGGTTTTATGCTTTTCATGTACTACAATCCATTGGGGCAGGAATTTTCCTATTACTGATGTTATTCGGATTAAAAAAAATAATCAATCTCGGTGCAATGCATTGGTATTATTTATTTGGTGCGCTATCTATATTGGTTGCATACGCATTCCTTAAAGATTATATACAAAATGATAATATTCAAATCTTGAACGGAAAAAATCCCAGTTATTGGCCACGTGGTTTTCCTAAAGTAATTCAAAATATGTTTTATGGGCCTTTCTCAGATTTTGGTATTTTGCGTTATTCTAGTTATGTATTACTTGGAGGAGTTATAGGTAGCCTTGTTCGAACCTATGAAAAATACTCTAAAAAAATATGGTTCGGATTAAGTTTCATGGTTTTGGGGCTTTGTTTGAATTTATTTATTCAACCTATATTACATTTCTTGGATAACCTGATTGAATCCTCTAGAATAATCGGTCACAGTGTATTGGAACTAGATGCAACTCATTTTGTTAGGTTCGGTCAAGTGCTCTTGATACTTGGTTTGCTGATGATATTAGATAGTCGAATGAATATTAATTTTCCTCGGTTTCTTAAAATGGGCCAGAACACATTTCCCATTTATATTATACACGTAATTATTCTTTATGGAGGGATTTTTGGATTTGGCCTGGTTCCTTTTGCATTCAATAGAAGTTTGGATCCATATTCAAGTATTGCGATTTCAGCCTTAGCAATATTATTTTTCTTTATTATGACCCAATATATTGAGCCTTTAGAATCTTTTTATAACCGTATTTTAATCGCACTTAAATTACGTAGACCCAGCACTATTTCTTAATTTTCTGGTTGGCTTTAAACGTGATTTTTTGGGCAAACCAACGAGTTCCACACGGGGATTCAACCTTTAACCTGATTTTATAAGATCCTGGAGCCGAATAAAAGTATTCCAATGAGTTTCCTTTAAACACTTTATCTTTCGCGATAAACCAAGTGATTTTCGAATCTTCTCCATAATATGCGTCAGCTTTCAATTTGTACTTGCCTTTCTCATCAGTCAATGTTGAGATATGAAAATAATCCGAAGTAAATCCATTTGCATTCAAGGTAGGCAAAACCGTTTGTTCACAATGTTCTTGAATAAGTTTAGCATCCGAATAACTAATTGTTTTTGTGACTGCCCCCACTGGTGATTCGTGAAAAATACACGTAAAAAACGTACATGCAGCCAAGTAAGATCCTCGTTTACTTGGGTGATATAAATCTGCGTCATATAAATTAATCTCGGGATATTTCTGACGAAAAGAAAGCCAAGTGCGTCCAACAGGAACAACCGGATGCTTAAATATCGAGCTCATAAAAGCATACCCTTTTGTAATGGTATCACTCATTTGCTCATAAGATAACATGACCGAGTCCATATCACTTCCATCTCGGTATCCCCAAGTTTCATAAAACAATATTTTAGCACATGGATTGTATTGACTAATCGTATCTAATAATTGGCGTGCGTATGGTAGAGTTACAGAGTCAATATAGGCTTTCTTTTGTACAAACTCCTTAGACCATCCTTGAAGTACAACTACATCCCAGTTTCCTTTTTTAATTGACTGAAATAATTCCGGCCTCATCGTTTGATCTCTTAAAGACGCCCCTCCCTTCCACGATTTTTCCACATAAACCAGTTTCTGCTTCGCTTTACTTATTTTTTGAAAAATCGCTGGCATATCATTATTACCGGTAAACGAATTACCGATAAACAAAATCTTGGTTGAATCAGACGCGCCTGCTAAAAATGAACATCCAAAGCAAAATAGAAATAAACTTTTAAATTTCATCCCTCGACATTTAGTAAAAAGAGTTAATCAAGCGTCTTGCCAAAGTCTCATCTAAGACACTCTTTTCTCTCGAAAAGTTCATGTCATTGATTGTATTGATCGGAATTAAATGGACATGCACATGTGGAACTTCTAAGCCAATTACAGTTACACCGATTCGTTTACAAGGTATTTGTTGCTTTAAGCGTACCGCCACCTTTTTGGAAAACCCCATCAATGCATGATATGCATGATCATCAAGGTCAAAAAGGTAATCTACTTCTTTTTTAGGAAACACTATGACATGTCCTTGAGCAACCGGATTTATATCCAAGATGGCCATGTGAAAATCATCTTCAGCGACAATATAAGCGGGTAATTCACGATTTATTATCCGTGAAAAAACACTGGCCATTAGCGAGAAATTTCAATGATTTCAAACTGCATAAGACCTCCTGGAGTTTGAATATCCGCAATCTCTCCAACTTTTTTACCCAATATTCCTTTACCAATTGGAGAGTCTACAGATATTTTCTTATGTTTAATATCTGCTTCACTTTCTGCAACAAGGGTATATTCAATTTCCATTTTATTGGCTATGTTCCGAATCTTTACCGTTGATAAAATAAACGCTCGAGATTTATCAATATTGGTATCATCAATCAACCGAGCATTAGCAATTACTGCCTCCAATTTTGATATTCTCATTTCAAGTATGCCTTGTGCTTCTTTTGCAGCATCATATTCAGCATTCTCTGATAAATCACCTTTATCCCTTGCCTCAGCAATTTGATTCGAAATAGAGGGGCGTTGAATATGCACTAAATCGTGCAATTCATCTTTTAATTTTTGAAGTCCTTCCGGCGAATAATAATTAATTTGTGTCATCTGATAAGGCATTAAACGCAAACAAGAGAGCCTAAGCCCTCTTGTTTAACTAAGATACTGTTATTTCTTATTTTAAACTAATCGTAACACCAAGGGTATGAATGATTCCAAAAACTCCCGCAAAACGAGAGCAATATTCGACTCCCAAGGCACTTTTATTCTTTCCTACAAGCGCATCTACCGAAAACCCTGCAGTAGGACCGGTAAGTGCATTTGAGCGATTCTCGGTATTCAAAATACCATTCTCGTAAACAAATCCGCCACGTAAATTAAACGCTACTTTTTCTGTTGCCATTCCATAATCGAGACCAATTCTATACTGATCTTTTGAAAAAGAATTCGCTTGAAAAGCTAGCGCTACATTTAATTTACTGGCATCACTAAATATAAAATCATATGAGCCTCCAATTGACAATAAGGACGGTAGTTCATAAGTAGCAGAACGCTGCTCCAATGAAGCAATAAAACCGCTTGTTACATACTCGACTTGATTCGCTAACCCGTCCCCTTTAAACTTCATCACAGGACCAACATTCTTTAATGCAATCCCGAATTTAATTTGATTTTGTTCTCCCGTAACGTAACGAATTCCCGCATCCACAGCGATTCCATTTGATTTTAAATTAAATATACTTTCTGTAACCACTTTAAAGTTAATTCCGCCATAAATAGAAGAAGAAAACTTTTTTGCAAATCCAACATTAAAGATATTGGCTCTTGGAGAAAAATAACCAATGTTTCCCTCAGGATTTGCAACTGTAGTAATTGGTACATCACCATAATTCATGGATTGAATACTCACGGCAATAACATTCGATTCACCTACACGCTGGGCAATTCCTGCAGAATTTAAACTTATCCCCGCGTTACCCATCCAATTCGAATAATTGAATTTGATTTGAGTTTTATCTAGAAATGCTAAACCTGCAATGTTGTTATATTGTGCTTCTAAACCGTTGATATTTGCAATTCCAGCATCACCAATCGCCGAACCGCGAGCCCAAGGATTTACCAATAAATGGGAGGCCCCTGCAGACCCAACACGATCTTCATTTCCAGCAAATGTTAACAACGAACATGCTACTGCAAAAACTAAACTATATTTACTAATCGATTTCATGCTATCTATAATTAATGATTAGATTCCTTGATAATCCGGTGTTCTCATTCCGCCAAAGAATTTCAATACCACTTCTCCTATTTCAGGAACGTCCACGTGAATGAGATATACTCCACCAGCCACCGGAATCGCTTTGTTATTTGTTAAATCCCAATCCAAATAAGTTACTGGACTATCCTTTTTAAAGGTACGAATCAATTTTCCATTTACTGAATAAATTTTCACAGTACATTTTTCAGGAAGATTTGTTATTTTAACCTTAGTTTCAATTCTAGTTCGTTCATAATCCGAGTATGCATAATATGGGTTCGGTACTACATTAATCAACTTCAAAGCATCTTTCAACGCATCATGCGACCCAACTTCTGTAGCAATCTCATCCATTGACCATCCATACATTGGTTTACCACCATTTGCTCCCGTTGCCGTGAAGTTCTTATAT
>JAURMC010000016.1 GCA_030830895.1 Crocinitomicaceae bacterium | reverse complement strand
AATTATTTGTTCGTTGTCCCCCGCAATCGTAACCTCTGAACTTACCGAATCTTGAATGGTTCCGCCTTTGGTATCGTATCGATAAATCACCCAGCTGGCCGTATCGGCAGCATTCCCTGGAGACGTTGGCGTGTAGTTTCTGAAACGGCACTCAAAATAACCACTTTTGAGGTTTAGGGGGTCAACTACTTTGATATTCACTGGGCCTTGGCCATATTCATATTCGGGATCTTCCATGAATCCAGTATTCAAAATAGTATTCAAGGTCGCGTCCGTGAACTCTAAGGAACGGTTTCCGTTTCCGTACCCATCGAGGCGGGTAATTCGAGGCGTAGACCCATAGCTCACTAATTGGTAGGTACCATCAGCTTCAGGCATTGGATTATGTGGCACACCTTCCATAACCTTAACCTCACCCATGGCACTTTTTCTACTGGCGATGTAGGGCATTTTTTGTCCATTCAGGCTCAAGGGGTCATTCGGATTGTAGGTTTCGTAGTTGTTGTATGCATAAGAAATCGCCATGTAGTAGTATTTCTTGAAATTAACCAACTTCGTTTGCCCTTGTGCGAACAAATCGTTCGTTACCCGGAAGCTGTGGCGAATTCCCGTGTTTTCACCATTAACTCGCTCCTTAGGAACACTAAATCCTAGTTCTTCATCAAATTCAAAATTGATAATTCGAGAAACATTGTCTTTGATGTCACATTGTGCGACCAACCTAGATTTTAAGGGATTACTCAAGTCAGACAGCGCCACCTGATTGTTTACTAATTGAAAAATTTGATACCCTTGAAATCGGAAAGTTCGGTCAACATTTGGATTAGAGGATACAATGAACGGATCATTTTCCTTATATTTTTCTTGATAGTTATTGGAGTTAATCGGATTTGATAAGTATAGGATGAGCTCATTATTCAATTCTTGTATTTCAAGTTCTGGGGCGTGTGGAGCGTCCATCACCTTGAAACAATTTTCGAATAAGGCCTGGGCCTTATCATCGGCACGCCGCAAGGATTGTACTGAAGTAAAAGGATCACCCCCATTTGAGCGAGCCCATGCCACACCAACTGTAATATTATTGACGGCTCCTGGCTTCAACACGAATGGCCCTGCGCTTTGAACGAAACGCCTATCGTTTGGGGTGTTATTTGCTGTTTGCTCAGTCCAATTAGGTTTAATTATTCCTCCCGTACCCCAGCCTAACACATCCGAGGTTCCTGGAAACATGAAATCACAGGGAGTGTTTGGGTCGGCTTCAGGGTCAGAGATATGACCGCTTCCACCATATACAAACTTGGTTCCGTCTTTCCAATATCCACGTAAATAATTGTAGTAATCTGAAGCTGCAATTGGGTCGGTTTGATTGATGTTTGCTCCATTGGTAGTATTCGAATAATATAAAAACCTTCTCATACCAAATCGTTCGTTATCAATAATGCCATCGCCATAACCTATTCCATTTAAAGCCTCGTTGATACCAATACCGTATGCATTATCAATGCCGTCATCGTCCTGATAAGGACCTTCAAAAAAGTCTACCCCTACTGCGGGTGGAGAATAACCATAACCTTTATAACCAGAGTTATCACCATCAAAATTATCTCCATTATAATAGTAACCTAAACCACGCATTACATCGCAACCAACATAATCGTCATACGGATCTCCTAAGGCACCGTCTGTAAAGAAACCGAAATAGGTATTATACAAGGTTTGTGTCCCTCGGTTAATTAACACGTAGTTATAAAAGGTCATGTTATTCACTTCATCGTTCGAGGCAAACGCAAATGCTTGTGCTCGGATTTCCATGCCAATTGGATCTGCACCAGTTTCGGTATGTATATTGCCCTTATCGTTCATTACCCACCAAAAGTTTTTGTCTCCATATAGCGATACATCCCGATCGACGTTACATTGCTTGTCTTGCTTTATGTCGTACCATGGATAATCGCCATCTCTCCAGTCGTAATGCCCATCGTCATTAAAATCATAAAAGGGCGCTAAGTAATAGTCTTGGCCTAATGATGCATTTCCATGGGCGGGCCATGCTTTTATTATTTCTGGTATTTGATAATTCGGAAATAATGTGGATTGAGTATTCGTTCCATTTTGCTGATCGCTAATACCAGCCTCGAACCATGCATTAAATTCCCGAATTTCGTCTTTTGAGCTGATAAAGTGACGGTCATACCTATCACACTCCTCATAACTTGTTTCGGCATAGACTTGTGATAAAGGCCCTGTCCAATAATCTTGACCATTCCGATATCGCAAAGCGGCAAGTTTAAGCTGATTATTTACATCCGTGCCCCCTAGCCACAAGGCGGAAGTAAATAACGCCATAATTCCTGAATTCTTGGGTACTTCATATTGCGCAAAGTTTTGTCCTGGAATTTGCCATAAATTTCCCGCAGTGTGAACCATTGCGCGTACGTTGTTCAATTCCAAAAACGAGGTTGTTGTTGGTGGAGCGCAACCTGCTGCTTTTGAAGGTTTGGCATGCACGGTATGATTGCCTTGATAGGTCTGACCAAATATAGTGCCCGCTGAAATAAGAAAAATAAAGGCTATAAATGTATACCGTTTCACTCGCTGAAATTACCAAAAAATCTGGATTTGTTACTTGGTTTGGAGTAATTTTTCAATATCCAAAATAAGCTGATCTACCTCTAAGGGATTGGTACCGTCGTAATAACCTCTTATGTGACGGTCTTGGTCCACCAAAACAAAATTGTTGGTATGAATAAAGTCCCCACCAGCATCTCCAAGGTTCGCTGCTTCTGCAGGTTTTAAGACAAAAAACGAGGTTCGTGCAAGGGAATAAAGGTCTTTTTTGTTCCCCGTAATAAAGTGCCATTGTCCAGCCCTATAATTGTGACCCTTAGCGTACTGCAAGAGTTGTTCGGGACTATCATTTTCTGGATCGACAGTAAAACTCAAGATTTCAAATCTTGAATTCCCATCGAATGCTGCTTGGACACGTTTCATTTGCTGATTCATAATTGGACAGATGCTACCACAAGTAGTAAAGAAATATTCAGCAACAAATACTTTCCCATCAATAACCTCGTCGGTAATTGCTCTACTTTGTTCGTCAACCAACTTAAACTCACCGATTCTATGATTTATTCCTATATTCTGCTTGGTAGAATCAACCATTTCAGATTGCACATCGGTAGGGTTGATGAAGGGTAAAATAGGGGTGTTGGCTTGGTTAACCAAGAAGTATGCAATGGGAATGGCTATAACCAAAATCAGAGTAACAAAGACTAAACGTTTCATGCCGTAAAGGTATCGAATCAATGACGAATGAGTCTCAAAATTTCTGATTTTCTAGCAGATAATGCACCCGATAGTGTATGATAAGGGACTTGTCTATTATTCAAGTCTTTAATATATAATTCGAACAATTCATTCCGCGCTTCAGGGTGTTCCCTCAAAGGGTCATCTTCCCAAGGAAAATCAGGCTTACATAAGAACAATATGGAGTAAGTTTCGAACGAGGTTAATTCCTCGATATATGTTGAAATTTCACCATATTTTACTTGTTCCCAAATGCGCATAACGGTCATTTCCGTATCACAGACACATTGGTTGTGTTCATGATTTTGAGTAAACTGACTCATAGCAATGGCGTGTAAGTCTTCCCGCACATAAGGTTGATTATCAGCTAAATATCTTCTTGCAAATTCAGGCACTAAGGAAAAGTTCAGCTCATTTGAAAGCCATTGCGCAAGGGTTGACTTTCCACTACATTCGGGGCCAGTAAAGGCGATTCTTAATGCCTTCGGTTTTATTTTTTCCATTGATACATCCCGTAAAGTGAAAGCCCAAAATAAATAATGGATAAGCTAGCGTAGAAATAAAGTCCGTTTGAGAAGGCGGTAATTGCTGTAATCCCATTTACTACTAGCCACAATAACCAATTTTGCTGAATCATTCGGATTGTTAATACTGTCGCAATGATCGAATAAATTAACGCAATTTGATCTAAGCGCGCTGGCCAACTTATTCCGATGAAAATGACATTTAAACCAATATATATAGCTGGTAAAAGTGCATAAAAAACAAAGCCGACCCAAGGATGTGATTTCACTGGAATCACCTGCTTTTTCCATTGCAGCCAACCCCAAATCCCCAAAAGCACATTAACCACTTGAATGATGCCTTGACTTATTAAGCCTGACTCAACACAAAGACCAGCGAATAGTGCACATGAAATGATGCCTGCGAGCCACCCAAGAGAATTTTTCCTAGCGATTAAAACAATGTAAACCACCCCAAGCACGGAGGCAATAAGTTCTGAAATGAGTATGATGGTTGACATTAAGCAACAAAGTTATATACAATGACCAAGCAATTAAAGAACGAGTGTTAAAAACTCGAGCACATATTCGGATTTCACATCGTGGAAAGCCTGATTTTTGTAAAAATCAATGGTATGAAAAAGTCTGTTTTATTTTTAATCTTGGCGGCTCTGGCCTCGGCATGTGTTTCCTCTAAAAAGTTTAAAGCCCTTGAAGCTCAGCAAAAAAATTGTTCCGAAGAGCTAGAGAAAACCAAGCAAATCAACCAGGATAATGAACTTACACTTATGGCGCTTAAATCCAAGCTAGAGGAGCTGCAAAATGAGGCCATTTCATTAAAAACAGACACCTCTAATTTGGGGATTTCCCGTCGCACCCTATCTAATGAATTAAGTAAATCATTAAAAGAACTAGATGAAATCACAAGAACGTTTGAAAAGTATAAATCGACGGGAGCAAAGGAGGCCTCAGTCCTTCAAAAACAGCTTGAACAAAAAAATATAGAGCTTCAAAAAAAATCCGAAGCTTTGGTAATACTAGAGGCAGAGCTTAAATTAAAACAAAAACTTTTGGAGGAAAGGGAGCAACGGGTTAACGAATTAGAGGAGCTGTTAAAGCGTCAAGAAGATGCCTTGAATACGTTGAAGAAAAAAGTGATTGACGCATTAATAGGATTTGAAAATCAAGGGTTGAAAGTAGAACAGAAAAATGGTAAAATTTATGTGAGTATGGAAGCAAAACTTCTTTTCAAATCTGGAAGTATTGTAGTTGAGGCAGAAGGTAAAAGCGCCCTTCTCCAAATTGGTAAAGCGTTAGAGAATGAAACGGATTTGGAGATTGTTGTTGAAGGCCATACGGATACGGATAAGCTTTCTAGTACTTCAATTCCTCGAAACAACTGGGAGCTATCGGTGCTTCGAGCAACTTCGGTCGTAGAAATTTTATTGGCCAATTCTAAAATGAATGCTGCTCGAATAATTGCCGCTGGGCGTAGTGAGTATCAACCCGTTGACCCCGCAGATAAATCTAAAAATCGACGAATTGAAATTATTATTTCACCAAATTTAGATGAATTGTTTGACATCATTTCAAACGACTAATCCGTAACCTATTATTCCTTTTATCCGTACTTGCAATCCTTGGCGAAATAACCTAATTTTGTCGTCGAAAATTTTTGAAATTTAATTTATGAAAGAAATGGAGTCAATGATGATTTATATACCAATAGTTCTTGCGCTTATTGGATTACTTTTTATGGCAATGAAACGCGCTTGGGTGTTGAAACAAGATGCGGGTGATGGAAAAATGAAAGAAATTTCAGATTATATCTACGAAGGAGCGCTCGCGTTTTTAAAAGCTGAGTACCGCTTATTAGCTGTGTTCGTGATTTTATCAAGTGTGGTACTTGCCGGCATCACCTTTATTCCAGGAGTTAAAACACACCTATTGATAATCATTGCATTTGTTTTTGGTGCCATTTTCTCTGCACTAGCAGGAAACATGGGGATGAAAATCGCAACCAAAACAAACGTTCGAACAACACAAGCCGCTAGAACCTCCTTACCACAGGCCTTAAAAGTTTCTTTCGGTGGTGGTACCGTAATGGGTCTTGGTGTTGCCGGCTTGGCGGTATTAGGATTAACCGGTTTTTTCATTATTTTCTTCCAATTTTTCATGGGAGGCAAATGGACAAATGCAGAAGACATGACCGTAGTATTGGAAACCTTGGCGGGGTTCTCCCTTGGAGCTGAATCCATTGCTTTATTTGCACGTGTTGGCGGGGGTATCTATACCAAAGCGGCAGATGTAGGTGCGGATCTAGTGGGTAAAGTAGAAGCTGGTATTCCAGAGGATGATCCGCGTAACCCTGCTACGATTGCAGACAACGTGGGAGATAATGTGGGGGATGTTGCCGGAATGGGGGCGGATTTATTTGGATCGTATGTAGCCACCGTACTTGCAGCCATGGTTTTGGGTAACTATGTGATTCAAGATATGGGTGGAGCTATTAACGATGCATTCGGTGGAATCGGTCCGATCTTATTACCAATGGCAATCGCTGGATTCGGAATTATTTTCTCAATCATTGGAACCTTATTGGTACGTATTAAAAGCAACGACGACAAGGAAAAGCAAGTTCAAGGTGCACTTAATTTAGGAAATTGGGTTTCTATTATTTTAACTGCCATCGCATGTTATGCCTTGGTAATTTGGATGCTTCCTGCAACGATGAAGATGAACTTCTTCGGAGAAGGTGTTAAAGAGATTTCTTCACTACGTGTATTTTTTGCTGCCATCGTTGGCTTGGTTGTAGGTGGAGTAATTTCTTCAGTAACCGAATACTACACCGGATTAGGTACTAAGCCTGTATTGAAAATTGTTCAAAAATCTGCTACCGGTGCAGGTACAAATGTGATTGCTGGTTTGGCTACAGGTATGATTTCTACCTTTCCAACAGTTTTGTTATTTGCAGGTGCCATTTGGGGCTCATACGCCTTAGCAGGATTCTATGGTGTCGCGTTGGCCGCATCTGCGATGATGGCAACAACGGCAATGCAATTAGCGATTGACGCATTCGGTCCGATTTCAGACAACGCGGGTGGAATTGCTGAAATGAGTGAATTACCAAAAGAAGTACGTCAACGTACGGATATTTTAGATTCAGTTGGAAACACCACCGCAGCAACCGGAAAAGGATTTGCTATTGCTTCTGCTGCATTAACTTCCTTAGCATTATTTGCGGCTTACGTAACGTTTACTGGCATTGATGGAATTAACATTTTCAAAGCGCCTGTATTGGCCATGTTGTTTATTGGTGGCATGATCCCGGTGGTATTCTCTGCCTTAGCAATGAATTCAGTTGGTAAAGCAGCCATGGACATGGTATATGAGGTGCGTCGACAGTTCAAAGAAATTCCAGGAATCATGGAAGGAACAGGGAAGCCAGAATACGGTAAATGCGTTGAGATTTCTACCAAAGCGGCCTTACGTGAAATGATGTTGCCTGGGGTGTTAACCATTGGGTTCCCAATCGTGATTGCCACCTTACCGATGTTGATTGGCTATGATAATCAATTAATCGCTGAAATGCTAGGTGGATACATGGCAGGTGTTACAGTATCGGGAGTTCTTTGGGCAGTGTTCCAAAATAACGCTGGTGGTGCTTGGGATAATGCGAAGAAATCGTTTGAAGCAGGTGTTGAAATCAACGGGGAAATGACCTTCAAAGGTTCTGATGCGCACAAAGCTGCAGTAACAGGTGATACCGTTGGAGACCCATTTAAGGATACTTCAGGACCTTCAATGAACATTCTGATTAAGTTGACATGTTTGGTAGGTTTAGTAATTGCGCCAATTCTTGGAAATGGTTCCTCTGCCTCAACAGAAAAAGATTGTTGCGATAAGTCCCGTACTGAGTGCCATGGAAAGAAAATGGAATGCCAAAGCGAGTCCGGGATGTGCAAATCAGGGATGCAATCCGGAAAGTGTGAGGGTACCTGTAAGGCAGGTGATCAGATGATTGGAAAATGCAACATGAGTGAATGTTCAAAATTGACTAAAGATGAATGCGCGAAGATGTGCGATGACAAAGGATGTACTCCGGCAGAAAAAAAGGCTTGCTTAGCGCATTATGATAAAAACGGTAAATGGATTGGTGGCAAGAAAATGAAAGATTGCTGCAAACATTAATTGAATATACTATATGAAAAGCCGCTTTTTGCGGCTTTTTTTATGCACTGTTAGTTTGGAACCACTTTGCGCGATTATCTTTGTTTCGTATGGCAAGTGACAAGGATTTCTTTCAAGCGGTATATGAGGTGGTTCGTTTAATCCCTCCAGGAAAGGTTACTACCTACGGAGCGATTGCTCAGGCGCTCGGCACGAAAGGAGCAGCCAGAATGGTTGGTTGGGCCATGAATGCTAGCCATGGATTACCGGATGTTCCGGCGCATCGAGTGGTGAATCGAAAGGGGCTATTAACTGGGAAAATGCACTTTGAAGATGAAGGTGCCATGCAGCGAAAATTGCAAGCCGAAGGTATACCGGTAGTTGATAACCAAATTCAGCAATTTCAATCCTATTTTTGGGATCCAAAAGAACTCGGTTAGATTCAATCCCTTTTGTTAATTTTGAACAAAATTTATTCCATGAAATTCGCCACAAAAGCCATCCACGAAGGAGTAGCACCCGATTCAGCAACAGGTGCCATAATGACGCCAATTTATCAAACATCAACCTATGTACAAGATGGGGTTGGCAATCATAAAGGCTACGAGTATTCGCGTACCTTAAACCCTACGCGCCATGCCCTTGAGAAAAATATTGCAGCCATTGAAAATGGAATTCATGGTGCATGTTTTGGTTCTGGATTAGCCGCTATTGATTGTGTGATTAAAATGCTCAACCCTGGAGATGAGGTGATTTCAACGAATGATTTATATGGTGGATCCTATCGTATTTTTAAAACTATTTTCGAAAAATACGGGCTTGTTTTTCACTTTGTAGATATGACAGATATTGCGAACATTCAATCCAAAGTTAATGAAAACACCAAGCTCATTTGGGCAGAAACTCCAACAAACCCTATGATGAATATCATAGATATTGAAGCGACCGCCTCGATTGCAAAAAAAGCAGGAGCTCTATTGTGCGTTGATAATACCTTTGCTACTCCCTTTTTACAAACCCCATTAGATCTTGGAGCAGATATAGTAATGCATTCGGTGACTAAATACCTCGGGGGACATTCTGATGTTGTGATGGGGGCATTGGTTACCAAGAACGATTCTATTGCGAAAGAGATTTATCGGATTCAAAACTCCTCCGGAGCAGTTTGCGGACCAATGGATTCTTTTCTTGTACTTAGGGGCATTAAAACATTGCATTTACGTATGGAACGACATTGTGAAAATGGAAAGAAAATCGCTCATTTCTTAAACAATCATCCTAAAATAGAAAAAGTGTTTTGGCCGGGATTTACTACCCATCCAAACCATCATGTTGCATTAAAACAAATGCGCGGATTTGGAGGGATGATTTCCTTTACGATGAAAGGAAATAACTTGGAAGATGCCTTGTCAGTAGTTAAAAAGGTTGAAATATTCTCCTTAGCGGAATCGTTAGGAGGGGTTGAATCCTTAATCGGTCATCCCGCTACAATGACGCATGCGTCTATTCCAAAGGCTGAGCGCGAGCAAAGCGGGGTGGTGGATAGTTTAATCCGTTTGAGCGTTGGAATCGAGGATATTGAGGACTTAATAAACGATTTGACACAAGCACTGGCTTAGAGTTTTTCCAGCATTGTGAAAAACTGATCCTTTTTGGCTGGTGATAAGGGCACGGCAGAACCATCTTTCATGATTACAGAACCACCTTCGTGCTTATCATAGCGCTCTATATACTCTAGGTTAATCAAGTGAGATTGCTGTACTCGGAAAAAACCATGGTTTGATAGTAAGGTTTCAAAATCTTTGAGTGTTCTAGATACGAGAATTTTTTTACCGCTATTGAGATAAAAGAAAGTATAGTTTTTATCAGCTTCACATCGGATGATTTCGATTAGATCTACCACATGTACGCTTTCTTGTGTCTTAAGCACTAGCTTGCGTTTCTGGTTGGTTTGAAGGTTGTGGTTAAGTGCTTCATACTGTGAATCTTCTTTTTTGAAATCAACTGTATCTATAGCATTTAGTATAGCTGTTTTTAATTCCTCTTCATCAATCGGCTTCAAAATATAGTCTAACGCACTGAATTTAATCGCCATAATTGCATATTCCTGAAAGGCAGTAATAAATATTAGTTCAAATTTTTTATCCTTTACCCGGCTTAGTAAATCAAATCCAGTACCGTCAGGCATTTGGATGTCTAAAAACACAATATCCGGTTGAATTTTGTTGATAGAGGCTATACCCGTTTCAACATTTTCGCCATCAGTAAATACCTCAACATCAAGATTAAAAGAATCAATCATACGTTTTACGAAATCTCGAATTCGTTTTTCGTCATCAATTATTAGTACTTTTTTCATATGCTTCAAATGTAGTGTTTTCGTAAATGATTGGCAAACAAATTATTACGCGTGTTCCTGTTTTATTTTTTTTGTCAAAATCTTCTATGGTTAGACTGCCTTTTCCCTTGTATTTTTTATTCAAAATCTCTATCCGCTCTCTCGTGATGTCAATTGCCATACTTCTGTGCGTTTTATTCTTTTTAATTTTTCCGGATTTTGTTCTACCCACACCATTATCGTTGATTTCAATGTATAACATACCCAAATGTTCTTTCATTTGAATTTCTATGATTCCGTGCTCAATGGTATGCAATTGTCCATGTTCAATCGAATTCTCAATGAATGGTTGCGTTATCATGGGAGGAATAAGTGCCCGTTTAAAAAGTAGCTCCTCGTTGATATCAATAACAAAATTAAATCGATCTTCAAACCTCAGTTTTTGGGTTGTTAAGTATTTAGATAAAATCTCCTTTTCAATATCTATCGTAATAAACTCCTTTGGAGAATTCTCTAGGATTAATCGAATTAAACGAGAAAAATTAACCAAAAACTTTGATGTTTTTTCAGGAGTATTTTCATAAATATAGCTTTGAATAACTGAGAGGGCGTTGAAAATAAAGTGCGGATTCATTTGCGATCGCAACAAGGTTTGTGACATTTCTGATTCTCGCTGCTCTTGCAGCGTGTTTCGTTGACGAATAATGAAAAAAACAGATACTGCAGAAAGGAAAAAAATGGCAATTACTATACTTATTCCCAGCAATTGACGGTCACTTTGAAGTTTTAAAATTTCTTTTTCTTTAAGTTCCTTTTGAAGTTTTTCTTCTTGTGTTTCAATCAAACGCTCACGTTCTTCCCTTGAGTTTGTTTGTGTAAGGTCTTCGATTTTTTTACTATCTATTGAAAAATAATTTCCTCTTAAAAAATCATTATGGCGTCTGAGATAATCGTAGGCTAATTGTTTTTTTCCCTGAGCAGCATACACATTGGATAAGGCAAAATAACTTTCATTAATGCGCGTTCGCTCCTTTATTTCATTTCGAATTAAAATTGATTTTAGGATATTCTTTTCCGCCTTAACCAAATCTTTTTTTGATAAAAACACCAAACCAATTTGGTGATAAACACCCGCCATTTTTTCTTGTTCACCTGAATTATCGAAATATGTTAAAGAAGTATTGAAAGCATCTAACGATTGTTGGATTTGACCCGCAGCATTATAGGATTCTCCTAAAACCATCCAAGCCTCACCAAGCGCTGTATAATCTTTTAATTGCTCCAAGCCTTTAACACTCGCTGGTAAAAACACTAATACCTCATTGGGAAAGCCTTTTCTGATTTCAATTCGGGCCCTTAGAATGTCGTTCTCTAATTTTAATCGTTTACTGGAGATTCTACCGCTTTTCAATTGGCATTTACGAAGATAATTCTCAGCTTCCCGCAAATTTCCGGCATCCAATGACAATTCAGCAATAAAGCGATTAAAGACGCATTCATAATATTGGTTGCTTAGCTTTTCTACCACTTGAAGGGCTAATAATTCTTGGGTAACCGCTTCTTGGATGTTAGAAAATTGAGCATGTGTAATGGCCGATTGATGTAAACAAAGCGCTATTTCAAGTTTGCTATTTGATCGTTTGGCGAACATTATAGCTTTGTAATTTGCTACAACTGCAGAATCTTTATTGTTTTCATGTAAATATACATTTGAAAGCAACCTGTAGGCCTGAGATACCCATTGGTTTTCACGACGACTTCTAGCCGATTCAACTACGTTACGGATTCCTTTTTTGGCTGTTGCAAATTCGCCGAGATGTAATTGGAGTTCACAGCGCTGTAACTGATAAAGGTGCTGAATAAAGGGATCGCTTAGGTATTTGCTATTAACGGATTTTAGTGCGAGTACATCATCGGAAAAACCTAAATAATTCCCATTTAAAGATTTTTCGTAAGCGGTAAATACTCGCATTGATGCTGAAGAAACACGAACATTTTTCAAGGTTTCATTAAACCCAACTGGATTAAAACGGTTATCTTGACAATATCGTATTAGTGCCTCTTCCTGTGCGAAAATCATACTACTCCAAAGAATAAATAATACCACTAAAATGGGATGTAAATATTTGGAAGTAATAAGTCTCTGATTCACCAAACAAAGATAACTTTTCATCATTAACCTCCAATTACTTTTCTACCTTTGTTATTATGTTATATGACTTTATTCATGCTTGGCTCGCAGAGGATATTGGCGAAGGAGACCATTCTACCATAGCATCCATACCTAAAGAAGCTAGAGGCACAGCGAAATTATTAATTAAAGAACCAGGAGTAATAGCAGGCCTTAATGTGGCTAAACATATCTATGAGCTAACGGATACAAAAGCACAAATTCAGTGGTTAAAAACTGATGGAGAGTTGGTTTCAGCTGGCGATATTGCCTATATAGTAGAAGGGAATGCTCGAAACATCTTATCAACGGAACGTTTAATTTTGAATTGCATGCAACGCATGTCGGGAATTGCAACGAAAACAAAAACTTTAAGTCAAAAAATTGCTCATACACCAGCGAAGCTACTTGATACTCGAAAAACAACGCCTGGCTTTCGCATTTTAGAAAAACAGGCGGTTCTGATTGGCGGAGGACATAACCATCGTTTTGGTTTGTTTGATATGATTATGCTTAAGGATAATCATATTGATTTTTGTGGTGGAATCCAAAAAGCGGTAAAAGCTGTAAATGAATATAAAATAGCTATGCAACTAACAATTCCGGTTGAAGTAGAGGTCAGAAATGAAACAGAACTTCAAGAGGTAGTTAACGAGCAAGGGGTTAATAGAATCTTATTGGATAATTTTTCTCCAAATCAGATTAGAGCTAGCATACAGATGATACCATCGCATTTCGAAATAGAGGCGTCAGGAGGGATTACCGAAGAGAACATTGTTGAGTTCGCAGAGTCAGGGGTACATTATATTTCCATAGGGGCACTTACGCATCATGTTAAAAGCCTAGACCTCAGTTTAAAAGCGATAATTCATTAGTGTTTATAAATCAAAGCATTTCATTGATATCAGCGGTCAAGCAAAGGGGCATTAATACATCTAGCATAATGTGCTAATTCTTTCGCAAATGATGGGTCTTCTTCCAATTTATTTCCAATAACTACAAGATTTGCGCCGGCCTCATGGGCATTTTTAATGGCAGCTATAGTCGTCAGCCCACCACCAATTATTAATGGGCAACCAAAACCACTTAATTCTTGAATGATTTCTGTAGACACGGGAGTTTTGGCACCACTTCCTGCGTCAACATAAAGGCAATGCATTCCTAACAAGATACCTGCTTTTGCTGTGGCTGAAATAACTGCCAATTCATGTTGAGGGATTGGGTCGGTTTTTGATACCCTTGAAACAGCGGAGTTAACCGCACCCTCAACTAAAATATACCCCGTACTAACCACCTCAATCTGAGCGTCATAAAGTTGCTCAGCAACTTCCACGTGGGCACCGATTAAATAAGTTGGGTTTCTTCCAGAAATTAGGGAAAGGAAAAGGATTCCATCTACAGCGGTATTAATTTGTGCAATTCCCCCCGGAAATAAAATGAGAGGAACCTGTGTCCGATCTTTTATTCGCTCAATAGCCGAATTCATTTCGGCCTTTGAGACCGTGCTTCCGCCAATGAAGATAAATGCAGGTTTAATTTCTTCGATTGCGGCTAACTGTTGGTTGAATTGGTCTTTATTCTTCGCTTTTTCAGGATCAATTAAAATAGCAATTCCTTTGGGGGTATTTGATAATCGTGAAAGTAGGGAGGGGTTTTTAGGCATATGTCGCGATGGAAATAATGGCGTTATTTAATGAAAATGATTCGCAATTAACTGTAAAATGTTTATTGGTTTCAACTGTAAAAGTAAAATTCGTTTCAGAAATCCCAGTACATCGCATTTGATCTTTCCAATGAATACCTGATTCGTTAATCAGTTTATAAATTGCCTCTTTACAACCCCATAATTGCGTAAGTTGAATAATTCCAACTTCCCCTGCGAATAACTCTAGCTCGTCATTACTGCAAAACCTATCTTTTACACGATGGATGCGTTCATTTGGCTGTTCAATATCGCAACCAAACGCTTTTAAAGAGTGAGCAAATAATGCCCATTGCTTTGAATGACTTATACCTATAAACAATCCTTCATGATGTAATTCTGGTTTACCATTCTTTCCATATATTATTTCATCTGAACCAAACACAAATTGTTTTAATACTCGAATGGCCTTGTACTCTTGCTTTCTTTGTTGACTACTTAGTTGAAACAATTCTGCGCTTTCTTTGGGGGTAAGTTGTATGATTGAGTTATTGAGCGTTTGAATTTCCCCAATTTCCCAATTGACCATGTTGGTAATTCCTGAGTTTTTAATCATATTTTTTAATTCGCTGTGTTTGAATGGAACGTAGTTTGCAAACTTCGACAATTTTTTTCTTTTTATTTTTTTAACATTTTGGCTATACAAGTTTATATTTCTATATTTAGCAACTTAAATTTAATGTGTTCTTAGCAACAATTTACGAAAGAATATGCTGAAAAAATTACAGTTATTAGTGTTAAGCGTTTTGTTTTCAAGTGCTTACATGTTTGCACAGTCCGGATTGGGAACCCTTAAGGGGATTGTTAAAGACCAAAAATCCGGGGGGCTTATTCCAAATGCGAAAGTCTATTTATTATCGGGGACTTCGATGAAGGGTAATGCCATTACTGACGATAAAGGGGAATTCCAAATTAATGCTATCCTACCCGGGACCTACGACGTAAAGGTTACCAACAAAACTGAAGGTTATCAAGATGCCCTTGAACAAGGAGTGATAATTTCCTCCGATAAAATTACCTTTTTGGAGAAACTATCCTTGGGAAAACCAGAAAACGAGCTTCAAAAAGACGAGGTAAAGGTTACACGTTATAAAGTTCCATTGATAGATAAAGACGGTGGGGCATCAGGTGCAGTGCTCGGAAGGGAAGACATCGCTAGAATGCCTGTGCGATCTGCAGCCGGTGTTGCCCAATCTGTTGGAGGTGTTAATACGAATGAAGGAAGCGGGGCAATCTCAGTAAGAGGATCCCGATCAGATGCTACCTATTTCTTTATTGATGGGATCAAAGTTCGCGGTTCTGCCAACCTTCCAAAAGCAGCACTCGAGGAGGTATCGGTTATAACCGGAGGGGTACCTGCAAATTATGGAGATGTAACTGGAGGAATCATTTCTGTAACGACAAGAGGCCCTTCAGCAGTTTATTTTGGTAGTATCGAAGCCGTAACTTCAGGGGCCTATTTAAATGGAGCGGATCCGAATGGCTACGATGGGAAAGTGATTGGTTTGGATAAATTTGGATACAACCTTGTAGAAGGTATGTTATCTGGACCGCTATGGATGCAAAAAGATTCAGCAGGTAATAAAACTCGTCCAAGACTGGGGTTTTTAGTATCGGGAAATTTGACCGATCAACTAGACAACCGACCCTTAGCAGGTGGTGGATGGCGTGTCACAAAAGAAACAAGAGATGAGCTTCTAGCAAATCCGTTACGCCCAACTTCTACTGGTTTTGGTACTTTTCACAACGCATTGTTTTTACAGAATCCCTTGGATGCAGACGGCAACCCAACAGCAGAGTCTGATTTCGAGAAAGTTCCATGGAGAATGAATGCTAGAAATACGACTGTATCTGGTCAAGGTAAAATTGATGTGAATACTGGCCCATCGGTTAACGTGCAGTTTGGTGGGTCTTTGAATTATTTTAAAGCCTCTAATTACTCTTACGCAGCATCTCTTTTGAATTTTACCAATTTCGGAGAATCTAAAGGTTTGGATTACCGAGTTTATGGTAAAATTTCACAACGATTTACAAGCGACAATAAAGATAGTAAAATCAAGTCTGCGAATTATACTTTAATGGTTGATTACAGCAAAACTTTCCGAGATTCTTATGACCCTAAGCATCAATATAACATTTTTAATTACGGTCATGTTGGAAAGTTTACTACTCGCCGAACCCCATCCTATCAGTTCAATGATAATTTACAACGTTGGGAACATAATGGTTTCAAGGATTTGGAGGTTGCATTCTCTCCATCGGAAACTAATGCTGCTTTAGCTGCTATTACAACTCAATATTATAACATTTACCAAGATGATGCCTTTGGGCATTATGAAAATTTGTTCCAAATTCAGCAAGGAAATGCCTTGAGAAATGGCGATGCTCCTCAGAGTGTTTACGGCATTTGGTCAAATATTGGGTCTCCGTCGAATGGCTTTGGTAAATTTGAAAATGACCAATTCCGAGTTACTGGAGCAGGGTCTTTGGTTATAGGAAATCACAGTGTATCCCTTGGTTTTGAATATGAACAACGAATTGACCGAGGATGGTCAAATGGTGATCAAGGTCCAGTATCAATTTGGTCCATTGCACGTCAGTTGATGAATTTTCACATTGAAGAACTTGACTATGCCTCTGGCGTAATTACAGACTCGGGTTCTTTCAAAGCCATAACTTACGATCGCTTGAATGCCGGTTATGCTAGCCAATCCGGAACGGGTCTATACGGAGGGCAGCTAAATAATGACAACCAGTCTTTCTTCGACTACAGTGTAAGAAAAGCCCTTGGCCTTAACATTGCAGGAGATGACTATGTTGATATCGACATGTATGACCCAAGTATGTTTCAGTTTGATATGTTTTCACCGGATGAATTAATGAATGGTGGTAACTCATTCGTATCATATTATGGATTTGATCATACCGGAAAGAAAGTAAAGGGAACAACCGATATCAATAAGTATTTCAATGAATTTGATGAAAATGGAAATTACAAGCGATTTATTGGCGCATTCCAACCTACCTACATGGCTGGATATGTTATGGACAAATTCGCATTTAAAGATATAGTATTCAATGTGGGTGTTCGTGTTGATGTTTTTGACGCAAATCAACCGGTACTTAAGGATCCATATTTATTCTTTAACGCGCGAACAGTTAAAGAAGCGAAAGAGCTTAAAGCAAATGACCCCGGACAATACAACTGGGTAGAAATCCCTGAAAGTATGGGTGATGATTATATCGTGTATGTAAATGACATTTCCAATCCAACCGGAATCAATGGGTTTAGAAATGGTGCAGAATGGTTCAACGCTGTTGGGACAACAGTAGAAGATCCTAAAACTATTCAAGGCGCCGGAGGTATTGCTCCATGGGTTTTAAATCCAGGCCAAACTGCTCCTGATGCTTCTGCTTTTGAGGACTATAAAGCTCAAATTAATGTCATGCCTCGGATTGCCTTCTCGTTTCCAATTTCTGAGAAAGCGTCGTTTTTTGCCCATTACGATATCTTAACTAAACGTCCAACCTCTGGATTCCGTTTTGACCCATATGAATATCAATATATTCAAACAAGAAGTGCGGTCATTAGTAATGCAAATCTCAAACCTGAAACGACCGTGGATTATGAACTTGGATTCCAACAAGTGTTGTCCGCAACCTCCTCATTAAAAATCTCAGCATTCTACCGTGAGCAGCGTAATAACGTACAGTTAATCAATGTATTCATGGCATATCCTGCTTCATACAAGACTTTCGGTAATCGTGACTTTGGAACTGTTAAAGGAATGACTATCGCATATGATTTACGTCAAACAGGAAATGTCCGAATGACTGCCAATTACACGTTACAATTCGCTGATGGTACGGGTTCGGATGCAACATCTATGGCGGCCTTTATAAACGCAGGGATTCCTAATCTTCGGAATATCTTCCCGTATAGCTATGACCAACGTCACGCATTTGCTATAACGTTTGACTATCGATACGGTGAAGGTAAAGATTACAACGGACCAAAAATTGGTGGTTTCAACGTTTTAGAGAATACTGGATTGAATATCTTTACTAATATAAATTCTGGATATCCATATTCCGCACAAACATTCATTACTGATGAAGGAATAGGCAATTTGAACGCGGGGATTAGTGGTACGGTAAATGGTTCTCGCATGCCTTGGACTTATCGTTTAGACATGCAATTAGATAGAAACATTACGATAACACACAAATCTAAGGACGAGAAGAGTAAGGATAAAGAAAAGGTCTCCAATTTAAACATTTACATACGGGCAACTAATTTGTTTAATCAATTTAATGTATTGTCAATTTACCGAGCTACTGGTAATGCCGATGATGATGGATATTTGGCAGCAGCAGCGAGTCAAACTTCCATACAAAATCAAACAGATGAACAAGCATTTCGCGATTACTACTCCATGAAGGTGAATAATCCGTTTAATATTAGTGTACCTCGTACCATTCGTCTTGGAGTAAAATATGATTTCTAAAATAAATAGCATAAAGGTTATGAAAAAGCAATTATTTGCGGCGCTTATCGGGATTGTATTCATAGGTTCAAATGCATTAGCATATTATGGACCTAACGATAAAAGTAAAAAGCCAACGGGTAAACCGAAGGCCAACTGTAGTCCTGCTACAGCAAAGTATATCATGGAGTTTAATGATGTTCGAGCTTTGATTGAACAAGGTGGATCTATGTTTCAGAACCGTCAAAATGGTGTTGCGGCCTATGAGGTGCCAAAAGGAAGTAATCGCTTTGCGATTTTTGCTGGCGCTCTTTGGATGGGTGGAACGGATGTCAATGGTCAGCTAAAACTTGCTGCGTTGCGTTATCGTCAAGGGAATGATTTTTGGCCTGGACCCTTATCGGTTACCCCAGGTACTGGAGATTATAATCCATTGTTTCCGGTAGGCGATGATGCTATTCGTGATTTCGGTGAAGCAAACATTGATCCAGATCAATGCATAGCATATGACCAATTTTATACCATACGTAAAGCTGAAGTAATTCGGTTTAACCTATGGTGGGAATGTCAAGCTGGAATTACCACAGAATGCGATGATGTTAATGCCCCTTCAAATGAAGAGTTGAACAGAATCTATAACTGGCCAGCACATGGGGATGTATCCAAAGGACAAGATTATTTCATGGCTCCGTTTTATGACAGAGATCAAGATGGAAATTACAATCCAGATAACGGCGATCACCCATGGTATGATGACATATTGGGCCGAGATGATATTCAATGTGGTTTTGACCGAAGAATTTCGTTGTTTGGTGACGAGACACATTGGTGGGTGTTCAATGACAAAGGAAATATTCATACGGAAACAAATGGAGATCCTATTGGTATGGAGATTCGTGCTCAAGCATTCTCTTTTGCGACAAACGATGAGGTAAATAAAATGACCTTTTACAACTATGAATTAATAAACCGCGGTACACAAACGCTTTACAATACATATTTTGCCCAGTACTTGGATGCTGATATTGGAAATTATGCTGATGATTATGCCGGGTGTGATGTTTCTCGTGGTTTAGGGTATATGTATAACGGTGACCTAATTGATGAAAATGATGGAGGTAAATTGGGGTACGGAGAAAATCCTCCTGCAATTGGCTGTGACTTCTTTGAGGGACCATATCAGGATGCTGATGGGATTGATAATCCAGGCCCATATTTTGATAATGCAACACAATCACTGGTTGTTCCTACAGTGGTTGACGCACTCGCTAATAATGGAATCGTTTACAAAGGAATTGGAATTGGATATTCTGATGGAATCATTGATAACGAGCGTTTTGGTATGAGAAGATTTACCTATTACACATCAACATCAGCATATCCATATAATGACCCAGGACCTGCCGCAGAATTTTATAATTTTATGGAAGGTCAATGGGCAAATGGCTCAGAGATGTATTATGGTGGTTTAGGAAGTACGCCTGGAACACTTTCCGATTATATGTTCCCAGGTACTTCAGATCCTTTAAATTGGTCTACTGCGGGTGTTGATATGTCTGGTCAATATCCAAACGGATGGGATGAATCAACTAACAATAACCCTGCAGGTGACCGTCGTTTTGTGCAATCTGCAGGACCATTTACGTTGAAACCCGGTGCAGTGAATAACATTACAGTAGGAATTGTATATGGGCGTAGCACGGAAGGGACTTTAATGGCTTCTGTAGAGGCAATGAAGCGCGCAGATACGAAAGCGCAAGCATTGTTTGATGCATGTTTCAAAATTTTATCTCCTCCAGATGCGCCAAAATTAACTATTCAGGAATTAGATAGGGAACTTATCCTATTAATTGAAAACCCGATTTCATCTAATAATTATCGTGAATCATACGAAGAAATCGATGAAATAAACATTGTAGATCCAACTGTAGATAGAAAATACCGTTTTGAAGGGTATCAAATTTTTCAGTTGAAGAATCAGGATGTATCTATTTCTGATATCGCGGATCCAACTAAAGCTCGTTTGGTTGCACAGTGTGATGTTAAGAACAGTATTTCTCGCCTTATTAATTTTGAGTTCGATGAAGCATTAGGGTTTTCAGTTCCCGTTGAGAAAGTAGATGGTGAAAACAAAGGTATTCGCCATTCATTCCAAATCACTGAGGATGCTTTTGCTCAAGGCGCAAGACAATTGGTCAACCATAAAACATATTATTATGTTGCAGTTGCATATGCCCACAATGAGTTTAAGAAATATGATCCTAATGACCCATTGTTATTAGATGGTCAAAAGATTCCGTATATTTCTTCTCGCTTAAATTTTGATGGTACGGCCATAAGCTCTACACCAGCAGTTCCGCATAATCCAATGCCTGAAGCTGATGGTACCTACCAATTAGTGAGCTATGGGTCTACGCCTCGAATTACCCGCCTCGATGGGTACGGAAACGGAAACCGTTCCTTAGAGTTCACGGACGCTACCTTGAATACTATTTTAAATACTGGATTCATGGAAGATCCCGAATATGAATATGGCCAAGGTCCTGTGAACATCAAAGTAGTTGACCCCTTGAACTTAAAAGGCGGATATTTTGAGTGTCGTTTTAGAAACTACACGCCAACGTCTCCAGGGAATGCTGCCGATACGGCCAGCTGGGTGATTTATCGATACGATACCAAAGGCGGAACCATTCAAGATTCGGTAAGTTCAGAGGTTACGATTGCGGGGGACAACGAACAAATAATT
>JAURMC010000015.1 GCA_030830895.1 Crocinitomicaceae bacterium | reverse complement strand
CAGAACGAAAGAATGCAATTGCTTTTAGTATAAATAATCAATTTGCTGTGGTGGGTTTAGGTAAAGGTTATTCGGGGAAAAAAAAGAGCTTATATGCATATTATCCCTCGTCTTTTGTTAGTTTGAATCAATCGATTTATTCAGCAATTCAAATATTTCCGAATCCAGGAAAAAGCAACATTCAATTTCGAAATCTGCCTTGTGACTTGGAAAGAATTGAATGTTTAAATTCTCAAGGATCAATGATTTTCGCCTTTGATGGAATTCCTAACTCAAATGCTTTCGAATCATTACCCTCTGGATTATATTATTTAAAGATATATTGTACGCATCTAAAACTACCTGATGTTAAAACCCTCTTAATTAATTAATGAAGATTAAATTTTATATATTCATTTTATTAGCTTCCAAGGCTTTAGGACAAGATTATTGGGAAGTAAGAGACTCAATAAAAGGTGCCCCTCGAGCGGGTATTGCGACCTTTGTACTTGGCAACAGAGGGTATGCTGCGGGGGGGATTAAGGCTGATGGTAGCACGAGAAAAGTATACTCTTATTCCAAAACCCAAAATGACTGGGATGATGAGCCATCGATTGGTGGTATATCGGGTGGTGGGCTTGAGCGAAATTTAGCGAGTGGGTTTTCGTTGGAAGGGAAGGGGTATGTGTGCCTAGGAGAGGGCCTTGGAAGCGTTTTCATGAATGATCTTTGGGAGTATGATAAATCGAATCAAACGTGGACTCAAAAGGCTGATTTTATAGGCTCCCCAAGAAGAGGTGCTGCTTGTTTTATTATTAATAACATAGCCTATTTGGGTACCGGAGAAGACGCACAAGGTCTATGCGGTGATTTTTATGCTTATTCACCATTGGAAAATAGCTGGGAAGCCATTGCTGAATTTCCGGGCGGTGCGCGAAGACAAGCTGTTGGATTTGAATTAAATGGGTATGGCTGGATTGCAACGGGTGATGCTGGAGTACTGATGAACGATTTATGGTCATATAATGTAGTTTCAAATCAATGGCAACAAAAAAGCAACTTGCCGGGAACTCCAAGACTCGGCGCTGTTGCATGGAGTACTTCTCCAAGCGCCTTTATTGCAACCGGTCAAGATCCTTTCGGTGCATACTTGAATGACGTATGGCAATATAACTACTATCAGAATGCCTGGACCGAACGGAATGTTTTTATTGGCGGAGGAAGGGTAAACGCAATATCTATGGTTATCAATGGTTCAGCATTCGTTGGCGGGGGTTATAATGGGGCTTATTTAGATGACTTTTATGCATACCATGGCTTAGCTAATTTGAGTGAATTCGATGAGTTGTTTAACATATACCCCAACCCTTCTAAATCGTGGGTCAAGATTCAAGGAATTCAAGCTCCAACCCCTTATATAATCTATTCGTCTTTCGGGCAAGAGGTATTGACCGGAGTAATAACTTGCCTTGAGCCTTTAAATATTGAAGGGCTTCCTAAAGGCGCTTACATTATTAAACTATCAACTCAACACAAAATCATATCTCGGTCGCTTATTAAACAATGATTTGCTCTTAAATTCTGCCCATTAATAATTGTACTCTTTCCGAAAAGGATTTCCATTAGTTTTTAATCAAAACTACTCGAATAGATAGAAGTTCTATAAATAGATTTTGACATAATAAATCCAACCGATTCAAATGATAATGAATTAGTGGCTTTAGGGTATCCTACTAAACGTGCAACGCCCTGTTTCCTGTCGCCCCTAATGCCGCCTCCTTTACCGCTTCTGAATACGTTGGGTGTGGATGACAAATTCTTGCAATATCCTCTGCAGAAGCTCTATATTCCATGGCAATCGCGGCCTCCATAATTAAATCAGCGGCACGCGCTGAAATCATGTGAACACCCAAGACTTCATCGGTAGACTTATCTGAAATCACTTTAATAAACCCACTGGTATCCATGGATGCTCTGGCTCGTCCAAGAGCCTTAATTGGAAAACTTCCGATGTTAACCTCTATTCCCAAAGCCTTCAATTCTTCTTCTGTTTTTCCAACGGAAGCAACTTCTGGCCAAGTATAAATAACCCCGGGAATTAGATTATAATTGATATGTGGTTTTTGTCCAGCAATGTGTTCTGCAACAAAGACACCTTCTTCTTCTGCTTTGTGTGCTAACATCATTCCTTTAACCACATCTCCAATTGCGTAAACGTTGGGTATTGACGTTTGTAAATGCTCATTCACCTCCACTTGGCCTCGGTTGTTTGGTGTTATCCCCAGTTTATCAAGTCCTAAACCTTCAGTAAATGCTTTTCTTCCCACTGCAACCAGGCAGTAATCTGATTCTAACGTAACCATATTTCCCTTTTTGTCTTTGGCGGTAACAATGGTTTTGTTTCCTTTATTCTCTACGCCCAGTACTTGGTGCTCAAAATGAAATTTTAATCCTTCTTTTTTCAGAATTTTCGTTAGTTCTTTACCTATTGACCCGTCCATCATTCCCAATAAGGTGGGTGAGTTTTCAATCACTACTACTTCTGAGCCAAGACGCGCATAAACCGATCCTAACTCCAACCCGATTACACCTCCGCCAATTACTATTAGTTTCTTGGGGATTTCGGGCAACGACAATGCCTCTGTTGAAGTAATGATACGATTTTTGTCAGGTATCATACTTGGAAAATAATTTGGTTTTGATCCTGTGGCAATGATTACGTGTTTCGTATTAAGTTCTTTTACCCCTTCCGAAGAGGTTACCGCAACGGTAGTTGCATTGACAAATGAGCCTACTCCGTGATGTACCTCAATATTGTTTTTATCCATGAGATATTTGACACCCGCACACGTTTGAGAAACCACGTCGTTCTTACGTTGTATCATTTTTTTAAAATCTGCCTTAACTCCAGATACTTCAATACCGTGCTCGGAAAAATGATGTGTTGCATTATAAAAATGCTCAGAAGAGTCTAACAAAGCCTTGGAAGGAATACAGCCTACATTCAAACAGGTTCCACCAAGGGTGTTATACTTTTCTATGATTGCTGTTTTTAACCCTAATTGCGAACAACGAATTGCAGCAACATAGCCGCCTGGACCGGAACCAATAATTACGACATCGTACATATTATAAACTTTATTTTACAAAATTACGACAAGCAAATTTAAATGTTCCAAAAAATCACCGAGAATTAAGCAACCGAATTGGATTCTCATTGTTTTAATTGCTGTATGCCAAAAGAAATACTTATTGCTGGTGCTGGTTGGTTGGGAAGTGCATTAGCGCTTAGCTTAAAAGCGCAAGGAAATGCTGTTACAATATTAAGCCGAAATTCAGAGAAACGAAACTATTTTAATTCCCGTCATATTCCTCTCATTGAAGTAGATTATACAAGCCTAGATGGCGCTTCAATTAACGGCGAAATGAATAAGGTCTTGTTTATTGGTATTCCACCAGGACCATATTACTTCGACGTAATCCATAATCTAATTTTGACATTATCTCCTAGTTACATCTTGTTTTCGAGTTCTACGAGTATTTATAGTGCATCATATGGAGAGGTAAATGAAACCTCAGCACTTGGGGGAAATAAAATCCTCGAGGACGCTGAATTATTAATTAGGAATTCGGGGATTCCTTATAGTATTTTGCGGTTTGGAGGTTTAATTGGTGAAGACCGAAATCCAGCTTTATACTTTAGCGGAAAACATAATATTCCGAATGGCGGAGCTCCGGTTAATTTAATTCATAGAACAGAAATCATTGAAATAATTTGTGCCTTGGTTGATAATGAAAAACCCGGCGTGTTCAATGTGGTATTTCCATTTCACCCAACCCGCAAGTCATATTATGAGAAGCAATGCCTTGTTCGTGGATTAGCTCCCTGTGTGTTCGATTCAAGCGGCACAGGTAAAATTGTTAATGGTTCTAAAATCAGCAAACTCTTGAATAGGCCTTATCGCTATAATATTGAATAAATTAATGTGTTTTGCTACTTTTGATTCGCTCATGAAACAGATTGTTCCATTCATCGTCTTTATACTCCTGAATCTTACGGCGAGCGCTTCACACATTATAGGGGGAGATATTTACTACGATTATTTAGGGAATAACCAATATAGATTTTACATTACTCTGTATCGGGATTGTGCGTCATCAGGAGCCCAATATGATGACCCGCTTCAATTGGCTATTTATAATGGTAATGGCGTTTTAGCTCAAAATGTAAATATCCCATTTCCAGGCAGCACCCCTGTTCCTCTAAATTTTAACAATCCCTGTGCTACTGCCCCTGGAGGAATTTGTGTTGAAAAAGCCACATACACTGTGGTGGTTACACTTCCACCAACGCCTCTCGGCTATGATATCTCTTACCAACGATGTTGTAGGGGCCCGAACGTAACTAATTTGGTTAATCCGGATGATACCGGAATTACGCTTACCACACACATCCCAGGAAACAGCATGGGAAACGGAACACTTTATCAAAACAGCTCACCTCGATTTACCAATTATCCTCCAATTCTTTTGTGCAACACAGAATCTATCAGCTTCAATCATGGCGCCACAGATCCCGACGGGGATGTATTAACCTATTCCTTGACAACCCCTTTTTCAGGTGCAAGTTCCATAACTCCATTGCCTCCACAAACACCCGGGCCACCGTATGCCCCTGTCATATGGAACCCAAATTTTAATGCAACTTCTCCACTTGGTCCGGGGTCTGTCATTACCATCAATGCAAATACAGGAATGATGCTGGTTACTCCACAAAATGTTGGTTTATTTGTTGTTGGAGTAAAAGTAACAGAAACGCGAAACGGTATCGTTATTGGATCAACGATTCGAGATTTTTTATTTCGGGTGTTTGATTGTAACATCACCCTTCAGGCACTATTACCACCACAAGAACAACTTCCAACATTTGTTTCATATTGCCAAGGATTAACCGTCAACTTTGTAAACAACTCCTATGGTGGCTCATCCTACGCTTGGGATTTTGGTGTGCCTGGAATAAGCAATGATATAAGCACCCAAGTGCAACCAGTATATACCTATCCTTCGCCTGGAACTTACTCTGTTTCCTTGATTGTAAATCCTGGACAGCCCTGTACGGATACTGCGTTTATGACGGTTACTGTTAATAATCCGTTTTCAGTATCCTGGACAAGTGAAGACTCTTTATGTATTATTGGAAATCAATTCAATTTTATTGGAATTAGCAGTGCGCCCGCTGGTATTGGAAACTATACATGGACCTTTGATAACAGTGCTTCATTGCAAAATGCAACAGGTTTGATTGTTCCTAATATTAACTTTAATGTGGCAGGGTTTCACTCAATCACGCTAACTGGTGATAATGGTGATTGTATGACTTCATTTAACGACTCCATTTATATCTTTGATGTGCCCACAGCATTTGGCTCAATACCGCAAAATGTAAATTGTATTGGACTAACGATTCCGTTTGGTAACAATTCTTCAAACGCATTGTATAACTTTTGGGATTTCGGTGTGTTGGGGCAATCAGACGACACCAGCAATGTCTTCGCACCAACTTACACTTATGCAAATCCAGGCACTTATCAAGTTATATTAAATGTAAGCTCAGGTATTAATTGTAGCGATTCAGACACGTTATCATTAACTATAAACGAGCCTCTTGTTTTATCCTTTACAAATACAGATTCACTCTGCATCAACGGAGGGCTTTACGCCTTTGATGGAACTGTCAGCGGCCCCCCTTCTGCATTTTATTGGTGGGATTTTGGTTCAAATGGAATACCACAAACGGCAAATACCGTAGATGTTTTTCCTGTTAGTTTCAGTGACGCCGGGGTTCAGCCTGTAACCTTATATGGCGCATTCGATAATTGTATTGATTCGTTACAGGGAAGTGTGTACGTATATTTTGAACCTACTATTGACTTTACTATGATCCCGGGCATACAGTGTGTGCCCTATTCTGCAACCTTTATAAATACTTCAACGGCTGATGGACCAGCAACATTTAATTGGAACTTTGGCGATGGGGGTTTATCTAGTAGTTTTAATGGATTTCATGTATATACTGTTGTTGGGAATTACAATGTTGAACTAACCATGACAACTCTTGAAGGATGCGTCGACACCCTTATACTTCTTCAACAAGATTTAATTGCTGTTAATCCTTCACCTATTGCTTCTTTTAGCGTAAATCCGAATCAAATTGACATATGTAATAATAAGGTGACCTTTACCAATCAATCTACAGGAGCTACTTCATATTCGTACGTATATGATCATCGTGGGTTTTATTCTGAATTACCAGAATTCACACATGAATATCAACATACCGGCACAGATTATCCAACACTTACTGTAACCAATGAGTTTGGATGCAAAGATTCCACCAGAGAAACAGTCACTATACTTCCATTTTCAATCTATATACCCAACACGTTTATTCCTGACCAAGATGGAAAAAACGATATATTTAAAGTAGAAACCCCTTTTGAAATAAATGAATGGGAATTGATTATTTATAATCGGTGGGGGGAACGTGTATTTGAAACAAACAACCTGACTACAGGATGGAACGGAGAGTACTTGAGTCGGCCAGCGCCAGACGGAATTTACACCTATAACATTAGGTATCGTGGTTGTGAATTCCCAAGTGCGTGGCAACAGATTAACGGGTCGGTTCGCTTATTAAGATGATTACTTACGCAAAACAAAGTTTTGTCCTAAATAAACTTTTTTTACTTGTTCATCATTTGCTAGATCTTCAGCGGATCCACTTTTAAGAATCTTTCCTTCAAATAACAAATAAGCACGATCCGTAATTGAAAGCGTTTCTTGAACGTTGTGATCTGTAATGAGTACCCCAATATTCCTTTTTTTTAAATCCGCTACGATTGACTGAATATCTTCCACAGCAATCGGGTCGACTCCTGCAAAAGGTTCGTCTAAGAGCACAAACCTCGGATCAGTTGCTAAGGCTCGAGCAATTTCAGTTCGGCGCTTTTCGCCTCCAGATAGTCGATTCCCAAGGTTCGATCGGACATGATTTAAAGAAAACTCGGAAAGCAGTTTTTCTAGTTTTTCTTCTCGTTGCAATTTTGATAAATCCGTCATTTCTAGAATAGCAAGTATGTTGTCCTCCACACTTAATTTGCGAAAAACCGAAACTTCTTGCGGAAGGTAACCAATGCCTAATTGCGCTCTTTTATACATGGGTAATTTTGTGATTTCTTTCCCATCCAAAAACACCCTTCCTTCATCTGGTCTAACTAATCCTACAATCATATAAAATGAGGTTGTTTTTCCAGCACCATTTGGGCCTAATAAGCCAACAATCTCACCTTGACTGACTTCAATGGAAACGCCATCCACTACACTGCGGTTGCGGTAAGTTTTTCGAATTTGCTCAGTATAGAGTTTCATGTTTCGAAAATACTAAAAATTGAAAGAGATACGTCCCCTAAGCCCAAAAGGACTGATTTCTGATACGTTATGCGTTGCTCGCCACACCAAATCGATACGTAGCACTTTAAATACATTTTCTAATCCCGCGGAACACTCTACATATGGCACCTGACCAAATGATTTAACATAATTCGGTAGTATAACATTGTCTGAATGTTTATTTGATATTGCACCAAATAAAACTCGGGAAGTTGAGACCAATCTTAAGTTTAGTTTATTGATCCCCGGAATTTTATTAAAAAATAAGCCCCCCCAATGGTTTTCCACAAAGGCGCTCACATATTTATCAGAAATAAATTCTAAAAAATTCATTTTATTAAAGGCCGTGAGTAATAACCAATACGATTGATTTCCTTCATGAACTTTTAAAAATGGAAATGCCGTTGAACCAAAAACACACCCCATAGTCGTTCCGTATCTGAATCTTCCAAAAGCACCAAGTTGTGTGTTATGTTCTAATTGAAACTCTAGTTTTTGATAATTATACATACTCCCGGCTATACCCTTAACGCCGAATACACATTGTAATGATAAAATAGGGTATGATGATCCAACACTCGTCCTATCAAATTGTCCTGATAAAAACTCTTCATCTTTCGTCCACCTTATTCTCGTGATTATTTCCGCTGTCGTTAAATTTCTAAGGGTATCAAAACCACCAACATTGAGATTAGGGCTTATATACGCACTAATTCCTAAAGGGGTATAATCTTTCCAATCAAATCCCGCAAGAATTATTAAATCTTTTTTAATGTCCTTTTCCAAATTAAATCCAACCTTTTTTACAAACGATAATTTATCAAATGGAGCTGTGTTTAATACCGTTGCGAAGGTGTTCCCTAATTGTGCTGCCGTTGGTGATTGACCTATTTGCTCCAAATCATAAGTAATATAGGTGGACAACATTCCACGTTTCTTGGGGGAGATGTTAAACCTAATTAAACTAGAATATTTAATCTTATTATCTCCGATTCCATATCCTATTTTTCCCCCAAGCTCTAAACGCTTTGAGAAAGCGTTAGAAGTTCTGATGGCTAAAGAAATCCTAGTGTCTTCAACAAGATTTCTACTAATTAAAGACGTTGCATTTCCTAATTCTATTTTGCCAACAGGATAATATCCCGTCGACGCAAAATATGTTAAGGTTCTAAGTGCCTGGAAATACTTTGTTTTATTTAATGTATCTATCATTTCTGAAATTCCCTTTTCCGTTTTATTTAATGTATCATGACGCAATGCGTCCCAGGCGTCTAGGGCTTGAGTTTTTGAATTCTCCAAAAACTCAACCGTAGTTGAAGCATTGTAAAAGTCATTCGGTTTCAATTCATTAATTATAAAGTGCTTCCTACTACTCGTTTTTTTACCAATAAACCCATAGATCTTCGTCTTTTCTGTTAACCGAATATCCAATAATAGAATCTCCTTTTTAAGCATCCAAACCTCTTCTTCTACCTGTTCAAACTCTTGTTCTACATATAAATCTTGAATATAATTTAAATTAGCTCCTTTCGATATATTTGCTTTAATTGACTGGATTGCATATGTTGTATCATGTACCCACATTTCACCATAAAACGTTAAGTTGCTCGTGTTTTTGGGCTCAAATCTTAATTTAAAACAGTATTTATTACCAATGTATGTGGAGTCATCAAGATAAAACCGATACATGGAGCGCGCATAATTTGCAAGTGGACTAATAAATGATTTGCCAAATAAGTCGATGACGTTCTCATAGATATTAATATCCAAGTACATATCTCCAAGAAATTGTGCGGCCTGAAGATTTTGCACGCCGGTAATTCGAGAAGCTTTAACAATTTCTCGTTTGCGTTTTGGGCGGTTCGCAAAATAAAAATCAGAAACAGATTCGGCCAAAACGGCGGGTAATACCAATGTCTGATTCGAAGAAGTATCCAAATAATCAAGGACAACATTTAATCGTTTTACAGGTGCTAAGGCAGAAAACTCCGAGCCAATATTGTTAATGTCAACTTGAAACTTATTGTAAGCTTCATATTGATAGGCCTGAAGTTTTTCTTTATTATTTACGGGTTTATGGGCAATAATTTTTTTATGTAATTTAGTAGATGGAAATTCATCTGGGGGTAAAACAATAATTTCATTAACCTCCCTTGATAGTGGCCGAAGCGCTATATTAACCTCTTGCTGAACATCTTGTTTAAGTTTAATTCGTACGATTTTATAGCCTAAACTAAATACTTGTAAGGAATCTACTGGATAATATGTTTCTAGATTATATCTACCAAGGCTGTCTGAAATAGTTGAGATTTTCGTGCCATAAAAGCTAACTTTAACAAATGCTAAAGGTGATTTTGTTGTTTGTTCAGTAACGACACCGAAAACAGCGGTTTTCTGGGCACTTAAATCTCCCAAACCAAAGGAGATCATCAATACCGTAAAAATAAGCTTATTCAATTGCCGTCTTATTTTTAATTGTTCGGGTTGAAACCACGATTCCAATTTCATACAAGACAATAATCGGTAATGAAACAATAATTTGAGAAAGCATATCGGGGGGAGTAATGACCGCAGAAATAATTAATATTACTACAATGGCATGTCTCCTATATTTTTTTAAAAATTCTGGTCCGATCAACCCTATTTTTGTCAAAATATAACTTACAATGGGAAGTAAAAATAAAATCCCCGTGTAAAATACCGTAGAGATAATTGTTCCCATATAAGAGCCAACGGTAAAATTATTCTCAATCTCATTACTAATCTGAAACCCTCCAAAAAACTGAACGGTCAAGGGGGCAACAACAAAATACCCAAAAAGAATACCTAAAAAAAAGCACAAACTAACATAAAAAACCAACCCCTTTGCAGCACTGAGTTCATTTTGCTTTAATCCTGGCTTAACAAATGACCATATTTGATAGAAAATATATGGCGCATTAATAATTATCCCGCCCATTATAGACATCATCATTGCATAATTGAATTGTCCGGAAACCGTCATGCTTTGCATTTTGACCGAAGTGCTATCCACGCAAATGTCAACATATTCACATAATAAACGAAAGGTAATGAACTCTTTTTCCTTAAGTATCAAAAAAATATGGTTCATGACCCATTCCTGATAAATCCATAAGACTACGCCAACCAAAATAACTGCTATAGCAATCCGAATTAAACGCCATCTTAATTCATCAAGATGTTGTAAAAAAGTCATTTGTTGATTTTCCGGCATGGTGCAAATTTAGCTAAAAAACATGTTTTTTATTAACAAACCGTCTAAACGTAAATTGTTTACGTTTTAGGGTGGTCATCTTTGAAATAAAAACATGAAAACTATAAATATCCGTGAGATTCAATTCAACAGCTTCAGCCGAAAAGTCATTTGCTATGGACAATTAAAAACAAAAAACCTAGCTATTGATAGCTCTATTGAGCTAGACTTTAGTGGTCTAAATCGCATGCTAGGCATACTTGGAGAGGTGCTCCCTCATGTTTCTCTTTACGATTTAATTCAGGAGGACAACCAAGATAACGAAACATATTATCGCATCAATTTAGATGCACATGATGTTCCACCACTAGATTTAGGGCACTTTACTCAAAATGGTTTTCCCACCTTGAAAATCAGCGCTTAGTTACGGTTGAATTATTACCGTTTCCTCGCTAGTTTTTTCGGCCTCAATTTTAATTATCCCTTGACCTTGACGATTTCCTTTGTATGCTTCGATGTCTAGCACGGCAACACCCGCTTGGCCTAATTGATAAATTTCATTGTAGTTAAAAGTAGCAATTCCTGCAGCATTAGTATAAGCGGTATCGTATACAACTACTTGTGAAGGGCAGTTACATGTAGATGTCCCATGCAACACAACCATAGCTTGTTCAACCAACTCATTGTTTTCATTTCGCACTTCAATTTTTGCAAGGGTATCTTCTTTTTTTACACAAGCCTGGATTACAACAAGCGTTAAAACAAGGGAAATAATTAGAAAAATTCTTCTTTTCATGTTCGAGTTTAATTTTGGTTAATTCGGAAGAAATATAGTTTCAACAGAAGTCGTATGAATTCTACAACGAGAATATCCGGTAGCTGTTTTATTGTTATGCTTTACAATGATATCAAAATATCCTGTAGTGTTTTCCGGACCTGACGTATTAAAATATTGATCCATATCTACTGATGTAAACCCAGAACTGTTTGTAAAAGTTGTGTCAACGAATGCTCCTGTTGGCGGGTTACTTTGCTGGTCACCAATAACGACAACCTTGGCGCCGCTCATTAATTGGTTCGAAGACGAACGAACAAACACTTTTAAAATAGCAGGATCTTTTGATTTACAACCATTCATGGCAATTAAAAACCCTGCGGTAATTCCTAAAATAATTATTTTTTTCATGTCTAATTAGAATCAATCAAAAGTAACACTTAAATTATTGAATGACAAAAATTTGTGCAATTTCCAAATGTATTTAACCATAGATAGCTATAATCCGAAGGCGTTTGAAAATAAAAACATAATTTTGCATTACGCAAACTTAAACCATTTTCTGCCTAAAAAAGTTACATAATGCGAGAAAGAATCGAAAAAGTAGAACGGGAAATTACTGAGATTGTTATTGCAAACAAACAAGATGCCGAGGCTTTTCGAATTCTATATCTTGGTTCAAAGGGCGTGTTAAAGTCTTTTTATCAAGAATTTAGAGCTGTTGGTGCAGATGAAAAAAAAGAACTTGGCCAGCGGTTAAATGAGCTTAAGTTGAAAATAGAAGAAAAACTTTCTAAAATCACATGGGAAGAAACAGAAAATAATGTAGCCACAAAAATAGACTTTACCCGACCGGGCAGAAGTACTCAAATAGGAAGTCTTCACCCCCTCACATTGATTCGAAATGAGCTCATTCATGTCTTTTCCAAGATTGGATTTTCAATCTCCGAAGGGCCTGAAATAGAAGATGATTGGCATAATTTTTCTGCCCTCAATTTCGCACCAGATCACCCGGCGCGAGATATGCAAGACACCTTTTTTATTGATTCTATGATGGAGGGATTTTCATTAAGAACACATACCAGTTCCGTACAAGTACGTGTGATGGAAAATGAAAAACCACCGATTAGAACAATATCACCCGGCCGTGTTTATCGCAATGAAGCCATTTCTGCACGGGCACATTGTTTTTTTCATCAAATTGAGGGTTTATACATTGACAAAAATGTATCCTTCGCCGATTTAAAGCAAACCTTGGATTATTTTGCTAAATCAATCTTTGGTGGGGACGCAAAAATTCGTCTAAGGCCCTCCTATTTTCCTTTCACTGAGCCAAGTGCAGAAGTTGATGTTTCATGTACTTTGTGTCATGGGGGTGGATGTGGAGTTTGTAAACATACGGGTTGGTTAGAAATTCTTGGCTGCGGGATGGTCGATCCTAATGTGCTCGACTCATGTGGAATTGATTCAACCATTTACAGCGGCTTTGCATTCGGAATGGGTATAGAGCGAATTGCTCAATTAAAATACCGAGTAACTGATTTGAGGTTATATTCTGAAAATGACATCCGCTTTCTCAACCAATTTCACTTTTAGTCTATGCGGTTTTTAGACTTCACTCCCAACATTACTATTTCGCAACTCATCGAGCAAAGCCATCAATCGCCCCAATTAATATTTAAACATTCCACACGATGCATCATTTCTTCATTCGCACTGAAGCGATTAAAAGCCTGTGCCTTATCGGATTCAACATGTTGGGTATTGGACTTATTGTCGTATAGGCACCTTTCGGATGAAATATCAGATTACTTTCAAATTAATCATCAATCACCACAGCTGATCGTGGTTAAAGATGGGAAATTATTAGGTAGTGCCTCTCACGAAGGGATTGACTGTGAGTTTATTGCCAGATGCTATGAAAAATAAAACTACTCCCATTATTATTGCCCTGCTGGTTCTAGTGGCAGGCGCATTTCTCTTCAACGCCTTAAAAAATAATGACAATGAGCGGCCCTTAGGGCCAATGTCCTATTTTGAAATGGCAGGAAGTTTTACAGGAAAGTTTGGGGAACCATTTGAAACAAATGCCTTGACCGCGCAGGAAGATATAACCGTCCGTGTTTATTTCGACGACAGCTTAATACACACATTTCCTAAGGCAAAAAAACAAACCAAAATCAGAATACCAAAAGACCTACTAACGATAGGTGCTCACGGACTTAAAATAAGCGCCAAACATCATTCACTAGGACAAACTGAAGATGAGCGGGTGCTTTATGTGTATTCTGACTCACCTCCTCAAAAATGGAATTTAACGATCCTAAACCAATATCCCCATAATGATTCTTCCTTTACACAAGGCCTGGTTTTTTCTGAGGACAAATTGTTCGAAGGGACGGGAGATCCACAGGGTATTGGAGCCACCCTAATCGGTGAAGTCGCTTTAAATACAGGGGCAATGATTCGCCGAAAAGGCCAACCTTCTCCTATTTTTGGAGAAGGAATTACAATTGTTGGAGAGGAAATTTTCCAGATTACCTGGCAGAACAACGTGTGTTATGTTTACAATAAAAATGACTTTGAAGTAACCAAACAATTTAATTATTCAGGTGAGGGATGGGGCATTACTTATGACGGCGCCTTTTTAATCATGTCCGATGGTAGCGAAAGATTAACCTTTAGAGATCCAAAAACGTTTAGGGAAGTTCGTGTAATTCAAGTTTACACCGATGACGGGGCAATCACCAAATTAAATGAACTTGAATTTATTGATGGGCTCATATATGCTAACGTTTGGACAAGTAATATAATTGCTGTTATTGACCCGTTTACAGGTAAGGTTGTCGCTACGATAGACGCAACTCCTGCTGTTCAAATTGGCAAAGGCAACGGGGAGGTACTCAATGGAATCGCATACAACCGAAAAACCAAAAAAACCTATATTACGGGAAAATATTGGAACCGCTTATTCGAAGTCAAATTTAGTGCCCCTAGTCCAGCTTTATAAACGGTATTTGTGTTATTCTCTGACCGTTCAAAACGCGTAGGTAATAGCTTCCTGGAGACCAAAAAGTGTAGTCAATGTGTTGAATTCTTGCCGTTAAATCCAGTTCCAAAACAGGTAAAAATTCTCGATCCTTTTCTGATTCTTGAACTGCTTTCTCAATAAACAATCTGCATTTCGAATTTCCTTGAGGAGAACTCTCAAATGTTACCTCTTTTGCTGCTGTTGGAATAACTTTAATAAAGCGGGCCTCTTTTATTTCCTTATACTTCAATGGACCATCTATTAAGGCTGGGATTTCCCATGCACGAATATAATCGATTAAGTATTCTGCGGGAAATTCTGTCTTTCGATTCGGACCGGGAGAAAATGGCCCATTGTCCATCGCAAGGGAAAAATTCGCAATTAAATTCATCGAGGTCGAAAACGATGCTTTATGCTGAGCAACCAACCGATCATTAAAGTAAAACCAAATCCCTTCTGGGGTCCATAATCCTGAAAAAGTTACCCATGATTCCGATATATTTTCTTGTGTCGACACCCAGTGCCCAAAAGGTTTGTCAATCAAACCAAATTGCTTTATTCGGTCGCACCGATTTGGGCAGTGTATGTCTACGTGATAAGAGGCCTTGCGTTCTCCCTTCGCCTCCATAATATCAATTTCTTCATTTGGGTTGCCACCATAAAGCCAAAATGCCGGCCAATATCCTTTTCCTTTTGGGAGAAAACACTTCGCCTCAAAATATCCAAAACGAAATTGCCGTTTACTCCAAATAGCTGAAGTTAATCGATTGATTTCAAGATGGCCATTACGCATTAATGATGGGTTGCTTTCAATTTTTTTAGCGTCTATCATCCAGTTTGGGAAAACCCTCCATACCGATACGGTATCAACAGAAAGCCGAAGTAAGCCATTTGATTGATTACACAAGGATGGGTCGGTATAGGTCTTTGCATCTAATGACAGCCCCCCCCAAGGGTAGTATCCATACCAACGGGATTGGTCTAAATTCGACCCGCTAAAGTCGTCATATAACGACGGCCTTCCAATATATACCTCATCGGATTCAATAAAAAGTATCAAAGTGTCTTGACAATACATTAGCCAAGGCATTAATGTTAAGAAGGGAATTATATATTTCATAATTGAAAAAGAACAATCAAAAATAGCAAACTGCGTTAGCTTACATTCCGTAATTTCGTAATAATGAATAAATATTGGTGCTTCTGGATAACATTACTTTATTACGGAGTAATATTCGGGCAGTCAAATTTTCAACAACGCGAAATAACCGCTGGAACATTACCGCAGCGATTGGATTCTCTAACTATATTACCCGGTAGTGTCTTGTGTATATATAAATCAGACACGCTTTCAAGAGAGACGTATCACATAAATTATTTAGATAAATCTATTTTTTTTGCTCCTGAAATCAACGGATCAGTTCTGGTAAAGTATCTACGTTTAACCAGTGATTTATCCCTTAACTATCAGCTTTACGATTCGCTAATATTAGTTTCAAACAAGAACAACAACCTATTTTTAATTCCAGAAGAATCCGTCTTAATCGACCAACTTTTTGGAGGGAACGACCTTAATAAACGCGGCAGTATTTCTCGAGGTGTGACCTTCGGAAATCGTCAAAACCTGGGAATAAACTCTACCCTTAACCTAGAGTTAACCGGAAAAATCTCCGAAAAACTTAATCTTTCCGCCTCGGTGTCTGATGCAAATATTCCAATCCAACCTGATGGAAATACAAGCAAGCTTCAAGAGTTTGACCAAGTTTTTATACAATTGTTTTCGGATCGTTTTAAACTTACCGCAGGAGATTTTTGGATAGCGAAACCCAAAGGATACTTCCTGAATTACAAAAAAAGAGGCCAGGGGTTAACATTAACACATGCATTTAATTCGAGCCCGAAGAATCAAGTCCAAATTCAATCAAGCATGGGTTTATCTAAAGGTAAGTTTCAGCGTCAAATCATTCAAGGAATTGAAAATAATCAGGGGCCCTATCGACTTATTGGGGCAGAAAATGAACCCTTTATTGTTGTGTTATCTGGCACTGAACGTGTGTATGTTGACGGCAGATTATTACAACGTGGGCAAGAATACGATTACATCATAGACTATAACAGCGCAGAACTCGTGTTTACGGCACGCAACCTAATAACAAAAGATGTTCGTATTGTAGTAGAATTTCAATATGCTGATCAAGCTTATACCCGCGGTTTAATTCAACAGCATATCAGCTTTACCAATAAAGGCACCTCCTTTTGGATGAATTATTATCAAGAACAAGATCTAAAAAACCAACCATTGCAATTAAGCTTAAATGCTACAACAAAAGAATTGATTGCGAACGCAGGAGATAGTTTAAGTGGCGCCTATTTAAGCACCCTTGATTCCGTCGGATTCCAACCCAACCAAAACCTATATCAACTAATTGATTCCCTTGGTTATGATTCCGTACTAGTTTTCTCTATTAATCCAGATTCAGCAAAATATCGCGCAACATTCTTGTTCGTTGGACCCAATAAAGGAGACTACGTCTTTGAAAAAACTACGGCATTTGGCCCCGTATATAAATGGGTAAGTCCTTTGGGTAATGTATCACAAGGTAATTATATGCCTATACAACGCATCAATGCCCCGAAACGAAAACGTATGATTAACGCAGGTTTTCAACAGGAAATCGGAAAAAATTGGGCCATAGAAACTGAGTTTTCCATAACTGAGTCTGCTATTAATTTATTTGCTATTAAAGACCGGCAAAACGACTGGGGATTAGGAAATCGAACCAAGATAATCCGGCAAGGATCGATAAGCCCAATTCGCTGGAATCACACTACAAGCCTTGAATCAGAATTACTTGGAACTAATTTCTCATTTATCGAGCCTTATCGAATGGTGGAATTTGATCGTGATTGGAATGTTAGAAATATGCATTTTATTGGCCCCCAATGGAATGCAAAGTTTTCTCACAAAATTCAACATGCTAAATCTGGCTTTCTCAGCATACAAGGGCAACACTATGCAATTGGTTCAGCATTCAACGGAAGCCGTATTTATTCCGACGGAGACATAAAAAACAGAGGCTTTTCAATGGCCTGGGATGCGAGTGTTTTAAAAAGTACAGGAGCAATAAATTCACAATTTATAAGACATCGCCTAGATGCTTCTCAAACTATAAATCGTATTAAAATCGGAATAAAAGATGACCAAGAATTTAATCACCGGGATGCGTTGATAGGTATGAATTCTACAAGCTATGCGTTTTATGACATTCAAGCATACCTTCAAAACGCAGACAGTAGTAAATCATTATTAAAGTTGTTTTATCGTGAACGATTCGATTGGCGTCCGGATAGTGTTGGTTTTATCGCCGCAGCACGAGGAACAACATTTGGTGGAGAAGTTCAAATTCGTGATCGGACAGGAGGCCAGTATGGTTTTGTTATTGGGCTTAGAAATTTACATGTTTTGGATAGCTCGCTACTTCAATTAACCCCGGACCAATCCTTGGTTGGCCGGATTAATTTTTCGAAGAGGCTACTGAGGGGGGCCTTAACAATTGACACCTATTACGAGGTTGGTTCGGGATTGGAGCAAAAACGTAGTTTTATTTATCTAGAGGTTAATTCAGGGCAAGGGGTATATACCTGGGTTGATTACAACAACGATGGGGTAAAGGATTTAAACGAGTTTGAAACGGCTACATTCATCGATCAGGCGAACTATATTCGAATATTCACCCCAAGTAATGCCTACCAGAAAACATATTCCAATGAATTTAATCAAAGTTTATTTTGGCGGCCTGAGTTGATTTGGAATAAAAAAACAGGGGTATTAAAAGGGCTTTCATTTGTTTCAAACCAACTTAGAATGCGTGCAACGCGAAAATTAAATGATTTAGACATTGCTACACTTTTGAACCCCATCAAGGCAGACATCCTGAACAATGCGCTTATCTCTTCAGTATTTTCAGTAAGAAACACCTTGTATTTATTTAGAACTTCTGCACGAGTTCATGGTCATTATATAATTAATAAAAACCTAAACAAAACACTCTTGGCATCCGGATTTGATGCAAAAGATATTCGATATAATGAAGTCATGTTTCGTTGGAATATAACCACATCCTTTTCGCTTAAAACGGAAGGTCAACAAGGATATAAAACCTCTTCCATTGACTACACGCAAGGTAGAAACTACCGAATTCGTTATCAATACCTCCGCATAGAATGGGCTTATCAACCAACAACCAATTACCGAGTTGCAATCGATGGCAAAGTATCAAGCAAAGCCAACGAACCGATATATGGTTATGAGGAAAGCAACTCGAAGGAACTTGGATTAGAGGTAAAATATAATACCACGCAAAAGGGAAGTGTCTTAGGGTCATTTAAATTCCTAAACTTAACGTTTAATGGAAACCTCCTTTCTCCTGTGGCCTTTGAAATGCTCGAAGCATTGAGGCCGGGATCCAATTACACTTGGTCAATTACTTGGCAACGCAATGTAAGTAAGAACTTACAGTTAAATTTAATTTATTCCGGCAGAAAGCCGGCAGGGATAAAGATTGTCCACAACGGAGGAATGGAACTACGTGCTTTTTTCTAATTTTGAAGATGACGCAAGATATAGAAACGGCAGAAGATATTGAGGTTCTTGTAGATGTTTTTTATTCGAAAGTGATGCAATCAAACTCGCTTGAACCATTTTTCAAAGATCTTAATTGGGACGCACACCTTCCTAGGATGAAGAAATTTTGGAGATTTATTTTATTGGATGAAGCTGGATATACTGAGAACGTTACCCGTAAACATCTCCATATGTCTCTTTCGAAAGAATTGTTTACGGACTGGTTAATTTTATTCCATAAAACAGTTGATGAATTATATTCGGGACCAAGAGCAAGTTTGGCTAAAACCAGAGCCACGCTAATTGGTTTGGGTATACAAAGTAAAATGAACTTACTTGAAGACTAGTTGAATCAAGTCGTTCCCATTGGCATAAATCATTAACCCTAGCAATAAGAAAAACCCTACATACTGCGCATACTCTAGGATTTTCTGTGGCGCCTCCCGACCCGTTATCCATTCGTACAACAAAAATACTACGTGGCCACCATCGAGTGCTGGAATAGGTAAAATATTCATAAATGCTAAAGCGAAAGATAAAAATGCTGTATTGAACCAAAATACCTTCCAATCCCAAGCGGGTGCAAACATGTCTCCAATACGAGTAAACCCGCCTATGGACGTTGCTCCTTTTTTTGTAAAAACAAATTTAAATTGTGCTACATAATCCCTTAATAATTGTGTTCCGCCAGAGATCCCTTTTAACATGCTTTCGCCTATACCATAGCTTACCTTGGTTAAGGCTAGGGTATCTTTCGTAAATACATTTTTAGCACCAAAACCAATGGTTCCCTCCTTGGTAACTTTTGTTCGGATCAGCACCGTATCTATTCCTCTTAGGACAAATATGTTCACTGGCTTAGACCGTTTCGCATATAATGCCTTTTGAATGTCGTCGAAATAAGTAACTGAGCATCCATCAATAGTCAATAACCGATCCCCTTTCTTTAATCCGGCTTTTTCCGCTAACCCACCGGGAGTAATTGATTCTACTCCGTCGGAAAGCATCCTTAAGTTAGCAATAGACATGGCTCCATTTTGAAAAAGTTCTTGATCAATGTTTTTAGGTAATTTTCTTTCAAGTGTTTTTCCATCTCGGACAAGGGTAAGGGTGGTTTTATTTCTCAAAAGTAGTCCTCGGTTAACGTCATCAAATGAAGTTACCTCTTCTCCATTGACCATGGTAATTAAATCGCCTGAAACAACGTCATATTTTGCTAAATACGGGTGTATTGCCATGCCAGAATTAAGCTTAGAAGTTTTCAATTCCGCACCTCCCCAATACCATAATATGGCCCCATAGATAATGAACCCTGCCATCAAATTAACTGTTACTCCGCCAATCATTATTATTAGTCGCTGCCACGGTTTTTTTGTCCTAAATTCATATGGCTTAGCCGGTTGTGCCATTTGTTCCTTATCCATTGATTCATCAATCATTCCTGCTATTTTAACGTATCCACCAAGCGGTAACCATCCAATTCCCCATTCAGTTTTTTCGCTCCCATCTTCCCAATCTTTTGGAGTTTCTTTGGTAAACCAAGAAAATCGTTTTATTCCGTTTACTTTTCTGTACCTAAAAATTGAGAACCATGGATTAAAAAACAAATAAAACTTCTCAACTTTGGTCTTGAATAATCTGGCAGGAATGAAATGCCCAAATTCATGTATTGATACTAAAAACGCTAATGAAGCGATTAATTGGGCGGCTTTAATTAAAATTATCTGAATATCCATGTGAAAATATTATAGCGCAAAGATAACAAGGAATAATGGGTTCAACATGTTATTCTTAATAAACAAGTTGCTTTTTAATTCATTCCTTTAAAATTGATAGATTACTTTACGAACTGCTTTCGTTTCCTTAAATTCGTAGCTAACAATTGATAATGTCAAACTGCCTAGTAATTATTCCCACTTATAATGAGCGAGAAAACGTTCAGTTAATAGCTAATGCAGTTTTATCGCTAGAAGAGCCCTTTAACTTATTATTTGTGGACGATAACTCTCCTGATGGTACGGCAGAAATTATCTCTAATATCATGGAGAGTCACCCTAATCGCGTATTCATGATTAATCGTGCAGGAAAACTTGGCTTGGGTACCGCCTATATTACGGGATTCAAATGGGCCTTATCCAGAGATTATGAATTTATTTTTGAAATGGATTGTGATTTCTCTCACGATCCAAGGGATTTAATTAGGTTAAAAAGCGCATGTATGGATGGTTCCGCACTTGCTATCGGTTCTCGTTATTGTAAGGGAGGAAAAATAGAAAACTGGCCTTTCAGTAGGTGGCTATTATCATATTTTGCTAATCTTTATGTACGCCTTGTTCTTTGGATTGGCGTGCACGACTCTACCGCAGGGTTTAAATGCTACACAAATAATGCTCTTCAATCCATTAACCTTGATATTATTCACTTTAAGGGATATGCATTTCAGATATGTATGAAATATGCGGTTCGAAAACATCATTACCTAATCACTGAAGTGCCAATCACGTTTAAAGACCGATTACACGGAGAATCTAAAATGAGTTCAGGAATCTTTAAAGAGGCCTTGCTTGGCGTTTGGAAAATGAGAACCATGAAGTTATGAATAGAACGATACTTCGTAATGCCCAAATTATAAATGAAGGCCAACGTTACTTTGCTGACTTAAGCATAAGAAACGAAATTATTGAGTCAATTGGGGGTCAAATTGACCTTCCTTTTGATCGGGAAATTGACTTGAATGGAAACCTTTTAATCCCTGGGTGTATAGACGACCAAGTACATTTCAGGGAGCCGGGGCTTACTCACAAAGCCGATATTTACACAGAATCTCGTGCCGCCGTAGCGGGAGGAATAACCTCGTTTATGGAAATGCCCAATACGGTTCCTAACGCCTTAACTCAAACTCTTTTGGAGGATAAATACGCTTTAGCTGCTGAAAAATCCATTGGGAATTATTCCTTTTTTATGGGGGCATCAAACGATAATTACGACGAGTTAATGCGTACCAATTCTGAAACAGTTTGTGGGATTAAAATCTTTATGGGGTCTTCCACTGGTAATATGTTAGTGGATAATTACCATACCTTAGAGCGGGTATTTGCAAATGCACCAACACTAATCGCCACCCACTGTGAAGATGAATCAACTATAAAGCATAACCTTGAACTAGCAAAAGAAAGATATGGAAAGGAAATACCAATCCACATGCACCCGACAATTCGCAGTAATGAGGCTTGTTACTTGTCTTCTTCTTTTGCGGTTGAGCTAGCAAAAAAAACGGGGGCACGGCTTCATGTATTACATATTTCCACGGAAAAAGAAACAGGCCTTTTTGCTAATACATTACCTTTAAAAGAAAAGAAAATAACGGCAGAAGCATGTGTGCATCATTTATGGTTCAGTGATGAAGATTATGCTATGAAAGGCAACTTTATTAAATGGAATCCTGCAATAAAGACTCCCGAAGATCGGACAGCAATTTGGAAAGCCGTTCTTGAAGATTATATTGATGTCATTGCAACCGACCACGCTCCACATACCCTTAAAGAAAAAGAACAAGACTATCAAAATACACCATCTGGAGGTCCGCTCGTTCAACATGCATTACTCGCCATGCTTGAAAAATCAATTCAAGGTATAATTACTATTGAGCGTATTGTAGAAAAAATGGCTCATGCGCCAGCAGAATTATTCCGAATTAAAAATAGGGGATACATCAAAGAAGGTTATTACGCAGACTTGGTTGAGATTAACACTAAGCTTGAAACGACTGTTACGAGAGATAATGTATTCTATAAATGCGGTTGGTCGCCTTTTGAAGGAATTACCTTTAACCACAATGTAAGCCGTACATTTGTTAATGGTTGTTTGGTTTATGAGAATGGAAATATCATTGAAAACAAAAACGGAAAACGCCTCTTGTTTAGTCGATTATGAAAATATCTGTATATGTATTTTGCTTGTTCGTTTTATTTGCTTGTCAATCCAACAACATTCAATCCGCTATCATTGAAGAGGGAAAAATGATCGGCATCATGGCGGATGTTTATATCCTTGAAATGCACTATCAAAAAAAATATGGTTCCCCTACACAATACGAAAAACCCCTCAGCCGTGCCTTAAACAATCTTTTTTTATCACATGGTACCACCAAATCCAATTATGAAAAAAGTTTTGAATTCTATGCCTCTAATCATGAGAAATTCATTCAAATGAACGAAACGGTTATTCAACGATACAACACAATGTTACTCGAAAAATAGCCCGTCATCTACCTGCATTTTCAATTGCTCAAGATGTTGAGCCAGCGATACGATTAGCTGTTGTTTTTGGTTCCCATCCGCGGGCTGGTTTTTAATATAGTCTATTAATATAAGTTCTGCCTCTAGGAGGTGTTGTTCTTGAAAAGGCCCCTCCATTTGTTCTATTAATGTTAAACACTCTAGCGTACCTAAATAATCTAATTGTACAGCTAACGCTACAAAAAAAGAAATTTCACCACTAAAATCTAACCTGGTATTCCACAACACGTTAATGATTTTAGCTTTTTCTTCCTTAAACTCATCATTTAAAAGCAATTCCATCCATGCTTCTCGGGCGCCTTTAACTGTTATCGAAGCCAATAACTCAAAAAGTGCTTTTTTGTGCGGCATTCCGGTATGCATTAAATAACATTTAAAAATATCTGGTAATTGGGTCGATTTCCCTGTTTCTTCCATTATTTTTATACCGTTTTGGACCATTTCTAACTCGGAAGATTTAAGCATTTCAAGAGGGCTAAGTTTTTTCGTTGACATAAGATTCTATTAATTTGGTTAATTTAATAAAAGACGCTACAGAAAGTTGCTCTGGACGCATTGATGCAAACTCATCCGTTAATAAAGCGTTTGGAAAAACAGCCCTAATTGAGTTTCGTAAAGTTTTTCGACGTTGATTAAACGCCGCTTTTACTACGTTAACAAAAAGCCTCTCATCACAACCCAATTCCACCTGGTTGTTTCTTACACAACGAATCACACCAGATTTCACCTTTGGCGCTGGATAGAAAGCCCCCGGTTCGACGGTGAACAAGTAACTTACTTCATAATACGCTTGCATTAATACGCTTAAAATCCCATATTCTTTACTTCCTGGGGGAGCGGCAATTCTTCGTGCCACTTCTTTTTGGAACATTCCAAGAATTATCGGGATTTGATGCTTCGCTTCCAAACATTTAAATAAAATCTGCGATGATATGTTGTATGGAAAATTCCCCACAACACAAAATGGGGCATCTTTGAAATATTCACTAAAATTTATCTTTAAAAAGTCTTGGTTATATAGTCGGTTAAAGTCTGGGTGAGCTGTTTTTAAATATTGAATTGATTCCACATCGAGTTCAAACGCATAAAAATCTATATCGGGCCGTTTTAAAAAAAAACACGTGATCGCTCCTTTGCCCGGTCCAATCTCCAACACGTTCATAGGAGTAGTAAAAACAGGCAAGGCCCCTGCTATTTTTTCACAAACCGACGTATTGATTAAAAAATGTTGCCCTAAGTGTTTTTTTGCTTTAACATTCATGGAATGAATTCTGAGATTAAGTCCATGGTCGTTCGAAAGGCAACAAACTTACCTTCATATCGAGCAGAATGTTCCTTCTGGAGCCGTGGTGCATGAAGCAATTGATAAAGTTCATAATCTTCTTTACTTACAGCCCAATATAGTACGGAAAACGTACACTCCCCTGCTTCATTACCGTGTATCTTCGAAAGTACACACTTGTAGAAACACTTTGTTTGAAGAACCGAGGGAATATGATCCTTTTGCATCCAATTAATCCATTCGGATTCTATGGCAGGATCAATACTTACAGTTACATTATACAACATAATTAGGAGTTCAGTTTAAAACATTGATATGGGTTAGTAAAAGAGAACTCTTCACCCCAATCACCTCGGAAAACGACGGCAAATGATAACCCTCCTCCAAAAGTATAAACCTGCCGAAGACTTTGATCGAAATTATAGTCCCACACATTAAAAGGAATTTTCGCTGACCCCGAGAACTGTTTTCCAGGTAAGAATAGGACTTGTGTCCCTTTCATCAGCCGGCATTGTTGGATGGTGCCCTTACGAATCAATCGGCTATAAACCGGTGAAGTAGTTTGCTCATCAAAAGCAATTAGAAGAACGTCATAAGCCGATGAATTCTTAAATTTTAATGTCGCCTTTCCGTTCAATTCAGTGAGAGAACTTGTTCCTTTAATGATGTATTCATCGGTGCTATCCCTAAGTGGGATTGGGTTATAATAAAAATTATTTAACCCATCAGTTAATGATAAGTAGAGGGCTTCTCCTTTTTGATTTACAAAGGCTTTCCTTATTTGATAGGTAAGGCCTCCTGAATTTGAATTAAAATAGACCGTTGATCTAATCGGGTTATGTATGTTAACGGTTTTATCAATAAAAACGCGCTCTTTTCTTGTAAAATAAACTAAGGAAGACGTGGGCGCACCTGGATTAGCATATGTTTCCCTTGATAATACCCAATAAAACACCAATAAACCCGCGAATAACCCTAAGGCACCTGCAGACAACCGAAAGATCAATGGTAGATTTAATTTGCGTCTGTTTACCTCGTTTTTTTGAATATTTAATTGCCCCCTTTGAAAACGCATCCATGCCTCATCAATCGCTCCTTTTACCTCATCCGGGCAGGGTATAGATCTTAATTTTGATATGATAAATCCTGCAGTTGATGAAGAACAATAGGGGCTGTTTATTTGTGTGAGCGCAAATTCCATGAATTCAATACGCAACACCTCCCACTCTTTTGGAAAGGAACTATACGCCTCTAATTTAGTTGGTGACACAAGGTTGTATGCGGCTTGGTTATAGGCGTCTTCAGATAGTATTAACACTGGGAAATCTATCGCATTTTGCTCTATTATTTGTTTTGAAATATCCGGTAATGCCGCTTTGATTGCAACAGAATCTATTACACAGAAAAAACTCACATAATCTGTTAACGTGCCCCAAAAGTTACTTTCACGCGGATTGAATACCGGCATAAAGAGTGCTGTATATTTTTTAAAATCCGACAACATGGCATTTTTAAGGAACATAGAAGAATCCTTAAACCTGATAATTTCTTTTCCTTGTAAAAATGACATTAATGGGAAATTTGATTCTATCCATGCATTGAATACCGCAGTTTGTTTAGATTGAATCTGTTCAAAACGAACAACCCCCTCAACAGTTTTCATAGATTCACGTTCCAGCTGAGTGTAAAATCGCATAGGCAAAGTTACTGATTTTTAATTCCACGTCTTTTTATTATCTTTGATTAAATTCTTAAATCAACAACTATGAAAAAACTTTTACTTTCTTTTGCCACGATAGGTCTTATCATTTTTGCGGTTGATTCACAATCTTGCACTCCCGGAGCAAATTTTGTGGATTCTACTTATGGAGTATGGCCAGATACAGTGCAAAACTTTCCTCCTGCGGCAGCGAACGTTGCATATTCAACAGATTTAAACTTTAAAGTCCCCGCTACGGTCACCGCGGAATTAGATGCCTCCGGACAGTTTGTTGGTTCCCCAATTCAAGGATTTACAGTAACCAATGTTGTAGGATTACCCAGCGGATACAATTATGCATGTAATATTGCAAACTGTACTTATGTGGGCGGAGCAAATGGTTGCGCTAATGTATATGGAACAACAGCGAATACAGGAATGTATCCTATTACTATTGAAGTAGATGCAACGGTTTTGGTTACCCTAATCCCAGGCTTACCACCAACCCCAGTTACACAAAGTGTTTCATTTGGTGGATATAAAATTAATGTTGGTACTGCGGGATTGATTACTTCTGTGGTGGAGCCCTTAACTATTTATCCAAATCCTTCGAACGGACAAGTTTCTATCAAAGGAATTGTTGCAAATGAACTTACCATTACAAACTTAAATGGTCAAGTGATTTTGACTAAAAATGTATCGGGTCAAACACAAGAAACCCTTGATTTATCTTCACTAAACGCTGGCGTTTACTTTGTTAACACATTAGGGTCTTTAGGTAAAGAAACCATTCGATTTATTAAGAACTAAGGGTCTTATATCACATTGAAAAGGCCGCAATTGCGGCCTTTTTTTTATTCTATTCAATAGCTTGTTTTATCACCTGATAAATTTCCCATGTGGTTTTGTCATACACGTAAACCAAGACATGCATATTAGACGCATTGTATGTTCCGTCTAGTTGATTTGGAACAGAGAAGCTATAATTCACATAGTACTTATCCCCGATTAAATCTGCGCTAATTAGCGTGCGGCCAAACGGTGTATTATTCAAGTTTCCCCGATGAATATCGCGGTGAATGTAGGAAGAATTATGAGAATTATCACTCATTTTTTGATCGCCAACTAAGGAGTCTTCAACCAAACACGCAACAATACCTAAATCTGAAGATATGGTTTGATCTAATTTTTCAACTTCTACATGCAAAAATGCACCCTTCGTACTTGGGTAATAATTAAGCACTGATTGAATGTTGACCTTTAACTCATTTTGCGCCAGAACATTAGAAACCATCCCGGTCCATGCCCCTGGACTTTGAAAAATCACACCGCCATTGTTAATTCTTGAAACGGTTCCGCGCGGGTTTCCAATAAACCCGCCATCATTAATCCCAAAATACTGTGCTATTGCCAAGCCATCCGAAGTAGTAAAATCTATAGGGTATTCAGGAAGGGTTACCGTTTGAAAATCACCAATCCCTGTTGGACCAGCATGAATGGACAAAGGAAAAACACGGCCAGGGTTTGCTTCATACAGGGCGTGCGCCAGATCCGCAGCGGCAGGACAATAAATACATTTATGACCTGTAAAATCCTCTAATAAAATATTTCTATTGACATTCGTGTTTTGTGAAAATTGTGGCCATTCGTTGGCTAGATATTCTGACCAATTTCCAGGATAAAGTGTGGTATCTAATCCATTCGTGGACCCAGTTGGATAAGGGTTAGAAACATGATCGCAACTAGAGGTCAAAACTAGCAGCACTACAAAAACCAAAAATAATCTATTCATCACTTAAAAACTTTGAGTAAAACTTAAGGTTAGGCCATTGTTGGCGGGTACAAAACGACAAACACCCCCTACGCAAAACAACCCGGCGCGTTGACGCCCATAAGAAAGCATTACACGTGTAGATTCATGAATATAACCACAAGTAAGATTTGGATAATTCACCCGTTTATTTAAGTCTGGATTACCATAATTATATTGGTTAATGAAACTCACAAAATAGCTTGGTGAAACCGTATATTCAATCAATGCCGTAGCCCAATTTCCTTTATCATTAATCGCTCCATCGTCTTTCTTATTTACAAACATTCCTTGAAGCTCAACGCGAATGTTGTGTTTAGAATTGATTTTATAGGATGCTTCAAGCACACCAATATGAGATGAAATAATTCCTGTTGCATCATTAGATACTTTGGCGACATCATTATTGATGGTAATATTAAAATAAGACATTAAAAGGAGGAGTTTCTTGTTAATTCGTCGTGTAATGTTAACATTAATGTCTCTCCAATATAGACTATCACTTTTGTCGAACAGGTGTGTTTCATAGGCCACTCGGCTTGAATCAAACTGATTTATGCCACTGGTATGCTGCACCGGACGATACGTTGTAGATGCATTAACTCCAAGCGTAGTCCCGTATTTTCCACCCAGTTTGGAACCCTTCTTAATGGTATATAAAAAATCTGCTTGGTACGCGACTTCTCCCAGTGGTTGAGTTGCATACGGATAGAGTGTAGCCACCAAATTGTAGGTGTGGGTTTTATTGAGCGCAGGTAAGTAATTGATGAAAACGTCTTGAAGTTCTTTATTCCGATCTGAACGATAGCTCATGTTATCGACTGATTTGGCAGATAGACTAAAGCCAATACCTTTCTTGGAATACCCAAAGTTCACTACCGCCGAGTGGCCAAAATTGTAGATTTTGCCATTATCCAATGAGGGGTCTTGTTCTTTTTGAATGTACTCCCCATCTAAACGAAAGTTCTTATACTGTAATTTCATCCGTCCACCGTAGGCACCAACATTCTCAGGTAAAACCAATTGATCATCGTCATCTAATTGGTATTTACTAACAAAGCTACCTCCTAGAATTACATCTAGTGGAAAAGCGCTTAGCTTAGCAAAGGTTTCATTTAAATGTATATCGGCATCAATACCGCGGACAATCCCTTCTGAATTAACCACACGACCGGCTTCAAATGATAGCCGTTGTTGACCATAAACTCCCTTTATTTGAACCCCCTTGTAGGGTTTGAAAATAATACGGGCGCCGTCTAACACATTATCATAACCTAATGCACGATCTTCATAGGATCGAAGTGCCAGGCCATTACCAAATTGCTCATAAAAATGTCCAAGAGTGATATCTACTTTTGAATTAGAGTAGCCTACATAACGCATCCCGATCCCGGTGCCATCAAAGCGATTAGGATACCCTTGAATTCGGGGCAAATAACTTTCCAAGCGCATACCTGCTTTAAAGCCAGCATTCGTGTAAAAAACATTCATATACGAATTCACCAATCCTTTTGAAGGGGGTTGAATGGCATTAATAATTGGGTCGTCATTCAAATACTGAAATGTAGATTCAATATTCCCAGTAAAATTGCCTTGCGACCAAATAAATGGGCTGAATAAACAAGCAAATAATAGTAATAACCAACTACTCGGCTGTGAGTTTTTTAATTTCTTCATATAATGATTCTTCGTCCCCTGGCGCATAATTGTTATGGGTGTAAACGATATTTCCATTTTTATCTAGTAAAAACGTATGAGGTACATTATTAACACCCATACTGCGTTTAAAATCCCCGTTTGGATCAAATAACACAGTGTAATCCCATGCTTTACCATTCACATAAGTAATTACATCGCGTTTGGTTTTTTCGTCATCAATGGATACCGCTACTAAATTAACCCCAGTCTCTAATTGCCATTCTTCATAAACGTCGTGAATTGCCATCAGTTCTTTTTTACAGGGCGCACACCATGTCGCCCAAAAACTTATAACAACGGGCCCTTCAAAACCAAAGGCGGCTGTGTTTACTTCCTTTCCATCTATATCCTTTAAAATGACCGATGGAACTTTTTTAGTGTTTAAAGAATCTGATTTAATAAATTGCGTTTTAGCAAAAAAAGGAAGGCCTATTAAATATACAATTAAAATATTTTTCATGTTGTGCTTAAGTTTTTATCTGCTTAGCAAATACTTTGCCATTTCAAATTTAAGTGAAAAAAGCACATTTACGTGTTATCCTTTTGGATTCACCCGTATTTTTCTTAACTTTGATAAGAATGAAATATACATATGACTAAATTTTTTCTCCCCTTTATCTTTACTTTATGGCTAGGAGCTTCCTTTTCACAAGATAATATTGTAATATATGAAGACGGGCAAACCACGGACCTTTCCTCTGGCGTCGGACCTTATACAGTCGCCGCCCCATCTGCTGCCCCATTCGATATTACTTTTAATGTTTATAATAATGCTGCTAATGCTCAAAAGTGGAGAATTACGCGGTCTTATATTTCAGTTCCTGCCGGTTGGGCAGATGGTTTGTGTTGGGGGCATTCAACCGATCCGTTTGGCGGGTCATGTTACTCAAGTACCCAAATGAACTCATCGCCATGGACCTCACCAGGTGGTGCAACCGTGCTGTTTGAATTGTTGCCTGGGGAGTATGGGAAAATGAAGCCTGATTTTAATCCTGCTGACGGAATAAGCGGTACGGGCCATTATCGCTACTATATAACAAACACATCGGGCACGACGTATTTAGATTCAGTAGATGTTATTGTTGATTATGTAGCGGATGTGAAGCCTATTAAAGACCCTATAACCGTTACCTTGGTTCCGAATCCTGCAGATGATTACATTAATATTTCTATTAGTGGTTCAGAATCTTTTCAATTTAAAGTATTGGATGCTATGGGCTCAACCATTATGCGCGATCAAGTGAGTTCATCAAAGAAAATCAATACGTCTGAATTCAAAAGTGGCGTTTACTTTATTTCGTTTGAAGGTCAATCAACTAAACAGTTCACAAGAAAAGTAATCATTCGCCATTAATTGGCCTAATAATGGCTAAAAACAAGCACCGTGGTGCGCCCCATAAAAAATCTGAAAGACAATCAAGCGGAAGATACAGAAATCTTGTGCTAAATGTTTTTGCAAAAAATCAAGGCGCAACCCTTACCCACAAACAACTTTGCTACTTGTTGTCCGTCAAAACCCCAAATGAACGACAACATGTATTTGATGCGTTAATAGCTTTAGTTGAAAAAGGGCAATTAAACCAACTCAATCACCACAGTTTTTCATTGCCTATTCAAACACCCGAAGAAGGAAT
>JAURMC010000014.1 GCA_030830895.1 Crocinitomicaceae bacterium | reverse complement strand
GTTAAGATCAATTAATCCATCATTATCATCATCCAATCCATTAGTGCATATCTCTTGGGCTGAGGCATTCAATGTTAGGAAAAGAATAATTACTAATTGTTTCATATTGATTTTTTGTTGTCTTCGAGCTTGCCTTTAACGTTTTGCAGCTATGAAAGGTAGGGCTTTTTATGGAGTGTAGGCGTTGCCCTATCTTTTATAGGTGATGTTGTGGTGCGTTATTTTTTAATTACTTGAAGCTTTTCCTTAGTTATATCTCCTGACTTTAAGGCTATTGCTAACTTATGCCTAGGGATGCCAGTGCCTTCTTCCGCTTTTCTTAGAGATAAATAAATACCTAAAGAAACCCCGTCTAGATTAACCTCAATTGATTTTGCACGCGGCAACTTGCTCTTATGATCACTAAGGTTTAATTGTAAATCTTCTTCTGCGTATTTCCAAATGAAGCCACCCATAGTTTTACGTTGTCCTTTGCATACAGAGCTGACATTGCTTATACCAAGAACTCTCTGCGGTTCGCGAGTTGAGGCCCAAACTTTAATAACTTCGCCTGTCATTGGGTCAATTTGAAGTACTTTTCGGCGCTGCGTTCCTGTTTTTTTTACTTTAATTGAAGTAGCTGGTTTAGATGTGCTAACTATATACCACTTGTCTTTTGAAAAAATGGGTTTGTCTCGGTATTCTAATTTTAATGAAGATCGGTTAACACCTTCGCCTGCCGCAGCTCTAATGGAGCTATATGACTTTATGTAATTCCCTTTTAAATCATATTCATGAACGGATAGACTACTTTCATCATTCTGATTTATGTACGGTTCTATATTTGTAGGTGGCTCACCTTCAAATCTACGCCATTGAAACCCTTTAATATTGTTAACTTGATTTTCTAAATTACAAGCGGCAGAAATGTTGTGAACAGAAGAACCAACTTCAGCAGCAGCTTCTTCAGTCGTGTCAAAGCACTTTAATAATACACCACCTAAAGAATACTTAGCAACTGGCAACTTCATTGAGTCAGCGTTCGCCATACGCGCCTCTTCGATTGCACGTGAACTTGGCGTATATCGTGAATGATACCTATTGGACATGGCGGCCATTGCATGGAAGGCTGCCGCAAAGTTCCTGACTTTTGGAAATGCACGATGTAAAAGCCAATGTGCTACAAAGTGTTCACGACCTGTGAGTTCAACAATGTTTATTGGGTCATCGACGTGTTGTAAATGATTCTCCTTCAATATTGATTTGCCATAAACACTTTTCGGCACAATATGGTGTTTCTCTAGATAGCAATCTCTAGACAAACTCTGTCTTGAATGAACTAAATTATAGTATGCTTTCAAGTAATTCATATTCAGTATGGGAATGCACTACAACTTACTTATAACCCTCATAAACCTTCTCCAAGCATACCATATTCGGTTGTATATGCGCAGGTTTGTAGCGTATGTACGAATATACGATTTTCTATGTTTTTCCTCATTCACACATCCGGTCTTTTTCTTTTTATAGGTTCCATTATTAGCTACCAGGAACATTGCGTATTTTTGCATTTATGGAACCAATCCGAAATAAGGTGAAAGAAAGCGGCCTAATACAACTTGATTTGGCTGATTTATTGTCCAAGGAGCCATCCGTTTCAATTGATTTAAGTACACAACTCTGGCAAGGATTTGTCCTGAAAGAAAAAGAATTTCGGGCCTGGATTTTGGACAATGATTGGTCTGTATTTGCCCATCAAACTGTACGGATTTACTGCGCTACCGAGGCCATCATTCCTACTTGGGCTTATATGCTTGTAGCCTCAGCCCTCGAACCCTACACGGCAGAGGTGATTGCTGGTGACGAGCGGACCATGGAACATTTCCTCGTTAACAAAGCACTGAATAATTTGGACAAGGAGGCCTTGAATGGCCAACGCGTCATTGTTAAAGGCTGCGCAACATTGTTGGATCAGGAATATGCCCTCACCCAACTGGTGCTTACCCTCAAGCCCATCGTAAAATCAGTGATGTTTGGGGAGCCTTGCTCCACCGTTCCAATTTTTAAGCGTTAATCTTACTCCTCTGTTGATCCTGGAACAAGAATTCTTCCGCAATGCTCGCAAACCAAGATTTTCTTTTTGGTAACGATGTCTAATTGACGTTGAGGTGGGATTTTATTGAAACACCCTCCACATGAACCTCGCATTACTTGAACCACAGCAAGGCCATTCTTCGCGTTGTTACGCAAGCGGGAGTATGCAAAAATCAATCGCTCTTCGATTTTTTTCTTAGCAGCATCAGACGCTTTAATTAACTTATCTTCATCCTTTTGCGTTTCACTAATGATATCGTTGAGTTCTTTTTGCTTAATTGATAAATCTGATTTTCGCATTTCTAAACGAGCTTGCGCTTCATCAAGAATCTCCTTTTTCCCTTCGATTTTTAGCTTGGCCTCTTTACTGCGTTTCTCATGTAATTTAATCTCCAACTCTTGGTATTCAATTTCTTTACTTAACGATTCAAATTCACGGTTATTTCGAACGTTATTCTGACGTTCTTTATATTTGGTAATTGCGGATTCAGAATCTTTCGATGCATTTTTACGCTCTGTAATCTCATTTTCAAGCTCGTTTATTTCATCTTGAATTTTTCCCACGCGCGTTTCTAAGCCACCAATTTCATCTTCTAAATCACTTACTTCTAGAGGTAGTTCTCCTCGTATAGTACGAATTCTGTCAATTTCAGAGTCAATTTTTTGAAGCTCAAAAAGGGCATCAAGCTTATCGGCAATGCTAATTTCTTTTTTACTTGCAGTGGCCATATTCAAAGGAAATTTATCGGATTTGTATTGTTTTCAGTTAATTGGACCGCAAAGGTAGGAAATTTTTCCTTAATAATATCAACTAATAGTGTAGAAGTAAATTGCTCACTTTCATAATGGCCAATATCCGCAATTACGATGTTGCCTTCTGCACCGAAGAACTCATGATATTTAAAGTCCGCACTGATGAAAATATCAGCGTTTTTTTGAATGGCCTGAGGCAATAGAAAACTTCCGGCGCCCCCGCATAGCGCTACGGTACGTATGGGTTTATGTTGCAGCGCGGTATACCTAATCGCGCCGCAATTAAATGTTTGCTTGAGTCGGGTTAAAAACGACATTTCGTCAATGGGATTTGGCAGCTCGCCAATCATTCCGCTTCCCAATTGCGTATTCATATTTTCGAGTGCAATTATGTCATAAGCCACTTCCTCATAAGGATGCGCTTCCTTCATGGCTGAAATAACAGCGTTGACTTTGTGTTTTTCTAGAATATATTCCATTTTAGCTTCCTGTAGGTTACTTGGAACATGTGCTTTTCCTATGCTAGGATTTGCTTTATCATTAGGTGTAAATGTTCCAATACCTACAGCTGCAAATCCGCAGTTGTAGTAATTCCCGATATTTCCAGCTCCAGCGGAACAGATTGCTTCATGTACGCTTTCTTGCGCTTCTAATGGGGCATAGACGACCAACTTTAATAGGGAATGTGGCAATGATTGGAGGATGCGGCATTTTGTAAGACCTAGTTTTGAGGCGATTTTGGCGTTAACTCCATCGATGTGATTGTCTAAGTTAGTATGTATGGCATAAATCGCAATGTCATGTTTAATACAACGGCGCAACATACGCTCAATTTCCGATGAAACACCAATTCGCTTTATACCTTTAAACAAAATAGGATGATGCACTATAATTAGGTTACTTCCATTTCGAATGGCTTCTTCTACAATCACTTCTGTACAGTCAAGTGCCACCAGTGCGCGAGTTATCTCCATGCTTAGATCTCCAAGTTGTAATCCGGAATTGTCATAGTCTTCTTGAAGGTTTAACGGAAATCGTTCCTCTAAATATGCCGTTAGTTGAAATAGTTTCATTAGATTGTTTTAGAAATTCCAAAGGTGATACCCATTGCATTTGCCTTGTGAATGTAGGCGTTGTATTTACTATAGGTATTGGTTAGTTGATGTCGGTATATAACTTTTAAAATCGTTCCCCAACCATGTTCTCCAGTGTACTGAATTCCTCCTTGATAATACACTTGGAAAACGGCAGATGAAAAATCGTTATTCTTGATTTTAATCGTTTCTTTTTCATTGGTTCCTATGGCAGATGACCAATTAATTTGCTGTATGCTTCGGTTAAAAATCAAAGGGGCAATTCCAACGCCAGAAAACACCCGAATTGCTCTACCATATTGTAGATTCAAAGAAAGTGGCATGCCTAGATATCTATATTTATTTGTGTAGTTTAAGCTGCTATCACTGTTTGGGTCATTATATCGATATTGTTCTCCCTGCTGAAGCCATACGAGTCCGGTTTCAACCCGTACCCATTTGCCTAATCCCGTCTGTAACCCTAGGCCATAGCTCCAAAGGGTTAATGGAGTTTCATTCGCTCGTTCAGCTACTGGTGTATTAAGAAAATTGGCATTAGGAATCAGTGTTCGATAAGATTGATTCCTTATGATTTCAAGGGATGCCTGGGTAGACATTTTCTCATGTTGCCATCCACTTTTCTTTTTTGAGGATTGAGTTATTTCGAGTTGAGCGACACATGATTCGATAGAAAAGATAAGAAAAAGACTACAAAACAATGGATATCTAAACATGGAGTAAATTTACGAAAGAATGCTTAACCTACATCAATAGGGTTTTTCTTCATTCGGTTCTATCTTTGTGCTTTAAAAAAAATAAAATATGACAACTTGGAAAATTGACAACATGCATAGCGAAGTAGGCTTCAAAGTGCGCCACATGATGATTTCAAACGTATCGGGAAATTTTGCTTCGTTTGATGCTACCTTAAATGCAACGGATGATAACTTTTCTGATGCATCCTTTGACTTTTCTGCTGCAATTGATAGCATTCAAACTGGAGTTGCAGATAGAGACGGGCACTTGAAGTCAGGAGATTTCTTTGATGCTGCTTCTCACCCAACTTTATTGTTTAAATCTACTGAAGTGATTCAAAACGGCAGCGATTGGACCATTAAAGGAAACATGACCATTAAAGGCGTTTCACATCCAATTTCGTTGAATGCGGAATTTGCGGGTATAGCGGTAGATCCTTACGGTCAAACAAAAACAGGGTTAACGATTACTGGAAGAATTAAGCGTTCTGATTTTGGATTAACATGGTCTGCTGTAACGGAAGCTGGGAATATTGTAGTAGGTGACGAAATCACTTTGATAAGCGAAGCGCAGTTTGTGAAACAAGCATAATTTCGGTTAATAATCGTATTAAGGGCCTTCGGGCCCTTTTTTTATACCATTTCGGCCAATTCTATCCATCGATTGGTCTTGGTATCTAGGTGTTCAACCACTATCCCGATGCGCTGTCCCAAAGTCATGAGTTCTTCATTCGATAAATCACCTTTAGATAAGGTTGCGGTAAGCTCTTCTTTCTCAGTTTCAAGCAGGGCGATGTCTTTTTCAAGTTGGTTGAACTCCACTTGTTCCTTATAGCTCATTCGTTTTTTCTCCGAATTTTGCTTGGTTTCTTTTGGTTTTTCGATTGGGGATTCACTCGGTTTAGGTTTGCGTTGTTCGACGCGATAAGCGGAGTAATTCCCTGTAATATCCACAATCTTACCTTCGCCTTCAAAAACGAATAAATGATCCGTGATCTTATCCATGAAGTAACGATCATGGGAAATCACGACCAAACTTCCTTCAAATAAGGATAAATAACTTTCAAGCGCCGCCATGGAGAAAATATCCAAATCATTGGTGGGTTCATCCAACACCAAGAAATTGGGGTTTGCCATCAGCACGCGCAGTAATTTCAATCGACGTTTTTCTCCGCCACTCAACTTTGATACAAATTGATAATGCATATCTCTTGGGAAGAGAAAGCGCTCAAGCAGGTGTGCTGCCGAAAGTTGCCTACCTTTTTCTAAGGGGATAAATTCCGCGACCTCTTTTACAATATCTATCACTTTGGCATCCGCCTTGAATTCAATAATGTCTTGGGTGTAATGCCCAAAAAACAGCGTGTCTCCCACTACAATTTTACCGCCATCGGGCGCTAATTCACCAAGCAGCAACTTGATAAATGTGGTTTTTCCTGTCCCGTTATTACCAACGATTCCCAGGCGTTCTCGCCGTTGGAAATTATAAGAGAATCCATCCAGGATTTTCTTCTCTCCATAGGATTTTTTTACGTTGTGGAATTCTACAATTTTTGTCCCTAAGCGCTCCATTTTAATGCCAAGCTGTAATTCTTCAGTGCCTACTTTTCTCGAGGCTGCGTTCTTTACATCTAAAAAGGCGTCAATGCGCGCTTTTTGCTTAGTGCCTCGTGCTTTGGGCTGCCTTCTAATCCATTCTAATTCAGTTCGGAAGGTGTTTTTAGCCTTCTCTATGCTAGAAGCGAGTTGTTCTTGACGTTCTGCTTTTTTGTATAAGTAGTAGGAGAAATTCCCGTTGTATTTATACAGTGTTTTATCTTCAAGTTCAAGTATTACATCGCATACTGCTTCTAGAAAATAGCGGTCGTGAGTAACCATAAACACGGTGGCTTTACTTGCCGATAAATAGGATTCAAGCCACTCGATCATGTCTAAATCTAAGTGATTGGTTGGCTCATCCAGCACTAAAAAGTCTGCCCCAGCTAACAGTACTTTTGCTAAGGAAATACGTTTTTTTTGTCCACCGGACAGGGTCTTAATCAGGGCGTCAGCATCCAATTTTAGTATCCCTAGAATTCGTGATATTTCTGCTTCGGTTCCCCAGCCGTCAATGGCTGTTATTTCGTTACTGAGTCGTTCAACTTCAACATGGTCCTCCGCTTCTAAGGCCTTATTGTAGGTGGAAAGTAGTCTATGACTCTCGTTATAATTATCTGAAACGACATCCCAAACCGTGGAATCCGGGGTATATGCATCCGTTTGATCCATCCATGCAATGCGAATTTCTTTACGAAAAACTACTGTACCCGAATCCGCAGATTCTTTACCATACAAGCAACGCAAGAGGGTGGTTTTTCCTGCTCCATTTTTTGCAACAAGCGCTACCTTCTGACCTTGGTCGATTCCAAAGGTGAGTTGTTCAAATAGGTTGCGTTCTCCAAACGATTTAGAGAGGTTTTCAACGGATAGTACATTCATCGTGTTTGTGCTTATCGCAAGCGATCAATCGAGTCTAATAACATTTTGTCTTTGAGCACACCCTTATAACCAAAATAAGATAAAGGCGCAGTGCTCGCAAGTAAGTAAAAACCAACCTGAACAGAATTCGATGAACCGGTTGGTGCGATAATGAATAAATATGTACTCCAAATTACGAAAAGAACTATAAGTACTACATTGATGAACATTGATATTCGAGCTAAACTGAGTTGGCGATGTACATTTTTATAAGCCATTAGTGTAATAAATAATAGTAAGATCATAGCAATTGCCAACACAAACAACGGGATCGATTCATTGGCAACAACAAGTATTTCTTTTGAATCGGTTTGTGCATACGTTGAACGTCCAAAAATATTAATGAACTGGGTTTTTTCACCTCCTCGTTGTTCGAATTTTAAAAGACTCAGCCCCGTAAACATTAAACTAAACAACAACATAGTAATTGCAAAGTAAACAGTTTGAATGCGTTGTAACATAACAAGGATTTTTACAAAGATAAGCGCTTATTTAACAAATAAGCATCAAGGATTACGAGGGCAGCCATCGCCTGTACAATTGGAACTGCACGAGGTACGACACAAACATCATGTCTCCCACGTGCTTCGAGTGTAATTGCTTCGCCCTGAGCATCAATCGTTTGTTGAGTTTTCATGAGTGTTGCAACCGGTTTAAATGCTACGCGGAAGGTAATCGGCATTCCATTTGAAATACCCCCTTGGATTCCACCCGAATGATTAGTTTGGGTATTAAATCCATTAATAAATAAATCGTTATGATTACTTCCAGTCATGTGAATCGCCTCAAATCCACTTCCGAATTCAACGCCTTTTACTGCATTTATTGATAACATAGCTTTACCCAATTCCGCGTGTAATTTATCAAATACAGGTTCGCCTAAACCCGCGGGAACGCCATGAATAATACCTCGAATAGCGCCGCCCAAAGTATCTCCTTCACGTTTCGTTTCTTCAATTAAGGCAACCATTTGGTCTGTTGAGGTTTGATCTGGACAACGAACTAACGATTGGTCAATATGTGAGGTACTAAAAAAGTCCGATGAAATAAATCGACAACTTCCAATTTGATCCACATAGGTTGAAAATGTAATACCTACTTGCGCTAACAGTTGTTCTGCAATGGCTCCAGCTACCACGCGACATACCGTTTCTCTGGCACTTGATCTGCCTCCACCGCGAGGATCTCTGTGGCCGTACTTTTGGTCATAGGTAAAATCAGCATGGGATGGACGATATGCGTCATGGAGTTGTTCGTAATCTTCCGACCGTTGGTCATGATTTCGAAGGATGAACCCGATGGGTGTGCCCGTAGTTTTTCCTTGGTAAATTCCCGAAAGAAATTCGACTTCATCTTTTTCATTTCTCGGGCTAACTAATGTTGATTGTCCGGGCCTTCGCCGATTCAAAGTGGTTTGAATACCCTCGAAATCTATGGTCATGTTTGATGGGCATCCTTGAATAATACCACCCATGGCTGCTCCGTGTGATTCACCAAACGTAGTTAATTGAAATACCTTACCAAAAGTTGATCCTGACATGGCTCAAAGTTAAGGCTTTTCAATGGGTTTCAAAAAATTGATATTACGCTTTAATCCCTGAAATCCGGTACGCTTGACTGCGCTGTTTTTAAATAGAATTTCAAAATGATCAGAGGTTAAGTCCTGCCACTCGTCTAGGTTAAGATTCAATAACTCAAAGTCAGCTTTGAATCGGAGTTCTTGGTGAGTTTTTGAAAATCTATTCCATGGACAAACGTCCTGGCAGACATCACACCCGAAAACCCAATTATCCATCGATTGGTTGAACTGGTCTGGGATGAGTTGGTCTTTTAATTCAATGGTTAAATAGGAAATACAACGCGAGGCATCAATCTGATAAGGAGTAGCTAGGGCGTTGGTAGGACATGCATCTATACATTTTGTACAGGTCCCGCAATAATCACGCATAGGGGGATCCTGGGTGAATAATAAGTCTGAAATAATCTCTGCAATGAAAAAGAAACTACCCTCTTTTGGGTGAATTAAATTTGTATTTTTTCCAATCCAACCCAAGCCTGCCTTCTTTGCCCAGGCCTTGTCCATCACGGGTGCTGAATCCACAAAAACTCTTCCTTGAATCTCTCCAATTTCTTCTTTCATGGCTTCAACCAGCAATTTTAATTTGTCTTTGATTACCATATGATAGTCTTCTCCATAGGCGTATTTTGAAATCTTTGGAGCACCTTCAAGTTGAGTTTCGTAAGGGAAATAATTTAATAGTAATGATATGACGCTGTTAGATCCATCCACTAAGCGAGTAGGATTCAAGCGCTTATCAAAATGATTTTCCATATAGGTCATTTTTCCATGAAACCCTTCGGTAAGCCATTGTTCTAGTTTTGGAGCTTCTTCAGCTAGAAAACCGGCTTTGGAAAACCCACAATAAAAAAATCCGAGTTCGCTTGCTTTTTGTTTAATGAACGATTTGTATCGATCGGCATTCATCTTTAGAACAATCCACCTTGAAAATATCCCATATCTCTACCGAGGTGTTTGTAAGTTTTTTCAGTTACTTTTCTTCCTCGAGGTGTGCGCATTAAGAATCCTTCTTGGATTAGGAAGGGTTCGTAAACTTCTTCTAGTGTGCCTGCGTTTTCACCGATGGCCGTAGCAATTGTTGTTAATCCAACAGGCCCACCACTAAATTTATCCATGATAACTTTCAATATTCGCAAGTCCATATCATCTAAACCACTTGAGTCTACATTCAATGCTTTTAATGCAACATCAGTAATTGCATCATCGATTGTGCCTGTACCTTTAATCTGGGCAAAATCCCGTACTCTACGTAACAAAGCATTTGCAATTCTTGGGGTACCGCGACTTCTACTGGCAATCATAAACGCCGCAGATTCATCGATTGGAATATTTAATAGACTTGAAGATCGTTCTACAATATGAGTAAGCGTTTTTGCATCATAATACTCAAGTCTAGAATTGATTCCGAATCTTGCTCTTAATGGAGAGGTAAGTAATCCAGAGCGTGTCGTTGCACCGATTAAGGTAAACGGATTTAATGTGATTTGTATGGTTCTTGCATTCGGTCCTGAATCTAGGAGGATGTCAATCAAATAATCCTCCATGGCAGAATACAGGTATTCTTCAACAACTGGACTTAAGCGGTGAATTTCATCAATAAATAGCACATCTCCTTCACTGAGGTTTGTTAAGAGGCCAGCTAAATCTCCGGGTTTATCTAGTACAGGCCCACTCGTGACCTTAAAACCAACACCCATTTCATTCGCTATTATGTTGGCAAGGGTTGTTTTCCCTAAACCGGGAGGGCCGTGTAATAATACATGATCCAGGGGTTCGTTTCGTAGCTTAGCTGCTTTAACGAAAACATTAAGATTCTCAACCACGGCAGGTTGACCAGCAAAATCAGCCAATGTTTTTGGCCTTAAGACCTTGTCGTAATCTTGGTCTTGGTTTTCTGCTTGTTCTCTATAATTAAATGAATCTTCCAAAAAGTATACTTTGAATTACAAATTTACCAATCCATTTGAATTGGTGGACTAAACGGAAGACCGAAAATCAGCAAGAAAATCACACATGTTTTCAAAGTGATAATCTGCGATAATTAATTTTGGATTTGGGATGTGGGTTTTTTCAGGAATACATACCACGCTCATCATTGCGGCCTTAGCTGAAATCACACCATTTAGGGAGTCTTCAATTACGAGGCATTGGCTTGGATTTACCCCAAGGGATTCCGCCGTTTTAAGGTATACATCGGGATGAGGTTTGCCGTATCGTTCATACTCAGCAGAGTGAATAGCGTGAAAATAATGTAAAATGTTAAGGTGTTTTAGAACCGCATCGATTAATCGTTGAGGTGAGGAGGTAGCGAGCCCGATTCTCATATGGGTTTGATTAAGGTACTTGAGGGTTTCCAGCACACCGGGTAAAGGAACTGGATTTTTAGCCACTAACTCAACCATACAATCGATGATTTGATTTACCACGGCTGTACAATCGATAATCCCCCAATTACTCTCGCGATTCCAAAATTCAACAACTTGGTCAATACGTAATCCTACGGTTCGTTGAAAATCTTGCGCGTTTAAGGAGCTCCCATAGGAACTAAATACATCATACATCGCCAATTTCCAAAGCGGTTCCGAGTCAATTAAGACCCCGTCCATATCAAATATTACGGCTTGAAAGTTAGATTGATTATAAGGTATTAGCATTATCGAAGAAATATGCGAACTTTTTCGATTCTACGCTCGCTAGCCTCTTCAATGATCAATTTAACATCATTATTCAATTCCAAGGTAGTGTTCTTCTCAGGAATACGTTCAAGTCTATAGGTAATTAGGCCGCCTAATGTATCGTATTCTTCAGAATCCGGTAGATTTATGGGGTAATTCTCATTGATGTAATCAATTTCTACTCGTGCTGAGAAAATAAATTCATGATCAGAAATTTGTTCCTCGAGCCAATCCTCTTTGTCATGCTCATCGACAATGTCGCCAAATATTTCCTCAATAACGTCCTCAATCGTAATTATCCCAGCGGTACCGCCATATTCATCATTAACCACGGCGATATTTCCAGTTTGTTTTGAAAAAGTTTCTAATAGTTCCGAACCGGAAAGCACACCAGGAACAAAGCCAATGGGTTTTAATATTTGTGTGATTGATTTTGGATTACTAAAGAAATCATATGAATGAACATAGCCAATAATATTATCAATGGAGTTGCGATAGATTACAATCTTTGATAAGCCTTTTTGTTGAAATAGGGCCAATGTGGATTCCATAGACTCATTTACATCAACCGCAATAATTTCCGTACGCGGAATCATACAGTCTCTTGCTTTTACATGATTAAACTCGAGTGCATTTTGCAAAATAGTCATCTCATGTTTTAATTCCTGCTCCGGGGCGATACGAGCATTTAGATCTTCAACGTAGTGCTCTAGATCAATTTTAGAAAAAACTTTTTCTGAGGATTTCATTTTTGACCCTGTTACTTTTAACAAGAGTAAGCTTAAAAACAAAATGAATTGGGTTGGTAAATATAGAATTCCATAAACAACCAATAGGGGATAAGTTCCGATATTTAAAATGCGATTCGGATTAATAGATGCAATTGCTTTTGGGAAAAACTCCGCTCCAATTAACACCAATAAAGTAGAAAGGATGGTTTGAATAATTAAGATTAAAACTTCATTTTCAATACCCCATAATTGCGCGGACTCCCCGATTAGCAAATGACCAAAAGTTATTCCATAAATCACTAATGAAATGTTATTCCCAAGTAGCATCATGGCTATCATGGTAGATTGGTTTCGGTAAAAGATAGCATTTATTTTTCCTCGCATACTTCCACGTGTGCGCTCAACTTCAACCATTAACCGATTTGACGAAAGATACGCCTGCTCCATTCCGGAGAAGAAGGCTGATCCAATAAGTGACAAGATAAAAAGTATGATGTATAATTGTTCACCCATCAGATAACGTCTTTTCCTATATCTCTACGAAAATAAGCATTTTCGAAGGAAATTTTTGAGATGTTAGAATAGGAGCGGTCTATTGCTTGTTCAAGGGTTTTTCCGAATGAAGTCACTGCGAGCACTCGACCCCCACTCGTTAAAACTTGTGGCCCATCCGAGGTGGTTCCCGCATGAAAAACTAATGCATCCATCACCGCATTTAACCCATAAATAATCTTGCCGGTGTGATAGCTCGCTGGATAACCACCAGAAACCATCATTACTGTAGCCGCGGAGTGCTCAGAAAATTGCACATCACGTTCAGAAAGCGTTTTTGTAGCCACACCTTCTAATAAATCCAAAAGGTCTGATTTGATTCGCGGGATTACCACTTCTGTTTCAGGGTCTCCCATTCTACAGTTATATTCTATTACATAGGGATCTCCCTTAACATTGATTAATCCAAAGAAAATAAATCCTTGATAATCTATTTCCTCTTTCTTAATTCCTTTAACAGTTGGGATAATAACTTGGTTGAGGACCTTATCCATAAATGTATCATTAGCAAATGGCACAGGGGAAATCGCCCCCATTCCACCGGTATTTTCTCCTGTGTCCTGTTCGCCAATACGTTTATAGTCTTTGGCTTCCGGTAATAATTTAAATGAAATACCATCCGTTACAACAAATACGGAAAGCTCAATGCCTTTTAGAAATTGTTCAATGACTACCTTTTTGCCTGCTGCACCAAATTTTTCATCCAATAGTATCTGGGTGAGCTCATCTTCAGCCCTTTTTAGATCATCAAGTATTAACACTCCTTTCCCCGCAGCTAATCCATCGGCTTTCAACACATATGGGGCTTTCATATTGCGCAAAAACTCAATGCCCTCGCGTAACGTGGATAGCGTAAAGGATCCATATTTCGCGGTAGGAATATTATGCCGATTCATAAATTCTTTTGCGAAGGTCTTGCTTCCCTCTAAGGCTGCGCCCGCTTGAGTTGGTCCAATTAACGAAACGGTTTTCAATTGGGGATCTTTTTTAAAAAAATCGGCAATTCCTAAAACCAATGGTTCTTCCGGCCCAACTATAACCATTTCTATCTTTTGCTCAATTACGAAAGATTTAACCGCCTCAAAATCTGTTACATTCAGAGCAATATTTTTGCCATATTGCTTCGTTCCGGCATTTCCCGGAGCAATAAAAAGCGATTCTAACATAGAACTTTGAGATATTTTCCAAGAAATAGCCGATTCACGTCCGCCGGAACCAATTAATAAGACCCTCATATTGCACAATGGGTTAATAGCGAGTTAAAAAACGCTAGTCCGTCTCGATTATTTAAGTCAAGATCTGAAGCGCGTTCGGGGTGTGGCATCATACCAAACACACGTTTGTTTTTGTTAGTGATTCCCGCGATATTCATTACGGAACCATTCGGATTATTGGCCTCATCTACTTTGCCATCAACACGAGCGTATTGAAATAAAATTTGATCATTATCGGTTAATTCTTCAATGGTGTCTTTGGAGGCATAATACCTGCCTTCTCCATGTGCAATTGGAATCTTATACACTTCATCCATCGATAAATCCGCTGTAATAGCTGAAGATGTAGAGGTGGGTGTTATATATACATTTTTACAAATAAACTTTCGCTCTGTATTGTGTAATAATGCACCGGGCAATAAACCACTTTCCGTTAAAATCTGAAATCCATTACAAATCCCTAGCACATACCCTCCTCGATTCACATGCGTAATTACTTCATTCATAATCGGGGAAAATCTTGCAATGGCACCAGACCTTAGATAATCACCATAGGAAATCCCACCTGGGAGCACAACCATGTCTACGCCTTGTAAATGGGTATCTTTATGCCACAACTTCACTACTTCTTGATTCAATAAATCCCTCAGGACATAAATCATGTCTTGGTCGCAATTAGAACCAGGGAAAGTAACCACACCGAATTTCATACCATATTTTTATAGGATACAAAGGTATCAATTCTTAATAAAGCGAATCCAGAAAATTAAACTTAAGTAAGCCATAAATCATGAATATATAAAACATTAGCGAGGAGCCAAGGCCAAATCGTTTTGATAGTAAAGGAAAGCAGTAAAGTATACTAAAAGGAATTATAAAAAACTCGATTTTTATTGAGGGCTCTAGTAAAAAAGCACAAAATAATAAAGCAAGAAATATCCCCACTACAAATAGATTTACCAATTGTAATTCTTTTTTCATTCGGTTTCCGGCATTCGATTGTTTTTCGCGAACACCTATAATACTGACCATAATAAGTAATAAGATTATTGCATAATCTATTATATGGGATATTGATAATTTTGAATTAAACGGATTCCAATTGAAATGAATGGAGGGGTAACTCATATTTAATAAATAGCAGCAACTAATTAAATAAATAAACGGTATTATGCTTCCAAGAAAATAAAAATAGAATTCTCTCATTTGAAAAGGGCGAAAAACAAGATAGTACAAGATACCCAATGGGATAAGTATAAGAAAAGGATAGTATAGTGTAGCTGCTGTTGAGATAAAAAAAGCAGCATTAAAAATTCGTAAGGTTCCTGATTGATTTTGGTTTAATTTTAGAAACTGACTAATTGAAAAAATAAGCATACTTGAGGCCAAATGAAACCCGCTAAATTCGTAAAAGCTCATAAAAAGAGCAGAAAACACAACATAATTTAATGCGGGTAAATAAGTGTTTTTTTCGTTGAACTCGGAAGAATTAAAGAAATAATTCAATATGACAGCATTAAACATCACAAATGTTGCGGCAAGCAATTCTGCGAAGTTATAAGAACTTCCTTGTTGAATTGTGGCACTGCCCCACCATCCAAAATCAATGTCTAATGGGCTATTACTGGCAAACTTAAGCCTATAGATAATATGAAAAACAAAAACTACAAGGGGCAGAAAAAAGAGTGCAAAGGGTCTGTTATCCCCAAAAAAGCGAATCATGGAACTAAATTAATCATTTCTTGTTGATCCTTTTGTTTTAACTTTATTAGATTCATTGCTTAGTAACTGAATTATATTATATATTTGTTACCTTTCAAATAGCGACATATGTCAACTGATAAAACAAGATATTCAGATGCTGAACTCGAGGAGTTCAAAGAATTGATTAACAGAAAATTAAATGAGGCTCAAGTTGATTACAACTTGCTCAAAGGTTCACTATCACACAACGACGATCATGGCACCGATGATACTGGAAGAACGTTTAATATGATGGAAGACGGTTCTGAAACCTTATCGCGTGAAGAGGTTGCGCAACTCGCCGCTCGCCAAGAAAAGTTTATTCAAAACCTACGCGCCGCATTAGTTCGCATCCAAAATAAAACTTATGGGATTTGTCGTGTTTCTGGTCAATTAATCCCTAAAGAGCGTTTACGACTCGTGCCACACGCTACGATGAGTATAGATGCAAAAAACGCCCAAAAGAACCCGTGAGAAAAAAACATTGGATTGCGCTAGCAATACTATTAGTGTTGTTAGTTCTAGATCAATGGGTTAAACTCTACATTAAATCAACGTTTAATCCTAACGAAACTCGATATGTAATCGGGAATTGGTTTGCACTGCATTACATAGAAAATCAAGGAATGGCGTTTGGAACAACTTTGGGAGGGTCTATTTATGGTAAATTAGCATTAAGCGTTTTTAGAATAGCAGCTATCTCTGGCATTAGTTATTACATCCTGTTGGAAATCAAACGACATGTATCCTGGCCACAGTTAATTGCATTAATAATGATTTTGGCTGGAGCAACTGGGAATTTGATTGATTCCATGGTGTATGATTACATTTTTCCATTCAATCCCTGTGAGAGTTTTAACCAATTACAAGGATCTGGCATTAAAATGAACTGTGATCAATTCGGTATTTCGTATCCTGTAGAAGTTAGAAACAAAGGATTTTTATTTGGTAATGTGGTGGATATGTTTCAGTTTGATGCCTACTGGCCAATGTGGATGCCTTGGGTGGGTGGTGAATCAGTTTTTCCTGCCATTTGGAATGTGGCAGATTCTTGCATTTCTATCGGAGTTGGCTTGATGATATTAATCAATCGAAAGCAGTTATTTACATTTAGAAAATCCAAAGTAAGTAGGGACTAAAAATTCCATTTCATATTTCGGTCGTCAAGTATCGCAAACGATACTTTATAAGTAAGATGCGGAGTTGTTTGATTGCCATCAGATGCACACCCGTATATTCCAACACGTAACCTTCTTCGAGAAAGTTTAAAGCTCCTTTCCAATCCTGCAAGCACTTCGAAATGTTGATAATTATGTTCTTGTACATACATGGCCCCACCGCCAATCACTAGTCCAATGCGTGTTTTTTTCATGAATGGGATTTTGTTTAACATAGCCCCATTGTCGTGATGAACAAAGTGTGCCTCATGGACCCAACTTTTTGTAGGTAGCGTTGTATCTAAACCTTGAAACGAGTATAAAGGATTTGAAAACCAAATGGGATCAGAGCGCCGTTGGTACCTTAAATCTGGTTCGCGAACATCCTTCATGGTAATAAAGGTGCCAGACAATAATCTATAACTAGTGTTACCCAATACCCCTAGTTTAAAGTTTTGTTGTATGGCAAAGCTCAAATAATCATAATTAACATCGCTCCCCAATAATCCATAGATTCCCTTTTTATAGAAAATGCTAAAAGTTGGCCAAGCTGAGCCAAGAATCACTTTGCGATAGGGCTCCCTCATATAACGCTGTTTTGGAACAAACGAGAGATCCAACGATAAAATAGAAGCCTGATAAGGATCGAAATTCATTGCACTGTCGTTTGGTATAAATTCATCGGCAATGTCTAAAAAATTAAAATTAGTTAAGCTCCTACGTTCAGCTAGATTTAAATTTGCGCCAGCGTATAAGCCATTTACTAATTCATATCTAATCCCTGCATTCAACTGTGTCGCCTCGATAAAGTTGTTTCTCCGATATATTTGAGTGATAGCGTCATAACCTCGGATTACATCAAACTCATGACTAATAGAAGCTGTAACATCACCCTGATGAAAGGGGTCGAAACGATACCGATTCCAAACTACTCCTTTTGGGTCTCGATTTAAAAAACCATAGGAAATCCTGGAATAAAACTCATAAGTGCGTTGATTTTCCCATTTTTTGAAGTAATCGAAATTTGGCGAAATTCGTGGCCCTCCTATGCCAATCGGCTGTACCATAGTGGCCAAAGAACCAAAGGATACCTGTTGACGTTTAACCCGATTTCTGTGATCGACGCCAAACCAGAGGATTTTTAATGCGGTTATTTTATTAAATACAGCATCCACGGAATCTAAGTATTCTTTTTTTGAATGCGCTTCGGTTATACTGTCTTTCAAGAAAATGAATCGTTTTTCTTCTTCACTCAATCCAACTGAACGCGTTTGTACCCAGAAAGCACTGTCTTTTTCGTAGGCACTTTGTTCCGTAACTGCGACTTCTGTATTGAAAAATTTAACAGGAAAATTAGGTGTAAAGTTGTAATTGCTGTACAATGCGATGGTGGAGGCATTCGAACTTTCAGATTTATATTTAACCCCATAATTAAGGGTTTGCTTTGAAAGCACACACAGGGTATCGCCATAATTTTCGAATTCTTGATTGATTTCAAAATGGTCATATATAAGTAGATTTCCTTTGCTCATTGTTAGTGAGAGTTTTTGAACCAACCAAATCGAATCAATAACCCAAATGTAACCCTCGAGGGTCGTGGTGGCAGTGTTTCTTGGAATTATCTTAATTCGGGAAATCAACTTTCCTCCCTCCTCATATTTTTCTTCTAAGCGATATTTATAAGAAAGAATTCCCGGAATTGAGATGGGTGAACTAACTGGGGTTTCGTGAAGGTCATTTAAATGCAAGAGGTTTTCGAAGAAATTGAAATTACTTTTTACAGTAGTGGTATAGTATAGATTTCGCGAGTTTCCATATAGATCGAATGCATTTCGAATTTCTTTTATTTTGTTCGGAGGGGCAAATGAACGATTCAATTGAACTTCTACCAAGTTCATACGATTACTCAGTGTATCGTTAGGTTCTTCAAAAGGGCGTTCCTCTGCTTCTTCTTTTTTTTGTTTTTCTTTGGAAGAAAATGCTAGTTTTTCACTTGCCTTGATATAAACATCCACTGTATGTGGGTAATTCCAAGGGTTGATTTGATCACGTTTATTTACCACTTGGAGCATAATTTCTCGACCAGGATTAGATTTCTTTACCGTAACCACCACATCCTCAATGTCTTTCAAATTCGGAGGAAATAACTGGTAGGTTTTGATTACATCCACATCACCTAATCCTAAATAATAATCACGATCTTCATATCCTGTTGCTGTAACTACTAGGTAATACTCACCCGGTAATAATCCCATTTCAAAGTATCCAGCTACATCCGAAACAGTGCGTAAAGACGGATCATTTTTTATGTAAATTTTTGCAAAAGGAATGGGGTTTTTCTTTTCATCGACTACTGTTCCTTTTAAAAAACGTTGACCTAGAGATGAAAATCCCGTAATTGAAATCAGAAGAAAAAGAAGAAGGCGCACGACAATTAGACAATCAAATGCTGCTTTTGTTACAATGATTTAGTTTTGTTATGTTGTTGATTCAAGAATGCTTCATGTTTTGACATTCGAGCAATCATCCATTTTTTAATAAAATACATGATTATTGCAATGATTGAAAATATATAATATCCCACCCATTTATCAAAACCCTGTGTAAATCCGTTGTAGCTGACTACAATAAAACTAATGACGGCTACTGCAATCCAAAAATATCCCATTATTAAATTATATGTCTTCATTCGATATGTATTTATAATTCTTCTTCTTTTTCGATTAGCACATTGCCTTGCGGTTTTAATACTTCGTAGGTGCTGAAATCTTGCTTCGTCTTTAATCCTTCTCCTATAAATTTTCCCTTGGGAGAGAAAATATATACGCGTTTCGGGGTATAAATTAGGCTATCTTTTTGCTGCCAATATAATACCTCTGTTTTAAGGGTTTGTTTCTTTTTATAATTGTATAGCCGAACAGAATCCTTGACCATCAATTGATTTGTCGAATGATTAATTTTTCCATATTTAGCTGTAAGCGTCGAGATGATTTCCCCGGTTTTTGCATAAAAATTAACGCGGAGGCTATCTCGAAGGTGTGTGAGATGTACCGGGGTACGGTAGGTTTCCGCAAACCCAGCATGTAACGAAACTCGTGCGAAACCCGAGTCACTATAGACTAGTCTAAAGTCAACAATTACTTCGTCTGCGGATTTTGGATTAAAGCTAACTCGTTCTACATCATCCATGTTGTTTTCGCAGGAGAAAAGTAATAAGAAACAAGATAAAATGTATAGTGACCTGAACATTTAGTCCATTTTTCGTTTTCGAAACCATCGTTCGAATCGGGCAGGGGATAGAATGGCTCCAAGTTGTATAGCAATAAAGTTTTCTTGCAAGCTAGACGTTTCAAAGGTTCCGCGTTGACCTATCGTGCATGAGAAATTAATGGAGGAAAAAGATTGTTGTGCTAACACAGGTATTCCTAACCCTACAGTTAATCCCTGTTCAATGAATGGGTAATTCGCAGGATCGGCATAAGGCAAGATGCCGTAATATGCTCCAAGGCGATAAGTGAATTTATCAAATAATTTAAGGTTTGCTATATTCTCATAAAGAAATCGCTCTGGTTTATATTCAATCCCTACTGAATAGCGTTGTGATGGCTGTGATTGAGATCCAAAGGAGGTATATGAATACCCTTCAAAGCGATAAGAAAATAACTCATTACGCTGATATTGTAATGCTAAAGTGAGTTCCGGATGTAACGTTCTAGTTTTGATTTTTCGAGGATTTAAACCATTTCGATATGCTATGCCAATGACAAGGGACGACCCTTGAATAACCGATCCTTGATAAGAATCGGAGAATAAGGTGTCATATCCACTAGGTACATTCAAATTTGAAGAATTGTAAAAGGATTGTTCCAAAACACTATTTAAAGAAAGTGTCGGTTTATACGTGGTGCCTAATCTAAGATCGCTTTTATCACCCAGTTTTTGGTAGAATGAAAACCCTGCTTCGTAGCTTAGAGCGTTTACGGAAATCAGCTCTTCCATAATTCCTCCAGCAGCACTGGTGCCTTGAATCAATTGGCTAATCCGCTGGTTTTTGACAGTGCCAAAATTATATCCAAGATGGGATCCAAAAGCAAGATAAGTACCCTTTCTTACCAAGGGAGCATAGGTTCCACCTAAAAATACCTGGTTGATATAGCCGCTTCCTTTATATATATTTCGAATCGAGTCAATTCCTGTAAATATTTTCTCACTTAAATAATATCCTTTTGCGGAGAGCGGTTTCAAGCCCATCGCCATTCCGAAATGTTTTTTTATCCTAAAACCGAGGGCAAGGTGATTCAAGTTACCCGTAGGCCGAGTATCAGCGGTTTCGTTTTGGCGAAAGAATGAAATTCGTTGGTTAACTCCAATTGAGAAGAGCGTGTTCCCTTTGCTTAATGAAGCATATGATGCGGGATTTAAATAATTCAATTGACCAGAATCAAGGAAAGGAGCAAAAATATTTCCCATTCCGGAATAAATTCCATGATCGTTTAATTGATGATCACCAATGCCGTAAGAGGTGAGTGGATGAGCAGTTAATTGTTGCCCAAATGAAAATGAAGCGTTTAAACTAAAGCAAAGTAACAGAAGAATGTTGAAATAGGTATAGCGCATAAATCCCTTTTAGGGTTAAATTTTCGTCGACAAAGATGTCATTTTTTTGGCCCAAATCAAAATATTGGGCATCCCCACCGGTGAGATAAATGAGTAAATCCTCATAACGATTGTTAAATTCCTCAATTCGCCAAAGCAATTCACCTTTTATACTTCCCATCACACCGCTGTGAATGCTTGCTTCACTAGTTAATCCAAGTAAATCCCATTCTTCCAGGGGATGTAATAAGGGTAGTTTAGCGGTATGTTCATTTAAGCTTTGGTATCGCAAGGAAATACCCGGCGATATGGAACCGCCATGATACCTAGCTAAGTAATCAATAAAATCAAATTTGATACACGTTCCAGCATCAATTACCACAATATTTCGATTTGGATGCCACTGATGTACTGCCGCTATGTTGCATAAGCGATCGATACCCAACGTACTTGGTGTCCTATAGGCGTTTGTGAATGGAATGGGATTCTTTGTAGATACAATGAGAACCTGACAACCGAGGGAAATTAAATCCTGTTGAAGTTGATGTTCCCCAACATTGGCTATAACAACAATATCATCTTTACTAAGGTACTTTTCAAGAGAGGCAAGTTCTTGAAATCGGTTAGTTTCAACCAGCTGATGATTAACGAATGTACCTAGTTTAATCAGTGTGTTGCCACCATCTACAACAAAAACCTTGGTTGATTGCATGAATCAAAGGTAGGAAAATTGTGGCTTTTGTTTTTTTCTTAAACAATGCATCCATTGGATAATTGAAAATGCTACAAAACAAACACATTATTTTTAAACAAAAAAACCCTGACCAAAGCGTCAGGGTTTTGATGTGGTACCTCCAGGAATCGAACCAGGGACACAAGGATTTTCAGTCCTTTGCTCTACCAACTGAGCTAAGGTACCAGCCCATATTTGGATTGCAAAGGTACACTATTTTTCATTTTTTTCAAAAATTTTGTTAGTATTTAAATGTGATTACATACGTGATAAAAAGAGCTAAAATAAAGAACTTAGTTTAGCCTAGTTTTTTACCACGGTACCTAGACGTAATTTTACATTAGCGGCTCTAGCGATTTCAAATAAATCTACTAATTTTTGTGCTTGTGCGTTCTTATCAAAGCGTACCACAACAATATCATCCTTCAATGCTTTGGTCCTTGAAACCAATTGGGACATTAAGGCCTCATCATTATCAATGATTTGATTTTCAAGATCTTTGTCAAAGCAATAAATATACTTCCCATCTACATATTGAACGGAAAGTGTTAAATGGGATTTATTAGTTTTCAATGTGGTATTTGCTTCTGGCAATGGAACCTTAATCACATTTGGATTGGCAAGGGTAGAAATAATTAGAAAGAATAAGAGCAAAAAGAACATGATATCACTCAATGCTCCCGTAGCTACTTCAATGTGTCGGCGTCTATTTCTGTTTAAAGCCATGGTTATGGACGAGTTAGTTTAGTGAATTTTACTATCACCTGTTGCATACGAAGGGTGTTAGAATCAATTACTGAGTTCAAAATGTGATAACCTGCATAAGCAATTAATCCTACAATCAATCCAGCTGCGGAAGAAAACATCTTTTCATATAATCCTTCCGAGATGATTCCAATGGAAACATTTTCTGTTTTAGAGATGTCATAAAATACGGTTATTACCCCGGATATTGTTCCAATAAATCCTATGGTAGGAGCAATCCCTGCTATCAAACCTAAATGACCTAGGTTCTTATCCATTTTACCAATTTCAATGTTTGCAATTTTCTCCATGTTGGATTCTACCTCATTCGATTTTAGGCTATTCTCTAAACTTTCTAAGCCTTCTTTAACAACGGTGGCATAGGCACCGTCTTGGTTTTTAATCATACCCATTGCATCAGAAAAATTTCCTTTCTCAAGGTGCGGCTGCATAGTATCTACCAATTTCGCATCGAATTTTACCATTCTTCTGATGTATAGGATACGTTCGTAAATTACATATAAGGAATAAAACAAAAGCATACCAAGCGGAACAATGAATTCCCAAGGGATTGGAGGCATTCCTCCTCCATTACCGGTTTGGCTAGTAGTTTCTTCTCCACCAATGCTATTTTCTTGAGCCATTAGGGCAAGGTTGAAGGCAAAAATCCCAAGTATACTTAAAAACAATTTCGCGTTATTTCTCATTTGTGTAATTATTTTGTCTCGCTAAATTAACAAGCATTTAATGCCCGTACCCCAGTTTTTACTTTAGATTTCCACATTGAAATGTTATTGAAATACTTCACAAAAAAAAAGCCTCGCTAATGCAAGGCTTTTCTATTGATTTTATAATCTAGTGTTTTGAAAGATAGTCTGCAACACCATCGAAACTTGCTTTCATGGCTTCCTCTCCTTTATGCCAATTCGCTGGACAAACTTCGCCATGCTCTTCAAAATACTGTAAAGCATCAACCATTCGGAGTGCCTCTTCCACATTTCTCCCTAAGGGAAAAAAGTTAACCAATTGATGCATCACGGTTCCTGATTTATCAATGAGAAACAGACCTCGGTAGGCGATCATCGGGCCACTTGCGGTTAATGAACCCTCCATATCATATTCGTATTCACCGGCTAAAACTCCAAAAGCTTCAGAAATTGTTTTTGAAGTGTCCGCCACAATTGGATATGTTACCCCTTCAATTCCCCCTTTGTTTTTTGGTGTTTGTAACCATGCCCAATGTGATTCCTCGGTGTCCGTAGAACAAGCTACCACTTTAACACCACGCGCTTCGAAATCTCCTAATGCATTCTGAAATGCATGTAATTCAGACGGACAAACAAATGTAAAATCCTTTGGATAAAAGAAAAACAATACGTGATTTTTTCCTACATATTGATTCAAGGAGAAGTCATTTACAATTTCACCTCCATTTACCACAGCTCCCGCGCTGAACGAAGGGGCTTTTTTTCCTACTAAAACTGACATGTTATTTTATTTATTAAGTTACTGTATGCAAAGGTAAAACAAACCGAATTAGGTTCTGTTCAACCAAATGAAAACTATGTTAATTCTCAACAAAGTTAAACGTCCTTTGTTATCAATAAAATCAAAATAAATTATATTCACATAAATACTATCTATGATTACTTTACAGCAAATGCGGTACCTCGTTATTCTCAGTGAAGAATTGCAATTTTCTAGAGCGAGTGAGCGCTGTTTTGTAACCCAACCTACTTTATCAATGCAAGTTAGAAAGGCAGAAGATCAATTAGGATATGTCGTATTTGATCGTTCAACTAATCCATTGTCATTAACTCCATATGGACAAGAAATAATCCCCATTCTTCAAAATATTCTTGCAGAAAATGATAACTTGAGGTTGATAAATGAACGAATGTCAGGTAAGCTTATCGAAGAGATTCGAGTTGGAATTATTCCCACAGTTTCAGTGTATATGTTAACGCATCTTTTTTCTTTATTTGCTGAGGTTCTTCCAAATGTCCGTTTTTTGTACCTTGAGTACCCATCTGAGATATTAATTCAAGAATTGGAAAAAGGATCAATTGATATGGGGATCTTAGCCGGCCCTTTTCAAAAGATCAAATTTAGAACTACACCATTGTTTATTGAAGAAATTGAAGTGTATACAGCGTTGGGAGGAAAAGGAAAAGTGGATGTTTCAATTTTAGATGGTCAGCAACCGTGGTTGCTTAGTAAAGGAAATTGTCTGCGAACCCAAGTAATTAATTTTTGTAAAATTTCTGAGACCACAAATGGTCATACATGGGATTACATTGGGGGTAATATGGAACTGTTGGTTGAAATGGTCAATTTAAAGGGAGGGTATACCCTGCTGCCTGCAATGTTTAAATCTACAAAGGAGAATTCCTTATTTCGAAAGCGATTACAATCTCCTTATGGAGCCCCGGCAAGAGAAATAATAGGTGTGTTCCCACAGCGCAGTTATAAATTACCTCATATTGAGCGCATGGTAAAAGAAATTCAAATGGTTTTTTCCAAACAAAATGATGTGGCCCTTCACGTTTTAGATTGGAAGTAAGTATAATAAGATTATTTCTTCATTTCTAAAAGGAAGTCATCATAAGACAAAGGCTTCATCTTTAGGCTTGCATTTGCTTTGAAAAATTGTGTCAATTTAACTTCTGCTAATTGATCGTAAATACTATTCGCTTGGTCCTTTTTTGATAACAATTCTCTCGCCGAAGCTTCCAGTTCTGCTTCATCTGGTGCCGGGATACCATATTGTGCATAATTGCTTATCAATAACCCTTTGGTAAATGTTAACACCTCTTCATACACCATTTTAGTATCCGAATCTTTAAAGATCTTTGTTTGAATCAATTGCCATTTCAACGATTTTAAATAGGAATCAAATTCCTGCTCAATTTCTTCTTCTGAAATTGGAGATGAAGCACTCACCTTTATCCAACGTTTTAAAAACGCTTCAGGAAATTCCATAGCGACCTCGGACATCAGTTGGTCATATACTTTTCTTGTCATTAAACGATCTGCATCCCGCTCAAACATTTGTTCTAAATCTTTTTTTACACGGGCACGAAGGCCTTCCTCATCGGTAATTTCCCCCTCCTGAAACAACTTTCCAAATAACTCAGAATTTAGTTCAGCAAGCTCCATTCGTTTGATATCGGTAATTTTGAATTCAAACATGACATTTTGAGCTGGGAGGGTTTCTATTGTCAGCCCTAACAGAGAGGCTCTATCTGCATCGTCTTTAGAAACGGTGCTAGGATTAAGTTGAAAAACATCATCTTTCTTTTTACCAATTAATAAGGTCTTTGCTTCATTGTTTTCAATGAATTCGACTGATAGAGTTGTGCTGTGAGAAATCCCACCTTCTTTTGGAGTGCCATCTTCGGATAATTCAGAAAATGTACCAACTACCAAATCTTTTTCACCAGATTCGTCAACACTCATCATTTTACCATATCGACGCTGAATGTCTTCAATTTGTTGATTTACCAGTTTTTCATCGACACGCACGGTATTATACTCGATCCCTTTTTTTAATATCTTTTGGTAGTCAAAGGACGGAGAAATTCCAATTTCAAAAGTGAATTTAAACGTCCCCGGATTATCAAATGAACCCTCCATTTCGTTGGAAATAGATGGAATTGGATTGCCTAAAATCTCGATGTTATTTTCTTTGATGTAATTATACACCCCATCGTTCGCTAAGGTATTTAGTTCTTCTGCCAAGACGGCTTTTCCGAATTTTTTTTCTACAATACCAAAAGGGATATGACCTGGACGGAACCCTGGAATTTTTGCTGTTTTCCGATATTTTTCTAGGCTTGATTTTACTTTTTGGGCATAATCAATAGATTCAATTTGAACGGATAATAACCCATTTAATGCATCAATTTCTTGACGAATTACATTCATATTATTTTTAATTTAATATTAAAAAAAAAGGTCCCGAATTCACGAGACCTAAAGGTGCGGATGGAGGGACTCGAACCCGCACACCTCTCGGCACTAGATCCTAAGTCTAGCGTGTCTACCAATTTCACCACATCCGCTAATCCAATTTTACAGCCCCGTTGAGCAAATTGGAGCACAAAGATACAAAAGAATTGAAAAGTAGCAAATTGGATATACATTCTCTTAGAATTTGAAACACTCAGATAGGATTGAAATAAAATATGATATCAGGGGGTTTGTGTTTTTATAGAAGTGCGAATTTCTTTCATAAATTCTGAGGCAAAAACAAAAGCTTCAACTTCCGCGTTTTCAGTGGTAATAATGCTATGACGATCACCTTCCCACCATTTTTTTCCTTGATGAATAAATATAACCTTATCTCCGATTTCCATAACACTATTCATATCATGGGTAATAACAATAGTGGTAATTCCATATTCATACGTGATATCCTTGATTAAGCTATCAATGACAATTGCTGTTTTTGGATCAAGTCCTGAATTTGGTTCATCACAAAATAAATATTTAGGATTCATTGCAATTGCCCGAGCAATTCCAACCCGCTTTTGCATCCCACCGGAACATTCAGAGGGATATAATGCATTTCTTCCATTAAGGTTTACGCGATCTAAACAAAAGTCTACTCGGACCTGCAATTCCTTTTTGGTCATTTTTGTAAACATGGATAAAGGAAACTTTATATTTTCCTCCACGGTCATTGAATCAAATAAGGCGCTTCCTTGAAATAGCATACCAATTTCTCCTCGAATCTTACTCCGTTCGCTTTTATCCATGGTTGTGAAGTCTCTCTGATTAAAAAGAATCTGACCAGAATCAACTTCATGTAGTCCAACCATTGATTTTGCTAATACAGATTTTCCCTGACCAGATTGGCCTATAATCAAATTGATCCGCCCAGGTTCAAAATCTGCACTCACATCAAATAATACTTGTTGCTTTCCAAATGTTTTATTTACGTTGCGAATACTAATCATTACAAGAGCATAAGTTTAGTAATTACGAAATTTGCAATGAGTATCACTACGCTGCTAATAACAACAGCTTTAGTTGACGCCTTACCAACGTCTAAAGATCCCCCTTGAACATAGTATCCATAAAATGAAGAAATGGAAACAATAATAAATCCAAAAGCTACTGTTTTGGTTAAAGCATAAAATATATTGTAAGGGTCAAACCAAGAGCGAAGTCCAAGAATATAAGTTTCTGTTGTTTGTAAATCTGAAATCACCAATGCAAGAAAGCCACCGAACATTCCTAAAAACATCGAAAAAATTATCAGAATTGGAAAGTAAATAATAGAAGCAAGGATTTTCGGTAACATAAGGTGATTTATGGAATTAATCCCCATTATTTCTAATGCATCTATTTGCTCTGTAATACGCATTGTACCAATTTCAGAAGCAATATTTGACCCCACTTTGCCAGCTAAAATAAGAGAAATGATCGTTGGTGAAAATTCCAAAATGATACTAGATTGTGTTATATATCCAACCGTATATGCTGGGAGTAAGGGGCTGTCCATGTTTGATGCCGTTTGTAATGAAATTACCGCACCCATGAAAGTTGACATAAGCGCAACAATTGGAATTGAATTAATGCCAATAAATTGAACTTCGTCCATGAACATTTTCCAAAATATGTTCATTTTTTTCGGCTTTCTCATTACCCAAGAGAGCATAATGAAATATGCACCTATGTTTCGAATATATTTCACGTCGCTAAAGGTAATATTTATTTTTAGCAGTTTGGTGGATGTAATTCCTGTTTATCTTTGAGTGGTGGAAAAAATAACTAAATACCAACGTGCATTTTTGAGATTTGTCCCATCGCCTTTTGCGGAATTACTTGCTGAATTATTATTTGAATCCGGGGTGCATTTTAAAATTGTAAAGGGTAGAAAAACGAAGTGGGGAGATTTTCGGCCCAAAAATATAAAGGGAAAGCCACAAATCACGGTTAATGGTGATTTAAATCCATATGCTTTTTTAATTACGACTTTGCATGAATTTGCTCATTTGCAAACATTTCAGCAGTATGGCTTGCATGCCGCACCTCATGGCGTTGAATGGAAGCGCAATTTTCAAGCTTTAATTTCACGGATTATTGATCATCCTGAACTGCCTTCTTCTTTGCGCACTGCTTTGAATAAATCTATTAATTCTTTGAAGGCATCCTCTTGTACGGACATAACTTTAAGTCGTGCCTTGGCAAGCTTTGATAAAGTTGACACCTCGGTAATTACCTTAGAAAAACTCCCAAAAAACAGTAAATTTGTCCTAAATAACCGGACGTTTCAAAAAGGGTTAAAAAGAAGAACGCGCTTTGAATGCTTAGAATTGAGTTCAAATCAAACCTATCTGGTCCATTTAATGGCAAAAGTTCAATACATTGAAGATGAAGAATAATACATACAGTTTAATTATGGCAGGCGGAGTAGGAAGTCGATTCTGGCCTATGTCTACACTGCAAAAACCGAAGCAATTTCTTGACGTGTTGGGTATTGGAAAATCTTTACTTCGCTTAACCTTCGAGCGATTGCTTTGGGTTTCAGACCCCTCAAAAATTTATATTTTAACCAATGAGCGGTACCGCGATATGGTACTAAGTCAATTGCCAGAATTAACCCTAGAGCAAGTAATTTGCGAGCCAGAACGAAAAAATACAGCACCATGTATTGCCTTTGCTGCAGCAAAGATTTTATCCTTAAATGCAAATGCAACATTGGTAATTTCACCTTCTGATCATTTAATTATTAACACAACTCGTTTTGAAGGGTTGGTTCATACCGCAATCGAAGAGGCAAATCTAGGAAAGTTAGTTACCTTGGGGATTCAGCCTACACGCCCAGACACAGGTTACGGATATATTGAAGTTGAATCTGGAATCCAAACTGCAGGATCAGTAAAACATGTGCAACGTTTTTGTGAAAAACCTACCTTTGATGTTGCCCAATCTTTTGTAAACTCTGGTAATTATTTTTGGAATTCAGGAATTTTTATTTGGCGAGCTGATGTTATTTTAAATTCCATGAAACTACATTCAAATTCATTGTATGAAATTTTTTGTGGGTCTATACATGCCTACAACACACCCATGGAAGACGAATTCATGCGAAGTGCTTTTGACGCTGCTGAGGATATTTCAATTGATTTTGCTGTAATGGAACATGCTACTAATGTTTCAGTGGTGATTTCTGATTTCGACTGGAGCGATCTGGGTACTTGGGGTAGTTTAATCGACCACATGGAAAAAGATAATAAGGAAAATGCGGTGGTGGGTGAAAACGTTCATCTTTTTGATACAAGTAATTGCCTAATTCATTTACCTAAAGATAAGGTGGTTCTCTTAGATGGCATAAAGAACACAATCATTGTGGAATCTGAAGGTATGCTAATGATTCTTAGAAAAGACAAAGAGCAAGAATTGAAAAAGTATCTTGAAACAATTCAACTTACGAATCCTGAATTGTTTTCATAATGGTAAAAATAAGATCTATTGAATTGGGTGAATTCCCACTACTCCTAGCGCCAATGGAGGACGTGAGTGATCCGCCGTTTCGGGCCTTGTGTAAAAAACATGGTGCAGATTTGATGTACACCGAATTCATTTCTTCTGAAGGACTAATACGAGATGCGCTTAAAAGCGTCCAAAAAATGGATATTTTTGAATATGAACGTCCAATTGGAGTTCAGATTTTCGGCTCTGATGAAGAAAGTATGGTTCGTGCTGCACAAATAATTGAAAACGTAAAGCCTGATTTAATTGATATCAATTACGGATGCCCTGTAAAAAAAGTCGCCTGTAAAGGAGCAGGAGCAGGGTTACTCCAAGACATACCCAAAATGGTTAAATTAACCAAAGCAGTAGTAAATGCAGTAAAAGTTCCTGTAACTGTAAAAACCCGCCTTGGATGGGATGACTCTACGAAGAATATTTTAGAAACAGCGGAACGCTTACAGGATATTGGTATTGAAGCATTAACGATTCATGGAAGAACTCGGAAGCAAATGTATAAGGGTGAAGCCGACTGGAGCTTGATTGGGGCGGTTAAAAATAACCAGCGTATGAAAATTCCAATTTTTGGAAATGGAGATATAGATTCTCCTGAAAAAGCACTCTTGTATAAAGACACGTATGGGGTGGATGGAATCATGATTGGTCGTGCCTCTATAGGTTACCCATGGATTTTTAATGAGATTAAATTTTTTTTAGCCACCGGTGAGTTTATGAACCCACCAACGTTTAAAGAACGTCTTGACGCGATTGAAGAACATTTACACTTCAGCATTCAATGGAAAGGAGAAAAAGTTGGAATTGCTGAAATGAAGCGGCATTATGGTAATTATTTCAAAGGAATCCCTCATTTCAAGAACTATAAAACAGCCTTGGTTTTGGCAAATGAATTAGAAGTAGTTAATGAAATTTTAAATGAGATTAAAACGATGTTTCTCGCCGAAAAGGTGTGCTAACTATTTTGTTAAATTCGATTTTTTTGTTCGTTGAATATACTTAAGTACGGGTTTCACGGCAAAATCTATATCAAGTTCTATGCTGTTTGTTTCAATCGCACCTATGTGTAGGAGGATTGGTGTGCCTTGGTAATTCCATAATACGTAATTACCAGGATTAGGGATTTGTGTAGGAAACCTAGTTGCTGAAGTAAAATAATAATATGGCAACGTATTTTTCATGCTAAGTAGTGGGGAGAATAAAAAGCGTAACCGTTGCGCTTCACTTCGTAAAAGCCCCTTCGCGAAGAGTTTATTAATAAAGCGTTTTCCATCATCGGAAGTATTGTAAATTACCGTGTAGCCAGGGACTTTTATTTGTTCGAATCTTATTACTTCTCGGACATTAAAATCATCATCAAATTCAGATGTGATTACTCGTTGTGTGGCATTTACAGATCCCCCTTCCCTAAAAGATAAATCTCCAGCCCATGTAGCGAAAAATTCATGAGTTGGAAAACTAATTTTCTTACCAATTGAATGCAATTTTCCAATCAGCTGTTGACCCGTTTTAGTGGTTTTGAATTTAGGAGAAAGGTGAAGCTCAATTGCTTTTACATCTTGACTTGATCGTGGGAGTCCAACTGAATTCTGAGTACAATAAATTCCGTGTGGAGCATAGGAATGCAAATAACATTTGAGGTGTAATCCCGTGGTATCATTGTCATGAGCAATGAGCCCATAATCGAATCCCCATGATTGAATACCAGTTCCTTCGGTGTATATTACTAGATTTTCATTTTTAAAAGGTTTTTTAGTTAAAAAACGCTTCCATTGTGGACGTATTTCCCCTAATTTTGATTGGCTTACTTCGTTCAATCGAGCTGAGAAATTTGATCCGGAATATATAAATAAATAGTTTTTTTCGTAAGCCACATAGATTTTTAGTTCATTAAAATAGAAAATCCGAATGTCTTCTGCTGATGAATCGATTAGCTCGGTATTTTTCCTAAAGCGATCTATTCCACTTATAAGTTTTGAAGAATCGTTTACTTGCATCAGCGCTCCCCATTCATCCTTAGACTCATTAAAAAACAAATATACTTCTGTTTGAATGTTTATTCCATGGTGTTTTGCCTGTCCAAGAAGAAAATCTGGCGAGGCAAATTCGCGGATTGGCAACTTATACTTAAAAAGAATTGGATTAATTTCTTTACTGAACTGAAGGGATTTTAACCTAATTAAATAATCTGAAACTGGTACACGATCAATGAGTCTTGTATGATTGTTTAAGGAATAAAAATTGCTCTTTGCAATAAGTACACCTACCAAAATGGCAAGAATTACAATAAAAAAAACACCTTTATTTAATGACTTCACGCTTATTTAGTTAACAAATACAGGGTGTTTAGCATATCTAATAAATGATTACCAGAGTCTTCCAACGTTTCGAAACCATACGATAATGAAATTTCCGTATTCCGGAGTGTTGTCTTACCCGAACTTAGTGTCATAGTACCCGATTTACCGCGTAATGATTCCATTAACGGAACCTGCTCTGGGAGAAGAAACTCCATAGGGAATTGATTTGCAACAGATTTTAAATTCGCGAATCCACTCATAGATCCGGCGTTTTTAATTGTTTTTAATGTTTTTTTGGAAAGCCCAGCTTTTCCATATCCATCTGGATGATTCTTTGCTAAATCCTCATCATTTGTTAAGATAAATAGTCCATTAGTATTTAGAATATATAATGGAGCCGAATCGAAAATTGCCTTGTGGTAAACCCAGTAATTAGGTTTTTTTTCAAAGTTGCTAGTAATTGTACTTAAATGTTCTAAAACTAACTCAGGGACATCTGGTCTCCCGGTCGTAAATCCCAGTGTGAAAATTGGCATATCCTCTTCTGCATCGGTTTCACGCTCACCATATTCAAACGTATCTTCGTTGTAGAAAAATTCAATTTTTCTAGTTTTAACCTTCCTTATTCCGTTAAAGGTTCCAAACATACAGCCTTTGTATGCATCAAAAACGGCATCCTTGTTAATGAATGCATTAGCTAGTTTTAGTGATAAAACATTCAAGGATAAGTCTATGTTTTTTTCTTTTTCTAACAAGGGTAGTATAATATCATATGCTTTGTTATATGCTTGCTCTAAATTAATGGTGTAGGTAAAGAATGCTGATTGATCGGACTTGATATATTTTGCAACCCGCTTATCGAATTTGGCATTGTTCATTTCAAGATAAATTGAGCCCAAAGGTTCGCTATAAGCTGCGGTAATTTTAAAATCAATTGATTGTGTTCCTAAAACCAAGTCACCGGTAATAATATTCCCTTGATAAAGTTCTTGAATATCGAGGTAGAGAGAGGGTAATACAGATTTGAGATACCAAAGGTTTTTTGCACGATCAAAATTTCGTTCATTATCCATGTAAAAAACACCGGCAACAGGATGGAGTAACAGTTCCTGAAAGACTGCGGAATTGGAATAAAGAGATTTCCCTTCTTCGAACAACCCATGGAATACCTTTGATAAATACTCTTGTTGAAGCACATATTGAATGCTATCACGAAGTTCGTTGTAGTTTTTTTCAAGTAGCTCAAACGAAACATCTTGTGTTAGCAATTCTTCTTCATTCAAGGATTCGTCAAACTCAAACCCTTGGTAATAGGGCGAAAGGTTTCCTCTTGAAAACCAGACAGAATCAGTAATGGATATCACATATGACTCGACCGGTTCAACTCGTATTAACAACCCGTTGTTATTCTTAATGACTAAGTTATTAAAAAACGATCCGTAGGCGTTTACCCCTTTAATTTCGCTTGGAAGCGGATCAAAATCATCAAAAACGGCGAACAGTGCTGATTGGTCCGTTATTCCAAATGTGAATCCTGAAACTTCCATGTTTTGGGTTTTCCCATAAAAAATATTCAAGCGTTGGTCGAAATCTATGCCGGCGTCCTTGAGTGATTTATTATCCGTAGAACCATCAAACAATTCTTGGTGTATTTCATTCATAAAATCATAAGAAATCAGTTTATCCACTCCTATCTTTTTTAATAAATCAAGGTTGTTTATACTGAATACAGTAACCGCTTCCTGTGGAACCATCAATTCTGATTTTTGCCCAAACATGGCAGCAAATATTAGAATGAATACGGAGGATAATGTGTGTTTCATACCGCTTAGGGAGTTAACGTAATCGCGTTTTCAATGAGTGAATTATTGACCTTAAGGTCAAAGGCATTCACTTGAAGCATGGAGGCAGTCCGGGAGGGGTTTAATTTACAGTTTGAATTACTTGTTTTTAATATAGGTTTATCAAACCGTGTAATACTCGTGTAAGTACCTGATTTTAACAATTCTATTTCTGAGTAATCAAAAGACTTTAATCTAGAAGTTATAGCGGATGGAATTTCACGCACTAGGGTTTTACCATCCCATGAAATCCAATTTTCTTCAATCAACTTATGATCTTTTTCTTTGTTTAGTTGAGCGATCACATTTTTAATGCCCGATTGTAATTGTGAAATTGAATTGAATTCAATACTTATTTTTAAAATAAAATCACTTTTATTAAGCTCAGTTTTAACCATCTCTATTCCTGGCTCCTCCAAAAGGAGACTTTTAAATTCTAAGAGTTTTGATTCGATTTCAGCCAAATCAGGTACTTTCTTCCCATTTAGGCTGTCCAAAGATAGAATGGAATTCACTTTTAATTTACTTGAACTAAGATTGATAGAATATTTAAAGGTTCCAGAACCATCATTGTGTATGCTTAAATCATCTATAATTTCAATACAAGAATTAAGTAGTAACGGTAAAAGGAATAAAATGTATGTTATCTTCATGGCTCATCTAACACAAAATTAATACCATATCTCAGAATAAACGGGTTTGTACCTCAATATTATTAACAATAGCTTCTTGTACAGCAGGGGTGTTTGGTTGTGGTGATAAAATAATACCTTTTGCAACGGTATGAGCGCACATTTCTTCAGATGGAATTGGTGAAAAATCTCTTATATCATCTGAGCCGCTTAAAAATTGCTCTACCTCATGGTTCGGAATAATCAAAGGCATTCGTTTTTTAATGTTGTGTATTTCTTCCATGAGCGGGTTGGCAGCGGCCGTGATAATAGTAAAACACCGAAGATATTCATTAGTTTCTGGATTGAACCATTCATCGTATAGTCCAGCCATTGAAAATATGGGGTGATGTTTCGGATAGATAAAGTATGGAATTTTAGCGGAATTTAAATGTTTGAATTCAAAAAAACCAGTTGAAGGAACCACACAACGATGGGATGATGTTAATAATTTAAAACTTGCTTTTTCATGCAGCGTTTCAACTCTAGCATTCAGGGTTTTAGCGGCAAAATCAAGCGGGGAGTTTCCATGATACCACTGAGGAATTAATCCCCATTTCATTCGTTCAATGTTTGATGATTTGGTGATAATTCGCCAAGTTGGAAAGGAAAATCCATTCGCATAATATAGTGGTGTTTCTGGTGGAAGTAATTGCGCAGATCGCTTGTAAAACTGACCGAGTGATTCGTTACTCGAAGTGCTTGAGTTGCTGTAACACATGAATTTATATACAAGTTAATAACGAAAATAATGATAATTTATCCATAACGAGTGGCAAGATTTCCTCTTCGATTTGAAACTAGGCCATCTGTTTCGGTTCAGATTAGTTTTAAATGCTTCCTCATTGGAACAATGAAATAAGAATGAAATGAATTTAGATTTGCTCCGAGTAAAAGAAAACTTACTTACAAAAGACGCCGTCAATTTCTTAACGCTCAAAGATTTTAATGTATAGTTAACTTCTTTTCAAGTTCTTCGATGTACAAACGAAATTGCTTATCGGTTTCAGAAAGATTTACAACCGTTCTACATGCGTGAAGCACCGTAGCATGATCTTTTCCCCCACAATGTGCACCGATATTTGCTAATGAAGATTTTGTCATTTTCTTAGAAAAATACATGCTAATTTGACGGGCCTGTACTACCTCACGCTTGCGTGTTTTTGATTTCAGCATTTCGATGGGTAGGTCAAAATAATCACATACAATTTTTTGAATATACTCAATTGAAACCTCTCTAGCTGTATTCTTGACGAATTTATCAACCATCTGTTTAGCCAGATCCAAAGAAATTGATTTTTTATTCAAGGATGATTGCATCAAAAGCGTATTCATTGCACCTTCAATTTCTCGAATATTAGTGTTTATAGAATAAGCTAAATACTCAACGACCTCTTTCGGCAACTCGATTCCGCTAGCGTACATTTTCTTTTCGAGTATAGCAATCCGGGTCTCTAAATCTGGGACATTCAAATCTGCAGAGAGACCCCACTTGAATCGAGACAACAATCGTTGTTCCATACCTTGCATTTCCACAGGTGCCTTGTCTGAGGTCAATACGATTTGCTTGCCATTTTGGTGCAGATGGTTGAAAATACTAAAGAATACGTCTTGGGTACGTTCTTTTCCGGCAAAAAATTGAACATCATCAATAATCAATACATCTACCATTTGATAGAAGTGAATAAAGTCATTGGTAGTTTGATTCTTAATCGCATCAATAAATTGGTGCGCAAATTTTTCGGATTGGACATAAAGTACCGTTTTGCTCGGGTGCTGCTCTTTTATTGAGAGTCCGATGGCATGTGCTAAATGAGTTTTACCCAAACCTACTCCACCATAAATCAACAACGGATTAAAGGCGGTACCTCCGGGTTTGTTTGCAACCGCATAACCAGAAGCGCGCGCCAATCGATTACAGTCGCCTTCAATAAAATTATCAAAGGTAAAGTTTGGAATTAGGTTGGATTCGATAGTAACTTTCTTTAATCCTGGAATAATGAAAGGATTTCTGATTTGAGGCTCCGTGGCTCCAAATGGAATGCTCTGAGGGGAATTTTGACTTTTCGAATTGTTTTGGGTTGGCAGCTTTACAGTGTAAGGCGTGGCATTTCGATGGTTACTTTCCATAACAATGCTATATTCTAAACTTCCGTCAGGCCCAATTTCTTTTTTAATTACCTTACTTAGTAAACCAATGTAATGCTGCTCAAGCCATTCATAAAAAAAATGAGAAGGTACTTGGATCGTTAAAATATTCTGGTCAAGTTTTACAGGAATTATTGGTTCAAACCACACCTTGTAAGCTTGCAATGAGATATTATCTTTAATAACCTTTAAACAAGACTCCCAAGCCGCAGTATGATCTTTCAACATATTTTTTTCTAAAAACAATTTATAAATGCACCTAACTGATAAACAGTTTTTTACGCATATTAAACGTAAATTAACCTTTGTTAAAAAGTTGTGAACAAAGATTCACAGAAAAAACTTAAAAAAAAAGTTCAAAAGCACTTGACTTTTAATTTTTTTTTACTTGTGGAAATATTTTTTACCACCTTTTGAAATAAGAAGCTTGGAGTATTCAAATTTACAATACTTTAGATTGAGTTCCAAAAAAAATAATCTTTGATTGTTGTCATGAATTTAAATTATTCCCATCATTTAGAGTTTCGTGTGCGATACAGTGAAACAGATCGCATGGGTTATTGCTATCACGGTAATTATGCATCTTATTTTGAGTTAGGTCGAGTTGAGGCATTACGGTCTCTTGGAATCGTTTATAAGCGCTTAGAAGATGATGGAATACTATTGCCGGTGGTGTCAATGAATATTCAATATAAATTGCCGGCAAAATATGATGACCTATTGCGGTTGGAAACAACCTTGGTTCGTACGACTAATTGTACCATGGAATTCACGTATGTTTTACGAGATCAACATGCATTGGTTTTAACCAATGCTTCAACGGTGTTAGTTTTTCAATCGCTTCATCAAGGAAAACCAATTCGAATTCCTGAATTTATTCAAACCATACTTAGCATGTATGAAATCAATCAATAATAATTTTGAACTCAGAACTAAGTCTCAGTTGTTTTCCGATTTTTTATTTGTAAGAAGAAGCGGGGAGAAGCGCATTGGCGATTTTTTACAAATTAAACAGGAAAATCCCAAGGTATTAATTTTAGGAATTAGCGAGTGTATAGGACCCTTTGCTAATTTTGGTCGGATGGGTTCAGAACATGCGTTTTCAGCCTTTTTTAAACAGTTTATCCATTGGCCTTATCAAGGACAATCATTTGATGTTTTGGGGAATATCCGGTTTATCGGGACTTTTCCTTCTGAAGTTGAAGAGGCAAGCGGGTTGGTAGAGGAGCTTGATAAATTTATATTTGAGGTATTAAAAAATAACCTTTCAAAAGACCAAATTCCTGTGCTTATTGGCGGAGGTCACAATAATGCGTTACCACTTATGCGATGGGCAAATCTTGAAAAAGATTGTCAAACTGTAATTAATCTTGATGCGCATACCGATTGTCGCGACGTAGAAAGAAGGCATTCTGGCAATAGCTTCTCGATGGCTTTAATGGAAGGGGTGCTATTAAATTACCATGTGTTTGGAGTTCATTCATACGGAATTACATCATTCATGAATGATTTCATTAAATCACACAATGTTAATCTTAAGTGCTATGAGTCTTATTTGTCGGACCCTAACTCCCTTGTTTCCGATGTCTTAAATGTGTTTTTACAGACTAACGGGGCAGTGGGAGTTGATATAGATATGGATTGTATAGCAAATATGCCTTCTTCCGCTTCTTCACCTTCAGGATGGTCATTAGATGAAATAAGGAATATTATCCGGCTTCTTCCAAATCAATCATTGGCTTATCTTCATTTAACCGAAGGCGGAGCTAATAATGAAGAACAAGAACGCACCATAGGTCGCGCCTTAGCATATTTGTGCTTGGATAGCCTTACCCCTAAGGAATTACTATAATTTCATCAAGCTGGATGACCGCATCTACATTACATCCTTCAGGTGTCATGGCTTTTGATAACGTATAGCTGAATTGTACTTTCAATCCCTTCTTCTTCATACTATCTTTTAAATTTATCGGATATACGGTATGGAATGGAACGGCAACTTCAGGATTTAATTCATCTTTGACTTCAATGTAAGCGGGACATTGATTTTCATTGATATGAATAATACCAACTATTTGGATATTACCAAATACAGAGGGTTCAGGAGCTGTTACTTTGGTAGATTTACAGGATATTAGCCCAAGGCTGACTAAAAGTGATACCAATATTTTCATATTCAAAGATAAATAAAAAGGGGGACGCGTCCCCCCATTCTCAAATAACCTGTAGCATAGTTCATTTGAATTGAAAGAGTAAACGATCGATTTTGAAATAGGTTACATGAATATTAACATTTTCAGTTTGATAAAGAACTGAAGACCATAAATATTGTGCCTGCCACGTGAATATTTTTGTCTCGTGATGATGTCAAACCGAAAACGGAAAGCACTCGTAGATTTATTGGAAGATCCCGATGAACGAATTTATCTGGTAATTAAACAAGTAATAAAAGCAGAAGGGATTCTAATCGAACCGTTTCTTATTGAGGTATTGTCTACTGAATCGTCAAGTGGGAAACAGAAAATCCGAGCCGCTGAAATCCTTCAGGCCATTCGGCTAGAATCGGTCACAAAAGAGTTGTTATCGTGGAGCTCTTCTTCCGAAAAAGACCTATTAAAGGCTATTATTGCTTTGAATAAGTTGGTGGATTCTACTATAGATGATGCCCTTATTTTACAGCGCATGGAGGCGCTTCGAAAAGATATTTGGTTAGAATTAAATGACTATCAAACAGCATTTGAACAAGTCAAGATATTAAATCACATGTTTTTCGATGTTCATGGCTTTGAGTGTACAGAAAGCCATAAGCGCGAATTAGCACATTTAAATATCGGCACGGTTTTGACTGAAAAGAAGGGAAATCCCTTAATTATAGGATTAATTTATTCGATTATTGCAAATTGGTTAGAATTACCAATTTATGGTGTTGATTTCCCGAAAATATTTATTTTGGCACGCATGGATGAAAACAATACTGCCTTGTTCAGTGAGTCTGAAAGTGAATATGGGGTTTTGTTTTACATTAATCCAATTGGAAATGGCATTGTCTTCGATGAACATGAAATACGATCTTTTTTAAAGCAAATCGAAATTGAACCAGAGCGCAAATTTTTTGAACCAACCTCTAATACTACGTTAATTAATCGATATTTATCCGCATTCGAAGAGGCTTTTGAGTTTAATGGCGATTCAACTTGTTTACAAGCGCTCTCTCAAATTAAAGCGATTTTGTAATTTGATTAATTCTATTCGCTAACTGGCCACAAGCAGCATCAATGTCCTTTCCCCTACTGCGTCGAACATTCACAATTAGATTTTTTCGTTCTAAAAAGGCTCTAAAGGCTTCAGTTTGTGCATCCGTTGCTTTAGTAAAGCGGCCATTTTCAATATTATTGTATTCTATAATGTTAATTTTACACGGTACACAACGTGCAAAAATCGCAAGGTTTGCGGCGTCTTCAATTGAATCATTAAATTCATGAAACAAAATGTACTCAAAAGTAATACGAGACCCTGTGCGTTCGTGGAAATAAATTAATGCCTCGCGCAACGAAGACAAGTTATTAGTATCGTTGATTTCCATAACCTCACTGCGCTTTTTGTCGTCGGCAGCATGTAGGGATAAGGCAAGGTTGAAACGTACTTTTTCTTCCCCTAATTTCTTGATCATTTTCGATATACCAGCGGTTGATAATGTTATCCTTCGTGGGCTTATATTGAATCGATTGGGGTCGGTAAGAATCTCTAAGGCCGATAAGACATTTTTATAGTTGAGCAATGGTTCGCCCATGCCCATGAGTACAATATTAGAGAGTGGAATACCATAGTTTGTTGTGGCTAATTCATTAAGAACAACTACTTGATCAACCAATTCTCCTGCACTCAAGTTTTTCATGAGCTTCAACTTCCCTGTAGCACAGAACGCACATGATAAACTACATCCGGCTTGTGAGGAGATACATGCAGTCATGCGTTTACTAGTGGGAATGAGTACCCCTTCAATTACCTGGCTATCGATCGTGTTAAATCCACATTTTATGGTTTTATCGTTACTTTTTTGTACCGTACCAAGTTCCAATTTATCTATGTGATAATTGGATTCTAAGTGGGCAATTAAACTTGCCCCAATGTTCTTCATCGAAGAGAAATGCGCAACATGGTTTTTCCAGAGCCAATCAAATACCTGTGAAGCACGAAATTTTGGAAAGCCGTCTCGTACTAAAGCTTCGGTTAATTCAACTAAAGAAAAACTTCGAATGTTCAGCTTTTCCGCATGCATAATCTATCTAGAAAGCATCACAGGCATCACAAGCATTAAAATATGCTCGGCATCGTTTCCGCTTTCGTGTGGCGTTAATAAACCTGCTCGAGACGGTTCACTCATGGATAATTGCACAGATTCAGTTTCTAAATTTCCCAACATTTCGATTAGAAATCGCGAATTAAATCCAATTTCAATATCATCACCATCGAAATTACATGTTAATCGTTCATTAGCTTCATTTGAAAAGTCAACATCCTCTGAAGATAATTGCAGTTCAGCTCCGGCAATTTTTAATTTTACTTGATGTGTTGTTTTATTCGAAAAAATTGCAACACGTTTAAGGGAACTAAGGAAATGACTTCGGTCAATGGTAAGAATGTTCGGATTTTCCTTTGGTATCACCGCTTCATAGTTTGGGTATTTCCCGTCTATCAGTCTGCAAACTAAAGTTAAATCATTAAAGGTAAATGTTGCGTTAGATTCATTATATTCCAGCTTCACTGATTCATCTCCACGTAAATTAGCTTTAAGTAGGTTAAGGGGCTTTTTAGGTAAAATGAAGGAGGAACTAGAATTCGTATTAATATCGGTTCGACGGTAACGAACCAACTTGTGTGCATCAGTGGCAACAAAGGTAATGTCTTCAGGTGAAAAATGACAATATACACCGGTCATAACAGGCCGCATTTCATCCGTTCCAACAGCGAAAAGAGTTTTAGTGATTGCATTTGACAGTAATTCACCAGTAACTTCTATGGAGCTACTATATGCTACGGTAGGTAGTTTAGGGAATTCCTCTCCGTTAAATCCAACCATTTTAGATTTACCATTATCGTAAGTAATTTCAATAGAATAATTTTCGGAATTTATTCGAAAAGTACAAGGTTGATCAGGAAGGCTTTTAAGGACGTCAAGAATAAGTTTCGCTGGGATTGCAATTTTTCCGTCAGCATCAGACTGCACATCAAGATGGGTAATCATCGTTGTTTCCAAATCTGTAGCGGAAACTGTTAACTTTCCTCCAGAGATATGAAACAGAAAATTATCTAAAATTGGCATTTTTGTATTTGTGCTAAGTGCACCTGAAATGCTTTGTAGATGACTTAATAAAGTATTGCTCGATGTAATAAAATTCATAGCTTAATTTTCAACAATCAAAGATAACAATACTTTATGAATTCTGAATGCCTTTTATCAATTCTTGATTTATTTTGCTTGTGCGATATCAGGGAAATAAATATGTCCCATTAGTAATGGATTGAATACAAAATACTGACATTTAACTAATTCTCCATTTGGTAGCTCAGCCCAAAATATATTCATATCCATTTCAACCATTTCTCCTACCTCGTTCCTTTGTGGTACGTTACTTTTTATACGATGCATCCGTAAGGTCGTGTAATTTCCCCTTCGTTCAGTAACTTTTAATTGCGCAAAAACTGGGCTTCTCTTGACCGAATCCACTTGTTTTTTACTTAATTCAATGTTTGGAAAGTTAAAGTGTACGTTTTTAAATCCTTGTAGGTATCGATATACATTAGCGGTATCCAAGATTCTCAGTTTTTTCCCTTGAGTGCTTACCTCAAAACGACGCCCTAAATTCTTAACATTAAAACTGAAAGTAGGAATTTCAAAATTAATTAGGTCAACTGAAGCAATGTCTTTTGGACTTAAGGTAAAGATTTCGGTACACATCCAACGCTTACGTTCTGCAAAAAATCTTGGGCTAATGATGCCATTCAAGCCTTTTATGCGCATCATTACTGGATCTTTGCTTTTCCCTTCATCCGCAGTTTCTAGGAGCATAATTTGACCGTAATGATCTTGCGCCGGTGGACCAATATACCATGATTTTGTCCATCTTCCATCAATAAAGTAAGACACCTTGATATGTTGCGTGGCCATGAGCTCAGTGAATTTTTCTTTTGATTTTTCAGGGAGATAGCCCTTGAATTCTATGAGTTTTGCAGCTTCAAGGATAAAGGAAACGTTGGGTTTTGATACGCAATCACCATTCTCATCGTGCCATTGACCATCATTCTGAATAAGTTCTATGTATTGACCATAAGAATCCTCAATTGTAATTTTGGAAATGCGGGTGGTGTCTGAAATCGCGAAATTAATCCACTCCGTATCAGAGTTCCCTTTGTTTTTAATTAGTTTGAACGCAAATATGGTGAGCGCAATGATTCCGCAAAGTAAAAGCATTAAACTAAGTAGTTTTTTAATTTTTTTCATCAGTTGACATATTTGCGGTTTCTTGAAAATATCATGAGAAAGGCTACCATGGCAACCAGGACAATAGGAATAAACAAATTCAGGTAGCGAATTGTCTCTCCTTCGGCTTGTAGTTTCATTTTGTCCATTTCTTTGAATTCAATCTGTCTGCTACGAATATCCAAAACACTATTGTCACCCATCATATAATCAACAAGATTTTGTATGAACTCTTGATTGCCATAAATTAATGGTCTTCCATTTAAATCTGGGACTTTGCTATATTTTAATGCATTAAATGGGAATGGTGGAGATGATACGTATTGGTATTTCCCACCTCTAAAAATTGAATCATATTCATTGGCGATAAATTGACCATTTCCAACAACAAAAACCTTGGTCTCCTTTTTACTTTTCAATTGTTTTTTCCTATACTTTAAAGGAATAAAGGCTTCAAGTGTATCCACGTTAATCAATACATCGCGATTAATGAAATGGGATGGAATATTGCCTTCTGCCATTGCTGCAAGTGTAATTTTATTGATTGGATCCGTAGGGTTTTCAACAAAGGCAGGGTTTTCACCGAAAATTTGAAAGTCCATCAAACTGATTTGAGGGGCTAATCCAGAACGGTTAGCGTTAGACGAACTTGTGAGAATCTTCGTAAGTCTTACTCCTGGAGTTTTGATAAGTTGTAATTCATTAGTGTATTCAAGCGATACAGGATCTATGTTACGTGTTATTGGGTGCAGTGATGGGCTTGCTAATACGTGATACGGCCAACTCAAGCTGCTTGTATTATCCAAACGGACTTTTCGATACCCACACAATCGGTCGAACACAAAGTTTTCATGAACATTAACTCCATAATCAAATAGCATTTTGTCTAAGATGAGATTCTTCCGTATTGTATGGTCCATAAAATTTTGGGCCAGGGAATCCTCATGGTATGTAAGCGTATTCATGAATACCATTAAACGGCCTCCATTCATAACGAATTGATCAATAAAGTAGAGATCCATAGAGCTAAATGGCTGCTTTGGATCTGCAATAATCAGTCCGTCAAGTTCATTCAACGCATTTAAGGATTCCTTGGTATTAAAGCTCAAGGAAGTAAGGTAGAAATAAGGACTTAATACGGCTCTTGCATTCATGGTCTCATGCTCATTCAATTCTCCGTGGCCTTGCAAAAACGCGATGCGTTTTTTATCTTTTTGGCTTATTTTTCTCAAAGCGGAAAGCATGTTATACTCCAAGTTGTTAAGCGCATTTTCAAGAATTGGGTTTAATCGATTCAACTCCATTGGATCTCCGTTTGGCGTACCGGGAAGAAACTGAATATAAGTTTCTTTTATAACTCCATTAGAGGTATATGTTACCTCAGCACCGGGCCATAAGATAAGTTGGGATTGCACGCCATTTTTTACGTAAACTATTTTAGTTGGAAGAATTCCTTTTTCAAATATTCCACGTAGGAAAAAATACTCCTCTTTCTTACTGGCATGGCCCTCGTTCGGATCTATGAATTGATATTCTATTCGGTTTCCGGCAATGGTTTTAAAGTCCTTAAGCTTATCTTCAATCGCGTTTCTAAAGGATTGTATTTCTGCTGGTAGCTCCCCTTCTAAATATATTTTTATACTAATTCGATTTTCAAAGTTCTTTTCGTCAGCAAGAAAACTAGAAGTCCCTTTTGATAGCGAATAACGTTTGTCCTCAGTCATATCGACTTTAACATTAATCAAGGCGCCAATAACATTGAGAAGGACTAATATAGCAAGGATGCCGAAGAAGTACCCCCAATTAAAAAAACGGTTCCATTTAAATTGTTTCATGGCTATTTTTTTAGGGATTTAATCACAGTGAGTGAGGCACTTAAAAAGAACACGATGAACGAAAGATTAAAGATAATATCTCCGGCAATTACTACGCCTTTTTTAATTGAATCGTAATGATTGCTCAAACTGAAATATTGAATAATAAAGTCAAGGCTTCCAAATTGTGCAAAAGACCCAAGTAAAGACAAGCCATCATAAAACATGTAGCACAACGCTGTTGAAATAATAAATGCTACGATTTGACTAGATGTTAAACATGAGGCAAATATGCCAATAGAAACGAAAGCCGCGCCGAGTAATATTAGGCCCAGGTAAGAGGTAAATGTAGCTCCTTCATCAACAATTCCTACCGGATTCCCAAGGTAATGAATAGATGCATAGTACACAAGCGTAGGAAGGATTGAGATCAATAAGAGTGTTACCCCGGCAAAATATTTAGCGATTAGAATGCCAAGGTCACTGATGGGTTTGGTGAATATTAATTCAAGTGTCCCTGTTCTCCGCTCCTCTGCTATTGATCGCATTGTAATCGCGGGAATCAAAATAAGAAAAATGTATGGAGCTGTATTGAAAAATGGTATGAGCTCTGCCTGAGCACTATCTAAAATATTCATATTTGAACTTAACATCCAATTGAATAACCAACATGCAATTAAAAAAATCACAATGAAAACATAGCCTACTATCGAGCTTAAAAAACTTCTAACTTCCTTTAGATAGAGAGCATACATAAACGCCTAATTTAGTGAAGTTCAAAATTAGGATTTTTAATGAAATTGAAGGCTAAGTTAATTTGTTTTGACGCTTTTGTTTTTTCCTTCGAATTGCGCATGAAGTGTCCAAGCTTCTGCTCTACTATCAAACATTGGTTTTATTTGACCCCAAAGGTCAATAAATGTTTTTGAAATCCTGTAATTTTCAAGAGCCATTGAATCTTCCCAAACACTGTAAGTAAACACAATATTGGGCTTCATGTGATCTTGAAAAACTTTCAATTGAATGCAACCCGGAAAGTTTACAACGTTATACTTTAACGCATTGAAGATTTCGAAAAAATCAGTAACGCACTCCTCTTTAAAGTGCAATTTAACGATCCGTGTTATCATACAAAGAATTCAAACTGGTTACAGACCCTTTGGGGTAGAACGTAACACGGACAGGTTCACCTAACCGTACACCAAATAAGCGGTCGGCACCACCGTTACCTCCGTTAGCACCTCTATTAATGGCGATTTCTAAACGGCCACGTTCATTGAAAATCGCTACGCGCTCACTAATAGTAACATCATTATAAGCTTTGGATATTTCATCAATATCGTAGTTTCTTTTTTGGTAACTAATGGTAAATGGGACATCTATCCCAAAACGATCAAAGTCATGTTTGAAAATATTTGTGATTATATTTCCAAAATGATCGATGTGAATCACATTCCCTTGAATAATGTTGTGCTCAATTATCGGATTCGGTGTAAAGGCTTTTTTATAGGTATTCACTTGAACAGTGAAGTCTTTAAACGGAACCTTTTTCACGATATTACTTGCTAAATCCACAAAACAGGTCTTCATCATAAAAGTCCAGGATTTAGGTTCATCCTCGATACGTTCATATCGGTATAGCGCTTCAGGAATCTCCTCACCTAAAAATGTTCCAATAAATCCGTTGTCATTTGTGATAAAAAATTGACCATCAAATTTCAAAATGGTTGGATAGGTTAGCTGATTTTCTTGGCTTGGCTCCTTAATTTTATATGGAAGATAAGGTTCAGAATCAACGCCAACAATATGAATTGTGCCATTAGGGAATGCGGAGTAGCAGCTTTTGAGTTGGTATGCTGCCTCAGCAACGTCAAAAGGCTTAATTTGATGAGTTATATCAATAAGTTGCGCTCCATTAACAGCCTGCAAAAGTCGGCCTTTTACAGAGGCAACATAAAAATCTCTCAATCCAATGTCCGATGTTAAGGTAATGATTTGCATTTTAAGAACGCAATGTTTGAGTTATTTTATAATTTTACCAAAAGTATAGATTTTCAAAACATTGTCGCCTGATAAATTCATTTTAATTGGAGTTAAGTAGCCGGAATATTGAGATTGGAGGGATAAATGCAGCTTCATTTTTCGGAGTAAACAATGAAAATTTAAAACATTTGAAATCTTTTTTCCCAAAGCTTTCAATTGTAGCTCGAGGGCATAAAATCACAGTTAAAGGAGAAGAGGAGCTTATTGATCAGTTTGAATTAAAATTGAGCTTGCTGCTTAGACATTTTGATAGATTCAATTCTTTGTCGGTGAATAACATCGATAACTTAATGTTATCAGATGGGGAAAAGCTTCTTAATTCGGATAACGGATCTGAAACTTTGGTGCATGGAAATAACGGAGCTAAAATCAAAGCGCGTACAGTCAATCAAAAAAAACTGGTAGATTCCATTGAAAAGAATGACCTAGTATTTGCGATTGGTCCCGCGGGGACAGGAAAAACATATACAGCAGTAGCCTTGGCTGTTAAAGCACTAAAAGCTAAGGAAGTTAAGCGTATAGTACTTACACGCCCTGCTGTTGAGGCAGGGGAAAATCTCGGGTTTCTTCCCGGGGATTTAAAGGAAAAACTAGATCCGTATTTAATGCCGCTTTATGATGCATTAAGAGACATGATTCCACCTGAACGATTGGCAGAAATGATCCAATTCGGTGTCATTGAAATCGCTCCTTTGGCATTTATGCGTGGCAGAACCTTAGATAAAGCGTTTGTAATTTTAGATGAGGCTCAGAATACCACAATCATGCAAATGAAAATGTTTCTTACACGAATGGGAATGACAGCGAAATTTGTGATTACAGGGGATATATCTCAAGTTGATTTACCCGGAAAACAGAGGTCGGGGCTGGCTTATGCCACTTCAATTTTGAGAGGCGTAGATGGAATTGGCATCATTGAAATGGGGCATAGTGATATCATCCGCCATAAGTTAATTGCAAAAATTATTACTGCTTTTGAAACGAGAGAACAACTAGATAATAAAGATAAATATGATAAAGGCACTGAAAAGTCATGAGTTTAATTTTAAAGGTCAAACATCCGTGTATCACGGTAAAGTTCGAGATGTGTACACACTTTCTGATGGGCGTTTAATTCTGGTAGCTTCTGATCGAATTAGTGCATTTGACCACATTTTACCTAAACCGATACCATTTAAGGGTCAGGTATTAAATCAAGTGGCGACACATTTTTTAAAAGCCACAACGGATATTGTACCAAACTGGTTGCTGGCTAACCCAGATGTCAATGTTTCTGTCGGCATTGCTTGTGAACCTATTCGCGTAGAGATGGTCATCCGAGGATATTTGGCAGGCCATGCTGCAAGAATATATAAAGCGGGGAATCGGGTACTTTGTGGTGTACAACTGCCTGAAGGCCTGAAGGAAAACGACCCCTTTCCTGAACCGATTATTACTCCGGCAGTGAAAGCGGATGAGGGGCATGATGAGGACATTTCTCGAGAAGAAATTATATCTAACGGACATGTTCCAGAACATATCTATAATCAGATGGAAGCCTATACCAGAGCATTGTTTGCTCGAGGAACTAAAATGGCTAAGGAAAGGGGCTTATTATTGGTTGATACGAAGTATGAGTTTGGCTTGAAGGAGGGCAAAGTGATGTTAATTGATGAAATCCATACACCAGACTCCTCTAGATATTTTTATTTAAAGGGATATGAAGAACGCCAGCGAAACGGCGAAACTCAAAAACAGCTCTCTAAGGAATTTGTAAGACAATGGCTAATTAAAGAAGGATTTCAGGGCTTAGAAGGGCAGCAAATGCCTGAAATGCCAGATGAATTTGTGGAAATGGTTAGCCAGCGTTATATTGAACTCTATGAAAGAATCACAGGTAAGGTTTTTGTCAAAGAAATGGAGGAAGATATAATCACTAGAATTAACAATCGGCTTTCTTCTTACTTAATGTCCTAGTATTTCAATTATTGGGCTACCAGTCATGCTACCCACACGCTGTAGATTTAATAGATGAACCAGTGTAGCTGCTATATCAGTTATTGCTATGGGTCTAAAGATTTCTTGTGAAGTCATCCTATTTCCATACCAAAGCAAGGGAACATGTGTGTCATAGTTATAGGCGGATCCATGCGATGTGCCTTTGTGCTCATTAGTTTTACTCGATTCAACAGGAAGGTATCCCGGTTTTAATAAAAATAGTACATCCCCGCTTCGTTCCTTTGAATAACCATTTAAAATCATTTTCATCCAATCGTCATCAATGACTCCTCGGTCTAAATCAGAAGCCACAACAGCAACTTTAACTTCTGGAAAAGTTCGTATTTGAGATGCAACCTGCTGCTGTATCTCGCTGCAGGTTAGTTTTAAAGAATCAATTAATAGTTTATTTAAGTATATATTTTGATTCTTTTCTGAAAGTATAAGATTATAGCCATAACTTTTAATCAGTGTTTCTTTTATTTGATTTACAGCAAACGGAACATCAAAATATCCACCAGGAAGCTTTTTATCTATTAACTGTTGGGGAACAGGTACGACAGCATGGTCTGCGGTTAAAAACACCACATAATTGTGTTTACCAATTTTCTGGTCTAATGTATGAAACAACTTAGCGATTTCAAGATCTAATCGAATATAAATATCTTCGACTTCAAGGGAATAGGGACCGAAGGCATGACCTGCGATATCAGGAGTTGAATAACTAATACAAAGCATGTCTGTAGCCTCTTGTTTTCCAATTTTTTCGTTTTCAATAAGTTTGCATGCAAAATCAGTCAGTAGTGTATTGGCAAATGGCGTTATTGTAAATAAATTAAAATCTTTTTGGGCATATTCTGAGAATTTATAAGGAAACGTAGGGCTTTTAGCCCCCATTACAGTGACTTCGTAAGGTGAATTATCAATGCTTCTTGAGTAAGTAGAGATGGGATTTATTAACTCCCAATCTCGGATATAATTCTCAGCAGGATGATTATGATTAAACGTTTGTACCCATCCAGGCAAGGCTTTCATGTAATAGGAACTTGTAATAAATTTACCACTATTATAGTCGAACCAATAAGTCCCATCACTCATGTGTCCACCTGGCAATACTGCGCTCCTGTCCTTTAAAGATATTGAATAAACCTTTGAGGATGGATATGTCATTTTTAACTGATCAGTTATTGTTGTCGTCTCTAAAAGATGCGGTGAAACTTGCCCAAAATTACTTAATGGATTGCCTATCGGTCTTGCGCTGCTATCAAAAACACAATTAACGGGTTGGTTAGCGCTACGATTGTACCAGTCATTTCCAATAATTCCATGATTATATGGGGTTGTTCCCGTATAAATTGAGGCGTGTCCCGGTCCAGTATAGGTAGGAACGTAATTGTAATTTGTGTTTCTACAATTCACACCCTGGTCAAGAAATCGCTTAAAACCATCTTTTACGAAATGATGTTCAAAACGATATAAATAATCATAGCACATTTGATCTACAACAACACCAACTACCACTTTTGGGGTTTGAGCGAAGATTAAAAACGGTAAAAAGAAAGGTAAAAAAGATAGGAATCTCACTATCCTTTTCCTTTTAAGGGTATTGAAGCAGGTGGAATTTTTGGTGCCGGGGATACACTTGGTTTACTAACCGGCTTGGGCGGACTCACTGGTTTTATAACATTCGGAACTTTTGGCTCTGCGCTATTAAAATTAATGCTAGGTTTAGAAGGTTCAGAATTTGGTTTCTGAATTGGTTCATATTCTGAAGGTTTGGGTGATGAATCGATGGGTGCATTTGGTTTGGGTTGAGCGGCATTGTTAGGAAATTTTGATGGAGCGATGGTATTTGAATTGACTATGGGTGTACGCAGTTTGTTTAAAATGACTCCTTCAGTCGCTGGTGGAGGAGTAGGAATTGGATTTGGTGTGAGATCCAAATAGTAGGCATCGAAAATACATCCGTTCATCTCTGCTTCTGTTACACCCATTTGTTGACATCTATTTCTTGCTGAATCGCGATTATTATTCGGGATAGAATTGAAGGTGCGAATCACTCTAGGAAATGCCCTATCTGTATAGAAACTTGTACTTAACCCTGGACGATAATCAAAAAGGCTTAACTCTGAAGAAACCCGATGAAGTTCTGCAAAATCTTTAATAATTTCGTTTTGATATTGTCTTTCAACATCTTGTGACAGGGATGTAAATTCTGGGGTATTCATACCGATAAATCCAGTAAGATTGTTATTTTGACTAAATTGATTCCTAGAAAAATCATCTGATTGATTTCGATTCGCATTTCCTAATAAACCCGAAGCTACATCTAACAAACAAGAAGGAATATTCACGGTTAGGTTCATAAACCCTCTGCCAGAATTACCCGTAATGCTCATAATTACTTTTTCACCTAATGGGCCCGACACCACATAGTTTCTTCCGATAAGTCGGATTGTGCCTCCACTGGGGAGGTAATAGGCGCGTCCCTGCATTCTTATAGGGGTTCCATTTACCCACAATGGAGAATTAGAACCGTCGGGAATGTCTGCTGCATAATATGCTATTCGATCATTATACAGTTTAATTGCAACGGCTGTGTTTAATGAAAAATCATCATTTTGTGGTTTTTGACGGGTTTGAACCTCGAAGCGTGATCCAACTTTTGTTAATATAAATTCACCAACAGTTTGAAAAGAATAACTGGTGTTGTCATAGGTAACTATGTGAGGGTCGCCAAAACTTCTACCTTGACTAGTTGCACAAACGGAGGAATTATAAAGGTCTTCAAATAATTCGGTAAATTCATCTGGTGTATTGATATTCAATAAGGTATTTTGTAAGGATTCGCGATCTTCTTCCGGTGCGAGTGAAAAGAGCTCCGCAGGAGTTAAATCTTCCGGAAATGTTCGATCAGGAACGGCTTGCTTCATATGAATCGAATGAATGGCGTCAAATAACCATGAGCCGCGGATGGTATCCCATGCTATTAAATTCTGCCTTATCAATTCATGAGACTGGATTCGTTGCCCAAAACTTAGGATTGAAAGAAATAGGCATGCAACGTAGATAATTGATTTCATAGTTCTTTATTTTGAGTAAATTTATAACCAACACCTTTTATGGTGTGGATATACGAGTTGCCAATTTTTTCTCGTAATTTTCTAACGTGCACATCAATGGTTCGGTCTCCTACAATAACATCGGTACCCCACACTTTTGATAAAATCACTTCTCGTTTAAAAACCATATTGGGTTTGGATGCTAAAAGGGATAGAAGTTCAAATTCTTTACGTGGGAGTTGTAGTGAATTTCCCTTAATGTGAACCAAATGTGTTTCTCTATCTATATAAAGCTCATTTTTAAATTTATCTGCTAACACCATGGGACCATCCTTGTGAGTTCTTCTGATTAGCGCATTGATTCTACTTAACAGTACTTTTGGTTTAATCGGCTTAGCAATGTAATCGTCTCCGCCAGCATCAAGGCCGGCAATTTGACTGTAATCTTCGCCCCTAGCAGTAAGGAAACAAACAATAATATCTTGAGTATTTGGATTTGATTTTATTTGCTCACATGTAATTATTCCATCCATTACAGGCATCATTACATCTAATAGTATTAAATCCGGTCTTTTATTGTTGATAAGAGCTAGCGCCATCTCACCATGTTCCGCTTCATCCGTGCTGTATCCCTCTTTTTCAAGGTTATATTTTAGCAAGGCCCGAATATCTGCATCATCATCGACAATTAATATATGTCCCATATCAACTCGAAAGATAAGAAGTTTTCGCTTAGCATTGTTACGTAACCATCAATTATGCAAAGATTAACAAATTTTTAAGAAAAAAAGAGTGGTGATGCGTACCCAATTTAAATTTTCACATTACCTTTGTAGCAGTAGTAGGTTAGGTTGATTAGTCAAGGGCTCTGGGAAACCAAGGCTCTTGACTTTTCGTACTGAAAATCCTTAAATTTGCCTACCATGAAAATCTCTATTTTGCTTGCTGAAGATGACATAAACCTTGGTTTCGTCATTTCGGATCAATTGCGTTCAGAGGGGTATCAAGTATCCTTGGCCACTGATGGGGTAGAAGCTCTGAAACGATTTAATGAGCAACCTTATCACCTATGTGTTTTCGATGTGATGATGCCCAAAAAAGACGGTTTTACCTTGGCGAGAGACATCAGGAAAATTAACGCGGACATTCCAATATTGTTCTTAACGGCAAAATCCATGACAGAAGATAAAATTGATGGATTCAATGCTGGGGGAGATGATTATTTAACTAAACCATTCTCAGTGGAGGAATTGAATCTTCGAATCAAATCCTTGTTGAAAAGAGTTAATATTCGCACAGAAATTCCCGAAGAAAAAGTTTTCAATGTTGCCAATTTTGTGTTCGATACCGAGCACTTAACTCTCAGCTTCGAAGGAAAAGTTCAGTCATTAACAAAAAAAGAGGCCCAGATTCTTAAACTGCTTTTTAAGTTTAAAAACCAAGTGCTTCCCCGTGAGGTAATTTTAAATACGGTTTGGGGTCAAGATGATTATTTTGTAGGTAGAAGTTTGGATGTATTTATCACTAAACTCCGAAAATATTTAAAGGCTGATGAATCTATAGCGATTTTAAATATCCATGGGGTTGGGTTTAAACTCGAATTGCATTCATGATACTTCATATAGAAACATCTACAAGAATTTGTTCTGTAGCATTATCTAATCAAGGCGATCTTATTGATTTTTTTGAGTCTGATAGTGTTGAATTTATTCATGGGGAAGCATTAACAACGATGATTATCGAATTATTGAAACGGAATGGTCTAAAAACGGAATCTCTAAGAGCGATTTCCACGGCAATAGGACCGGGTTCTTATACAGGATTACGAATTGGCTTAGCAACAGCCAAGGGAATTGTATTTGGCTTAGGAATTCCGTTTGTTGGTATTTCTTCACTCGAAAGTTTAATTGAAATGGCGCAATTAAAATATCCTTCCAGCGCAATAGCAGCAGCATTTGATGCAAGAAGAAATGAGGTTTTTCTTCGCATTCAACAAGAGAATAATGTTCTATTAGTTGATTGCTCTCAAGAAATCACTGATGCGTTTGTACCGCCCGTTCGACCATTACTTTGGGTAGGTGATGCAAATGTAAAATTACGGGGGTTGCTGCAAGTGGAAGAGCAATATTTTAATGATGAAATCACCCCCTCAGCTCGGGGACAAGTTCGTCTTGCATTTGAGCGATATAAGATTGGAATGGTTGATGATATTCATACAATTAAACCCAATTACACCAAATCGTTTTACACTACATCCCCCTCTAAATCATAATTAGTAGGGTGTTTTTGATAAAAAATCATGGAATAATCGAGATATCTAACAATGTGTGTTAACTTTGTGGAAAGTTTGCACGGATGACGCCGAAAATTGAAACACAAATTGCTCAGTTAAGAACCATTTTTCATCAATTTAAAGCAATAATTGAGCAAGAACGAAAAACTGTTGAACAGTTAAATTTTCAACTTGATGATGCCAAGAAGGAAGTAGAACGCCTAACCCTAACCCATCAATCGTTCCAAAAAGAGATCACCCGATTAACAGCGTTAGCCGAAGCAAATAATGAACAACAATCGATTGATCCAAATTTGTTTAGTGGGCACTCACGAAACGAAGCGGAAATCGATGCGTTGGTAAAGGAAATAGATTTTTGTATTGCTCAGTTAAAGAATAACAATGGCTAAAGTATCCTTAAAGATAGATATTGCCGGAAGAACCTACCCGATTTCAGTATTAGAATCTGAAATGGAAAAGGTCTTAAGTGCTGCGAATGCCCTTAACAGTTCTATCGAGGCTCTTAAGAAGCATTATGCTATTAATGATCAACAGGATCTCTTAGCGATGGCTTCTTTACAGTATTTAATGAAACCAAAAACGGATTCTCAACCGGATTTAAGTAACATTGAACGGATGCTGAATGATTTGACTCAAGAAGCAAGCGATTTAATTTAAATTTTCATTACCAACCTTGAATATTAACAACTTAATACAAGGGAATGGACATATTAGGAATTATCATCGGACTTATTGTTGGAGGCGGCGGGGCTTTTGCTACCCAACGATGGATTGTTGGAAATAAAGTTAAAAAGCGCATTTCAGAAGCAGAGAATGAGGCTGATCGAATCAAAAAAGAACGCATGCTTCAAGCCAAGGAAAATTTTCTAAAACTAAAAGAAGAGCATGAAGATAATATAAAAGAACGCGAACGGCGAATGCAATCAAATGAAGATCGGATTCGTAGTAAGGAGAAATCCATTAATCAGAAATTAGAAGAGTTAAACCGAAAGGAAAAAGATCTTGAACGAACCCAAGGAGATCTTTCGCAGAAAACGAGTAGCCTTGAGGTTAGACTACAAGAGCTTGATAAAATCCAACAAAAGCGAGTAGCGGAACTTTCAAAAATCAGCATTCTTCAACCTGAGGAAGCGAAGAAAATGCTTATGGACGCACTAGTCGATGAGGCAAGAACAGCAGCGATGGTTCAAATTAAAGAAATTTCTGAAGAAGCAAAATTAAACGCGAACCGAGAGGCACGTAGAATTGTAATCCAAACCATTCAACGCGTAGCAACAGAACAAGCCATTGAAAATGCAGTTTCTGTCTTTAACATAGAATCGGATGAGGTAAAAGGACGCATTATTGGTCGCGAAGGACGGAATATCCGAGCTTTGGAAGCTGCAACGGGTGTTGAGATTATTGTAGATGATACCCCAGAAGCCATCATTTTATCATGCTTTGATCCCATCCGAAGAGAGATTGCTCGCCTTTCTTTACATCAATTGGTCTCTGATGGGCGGATCCATCCTGCTCGAATCGAAGAGGTCGTTGCCAAAACGAAAAAGAACCTTGATGAAGAGATCGCAGAAACAGGTCGACGAACTTGTATCGATCTAGAAATTCACGGCTTACATCCGGAATTAATGCGCATGGTTGGGCGAATGAAATATCGTTCATCATATGGTCAAAACTTACTACAGCATTCGCGTGAAGTAGCAAATCTTTGTGCAATTATGGCTGCTGAATTAGGATTAAATGTGAAAGTAGCAAAGCGTGCAGGATTGCTACATGATATAGGTAAAGTACCGGATGAAGAACCAGAATTACCACACGCTATTTTGGGAATGAAAATCGCGGAGAAATTTGGCGAAAAACCTGATGTTTTGAATGCCATTGGAGCACATCACGATGAAATCGAAATGAAGACCTTAATTTCTCCAATTGTTCAAGTTTGTGATGCGATCTCTGGCGCTCGACCAGGTGCTAGAAGAGAAATTGTAGAGGCATATATTAAGCGAATAAAAGAACTTGAAAACCTTGCTTTATCTTATGATGGGGTTGGTAGTGCTTATGCAATTCAAGCCGGTCGTGAATTACGAGTCTTGGTTGAAGCGGAGAAGGTAACTGACCAACGTGCTGAAGAACTATCGTTTGCAATATCTCAACGCATTCAAACTGAGATGACTTATCCCGGGCAAGTTAAGGTGACTGTGATACGAGAAAAGAGGTCAGTGAACTATGCGAAATAATCCATGCTATCCTCGGATTTAAAAATCATTGCGGGACCTTGTAGCGCTGAGTCCTATGAACAATTAAGAGCGGTTGCAAAACAATTAGAATCTGTCAATCTATTTGCTTTTAGGGCTGGGGTTTGGAAACCGAGAACCCATCCCGGTGAATTTGAAGGTATGGGCAGCATTGCACTTGCTTGGATGCGTGATATTCAAGCTGAATTTGGCTTAAACGTGCTGACAGAGGTAGCCAACTCGTTTCATATCGAAAGCGTATTAGCACATGGGTTTAAACTCATGTGGATTGGTGCTCGAACTACTTCAAATCCATTTTCGGTTCAAGAATTAGCCGATTCCCTCAAAGGAACAAATGCTACCGTATTAATAAAAAATCCTACAAATCCAGATTTGAAATTATGGGTAGGAGGAATTGAACGCCTATATAAAGCTGGGATTAAGAAGGTTATTGCTGTTCACCGTGGATTTTCAACCTATGAGAAACAGAAATATAGGAATCTCCCAAATTGGCAGATTCCGATTGCCCTGCGTACAGAGTTTCCGGACCTGGAAATTATTTGTGACCCATCTCACATTTCTGGCCTTGCCAATAACGTTTTTGAAGTGTCGCAAAAAGCCATTGATCTTAAATTCGATGGACTCATGGTTGAGGTACATCCAGAGCCTTCGAATGCTAAAACCGATGCAAAGCAACAAATAACGCCAGAAGAATTTAAGCATCTCTTAATTAATTTAAAAATTCGCAGTAGGCAAGCTATTGATCAAGAAGAAATTAGAGAGTTGCGTGCAAACATCGCTATTTTGGACCAACAAATTATTGAGGTATTTGCCAAGCGAATGGATTTAGTCGAGCAAATAGGGAATTATAAAAAGCGCAATCATATTGCGATTTTTCAACCGAACCAATGGGAGGATGCCTTAGCAAAGTTTTTGAAATTTTCAGAAGATGCAGAATTATCTCAAGAATTTGCTAAAGAGGTATTTAAGTTAATCCATCAAGAATCCATAGATATACAATCTAGAATTTTCCGTAATGTAGAATCCAGTGATCCAGCTTCCTAAAATCAGTTTTCCGACAGTAATGGATGCGCCAGTTTCCAAAAGCCACTTGCAGCGAGAACTTCTGTTATCCTTGTTAGCAGATTCTCCTTCAAAGTTATTCGGGGATTTTAATTTACTTTCTGCCGACGTGCAATCAGCCATTCGATGTATCTCCGTTTTTGGTGCCCAAGTTAAGGTTAGCTCCAATCAAATCGAGATTATACCACCTAATAAGGTAAGTATTAAAGAGAAACTCGAAATTAATGTTGGTGAATCCGGGTTCTTAATTCGACATTTGGTTTCAATAGGGTTTTTATTTGCGCGTAAACTTATAATTCATGCGGACGGAACACTTTTAAATCGTAAACTTCATTTTAATTTGGAGTTATTTACTCAATTGGGAGTAGTTCAACTTTCTCAAGTAAACGAATGGCCTTTGATTTTAGAACAGAATAGACCAATTCAACAGGAAATTGAGCTCGATGCTTCGAAAACTTCTCAAATCGCTTCTGGCGTTTTAATTCGGTTAGTATGCGCTCAAGAATTACGAAGACTTTGTTTAATAAATCTTGTTAGCTTACCATATTTTGAAATGACTCTTGCACAATTATACAATCGGGGTATATATCTTAACTTTAATAACCGTTGTATTCCTATGAACAGGAATGAATCCATTAAAGGTAGTTCCATATCCATTCAGGGAGATTGGAGTGGTGCAGCAAATCTTTTATGCATAGGTGCAATAACTGGATCGATGAATGTATGTGGATTGCAAGTAAATTCCAATCAAGCAGATGAACAAATCATGGAAGTATTGAAAGCATATGGGGCGGATATTTGCATTGAAGGAGATACCATTTCAGTACGTCGAGGTTCTAACGCCGCCATTTCAGTTGATGTAACCCATTCGCCGGATTTATTTCCACTGTTGTGTGTATTGGCATCTTCAGCAGCGGGAATATCAACAATCAATGGCACAGAACGCCTAAGCTCAAAGGAGTCAGATCGTTTACATGCCTCAATTGCTATGCTTGAAGCGCTAGGTGTCGAATATAACTTAGCAGTAAATGAAATTTCTATCAAAGGAGGCATTAAGAATAAAATGGTACACCTCGAAACGTTCAATGATCACCGAATGGTGCTTGCCGCATTGGTAATTGCTTCCATCGATGACATGTACGTTTCAATTTCTGAACTAACTTCGTTAAATAAATCTTTCCCTCAATTGAAACCTTTACTTCAAGTTTAGGTATACCGAATAAAAAAACAAATTATGAAAAATTTTTATGTTTTAATATTTGCATGTATCGGCGGATTCTATGTAAACGGGCAAATGATGCAAGGTTCGGTTTCAGTTGATCCTTATGTAGGGGTTCCAAATTGGGCTAATTCCTTGTTATACAATCAATATGATGGTGACGAACAAAATGTCCAAAATTACAAAGCAGTAGGAAGTATGCTCTCATATGGTGGGAGATTTGAATATATGATGAGTGATCAGGTAGGTGTTGGTGCAGATATAAATTATGAGGTTTCTGGATTCTCATTTAATTTTGAAGATCAGGTTTATACACCTGATGGCACCGGGCTAGGTGGGGTAACGACCTACAAAGCACAATACACAGCCAAGAAATTGCGTGCAATGTTGCGTTTGAATTATCATTTCGTACAATCCGAAAAGGTTGATATGTATTCAGCTTTTGCAGGAGGATATAAAAATGTTAATAGAACCTGGGAAACCAATCCGAGTCATCCAGACTATCAAGATGCAAATGCAAATGGCGCAATTTTTCCTGTGGCATTAAGAATTGCAGTTGGTGCAAAAGTGTATTTCACCCAAAATATTGGTGCTCATGTAGAATTAGGCGCTTTCGGTGGAGGATTACTTCAAGCAGGATTGTCCGTAAAGTTTTGAAAAAATCTATATCAAATTTAAAAAGGGAGGCTTGCCTCCCTTTTTTGTTGTTACTTCAGGAATTATTGTCCCATTAATTTGATTAAATTCAATGCAGAGCCAGCTTTAAACCATTCAATTTGAGAAGCATTATAAGTGTGATTTAACAAAATATCCTCGTTAGAACCGTTTTCGTGTCGAATTCTTAAGGTAAGTGGTTTGTTTGCGGTAAATGATTCAAGATCGATAAAATCAAATTCATCGTTTTCCTGTATTAAATCGTAATCACCTTCATTATGAAAGGTTAATGCCAACATCCCTTGTTTTTTTAAATTCGTTTCGTGAATACGGGCAAAAGACTTAACAATCACTGCGGATACCCCCAGGTGTCTTGGTTCCATTGCTGCGTGTTCTCTAGAGCTTCCTTCGCCGTAATTGTGATCCCCAATAACAATCGAAGCAATTCCCGCTGCTTTGTAAGCACGTTGAACAGCAGGAACCTCACCATAGCTTTTGGTAAGTTGATTTTTTACTTCGTTAGCCTTCCCATTAAAGGCGTTTTCGGCACCTATTAAAAGATTATTAGAAATGTTGTCTAAGTGTCCTCTATATTTCAACCAAGGACCAGCCATAGAAATGTGGTCAGTAGTACATTTTCCTTTTACTTTGATGAGTAATTTTGCTCCCGAGATATTCTTACCATCCCAAACTGGAAAGTTTTCTAATAACTGAAGGCGTTGAGAGTCTGCTGCTACTATAATTTCAACATTACTACCATCTGCTGCAGGAGCTTGATATCCATTATCTTCAACTGCAAATCCTTTCGTGGGTAACTCTTCACCGATTGGAGGCATAAATTTAAAGGCCTTCCCTTCTGAGTCTATTAAGGTATCGATTAACGGATTAAACCCTAAATCTCCTGCAATGGCTAAAGCGGCAACCATTTCAGGACTTGTAACGAATGCATGAGTGTTTGGATTACCATCAGCACGCTTTGAGAAGTTTCGATTAAACGAATGCACAATAGTATTTTTTTCTTGTTTGTCAGCACCTGCTCGGTCCCATTGCCCAATACAAGGGCCGCAAGCATTCGTAAATACTTTGGTTCCCATTTTCTCAAAATCGGCAAGTATTCCATCTCGTTCTGCGGTAAATCGAACCTGTTCTGACCCTGGATTAATTCCGAATTCTGCTTTTGGAGTAATCCCGCGCGTAACAGCTTGCTTCACAATGGATGCTGCGCGAGCTAAATCCTCGTATGAAGAATTAGTGCAAGATCCGATTAATCCCCATTCCACCTCCGTTGGCCAACCATTTTTTTTCGCTTCCTCTCGCATGTTAGATACGGGTGTTCCTCGGTCTGGCGTAAACGGACCATTGATATGGGGTTCTAATTCAGAGAGATTAATTTCAATGAGTTGATCGAAATATGCCTTTGGATTCTTATAAACTTCTTCATCTCCTATTAGATGTTCAGCAATTTCATCCGCGGCGTCTACAACGTCTTGACGACCAGTCGCGATCAAATATCGTCTCATGGAATCATCATACCCAAAAGTCGAAGTTGTAGCGCCAATTTCAGCTCCCATATTGCAAATGGTGCCTTTACCAGTACAGGATAGTGATTGTGCTCCTTCCCCAAAATATTCTACGATGCACCCAGTTCCACCCTTAACAGTTAGAATGTCGGCTACTTTTAAAATTACATCCTTTGCGGAAGTCCAACCATTTAATTTTCCTGTAAGTTTAATGCCGATTAATTTCGGAAATTTTAATTCCCAAGCCATTCCTGCCATGACGTCAACGGCATCCGCACCGCCAACACCAATAGCCACCATTCCAAGTCCACCGGCATTAACCGTGTGAGAATCGGTGCCAATCATCATACCTCCTGGAAATGCATAGTTTTCTAATACAACCTGATGAATGATCCCAGCACCTGGTTTCCAAAAACCAATTCCATATTTATTTGATATCGATGACAAAAAGTTAAATACTTCATTGTTTTGATTTAATGAATCTTGTAAATCCTTACTCGCTCCAACTCGTGCCTGAATCAAGTGATCAGCGTGTACGGTAGACGGAACGGCAACACGATTTTTCCCAGCTTGCATGAATTGTAATAATGCCATTTGTGCTGTAGCGTCTTGCATCGCTACACGGTCTGGAGCAAAGTCCACATATGAGGAACCCCGTTCGAATGCCTCTGTAGCATTGCTTTCCCACAAATGTGCGTATAATATTTTTTCCGTTAGGGTTAACGGTTTATTTAATACTTTTCTAGCCGAATTAATACGCTCAGGGTATTTTGAATATACCCGTTTAATCATCTCAATATCGAAAACCATATAAAAATTTTTATTACTGCAAATCTACTCATTTATCCCTAATTTCATCCTCATATTTATTCGATTTCTCTGATTTTACACAGGTGTTTTTAATGTAAATTTGAATCATGTTTGACGATCTCGTTGTTTTTGACCTATCTACGGTGTTAGCCGGACCATCCGTAGCCACGTTCTTTGCCGAGCTTGGAGCAAAGGTTACTAAAATTGAACACCCCAAACACAGAGACGTAACTAGAACATGGCGAATTCCAGGTGAAACTCAAGAGATAACGAGTTATTTCGCTAGTATTAATTATCAAAAGGATTACTTACTTAAAGATCTAAGTAAGGCTGAAGATTATACATGGTTAATGAACGAACTCAAAAGAGTTGATGTTTTAATTATGAATTTCAAACCCTCAGATTACAAGAAGTTTAATTTGTCAAAGGAATCATTGCTTAACATTAATCCTAGGCTGATTATTGGAACAATTTCAGGTTTTGGAGATGATACCGATCGCATAGCATATGATTTAATTCTTCAGGCGGAAACGGGTTTTATGGCAATGAATGCTGAACCAAATCAAATGCCATTAAAAATGCCGGTGGCGCTCATTGACGTGTTGGCTGCACATCAACTTAAAGAGGGACTCTTATTGGCCTTATTAAACCTTAAAAAAAATGGTAAAGGATCTTGGGTAAGTGTTTCGCTATACGATGCGGCTGTTGCTAGTTTAGTAAATCAAGCTTCTGCATATTTGATGAATAATTTAATTCCAAAGCGAATGGGAAGTTTACATCCAAACATTGCACCCTATGGAGAAATATTTACCACAAAAGATGGCAAACTTCTAACATTCGCTATTGGTTCTAATCGACAATTTATTGCCCTTTGTGAAGTGCTGAAATGTGATGAACTTGCCAAAAATTCAAGGTATTTAACAAATGAAGGGCGTGTATTGCATCGAAGTACATTAAGCAATGAATTATCGCATTTTGTTGCTCTACTGGAGGCAGAGGCCTTGGAAGCATTATGTCATAACCTTCTTATCCCAATTGGGATTATTAAATCGCTAGATGAGGTATTCTGTACAGAGAAGGCAAGAGAATTGATTCGAGAGGAATTACAGGGAACAACAAACACCAAACGGGTATCGCAACTTGCTTTTAAATGGAAATAAGGGAACCAACATCCCCATCCGAATGGGCATCTTATTATGCGCTCCGATATCGAGTGCTTAGGGAGCCATGGAATCAACCACTTGGTTCAGAACGAGATGAGAAAGAATTTGATCAGAGCCATTTCGCCGCATTTGACAATAATGTAATTGTTGGCGTTGGCCGCCTAGACTACATCGATCCATCCATTCGGCAAATCAGATTTATGGCTGTTGAACCAAGTTGCCAATGCAAAGGAGTTGGGTCTAACTTAATGATACTCATGGAGTCTGAGGCTTGGAACTCAGGGGCAACAGAAATAATACTTCATGCTCGAGAGAATGTGTTAGGATTTTATGAAAAGCTGGGGTACATATGTGTAAAGCCTTCTCATTTACTCTTTGGAGAAATTCAACATTTTTTAATGAAAAAGAAAAAGGGATAGCCTTTGCCACCCCTTTTTCCAACCCTAAACCTAACTATTACAGTACAACGATTCGTTGTGTGCCTGCAATTCCCTGATTGTTAAAAACGCTAACTATATACGTTCCTGAGCTTAATGAACTTAATTCTACTGCATTGAGACCTTGAATATCTTGATGGTATACCATTCGACCATGATGATCAAATACCGTTAATTCAACCATGGCTTCCTCCCATCGAACTGTTGTGTTTCCCATACTAGGATTTGGATAAACGGTCATATTATTTGTATACCCCTCTGCAACTCCATTGGTTTGATTATTAGAAACAATCACCTCTAAACTGTTCATACATCCATTTCCATCAACCACGGTTACTTCATAGGTTCCGGCGGTAATATTCGTTTGGTCTTCAGAATTTATTCCATTAGACCATAAAGTAGTATAAGATGGAACACCTCCGTTAATCGTTAATTCAATCATTCCGTCATTTCCTTGTATTTCATCAGTAACTACAGCATTTAATGTAATCTCAGTTGGCTGAACGATCGTATAACTACTGTACGAAACACATCCATTAGCATCAATTACGGTTAATCGATATGTACCAGGCCCCAGATTATCGATGTCTTGGGTTGTTGCTCCATTATCCCATATGTATGTGAATGCAGGGACGCCTTGTAGGATACTGACATCAATTGAGCCATTGGCTTGTCCAAAACACTGAATTTGAGTGACAACCCCATTTACTAGAACCGAAACCGGCGAAGTCACGGTAAAGGTTGTATCTGAACTACATCCTATGGCATCAATTAGTGTTATTGTGTAGACTCCCGTTTCAATGCCTGTTTGTTGAAGCCCAACCAGCCCGTTAGACCAAGTTGCCGATACATTCCCGGTGACGTTTGACGGGTTTAAACTCACGGTTGAGCTTGTGCTCAAACATGTTCCTTGAATCGAAACATTAAAAATAGCGTCATGCGTATGGTTCTGAGCCATTAATACCGCAGCTGCTGCATTAAGTCGACCACTGCCTATTTTTCCAGCGTACATGGGATTTAGTGCATCTATATTAATTGCTGAATTTTTAAGAATCATTTCTATGTCTTGATTACCCAAACAAGGATTAACAGAAAGCATTAAAGCAACAGTACCGGTAACAAATGGTGCGGCATATGAAGTGCCAGAGCTGTTTAAATACCATCCATTTGAAGGAACAATGGCGACATTGTAACCTGGTGCCGAAAGATCCACCATTTGATTGTGCTGGTGAGTTGAGAGGGGGTCTCCATTTACCTGTTCGTGATTGTCTAAATTTCCAATACTAGTTACTGCAAATACATTCGCATAAGCTGCGGGATATACTAAAGCATCCGCCGAGCTACAAGTGTTACCATTTCCAGCAGCTGCAATAATAAAGGTTCCGTTGTTATAAACTTCGGTAACCACATCTTGCTCATATTGATTAAAAAAGCATCCTGAGCTCCAGCTTAAGTTTAATACCCTAATTCCACTGTAGGTAGCAACAAGCAATTCGTTGTAATTCATTTGATAAAATGCAATAGAAGAATTAAACCCGATAGAACTTAACCCTAGATTATTGTCAGTGTTTCCTGCAGCAATGGCACAAACAGCATTACCATGGGTTGGTGTTGCAGTATTAGTGGAATTGTAAGATACAATTTTTCCTGTTAATTCTTCGTGCGTTGGATCTATGTTTTGATCACTAATTCCAATAATGAAGCTTGCGTTACCCTGAGTAATGTCCCATGCCCCTTGTGCATTGATTAAGTCTAAGGCATAATTATTTGCTAGACCAAGATTATAGTCATTAGGTGTATAAAGCACTTGATAGTTTGGCGCTTGTTCAAACCCTGAAAGGAAGGGAATTGACACTAAAGAATTCAAGAGTTCGGCCTCCGAGCATTCGCATTCAATTTCAAAAACGTGCTGAAGTTTTTCTTGTTTAGAAGCGGGTAATGCTTGTCTAACAGAAGTAATTGAATTGATACTTATTGCGGTATTGAACGCTGCATCACTTGAGAATAGCAATCCATCTTCATTCATGACAGGGACTGCAGAAAGGTCATTAATTTGAACCCAAATTTTAGTGTGTTGTCCAAATATATTGCTTGTAATTCCTTGCAATATTAAAGCGAATAAAAGTACTATTGTTTTCATAATCTTTGGTATTAGCGTTGTTTGTTAAACCAAAGGTCATTACATAATAGACATTGAATTTGATTATTTCATGCGAGCACATGTAAAATACACGTAGATACCGATATCCCACTGCGTATTTGTGTGAGGGGTAATACGTAGTTCTACTTAAATTAAATGGATTTTATCAGTCTTGCTAGCTGTTTTTCCAAATTGATTCAGAATAAATCTTTTTGGATTTTATTTTCTTGGGTTTGTGAACTTTAACCCTATACCAAGTCGATTTTGCTTGTGAACTCGACAAATCTATAAGGACATACCCGTGATGTCTTAGGTCCACAAAATTCAAATAGGGATTTAACTGTTTCTTTTTCAATTTACGTTCCAAAGATTTAGACTGACAGGAGCGATATCGCTCGTTATGATTAGATGAAGTTATGCTTTGAGCAACCCATTCAACACCCAATGTTTTATTCTCATGCTTCAATGAAAGTGCAAATGCACTATGAATATCCCCTGTAAGTACAATTAGGTTATTGGCGTGGTTTTTAGCATCACTTATGCCTTTGAATGCATCCAATAATCTTTTACGTTCAACTAAGTATCCCTGCCAAGAATCCATACTCTGCTTTATGCCTTTCGATTGTGCAGGAATGTTTACATTGGAAAGGAGCACTTGATTACCTAAAATATTCCAAGCCGTATTCGATTGATTTATTGAATTTACTAACCATTCATATTGATCCTTACCAAGCATTGTATTCCCTTCGGAACTTGCATTTTCTTCTGTAGGTTGTTTAGTTCTTCCTAATATGCGCTCATCAAGCATGAACAAATTTGCTAGCGATCCAAAAATAAAAGCCCGATTTATTTGGTATTTTGTATTGTCAGTTATAGGTAACCATTCAAAATATGCTTGTTGTGCTGCATTTTTTCGTATTTCCCATTCTCCTTCGTTATCTTGATGATTCTGGGCACCACCTGCGTAAGCGTCATTTGCAATTTCATGATCATCCCAAACCGAAATGAAGGGGACTTTTTGATGTAAATATTGGAGTTGATTATCAAGTCGATATTGTGCATACCGGGAGCGGTAATCTTGAATTGTGAGTAACTCTTTAGGGGGTAAATGCGCTCGATTTAAGGATTGATCACCGTAAACTCCAGGGCCGTATTCATAGATATAGTCGCCTAGGTGAATTACAAAATCTAAATCAGAGATATTCGCTAAAGATTCATATGCGTTAAAATAGCCCCATTCATAATTACTGCAACTTACCACCGCGAATCTTAATTGGTTAGGACTCGTTCCAGTTGTTTTTGTTCTTCCAACAGCTGAAGTATCCTCGCCATAAATGAATCTAAAAAAATATTGTTTGTCTTGCGAAAGATTAGTGGCACTTATTTTAACTGACAAGCCTCGCACAATCTCTACTTCATATTTATATGTTCTGGCAATCTCTTTAAAATCATCCTGTTCACTTAGTTGACAACTTACCATCCGATAGGGTTGGAGTTTGAATGGATTTAACGCCGTCCACAAAATAACCCCTTTTTCTGTTGGGTCTCCAGATGCGACACCAAAAGGAAATACACCTTTTGATTTCAATTGGGCATTAATTTCTGGGCAATAAATATCTTCTATTTGACCATAGAATTTAGAGCTTAATAATAAAATCAAAAGGGTTAAAAAACGCATTTTTGTTGCTAAAATAAACGTAATAATTATACAACAACTTGTGTATCCTTAATTTGCTTTAAATTTAAAGGAATTTTTGAATCATGAAAAACAACCTACTCCTTACTTTACTTCTAGTCAAAGTATCTCTTTATGCTCAAAATGTCATCTGGCAAGATGATTTTGAAAATCCTGCAACTTGGACATTAAATACGTCTATTGGCGCTAATGGAATAGATGCAAATATCTGGGTCATTTCCGATGCAGAAGGTGGGATGGCGGCCGGTAATTGCGGGGTTGCCAATAACGGTAATAAGACCCTTCATATAAGTTGTCAAGGCGCATGGTGCGTAGGCAATGGAGCTACTTATAATGCCGGAGATGGTGGTCTTGGACTTATTGATGCTACAACAAATAAACGCGCATTTACAAGTGCTAATATAAACACAATGAATACAGGTGTTTTGAATTTGTCTTTTGATTACATCGGTATTGGTCAGCCAGGAGCCGATTTTGGTAATGTAGTTTACAGTTTGGATGGTGGAAGTAATTGGAATATTTTACAAGTTATTAACACAGGTTCAACTTGTGCCTCAGGACAAGGAATTTGGAGTAATATTATTGCCCAGTTGCCAGGCAGTTGTTCGAATATCTCTACACTAAGAATTGGATTTGAATGGCATAATGATAATGACGGGGCTGGTTCAGACCCTTCGCTTGCTATTAATAATGTAATGATTACGTCACCAATTCAACCTTCTGTGACTGCTTCTTATCTGCTTTCCGGTGATACACCTTGCATAGGCGATTGCGTTTCTATTACTAATACAAGTGTTGGAGCAAATACGTTTGCGTGGGATATGGGTAACGGTGAAACGTCTACTTTGCAAAATCCGGGTCAAGCATGTTATTATTTTCCAGGCACATACAACCTTCAATTGATTGCATGTGATGGAATTACGTGTGATACGAGCATTACGGCAATAACGGTTCAACCACTATTGATAGGGACCTTTGATGTAACAAGTACGGGTCCGTACACCTGGCCATTCAACGGTTTGGTTTATACAGCCTCAGGATCATATGTAGACACAGTTTCAAATATAAATGCATGTGATAGTTTAGTCACCTTAAATCTAACTATATTAACAGGTGATATCCTTGACATGAATTGGCAATCTTCAAAAAAAATAATTCGAATTACTGATTGGATTGGCAGACTTACAGATAAAAATTCAGGCCAAATTCTATTCTTATATTTTGAAGATGGAACAATGGAAAAATTATATATTCATGAGTAGGTATCAATTTAACATAAAAAAACTTTTTTTGGGTTTTTGTTTTTCTTTGATTGGTTTATTAAGCAATCAGTCCTTAGCTACACATATCCTTGGAGGAGAAATTTATTATGATTCCCTTGGAAATGGCTTTTATAAAATAACCTTTGAAATTTATAGAGATTGTAATAGCGCAACGGCCTATGATAATCCCTTAATTTATACTATCTTTAATGAAAACGGATCCTTTTATTCTGAGGAATTCGCTCCCTTGTTCTCTAGCGCAGTTTTACCCATTGTGTATGACGACCCTTGTGTAACCCCTCCTGATAATATTTGTGTTGAAAAAGGAATTTACATAGATACGATTCAGCTTTTATTTAATCCAACGGGGTATCATATTAGTTATCAACGATGCTGTTGGGCGAATAATATCGACAACATAGTGGATCCTGGGAATAATGGAATTACCCTAACAACGTTCATTCCAGGTAGTTCAACAACTCCTGAATATAACCAAGGTGCACGTTTCATCAATTATCCTCCCCTGGTGCTCTGTAGTCAAAATACGTTAACTTTTGACCACATTGCCTTTGATCCCGACGGGGATTCCCTAACATATGAATTGGTAGACCCACTTCTCGGGGGCAGTATAGTGAATGTGATGCCAAACCCTGAGTCACCACCGCCATATTCAGGGGTTGCATGGAATGTAGGGTATACAGCACTGTTACCTTTTGGAACGGGCTCTTCCATCACATTAAATTCCCAAACAGGAATGATGTCATTCACCCCAAATAATATTGGCAACTTTGTGGCAGGTGTGAAAGTTAATGAATACCGAAATGGGGTGTTGATTAATTCAAAAATCAGAACCTTCGCGTTTAGAGTGGTTAGTTGCCAAGTAGATATTCCGATTTCTGTGAATATTACCGGACCACCTCAACTGGTTGAAGACTGTGGAGTTGCAGGATTTATTATTTCAAGAATTGATACAACCACTAACTTAGAAGTTCAGATTGCTCTAAGTGGTACCGCTACCAATGGAGTGGATTACCCATTTATTCCAAGTGAACTGACTATACCTATTGGTGTTTTTTCCGACACGATCACCATTGAGGCCTTATTAGATAATTTATCAGAATCAACGGAAACCGTATTTTTCAGCGTAATTGTTCCCAACCCATGCGATGGAACTTTCGATACAACCTCTATAATTCTAAACCTTGTAGATTACCAACCATTATCTTTAATTGCAGCAGATTCTATAAACGTATGCGCAAGTGACGGTGAGATTGGGATGTTGGGATGTGCGGCAAGCTTTGGGCTCCCTCCGTATCAATACATTTGGGGCCCAGGTTCTTTTCCAAATAGTGATACGGTTGACCTTGGAGGAGTATTTTTGCAACCAAATGTGAACGTATTCACGGTTGAGATTCAAGACCAGTGCGGAAAGACTATTATGGGAAACCCGATTTTCGTTTATAATCAATGCCCTTTGGAAGCACCAAATGTGTTAACACTGAACGGGGATCAAACCAATGATGTTTTTATTATTCAACATTTGGAGGACTTTAATAATGTTCGCTTGCAAGTTTTCAACCGATGGGGAAATCTAGTTTATAATAATTCGAATTATCAGAATGATTGGAACGGGTTAACAACAGATGGAATACTACTTACAGAAGGAGTTTATTTTTATACTGTTTTGCCCGATAGTGAAAAGTATACGTATGATGATCAAGAAAGAACAAAGTATTTACTTGCTGGATTTCTACATATCATTCACTAGCCGGCAAATTTTACCAGCCTAAATCTTAATCTCAACAAAGAGCCCATGCGCCTTAAGTAAATTCAAAATAATGTAATGTCAAAGGTAATTCTAGCGAGTTATTATGATAGTTAGATAAGGTAATAAATTCCCCGTTTAAATTGAAAATATTGTCATTGAAAGATTAATTGGGTTCAATCTTGGTTTTATTTCAAAAATTTCAAAGTTTTTTATAAATGCTATTGTGAAATCAAATTAACCTCTTATCTTTGCACCCCTCAAAGAGCGTTTGAGGAGATTATATATTGTTAAATTAAGAGTATTTTTATGCCAACTATTCAACAGTTAGTTCGCAAAGGAAGAACGGCGGTAGTAAAGAAGAGTAAGTCTGCTGCACTTGATTCATGTCCTCAACGAAAAGGAGTATGTGTTCGTGTGTATACAACCACTCCCAAAAAGCCTAATTCTGCCATGCGTAAAGTGGCTCGTGTTCGTTTAACAAACGGTCGCGAAGTCAATGCTTACATCGGAGGTGAAGGTCACAATCTTCAAGAACACTCCCTAGTTTTAGTGCGAGGAGGTCGTGTAAAAGACCTTCCAGGAGTTCGTTATCACATTGTTCGAGGTGCTGAGGACACTGCCGGTGTTCAGGGTCGGTCCCAACGACGTTCTAAATATGGTACTAAACGACCTAAGCAAAAATAACGTAGTTGACATTCAACGATAATTTTTAAGCGATGAGAAGAAGAAAAGCGAAAAAAATTGCCATCCTACCAGATCCAAAATTCAACGAACAGGTAGTTACCAAGTTTGTGAATAATTTAATGTATTCGGGTAAGAAAAGTTTGGCATTCAAAATATTCTACGAAGCTATTGACTTAGTAGAAAAGAAGGTTGACGATACTTCAGGCCTAGAAGTATGGAAAAAAGCCATAGAAAATGTAACTCCAAGCGTCGAAGTTCGAAGTCGTCGTGTAGGGGGTGCAACGTTTCAGATTCCTACTCCAGTAAGAGAAGAGCGAAAAGCGTCACTTGCCATGAAATGGTTAATCGGTTATGCAAGGAAGCGAAACGAGAAAACAATGTCTCAAAAATTAGCAGCTGAAATCATTGCTGCCTCAAAAGAAGAGGGAGCTGCCTACAAGAAGAAGGAAGATACCCTACGTATGGCGGAAGCAAACAAAGCATTTTCACATTTTAGATTCTAAACATGGCAAGAGACCTTAAATTCACGAGAAACATTGGTATCGCTGCGCACATTGACGCAGGGAAAACCACAACTACTGAAAGGATATTGTTTTACGGTGGTGTAAATCATAAGATTGGTGAAGTACATGACGGTGCAGCAACGATGGATTGGATGGAGCAAGAGCAGGAGCGAGGTATAACTATAACCTCTGCAGCAACTACTTTAACTTGGAATTATCGAGGAACCCCATATCATGTTAATATTATTGATACCCCAGGACACGTTGATTTTACGGTAGAAGTTAATCGCTCCCTACGCGTTTTAGATGGCTTGGTTTTCTTGTTTTCGGCAGTAGATGGTGTAGAGCCTCAATCCGAAACCAATTGGAGGTTGGCAAATAATTATAATGTTCCAAGAATAGGTTTTGTGAACAAAATGGACCGACAAGGTGCTGATTTCCTGAAAGTATGTAAACAAGTTAAAGACATGTTAGGAAGCCACGCGTTACCCCTCCAAATCAACATTGGGGAAGAGGACAATTTTAGAGGTGTGGTTGATTTAATTAATTTCCGAGGAATTGTTTGGAATGAGGATGATTTTGGAATGACATTTAAGGAAGTTGATATACCTGCTGATATCATTGATGAGGCAAGGGAATTGAGGGGAAAACTTCTTGAGGCGGTCGCTGAGTTTGACGAAAGCTTAATGGAGAAATATTTTGAAGACGAGAATTCATTAACTGAGCGGGAAATTCTAAATGCGTTGCGTCAAGCTACAATTTCAGGTAAAGTAGTTCCAATGATGTGTGGATCTTCATTTAAGAATAAAGGTGTACAGGCAATGTTGGATATGGTAATGGAAATATTACCTTCTCCTCTTGATATTGAGGCGATTACTGGAATTAATCCTAAAACAGACGAGGAAGTAACAAGAAAACCGTCTTACAATGAACCATTTGCTGCTTTGGCATTTAAAATTGCAACTGACCCATTTGTAGGAAGGTTATGTTTTACAAGGGTTTACTCAGGAAAACTTGATGCTGGATCGTATGTATTAAATACACGTTCTGAAAATAAGGAAAGGATTTCTCGTATTTTCCAAATGCATGCTAATAAGCAAAATCAAGTTCCTGAATTGGGCGCTGGTGATATTGGTGCAGTGGTTGGGTTTAAAGATATAAAAACAGGGGATACTCTGTGTGCTGAAAACGCACCGATAATCCTCGAGTCAATGGTTTTTCCTGATCCAGTTATTGGATTAGCAATTGAACCGAAGACTCAAGCGGATACAGATCGGCTATCAATCGGTCTTTCTAAATTGTCTGAAGAAGACCCAACATTTCGTGTGAATACAGATGAGGACACGGGTCAAACCATCATTTCCGGTATGGGTGAGCTTCACTTAGAAATAATTGTTGATCGTTTGAAAAGAGAATTTAAAGTTGAGGTTAATCAAGGGGCCCCTCAAGTTGCTTACCGGGAAGCAATTTCTGGTGCTACGGAGCATCGTGAAGTTTATAAGAAACAAACTGGTGGTCGTGGAAAATTTGCCGATATTTTGGTTAAAATCTCACATCAAGATAATACTGAGAAGAAAGGTCTTGAATTCATTAACAGTATTAAAGGGGGTAATATACCAAGGGAATTTATTCCTTCTGTTGAGAAAGGTTTCCGCGAATCAATGAAAAATGGGGTATTAGCCGGTTTCCCACTTGAATCAATGAAAGTAGAATTAATTGATGGCTCATTCCACGCAGTTGACTCCGACTCACTTTCATTCGAATTGTGCGCGAAAATGGCTTACCGGGCAGCATTAAAATCTTGCTCTCCTATATTGCTTGAGCCGATTATGAAATTAGAAGTAGTTACACCAGAGGATTATTTTGGAGATGTTCAAGGGGATTTGAATAGACGTCGCGGAATGCCAACGGGTATGGATGATCGAGCAGGTGCGAAGGTACTAAAAGCAGATGTGCCATTATCTGAAATGTTTGGCTATGTAACTCAGTTACGTACAATTACATCCGGTCGTGCAACATCTTCCATGGAGTTTTCTCACTATGCTGCTGCGCCTAAGAATGTGGCAGAAGATGTGATTTCAAAATCAAAGTAATTTTTCAGCATAAAATTGAAAAGAAATGAGTCAGAAAATTAGAATAAAATTAAAGTCTTACGATCACAACTTAGTGGACAAGTCTGCTGAGAAAATTGTAAAGACGGTAAAAGCTACAGGCGCCGTTGTGAGTGGGCCAATACCTTTGCCCACACACAAACGCATCTACACTGTTTTGCGCTCGCCACACGTTAATAAGAAGGCTCGTGAACAGTTTGAGCTATGCGCATACAAACGCTTGTTAGACATTTATAGCAGTTCATCTAAAACAGTAGATGCATTGATGAAATTAGAGTTGCCTAGTGGCGTTGATGTAGAAATTAAAGTATAATCCAAAGTTAAATTAGTTATGTCAGGAATTATTGGACGAAAAATCGGAATGACTAGCATTTATAGTGCCGAGGGCAAATCATTGCCATGCACGCTTGTTGAAGCTGGTCCCTGCGTAGTAACTCAAGTTAAAACAACCGACCGTGATGGGTACGAAGCTGTTCAATTGGGTTTTGGAAATCGCAAAGAAAAAAATACCCCAAATGCATTGAAGGGGCACTTCAAGAAAGCGAATACTAACCCTAAGTCAAAGTTGGTTGAATTTAAAGGTTTTGAAGAGTTAAATATTGGTGATGAGGTAACCGTAAATATTTTTGAAGAAGGGGAGTTTGTGGACGTTGTTGGAATTACAAAAGGTAAAGGTTTTCAGGGGGTTGTAAGACGCCACAATTTTGGTGGTGTTGGACAATCCACGCATGGCCAGCACAACCGCTTGCGTGCGCCCGGATCTATTGGAGCTTGTTCATATCCGGCTCGTGTATTCAAAGGAATGAGGATGGCCGGACAAATGGGTAACAAACAAAGAACACAAGCAAATCTTGAAATTTTGAAGGTCTTGGCAGAACGGAATATATTAATCATTAAAGGATCTATTCCAGGAGCGAATAATTCTTACGTAACAATTAATAAATAATGGAAGCGAAAGTTTATAGCGTAAGCGGTAAAGCATCTTCGGCGAAAGCCAAACTCTCTAATGAAGTTTTTGGTATCGAGCCAAACAATCATGCCATATATTTAGATGTTAAGCAACATTTAGCAAATCGCCGGCAGGGTACGCACAAATCGAAGGAGCGAAATGAAATTGCAGGCTCAACTAAAAAGCTTAAAAAGCAAAAGGGTACGGGGGGTGCAAGAGCAGGAAGTGCAAAGTCCGGTACTCGTGTAGGTGGAGGACGAATTTTTGGACCAAGACCAAGAAATTATTCCTTCAAATTAAATGTCAAACTTAAAAGATTAGCTAGAAAGTCAGCATTTTCTTACCAGATGAAGAATGATGCCTTAATGGTGCTTGAAGATGTAAAGATGGATGCAATCAAAACAAAAGATTTTGTTGCGATGGTTTCTGCTTTCTCTTTAGAGAATCAGAAAGTTCTGTTAATCTTAGGAGATAAAAATGACAACGTTTATTTGGCTTCTAGAAATTTGAAGAAAGTAAAGGTTGTAACGGTCGAATCCTTCAATACCTACGACGTATTGAACGCCCGGAAGGTTATAGTAACTCAATCGGCTATAAGTCGTATTGAAGAAATTTTAAATTAATCCAGGATCATGCAAGGAATAATTAAAAAGCCGATAATCACTGAGAAAGCATCTTTTGCCTCCGAAGCTAGAAATGCATTTACTTTTGAAGTGGATAGAAAGGCAAATAAGCTTGAAATCAAGCTGGCTGTCGAGAAAATGTACGGGGTACACGTCACAGATGTACGTACACAAAATTATGGCGGTGGAAAATCTTCTGTGAAATTTACAAACAAAGGCATTGTTGAGCAAAGAAGTAAACAATGGAAGAAGGCTGTAGTTTCAATCGCAGATGGTGAAACCATTGATTTGTTTAACAACTATTAATTGAGCAATGAGCGTTAAAAAGTTTAAACCAACAACTCCGGGTCAACGTCATAAAGTGGCGATAGACATGTCGGTAATTACCGCCTCAAAACCAGAGAAAAGCCTTGTTAAAGGCGGAACGAAGTCTGGAGGGCGTAATAATGATGGACGTATGACAATGCGTTACATTGGTGGAGGACATAAGCAAAAGTATCGAATCGTTGATTTCAAGCGAAATAAGTTCGATATTCCTGCAATTGTTAAATCAATTGAGTATGATCCGAATCGAACGGCCAACATTGCATTATTATTTTACGCTGACGGAGAGAAGCGCTATATTATCGCGCCAAATGGTTTGAAAGTAGGAGATACAGTTACTTCTGGTAGAACAGCAACGCCTAACGTAGGTAATGCGATGTACTTATCCGATATTCCATTAGGAACGTTGATTCATAATATTGAATTGATGCCCGGTAAAGGGGGATCAATTGCTAGAGGGGCTGGAACATATGGGCAATTGAATGCTCGGGAAGGTAAGTTTGCGGTGGTTAAAATGCCAAGTGGTGAGACAAGAATGGTACTCGTAACCTGTATAGCTACAATTGGAGTTGTTTCCAATGGAGAGCACAACCTTGAGCGATCAGGCAAGGCAGGTCGGTCTCGTTGGTTAGGAAGACGTCCTCGTGTACGCGGGGTAGTTATGAATCCAGTGGATCACCCAATGGGTGGTGGAGAAGGAAGAAATTCCGGAGGTCACCCACGATCTAGAAATGGTATGCCTGCGAAAGGATACAAAACTAGATCTAAAACAAAGTATTCAAATAAGTTCATTATAGAAAGAAGAAAAAAATAACGTAGTATGAGTCGTTCATTAAAAAAGCCGCCTTTTGTTCACTACAAATTGATGAAACGAGTAGATGATGCACAAGCTTCAAACAGCAAGGCAGTAATCAAAACTTGGTCGCGTGCGTCAACAATTACACCGGATTTCGTTGGTTTAACCTTTGCAGTCCATAACGGTCATAAATTCATTCCTGTATTTGTTACAGAGAATATGGTAGGTCACAAATTGGGAGAATTCTCTCCAACGAGAGTGTTCCGTGGACATGCCGGAAATAAAAAAGATAAAAAACGATAAGATAAATTTTAAGTCATGGGTGCTAGAAAAAGACTAAGGGCTGAGAAGTTGAAAGATGAGAAAAAGCAAATTGCTTTTGCGCAGTTGAATGATTCTAAGATTTCTCCCCGAAAAATGAGAATGGTTGCTGATTTAATTCGCGGAGTTGAAGTAAATAAAGCGCTGAATATTTTAAACTATAACTCTAAGTTTGCCTCTGTAGATTTAGCGAAGCTTTTGCGTTCTGCAATTGCAAATTGGGAACAGAAAAATGAGGGCAAGGACCTTAGTGAGGAGAAAGTGATTGTAAAATCAATCCAAGTTGCCGGAGGATCGATGTTGAAAAGAATTCAACCAGCTCCTCAAGGACGTGCACACAGAATTAGAAAAAGATCAAATCATGTTACAATCATCGTTGATGGTGTAAATTCTTAAATAATATGGGACAAAAGACAAATCCAATAGGCAATCGTTTAGGCTACATCCACGGATGGGATTCTAACTGGTATGGCGGTAGAAACTATAAAGACAAAATCGTTGAAGACGATCAAATCAGAAAGTATTTAAATGCTCGTTTGGCTAAAGCAAGTATTGCTAAGATTATAATTGAGCGTACTCTTAAGTTGGTAACGGTGACTATTAATACGGCTCGACCAGGAGTTATCATTGGAAAAGGAGGGCAGGAAGTAGACAAGTTGAAAGAAGAGTTGAAAAAACTTACTAAGAAAGAGATTCAAATTAACATCTTTGAGGTAAAACGCCCTGAACTTGATGCACGATTAGTTGCTGATGCAGTGGCTCGTCAGCTTGAAGCGCGCATTTCATTCCGTAGAGCTATAAAAATGGCTATTGCAGGTACTATGCGTTTAGGTGCTGAAGGAATTAAAATTAAAATTTCCGGAAGATTGAATGGTGCTGAAATGGCGCGTTCTGAAATGTACAAAGACGGTCGAACGCCATTACACACATTTAGAGCGGACATAGACTATGCTGTTTCAGAAGCACATACAACCTATGGTCGTCTTGGGATAAAGGTTTGGATTTGTCGAGGAGAGGTTTATGGAAAACGTGACCTTTCACCGAATGTTGGAATGTCTTCCGCAAATACAAATGCAGGAGGTGGTTCTGTTTCACCAAAAAGAAAGAAAAAGTAATACGCTTAAAAGAGTAGTAAAATGTTACAACCAAAAAGAACGAAGTTCAGAAGAGTACAGAAAAGTAGAAATCGGGGGTTGGCACACCGTGGTTCGAGGATAGCTTTTGGATCATTTGGTTTAAAAACCTTAGAGCCAGGCTGGATCACTTCACGTCAAATTGAAGCTTCTCGTATTGCGGTAACGCGTTACATGAAAAGGGAAGGAAAAGTGTGGATTCGTATTTTTCCTGATAAACCCGTTACAGCTAAACCTGCCGAAGTACGTATGGGTAAAGGAAAAGGAGCACCAAGCCATTGGGTAGCTGTGGTAAAACCTGGTAGAATTATGTTTGAAGCAGATGGGGTACCATACGAGATTGCCAAAGAAGCATTGCGACTTGCCGCACAAAAGCTTCCAGTGAAATGCAAGTTTGTGGTTCGCAATGATTTTGAAATACCTGCTTAAAAATTAGAAAATGAAAACACAAGATATATCAAAGTTATCACACGAAGAATTGAATCGTAAACTTGCAGAATTGCAAAACCAAATGATTTCTTTGACTTTAACTCACAAAACTGCTCCCATTGAGAACCCTATGAGAATAAAGAGTTTAAGAAAGACCATTGCAAGATTTAATACGGAATTAACCAAAAGAAACAGTGCTGTAACAGCGCAATAATTGATGCTTAACATGGAAAAGCGAAATTTAAGAAAAGAAAGAATCGGAATCGTAACAAGCGATAAAATGGATAAGTCTATTGTAGTTGCTGTGGAACGAAAGAAAAAACACCCGAAATATGGAAAGTTTGTTAAAACGACTACGAAATTTGTAGCACACGATGAAACAAATGACTGCCACGTTGGTGATACCGTTAAAATTATGGAAACGCGTCCTTTGAGTAAATCAAAGAATTGGCGCTTAGTAGAAATTGTTGAAAGAGCGAAATAACCTGAGAGATGATACAAACAGAATCAAGATTAGCAGTTGCTGATAATTCCGGTGCGAAAGAAGTCCTTTGCATAAGAGTGTTGGGCGGTACTCGCAGAAGATACGCTTCCATTGGTGATAAAATTGTTGTTACTGTGAAAAGCGCAATGCCCACAGGCGCAGTTAAGAAGGGATCCGTTGCCACTGCTGTTGTAGTGCGAACTAAAAAAGAAATCAGACGGCCCGATGGCTCATACATTCGATTCGATGATAATGCATGTGTAATTTTGAATCAAGCTGGAGAAATGCGTGGTACACGTATTTTCGGTCCTGTTGCTCGAGAATTACGTGAGAATAATTATATGAAAATCGTTTCTTTAGCACCAGAGGTATTGTAATTTATAGAGATATGCAAACGAAGTTAAAAATAAAAGTTGGCGACCTTGTGAAAGTCATTAGTGGTGACTCAAAAGGTCAAGAAGGTAAGATTACCTCAATCAATCGCTCGAAAATGAGGGCAACTGTTGAAGGCGTTAATTTAGTGAAGCGTCACACAAAGCCAAGCGCGACTAATCCACAAGGTGGAATTGAGGAAAAAGAAGGAACAATTCATGTTTCAAATCTAATGCTTGTTGTTGCTGGTCAAGCAACAAGAGTAGGTAGAAAAGAAAATGATAAAGGTAAATTAGTACGTTTTTCAAAGAAATCAGGGGAGGTGATTAAATAATGACTTACACACCAAGACTTAAAGAAAGGTATCACACTGTAATTATTAAGGAATTAACAGAACAGTTCGGATATAAATCAATCATGCGAGTGCCAAAACTGACTAAAATTGTTTTAAGTCAAGGAATGGGCGACGCAGTTGCAGATAAAAAGTTAATTGAAAGTGCTGCTGCAGATCTTTCTAGAATAGCAGGGCAAAAAGCGATTACGACAAATTCGAAAAAAGATATTTCGAATTTTAAACTGCGTAAAGGAATGCCAATTGGAACTAAGGTTACGCTAAGAGGTGATCGAATGTATGATTTCCTCGATCGATTTCTGTCGGTTTCACTTCCTAGAACTCGCGATTTTAGAGGAATCAGTCCAAAAGGATTTGATGGTCGAGGAAACTTTAACTTAGGCATCAAAGAACACATTATCTTTCCTGAAATCGATATCGATAAAGTAAATAAAATTCTTGGAATGGATATCACCTTAGTAACTTCTGCGAAAAGTGATGAAGAGGCAAAAGCATTGTTGGACTTATTTGGATTTCCATTTGTAAAAAAATAATAAAAAATGGCGAAAGAATCAATGAAAGCGCGTGAGCGCAAAAGAGAACGGATGGTAGCTCGATATGCTAATAAGCGAGAGCAATTGACCAAAGTGTTAAAATCTACTTCAACGAATGAGGAGGTAATTAATCAAAAATGGGATGCGATGATGGCCCTTCAGAAAATTCCTGCAAATTCGGCGAAAATAAGACTGCACAACCGATGCGGTTTAACAGGACGTCCTCGTGGTTACATGCGTCATTTTGGGATTTCAAGGGTGACTTTTAGAGAGATGGCTCTCTCAGGAAAAATCCCGGGAGTTCGTAAAGCTAGTTGGTAATTAAATAAAGTTTAAAAGAAATGACTACAGACCCAATCGCAGATTTTTTAACCCGAATTCGCAACGCAAGTGCCGCAGGGTTGAAAATGGTTGAAATTCCAAGTTCAAATACAAAACGTGCTATGACACAGATTTTATTTGATCAGGGATATATCCTGAACTATAAGTTTGAGGAGGACAACAAACAAGGTATTATTAAAATTGCTTTGAAATACAATGTATCAACTCGTGTTCCAGCGATAACAAAATTACAGCGAATTTCGAAACCTGGTTTACGTAAATATGCAGGTTCAGAAGAATTGCCGCGTGTATTAAACGGATTAGGTATCGCTATGATTTCGACTTCAAAAGGTGTGATTACTGACAAAGAAGCACGCAAGTTGAATATAGGTGGTGAAGTATTATGTTACGTATATTAAAAATTGAAAGATGTCAAGAATTGGTAAAGCACCCATCACTATTCCAGCAGGCGTAGAATATTCGCTGAACGGCAACATGGTTTCTGTCACTGGAAAGAAAGGGACATTAACTCAAGATATTGATTTATCAAGTGTTTCATTAAACCTTGAAGGTAATGTTCTAACAATTACCCGCACTACTGACGCTCCTGATCACCGATCTAAACATGGGTTATATCGTGCGTTGATACAGAATATGATTATTGGAGTTTCTGAGGGTTTTAAAAAAGAAATGGAAATCGTAGGGGTAGGTTACCGTGCAAATGCAAACGGTCAACTGTTAGAGTTAGCCCTTGGTTTTTCTCACCAAATTGTGTTTGAAATCCCTAAAGAAGTTAAATGTACCACAGTAACGGAAAAAGGTAAAGCTCCAGTAGTAACCTTAGAGTCATACGACAAGCAATTACTAGGTGCAGTTGCAGCAAAAATTCGAAGCTTGAGAAAGCCTGAGCCTTACAAAGGAAAAGGAATCAAGTTTGTTGGAGAAGAATTAAGAAGAAAAGCAGGTAAATCAGCCGCTAAAAAATAATAGATAAAATCATGGCACTAAACAAAGTATTAAGAAGATCTAAAATCAAGCGTAGAATCAGAAAAAAAGTTTTTGGTACATCTGCGATTCCAAGATTATCTGTATTTAGAAGCAATAAACAGATTTATGCACAGATTATTGATGATACAACAGGTAAAACGCTTGCCTCTGCTGGTTCATTGAAGCATGAAGATGCTCAAAAAGTGGCAAAATTAGAGCAAGCGGTTAAAGTTGGGAAAATGATCGCTGAAAATGCATCAAAAGCAGGAATAAATACTGTTGTTTTTGATCGAAATGGTTATTTATATCACGGAAGAGTGAAATCACTTGCAGATTCAGCTCGAGAAAGTGGACTTAAATTTTAATAATAATGAGTACGCAACAAAATTTAAACAGAGTAAAATCGGCAGATATTGAGTTAAAAGATAAACTCGTTGCCGTGAATCGTGTAACAAAAGTAACTAAAGGAGGTAGAACGTTTAGTTTTTCAGCCATTGTGGTTGTTGGAGATGAAAACGGAGTGGTAGGTCACGGCCTTGGAAAAGCCAAAGAGGTAACCGAGGCAATTACGAAAGGAATTGACGATGCCAAGAAAAACTTAATACGCGTTCCGATTCGAAAAGGAACAGTTCCTCATTCTCAAAAGGGTAAATACGGCGGTGCAGAGGTTTTATTAAAGCCGGCTACGGACGGAACCGGTGTTATCGCAGGGGGTGCGATGCGTGCCGTGCTTGAAAGCGTAGGTGTTCACAATGTATTAGGCAAATCTCAAGGCTCTTCTAATCCTCACAATGTAGTTAAAGCTACTATGGATGCACTTTCGAAAATGCGAGATGCGGCAGCAGTAGCTCGTCAACGAGGAATTGATCTTGATAAAGTGTTTAACGGGTAATTTTTCAAACAAATGAGTGTAATTAAAATCAAACAGGTAAAAAGTGCCATTAAACGTCCAGCTAATCAAAAAGCGACAATCAAGGCACTAGGATTTAAACGCCTTAATCATGTGGTTGAAAAAGAAAGTACACCGCAGATTTTAGGTATGATAGATAAGGTAAAGCACCTTGTTCAAATCGTTGATTAATAAGAAAATAACTTAGAAATGGGTTTAAATAATTTAACACCGGCCGCGGGATCGGTTAAAAGTGAGAAAAGAATTGGTAGAGGACAAGGGTCCGGACGAGGGGGAACTTCAACTCGTGGTCACAAAGGAGCAAAGTCTCGTTCAGGGTATTCTAAAAAGATAGGATTCGAAGGAGGTCAAATGCCTTTGCAACGTCGTGTACCGAAGTACGGGTTTAAGAATATAAATCGTATAGAATATAAAGGGATTAATCTAGATTCATTACAAATGCTTGCCGAAACTAAAGGCATCAAAGAGTTTAATCTAGAGACCTTTTTAAGCAATGGATTAATTTCCGGAACAAAGTTGGTGAAAATTTTAGGACGTGGCGAAATAAAGGTTGCCATAAATGTTAGTGCGCATCATTTTTCCGCTACGGCAATTTCAGCGATTGAAGCAGCAGGAGGTAGTGTTACAAAAATCTGATACTGAACAATCATGAAAAGATTCATTACCAATCTAAAAAATATCTGGAACGTTGTCGAGCTTCGTCAACGGATTCTATTAACCCTAGGATTGGTGCTTGCATATCGCATTGGATCCTTTGTAATATTACCAGGGATTAATTATAGTATTTTGGAAAGTGCATCAGCAGGAAGTTCTGAGACTCAAAAAGGAATAGAAAACTTGCTTTCACTTTTTTCGGGGGGTGGTTTTACTAATGCATCTATTATGGCTTTAGGAATTATGCCCTACATTTCGGCAAGTATCATCATGCAGTTGTTAGGAATGGCTGTTCCAGCAGTTCAAAAATTGCAGAATGAAGGTGAATCTGGGCGTAAAGTTATTAATAACTACACGCGTATCTTAACCATTGTAATTTGTGCTTTACAAGCACCGTCATATCTGAAAATGTATGTTGAACAAAAAGGGGCATTACCAGATGATCCCTCTACGTTTTGGTGGGCCCAGACCATTATCATCTTGGTCGCAGGCTCAATGTTTGCTGTGTGGTTGGGCGAGCGAATTACCGAAAAAGGAATTGGTAATGGAATTTCATTGTTGATTGCCGTTGGTATTTTATCGCGACTTCCAGGAGCGTTTATTGCTGAGGTTGGTAAATCCTTTGAAGGGGGTAACTTAATAAAGTTGGTGTTGGAAGTGGTGGTGTTAATGCTAATAATTTTAAGTGTCATTTTAATTGTTCAGGGAGTTCGGAGAGTTCCTTTAAATACGGCCAAAGGGGTTGTAGGAAACCGCGCGGTCCAATTACAGCAAACTCGAAATTACCTTCCATTGAAAGTGAATGCAAGTGGGGTAATGCCTATTATTTTTGCCCAAGCAATTTTAACAATTCCAATGACCATCTTCATTAGCGCTACTGACTCTAATGGTGGGGGCAATGTGGTACAACGTATTTTAAGTGATCCTTATGGGCTATGGTATAATGTAATCCTAGTTGTTATGATTGTTGTTTTTACTTATTTCTATACGGCAATTATGATTAATCCACGGAAAATTGCAGATGACCTTAAGAGAAGTGGTGGTTTTGTTCCAGGGGTGAGGCCAGGAGAAGAAACAGCGCATCATATTGATGATTTAGTTACACGTATAACCTTTCCAGGGTCACTATTTTTAGCAGCAATTGCAGTGATTCCCGCTCTTGCTAAAATTGCAGGGGTAAACGATTCATTCGCTATGTTCTTTGGGGGAACCTCACTATTGATCATGGTTGGGGTTGTTCTGGATACATTACAACAAATTGAAACATATTTGTTGAACCGACATATGGATTCTTTAATGGGAGATACTAGGGTTAGGGGTAGAAGAGGTGCAAACGAATTATCAGGATTTTAAGCAATGGCAAAACAATCATCAATAGAGCAAGACGGGACAATTTTGGAAGCATTACCAAATGCGATGTTTCGTGTTGAACTACAAAATGGGCATGTGATTACCGCACACATTTCTGGTAAAATGAGAATGTTCTATATCAAAATTTTACCAGGTGATCGCGTGAAGGTTGAAATGTCTCCTTATGATTTAACCAAAGGTAGGATTTCATTTAGATACAAATAATTAATATATAGACAATGAAAGTTAGAGCATCTGTTAAAAAGCGAACTGCGGATTGCAAAATTGTAAAGCGAAAAGGGAAGGTTTATGTGATCAACAAAAAGAACCCGAAATTAAAACAACGACAAGGATAAAATAGTATATATGGCACGTATTGCAGGTATAGATTTACCAAAACACAAAAGAGGAGTTATCGGATTAACCTATATTTATGGGATTGGCCGAAGTACGTCTAAAAAAATTCTAACTAAAAACGGAATAGACGAGAACATTAAAGTCCAAGATTGGAATGATGACCAATTGTCAGCTATTCGTTCATCTGTTAATGAGGTTAAAACTGAGGGACAACTGCGTTCTGAAGTTCAAATAAACATTAAGCGATTAATGGATATTGGATGTTACCGTGGAATCCGTCACCGTGCCGGGTTACCATTACGTGGACAACATACGAAGAATAACTCTAGAACAAGAAAAGGTAAAAGAAAAACTGTTGCCAACAAGAAAAAGGTAACTAAATAATAAGTAAGAACATGGCAAAATCCAATCAAAAGAAGAAGAAAAATGTCAAGGTTGAGGCCGCTGGAGAAGCACATATCCAAGCTAGTTTCAATAACATAATTGTTTCCTTGACAAACAACTCCGGTCAGGTGATTTCATGGTCATCTGCTGGTAAAATGGGCTTCAAAGGTTCTAAAAAGAATACCCCGTATGCCGCTCAGCTAGCCGCTGAAGACGCTGCGAAAGAAGCTCATGACTTCGGACTACGTAGAGTTCGTGTTTTTGTAAAAGGTCCTGGAGCCGGTCGAGAGTCGGCAATTCGATCCCTACACAATGCAGGAATAGAAGTAACTGAAATTATAGATGTAACGCCACTACCGCACAACGGTTGTCGTCCACCAAAGAAAAGAAGAGTATAATTTTAACTAACCAGTCATCGAAGGAAAATGCCTTAATTCATGACTAAAAATTAATAATAATGGCAAGATATAGAGGTCCTAAATCAAAAATCGCTCGCCGATTCAGAGATCCAATTTTTGGTCCTGATAAAGCACTTGAGCGCAGAAGTTATGGTCCCGGACAACACGGGCCGTCGAAGCGAAGAGGAGGAAAGCAATCTGAATACGCAATTCAGTTGGGGGAGAAACAAAAAGCCAAATATACCTATGGTATTTTAGAGCGTCAGTTCGCAAACATGTTTGATAAAGCATCGCGAATGAAAGGTATTACAGGTGAAAACTTACTACAACTGTGTGAATCACGCTTGGATAATATGGTGTTTCGTTTAGGTATAGCTCCTTCTCGAAGGGCAGCACGTCAATTAGTAGGGCATCGCCACATTACTGTAAACGGAGAAATCGTTAACGTACCTTCGTTTCATGTTCGTCCAGGCGATACCGTAAGTGTTAGAGAAAAATCTAAATCATTGGAAGCTATCGTGTCGTCTTTAAATGCTATAAACAAAAGACTGGATTGGATAGATTGGGATGGCTCTTCTATGACAGGTAAATTGATCAATATGCCTTCTCGTGAGATGATTCCTGAAAACATCAAGGAACAGTTAATCGTCGAATTGTATTCTAAATAATTTTTAATTTCAACAATGGCAATACTTAATTTTCAAAAACCAGATAAAGTTGTAATGCTCCAGTCGGATGCGTTTAATGGAGAATTTGAATTTCGCCCACTAGAACCAGGATATGGTATTACAATAGGTAACTCTCTAAGAAGAATCTTATTGTCTTCTTTGGAAGGCTTCGCAATTTCCTCCATACGCATTGAAGGCGTAGATCATGAGTTTAGCACTATGAAGGGAGTGGTTGAAGATGTAACTGAGATGATTTTAAATCTCAAGCAAGTACGTTTTAAACAACAAATTGACTCAGTAGAAAATGAAACGGTAATCGTTTCAATTACTGGTCAAAATACCTTAACGGCTGGCGATATTGGTAAATTCACCAATGGTTTTCAAGTGCTAAATCCAGACCTAGTGATTTGTAACATGGAACCTTCTGTTAAGTTAGAAATGGAGTTAAACATCATCAAAGGGAGGGGTTATTATCCGTCTGAAGAGAATAAAATCGAGGACGCTCCTTTTGGCACCATCTTCATTGACTCTATCTTTACCCCAATTAAAAATGTTCAATACACCATTGAAAATTATCGGGTTGAACAAAAAACAGATTATGAAAAATTGGTTTTGAATATCACTACCGATGGTTCTATTCAGCCCAAAGAAGCGCTAAAAGATGCCGCAAAAATATTGATTCAGCATTTTATGTTGTTTTCTGATGAGCGCATTACTTTGGATAATGAAATGAAAACCGAAACGGAAGAATTCGATGAAAGCTCATTGCACATGCGCCAATTGTTAAAAACAAAGTTAGTAGACATGGATTTATCTGTTCGTGCGCTTAATTGTTTAAAGGCTGCTGAAGTGGATACCCTAGGTGATTTGGTTTCTTTTGCAAAATCGGATTTATTGAAATTCCGAAATTTCGGCAAGAAATCACTTACGGAGCTTGAAGACCTTGTAGATAATAAAGGACTTACGTTTGGAATGAATGTATCAAAGTATAAATTAGACAGAGATTAGTCCCAAAGAACTGAGAGATGAGACACGGAAATAAATTAAACCATCTAGGAAGAAAATCTGCCCATAGAAAGGCAATGATTTCAAATATGGCTTGTTCATTGATTCAACATAAGCGTATCAATACAACCCTTGCAAAAGCAAAAGCGTTGCGCGTTTTTGTTGAACCCCTTTTAACTAAATCAAAAACTGATTCTACTCATTCACGTCGTGTGGTGTTCTCTTATTTACAAAATAAGGAAATTGTTACTGAATTATTCAGAGATATCGCCCCGAAAATCGCGGAGCGTAACGGCGGATATACCCGCATTATTCGTACCGGATACCGCTTAGGGGATAATGCCGAAATGTGTATGATAGAATTAGTAGATTTTAATGAGGTGTACAACACTGAACGCACTAAGAAAACAACACGTCGTTCAAGACGAGGTGGTTCAAGCCCAGCCAAAGAATCACCAATGGTAGAATCAAATTCAGTAGTTGAAGATGCGGTTTTGGTTGAAGAAACACTTGTAACTGAAGAAGCACCTGTAGTAGATGAATCACCTGCAGTGGAGGAGGCACCTGCAGTGGAAGAATCTCCTGTAGTAGATGAATCACCTGCAGTTGAAGAAACACTTGTAACTGAAGAAGCTCCTGTAGTAGATGAATCACCTGCAGTGGAAGAGGCACCTGCAGTGGAAGAAGCTCCTGTAGTAGATGAATCGCCTGCATTAGAAGAGCCATCTGAAGGAAATGGCGAGGGTGATAGTACAGAAACTTCAAATGATACTGAAGAAGAAAAATCTAATGATGAATAAGCTATTCACATGATGTTAATAAAAAAAGACGGCAATTAGTCGTCTTTTTTGTTTTATATCGGTGCTGCTTCCTCAGAAGCGATTAATTTTGCTAAAATATTTTCATGACAGATTTAAAACCCGCCGTGCTCGTTTTAGAGGATGGAACTGTTTTCCATGGAACCGCAATTGGCGCAATAGGAACTGCAACTGGTGAGATTGCTTTCAATACAGGGATGACTGGTTACCAAGAAGTTTTTACGGACCCTTCATATTTTGGTCAGCTTTTAATTATGAATACAGCTCATATTGGAAATTATGGTGTACATAAAACAGAAGTGGAGTCAGAAAGAATCATGATTTCTGGTCTCATCACAAAAAAGTTCTCCAACGGTTTTTCAAGGCCCTCTGGATATTCTTCCTTACAAGATTTATTTGAATCACAAAATAAAGTGGGTATTGCAGATGTTGATACACGGGCATTGGTTAGGCATATTCGAAGTAAAGGTGCTATGAATGCAATCATATCTTCTGAAAATTTAAATTTAGAGACGCTTAAATCTCAATTGGCTGTCATTCCAGATATGAAAGGGCTTGAATTATCATCAAAGGTAGCAACGATGAAAGCATACGATGTATTACCTGAAAATTCAGAATCCAAATATAGAGTTGCGTTGTTAGATTTTGGTGTAAAAAAGAATATAATACGATGCCTAACCGAACGTGGATGCCATGTTCGGGTATTTCCGTTAAACACCACATTAGAAGAAATAAATCTTTTCAAACCTCATGGTTATATGCTTTCTAATGGGCCAGGGGACCCTTCAGCGATGCCAGATTCAATTGCACTTGTCAAAGATATTGTGGCTTTGAATCTTCCAGTCTTCGGTATTTGTCTCGGACATCAAATTTTAGGATTAAGTCAAGGGTTGTATACTGAGAAAATGTTCAATGGACATCGGGGTATTAATCATCCAATCAAGAATTTGAAGACAGGAAAAGGAGAAATTACTTCCCAAAATCACGGGTTCGTAATTACCAAATCAAGTATTGATTCTAAATCAGATATAGAAATCACTCATATTCATTTAAATGATCATTCTGTTGCAGGAATTGCCATAAAAAATAAACCGATATTTTCGGTTCAATATCACCCAGAAGCATCTGCCGGACCTCATGACTCAAGATATCTGTTCGATCAATTTATTAATCATTTTAATTAAACCATATTATGAGTTTTATTGCCAATGTATATGCACGTCAAATATTAGATTCACGGGGAAATCCAACAGTTGAAGTAGACGTTATAACCTCTTCAGGTGTTTTAGGTCGTGCAGCGGTACCATCCGGTGCGTCAACGGGTATTCATGAAGCGGTAGAATTAAGAGATAATGACCAATCCAAGTATTTAGGAAAAGGCGTTTTAAAGGCTGTTGGCTTTGTTAATTCAGTGATTAATGAAGCGCTTAAGGGGTTGGATGTGTTCAATCAGAAAGGCATAGACACCATTTTAATTAACTTAGATGGAACGCCCAATAAATCACATTTAGGAGCGAATGCCATACTAGGAACATCCTTGGCCGTGGCTAAAGCGGCAGCAATTGAAGCAGATTTAAGTTTATATAGGTATGTGGGCGGTGTTGGGGCAGTTACTATGCCGGTTCCTATGATGAATATTTTAAACGGCGGATCTCATGCAGATAACCTTATTGATATTCAAGAGTTTATGGTGATGCCTTTTGGAGCCTCTTCATTTTCTGAAGGGTTGCGTTGGGGTACGGAGGTGTTTCATCACTTAAAAAGTGTTCTGAAGGATCGCGGTATGTCGACAAATGTTGGGGATGAGGGTGGCTTTGCTCCAAATCTTGGCTCCAATGAGGAAGCCATAAAAGTTGTTATTGAAGCAGTAGAAAAAGCAGGTTTTAAACCGGGACATGATATGTATATTGCGCTTGATGCAGCTGCTTCAGAATTTTATAATGCAGAAACGGGCATGTATGAGTTTGAATCAACTGGTGAAAAACGGACCTCTGCAGAAATGGTAGATTTTTGGGATGATTGGCGGAAAAAATACCCATTAATTTCTATAGAAGATGGTTTTGCAGAAGATGATTGGGAAGGGTGGAAACTAGCTACGAATCAATTAGGTAATTCTACACAATTGGTTGGAGATGACTTATTTGTAACCAATACCAACCGGCTGTCAAGAGGGATTTCTGAAGGAATTGCTAATTCAATTTTGGTAAAAGTAAACCAAATTGGATCTTTAACAGAAACGATTCAAGCCGTACAAATGGCGACGTCTAATGGATATACTTCAGTGATGAGCCATCGTTCAGGAGAAACCGAAGATCATACGATTGCTGATTTGGCTGTGGCTTTAAATACAGGGCAAATTAAAACGGGATCTGCATCTCGAAGTGATAGAATGGCAAAATACAACCAGTTGCTTCGTATTGAAGAAGAGTTGGGAGACGATGCTATATATCCAGGAATGTCATTTAAGTTTTTAAAATAATTGATTACTCGCTTTAATCTGCGCGTATATGGAATCGTTATTAACGATAACCACGAAGTCTTAGTTTCTCATGAGCGGCGTGATGGTTATGAGTTTAATAAATTTCCTGGCGGCGGTGTAGAACTTGGTGAAGGAATTCTTGAAGCATTAAATCGAGAATTTAATGAAGAACTCAATGTCCTCATTGAAACCGCATCCTTTTTTTATGTGAATGACCATTTCCAAGTCTCATCTTTTAATTCAAACGATCAAATAGTTTCATTTTACTATAGGGTAAGCGTCGACACTTCTGCCATTAAAACAGAATTATCTCACGTTCCTTTTGGCGCTAACAATTTGGGTGATTATGAATGGGTAAGTTGGGTTCCTATTTCCCAAGGTTTGTTATCTATGATGACTTTCCCAATCGATAAATTGGTTGCTAAAAAATTGATATAAGGGATTAGAAAAAAGATATATATTTTTTTTATTCCATTTTTTGGGTCGGTTGTATTGAATTTCTGTGTACTTTTGATAAATACATGAACTTACTTGAACTATGAAATTAAACACTGACAAAGATTTATTAGTAGGTGTTGGAAAGCAAATACGATTAATTCGTAAAAAGCAAGGCATGGCGCTAAAAGACTTAGCAAAAGCCGTAGGAATGGAGCCATCGAATTTATCCGTGATTGAAAATGGTAAATCAAATCCGCAGCTATTAACCTATGTTAAAATTGCATCGGCTTTGAATTGCACAATGGTAAATTTATTTGATTTTCCATTTGATTTTGCGAATCTAGAACAAACTTACATGCCTAGAAAGCATACGGTGTAGTTTTCGGATTATTTGAATTTTGGAGCAACCAATAGTTCCTTGGTACCTTGATTCCAAGTATAAAATCCTTCTCCAGATTTCACTCCTTTTTTTCCTGCCATTACCATATTAACAAGCAATGGACAAGGCGCGTACTTTGGATTTCCGAAGCCGTCATATAGCACGTTCAAAATAGCGAGACATACGTCCAACCCTATAAAATCGGCTAACTGTAAGGGCCCCATTGGGTGAGCCATTCCTAATTTCATCACTGTATCAATTTCTTCTACCCCTGCAACACCTTCGTATAACGAATAAATGGCCTCGTTTATCATGGGCATTAATATTCGATTCGCAACAAAGCCGGGGTAATCATTTACCTCCACAGGTATTTTATTGAGTCGTTTTGACAATTCCATAATGGTGTTTGTGACTTCATTGGACGTAGAATATCCCCGAATGATTTCAACCAACTTCATTATAGGTACAGGATTCATGAAATGCATTCCAATCACTTTTTCTGGACGTGTTGTTACCGCAGCAATTTGGGTAATTGAAATGGAAGAGGTGTTCGTGGCTAATATTACCGTTGGATCGGTTAGCATATCCAGATCTTTGAATATCTTAAGCTTTAAGTCTATGTTTTCTGTTGCAGCTTCTACAACTAGTGACACTCCTTGTACCCCTGACTTCATGTCAGTGTGTGTAATTAAATTATTTAAAGTTGTTGATTTTTGGGCTTCGGTTAAGGTCCCTTTACTTACTTGTCGGTCGAGGTTTTTACCTATAGTAGCGATTGCACTATCTAAAGCTGTTTGAGATATATCAATGAGGTTTACCTGATGTCCAAATTGGGCAAATACATGCGCAATTCCGTTTCCCATTGTTCCTGCTCCAATTACCGCTATGTGTTTCATGATTTCTTAATTAGTCCGACAAATATAATCATAGTATCTTTGTGATTAATGCCATTTCAAAGAATAAGACAGTTCACACAAAGCGAAGTATTTAAATCGTTTACAGTCCTTTTTTCAGGGACCTTAATGGCTCAGGTGTTTGGGTATGCCATCGCACCGATCTTGACCCGGCTTTATACTAACGCTGAAATGGGTGAGATGCTTTATTACATGCGTTTAATAGCATTCATTTCTTCAATCGCTACCTTACGTTACGAAGCAGCACTTCCCTTACCAAAACGGGATGAGCATTCCTACTTAATGTATCGGTTTGTGTATTTGTTTTCTTTTTGGGTCTTGGTCTTTATAGCATGTTTTCTATTCGTTTTTTCTTTGGTTTTTGGTTTTATAAACTTTAAACCGTGGTTTATTTTATGTGTAATTCTTGGCGCGGCAGCTATGATTATTATCAATGTCGGAACCAGTTGGGCGGTACGGACGGGTACTTATGGTATTATTTCACGACAAAAAATCACCAATTCTCTGGTTTCAAATGTACTCAAATGGGCCTTCTTTTTTCTTCACTGGAAATCCTTTGGACTTATTTTAGCAACCCTCTTAGGTTTTATTGTTTCTGCACTTGAATTTATCTGGGATTTCCGAAAAACCCATCATCGATTCCGAGTGCGGTTTTCTTCACGTAAAACCCGAGTAGTACTTAAAGAACATCGAGAGTTTCCATTGCTCAATCTACCCCATGTGCTAATTGATAATGGTAGAGATATATTATTAGCAACCTTTATACTTGCATACTTTGGAGAAGCCGTTTATGGCTCTTATGGGCACTCTTATCAAATGCTGCGAATTCCGTTAATGTTGGTGGGGGTTTCAGTAGGACAGCTTTTTTATAACCGTTCGTCCGAAGCAATGCACAAGCGAAAAGCACTTACACCGATACTTTCCAAAACCATTGGTGTACTTACCATGATTTCAATTATTCCGTTTACCTTACTATTTTTCTTTGGCACCGAGATATTCGGATTTATTTTTGGAACTTCTTGGGCCATATCAGGTACGTATGCAGAAACGATGGCTTTTTGGTTACTGGTCAACTTTGTCTTATCTCCCATTTCAGCACTTCCCTTGTTGCTCAACAAACAGCGTTATGCCTTGATTATGGGCTTGGTGAGTTCCTTGATTCAAGTGATACCCTTTTGGGTCTTCCCCTTGTTATATGGGAAATCATCATCCGTATTTATCTTGACCTTACAAACTGTGTCGTATGTTCAGGCCATTTGGTTGATTTTCACCTTGTACTTGTACTATCGTTTTGCCTTGGCTTCAGACGCTAAGATACGAGAGTAAATCCCTTTAAATATTGTTGCATTAGCACTTTTCGTTGCACGTTGATTTATGAGATCAAGGTTGAATTGTTGAACCTTTTCTATATCCAATTCGAGCCCTCGATTAATGGCCATACTTAATGGTTCCGTTTGACCGATTATAATTCCGTTTTTACCGTCCTCAACCCATTCTCGATTTGCTGGGATATCGGACAACACAGGAATACACCCATATGCCATAGCTTCCAGTAACGAAATCGATGTACCATCACTTTTGGGAATTGAAACAAAGAACTTACTCTTCATATAGTTTTCTTTATTCTGAGTTTTTGTAATAAACCCAGCGAAGGTAACGTGATTAATAAGTTGGTTTTGTTTGGTATATTCCTTAAGAGATTCAGTTAAACTTCCTTTTCCAGCAAGAATTAATTGTCCGTCTGATTCCTTGCATAACGCCTTGAATTCTTTAAGTATATCTTCGATTCGATAGAGCGGCTCATGCATCCGATTCGAGTAAAAAATGAGCTCACGGTCGGCATTCATTGTCTCCGGCAAATCAATATCTACTCCAAAGTTTACATTGATTGCCTCTTTCCCAGGGTAAAGCGTATGTATTTCTTGAATCATTTGTTCGGAGTCTGCAGTAACAATATCAGCAAATCTTAAAGCCTGGTTTACCAACCACCGATGAATGATCGATCTTTTTGGTAAAAGGAGTATATCACTTCCCCATGCAGTGAGTACCAAAGGTTTACTGCCATTATTTGCTTTTCCTGCGATAAATGCATAGCTGTTTGCTTGGTGTACATGGATAATATTCGGGTTGTAATCATGGATAATCTGTTTTAGTTTTTGAATAGAATTTCTAATTTTCAGCGGATTCTTAAGGGAAAATGACACTGATTTAGACGGAGCATATTCAACAGGAAAATCACTTACAACCAAGACCTCATCGAAGTAATCACGAACTAATTCTAAATAGTTTTTTAGGTGTGCGTTACCGGTATTGCTACCAATGAGCAAGAGTTTTTTCATGTTCTTTTGTTTTTGGTAAACCCGAAGCAAGTAAAAAGATAAAAAGCACACAGATTGAACGTTCCGTTAGTGGATTATTTGATAATGCACTTATTAACATTACTCCAATCATAATCATCGCTTTCACACTGTGCGTATCGAATTTTCGGCGAAACAATTCCCAAAATGGCAATAGAAAAAGCCCTAAATAAAACAACAATCCAAAGACTCCATATCGCCACCAAATCAATAAATATTCATTTTCTGAATACAATTGATGTGTAGTAAAATAAGATTTATAGGGCCCGAAACCAAAGAGGGGTTTAGTTTTAATCATGTCCCATAGGATACCCCACGTTTCCCAACGACTTCGCAATGAGGATGAGTAAAGGGCCGAACCATCGATCAGGCTATTGCTGTAACTTGAATACTTGAAAAATGATGTGGCCAACATAGTCGCGATGCCATATAATCCGACTGAGATAACAATGTTCCATACAGTGTTTTTAACACCGCCTTTTTGGCCTAGGAAGATCATCGCTATTATAATCCATCCTACCGCCAGGAGTGAGGTCCTAGATTGACATAAAAACACCATTAAAAGTGCCGAGAAAAAAAGTATCCTTTGGGTAATGTTCTTTTCTAAAGGCATAAAATAAATCGTAAAAAACAAAAACATCAAGGCATTAGTGTTTGGGTTTCCCAAGGTACCTAACATTCGTTTTACCGCTGGATTACCGAGTGAGTCGCGTCCAAAAAGTTTGAAGTGAATACTATCACCATAGGTGTAAGTTAATAGGTCATTTATATGAAAAACGTTGTAAAAGTGTAGCACATTAATAAGGACTAAAGCAATGAAGCTGCCGGCTATTAGGTTATATAATGATTGAGTTCTAATAAATCGAAATAATAAGAAAATCACCCCTAATTTTAGAACCTTATAAAGTTCAAAATAATCGTTCCATTGCTTGATTCGTCCATTAATTAGAATAGGAAGTATCATGTATCCTGCAAACAATGCAATTGATAAAAACCACCATTCTTTTTTTACCTGGGCTAAGTGGGGGAATAAAAGGAGTCCAATGATTGGTAGTAAGAAATCTGTGAGTTGAAATGCAGGTAATAGGGTTGATATCCGAATATCTGGAATAAAGAAGGCATCGAGTAATACAAGCATTGCACACCCAAGGGTAAGCAAATTAGTTCGACCATTCATTATACATAGAATTCAATTCAGGATACTGCTCCAGCAGTGCACGGTCTAATGTTCTGGTATCGCCAAGTACTATGGCGGGATTTCCACCGATGATTGCAAAATCTGGAAATTCTCCCCTGACATAGCTATAAGCGTGCACTAAACTTCCTTTTCCAATTTTAGTTCCAGGCATAATGGTACTGTGCGGACCAATAAAGGAAAATTTACCAATTTGTACGCCTCCCGTAACATAGCCAATCATTTCATTTCCTGCATAGGAAGACCCGTATAAGCGGATGGATTGATGGCTTGAATGGGTAGTGATTACGCAGTGTGTAGTAACCTGAACGCCTTCCTCAATGCTTAATCCGTGACTGGCCTCAAGTACATTAAAATGTCCAATATAAACACCTTGAGCCAGATCAAGCGAGCCAGGATAATCAATAAACGTGTGCGATGAAATTCGTGTGCCAGGTATATTTTTCCCGTTCTTGTCTTTAATTCGTGTAATCATATACGGGCTTAGCGTCGGGAAAATCCTTCGCAGAATTCTTTTCAATAAACTTGGTTTACCTAGCATATGGCATCAAAGATACTAAAAGCGCTTTATTCAACATCTTATGGGGAAAACTCCATCAAAGGGATGTGTTTTGTGGCTCCCTTTCTGATACTTTTGTTTCATGTCGATTTCGCCGTTGAAAATCATTCACCTAAGCAGTGCACATCCGGACCTCGATGTGCGAATATTTTTAAAGGAGTGTTGTTCCTTGGCTAAACGATTTCCAACGGCTGAAGTACATTTGGTCTTATCTGGCGTAACAGAACGGATTGAAGAAGGAGTTCACATACATTCGGTTCCTGCTCGAACGGGAAGTCGGTTAAAACGCATGTGGCAAACCGTGAATCACGTGTATGAAAAAGCCCTGTCATTAGATGGTTCTATTTATCATGTTCACGATCCAGAGTTACTGCGCATTGTTCCTAAATTAAAACGTAAAGGGAAATTGGTGATTTATGACGCCCATGAGGATTTGCCAAGGCAATTGATAGGAAAGAGTTATTTACCCATGAGCCGAGTGTTTTCTGTTCTTTTTGAATGGTATGAGAATTTTATCGTTAACCGTGTAGATGCCGTGATTGCCGCAACGCCTTTTATTCGAGATCGCTTTCAAAAAATTCATCCTCAAGTAATTGATATTAATAACTATCCATTGCTCTCTGAATTAGAGTTTGATGAGTCCCTAGAGTCGCGCTCCCATGTGTGTTATATTGGTGGCTTAACGCACATAAGAGGGATTTCTCAGCTTGTAGATGCGATGCAATTTACCAAAACTACCTTGCAATTAGCAGGAACCTTATCGCTATCCTTTCAAGAAGAACTTGAACAAAGCCCGGGATGGAGTCAGGTGGTTCCATGCGGTCACGTGAGTCGAAAGGAAGCCTTGTCTATTAAGCAAAAAGCATTTGCGGGTATTGTAACCTTTCTTCCTTTTCCTAATCATATTAATGCCCAACCCAATAAGATTTTTGAATATATGGCATCTGGAATTCCTGTGATTGGTTCTAATTTCCCTTTGTGGAAGGAACTAATTGAAGTACAGGAGCTTGGTCTATGCGTCGATCCAAAAGATCCTAAAGCGATTGGCGAAGCGATTGAATATTTAAGAACGAACCCAACGCTAGCAAAGTCTATGGGTGACCGAGGAATACTACGGGTAAAAGATACGTATAATTGGTCTCTTGAAGAGGAGAAACTAGTTAGGTGTTACACAGAGATACTGAACCTATGAAGATGAATTATCCGAGCATATACGAATGGTCACTTACCTTACTCATAGGGGCATGGATGCTTTTCCCCAACCTAACAGGATTGTTGTGTATTCTTTTTTTTCTCATCGTTCTCTATGGAGCAATCAGTAAAAATCTCCGTTTTCATTTGAATGGAGTCTTGGTTGGCATCGCCTTGTTTTTCCCATTTTATGCGCTTTATACAACCAATGCTATGGATCCGAACGCAGCAATGTTCGGAATGGAGAAAAAGCTGTCATTTGTAATCTTTCCTTTGGTGTTTTCTTTGGTTCCTTCTTTTTCGCTGAAAAAACGAAGGATAGAAAACGGGTTTTTATTCGCCTTGTTTTTAATGTTATTTTTGTGTTATTTGGGAGCATTTTTCAATTATGAGGAGCACAATTTTAATCCAGCCTATTTGTTCTCGTCACATTTCTCAGGATTGTTTCATCACCCGACGTATGTTTCTATTTTCTGCGCCTTAGGGTTATTTATATTATTTAGGCGTTGGGAAACCCCTCGAACAATGAGGGAACATCTGTTATCGGCGGTAGGGATACTTTTTTTGCTTTATACCCATGTGCATTTAGAAAGTTTGTCGGGCTTATTGTTCGCTGCACTACTCATGACATGGCTGGTTGGATATTGGTTGTTAAAAAAACAAGGTTGGACCATACTTATCGGAGTGTTTACTACTGGTGTGGTAGTTTTTTACCTTGGAATTTACTTAATTCCTTCCTTGCGAAGTAATGTGTTTGATTCCGTTTCTTTTGTCTCAAATTATATGAAGGACCCATACGCCTATACGCATGTTCCCCGAGGAGAAATTCGTGGAAACGATGCCCGCTTGATTTTATGGAGCGCCTCTGCTGAACTTTTAAAAGAACACCCAAACGGTGTAGGGGTTGGGAACCTTCCTTTTGCAATAGAAGCAAAACTTCTTGAATACGGTCAGGTTAATTTAGCAAAGGAACACCTGAATCCTCACAATCAGTTTTTCCATACGGCGGTGGAAACCGGGTGGATTGGTATGCTTTGGTTACTTGCATTGTTGTTAAGTATGTTGTGGTTTGGGTGGAAACATAAACAAGAATTGTTAATTCTTGTGGTTTGCGCTTTTGCTTTCAATGGTCTATTTGAATCGATGCTAGAACGTCAATCCGGCATTGTTTTCTGGTTGTTATGGAGTTGTATGCTTATTGGGATTTATCCCGTACTTAATAACCAATCGAATGAATCCTGAAGTTTCTGTAGTGATTCCATGCTATAATGAGGTGCGATACATCAGAGATTGCATTGATTCCTTGTTGTCAAATGGCACAGACCCTTCACGCATGGAATTGTTGGTAATTGATGGAGGGTCGACCGATGGAACCGTAGCATTATTGAACGAGCTTTCACATAGGAATCCCCAACTGAAGGTGTTGAACAATCCAGATCGGATTACACCCCGGGCACTAAATATAGGTGTTCATGCCGCTCAAGGAACCTACATTTTAATTTCAGGTGCGCACGCATCCTTTGATTATGGATATATTGATACCCTTTTTTCTGCGATAAAACAGCGTACTGACGCCATTGCGGTGGGAGGTGTCATGGAAACTAAGGTTAAAAATAGTACCGTGATTTCTGAGTCTATTCGTACTGTGCTCATGCATCCTGTAGGGGTAGGGAATGCTAAATTTAGAACAGGAGTTTCGGATGTAATTGCTGTAGACACCGTACCCTTTGGATTATACCATGCGCAAGAATTAAAAGCTTCAGGAGGCTATGATGAACGACTTATTCGAAACCATGACATGGAATTATCCAAACGTTTGCTGCGTAATGGCGGAAAGATATATTTAACCCCATTGGCTAGATGCACCTATTATGCACGAGAAACTCTTTGGGCCATGGCAAAGAATAACTTTAATAATGGCAAGTGGAATTTAAAAACAGTATTTATTACCCGAACCTTTTCCTCTCTAAGTTTAAGGCATTTTATCCCTATGTTATTTATGGGGTCGTGGATTCTTCCTCTCCTTCTTTCATTAATCACCTGGAATCCTTGGTGGTCATTGGCTACATTGGGAGTGCTCACCGCTTATACCGGAATATTATTAGCCGTTTCGTGGCAGGCGCGTAATGGAAAAAATATGGTGTTAATGGTACTGATTGGCTTTAAGTTACTTCATTTTTCGTACGGACTTGGTTCCTTAATCGGATTACTGAGTTTACCTTTTACTTCTAGAAAGATATGAATATGGAGCTCACATATCAATCTAAAATCGCTGAGTATCTCCAAATTGATGTGGAGCAAGTTTCGCTTTATTGGAAAGGACGAGTTGCGTTATACACCATGTTAAAAGCGATGGGAGTTGGACCGGGAGATGAGGTTGTTCTTCCTGCATTTACGTGTGTAGTAGTTCCGAATGCCATTCTATATGTGGGAGCAATTCCGGTCTATGTAGATATCAATCCGGATAGCCTATGTTGCGATGTTGAACAGATTGAAAAGGCGATTAGTCCAAAAACCAAAGTGATTTTAATTCAAAATATGCTTGGATTGAGTGTGCAGGTATCGGAGATAATTGCCTTAGCTAAAAAACACAGCATCTTTACCATCGAAGATTGTACCCATGGGTTTGGTGGAAAGCATCAGGGAGTCTTTAATGGCCTTCGGAGCGATGCTTCATTTTTTTCTAGTCAATGGAATAAGCCATTCTCTACAGGAATTGGGGGAATGTTGGTGGTAAATAATCAAGAATTACTTCAATCCGTTTATTCCTTGCAATCGAAATTAATCAAACCAAATGCTAAGGATAGGTTCATTCTGTTTGTTCTAATTTGGGCAAGGACTTATTTGCTGAAAGGGTTTACTTATTGGACCTTTCTTCGAATGTATCGATGGTTAAGTAAAAAAGGGTTGGTGGTAGGCTCTTCCAGCGCCTCCGAATTGGAGGGGATTCACATGCCGAAGGACTATGTAAAAGGAATGAGTAAGGTACAATGTAGAGCAGGAATTAAGGCGATAAGCACATTAAATCAAGTGATTTCGAAGCGCAAAAATTCGGGAATCTCAGTGCATGAATGGTTGACCAGTCAAGGCAAAACAGCTGTACCAACAGAACATTTAGCGCAACATGCCTTTCTTAAGTATCCCCTGCTTGTTAGGGATAGGGAGTTGTTCTTGCAGCAAGCTGAAAAAGGAAAAATCCCGATGGGAGATTGGTTTATTTCCCCCTTGCATCCCGTATTGGATTCCTTGAAACCCTGGGGCTTGGAAGTTTCTAATTTTCCAAATGCAGTATTTGTTAGTAAGCACATTGTTAATCTCCCCTTGGATTTACCTGTACATAGATTGATTAATTTTCTCGAACTTTACAAAAACGAAATTATCTAGTATGTTACCTTTCTCTCCCCCTCGAATTGACCAAAGAATAATTGATGAAGTAACCGATACCTTACGGAGTGGTTGGATTTCTACAGGTCCAAAAACGAAGTTATTTGAAAAGAAAATCACCGAATATGTAGGGTGTAAAACAACCGTTGCCGTAAGCGCTTGGACCACAGGAATGGAAGTCGCGCTGCGTTGGTGGGGCATCGGATCAGGAGATGAGGTTATTATTCCGGTGTATACCTACTGCGCGAGTGCTAATGTGGTATTGCATACCGGCGCGAAAGCGGTCATGGTTGACATCAATTCCGACGATTTTAACATCAGCATTGAAGCCATTCGTAAGGCCATTACTCCCAATACGAAAGCCATCATGCCAGTGGATATTGCGGGATTGCCCTGCGATTTTGATGCCATCAAGCAACTGGTGGAAGAGGCGAAACCGTTGTTTACTCCATCAAACGAAGAGCAGCGAAAATTAGGCAGGATATTGATTGCCTCAGACGCGGCCCATAGTTTTGGAGCAACTTACAAAGGCGCACAAATGGGCGCAGTAGCGGACATTACCTGTTTTTCTTTTCATGCGGTAAAGAATTTGACCACTGCGGAAGGAGGAGCCATTTGCTTTAACTTACCGGCAGCCTTCGACCACGATGAATTGTACAAGTTGTTCTGCATTAAAATCTTACACGGCCAATCCAAAGATGCCCTGGCGAAAATGCAAAAGGGTGCTTGGCGTTACGACGTCATTGAGCCCGGATATAAGTGCAATATGACCGACCTCCAAGCCTCAATTGGCCTAGTGGAACTGGCGCGTTACGATGAGACGTTAACCCGCAGAAGGGAAATTTTTGAGCAGTATGCCACGTCTTTTGCGGGCTTAGATTGGGCTGAAAATCCTGTGCGAGAAGACGCTGAGAGGGTTTCTTGCTGCCATTTATACCAGTTGAACATCAAAGGAATTACAGAGGCACAACGCGACGCCATCATGCACGAAATTTTTGAGCAAGATATTTCAGTGAATGTCCATTTTCAGCCTTTGGCCTTGCTCACGGCGTACAAGAATTTAGGGTACAGCATTTCGGATTATCCAATAGCCTATGATAAGTATTCCCGCGAAATTTCTTTGCCCATCTATTACAACCTGACCAATGAACAAGTGGACAGCGTCGTTCGCGCAGTAAAAGTAGCATACCATAAGGTGATGGGATGAAGCGGTTAATGGACCTACTCATGTCGTTGGTTATTCTTGCCCTGTTTTTTCCAGTAGGATTGCTGCTGTCACTGTGCATTGTGTTGGAATCCAAGGGTGGGGTTTTTTACCGGCAAGAACGCATTGGGTTGAAGGGAAAACCCTTTAAATTAATTAAGTTTCGTTCTATGCGTCCCAATGCCGAACGAGAAGGAAAACTTACCGTTGGAGAGCGCGATCCTCGAGTAACACGTACGGGGACCTTCATCCGAAAATACAAGCTCGATGAGTTTCCCCAATTCATCAACGTGCTGAAAGGGGAAATGAGTGTGGTTGGTCCACGTCCTGAGGTGTTGGAATATGTTGCACAATACAGCAATGAACAGCGAAGGGTTTTGGATTATAAACCAGGAATTACCGATATTGCCTCAATAACCTATTTTGAGGAAAACAAGTTGCTTTCCCAATCATTGGATCCACAAAAAACGTATATAGAAGAAATTATGCCGGAAAAAATTCGCATTAACTTGGCATATCAAACGAATGCAACCGTTTGGAGTGATTTTGGCGTGGTTTGGAAAACGGTATTAAGAATAATAAAGTAATCGAAAAGGTGAAAATGAGTAACAAAAACCTTTGTTAATGTACTTCGATTGAATATTCGTGTATAGAACGCCTTCCCGGTGCAAGTGAAATCATCCCTTCCTTATCTTTAAATGAACCATCTGAATTAATAGCGTCGGCCCAACCCCACCACGGTTCGATGCAGAAAAACGGAGCGCCTGGTTTGGTCCATAAACCGACAGCGCTCCAATCCTTGCAGTGCAATGTGAGCAGTTGGGTGCCATCCTTTTTACCAAATCCAATGGATTGAAAGGGAGGGGCTTTGAATACAATTGCGTCCGATTCAAATAATGATTCAGACAGTTCGAATGTTCGATTTAGACATAAATCTTTCTTTTCTCCGTTGTAGAAATTACCTGTAATTAAATGTTGTTGAACCGTAAATTCACCTCCGAAATCAAGCGAATAGTCATTCAGGTTTCCATCGATGTGAAATCCAGGGTGACCGCCAAGGCTGAACAGCAAATCTTCGCTTCCAGGATTGAAGACCCCATGCTTTATTTCAAGGCTGTGGTCGGTTAAAGTGTAGGTGACGTGTAATTCAAATGCGAACGGATACTGCGCTCGAGTAACATCGCTGTCCGTAAGGCATAAGGTAATCGAGGTTGGGCTTTGGTCTACTACATGAAACGTTTGATCGCGGACAAAACCGTGTTGGCGCATCGCGTATGCTTTTCCTTGGTAGGTATATGTATCATTCACTAAGCGTCCAACGATTGGGAATAAGATAGGAGCATAGCGATTCCATATGGCATCGTCTTTTTGCCAGAGGAGTTTTCCGTGCTCAACATGTTGAAGTTCCTGCAGTTCTGCGCCATAAGTGTTAATTGTTATTGAAATATCTTGATTGTTTAGTTTATACATTATCAATTAAATCAAAGTGTCTATTACTAAATACGGCATAATTTAAATCAATACCCTAAGAACATTTTTAAATCTCCCTGAGTATTGGTTACTCTTCAACTTCCGGCTGTGTAATTTCTTTAGATTGAAATTGTGCTAAGATTAAGAGTATCGAAGTGATAATGATTATTTGAGTTATTAATGAATTATTTATAAACTCAATTTGGTTTTTGGCATCTATCGTCACAAAAAGTAGGATTGTAATTAGTCCTCTAGGCGCATTAAAAAGCAAAGGCGCATTCAGTTTTTTGATTAGAGCTAAAAAAATGAACCTTACGAAATAAATGCCCAAACTGATTGGAATTGCTATAAATAAGGAATCTAAGTTTTTCAAATCTTCAAGTTCAATTAAAAATCCAAAAATGATAAAAAATGAAATTCTAACAAGAAATGTCCCCTCACTCAGTATATCTTTAAACTTTGTTGTTTCAGCAGAAAGTCGTTTTAAATTAAATCGTTTTAGCCAAGATTTAGTTTTTAAGATTTCAATATTCGCTAGGGTGATTCCAAAAATCAAAATAAAAATTAAAGAAGGTAAGTGGAATAATTTTGAAATGGAATAAATTAATACAATTAAAATAATGATAGGGATGAATTTTATTTTGTGATTTATTTTGTTTAACAAATAAGATAATCCTAAAGTAGCTATGATGGATACGATGAGAATGATTACTAATTGAAGCGCAAAATTTCCAAAAGCTTTTAAATGAATAGACTCATTAATGAGTAAGAAATTAAATAAAATAACCCCAAAAATATCGGAGAAACTACTTTCATATATAATGAATTCTTGGTCCTGTTTTTTAAAATTTCGTGCACTAGGAATTGCGATAGCACTACTAATAATCCCTAATGGAATTGAATTGATTAATGCTATTCTCAAAGGAATATTTGCATATTCCATTAAAATATAAGTTAATGTAGCTGAGAATAATATTAGCGGAAAAATCGCCATAAAAAACGATTGTCTAATAATCTTTGCATTATTTGAATTCATTTCAAGGTCAATAGATCCCTCCAATACGATTAAGATTAATCCAAAGGTCCCTACAATTGGAAGGATCAAGGTTATATTCGGAAGCTCAAATCCAAATATCATGGTTATTTGTTTTAATCCCCAACCAAGAGCAAGCAATAATATAACTGTAGGTAATTTAGTTTTACTTGAAGTAATATCAAACAAATAGGCGATTAATATCAAGATACAAAGCAATATAATTATTGTGTTTGACATAGAGGTTTTTCTTTTTTTTCAACTTTTTATTCTGGTCTATTGATCGAGATATTAAATTATATCATATTTTTTGAAAGGTCATGTGGCCCTTGTAAAATAATCAGAGTGTCTAGTAAAATTTCGTTTGTGAACATATTCGAAATTAATAAACTTAAATTAAATGTGCCTTAAAAGGCACGTTGTAGTCGTCATTTTTTTAATACAATTCAAAATCAAATTAGTAAGAATATAAAAAAGGAGAAGTTCTATTATTGTCGGGAATAATTATGGAATTTAAAGCAAATTTAAAAAAAGAAAGTAATGCTACCCTTCTAAAACGACAGACACTTCTTGAGTATCGCCATTAATCGGAGGACAAAGCTTATGAATTTCAACTTGAAGGCGGGTAACTCCTGCAAATTCAACTTTAATTCTAGAGAAGATACGCTGTCCGACATGCTCAATTAACTTTGATCGAATGGCCATTTCTTCCTCCACAATCTGTTGGACTGCACAATAATCTACAGTATCGCTTAATTCATCACTTGCTGCAGCTTTTGAAAAGTCGGTATCAATATCTACATCCACGGTATAATGTCCACCAATACGCGCTTCTTCCTCCATGCACCCATGGTAGGCATAGCAACGAATGCCTCGCACATGAATTTTATGTTTCATTTAGAATTGCGGCAATTTTAGGTAGGTTTTCTTTCATGCGTTTTAACACTTCTTCTTTCCCAAGAAACGCACTCACATCAAACATGCCAGGACCAGCACCAACTCCGGTTACTGATAAACGATAAGGAAGCAACACCGTGCCAATTCCCAATCCTTTTTCCTCTAAATATTCTTTGAAGGAGGATTCAATGTTTTCCGCAGTGAATTCAGCAATTCCTTCCAAACGAAGCATCCATTCATTCAAATATCCGTTTGTTTCAGCTTTCCATTTTTTACGAATTGTTTCCTTGTCAAATTCACTTGGATTGGTCAAGAAATAAGCTCCATCCGTTAGGATGTCTGCTGCAAAGGTTGCTCGTTCTTTCATTAAACCAACCAAAGTTTCTAATACGGAATCCGAAAGATTTAAGGATTCTGTGGTTTCTTTTAAACTCTTTGCAATTTCTGTATCAGGTTGTAATCGCAACCAACTTTGTTGAAACCATTTTGTCTTTTCTGGATCGAATTTTGCCCCAGATTTTGATACTCTTTCTAATGAAAATGCCTCTACTAATTCTTCAAGGGTGAAAATCTCCTGAGGTGTGCCGGGGTTCCAACCCAACAAAGCTAACATATTAATAAATGCTTCCGATAAGTACCCTTTTTCACGGTATCCTGAATACAATTCTCCATCCGCCGTAGTCCAATTGGTTGGAAATACTGGAAATCCTAGTCGATCACCATCGCGTTTAGATAGTTTTCCATTTCCATCAGGCCTAAGTAAAAGCGGAAGGTGGGCAAATTCCGGGGCATTCCATCCAAAGGCTTGGTAAAGTAGTACATGTAGCGGGGCAGAAGGAAGCCATTCTTCACCTCTAATCACATGGGAAATTTCCATGGTATAATCATCCACGACATTTGCTAAGTGATAGGTTGGCATTCCATCACTTTTGAAAAGTACTTTATCATCTAAGTTATTTGTGTTAACCACAACCCAACCACGGATGAGGTCATGGAATCGCACATCCTCATTACGAGGCATTTTCATGCGTATTACATAGGGATCACCGTTGGAAATGCGTTGTTCAACTTCTGTTTTTGGCAAGGTTAAAGAATTTTTCATAGAAGTGCGCGTAACACTGTTGTATTGCCAATTTGGCATACCCATATGTTTGGCTTGTTCACGCATTTCTTCCAAGGCTTCGGCACTGTCAAAAGCATAATATGCCTTGTCGTTAGCAACGAGTGATTCCGCATAAGGTCGGTACATTGCTTTGCGCTCAGATTGAACATAAGGACCATAATTTCCACCTAATCCAGGACCTTCAGTGGGCATAATTCCGCACCAAGATAATGCATCCAAGATGTACTGTTGAGCTCCTGAAACAAACCGAGTTTGGTCGGTATCTTCAATTCGAATCACAAAGGTGCCCTTATGTTTTTTGGCAAAAAGATAATTGTATAATGCAGTTCTAACTCCTCCCATATGCAAAGGGCCGGTAGGTGATGGAGCAAATCGAACGCGTACAGGTTTGGACATGGATTTTATTTTTACAAAAGTAGTTATTTCGCGTTGAAACATGAATAATTAATATTTATACTCGGGTTAGAATAAATTTTATTTAATATTTTGATAATGAGTCAATTAAAATGATTATATTCAAATTGGAGTACAATAAATGGCGAAATCCGAAAAGCCAAAATAGAGTAGGAAAACCTAAAACTATACCTATGAATGAACAAAATTTACCTTTAATTAGCTTTGGTCCGGCAGATCAAAACTATAATTCACGCATTATACCAATGCTTGGAAAAATTGACAATGGAAGCATGTATACATGGTACTTTTATAACTTATTAAGAGTATTTTCCTGGTGTATACTTATTGGCGGAATTTTTGAAACTTTCGCGTTACTCTTTGGTGATGATGGCTACATAAACACAACAATAACAAGTGAAGGATTACCAATGGGTAAAAAAATAGGCTCTAGTATAGGATTATTAATTGGCCTTCTCCTAAGTATTTTAACCACTTGGTCGCTTTACAGTATAATGAAAAAACGTATTGAGCAAATTAATGAAATTGCATTTAACGGATTGTTGAATTATATATTTGTTCAACTAGCACCAAAGATAATTACGCTTGCAGGTGAGTTTGCCTTTATAATTACGCTTTATATTGGCTTGTCACAAGTGTTTGCTGCGTTTGTAGGGGCATCAGTTTATGCTCCTTTATTAGATATGGGAACAGTGTTTTGGATGATTCCGGGTATGAATATGCTAAGCGGGTTAATGCCAACATCAATAGCAGGAGATTATAACTTATTTATAGAGGGAATTCAAGCTGGACTTTTTGGAGTAATAGGGTCGGTACTTGTTCTTATTGGCTATTATATTTATCGTGAAATATATGTTTATGCTTTGAAATTAATTATTAACCTTTTAAGTTTCTTACCTAAATTCGCTATTCCATTAGCTATAAGAAGTAAGTCTGAATAATTAATTTACGTACTCCAAATTGTTGAAATGGGGCCTTGCCCCATTTTTTTTCTTAGTAATTATTAGATAGTTCGTTACTGTCCTATTATCATTTTATTGTTCATAACTTGAAACCTTTTTTCTTAATTGTGCGTTACAATTATTTATATTTATCTAAACTTTTAAATTTTTAATTATGAAAAAAGTATTATTAGGATTAGGATTAGTGATTTCAGGATCATTAATGGCCCAGAAACCGATGAGTGATGCAAGTCATTTCTCATTAGAGGGTTTGATTAATTACAATGCTAATGATGGCATGAATTGGACGGCACCTTCATTGAGATTGCGTTATTTTGTTAACGATAATATCGCGGCTCGTGTCCAATTCGGATTTGGAGATGGTTCACCAACACCAAGTAAGGAGTCTTATACATTTTATGAGAATATGGATGGTACTGGAGCTAAAGGTACAGTAGATATTAACCGCGGATCATGGAATTCTCAAATTGGTGCGGAATATCACTTAACGGGCAATGATAAAATGTCTCCATACTTCTTTGGTGGTGTATTATTTGGTAAAGGAAGTTATGAGGAGAGTTGGGCAAGTGCTAGTAATCTAGCAACTGGTGATTACGAATATGATGCAACAATTAAATCAGCTGGGATTAAGGCCGGTTCAGGATCATTTGGCTGGACGCTTGGTGCTGGGTTGGATTATTATTTAGCAGACAACCTTTATGTTGGGTTAGAAATGGGATTACAATCTTCAAGCGTTAATTATACTGATGTAGAAACAACGGTTACTTTTGCTGACAATACATCAATGAATTTTGTAGATGGGCCTTCAAAAATGAGTTACACTTCTTTAGGAGCGGCTCATGGGAGCATCCGTATTGGATGGAGATTCTAACTAACAAGGATTAAAAATAAAGGGGGGCAGCAATGTTCCCCTTTTTTTGTATAAATCAATCTTATACCTTTGATACATGAAATGCCTAATTCCTTTTTTATTTATTTTTTTAATCTCGTCATGCGTAAGTGTTGATTATATCCCGAATATTATAAAAATTACCCAGAAACACCATGCCATTGCGGTATTGCCGCCTCGGACGACCATTGAACGTAAAATTTGGATGAGCGATGACAGATTTAATGAGCTTACACTTCAAAAACAGCGTCAATTGCAAGAACAAATTATACGATCTTTTACCAGAAGAATGAATGAGGGTAAGTGCTTCGTGGAAGTAATAGACCTAGATTACACCAATGATATTGTCCTCCCGGCTGGTTATAATGAAGGGGTTATTTCACCGAAAGAACTCTGTAAATTACTCAGGGTTGATGCTGTTTTGGAGTCAAATGTTCAGATTCTAGAGCCCGTTTCCGAAGCAACGGCGATTTTCTTTCAACAGGCCACAGGGTCTACATTGATTACTAATTCGATTTCGCTTCGAGCATCATTATTAGATACCCTGGGAAATGTACCAATTTGGAATCTTACTACCATGAATACTGGAGGCATAGGATCTATTAAACAATTGATGTTGGCCAAGGTTATTCGAAGAACGACTAGAAATACGCCTTATAATATTAAAAAAAATCCGTATCGTAAGCTTTATAAAAGTTACCTAGAGAACAGGGAAAATTAAAAGCTACATTTAGTTTTTAGAAAAGTGATCCTACAGCAAAACCTTGGGAAATCAATTTAACGCGCTGTGTTCCTGATTATAATAAACTCTATATACTAGCGATAACAAACAAAACTGCTAACTGCGCAATAAAAATTAACAGACCAAATAACAGTCCCTTTCTTCCAGAAATCAGCAGTTCTTTTAAATTCACATTCATTCCAATGGCCGCCATGGCTACTGTGAGTGCAATCTTACCGAACCACTCGTTCCATTCAATCAATTCGCTTGGAATCTTGAAAATACTTACCAAGGCTGTAATGAATAAAAAGCCATAAATGTACCAAGGGATCTTTGCCTTTACTCGCTCAGAAGCGTTGTTTTCACGTCGATTCATAGCAACGATCACCAACAAGGCTGGGGTTAGCAACGCAACGCGTGCCATTTTTATTGCCAAGGCTTCATTTCCGAGCGCATCACTCATGCCATATGCAGCTCCCATTACATTCCCCACAGAATGCAATCCTCCTCCTAAGATTAATCCGTGGTTTATTGAATTAATCAAGGGAAGTTGGAAAAGTAGAGGAAGTATGATCATACCAAGAGCCCCCCATAAATTAACTACAGCTAAGGATATCCCAATATCTTCTTTGTTTTTTAAAACAAAAGGTGCCGCTGCGGCGATTGCCGAGGACCCACAAATGGCTGTCCCAATGCCAATTAACCATCCTGCCGAAGCCGGACAGTTAAAGCGTTTTACCAGGATTTTGGTGATCAATAATACTGCCGTGATGCTGGTCAAGATCCCGAGGATTGGTATCCATCCGATATTCATCAAAAACCGATAGTTAATCCCAAAAGCAAGAAAAAGTATGGAATATTCCAAGGCTTTTGAACCAATGCTTGCTGACGGTTTTTTTACTTCTTGCCTAAATTTAATGAGCGTGCCAAGAATGATTCCAATAAGGAGTGCAAGCATGATGCTATTCAGTGCACTTGGGGTATACGGGGCAATAAACCATGCTGCTGCACTGATACCTCCAACCCAAATTACACTGTACAGCTTTTCTTGATTCATTATTTTTGCGACAAGGGTCCAGTCCAACCTGAAATTCCACCCTGTAAATTGTAAATAGTTGTGAAGCCGAGTTGTTGCATTACATTCGCCGCTTTTCCGCTTCGGTTACCGGAATGACAATATACAATATAGGTTTTAGTTTTATCTAATTTTTGAAGTTGATCTTGGAAATTTTCGTCGAAGAAATTAATGAATAAGTCCGTCCCAGGTATAAATCCATTCGCTACTTCCTCCGGGCTACGAACATCAATAACTACCGTGTTTGTATCTTTTTCTTGCGTGTTAAAGTCGCTCGCTAAAAGTGTTTTTATATCCCCACCTGCAGGGCTTTGAATTTCTGTACCTTCCGAACCTGTTGATGCACATGAATGCCCAATAAAGGCCGTTAAAATAAATGCAATAGAATAAAATGTATTTTTCATGGGTTATTAATTTTCACAAAAATCACTCGAATTTATTAAATGAATTGAAACTTAAGTTACACTAATCTAAAATAACGAAGTCCCATCAAGTCCTGAATTCGAACTCGAAACCCCAAGCCATTTCATCATTGTCGGTAATAAATCTACCGTTTCGCCTTGAGAAATCATGGTGCTTGTGAAGTTTGGGGTTCTTACTGCATACCACACAAACCGTGTTTCAGTAATGTTATCCTGCCCACCATGTCCTGTGCCTTGACCCCCATGATCCGTTGTTAACACGACCATCCATTCCTCGTTAAATTGCATTTCTCTTAAATAAATTTGTGTCATTATTAAGCCTAAATAATAATCTGAAATTTCTATGGCTGATTTGTATTCAAGCGACGAAGGGTCAAAGCCAAACTCATGGCCGGAATCATCAGGAAAGTCAAAGTGCATTAACATTACATCTGGGGTACATTCGTTTATTAATTTGATGGCTTCTTGTGTCATTTCTGGATCCGTATCAAATCGGTTTGAATATGTTTCTTCGCTTGTAATTTGGAGAAATGCGTCCCAATTGCTTAAGGTAGCAAGCCCTAAATTTGGTTTCGATCTACGAAGCAATTGAAAAATATCAGGGTATTGTTTGTAGTTGTTTTTTTTGAAGGAGTTTTCTGTTAACCCATGCTTTTCAGGCCAGACGCCATGTAAAATTGTAGACCAACCTGGGGTGCTGACCGTATGTGGTCCACGATCAACATTGAAGGAGTAAATGGCGCTTTGAAGAAGGCTATCGAAAGTTGGTGTGTTGGAAGCAAGTAAGGCATCAGATCGAACACCATCCCATCCAATGAATAGCACTTTTCTTATGGGTTCAATACCAACAGGACAGGTTGTTTTGATTTCTTTTTTGGGTTTAAACTTATCAATACATCCCGGAGCAATGGCAAAAAATAGAATGAATAAAACACTGATAAATCGAGTTTGCATCGGTTGATTTTTAACTAAGCTAGTCATTAATTCAATGCAAATACTATCTTCGGGTACTTACTGTTTCTCACTAAAAATTTCAGACAAAAATCGTCCCCTTCCAGTTGGGAATCCAATATGCATCATTTTCGCTATGGTTACAGGAATGTCTATCATTTCCGCTTCTGTACTTATTTCTCGATTTTTAGGAATGTCCGGACCTAATACCAATAAGGAAATATGCCGACATCCATCACACCCATCCCCATGGTTAACAAAGCCATTTTTGTGCCCTTCCGTATGCCTTCCGTGGTCGTTCGTGATAAATAAAGTGGTCTTATCTTTAAGCAAAGGACTTGCTTGAATTGTATTCCAGATTTCAAGGGCATAGGCGTCTGTATACTTTATATTATCTAGATATTTTTTCCAATCGTTGCCGTGCCCATTCACATCGACACCCAATAAATTAACCAACATTAAATGCGGAGGGGCCGCTGACGATAAGGTTTCTTTCACTTTAACCATCGTTTCTCGGTCAGGACCATAACTCAACCCGTTACCATTAGGTCCGCAATATGAATATGGACGAAATTTATTTTTCCATTTACGATTTTTTGTATTTGATAATACATTCAATTTTCCTTTACTCGCAATTATTTGAGCATCCGTATTTAATGTGTGACGCTCTTTGATGTAATACTGAAACAAGGATGGATTTCTAGGTAACCCAGCTCCTACATTGGATATGTGTTGATAATTACCTGTCATTAATGCGGTGTGTCCAGGAATCGTAAAGGTTGGTCCGTTATTTCGAAAGTTTGAAAAGAACGTGCCTTGGGGCATTAAGCTGTTACATAAATTGGGTGTGTAGGTGCAACTCGTGTCGCCATAGGTTTCTGTGTATCTTGGGCCATCGATCACCAGGATCACAAAATACTCTGACTTGTATTGAATTTGTTTTTCTTGCGAATTTCCAAAGAAAACATTCCCTATCAAAAGGAGAAAAAGACAATTAGCTATACGTGACATGCAACAAAGGTAAGTAAACCCTGTATTCTTGTGAAACACTTTTCAATATTGGTTGTTCTCACATAATGAAAGTAAATGTGCTTTGGTTCAAACGTGATTTACGCTTCAGTGATCACCTACCGCTTAAGCGAGCCATTGAACAGGGGCTTCCCATAATTTTGCTATATATTTTTGAACCTGAATTGATGGTAGCACCGGATTCAGACGTTCGTCATTGGCGCTTCGTTTATGAGTCCTTGAATCAATTAAAACAATGCTTACCTAAACAGCATGTTACCATAGTACACGGAAGATCCGATTTGGCGTTCGAAGCATTATGCTCCAATTATGAAATTCAAGGCGTATTTTCTCACCAAGAAACGGGGAACTTGATTTCATACAATCGCGACAAACGTATTGCGGCATTTCTTAAATTAAAGCAAATTCCGTGGTACGAATTTCAAACCAACGGCATTATTAGAGGATTAAATCACCGCAAAACATGGGACAAAGAATGGCTTCAATTTATGCATGCCCCTACTGAAGAACCCCAACTCGATCAGCTGATTTCTCTTCGGGTTAAAATGGATTTACCCAATGAGTCTTCTCTGTCAGTTGAGATTAAAACGCCAAATAAACACTTTCAGCCGGGTGGTATACTCAATGCCAAACGATACATGGATACTTTTTTTGATGTCCGACATAGAACATATTCGTTACATATTTCTAAACCGGAGGCCGCTAGAAAATCGTGCAGTCGATTGTCACCGTATCTAGCCTATGGGAACCTTTCAATTCGACAAGTTTATCAGCAAGCACTTCGCGTAAAAAAGCAGGGTGGTAATGTACGTTCCCTTGCCAATTTCATTTCAAGGTTGCACTGGCATTGCCATTTCATTCAAAAGTTTGAAACCGAATGTCGCATGGAATTCTTGCCTGTTAATGCAGCCTTTGAGCACTTGGGAAAGGTGAAAAATGAGGTATTTATTACCGCTTGGCAAGAGGGAATGACTGGGATTCCTTTGGTTGATGCCTGCATGCGTTGTGTTGTTGCAACAGGTTATTTGAACTTTCGAATGCGGGCGATGGTAGTTTCTTTTTTTGTGTATAACCTATGGCAAGATTGGCAAGAACTCCATTTTTTAGCACGGCAGTTTCTGGATTATGAACCGGGTATTCATTATCCTCAGATTCAAATGCAAGCCGGCTTAACCGGTGTAAATACCTTACGCATTTATAATTCTGTTAAAAATTCCGAATCGCATGATCCGGATGGAATTTTTATAAAAAAATGGGTACCTGAACTCAGCGATGTGCCGCAGGCTTTCATTCATGAACCTTGGAAAATGAGTGAAATGGACCAGGTATTTTGTAATTGCCGTATTGGCGAGGATTATCCCTTTCCGATTGTCGATATTGAAGCCACGCGTAAACATGCTTCAGACATCATGTATGGGATAAAAAAGTCACACCGCTCGAGAACTCTCGGTAAGAACGTACTGGCCAAGCATGTTTCACCTAATCGAGCAGCACATGAAAAACGTTAAGAAAGCGAATCTGCCCCAAAAAGTTTGCCCAGTATGCCAGCGCCCTTTCTCGTGGAGAAAAAAATGGGAGCGGGTATGGAACGAAGTAATCTATTGCAGTGACCAATGTAGAACCCAAAAGAAACCATGAAATTTAAAGAAATACGTCTTGTTTTAGGGGATCAATTAAATATAAACCATCCGTGGTTTCAATCGGTAGACTCCTCCGTTTTGTATGTTTTAATGGAGGTGAAGTCTGAGTCGGAATATGTAACGCATCACATACAAAAGGTAGTTTCCATCTTTGCCGCGATGCGGGCCTTTGCTCAAGAGTTAATAACACGTGGTCACAATGTACATTACGTTAAAATCAACGAACCAAACAATCATCACGATTTTTTAAAAAATATTGAAGCGCTATGTACAGAACATGGTATATCAAAGGTTAGCTATCAACTACCAGACGAATATCGATTAGATCAATATTTTAAGCAATCAAAGTTTCCGTTAAACGCGGTTGATTCCGAACATTTTTTAACGGGGAGGGAGGAAGTTGCCACCTTGTTTGCTGGTAAGAAAATGTTCCTCATGGAGACCTTTTATCGGTACATGCGAAAGAAACACGCAGTCCTAATGGAAGGCGATCAACCAATAGGTGGACAGTGGAATTTTGATCACGAGAACCGTAAGAAATTACCAGCAAAAGCCGAGATTTCGACCACTGCATTAGGGGTTACGGATCAAACTACGGTGTACGAAGACATCCAACAGGCTCAACTTAAAACTATCGGAGCAATTGATCCGGTTAATTTTTCCTGGACCGTATCAAGAGTTGCTGCAGTGAACTTACTTCAAGAATTCACTGAACAGGCCTTGCCATTGTTTGGAACCTACCAAGACGCTATGACAACCCAGCATTGGTATTTGTATCATTCACGATTGTCGTTTGCCCTTAATGTGAAATTACTTGGTCCCATGGAAGTGATTCGGGCAGTGGAACAAGCTTATTTCGCCCATCCTAACACCTATGAGTTGAATCAAATTGAAGGTTTTATTCGTCAAATTTTAGGTTGGAGAGAATACATGCGCGGCATCTATTGGGCTAAAATGCCCGAATTCTCCACGCTCAATTATTTTGGCAATGAAGCACGGCTGCCCTCGTGGTATTGGACGGGTGAAACGAAAATGAATTGCATGCATCATGCCATTAAGCAATCCTTAGATCATGCCTATGCCCATCACATTCAGCGCCTGATGGTTACAGGTAATTTTGCTTCCTTGCTTGGCGTGCATCCCGATGAGGTAGATCGCTGGTATTTGGGGATTTACATAGATGCCTTCGAATGGGTAGAAATTACGAATACCCGTGGAATGAGTCAATTCGCAGATGGCGGGATTGTCGGCTCAAAACCCTATGTTTCTTCGGCGGCCTATATTAAGAAAATGAGCAATTATTGTGACGGATGCAGCTATAATTATAAAGATAAATTTGGAGAGAAAGCTTGTCCGTTTAATACATTGTACTGGGATTTTTATGCCCGCAACCGTTCCCTGCTTGAGCGAAACCCACGCATCGGTATGATGTACAAGGTTTGGGATAAAATGGAAGATGCTCAAAAGCAATTAATTTTAGAAAAAGCGCAAGAAATCAAACAAAATATAGAGTATCTATGAAACGAGGGTTGGTGTGGTTTACAGAAGATTTGAGGGTTGATGATAACGAAACCTTGCTAAAAGCCATTGAAGAAAACGATGAAATCGTACCCGTTTTTTTCTTAAAAACGTTTTCCGATCAACTGCAGTTTACGATCCCGAGAAGAGGCATGGCTCGCGAAAAATTCATCCGGGATTCTCTTTTGAATTTGCAGAAAAAGTTCAATGAACTTGGGGGAACCTTGTTGGTTGTTGAGGGGACTCCCAATGTCGAATTACCGAGGTTGTGTGTCAAATATCAAATACGTAAGGTATACACCAAGAAACAAGTGGGAAGCGAAGAAAAAACACTTCAATCAGAAATTAAACAACAGCTTTTAAAACTTGGAGTTGATTTTGAAACATATTCAACGAGTACCTTATATCATCCCGATGATTTGCCGTTTAGCGTACGGGACATTCCAATGCTTTTCACCAAGTTTCGAAAACTAACTGAAAAAGAATCCAAGGTACGCGTTCCTTTTGAAGCGCCTCAGCGCATTGTAACCCCTCAACTTGAAGTCTTGCCTTTGGCATTGAAGGAATGCTCAACACCCGAATGGATGATCGGTGGGGAAGATGCTGCTCAACAACGCTTAGTAGAATTTATTTGGGAAAGTCATGCTATTCGAACCTACAAAGAAACAAGAGATCAATTAACGGGCTTGAATTTTTCATCCAAATGCTCAGCCTGGTTGAGTCAAGGATGTATATCTCCAAGACGAATTTACAGTGAAATTAAACGGTATGAACAGCAGGTTGTTTCGAACGATTCCACCTATTGGCTAGTTTTTGAATTGTTATGGCGCGATTTTTTTCGCTTCAGTTTCAAGAAACATCCTAAATCTTATTTCCTCTTAAACGGACTTGGACAACAGGCACTTTATAAGCAATTTGACCCAAGAAAATTTGAAGCATGGACGCAAGGAAAAACGAGCCAATCATTAATAAATGCAGGAATGAATGAGTTGCGAACAACGGGGTTTATTTCCAATCGCATGCGGCAAATTTTGGCGAGTTACTGGGTATTTGGACTAAAACAGGATTGGCGTTATGGTGCAGCGTGGTTTGAACATTGTTTGGCAGATTATGACGTGGCTTCGAATTGGGGAAACTGGGCCTATATCGCAGGAGTAGGTAATGATAATCGAGGGGGACGAGAATTCAACATAGAAAAGCAAACGCAGTTGTTTGATAGGGATGGTTTGTATCGAGAAATGTGGTTAAAAAAATAGGTTTTTTGTAGGAAGGCAACCATATAATTTCCTCGCCGTTATACGAAATATCAGGGATTGATTGGAATTCCAGGCGAAAAGCCTTCCGCGCGCAAATTAAACTACTGATGTCTTGTTTAATCGTTTAAATTTTAATGCCATGAAAACTAATTTCCTAATTTTAATGAGCCTCTGCGTGCTTGTTTTTTCCTCTTGTTCGAAGCAACCCGTGAAAACCTACAAGATTGGAGAGGAAGCTTTTGGAGGAATAGTAATACACATCGATGCAACCGGCGAACACGGCCTAGTAGTTGCAAAGCAAGATCAAGTTACGACCAGTCCTAGCATGAATTATTACGAATCTTTAGATGTTATTGCTGGTTTCAACGAAGGCGGAGCAGGATGGAGAATGCCCAGCAAGGACGAGCTACTTACCATGTATTCCATGAAGCATAGCATTGGTAATTTCAGAAACAGTACTTATTGGTCCTCGACAAAAAGCGGAAGCCTGAATTTTGCTGTATTCTTTGGAAACGGATTTACAATGACGGTTTGCAACAACGTATCAGGTAATTGCTCACGAGCAGTAAAGGATTTCTAACGGAGAATTGTAACCTTTAGCATCGCATGAGTTGTAAGGTAAAATCTTCCTCATGCGTTTTTTCATAGCCCTACTTTCGATCGCGTTGCTTCATCACGCTGAAGCTCAAGTATACATGCGTAAAAAGCAAAATATAGGCTTCTACACGGGTGGAACCTTTAAGGATGCACAGTTCAATACCGCTTCGATTGGACTAACCCGGTCCGTTTTTAATTATTTTGAGCCAGAGATTGGCCTTAGAGCGACACTCCCATTAGCAGCCGCTTCGGATAATAGTCAAATGCATAATGTCTATTTGACTGCCGGATTGAATATCCGCAAATCTTTATTCCCGATTAATCAACGGAAAAAGGGCCGCTCCTGTCGCGGAGAAATCATCGAGATTTTTGCAGCCCCGGAATACAATTATTTAGTTAAAAGCAATACCGATCGATACGATAATGGTCAGTTTTCTTTTCGCACTGGGCTGGGAATTTTTCACTATCAAACGGGATTCTCAAAACGTAGTAAAGCGTGGAATGTAAAGGCACAGGTTTATTTTCGCTATGTTCCCGGACCAATCACCAATACCATGTCGATTAAGAATGAAGTAGGTGTTCAGTTGCGAATTTTCAAATTCAAAACCTATGATTTTGTGAAATAATCGAGTTATTTAATCAACACAATGTGTCCGGTAATTCGTTCTTTTTTTGCTGATTCCTTGTAACCAAATGTGATGTTATAAATATATACATCGTCTTGCACCTTTATGCCATTTAACCCATAGGTACCATCCCATCCAACTGCCACATCATAGCTTTCCCAAATGATTTCACCCCAACGGTTATAAATCACTGCATGATACGCTTGTGGATCGAGCCCTTCTGTAAAAACGGGTTGCCATACATTATTGAATTGATTTCCATCTGGCGTAAAGGAATTGGGAACGTAGAAGGCTAGCTCCTCTGATAGTTGTACCATTTGAAAACTGGTATCAGAACATCCAAATTCATTGAATGCGATTAACATGACTTGATAGGAAGCACCTTGATTATCCGGAAAATTATGATAGGGTTCGACTTCGTTGCTCGTAGAACTGCCATCGCCGAAATCCCATAGATATCCTCCTGCACCTATGCTTAAGTTCGTTAAGTTTCCTCCATAGTTCAACGTTGAAAAGGGCGTTTGGGGAAGTGAAAATTGTGAGGTAGGCAAAGGGTTTGTGCAGATTACATTCGATTGCGTCGTTGAATAATTGCAACCAAGTGTGGTGGTCACAGTTTGCGTAAGATCGAAACAGCCTACTTCTGTAAATACTAGTTGTGCTGAATTACCAAATGCAGTATTTCCATTACTACTCAACCATTGAACTTGGGTAAAAGAATTTCCTGTGGATAGGTTTTGTAGATTGATTTCAACCGGAATACATCCATTATATGGCGCTAATCCAAAGCCTAAGTTTGGAATAGAATCTATTCCAATATGAATGCTGTCGATCGCTTGGCATCCATGTTCACTGATGCCTAGTACGCTTAAATCTTGGTTTGTATGAATCGAGATGCTGCTTCCATTCATCGCTTGGTTAGACCATTGGTATTGCACTGCGCCGTTAGCTTGTAAGAGTAAAGTCGAGCCTGAACAAACAGTGGTGTCGTTTCCTGCATGTACCAGAGGTAAGGGATACACTTCAATATAGGTTGTATCGGAAGAGGAACATCCATTTGCATCAACGCCATGAACTACAAACTGGTGAATTCCAACAGGTTCAGAGATCCATTGCTGGTTAACGTATCCATGCTCCCACCAAATTCCACCAAATGCAGCCGCCGTGAGTTGGACACTGTCGCCATCGCAAAGAAAACTATGCGGCATGGCTTGTACTGAATCGATGAGGTGAATATGAACTAGAAAACTATCACTTACAATACAGTTTAAGCTATCTATTCCCATAACACTAAGGTATTCTTGTTGGCTTGGTACATAGAGTTGACCCTGTAATAAACTTTGTTCCCAAGTAAGATTGAGTGCGCCTTGTGCGTTTAAAACAAGACCAAGGCCTGGACAGATTGCGGTATCATTTCCGGCATCTATATAGGGAAGAGGTTGTATCGTCAATGGCATCAATACCGTGTCTTGACATCCATTTAACCCGATTCCGATAACTTCAACAGTATAGTTTCCAGGGGTAAAATACTGATGTGTAATGGGATTGCCGGAAGCAAGGGTTGAATTATCTCCAAAATCCCAAGTAAGGTGTTGCAGATTAGGGGTTCCTACTAACGTGAAACTTGTTTGCTGCATCATGCAGGTGGCATCAGCGCTTGGTGTAAGATGAGGAGTTGGGAGGATATTGACTTGTTGTTGGATGGTATCGCTGCACCCATTCGAGCTGCTTGTAATTAATTCAACGAGTTGATTTCCTGGATTATTAAAATTGGTATTTGGGGTGTTTCCAATGGCCGAAGCGGGAGTTGCATTTCCAAAATCCCACTGATATGATAAGATCACATTCGGTACGTTTGTCGTTACAGTTGAAGTGGCCTGAAAAGTGATGGGTTCATTTTCACAACCTGCCGTATAGGTAAAATTGGATTGTAAAAGGGTTGGACTTGCTTGAACACTTAAATCAACTGCGCAGGTTCCTTGATTTGAATAGGTGGTCATTGTACACGTATAAGTTTGATTTAGGCTTGGATTTTGGATAGTAACTTGCTGTCCGCTATAGTTTCCTGGATGCCATACGTAAGATTGAAATCCATTCGGGGCCGTTAAAATAAGTGGTTGATTTCCCCCGCAGAAATTAACATCAATAGATAAGGGTAAGCATTCTGCCGCCAAATAAGCATAACCAAAGTGTGCTCCTTGTGCGCAATCCCAAGTGGTAAATTCTATTTGAATGGTTTGACCTACATATGGAGTTAAATCTAATCCTACTGTTGTCCATGGAAGCCATGTTCGGTTGCCACATTGTTGAAAATTCTGACCAGGTTGTCCACCATATACAGTATAGGTTCCGCAACCACCCCCAATCGGCATTCCCATTGAATTTAGTATTTTGGTTTCGAACTTTGGTTGTTGGGTAGGAATATGTCCTGGGTTTTCCAAGACAACAGCATACTTATAGATGAATAGGCTACTTTGGGGTGTAACTTGAATGGCGTAAACTAAGCGCTCGGATTGCGCACCACTAGACGAATTGCCAAGTTTAATTGACTTGGTATGCCCACTTGGGATAAACGAGAGTTGATTGCAGGTATTTGGATCAGTACCTTGTTGAGAAATTACAGTGTGTCTACCGTTGACAATTCCAAAGTTTGCGCCTGGGGAATAATAACCACCGGTATATCCAGCCCAATTCGAAAAGTTGCCTTGAGATACATCAACATTAGGACAAGCATTCTGTTGCGCGAAAATTGTTGGCAGGATAATGAATACACTGAGGGTGTAGGAAAAAAGATGATACATCGTATAAGAAGGGTTTAGGTTAATGGAGGCATAAACGAAATGCTTCTGTCTTATAATCTAAGTTGTTGATAAATGCAGTTACTGAAGACGTTTTAGTTTCTGATTGCAGGAATTGGCAACCCTTTTGATAAAAAAATCGTTGTGTGAACAAAATTTTATAAATTCGAACAATAATTACCCTTATGAAAAATTTAATTTTACTAATCGTTTTCTCTTCGATTACTTGGATCAATCTCGATGCACAAGTTTATGCGGTGGCGGCATCTAAAGATGTTTATGCCTCTGAAAAGTCAAGTGGTGTTATTAATTTTCGTTTTGGCGCGGATGTTTTACCAGAAACAGTCCTTACCCAAGGAGAGAATTTTACGGAATATTTTACTACTGCGTTTGACGTGACCACTTATGTCGGGACTTTTACCATGAAAGAGAATGTAGAAATGAATCGGCTAATGCTAGGGCGTTTACTCATTGGTTGTGGGGTAGAGGTTATAGAATTTGATGGGGTTCAAATTCCCGTGTATCAATTTTCCAATGAACAATTGAAATAAACAAATCTTATCCCGCTCCAGCGGGATTTTTTATGTTATATAATTTCCCCAAAATAGAGTTGCATCTTCACATTGATTGTTCATTGAGCTTTCAGTTTGTTAAGAAGTATGTGCCCGACATCACCTTAAAAGAATATCAAGAGGTATATAATACCCCTGTGAATTGTTGTTCACTAAATGATTATTTGGCCTGTGCACAAGCAGCAATTTTGTTAATGCAAACTAAAGAACAAATAATTGATGCAACATTAGATGTCATTCACCAATTGGAGAATGATCAGGTAATATATGCTGAATTGAGATTTGCACCGTTACAACATTTAACGAAAGGATTAACTCCAGAAGAGGTTGTAGAGGCCAGCCTAGAGGCAGTAAATTCCTACACAGGACCGGTTAAAGTCAATTTAATTCTCTGTACCCTTCGTCATTTTACTAAAGAACAAAGTAACCTCACGGCTGATTTAGTAATTAAATATGCAACTAAAGGAGTTGTAGGGTTAGACTTGGCAGCCGATGAGGCGGGCTATGGTTTGGAAAATCATCAAGCAGCCTTTACAAAAATTAATACGTATGGGTTGAATTGCACGGCGCATGCCGGAGAGGCAAGAGGAGCTGAATCGGTCATGGAGACATTATCCATATTGGGTGTAAAACGTATAGGCCATGGGATACGTAGCGTAGAAGATTTAGAACTTATAGAGAATCTGAAAAGAAATGATATTCATTTAGAGATTTGTCCAACTAGTAATCACATTACTCATGTTTTTCCGGCTGGAAAAGAATACCCAATAAATCAATTATTAAAGAATCGAATTTCGTTTGGAATTAATACCGATGGAAGAGCTATTTCTAATGTAACATTAGCTGATGAATATTGCTGGTTAGAGGAAACAAAAGGTTGGGATATTAATGACATGTTTTATGTAAATGATAAAGCATTACATGCAGCATTTATCTCAGACCAAGAAAAAGAAAGCATACAAAAGATACTAAATGAAGGTTTTAAACCCTTTATCGATTCTTTAAGTTGAAAATTAAAGAGGCGCTAAGTCGATAATATGTATCTTTTTGGTTCAAATCTCCTCTGCGACTACCGGGTATGAACATTTCTAACGATTGACTTGGATTTGATAAATAAACTGCGGCAGGATCCGTTAATACGCCTACTTCAGGGTAAAAAGTAGACACATCATCCATGTAATCAGTAAAGGTTTTAAAACAGGTCGCTTCAAAACCGATTCGAATTTGCTTGGTTAATCCCAGACGCATTCCGAACCCAAAGGGCATAACAACTGTTGCAATTCCATACGAAGTCGCCTGTCCTTCTGTTTTTAAGGGACGAAGTTCGATTAGCGTACCGTTATAATTTGCTTTTGGGTTGAATGTAGCAAAGCCGATTCCTCCAAACGTGTAGAGTTGGAAGTTTGACCCTTTATGACGAGCCCTTGAGGTAAGGTTATAGAATTTTCCATTAAATTCTTGGGCTAGAAATATAAACTCTAGTCGTTGACTGAATTCGAAATTATAACTTTCAAAACTTAAATTCCTAGCCTTTCGTTTCGCATTTTCGGAAAAAGCATCACTTCCTTTAACTTGAAAATAACTGAATTCTGATTTAGTTGCAAGGTATCTATTAAATCGCAACTTGAATGCCACCTGTGCTCCTTTACCAAGTGCCTCCTTATCCATGTCTTTCATCGAATAATCAATACCATTACCTGCCCCACCTCCTAAATCTCCTGTAAATTGAGTAGCGCAGAAACCCGCTTGAATTTCTATTCGGTTGCTTCGCCAATTAGTTCGATTATTAAAATTCTCCCATTTGATTCGTTGTGCAAGTAGCACCTGCGAAAAGCAAATAAGTAAAAAACCTAGACCCAATTTCAACATGCAACAAAGGTAAAGAAAGGATGTAGATTCTAAAAGATTAACTTACGAACTACCGAGCTCTTAATTTTTTACTGGACAAAACAATAAATTAACCATAAAAAAAGTCTGCGTTAACAGACTTTTGATGGGTGCCCACGACTGGATTCGAACCAGCACGCCTATTGGCACCACCCCCTCAAGATGGCATGTCTACCAATTTCACCACGTGGGCATTTCGACTGCAAAGATACAAGAAGCGGGTTAATTAGTCAAATAAACTCTTCATGGTAATTTAAATCTTTGGAAAAGGTTTCTTTTAGATTATAAACTCCCCAAAATGCAATCGAAATAGTTAATAAGCCTACAATTAATGCGGATATTCCTGTACTTAAAAAAGCAGTAAATATTCCAAAGAGCGAAACAATTAAAAATACACTACCTCTAACAAAATTAGGTACTGTGTTTGCAGCCGTTGAACGAATATTGGTGCCAAATTGTTCTGCCGCAATCGTTACGAATATTGCCCAATACCCGGTTGAAGTTCCCAAAAGAAAGCAGAAAAAATAATACATTTCTTCGCTCATAGTTTTGAACGCGAATAGAAAACTGCATGTAACGAGCAGAGTCATCAGTAGGAAAATCATCACTACTTTTCTGCGACTTTTTAACCATTGACTTAATAGGCCGGCAATTAAATCACCAATAGAGAGACCAAAATATGCATACATCACTGCTTGACCATTATTGATTGTTTTAATGCCAAGTAATGGACCAAAATCATCTTTTGAGTTCATAATCAATAACCCAACGACAAACCAGATAGGAATGCCTACTGCAACACATTGTAAGTATTTGATAAGATTATTACGCTTTCCAAAAATCAATTTAAGATTTCCACGTGTTGTTCCCTCCTGTTGCATTTGTTCAAACATGTTTGATTCCAAGCTTTTCATTCTTATGATAAGCAATAATAAACCAAGCATTCCACCAACAAGGTATGCGATTTGCCAATTCAAAAACGTAACTCCTGTTATAGTATTCAATAGGGTCCCTAATGTTTCACCTTTAGCGCCGATTAGCGTAGCGAAAACAGCTCCGAGGGCTCCAAAACAAACAATTATCATGGTCCCGTAACCACGTTTTTCTTTTGGCATAAGTTCGGAAACCAGGGTAATTCCGGCGCCTAGTTCCCCAGCAAGGCCAATGCCCGCAATGAGTCGAATAACGATATAGCTAGGTATGTCGGCAACAAAGGCATTTGCAATATTTGCGGCAGAATAGAGTAATATCGATCCAAATAGCACTTTCACTCTACCTTTTTTATCTCCCAAAATCCCCCATAATAAGCCGCCAATGAACATGCCTATCATTTGATAGTTAAAAAGCATTTTCCCTGTGTCTGCACGAAGTTGATCGCTGGCGGTTGGCATTATAGTAAGTAAACTTTCTACTTTTACAACTCCGAATAGTACTAAATCATAAATATCTACGAAATAACCTAGGGAAGCTACAATGATTAATAATAAAGATTTCCGATTAAAGATTTGACTTTCCATGAGTCCAAGGTAAGGATATTTTTATTTTTTGGTTCTCTAAACTCAATCGATAATAATATGAATACCATCTCAGAAAGATTCGTTTCTTTGTAAGAATTCAACTAATAACTATGGAAATTAAAGAATCAGTACAAAAGAAACCATGGTATCGCTTGTTATATGTACAGGTAATTTTTGCAATTCTTTTCGGAATTATTCTTGGACATTTTTGGCCTGATCAGTCAAAGGGATTAAAAATACTTGGTGATGGATTTATCGCTCTTGTAAAAATGATCATCGCCCCCGTGATTTTTATTACTGTTTCCTCAGGACTTGCCTCAATGAATAATTTGAATTCAGTGGGTAGAGTAACCGGAAAAGCTATGCTCTATTTCATAACATTTTCAACCTTAGCACTAGTAATCGGGATGATTATTGGTAATTTGGTGCAGCCTGGGCAAGGGATGAACATTGATCCAAATACCTTGGATCCAAAGTCAATTAAAGATTATGTGGATGCCTCCAAAGAACATTCGTTAACTTCTTTTATTTTAGGGATTATCCCCACTTCATTATTAAGTTCACTTACAGGAGATAGCATTTTGCAAGTGTTATTTGTAGCTATCATCTTTGGCATTGGGCTTTCTATGACCCAAGAGAAAAGTAAACCGGTAATTGATTTTTTACATGGCTTAGCGCATCCAATTTTTAAAATTGTAGAAATACTAATGAAACTTGCTCCTATTGGTGCGTTTGGTGCAATGGCATTCACAGTTGGTAAATATGGACTAGCGGTTTTATGGAATTTAATTGGTCTAGTGGCAACCTTTTATATATCTGCATTGCTCTTTATTGTAGTCATTCTTGGCTTAGTTGCTTGGTACAATAAGTTTTCTATTTTTAAATTGCTGCGATATATTAAGGATGAACTCTTTTTGGTGTTAGCAACTAGCTCATCTGAATCTGCATTACCGAATTTAATGCGTAAATTGGAGCAGCTAGGTTGTTCAAAGCAGGTGGTTGGATTGGTCGTTCCAACAGGATATTCCTTCAACCTTGACGGAACTAATATTTATATGACATTAGCTGCATTGTTCATTGCTCAAGCCTGTAATTTTCCTCTTTCACTCAACCAACAAATTCTTATTTTACTTATTGCCATGCTCAGCTCAAAAGGTTCGGCGGGAGTTACAGGGGCAGGATTTATTACCTTGGCGGCCACACTGGCAGTTGTGAAAGGGTTTCCCGTTCAAGGAATGGCGTTGATTTTAGGTGTTGATAAGTTTATGTCTGAATGCCGTGCATTGACTAATTTCATTGGCAATTCAGTCGCTACCATTGTTGTTGCGCGCTGGGATAAACAACTCGATGAAGCGACCTTAAAAAAAGAACTTGGATAGCAAGTTTTAACAGGTTTTTGACTTTTAATTTGGTATTTTCGTAAAAAACTAAACAATGGTTCACAATTTATCCGATTCAAATTCAATTATAGGTAATTATTTGGCTGAATTAAGAGATGTAGACATTCAAACTGATCCGATGCGATTTAGGTCGAATTTGGAACGAATTGCTGAAATTATGGCATATGAAATTTCCAAGAAACTGAAATATAAATCGGTTGATGTTCAAACCCCATTGGGTATTGCTCCGAGTAGAGTGTTAGAGGAACAACCAGTTTTAATTACTATTCTTCGAGCTGGGTTAGCAATGCATAGTGGATTACTTCGTTACTTCGACCGAGCAGAAAGTGCGTACGTTTCCGCCTATCGAAAACATACCACACCAGAAGATTTTGAAATTTACGTGGAGTATCTTGCTGCACCGGCACTAGATAATAGAGTATGGATTATTTCAGATCCTATGCTGGCTACCGGAAATTCTATGAATGCAGTTTTTGATGCGCTTAAGCAACAAGGACGGCCTAAAAAAATATACATTGCTGCTGGAATTGCAACTAACGAAGCGCTTGATCGAATTTCGAAAAATTTTCCAAGTAATACAGAGATTTATGTAGCTGTGGTAGATAAAGAATTAACAGCACAATCATATATTGTTCCGGGCCTAGGAGATGCAGGAGACCTAGCATTCGGAGAAAAAGTGTAACATGGATTGGCATATCCTCTGGAGCACATTTGTGCTCGCAACATTTAAGTTTTTAATTTCAGGAATACCCGGAATAAAACTGGGGGTTCCTTACTGGGAAATAACGGTTTCTTCGGCCATGGGGGCTTCGTTTAGCGCAGGCGTTTTTTACTTTGCCAGTGAACGAGTTATTCTGTTCCAAAAAAAACGTCGGGAATTAAAGGCTTTAAAAGGGAAAGTTAAATTAAAAAGAAAATTCACCCGAACTAATAAATGGGTTGTGAGAATAAAAAAGACATTTGGGATTCTAGGTTTAACTTATTTCGCCCCTCTTTTTTTATCAATTCCAGTTGGGTCTATTATTTGTGCTAAGTTTTATAGCGAAAATAAATATACATTTCCCTTAATAATTATTTGGATTATTGTTAATTCGATCATGTTGAATTTGTTGTGGTATGGCCTTTTCGGGTAAGCATATATTTTTTGATTTAGATAGAACCTTATGGGATTTTGAAAAGAATTCTGAACGAGCGCTTCGATTGCTTTTTGATGAAAGCAAGTTGGCTTCAAAAATCTCATCGTTTGAGATTTTTCATAAGGTCTATCACAATAAGAATAAAGCGCTATGGCATGCATATTCTCATGGAAAAATAACTAAAGAGTCCTTGCGTTACGAGCGTTTTCGTTCAACCCTAAAAAAATTTCAGTTAGATGATGAAATACTGATTAAACGATTTGGTGACGGGTATGTGGATTTATCCCCCAAACAAACCTCATTGGTGCCATATGCCTCCGAGGTATTAACCGATCTTAGTGATATGGGGTTTACGCTTCATATTATAACAAATGGATTTCTTGAAGTACAACATGTTAAATTGAAACATGCTGGGATTCATCATCGGTTTGATGTAATCCTATGTAGTGAAGAGTTGGGGGTAAATAAACCTAATCCCAAAATTTTTTGGCATGCATTAACGTTGGCAAAGACTTCTGCCTCGCGTAGTTTAATGGTCGGAGATGATTATCGAGCAGATGTAGCAGGAGCAATTAAAGTTGGCATGCAAGCTATTTGGTATCAAGAAAAGAAGAATGACAAATCAAAGTATGAGAATAAAATCTCTTGTCTTAGCGAAATACCTCAACTTGCAGCAAAATTAATGCGATAATTATCGGGTTTTTTCTTGTCTGGTTTTTTCAAACATAGCTATTCCAGCCGCAACCCCAACGTTTAAAGAACTTGTAGACCCACTCATTGGGATGGTAACCCGAAGATCAGCCATATTAATAATATCTTGTGTGATCCCATCTTCTTCTGATCCCATCACTAATACAATCGAACCTCTAAGATTTGCGCCGTCTATGGCAACTTTGGTTTTCTCGGTTACTGCGGCAACCCGAAGTCCTAATTGTTGTAGGTGAAATAAGGTGTTTTTGAATTGATCAGTTTTGCAAACGGCAATTCGATTTAAGGCTCCAGAAGAAGCTTTTACAGCATCCGCTGTAACTAATGCAGATCCTTTTGAAGGAATTAAAATGGCATGAATACCCATGCACTCTGCAGTGCGTGCAATAGCACCGAAATTTCGAACATCCGTGATACGGTCCAAAGCGAGGATAAAAGGTTTAACCCCGGCTGCTAGCCACTGCTCTACCAATTCTTCAACCTTTTGGTATTCAATAGGAGAAACAAATGCCACAATACCTTGATGATTTCCGGAAGTTAACTGACTTAGTTTTTGAATTGGAACGTATTGTACTACGTAATCATTACCTGTTAAAAAAGTTCGTATCTCTTCAAACCCTTCTTTTGAAATCCCTTTTTGGATTAAAATCTTATTTATCTCACGTTTTGCTTCAACGGCTTCTTTAACACTGTGAATACCGTAGATGATATCTGATTTTTCCTTTCGAGTATATGATGGATGCGGTTTTTTAATCATTTGAAGTGATATTCTATATTTACTTGATCTTTTAGGGTAATAGCCACAGGACATGCCTTTCCAGCGGCGATAATTTTGGTTAATGTTTTTTCATCCCAATCATTTTCTCCGAAATCTATAAATAGACGAATGTCTGAAATCCTCCGGGGATTGGAAGCCATGATTTTTTCAACTTCAATTATTGCGGATTTGAATGGTATTTCTCGTTCCTCGCAATAAATTCCTATAATGGTTAAAAAGCAGGAAGCAAGCGCAGTAGCAACTAAATCAGTTGGTGAAAAAAAAGCACCCATGCCATGATTGTCTTGTGGGGCATCCGTATAAATTTGTTCCCCAGCCTTGTGCACACAGGTTGTTCTAAGTGACCCTTGATAGGTTACAATGGATGTCATAGGCCTCAAAGGTACGGATTGTTTTATGGATATAATTAAACCAACCGATTTAGTACTTGTATAATAATTTTTTTAGCGAAATTTGCACGGTACATGGAGGATAAAATACGCACGAAAAAACCAAGTTGGCTACGAGTAAAATTGCCAACAGGGGAAAATTACAAAAAGGTACGTGGCTTAGTTGATGAACACAAGCTCCATACCATCTGTGAAAGCGGAAGTTGTCCAAATATGGGGGAATGCTGGGGTGAAGGAACGGCTACCTTCATGATTTTGGGTAATGTATGCACACGTTCCTGTGGGTTTTGTGGTGTTCAGACTGGAAAACCTGCTGAAGTAGATTTATTTGAGCCGGGCAAGGTCGCTCATAGCGTAAAAACAATGCAGATAAAACATGCAGTGATTACTTCTGTGGATCGCGACGACCTGAAGGATGGTGGTGCGGATATATGGGTGCAAACCATTCGAGCCATTCGCCATCAATCTCCAGGAACAACCTTGGAAACCCTAATTCCGGATTTTGCGGGGAATTGGGAAAATCTTCAAAAAATTATTGAGGCGGCACCTGAAGTAGTTTCTCATAATTTAGAAACGGTTCGTAGACTAACCAAACAAGTTAGAATCCAAGCCAAATACGACCGTTCTTTAGAATTGCTTTTTCGGCTTAAAAAAGGTGGAATGAAAACAAAATCCGGCATCATGCTAGGGCTTGGTGAGTCTCAAGAAGAAGTAATTGAAACCTTGGAGGATTTACGCCGTGTGAATGTCGATATTGTTACTCTTGGGCAATATTTACAACCTTCCCTAAATCACCTTCCTGTGGCGGAGTTCATTGCTCCGGAGCAATTCGACTTTTATAGTGAAATTGGCCTAAAAATGGGTTTTCGACACGTTGAAAGTGGGCCATTAGTTAGGTCTTCATATCATGCTGAAAAACATATTTTATAAAAACTTGAACAGAAGATTAAATTTTGTGTTTATTGTGTACTGATTTTTCACTATATTGGCAGACTAATTTAGTAGTATAAACCTATTTCTCATGAATAAAAAAATATATCTCATTGGTTCTCTGTTTGTTGCAGTTTTAATAGTTGGTTTAGGTATCAACGAATTGCGTAAGTCAACCCTAGGAGTATATGAAGAAAATACTTCAGAGTTATTTGCTTCAAATAACAAAGCAACCAAAGGCGCTGATGAAGCATTGGAGTGGTTGAAAGCACGTTATATTGATGTTCAAACCGGGGAACAAATTTCGGAAGACAAATTACAAGAAATTCGCAAACGCGTAGCTTTAATGGATCGTTCAAAGAATATTATGTTTACCGAAGAAGGGCCAGATAACATTGGTGGACGAACGCGTGCCATACAAGTGGATCGAACCAATGTTAACCGTGTTTGGGCTGGCGGTGTCTCAGGGGGATTATTTGTTTCCTTGAATAAAGGAAATGTCTGGAATCGTGTCGATGAATATTTTAATGCCGGAGCAAATCCTTACATCTCATCTATGACTCAAACACCAGACGGAGTATTATATGTTGCAACTGGTTCTAATCAAGAGGCGTGGAATGGCAATGGGGTTTGGTATTCAACCGATTTTGGAGCCACATGGGACAATATACCGAATACTACCAATTGTACACAAATTGTTAGCTCGGATGCTGACAATTACGTATTTATGGCTTCATCAGGCGGATTGAAAAAATGGAAACTTGGTGATGCAACAATGACCTCTGTACCAGTTACTGCCGGATCTTGTACCGCTTTAGAAATGTCAAAAGACGGTCAGGTAATAATTTGTGCATTTGGTGCAAATACTACATTCGTTTCCACAGACGGAGGCGCGAATTTCTCTAATAAATCCGGTACGGCAGCAAATAATTTAGTTCCTGCCAATGCTCCTCGCATTGAGTTTGCTGTTTCTGCGGTAAAAAATAGCTCTAATCATTATTCATTGTATGCAGTGCGTACTAATTCGAATTTGCTGAGTATGCACGTTTCTCATGATGATGGTGCCACATGGACTCAATTCGTGGGTGCTTCTGGACCTCCAAGTGAATTTGATATTTATCGTGATCAAGGGGGATATAACTCTATTGTGAGCGTAGTACCTAATGACCCAGAACAAATTTTAATTGGTGGAATAGATATATGGCGATGGAAGCAAACAGTAAATAATCCGCCATCAGGGGGCTTCCAAAAGATATCTTTATGGTCTGTAGCTCCGAATTCGTCCATATACGTTCATGCAGATAACCATGAAATGAAATGGGATAGCAACAACCGTTTTTATGCAGGAAATGATGGCGGAGTAAGCATTACAACTGATTACGGGAACACATGGTTTGTTGCAAATAGAGGATACAATGTCACGCAGTTTTATGGAATCGCATTCGATCGAGATGGTGCGGTAATGGGCGGAACTCAAGACAACGGGACCTTGTACAACAATCATACGTTGTCTACATACAAAGAATTCAGAGAAGTTGGAGGAGGAGATGGATTCGAGTGTGAAATTTCATTCTTTAATCCTGCGGTAATGTTCTCCACTATTTATTATAATACTATATCCAGATCTGGTGATAAGGGAGTCACGTGGACTTCTTTTGAACCCCTTTTACCAGGTACATATGATCCACCAGGAACAGATGGTAGCCCTAACCATCCGTTTCATACAGAAGTATTCTTGGCAGAGTATTTTGATCCAAATTCAGAAGATTCGGTAAATTATATTGCTACAAAGAATTACAATGCAGGTGATTTGATACGAATCCCTAGTCTATCTTCTGGCGATTCAATTAATTATTTTACTGCCACTGATTTACATTTCGACGATACATTGTTGTATAATCCGGCATTAACTGTGAATGGAATTAATTTTGGTCAAAATGCAGCTACTGGTGAATTGGTAAATATGGGATCCGATACGGTAATATTTAACGTAGCATGGGATACATTGAAAGTAGCAGATCCATTCCAATCTTGGTTTTTAGTCTATGTAAATGCTAACGGTGGAGAATTGTGGGGAACGCGAAATGCTCTTCGTTTAGCGGTAACCAATGCGCAATGGGTATGTGTTGCTAGAGGTATTGGTTCGAATAGTTCTGTTGATGTTGAGTTTTCAAGTGATTTAGAGCATTGCTATGTGGTTGCAGGTAACGGGGTTTGGAGAATTAATGGGCTTGGTAGCGTCTACACGAGCGATCCTAATTTCATGTCTAAGGTAGCTTTCGTCGGAACGGGGGCGCAAGCAACTACTCCTTCCTTTACTACAGCAACAAAAATTTCAACTTCTAATTATGAAGGAATAGCTGTTAATCCATCTGACAAAAATGACATTGTTTTGTTTGCAGGATTTAATGGAACAAATAGAAGATCTTTGAACGCAACTGCTGCTACGCCTACCTTTACTGCTCTTGGTAGCATTATCCCAGGTTCCCAACCGGGTTGCTTTGATGGAATCATTGATCGTGATGATGCAAATATTATTGTAGTAGGCACTTCTGAAGGCGTCTTTGTTACCGAGAACGGAGGTGCGTCATGGGAAAACGCCTCCTCAGGATTTGAAGGCACACCGGTATTTGAAGTTCGTCAAAGTTGGAGAACCTTTGAAGAAGGAAATAACCGACCTGGAGAAATTTATATTGGTACCTTTGGACGAGGCATTTGGAAGACTGAGGCTTACTTAGGATTAGGAAATAATGGAAACATCAACAATACCTCATTAGAGGCAAAGTTGATCACCTATCCAAATCCATCCAATGCGAATACTACATTATCTTTTGAATTGAACAAAAGTGGATCGGTGGAGATTTCAGTATACTCCATTACGGGGCGATTAGTGAAACAGATTAAAAAAGTAAACATGGCTTCTGGTGAAAATGAAGTATCTATCGATTCAGAGGATTTACCCAAAGGAACCTATATCATTAAATTGATTTCTGGAAAACAAAACCAATCTGTTAAGTTTATAAAATTATAACTAGCAAATTTTACTTTTAAAAGGCGGTTTATACCGCCTTTTTTTATGAATTGAGGTGTTGTTGTGATTTAAAAATTAATCGAGGGGGTGTAATGAGATTCTTTACATTGGAATGTTAACGCTGTATGAATAAAAGCCTTGAAACTATTCTTAAAAGGACTATAAATATTTAGAGAATTAACATAATTCAACGAAATTCTCCAATATAATATGACCATAGTTTCCTGAACTTTCAGGGTGGAACTGAACACCGAATACCATTCGTGTAACATGCTGCATAACCTCGTTAATACACTCATCTGAATTCGCAACTAATTCAAATTCTTGAGGTATTGATATACTTTCACAATGGTCTTCTTGCATTTCAAAAACTTCTGGTAACCTATATAGGATCGGACAATCCACGAATTGTTCAATTTCGTTCATGGATCGACAATCTCGCATTCGCGAGCCAAAGGCTTTGTAACTTAAACCAATCAGTTGATGTCCAAAACAAATACCTAGCACCGGTTTATCTGTAGTCTTAATCCAAGATATATGAGTAATATAAGGCACCATGTCTTCCTCTGTGATTAAAATAGGTGCCCCTGAAATAATTACACCAGCAAATAAATCTATAGTATCCTCAGTGACATCAAAAAATGAATGTGTTTCGTAATCCGCAAACTCAAAAATAATTTCTTCTAACTGTGGAACCTTGTTGCTTCCACAATCAATGATAAGAATACGCTTCATTTATGGCCTAGCAAAGTTAATATTACAAGATATTGGTCGATGATCCGAAAAACTGACGTCGTGTACATTGAAATTTGAACAGAATAACTCATCCGTATGGAAAACATAATCGATTCTTCCTGCCGGAATTCGTCCAATGTAGGTAGCACCAAGCCCAAAACTTGCTTCCCTGAAACCATCCGTCATTTTTTTATAAAACTGGTGGTATGTATAAGACATTGGGGTATCATTAAAATCTCCACACACAACAATTGGGTAGGGTGAGGATTCCATGTGTTCAATGACTTTTCTTGCTTGATCTGCACGTTTCACATACGCGGAATTCATTTTTTTTATCCCTGTTTTTAATAGCGCTAATCTTCCTTGCTCTTGCGATTTTCCCGGTTCATTGAGTCTAATAGACTGAAGGTGCACATTATATATCCGAAATGTATCTTTCTTAAAAATAATATCAGCGAAAATACAATAATTAAAATCAAGGGTACTTTGACTTTCAAACATTACATCTCCTCGAGCGATCATTGGGTATTTAGAAAAAATTGCAATACCAAAATTTCGTTTTCCTCTTTCATTATGTGCACTTCTTTCGTGATAATCTATCGAACGCATAATGGTTCGTATGGAATCATACGTTTCAAATGAGGTAGGTTTGTCTTGTCGGTAATACTCCTGAAAACAAGCCACATCTGGTCCCTCCTTTCGGATTAAATTGAAAATTTGATTTCTACTTTCAAAAGTACTATCGTCATATAAGCCAAAAAGGCGAACATTATAGGTCAATAATCGAATAGAGTCTTTTGAAGTAAGGTTTTCTGTGAAGTTGAACGCGATTAATCGTATATGGAATGAAAACCCAATGGAAATGATAAAAACACCGATAAATTTGAATGGGATTTTTCGTAAAAAAGCCAGACCTGTTATAAAAACACATGCGAAAACCCAAATTGGATAAAGCAACCCGAAATAAGGCAACCATTGAATACTGTCTGGATGGAAAAACGGGCTTGCATAAGAAATCAGTAACATCGCAGAACTTACCCAAAGGGCAATGGCAAGAATTCGGTCAATCCACTTCATGAGTTACCTTGATTGAATAAAAAATCTTTTTCTTCACGATTGAGGGATTCATATCCTGATTTCGAAATTTTATCTAGAATTGCATCTACTCGTTCTTGTTTTGCTCTTTTCTCAGCATTGTATACTTCATCCGATTTAAATCGTCTTTTCTTAACGAAATTTCCGTTCTGATTTTTTTTAAATAGACCATTCAATTGATTTAATATATTTGAATTGCTATGGATTTTTTGAACAGATAAAAACCCAAAGAATGCTCCTCCTAAATGAGCAAAATGAGCAATTTCATCAGAAGCACCAATGCCAATTAAATCTTTCGCCAAGAAAAACAAAGCAAGTACATAAATTGGAATTCCAATAATCCCAAACAAATAAATGGGAGTCTGCGGCCGATACACAGCGATGGCCGTAAAAATAGCCATAATTGCCCCGCTAGCTCCTAAAACGAAATGTGGAGGAAAAAAATCAGGTAATATCATGCACGCGAACAATTCAAATAAATTGCCTATTATTCCTCCCGCAAAGTAAGTAATAAGTAACTTTTTAGAACCGAATATTTGTTCATACATTGATCCGGCAAAGAATAAAAAAAGCATATTAAAAAAAAGATGCCCTAGTGATACATGGGCAAAAATACTTGAAATTAGGGTCCAAGGATTAGTCAAAAATTGATAGAGGCTAGTAGGAAAATTAACCAAACGTAGACCCCACATTGTATTGAAAAATAATCCTTCAATAAATCCAACAAGGCGTATAAAAGCGAAAAGGAAAACATTTAAAATGATTAAACGCACGGTCATTTTACCGTTTTTCAATTGAAATCTTATCTCATCAACAATAGTTCGTTGTTCCATTTTCAATTAATAAAAATTAGCGCGGTCAGTTTTTCTCCAGTATAGTACGAGGATTGCACCTGCAATTGCCCCTCCTACGTGTGCTAAATGTGCCACTTGGTCATTGGGATTGTTTTGAAAAGCTTGATAAACTTCATATATAAAATAAGCGCCAACTAAAAATTTCGCCTTGACAGGAATGGCAAAATACAGCATAAATTCTTGATTTGGAAATAAAATCGCAAATGCGGCTAATACTCCAAAAACCGCTCCTGAAGCACCGAGCATGGAAGAATGAGAAACCATTACATAGTCAAAAACAAGTTTAGCTTGAGCTTCGGAAAACTCTCCCATTCGATTGATTTTTGAAAAACATTCCTGAATGGTTGATGCTTTGGAGATGTAATAATTGATTGTATGTAAATCAATTCCAGAAGCAGAAATCTCTGATTTTAAATCAAAAAGTTGATACGCACTCATGGCATTTTGAAGTAAAAATGCACCGAATCCGCAGATTAAAAAGAATAAAAAGAACCGCTTTGGACCCCACAAGCGCTCTAAGTAACCCCCAAGCATTACAAACAACCACATATTCATTAACAAATGAATAAATCCTGCATGGGCAAACATGTGGGTAATCACTTGGTAAGGTTTAAATAATGGAGATCCAATGGAATGAGTACTTAAATATTGATTCAAATCCACCCCCTTTCCACCAAGAATGAAAGTAAGAATGAAAGCAAATATGTTTAAGAGTAATAAATTCTTTGTAACCTGTGGAATGTTGTTTAACATGTAATTATTTTATCAACTGGTTTAACTGTTCTAATGTGAGAATTTGTAAAATTGGTTCATTTGATGGACTTATGGCGTGTGATTTACAGCTAAATAACCGTTGTATTTGTAATTCCGCTTCTTGCTTATTGCCAATGCGATGATACCTTGCCGCATTAGTTGCAATTTTTACAACTAACGCATGAGCTATATCTTCTTTATTTTGGTCACTGTAGTTTATTCGTTCTATTAATTCATCGACACATTGGATGACCCCGTTTTCGTCTAATATTTCAGGAGCACCTAAAATGCGAAGCATAGTATCTTCAAGTTCAAGGTTGAATCCAAGCTGTTCAAAAGTCTTTAAATGAATCGAGATAATTCGTTGTTCTTGTTTTTCTAATACTTTTTCAATTGGAAATAAAAGCATTTGTTGATTCAAAGGGTGCTTAACAAATGCATCAATGCACTCATCATACAAGATCCGTTCGATAGCGCGTCTTGAATCAATCACCATAATACCAGTTTTTATTGGTGTTAGAATATATCGATCTATGAGCAATACATCTGCGCTGGTGATTCCCGCATCAATTCCTATGAACTCTTGCTGTGGATTCTCTAGATTTTCCTGGATTGAATAAAAAGATTTCCAATCTTCTTCATGGGATTTAGATTTTCCAAATCCTTGCTCACGAATACCATTTGAAAATCCATTTGATTTACCACCTTGGTTTTGTGCTTTAAATGGATTAAAACTTGGATCTACTTGGATTGTGGGCTCAATTATTGGCTGCTTTCTAAAGCCTGCGGGTAAATCAAATGCGGTTTCAAGTTCAAAATCAAGACTAGGCATTAGGTTATACTTTCCTAGAGATTGACGTACCGTACTCAGCAATATTGAATATATGAACCTATCCTCTTCAAATTTAATTTCTGTCTTTGTTGGATGAATATTAACATCAATTTTCGCAGGGTCTACCTCTAAGAAAATGAAATAAGTAGGATGTGTTTTCTCTGGTATCAATCCTTCAAATGCTTTCAAAACAGCATGATTAAAATACGAACTTTTAAAAAAGCGCTTATTCACAAAAAAGAATTGGTTACCTCGTGTTTTTTTCGCAGTCTCAGGTTTACCGATAAAGCCGGTAATCTTTACAATATCGGTCTCTGAATCAATTGGAAATACTCGATCTCCGGAATTCTTTCCTAACACATCGGTGACACGACGCTTTAGATTCGTTGAACTCAAATTGTAAATGGCCTGATTGTTATGATGTAAAGTGAAATTTACTTCGGGATGAGCGATAGCTATGTAGAGAAATGCATCCTCAATGTGATTAAATTCAATGCTATCTGATTTCAAAAAGTTACGACGGGCCGGTACATTGAAAAATAGATTTTTCACTTCTATTAATGTACCTTTTGAGCAAACAACCTCCTCGTTTTGAATAATAGTGCCTCCCTCAATTCTAATATGAGTGCCTGTATTATCTTCAGCTTTTTTAGTTTTTAAGGAAACATGCGCAACCGCTGCAATCGATGCCAAAGCTTCGCCTCGAAATCCCATGGTGTTTAAACTAAATAGGTCATTAAGTAGATTGATTTTACTCGTTGCATGCCGCTCAAAACACAATTGCGCATCATGAGAATTCATCCCACTTCCATTATCTTGTATTGATATTTGAGTTCTACCCCCATCTTTTATAGTAATTGAAATCTCCGTTGCTCCTGCATCGACTGAATTTTCCATGAGTTCTTTCACAACGGAAGCTGGACGTTGAACCACTTCACCAGCGGCAATTTGATTGGCAATTTGAGTCGGAAGGCGTTTAATCACATGCATTTGAATCTCGCAAGAGCGATTAAACAAAAATAAGGATTATCCCTAAGAATAATCCTTACTTAACATTTCTTTACTTTATTTATTACATCCGCACTACGGTGCCCATGTATTCTAATTTTTCTCCAGCGATTGGTTCAGATAGGGTTACTTTCCAAACATAAGCTTTGTTTGAATCCCCCATTTTCCCAAATCTACGATCAATCCCATCCCATGGTAAAGTAGCATCCGTACTTTCAAAAACAATACCGCCATCATTTGGATCTAAAATAATCATGCGAAATGGTGTGGCTCGCTGCGTTAATGCATAAGGCATAAACGTGTTTTTACGGGAGTCTTGTGAAGTAGGTTCGAAGGCGTTAACCGCCAAAAGATTATATTCTTCAGATACATGAATCATACCTTGGATTTCAGAAGTACAACCGCGGTCATCAGTTAATGTGATTTGCACCGATTTTGAACCCTTTTCAAATACATACAAGTTAATGTCTTTATTGGATATATCTGTTTGCTGTTTTCCATAACGGACAGACTGTATATTTGCATCTGACTTCACGTGAATTGCTTGAACAGGCAGCCCGTTTTCATAAATCATTTCATCAACTACAAGGTCGCCTTTGGGGCTATTAACCAGAGTTTTTTGAAGAATTACTCCGGTTGTTGGGTCAATAATTTCAATGTTTCCTGCACCTAATTCTATGATTATGGATGTATTTGGAGGTATCGAATGTGTCATCAAATCGTTTTTCACCATTACCTCAAATCCGTTAGTATTTTTCAATTCCGTGGACATACCGGCGCAGTCTGGAAGTTCGATTGGAGTAAATGAGAAAAGTTCCTTCGGTGTCTGTTCATTAATTTGGTCAAACGTTATAGAAGTATTTTGTTCAACCACCGCATCCCTTAATGTTGGTATTGAAATCTCAGGAACTTGTTCCTCTGTAAGCTTAGTAACTATTTCATTTTGATCGATAAGGGATGCATTTTTATCCTCATGTAATGAAAGCTTCAAATGCTCTTTCGTTGTTCTAGTTTGGATTTCTTGAGGGTTATCATCCTTTTTTAACGGTTCCACTGCAACTGTTTTTTGAGCATTTTGAGGTGGTTCAGGATTAGAGGCATTCATAACATACCATGAGGTAAGCGAAATTCCAAGTAACAATACCGCACCAGGAAGGCCCCATTTCTTAAATGGATTGGAAGAAGGAGGCAGTTGCTTATCGAGGCGATTCGAAAGTGACTCCCAAGCCGCTGGATCATAGGGTTCAGACTGTGAATCTAGGGCATTTTTAAATATTTGATCTAATTTGTCCATCATTGTGGGATCTTATTATACATTTTTTCTAGCATTTTTTGAACATTCATTCTAGCTTTAGCTAAATTGGATTTTGACGTTCCTTCGCTGATTCCAAGGATTTCAGCGATTTCTTTGTGTGAATACTCCTCGAACACATATAAGTTAAATACCGTTCGATAGGCTGGTGACAGTCGATTAATGCATTCAAGAGCAACTGAGTACTTCAGTTGCAAGGCTTGCAATTCCTCACGCGCCTCCAAAGCATTTTCTTCTTCTAAACGAAAGTCATTGTCTTGGTCAGACAAAAATGGATTTCGCTTTGCTTTACGAATGGCATCAATCGCAGTATTAGAAAAGATACGTCGCATCCATCCTTCTATTGAACCACGGAAGTCAAATAATTCCAATTTATCAAAGACCTTTATAAAACCATCTTGAACTACTTCTTGTGCGCTGTCTCGATCCTTTATATATCGGAGACAAACAGAAAACATCTTTCCGTAATACGCCTTAAAGAATTGTTGTTGAGCTTTTCGCTCCTTTCGTACACATGCTGCGACCAACTCTTTAAGTTCTACAGTATCCAATGGCTTTTATCGTTTAACGTATTTATTTTCAATGGCGTTGCCTCGACCTAACGAAATTGGCAAACATTTTTTATTTTGTAAAGCTACAATTTAATACAGTTATCGTAAATTCGCAATGTAAAAAATACAAATCGTAAATTTAGAATAATTATGAAAGTTACTGTAGTAGGTGCGGGAAATGTGGGTGCAACGTGTGCGGATGTATTAGCTTCACGTGAAATTGCCAATGAAATTATATTATTGGATATAAAAGAGGGTTTTGCCGAAGGTAAAGCTCTTGATATTTGGCAAACGTCGCCAATTAATTTGTATGATTCAAGAACGATTGGTTCTACGAATGATTATGGAATGACCAAGGATTCAGATGTAGTGGTTATTACTTCGGGCTTACCACGAAAGCCAGGCATGTCGCGTGATGACTTAATCGCAACCAATGCGGGAATTGTTAAAACAGTAACTGAGAATGTGATCAAATATTCGCCAAATGCAATCATTGTGGTAGTTTCTAATCCATTAGATGTAATGACGTATTGTGCTTATCTAAATGCCAAAATTGATTCAAAAAAAGTATTTGGAATGGCGGGTGTTTTAGACACCGCAAGGTATCGCGCGTTTCTCGCAACGGAATTGAATGTTTCACCCAAAGATATTCAAGCTGTATTGATGGGGGGGCATGGGGACACCATGGTTCCACTTCCTCGATATACTACTGTCGCAGGAATTCCTGTTACCGAATTAATTGCAGAGGATAAATTGAATGAGATTATTGAGCGCACTAAATTTGGTGGCGGAGAGATCGTTAAATTGCTAGGAACCTCTGCATGGTACGCTCCTGGAGCTGCAGCAGCTCAGATGGTGGAGGCGATTGTAAGAGACCAAAAACGAATCTTCCCAGTATGTGCATGGTTAACGGGAGAATATGGATTAAAGGATATTTATCTCGGTGTACCTGTGGTCTTGGGTAAAAATGGAATTGAACGAATCATTGAATTAGATTTGAATGCAGCGGAGAGAACATTGCTTAATGAATCAGCAGAAGCGGTTAAAAGTGTGATGGATGTATTGGATAATATGAATGCGAATGCATAGGATGTGATAGATAATTTAAAAAAGCTGCTTAGGCAGCTTTTTTTTGTCTATGGGAGTTCCACGGCTCCAATATCTGGTGGGTTATTCCTTGAATTTCCTAATATATCAGTAACTACCGTGGTATTAATCCCCGCACCATGTAATGGAGAATTCTGAAGAAATAGAAAATCTCCCTGTGCCGTATTTTCAAAAAGTGGATTTTCATTCCAAATAATGTTCGTGTAAAATGGATCGATGTAGGTGTTTTCACTGCGAATAAGACAATTTGTGAAATTAAAATTTAGATTTACACCAGGGGCATTTAAGGTGTCGATGGCCAATTCATAATCTAAGTTTCCCGCAATTATACAATTGCGCAATACCCCTTCGTTGATGGAAGATACGGTTGTAACTCCTGTAAGCGCGTTGAAAAAGTAATTACTAATACCCACTGCAGGTACTTGTGAAGCGCCATAACCTACTAGATTACAGTGGTTAAAATTAAAATCTCCGCCTTCTAATACCAATAAAGCATGGCTTTCGTTTCTAGAAATGATGCAATTTTCAGCCTTAACCTTAGCCCCCGCATAAATAAACACGCCGTATCTTGTTGTATTAAAAATCCGAGTATTGGTTATTTGCAATGTATAATCCGAATTACTTGGGTCTTCGTGATACAAATGCACCCCAACGGTACCATTTTTTAAAATTGCATAATCAATAGTGGAAGGAAGCGCTTCATGAAAATAAATCCCATAATACTGGCCGGCCACGTTGCTATAAATCCCCTCTAAACGGTCTCCTTGAAATACGACTTCATTGTTTTGCATTCCTTGAACATGCAATGCGCCTTTATATACGTATAAAATAGAGTTTTTATGAAGGTGAATGATTGTTCCCGCTGGAATGGTTAACGATTTGGAAGAATCTACAGCGGCATAGCCATAAATTACATGGGGTTTATCATTTGGCCATGTTCCTTCATTCAAGTCTTTATAATGAAAATAGGCATCTTGTCCCCACACCGCGAGTTTTACAAATTGGTCCTTTCCATTGGTTCTAAATCGAATCGAATCTTCAATAATCAAGGGTTGGTTTTGTGCGTTGGCCGAAAGCGTCACCTCTACAAACGCATACAAACTGTCGTTTCCCTCCAGAACCATCTGTTCCAAAAATGTTCCTTGGATGCCGTCCACATTAAGGCGAAATGGAGATTGTTCCCCGCCCATCAACTCAATTTCATCAATTTGAATTGATTTTGACGAGGGATTATAAATCTTAAATTGTTTTGTGGTCGACCCAACTGTCGTAAACACCGTGTCAAACACAACAGTGTCTACTGAAAAAGTCAGGTTTTCCTTTGAAAATCCTTTTATTTTATTGCAGCTATTCAAAGGAACCAATCCAATGAGCAATGCTATGGTACTAAGAAAGTATATTAGATTTTTCACAGGTGACGTAACGCACAAACTTACATAATATTTGTCTTAGGTAAATACTTAACTTCGTTAAATGAACTTTTTCCGCTGACGCATGTAAAGTGAATTGTTATGAAACTAAACTTATTTATATTTTTTGGAGTTTTTGCTGCTGTCCATTCGCTTGCTCAGCCACCTCAAACCAATAGTATTTCTAATGGCATTAATTTTAATTCCGTAGAAAAATCACCTGAATTACTTGACAGTACGCAGTTTATTATACGAAGCAAGGACGAGGAATCCGGGGCTGTAGGTGCGGATAATACCAAGTTAAAACAGGAAAAAAGTTCTTTTGAAAAAGAGGTGGATACCTACAAGTCTAGTAAAGCGAAGGTGAAAAGCAATTCTTCTTCGCGCTCCGCTTCCGAGGCCGATGAGATGCAACTACAACAATCTGTTGTGAAATTAAAGGGGGTTGCCCAAACATTATCCGAGCAAATTGAAGCGAATATTCTTTATTATGACCAGGGGAATTATAATGCCGAAAGAGCACCTCAACTTATAGAGGCCTTGCGTTTAAATCCAAATCATCCGCATGGGTTAAACTTGTTATTAGCAAATTCATTGGTTACCGGTGATACCTTAATGGTTTTAAAAACCTTGGATAAGTTTAAATCGCTACACATCATTCCCGATGCAATGACCTGTTATGGTAATGATTTGATAGAATCCGTTCCGGACCATACCACATTAATAACACATGGTACTTTGGACACTTACAGTGCCATTCAAGAACAATTGACTTTGCGCAGAAATACTATTGATGTAGTTTCTTTAGATTTATTACAAAGTAATCAGTATCGTGCCTTACTGTTGAAAAAAGGGTATACTGTTCCTGTGCAATCTAATGTGGATGTGACCTATCTCGGAGATTTAATTCGAGTGAATCCTTCAAAACAGTTTGCCTTTTCGATGACGATCCCTAGCGATTACTTGGTTCAATTCCAAGAGGATTTGGCACCCAATGGATTGGTTTTCTTATACCCAAATAGACTTAGCAATGAATTTATTCTTCAAAAGAACGAGCAATTTATGGATTCATTTTCCTACATGGATTGTGGGGCTGAACCAGATGAATCGATCGTAGCACTCAAGCAAAATTACTTACCCATGATTTTAACCGTTGAGACATTAACTACGGATAAAAGCAAGGAAAAGCGGTCTAAAATCGAAAGCAGAAAAATTAAAATCAGACAAAAGAATTAAAATACACATGCGAGGATTGAAGTCAGGTTTTTCTCATTTTTCTGATGAAGAGCTCATGTTAGCGATTCGTCAAGGGGAGAAGACTGCCTTTAATGAATTGTATAAGCGCTACTCGGGTAAGCTTTACGGATATATTTTGAAGTTACTTTGGTACAACGAAGTTCGTGCGCAGGATTTACTTCAAGATTTGTTTACCAAGATTATTACACAGCCTCATTTGTTTGATACCAATCGCAATTTTAAAACATGGGTTTATACCATTGCATCCAATTTATGCAAGAATGAGTTTAAGCGGAATGAAGTTAGAAAGAATACCAGTAATGGGCTTGATAGTCATTACCATTTAAGTGGAGCCGATGACGTTGAGCAGACGGTAACTGATTGGGAATTTAAAGTGGCATTGGATCAGGAACTTTTAAAATTAGACGATAAACACCGGGAGGTTTTTGTTCTAAAACATATGGATGGTCTTTCGATTAAAGAAATTTCAGAGATTGTAGGAATCAATGAAGGTACGGTAAAGTCACGCTTATTTTATGCCATAAAGAAATTGGCAGCAGAATTAAAAATGTTTGAACTCGCAGAACGATGAAGCAGATAGACGATTTATTTTTAAAGTCAAATTACAACGATTTGACGCCAAGTGAGCAATCCTTAATTGAGGATTTATGTTCCGATGAATCTAGTTTTCAGCAGGTTAAGATACTTGTGACACGAAGCAAGGAAGTCTTACCTATAAATCCCCCAGCGCATGTGTTGGATGCACTAAATCAAACATTTGATCAAACGTATTCACAGGCACCGGTGCAGCATATGCGGCCAAAAATGTTCAATTTATTTACTGCCGTTGCCGTTGCCGCTTCGGTGTTAGTTTTTTTATCGATTTATTATTTTGGTGTCGATAACACACCACAGAAAAAGTTGGTGAAGGTTGAAAGCAAGCAATCTCCGAAGAACGTGAAGGCCCCAAAACCAGCACCTAATCCTAAACCAACTCAAAACCCTCAACTGGCAACGGTAGAACCTATTGCACCACTTGATTACGAGGATATTAGCACCGTTTCACCTATTGAACAAGTTATGGATGAACCTGCTCCTATTGCTTCGATTGAAATCGAAGATGCAAAGCAGGAAAGCATAAGGGGATCTAGATCCGATGAGGATGCTGTGCTCGTAACGGGGAATATGGCAAGCAATGCTCCTAAAAATAATACCTACATGTGGACCGCGGGGGATAAACGTTTAGCATCGGAACAGGTTGAGTTAGCTGACGTATCGATGAAAAAACAAAATAAATCGGATTCAAAACGCCTGAATACCTCATTCATGTTAAAACAGATTAAGCCGGTTTATTAAAAGGTCAAAATAAAATGCTCCTTTGCCTGTGTTGGTCGCCGACTTAATAATCCCATTCTAAAAAAATCAATACTCACATGAAATCGTTCATCTTCGATAAGTTGATTCCAAGCCTTGAACATATCCTTATTCCATCGAATATCATCCAAAATGAAAAGCGTTTGATCGTGAGTGTGTGGCATAATTTGGTTAAGGTAGCGGCGTAGCGCTTCCCCTTCATGATGGCCATCAATATAAACGAGGTCAAAGGTGTTGTTATCCAAATTTGATAAATAGTCGCTGAATGAACTTACTACCAAGTCAATGTTGCTGGGATTCGTGGCGAATTCATTCATGTTTTCACGTGCAATAGCCGCGATTTCCGGTGAACCTTCAATGCTTATTATTTCTGACTGTTGATATCCAAGATGCATGACCAAGGTTCCTCTGCCAAGGGAGGTTCCTAATTCAAGTATTCGCGCGGGTTCGAAGTGTTTACACAGGCGATAAAGTAAGGTTCCATAGCGTTTACCGGAGCTGCTGGTTTTATGAATCTGAATGATTGAACGTTGATTGCCTAAGGTTTTCGAACCTGCACCTAAATCGATTATCGTCAATTTCCGTCGGTCCGTACGCTGTTTTTTATCAAATAAAAATAAAGTATGATGGTGTTCTTTTTCTATGTTTAATTGAAGACCCTTATCTGCCAATTTATAAACAAAAGGCGAATGAATTCCTTGCCGTTTTTTGGCGTGTAAGTGATATTTTATACCTTCGACGATTAAATTCACACTGCAAAGTAAAACTATTTATTTCGGATGGAGAAGGATATACATGAAGCGATTGATAAACAGCGAAACCGCTTGTTCTCTTCTTTGTCGTCCCCAAATATCGTTGAGGCTTGCACGATTGGAAATGGAATCCTGCGATTTACTCCTAAAGAAATCAATAGGTTCCAAGAAGAATTTGTCTTATGCAAAGAGTCCATTTCGTTCTTTATTCCAGCTTCCGGTGTAGGTTCCCGCATGTTTGATTTCCTTCAGCAATTCTTGGGTTCTATGGGGCATGAGCAAGGGGATGAGGTTCGATTATTTTTAAGTAAAATTGAGTCCTTTGCATTTTACAGCCAAATGAATGAAACATGGCGTCAATTAGTGAAGGATCCAGCGTTGGATTTATTGGCATTTTGTGATTATTTATTGGGCCCTCAGGGATTAAATTTTTCTAACACACCAAAGGCTTTGTTTCCTTTTCACAGGTTTAATCAAAATAATGCTTCGCCTTTTGAGGGTCATCTGAGGCAAGGTAAAAAGGCACTTAAACCTATTGAATCATTTCATTTCACGGTTCAGCAAGAACATTTACAGCAATTATCTACGGAGCGCGACAAGGTATTAATGTCTTTTCCATTTGATATTGATTTTAGTACCCAATCTATTGAAACCGATTCGTTTGTATTTGATGAATTTATGAAACCAATTCAGAGTCAATCTGGATTATATTTGAGGCGACCGGCGGGTCACGGTGCGATTGTTTCAAATTTAAATACCATATCATCGGATGTTATTTTCATTAAGAATATCGACAACATTCAATGTCCTGTTAAAGATGAACATGTAAATCAAGCATGGGGATTACTCGGGGGATTATTAGTGAATCTGCGAGCGAAGTTTTTATATGCATATACTACAAAGAATATTTCTGAGTTTCTGAAAATAAGCAGGGATTTTCAACTGTTAGATGAAACTGATGAGTCAATAAATTGGGAATATATTTCTGCGATGCTTCACCGCCCCTTTCGTGTTTGCGGTATGGTGAAAAACGAAGGAATGCCTGGAGGAGGTCCTTTTTGGGTTTCTAGCGATGGGGTTAAAACAAAGCAAATTGTTGAAAAGTCACAAATTGATTCGATTCACCTGGCTAAACTTACGGAAAGTTCTCATTTTAACCCAGTAATGATGGCAATTTCACCATATGACTTAATGGGAAATAAATTAGATATAACCCAGTATGTTCGGGAAGACCTTTCCATGGCAGTAAAAAAGAACCATTTAGGAAAAACTGTATACTATCTTGAAAAACCAGGATTATGGAACGGTTCAATGTATTACTGGAATACCGTTTTTGTAGAAATTCCTTCTCAGGTATTTAGTCCGGTAAAAAATGTAATGGATTTATTAAGCCCATCACATTGTTGTTAGACTAACCTTCATTAAATTCCTCAGTCAACCGTTTAGCGATTTTTCTTTTTGAAAACCAGTCCTTTACCGAATCTACCGTACTATACATAATCGGAACAACGATGATGGTAAGGAACATGGATGAGGTTAACCCACCGATTAATACCCAAGCCAAGCCGTTCTTCCATTCTGCGCCTGATCCTTTACCAATAGCTATAGGTATCATCCCAAACACCATGGCTATAGTTGTCATTAATATAGGGCGCATTCTTGTTCTAACGGCCTCTAATAAGGCTTCGTGAGTTTTTACTCCTGTTGTTTTTAAGTGGTTCGTAAAGTCAACAATGAGTATAGCATTTTTTGCCACCAAACCTAAAAGCATAAGCATACCAAGCATGGTAAAAATACCCATGTTTGAAGCCGATAAGCTTAAGGCCAGAATAGCTCCTATTAAGGATACGAGGATTGAGAATAAAACCACAAATGGATAAATAAAATTGTCATACAAGACCACCATGATCAGGTAAACTAAAATCACCCCAATACCCATAGCTGTTCCCAGAGCTCCCATGGATTCTTTCTGGCGTTTAACTTCACCTCCCCATTTCATCCGAACTTGGTCATTTAACGGATGTTCATCAAGGTATTTGTCAATGTCCTGTGCGACATTCCCCGCAGCGGTTCCTAAAACCCAGCACCTTAAGGTAGTGTTATTTGCCCGATTTTTTCGTTCTAAGGTTCCATTTCCATTTTCCATGGTCACTGTGGCAAATTCTTCTAACCTCACCAATTTACCGTCATTGGTAGAAAAGGCCATAGACTCTATATCATCTATGTTTTTTCGATCGAATTTGTCTGCCATAATCCGAATCCCGTATTCATTCCCTTGATCATCAAATTTAACATCATCATTCCCGGTCAAAGCATTTTGCAGTTGCATCCCGATAACAGCCACCGGAAGGCCGAGTTGTCCCATTTTGTCACGGTCTAGTTCAATTCGGATTTCTGGAGTTACGTCATCTGTTGAGATATACGCATCTTTAGCTCCTTTAATACTGTCCATGTGGCCTTTAAGTCTTCTCGCTTCTTGAATAAGTAAGTCATTATTGTCCGATGAAAGGAAAATTTCTATGGGAGCTTCTTCAGATTCAATCATACCGACGTTCATTGCTCGAACCTCAATCCCAGGATATGTTTGTTCAATTTTCTCGCGAATCTTGGTCATGTATTTGATTGTGGGAATTTGTTCCTGGATACCTGATTTCATTTTTATAGTAATCTCCGAACGATACTCGGACCCAAAAGACAATGCCCCCATACCTGAACTAGGTCCACCAACATTGGAAAACACTACAGAATTCACCTCTTTTTGACTATTCAGCATGTCTTCAATGGCCAAGGTTACTCGGTTATTTTCTTCAATAGTTGTGCTTTTGTCAAATTTCAATTTAAGCATGAACTTTCCTTGATCGCCTTGAGCAACGAATTCTTGCCCCACAATACCTAAGGCCATGGTTCCAAAGCTGGCAACGAAAAGTAAAAAAATAGATAGACCAGTAATGATTTTGTGTTGTAGGGACCAATTTACAAGAGAAACATATCCCTCAGTAAATCTAGAAACCCTTAATTCAAACCAATGTAAAAACCGATAGAAAAGTCCTTTTTTGTTTTCGAATTTCACTTCCTTTGCCATGCGTGATGCGAGCCATGGCGTAAGTGTAAAACAAACAAAAAGCGACATTAAAGTTGAAATAACTACTACAATTGAAAACTGTTCAAGTATGTCAGAAATTACCCCTTCTATGAATACAACAGGAGAGAATACCACGACATCAACTAAGGTAATTGCGAGAGCGGTAAATCCAATTTCATTTCGACCATCTAAAGCGGCTTGTCTCCGGTTTTTGCCCATTTGAAGGTGTCGGTAAATGTTTTCTAAAACCACAATGGAGTCATCCACAAGTATTCCGATTACCAAGGACATAGCTAATAAAGTCATCAAATTCAAGGTATATCCCAAGGCGTACATTGCAATAAATGTTGATACTAATGATGCTGGAATTGCAATCAATACGATAAACGCATTGCGCAGTGTGTGCAAAAACAATAGCATAACAATGGCCACCAGGGTAATGGCCAGTTCGAGGTCGTGAAGTACAGCATGTACCGAGTCAAGTGTTACCGTTGAGGTATCTGTTGCAATAGTAAATTCAACACCTTCTTTGATATATTTTTCCTCAATTTCTTTAATACGCTTTCGTGTAAGCTCCGACATTTCTACCGCATTTGCATCGCTTTGTTTTTTAATTCTCAACCCGATACCTTCTTTCCCATTGAGGCGACATAATGAAAGCTGATCAGATGAACCGTCTGCAACTTCAGCGACATCCATTAAGCGAACGGAAGATGTACCATTAGAAAATAATATAAGGTTTTTAATTTCGTCTACGGATTTAAATTTTCCAGATAACCGAACGGTCATTTGTTCATCCGTGTTTTTTACTTTACCTGTAGGAAATTCAATATTCGATGCGGCAATAGCTTGGTTTACGTTTGAAAGTGAAAGGCCGTATGACTTCAATTTTTCCTTATCGACATTTACACGGATTTCCCGTTTTTCACCACCAATTACTTGGACCTCTGCAACTCCTTTAACTTGTTTGATTTGTGGGAGGATTTGATCATCCAATAACGTCATGAAATCCTTGCCATCCTTGTTCTTAGCCGTAACAATTACTTGCAATACAGGGGTGGCATTTGGCTCAATTTTGGCTAATACAGGTTTGGTTGAATTGTCAGGTAAAATAGATTCAATTGTATTAATTTTTCGTTGTGCTTCTTGCAAAGCCATATTGATATCAACTCCATCCTTGAACTCGAGTAGGATGATGGAGGCGTTTTCCAAAGAGAAGGTGGTAACCTCAGAAAGGTTTTCTATTCCACTAAGCCCATCTTCTAATGGTTTAGATACTTGAGATTCAACCGTAGCAGGTGACGCTCCAGGATACGTTGTGGTAACGGTAAGTACAGGAGGTGAAAAGTCAGGCATTAACTCATAACTCAACTGCTGATAACTAAGCATCCCACCACCAATCAGAATCGTGAAAATAACGATAATGAAGGAAGGTCTTTTAATCGATAGTTCGGTAAGTGTCATGCTATTGAGCGATTTTAACGTTTTTATTTTCACTTAAGTTGATCTGGCCTCGCACCACGATTCTATCTTTTGCACTCAAGCCACTGCGGACCTCGATCACGTCTCCTTCGGAAAGTCCAATGGCGAATGACACGAGTTGAGCTTTTCCATTTCGAACTACATATACTTGAGGGTTTTTTAGGGATCCAACGATGGCTTTTCTAGGAATGGAAAGGTTGTTTACGCTGTAATCGCTTTGAATAATTGCAGATCCATACATACCGGCTCGAAGGGACTTGTTTGCATTGTTTACAATAATTTGAACTTTAAAGTTGTGTGATTTATCCGCCTGCACAGCAATGTTGGCAATTTTTCCGCTAAGCGTGGAACTGGTTTGGTCACTGCTAATGCTTATTGCTTGATTCAATTTGAATTTTTGGATATCCCGTTCTGGAATATTCACCGTAAGTTTCAGTTTTGAAATATCGGTGATTTCAACCACCGGAGATCCTGCACCGATAACCGATCCTAAATCAATTAATTTTTTTGTGATTACCCCTGCAAACGGTGCTTTTATGACGGTGGCTCTCAACTGTTTTTCCAGTTGTTTTTTCTGAATTTTTGCTGCTTTTATTCCCAGTTTGGCTTTTTCCGCTTGTACTGCTGGAGCCGCATTCTGATTAGAGAGGGTGGTGTAGCGATCGTCGTCTTTTTCTTGACCTTCAATGCTAACCTCTAAATTTTCAATTTGAAGTTTGATCATTTCGTCATCTAATTTTGCGATTATGCTGCCTTGACCCACTTGGTCACCTTCTGAAACATTCATGGAGATTACCCTACCATTTCCTTCGGCACCAATTAGATTCTGACGATACGGCTCAAAGGTTCCAAGATAGGAGAATTCATCTTCAAAGGTGTGCATGGTAGGGTTTACGACTTCTACTAACACCGGTGCGTCAACATCTGGAATGTAAATTTTCTCTTCAACTAATTTTTTGTTAGACATTAATTTAAACGCCGCGAATGTGATTAGAATACATGCGATTGCAATGCCAGCAAAGATACTTTTGTTCATTTTCATGGTTGCTTATTTGAGTTGACTTATTGATTTTAAATAACTTAATTCGGCTTGACGCAACGAAAGGTATGCGCCAACTAAGCTCGATTGGGCTTGTTGAAGTCCATTATCGGCTTGGAGTAATTCGTTGGTACTGATGGTGCCTGCTTTGAACTGCGCTTTTGCCGCATCATAGACTCGTTCGGATAACCTTAACTGTTCCTTATTCATCTCCAAATTAGCGGTTTGTAATTCCGCCTCACGTTTCGCATTAGCTGTAGCTAAATTCAATTGTTGGGTCGCCAATACTTCTTGATTTTGAATTTTCTCTTTGTTGTATGCATTTACTTTCAACTTGTTTTTTTTCTCGAAACCGTCAAATATGGTCCACTCTAACCGTAACCCTAAAAATGCAGATGGAATTCCCGTTCTAAAATCATTTTCTGGCTTCATGTTGTAGTTGTAATTATAGGCTGCATACATCGAAAGGGTCGGAAGGTATGCCATGTAGGTTCCTTTGCGCTCTTCAATATTCATTTGTTTTTGAAGTTGTATTAGTTCCAATTCTGGTCTAAGTCCAGATGTGGTTTCCGTAACTGTTGGATTTGAAATAATTTCATCGCTAGCAATGGTTAGCACCGTACCCTCCGGAAAACCTACTAAAATGGAAAGTAACTGATTCAATTGCAAGCGTGTATTTTCGAGTTTGATAATTCCGTTGGTTATGCTATTCCGGTTGATTTTAAGTTTATCAAGTTCGGTTGGTATAATTAAGCCTTGTTGAAGCATTAATTCCATGTTACGGATAAGTTCATCCATATTTTTTTCATTTTTCTTCAGATAAGCTAATTGTTGGTTTATGGCTTGCAAGGCAAAAAAGGCATTTGATACTTGATAATGAACTTCTTGATATGCGATTTTCTCTTGAACTTGAACTACTTGAGCATTTATTGCCAGGGCATTTAACCCATAGTTCAATTGTGGATTGAACAGAAATTGCGTAAGTTGAACCGTATTACTCAAGTTAATAGGAACCCCAAATTTCACCTCAGCGAAGGTGCCTGGAGGCCCGCCGAAAAAGTCGGCGGGTACAATTTGACCGGGGATGATGGCATTATAACGATAGTCCCCAGAAGCTGTAATTTTTGGATACTGACTTGCTAAAAAAGCCTTGCGTTGGTTGGAATTTGATACGACATCTAGGCGTGCGTTTTTTAACGTAATATTAGCGGTATCGGCCATCTTCAAAAGATCTGATAGGGAATATACCTGTGCCGAGACCCATGAAGTAAGAAATAAGAAGAGAAACAGGACGGCTTTATTCATAAGGAATTATTAATTGTCGTTAGGAAATAAATACCCAATTACCATATTGACAGCATGTGTTTTATGAGCGATAAGGTGTTCTTTGTATGTTTCATTACTGACCCCATGAATAACTTTCATGAGGGGTTGCGCCATAAATGGGTATTGGCAGTTCGACATGATGAGTATAGTAATTTGTACAATATCCATTTGGCGCATCTCACCAAGTGCTTGAAGTTTTTTTGCCTCATCAAAAACTCCAGATTCATTAACCATGTTTAATACCGGAATAAACCCTTCAATAGCCTGTGGATTTCTGGCTAATTCATTGAGCACAAAATTCGGTATATCGGGGTGTTGTCCTAAAAACTCAAATTCTCGTTCGATTAGGATTCTGATTTTTTCACGAATGGGTAATTCTGAGCTGAATACTTGTACCATTGATTTCAAGAAATCCTGCATGACAGATTCGAAAATAATGGCGAATAGTTTGCTTTTGGATCTAAAATAATAATTGACTAAGGCGACATTCATGCCTGCTTCGCGCGCTATTTCACGCGAAGTACAATTCGATGAGCCTTTTTGAATAAAGACACGGAGTGCGGCATTTCTAATTTTTTCTTCGGCGCTTTGGTTCATTTTTGCATTTCGCGGTGCAAAGTTAAACACAAATATTAAACAGTTGTTTAAAACAAGTGTGAAAAAAATTAAAAAAAACTAGAATCTGTGTTGTAAATGGATTCTTTGACTTTGGCTAAAGTTTACCTTTCTCGGTCATCATCGCTTGGATTTGCCGCATGGTATTCTCCATTCCTTGCGGGCTGCCGTCGAGGAATATGGTGTTTCCTTTTCCATATTCAGCAAAGTTCTTAATGGCCTCGGTCCACATGGAGAATAAGATGACGTTGGTGTCGAGGTTTGCTTGTTGCATTTGTTCTGCTGCTTCTGTCATACCCTTCGCCACTTCTTGACGGAATAACGCTACTCCTTGTCCGCGAAGCATAGCCGCTTCTTTTTCAGCCATAGCCGCAATTTTAATGGCATTTCCTTCCGCTTCTGCAGCCTTTGTTTTGGTTATTAGTAGGGCTTGTCCTTCATTTTCAGCAGCAGCCTTAAGGTTGTTGGATGCGACCACCTTACTCATACTTTCCATGATGGCGGCATCAAAGGTGATATCGTTTATTTGTAAGTCTAATAAGTGATAGCCCCAAGATTCAAGCGTGTGATCGATTTGACCTTTTACGCTTTCTACTAACTCATGGCGTAGGCCTAAGATTTCTGATTGCTTTTGACTTGCAACATAGGAGCGAATCGACCCTTCAATGGTTCTAATAAGCGCTTGCATTAAGTCTTTATTGCTAATGAACTTAAATGCTACCTTTTTTATCGTTTCTTCTTTTTCATCTAATACCGCATAGAGAAGCATACTTTTGAAATACACGTTGGCCTGATCAATGGTTACTGCTTGAAATTCCATTTCAATACTCTGGTTTTGCGAAGAAATACGCTTGTACACTTTTTCTATGAACGGTATTTTTAACCGTAACCCAGGTGCGGCAGTGCGTTTATATTTTCCAAATAGGGTAATTACAACAATGGTTCCTTGATTTACGGTGTAAAGGCCGCTGAGAAGGATAACAAGTATTCCTCCTAAGATGTAATAAATGGGCATGTTTTTATTTATTTAAAGTTGATTGTGCTTTTGCGCAGTTACATCCACTGGAGGATTTACACGCAAAAAGATAAAACGAAAGTAGGAAAATTATGATAAATGCTTTCATGTTAATAAGGTTTTTGTCCTATATAATTTCCGGGAGGGTCATAATTGCAGACGAAGAAAAATGCCCCGGATTTACTTACTGCACAGCCACAACCCACTTGGGTGGTGTTTCTCCAAATCACTTGGGTATAATGCCCAGCTTTCGCCCAATCATTTCCGATGGGTTTGTATTTGAAATAAACTTTCTCTTCATTCCACATAGTAACGCCTTCAGAAAAGTCATCGGGCATGACGGAAATCCATGAAATGTTCTCACCGTAATTGTCTCCACTTCGGTGATGAATGCTATTATCCTCTTTTGCTAATTGAAGCGCCCATTCTTCGGCGTAGGCAGCAATCTCTTCATTCCATGTAAGGTTAGGAATCTTAAGTAATTTTCGCTCTTTATTGTGTTCGATTAGTATACTCCGTTGAATCGCCGTATCAAGCGTTACCGAATATTGAGCTGAAATGCGAGCTACAAGCGCTAACATTAAAAGGAAAAGTGAGCTTTTCATACTTTAAAATTATTAAAAGTTATCGTCTTTACGGCCGATTGCATAAATATCTTCATCTTTACACAACCAATATTTTGCCATGCATAACATAAAAATCCTATTTTTCATTTTTGTTACCTTTTCTTTTGTGGCTCAGCGAAACCCAGAGGCATTTAAGAAAGGTTCCTTCTATTTTTATTGGGGTTGGAATCGAGCCTTTTATTCGCCTTCAACCATTCACTTCAGTGGAAATTATTATGATTTTCAGCTGTATGATGTGGTGGCCGTAGATCGTCAATCACCGTTCAACGCGGAATTATATTTTACTCCGAAGAAAATGACAATACCACAATATAACGCGAGAATCGGGTATTATTTTAAACATGATCTGCAGATTTCGTTGGGTGTTGATCACATGAAATACGTCATGTTACACGATCAACCGAGCACGATCAATGGGTATATTTATAATAGCAATACTTCGTATGATGGCGTTTATGTCAATGAACCGATTACAATCGCTCAGGATTTTTTGAAATTTGAACATACGGATGGCCTAAATTACATAAACACCGAACTCAGGAAGTCTATGCGCATATTAGGAGTGAAACATTTTCAATCCACGTTTTTATTCGGCGGAGGGTTTGGGATGCTATTACCTAAAACCAATACGACCTTATTAGCAAATCCGCGATATGATGCGTTTCATTTGGCAGGTTATGGGATTAATGGCGTAATGTCTTTGCAACTAAATTTTTTTAAGTACTTCTTTGTTCAGGGTGAGGCAAAAATGGGATTCATTCACATGCCTGATATTCGGACCACCATGAACGCCAGCGATCAGGCATCACAAATGTTCTTGTATAACCAATTCAATGTCAATTTTGGGGTAGAATTCTCACTCTTAAAAAACAGGGAGGCGAAGATCCCGAAATCACCGGTAGATTAATCTTACTGCAACCAAGATCCGCCTACAGAGATTACATTTGATAGGCTGAGATATTGCTCGTAAGTTTCGGCTTTGATTCCACCGGTTGGACAAAACTTTACCTGTGGGAATACTTGACCGTAGGTTTTAAGGGCGTCGAGCCCGCCGAACAGGTGGGCGGGAAAGAATTTAAAAGTGTCCCAACCAAGTTCAAGTCCGGCAATGATTTCACTCGGTGTGGCTACACCGGGGATAAAGGGAATTCCGCAAGTTTCAAATGTAGGCGCAAGATCTTTGTTGATCCCTGGACTTACCATGAAATCCACACCTAATTCTGCCGCTTTCTCAATTTGTTCATTGGAAACTAACGTACCCACACCAATGTCCATGCGTTGTCCGAAAGTGCGTTTTGCCTCCGCGATTGCGTCAAAAGAAATAGGGGTGCGCAGCGTGATTTCGATGCAGGAAACACCTTGCGATTCAAGTTTTTCCAATTGGGGAACCACCTCAGATACTTCATTAAAGGTAACTACCGGAATGATGGGATGTTTTTCTAAAATGGCACGTATGTTATGCTGTTTCATGGGCTTTTACAAAAATATGAATATCCTTTGAAAAGGGGTCGATTTGATGTTTTAATGCTGCTATCCAATCATGAATGCTGTGGTTTCCGCAAAAATGAAGCAGGTTCATTTGGCGTTCTTGGGGCACTTTATTGGGATACAATTCTCGATGAATGCGTTCAAGCCGTTTTATTTGTGAATCTAATTGTTGTTTTTCTTCTTTCTGCCAACGTTTTTTGTAATGGCTGATGCTTGAATCAATGCTAGCGTGCTGAGCTCCACACCATTTATTCGCTTCGTTACCAAAGGATGAAATCCCTTCAGTCATGCGAAGCTTTAGTCGGGTAACTTCTTCATCGAGGGCATTAAAAACTGCATCTCGATTGGATTTTTTTGAGAGAAGGGTTTCGATTTGCGATGATAAATCACTGAAATATGTTTGCAACATGGATTCCTCGATGTTATCGGGAGTTATAAAAGCACTGACTCTTGTTTGGATCAAAGGAAACTCTACATTCACCGCTGAAAATGTTGCTTTGAGTTGTGCCCAATAGGCCATTTCGCCACTTCCACCAACATAGCATATGTTCGGTAGAATACACTCTTGGTACAAGGGGCGTAACAACACATTTGGAGAAAATCGTTCTGGAAACTGCGCTAATTCCTTAATTAATGCGTCTTTCTCGCATTCGATTTCATCAATACGATATCCATTAGAAGTAGGGATAATTCGCGACCTTTTGCCCTCGGTCAAGTAAAACAGGTTAATTGGACGTACAAAAGCTTGCACTTTTTGACCAGCCTCTTCTAATCCTTGATTTGTTGCATTAACGTGTTCAAAAACGAATGGATGTTCGAGTTCTTTTTTCATTATAGGGTTAAACATCCGCTTAAGTTCCGGATTATCGCCGTCCATGATAAGTAAGCCATAGGACCCAAATAAATTATTTAAAAGTACCTTATAATGCTCCGCATATTGACCTTCACCAACATGAAATAGATCTGTTAATTCTTGCCGTGCGTCCTCTTGGAATAGCGAAAGCATTGCCTGATAGGTTTCTTTTAAGCCAGAGGTTTCAAATCTGCCGACCGGACCGGTTTGATTCGTATCCCAAGCAAAATCTTTATGGAAAAACTGCGTGGCTTTGATCTCTTCAAAATCGTGGTCTTCGGAGGCCAACCAAAAAACAGGAACAAGATGGAAATCGGGTTGTTCCTTGTTCAATTGTTCGCAGAGATTAATTACATGCAGCGCTTTGTAAATCAAGAACAGTGGACCAAGACCTAAAGAAAGTTGATGGCCTGTGGTGATGGTAAACGTGTTATCCTTAGCGAGGTGACTAAGATTTTTGTCTTGTGCTTCCGTGGTGGTGATTTTCGAATATTGATCGTTGAGGTACGAACAAAGGATTGTTCTATGCTCGCTGGAATAGTTGATTGATTTAGTGTTGCATTGTCTCAGAAGGCTAGTCTTTGAGACTTCTCCATTCAAAAATGTATGTTTGTTCTGGGTAGACCATTGTTCAATCGGAGTTCCGAACCCATCAACATCCGTTCTAGGCAGCAGGTACCGTTTTAAGGGAATCATGCCTCGGAAAGGTTTTGTAACTCTACAAATCGCGCATAGGCACCGTTGATAGAAATCAACGATTCATGGGATCCTTCTTCAACTATTTTACCATCCTGAAGCACAATGATTTTGTCTGCCTTACGAATGGTTGAAAGTCTATGTGCGATAACGATTGCGGTGCGATTGGTCATTAACCGATCAAGGGCATCTTGAACTAATTTTTCTGATTCAGAATCCAGTGCAGAGGTGGCTTCATCGAGAATGAGAATCGCTGGATTTTTCAAAATTGCTCGGGCAATCGCAATGCGTTGTTTTTGTCCACCAGATAATTGTATACCACGATCTCCTACTTGGGTATTCATCCCATCCGGAAACCCACTTATAAATTCAAAGGCATTGGCCGCTTTTGCCGCCTCTTCAATTTCTTGGGAGCTTGCTTCGGGTCTACCAAAGCGAATGTTTTCTTGAATGGTATCCGCAAAAAGCATCACTTCTTGGGGAACGATAGCAATGTGTGCGCGTAAATACTCTAAGTCAATTTCCTGTATGTTTGTGTCATCAAAAAACACACCACCAGACTGGGCTTCATAATACCGAAGGAGTAAGCTTGCCAAGGTTGATTTTCCCGCGCCTGAACCTCCAACTACCGCAAGGGTTTGGTTTTTACCTATACTAAAAGTTATACCACTGAGCACTGGGACATCTACGCGTTGCGGGTATTGAAAATATATATCTTCCAAGCGGATATTCCCTTCGAGCTTCGGTTTTTTAGTCCCGTCAACTAATTCTCGCTCTGTGGCTGTATTCATTATTTCGATAAGGTTTTCAACTGCACCAAGGGCCTTTTGTATGTTAGCATACAATTCAGGAAGCGACCCGATGCTTGCCCCCATTAAGATAGTGAAAAGGATAAATTGATAAAACCCTTCTTTGGGTAGACTCGGATGAGCACCTTGTGTCATCATCATTCCTTGCCAAATGATAAATACTATGGCACCAAAAAGACAGAAAATGATAAAGGAAACAAATACCCCACGCCAAATGCCGCTCTTGACATTCAGATTACGCATTTTCTGCGTATTACTTCTAAATCGATTTAAATTGAAAACTTCATTTGTGAAGGCTTTAACATTGGCTATACCGCTAAGCGCCTCTTCAATGATTGAATTTGATTCGGCAGTAAAATCTTGTGCATTCTTGCTTAATTTTCGAATAAAACGTCCAAAAATCACAGCGATAATTGCCATTACTGGCACAGTTCCCAACATGATTAAGGAAAGTTTCCAAGAGATTAATATTAAAAATATAATACCTCCAACAACAATTACTAACTGTCGAAAAAACTCTGCAATAGTAGTACGCATAGTTTCTTGGATTTGCGTGATATCTGATGCTATGCGGCTCGTTAACTCGCCAACTTTGTGGGTATTGAAAAAATCCATTGGCATATAAATCATTCGTTCAAACGCATCATTTCTTAAATCTCGCAAGGCATTTTCGGTGACGTTGTTAAAAAGGACGACTCTGAAAAATGAAAATAGTGATTGAACACCGAAAAGGATGAACAAGGCAAATGCGATTCCATTCACCGAGTTTTTGGATAACACTTGACCTATAGTATCCACAGTACTTCCCCCTGAATCTGCTCCAAGTAAGCCTCCCATCAAGTATGGAAAAACTAGTCCTGCTAATGTTGAAAGCACCAAGAAAATCCACCCTATGATATACAGAAATAGGTATGGGCTTAAATAAGAAAGTAAAAAACGTAGTTTTTTTGAAGCGCTAATCTTATTGGTATTCTTTTGATTGGATGACAAGACGTTCTACTTTAATGGATTGTATTGCAAAAATACCTACTTTTAAGGGAGTGAGGAATAATTTCATTTTTTTTATCAAAACAATTTGAAATGCTGAAAAAAATCGTATATTTGCACTCCCTTTTTAGGTAGATATTTAAAGATAATACGATGAAAAGAACATTTCAACCTTCACAAAGAAAACGAAGAAACAAGCACGGTTTCCGAAGCAGAATGGCTACCAAAAATGGTCGTCGTGTATTAGCAGCACGCCGTAGAAAAGGAAGAAAAAAATTAACGGTTTCTGACGAGCCACTTCACAAAAGATAGATTTAATCCATTTATATTAAACCCTGACCCTAAGGTCAGGGTTTTTTTATACACGTATTAAATATTACAAATCAAGATTAGAAATACCCTCTGCTTTATAGTGCTTTTAATATTGTTTAATTATTATTCCCAAGGATTAACGATAGTCTCCAAAAGCAATAAGTTTTTAATTAATCTTTCATGGTATCCTAGAATTGAGAGAACGGGGAGGTGAAATTCATTGTTGAATCGAAAATGTGTTCTAGATTTAATTCTTTCCCCCCTCTAATTTAAAAAATCAGCGGTTATCTCCTTATATCGATTGGATTGGAGAGTAGGAAGTAGGGTTTTGTAAATGTCTCCATGCTTGGGTGTGCTTATCCCATATCCCGTGGAGTTTTTATTGAGCTCATCATACTTTTTTTCATAATTCGTCATAAGTGTCGAAAATGACTTGTGGATGCTTTTGTAAACAAACGAAAATGTGGGATGAGCTTTCAATTCTTGATAGAGTGCGGGGTGATGCTGCTTGGCATAGAGCAAGTATTCTTTAATGAAGAAATCGAACTCATAGAATGCATCGGCATTACTAACAAATTTTGAAGGCCAAGACCAAGAAACGCCAGTTCCATAAGCTTCCTTGAATAAGGGATATAGATCGTACAACACCTTGCTGCCATGATAATAAGCGTTGAATTCATCCATCAAGCCAACGACTCCATCACATTGCGTGGACTGGGTTGGACCGGCAATTATATAGATATTGAACCTGAAAGTACGCAGTGACTCGGGAATCGCCTTTATCAGTTCATTGCTTGGGAAAAGCTTGCTTTTTGGAAATTCAATGCAAACACTTGATAACGGACCCAAATAAAAACCTTCTGTATTACTAAGGTTGCTGAATGTGCTGCCTTGATTAGCCATTATGAAGGGTATTTGACTGTCATACGCATGAGCGGTTTCATGAACGGTGATGTCAATAGAATTTAAAAAACTCTTTAAGTCGTCTAATTCACAATATTTCAAATGTTGCATAGAAAATGAACGCGTGTGCCCACCATGTGAAATGGAGCTTCCATTTTTCTTAAAGCCATTAACAATTTCATATGAGGTAGTGGAATACGAATAGAGTTGATTCATTACCCACTCTTGGGTGAGTTGGGCATTGCTACAATGAACGGTAACAAATGATATAACTACCCCAATGATCACGTGACGCTTCATGACAATTCAATAAATGGTTAGGTAGGGGTGTAATCATTCAAGGGTAAAATACAATGTTTCTGGTTGGTTACAATTACTGCTGAAGATTTTGGAAACCGGTAAAAGTTGCGCTTCTGTTAACCTTTTTTGCCCCATTAATTTGGTTCAAATGCCTTAAAGCGTTACCTGATAGATGTCAGAGCCGTTGCGTTGGATTCCATGTTTTACAAATCCATTATCCTCTGGAATCTCTTCAATTAGGGAAAAGACCTTGCAATCGGAGGGGAGCCCCGTGAAAATTAAGGTAAATCGCGTGTATTCATCCGTAGAAGGCAGCCATTGGGGAGCGAGCGTTATGCCTTTCCAAGACACCAAGGGACAGTGTTGACCGCTTTCTGTTTTCAAATACGTACTTTTCCAAATTCTAACATAAGTTCCGTTGGGGCTATGCAATGAACAATGAACAATCACTTGTTTTTCGGTGACTTCAAAGGTTTTTATTTGTTCATCAACAGATACCTCTTCCTTAACTTTAGTACATTTTAGGGGATCTTTCATGGTGACGATATGTACAAAAATAAAGGTAATCTAGCTATGAAGTATGAATTGCAAGGTGTATTTTTGACGAACCATGGATTCGTTAACACAGATTGTATTAGGAGGCGCAATTGGAGAATTAGTAGCCGGAAGAAAAATGGGGAATCGGGCAGTGCTCTGGGGAGCGATCGCTGGAACTATTCCAGACCTTGATGTATTCTTTCGAGTGTTCTATCATCCGATTGAGGCGGCATTGGTTCACCGTGGATTTTCCCACTCCTTGCTTTTTTCCTTGTTAGTTTCCCCAATTCTTGCATACTTGTTGAATATCGCTACAAAGCGTACCTACGGATTTAGGTTGTGGGTGCAGCTGTTTTTTTGGGGAATTGTAACCCACCCAATACTCGATATGTTTACCAATTACGGTACTCAATTCCTATGGCCGTTTGAAGCAAGAATTACCTTCAATTCGGTATTTGTGATTGACCCCTTGTACACGGTTCCGTTTATGGTGTTACTCATTTGGGCGATGCGCTTTGATAGAAATAGCACAAAACGAAGAAGGCTGAATCGAATCGGCTTGATTTATTCTACCGCCTATTTGTTCTTGGGTCTGTTGATTAAATGGTATATATGGACAGAATCTCAGGCCTATGTTAAAGCACATCACTTGAAGGTGAATCGCATGATGGTTACCCCAATGCCATTTACCTGTTTTTATTGGTATGTGTTAGGGGAGAATAATGATCAATACGTGGTGATGCACCGTTCCATTTTTAATGATCAAATAACAGATAAGCCCCTAGTCATTGACCGTGGACCTTGGAGAATCCAACATTTATCGTGGGCAGAAACTAATCACAACTGGGACTTACATCGTTTTACCTCAGATTTTTGCTTAATTCAGGAACAAGGAAAACGGTTACGCGCCTATGATTTGCGCTTTGGGTATACCGGCAAGTTTACTAGGGAGACAATAAATACCCCGATAATGGGCTATGAATTTAAGTTGTGTAATAAAAAGATTGTGAGTACCAAGATGTTACGAAAGGCACCTTGGGGAGCGCTTGACTTTAATTATTATTGGAGAAAGGTACTAGGGAATTAAACGATTATACTTACTCATCTTCTTCGATATAGGCCTTAACGGCGGGTAGGTATTCTTTAAATCTAGGGAGGCGATGGGTATCATTGACTTGAAGTACTTGTAGTTTATTCGTGACGTCTGATTTCAACGCTGTGTGATTAATTAGTTCATCGTGCATTGGCAAATTAATAGGGCATGTGTAGGCTGTTCAATCTTAATTAATTGGGGGATTAAGCATTTGGGAAAATTGAAGTCAATGATTCTTTTTGAAAGATCCAGTAAGGGAGCAGATAAAATTAATTTCGTTTGTAGTCCATTCAATGCTCAATTATCTCTCAGTTGATAAGCGAAATTAGCCCCAGTTGAATCACCAAAAAAGATGAGATGATTGGTTTTTTCAAATGTGGTGTACGTTTGTGATATCAAGCGTTAAATATTTGAAAGTTCTGTCCATCCCAGGCAATGAAAATCAAACATATCAGGGAAGAAAGCCTGAAAGACCAGGAATTTAGTGGAGTTCCGATAAGAGCCTAATCCGTGTATGTATAGCAAGGGGGCATGGGGCGATTAATTTCGTTAGACTATTATAATCTATCTTATTGAATAACCCTTAATATAAGTTTTATCAAAGGTCCTGATAATAGGAAAATAAAAATCAGAAATGTAATGGATTGAATCCCTGCGATTAGTAGATTGCCTTTAGCTAGTTCCGCGTGTTCATTTTCAAATAAGGAGATTTTGTTTATCAATATCGTAGTTCTGAAAATAACTATATTAAAACAAAAGCAAATAAAAACACCTACTAAAAACACTCCTATCCCTAAACCTAAATGGTTAGTTTCGTAGTAATGATTTAATAAACTAATTCCAAATTCACTGAATAAATAGAGGCTCATTCCCGATCCAAAAAGGGCTGAAATAAAAAATATACGCGCAGCAGCGTTGAGTGGGAAAATAATGGAATAAAAATAGTTTCTAAATATTAAATATGTCAAAAACATGAATACTAGAGTAATTATTAGCGTCGCAATGATAATTAGTAAATGCATGTTCATTTAAAATGGGAGTTCTGGATATGGGATAAAGCTTGATGCGAAAGTACTTAACGCAGGTCCTACTAAGAAGGATAAAATAATAAGAACTATCCCATGCACTAAAGCAATTTCTAAATTGTTATTATTCAATTGGATTTTTTCATTTTCTTTTGACAAGAGGGAAACCAAAAAGAAACTTAAATGAAACTGAGCCAGGGAATATACCCATGCTCCGATGAAGAATAATGCGGTATAACCAATGGACTTTCCAATATTTCCGGCCTCATAGAAAAAGATAAACGCATCCGTAATTATTTTGGAAATATCAATTAAAATAACCCCCGCAGAACCAATAGCGGCAAGGTACAAGGCAATGATTGCATTGTTTCTTTGCTGTACAATTTTATTCAGAAAGGAAGAAATAACCTTTGTAAACGAGACAACATAGATAATGCCCAAAATCAATAACAATAAAATATTCAAAAACTCTTTCATAAACTTAATTTTTAAAAATTACTATTCTAACGCTGCCTTCCAGTCATTACCGCTAACTCCTTGACCAAATCTCCAAGACTTAGAGGTTAATTCCCATAAATAATATTTTTTTCCATAGGCATTTTTACCATATGAATCTCCAAATTTACCAATGTTTGCAATTCCAAGTACAGAATGACCTTCAGAACGGCTAACCATTACAGCCACATCGAACCCTATTTCCTTTAGAATAGTGAAAGTTAGTAGTGCTCGCGTATCGCAATCACCTGTTTCATAATAAACAAATTCAAAAGGTGAATATACACCAAATGGTCCAACACCCTCACAACAGCCATCCCCGTTTGATTGAACCCGACAATTTCCTGAAAATGAACCAAACGGCTGTTCACAAGGGCAACCGTTAGGGTCATCGAGTACGAGAGTATAAGGAATGTCTTGAACTGAAGAACACACATATTCTAAAGCATCCATGTATGATAAATTTTTCGTGTCGATGTGCTTTTTCATTTGTACAATGAGATCATTCAGGATTGGTTTATCATGCTCGTACAGTGGGTCATATGAAAAGCTTGAAGCCCTATTCATCGTAGCTTCTTGTAATGAACCAACCGGATATTTAAATTTTATACTATGCCAATTCCCATCGAAATCGTGCCAATCCCAAACCTTAAATGCATATTGTAGCGTGTCTATTGTGGTACCGCTAGAGTCAATAACTACCAGCGTATCATTTTGTGGTATAGGTTGAATTGTATCAAAAAGTGTTACCCATTCCTTTACACGATCCTCGTCATATAGTGGTTCTTTTAAAAATGGAAGAATGAATACGCCAATCAGGATTAATAAAATCCAAAACACAAGGTTACTTATATCAAAAAAATTACGCTTCATCCGTTGGTTTCTTTAATAATTCTGAGTAGTCGTAATTTAATGCTATTTCTTCCTTGATCTTCTGACGCTCTCGTTCGGCTAATAAAAAAAACATGTAAGAATGTGCAATATCAATGAGCGCAGCCTCTTTTAGAAATATCCCACCCGCATATTCATTACTTTTCCTTAGGAGAATGAAAGGGGTCAAGAACAACAAAGCAAATGCAATATCTAACAGTACCTTCCAAGGACCTAAACTCATTTCAAGTACTTGATATGAAAGTAAAAAAGACTGGGAATCAATAAACAAGAAAGACTCTCCTGGATTAGGTTCTAACATCTTCAAAGTCCAATTAGCTAATCCTATTTTTCGATTCAATTCATCGTTGTGCTCAGATTCTTTCGCGTTAGCACAAGCAATAATTGTAGGGTCACTTTTGATTTTGTGTAGGGATTCATTCAAAGAACTTCTAAAGAAAACAAACTCCATGGCATTCGCAACCATGGCTGAAATGATTAGAATTAAAATAACTTTAACCGCTGAGGTAACTACGCTCGATAAATGAAAATGATCGAAGGTGGCCTGTTGATTTGTTTCACGTAATTTTTGTTTTTCATTAGCTACCATTTCTAGTGCTCGTTCATCGGAAAGCCCTTTTAAATCCTCATCGTAATGAGTTTCGAACAAAGGCTCCATATTGGTCATGGTTAAATAAAGGCCCTGATAATTGGTGGTCATGTTCAGATAAAAGACCAGCAATAATAAAACAAAGCAAATGGCTCCTAAAAAAAGACTAATTCCTATGGCTAGCAAGATGTTATTGAAAATCATAAGTCCGAAAACAAATCCTGATAAAATTGTGAATCCAACAAGGATAAAATACATGAGGGTAAGGTTGTTGAACACAAGAAATTGACGTTCCTTTTCCTTGGTGCTTACCTTCGCAAAGTACTCCTCCCTGACTCCGAATATATATTTACCTAAATTCATCGTGGGCAGGATAAGTCAATGTGCCATTCAGTTCCATCATCATCTTTGTTTGGAATTACCCGAAGAAGTAGTTCGGTGGGCTTAGTTTTATCATACTTATATGGAAAATATAAGGTTATGCTATCTTGTTGAAAGCCTTTGCCATTTAATTCTGGATAACCATTTATTGATTTATCGTTTGTCTGAGCAACCAATTTACCATCGTATATCACTTCTAACCTATCAGGTATATGAACCGCATCAAAAAATATTGATACCGTACCATCCTGTATACCAATGTTGTATCGATGATCCCAAAATTCATTTGTCCCATTATGATCAATTTTATTCCCACAAGGTTCTGCTACGGGTAAGGTTTGGTTGATCCGGGTACGAAGGGTATCGATTTCCGCGTTTACGAATTTTAGTTCTTTTTTTATTTTCCAATTATCAATTTTACAATATATGTTCTTTCCAATTTGTGTACACGTAGCCAAAAGATAAAGCAATAATAAAATCAAGAGTAAATAGAGTAGCCATCGCGACCATTTGGTATTGCAGCCGCTTCGAAATTGCGGGAGTTTGTTCCCGAAATCGAGACAGCCTGGATTATTACCACCGGGATTATTTGGTCCCCCGGTTCCTGAACCATCTCCGTTCTGATTTCCTGAATTTCCACCAACATTATCACCCGAACCATTAGATTGATTATTGTCGTCAACATTGAACGGTTTTGCTGATTTTCCCGGGTTATATGGTTTCCCCTCGCTCTTTTCAAATGGCAACTCGGAGACTGATGCAATAATATCTCCTCGTATTTCTCCTCTCGTTTTCCCGTCGCTTGTAGTTACGTTACTAATTTCAACATTGTTCATTTTCAAATGATTCATCGAAAAAATCCGATCATTCTCAATGGGCCAAGCGGATGACTTATTTATTTGAATGTTATTAACTTCCCAGAAGTTGTAGAATCCATGAGCATTGTTAAATTCTTCAACCTCAATTTGGTTCGGTTGATCTATAATTCCACGATAGATGTTCACTTGATGTTCGTCCCCTTCCGGTAACGGATGGCCGGCAGATAATACTTTATCTTGATTTGTAGTGAATTGTCCTACAAAATGACCTTTAACAAAGTATTTACCTAGGCTCGACATCTTATTTTTTTACTGTTATTTCTACCCGCATATTTCTGTTGTAATATTGCAATGAATAATCTGGCAACATATAGGGATAAATAATGGCTTGATCTATAGGTTCTTTATCGGCTTTATTGATTATTTCCAAGCGATTTGCAGCGATTCCATTCATCATCATTACATCGCGAATTTTGATGGCGCGCATTGAATCTAAATGCAATGAGGCGTTTTCAACTCCCGCTCCAGAATAGTTTCCAATTAAATAGAAAGACTTATCCTCATACACTTGCAAGAGATAAATCAATCGCTTCAAACTTCCATTATCACCAAGTGAATAGTTGTGAATTTCGTCGCTGTTGCGGTAAAAATAAACTTTATTAATATTTGCCAAGGCTTGTTCTAAATTACCTTCATAAATATGTCTCAATGAATCTCGAAGTTTCTGTTCTTCTTTAAGAATTAATTCATTCTGATCCCTTTCTCGGCAATCGTTGCCTGAAGCCATGGATGAGCAAGCCTTGATTAACCACCAAAGAAAAAGTAGCAGTAGTAGATACCCGAGAATGCGCCAAAAATTTGCAATACAACCAGTAAAAAGTGTATTACAGCCTTCCTGAGTGCGATTTACCAAATCACCAATTTGTGATTGGTCATTGAACCCATTATTACCCGCAGCACTCCCCGTATTATTTCCATTATTATTTGCTCCGGTTACTGTTGGGGGGTCGGGAGGATCTAGTTTAGAAATCCGAGGACGATCTGCGGTTTTACCATAGGCCATTCCACTTACTTCGCCATAGGTGCCCCCGTTCATAGGAAAGGTGAGTTCTATTACTGGTCTAATAATAACTAACTGTGTAAAGTCATAGACCCGTGTATCAGCAAATTGCGCATTTTTGCTCTGATTTCCAACGATTTCGATATTTGGAACGTTGGATAATACAAATGAGGAGAGCACCCGATGCTTCTCGGGTTTATATTCATGTTCAAACACAGTGTCTTCTAGGGTACCACTGTACACTTGTACTTTATTGGTTAAATCTTTCGGAAAGGCTTCTTGGCTCCCTAATGGAAGAACTTGGTCTGTTTTAAACCGACCACGAAACGTTCCGTATACAACCAACTCTCCGGCCATTCAGCAGGATTTTCTTACGCGTTTGGTGAGGATTCAAGATCGTCGGAATCAACGGTGTTATCCTGATTCTGAACAAAAGCATCCGGATTTTCCTCGATGTCTTTACGTTCTTGCTCTGCATACAAGGTAATCGCATGAATGGCATTCTCTTTCTCGAGTTCATTTTGCCGCTTAGCGACTTCTACGATACGTTCTGCGTTGTAGTTTTTACGAATTCTATGCGTATTGTTGTTCTCATCTGGAAACGACTCCAAAGAAATGCCTTGTTTCGCTTCGAGAATTTGGGCAACATTGTCCTTCATATAGTCATAAGAAGAATCCCATATCATAAACTTAAATATGACCGGTGCAATTTCAACAATCATGAACAATAAACGGACTAACCAGATGGGGCCCCAAGCTGCACCGTAAAGTTCTTCCATTACAGGTTGGTTTGTTTCTGGGTCAATCTTTGGCTTCTTGGTCGCAGGATCAACAGGATTATAAGTTTCACCGTGAGATGATAAATTTTCGAGCATCATTAATTGGTCTAAAAAACCAGGTAATTGCGCTCTAATTGAATCCATTTGTGCCTTTTTTTCGCTATCCTTTTCCTCAAGTAGCTTTGCAAGTTCTTTCTCAGAATTTTCTCTACTGGTTTTCGATTGAATCATAATCAATTCAGCATTTTTTTTGGAGCCATACATTTCTCCATGCTTTGGGCATCCAGGGCCTAAATCACATGGTTGACCTCGATATACGCCAACACCAGCTTGTAAATCGTTTATTTGATTGCTTAGAGAATCGAATATTACTTTATTTGACATATATATACTATCATTTTTCGCCAGTTTAGCTTTAATTTCGTTGATTCGTGTATCGTAAATACCTTCAACTTGGTCAGCTCTATTCTGTGATTTTTTATATTGAACTTCACCCCATTCCCTATTAATCTCTTTCTCAAAAATGTGCGTCTCAAGCGGTGCAGAAATGGTAAGACCAATAATGACTGCCATAAAGAGTCGGGGTAACATAGCTCCCCATTCACCCCAAGTGATTTTTTCGGTACCGTCACCTTTCACCGTGGAAACAATGAAACGGTCGAGGTTAAAGATGATTAATCCCCAAACCAAAGCGGCAGGGATGGTTACAAGCCAATTACCTTCATGCCCATTTTTGGTGTTTTCTCCAAATATGGTATGCATGGCAAAGCCCATAGCGATCATTGCCATGACAGTGGTTGCAAGAACTACCCCTCCAATTCCTGCCGCCTTGATATGATCTGCATATGGAGCATACTGTAAGATTTGCGCATCAGCACCTCCGCATTTCCAGAGAAACTTCATAATGCGGTCCATGGTTTTCCCATAATTTTTCTTTTGGTAATCTACCAATTCATTCATCCCAATGGAATTTTTATTCTGACTCATAGTGTTCTTGTTTTAAAGGGGTTCTTGTTGGCTATTTAGGGCTTGGTTATATTTCGCGTTGTTTGATCGCAAAGTTTTTACAATTTTATTGAAGCTAATATACGTAATTACATTAGATTTTGCGTCTGTGTTAGGGTTAAAAAATCGCAAGCGATCTAATAATGTTGTGAAATAATATCGAGCATTCTTATGTTGAATATTATGGGTATTTATTGCAGCTAAAGGCTGCATTTTTCCGGGTTTGTATTTGCCGTGCATCCATCGCTTCTCGCTTAGCGCATTGGTTCTTAGTTTGTTATTTTTCTGTTTAAAATGAAGTTCTTGGCTTAAATTAAAGGTATCTAAGGTCCGGAATAATGCGGGGTTCAGCTCTAACTCTTTGGTTAATTTTCCTTCCAACGTGTAGGCCCTTAACATAAAACGATTCCGTTCTTTTTTTGCTGCGATTACCGCTGTGTTTCCTTTGATATCGTCCCCTAAGGGGTGGATGTCGACACGGTAAGCCCCCGTAACATGCCAAGAAAGAATGATTGCGCCTCCCTCCAGGATAAATTGTTTACCACTGGACTGTAGATAATATTCGTTGTCTTTAACTGTGAATAAATAATGGTCTGGTGCTAAGCGCCAAGAAAAATCATGAATCGCGGCTTTTTGATTTGAAAATTTAATTCGAATTGCCTTTTTTATCTGTTTCCAAAATGGAAAAATAGCCATCAGCAAAGCGCAAACCAAAAAAATGGTCCACAGCGATGGTTCTCCTAATGCAGCAATTTTTTCAATCATATTATTCTTGTTGTTTTATCGAAACTACATTAATTTCTTGAAATCTATTGCTTGGTTGATTTTCCAAAGTTATTGGTGTGGTTGTTTCTATCAACAAAAAGTCTTTTCCTTGGTGGGTAACATATTGTCCAGGGAAATAAACCCCCGCAACTCCTGTGATCATATGCCCTTGTCCTTCAATAATACAGTCCACTAAAACGATGTTCTGTTCAGATATCAAATGGTGCAAAATTCCTGCAAACATCGTCGATTTACTATCGCAATCACTGTAGGATATAGCTAAACTTTCGTGCGGTAGTGCCAAACCGAAGTAAGCATCTTCTCCCTCATCAAAATCAGGGACACCGTAGGGAATAAATTGAACAAAATGCAGTGCAGCACGAACCCTGTTTTCATAGGTGTCCTTCCCCAATTTTTGTAATTCAGATTCGATAAAGCGAGCGACCGAATAATTTATTTCGTCAGATAATCCAATTACCTCGTTATAATTAATTCCATATTCGTTTTTACCAAAACCAAAAAAGTAGAACCCATCGTTATTCATGTTTTTAGACAAAAAATCGTGGTCGGTTGATTGTAATTTGTAAGTTGACTCGGATTCTCGGTCGAAACAGCTTGTTTTGCATCCAAATTTACTAACCGTGGAAGAAGTGGTTTTAGCGTTTAGCTTTATGGTGAATTGAGATTCTTTACTTCCAATCAGAGGGAATTTGTATTCTAAAAAGACATCTTCGTCAACAATTCTACCGTGAACTGCGTATCCAAAAGATGCGAAATTACGCGGAGTACGGCGGTAGTTTTTTTGTTTAGTAGCAAATTGGGTTAAATGTTCTATAACCGAAAGGTTATTGGTTTGATTTTTTGTAATTGGCTTAGCGCCAAAGGAGAGGTTACTGTTGAGAATTACAACAGCAACGATTAAAATAATTAAATAAATGTATATTTCGGACATTCAATATTGTTCGATTTCACCTTTCAAAATATAACTTAATCCCCCCACTTAACCTGAAACTCGAGCTCGTGTGAGCCTTCGCTTCGTTCGTGCTCAATGGAAAAGGTTGCGCCGTCAGGAACATAAATGGCCTCGCCTGCAACGGAGATTCTAAAATTCTCATTTTTTTCAATGCAATCGGCTAGTCTTCTTAATTTACTTACAAACTCTTCTTTTGTGTAGGTTTTTTCAACGTCTCTTTCTTCCATGGTATAAGTTTTTACGAAAATAAGATAATTGTTAGGATGTTATGTATCTTCACTAAAAAAAATCAGTTTTTACGACAACATCGGATACACCCACGGTCATGCAGACATGCTTGAACGGTTGCTATCGAAATTAGGATATCATCGGGTTTTATGGAATGTCCAGCAACTTAAACAAAGCAATCCGATGCCCCCGGGAAGTGACTTGTGTATTTACACGGCTTAAAAACCCGTGTTTTTTGGGTATTATTGGCTGAAGGGAAATCCGGGGAATAAAATTCAATAAGCAATCCGTTTGGATTACAGCGTAGCGAAGCATGGAAAATTTGTCGCTTTTCAATGTGATACAAAGAAATTTATTTTCATTTAAATTCTCTTTCATAGGAATAGATAAATCCTTATTTTTGCACTCTGTCGAAAGATTATATTTAAAACGTTGCAGCAATGTAACATCGGTCCTATAGCTCAGTTGGTTAGAGCACCTGACTCATAATCAGGTGGTCCCTGGTTCGAGCCCAGGTGGGACCACCCAAGTGGGGATTTTGGCTAAAATGTCAAAATCCCCTTTTATAAGCGGCTATTTACACCCTCAAGATCTGTGATAGATTCTCCACTAGCTACAGGGCTCATAACATTTCCGGATTCCCGAGATCCTTATTTACTTTCTTTCAAGTCGTCAAAATTATTATAAAATTAAGCAGTCCACTCAATGCCATCCACTTCGTGCGTTGCATTGTTTTTGATGGAAACATAATATCCAACATTTTTACCCAAAATATTTTGTGAATATACTTTTTGTGGATCAATACTACAAAGGCTTTTAAGCGTCTGTGGCGGAGGAAGTAAACTGGAAACTAAAAAAAGAAAGAATGTAAAGCTTGTTCATGTGTAATGTAATGTGGATATAAAATTATTTAAAGTGGTTTCTTTTTAGCTCAAAAACAACACAATTTAATCAAATTTGACTTTGTCTAATTTAAAAAAGTATATTTACAATTAATATAATTATCAATGACATTATTAATATCTTCCATAGCTCCAGCGCTGATTATAATGTTTCTAATTTATAAGCATGACCTCGAAAAAGAACCGATTCAAATGTTGGTTAAGGCTTTTTTTGGAGGAGTCCTTTCAATTTTTATTGCCTTGGCGATAGCCATACCCTTAGGGCTGTTTGAAACAGCTTTTCCTTCTGGGTTTTTGCAATCCTTTTATTCAGCATTTTTCGGTGCCGCAATTCCCGAAGAATTCGCCAAATGGTTGATTTTTTATTGGGTCATTAAAAAAGCTCCACATTTTGATCAATATTACGATGGCATCTTGTATGCGATATTTATTTCCATGGGCTTCGCTTTGTTAGAAAACATTGGGTATGTGATATCAGGAGGTTTAAGTGTTGCAATAGTTAGAGCAATCTTTTCGGTTCCTGGGCATATGCTCTTCGCAATTCCAATGGGATATTACTTATCCTTATCTAAGTTTGAAGAAGGAAAGGAATCTGCGAATCATCGCATGTTAAGTTTAGTGATTCCTATGTTATTACACGGTACTTTCGATTTTATATTAATGTATATGGGGGCTAAAGCAAAAATAAGTCCGTTATTGGCAGGGCTGCTTGTTATTGCCTTCGTGGCATTTGATATTTATTTATGGAGACTTGGTTTAATGAAAATTAAACAACATTTAGCGAAAGATCGATCCTTCTTAATTAAAAATTAAAACCCCACGGAAGAAACGTTGGATTAGGATTTTCTTAATTGATTTATTTGATCCGTTAGCGTCTTTAATTGCTCTTACATGGTTTTTCAAGACGGGGGTAAAAAATATCGCGGATATCTAGAAGGAAGAACTCAGGGGAATAAATATCTTTTAATAATGCATTTAAGCAATTTAGAACTAAAAGATATTTAGTCTACCAGTTGAGTTGGAATCCCATATTGAAATTGTAGTATAATTGCTCTATAGGTAACGGTCGATAGGCATCTAAATTATGGTCATAATGAACTCGGATTGCGAGGTGTTTTGAGACGGTGAAGAATAAGTTTGCGTCAATAAACCAGCGAGGCGTTAAAAAATGCTGAAACTGCTCGTTCATCGGAAATTGAACAAAGGTAGTTCCACTAAAATCAATTCCATCCTTTATTTTAAACGCAGTTTTTACGGTCAAATTCAATCGAGGGATGGTTCTGTAAACCACTGTTAAGGAATCTTCAGCAAATGCAAATGCGGACAGGGTTGGGTTCCACTTTTCAAATTCGTAAAAAACGCCAATTCCTGCATATAAATCATCTGTTTTACCTTCCCAGAATTTAAATCGTGCATTGCATCCCGCTAATCCACGGTTCTGAAGCCCCCAAACACCATTCCATTGGTATTGCACGAAATAATCCGGATAAACTCTTCGTTTATCATCATCTCTTAATCTAGTTTGGAAATACCCATTGTTTTCTAAAACGGAGCCTCCATTTAACGATGCATCCGTTTGTGCAAGAACGATCCAAACCAGTGAATTTTTCTTGAAAAAGAAGTCGTTTTCCATTTGACTAGAAAATTCAATTAAATCACGTTTCTGTTTGTCTAGGCTGAGCCCAAAATTTAACGAGAACAAATTGCGATGGAACATAGTATCTTGTCCGTTTTCACGGTCTATGTTCAATACTTGACCGAAAACTGTTTGTGCTGAATAACAGAAAATTAGTAATAATGCTATTTTATTCATTTCCTCCTCCAAATATTTGTTCTATAAAGAAACTGATGAACAAAGTTAGTATGGTAATCATAATGGTAAATGTTGGCGAAAATAATTGAAATTAAAGGCATTAAGGGATTGGGAATTTGAAACTAATCTAAATTTAAATTAATTTGCCCTCGAAAATTATTTTGTAATGCAGAATCATATTGTCTTTGAATTAGGTCATAAACCTAAGTTTTTTCTTCCGGAGTTAATAGCAAGAATTGTTTTGACCACATTTGTTTGTATTACCTATAAAAACTTTAATCAACGGTATAATTTAGTGCTTGAATGCCTTTTGTTTTGTATTTTGGTAAATGTAGTTATAAGTTTCATTAGTTTATATTATGGGTATAGGCGTGTCCTAGGAATTAAAAAAACATTCCATTCGCGGTTGTCTAATCAACAAGAATACACTAATTCTCATTTTGAGTTTCTTTCAAATTTTAAATATTCTGATTTTCGTTATTTGGTTATTTTACAAGCCTTTATTTTTGGTATTTCGATTGTGTTAGAGCCATTAATTCTAGCAAAAGGTGTATCTAGTTTTAGCCAAGAAATTTTATTAGTAATTAGTGCATTAATATTTATGCCAATTTGTTATATTATCGTCTTCATGAAATTTAAAGGGTTTTTTATGAACCATAATGTTATAAGCGTAAGAAGGAACGGACAAATAATTACAAAAGAAGAGTTAAACTATCTAAATGGACTATTTGAAGATAAACCTATAGAGTCAACACATTATTTAAATGATATGTGGTTAATTTCATATCGCAGAAAATTGAATGAATATCGGCAACGTGTTGATACACTTTTAATTGAGGCGGTTTTTATAGGCACACTTACATTTGCAACCTTTGTTCAATTAACGAGTCCGGAAAGTATTTCTAGTTTACCGATGATTCAGAAAACGGAAGATGATTACCACCATATTAATCAAACAATTGACACTTCCTTAACTAAAAGCGAATTCTTGAATTTGTATTCATCGTATCCAGGTAGAACTAATAACGATCAGCTATATCGCATTTTTGATACATGTTTTCCAGGCTGCGGATATATTAAAATTATCCCTAATAGTTCTTCAAAAGGGTATTTTCAAAATTGGGTTATTAATCGTAAACTGACCATTTTCAAATCATATTATTTGGGTCGAAATGATAAGAAATGGTTTTTCCAACACATTACTGATAAGAATAATAATTGTGAATTAAATGAAATCGAAGCGGCATCATTGAAAAAAATTATCGAACGCTGGCAAAGCAAAAAGTTAAATAAAATTACTGCTTTAGATTTTCAATACATTGCAAAAGAATTAATTTTTTGGAGATTGGCTCAGCAAATAGATTCTATACCAATTGAATCATTGAAAGGAAAAAGAATACGTGAAATAGAGATTTTGAGTGCACGTTACTCAACAATCGGCTTTGAGAGATACAAGAGCATTGTTAAATCCACATGGGATGAACAAGAGTATTTATTCTTGATTGCAATTGGTAGTATATTATGTTCCGTTAGTTTTATTGCTGTATTACTTAAGCGTTTTCCAATTATTGTTGGGATTGAAAACTTCTCCTCCGAGATAAATAAGGCAACGGTATGGAATAGTAGAGAGGAACATATCCAATTGAAAAAAATTGAATTTGATATTGAATCGAAACTAGTTGAGTCAACTTCTAATCAAGTAGTATTGGAAAAGTATGAAGAACGACGAGACAAATATACTGAACGTTTACAGTCTCAATTAGCAATTTGTGAACTACAAGCTAATCGTCTTGAAACGAACATCAAAACAATTTCAATTCTAAGAACTTTTGGATTGACCATTTTTTATTTTGTGTTGTCAATTAGCACACTTATGATAGATTATGTCGTTTCTGTTTTCTTATTCGTGATTTTAACGTATTCAATCTTTGGAGCACAAATAATGAATGACGAATCTATCTTCTATTGGATTTTCTCAAAAATATTTAAAAGAAAGAAAGAAGATAAGTCGATATTTGCAAACTAACATTTAAGGGTTTATTAACACCTGCCTTGCCCCCTCTTCAATCCGTTCACAAATTTCATCAAGGGGTAGATCATTATCATCGGTTCCGAATGGATCCTCGATTTCCTCCGCGAGTATTTCCATCGAAACAAGCGCATAAAACACAAAGGTGGATATCAAAACAGACCAATATTCGAACAATTCTACAAAGGCAAGCGGCATGGTTACCACATAAATGAAAATGAATTTTTTGAAAAACAAACTATAAGAAAATGGAATTGGTGTATTCAGAATTCTCTCGCATGCTCCAAGGCTGTCAATGAGATTATCTAAATGAATACTTAATTGCTGCCATTGAATGGTGTCAATGCGGTTAGTTACTTGTAAGTCATGCAGCACTTTTCGCAGTTCATGCGCTATCCACAACGGTTGATTTACAGATGAGGAAGATGCATCTAATGGAAAAGGTAGGTCTAATTTATTTTTCCTTAAATGTTCTTTCAAACTTTTAGAAAACGATACAACAAGATCCATGAAATATTTCCGCTCCATAGCATTTATATCAAGTGAGGAAAGTAAACTAGATAGATTACGGGTGTCATTCACTATTGAACCCCAAATCTTCCGTCCTTCCCACCATCGATCATATGCAGTATTTGTACGAAAAACGAGCAAAAGCGATATAACAAAACCTAACAAGGAATAAACTACCGTTAGGTTTTTTAAAACAGAACTTTCTGGATAAAAATGCAATTCTAATGTTGTGATAATTGCTGTTAGAATAGCAATATATACGATCTCCTTCCATAAAATACGAATGGTGTCGCTTTTGTGTAACGAAAAAATAATTGTCAACCAACTTTTGGGATTGTATTTGATCATTCTTTAATTATTTTAGTTTTAAGTGTTACCTGATCTTTTGTTGTTTCAATAAAGTAGACCCCATTGGCGAAATCCTCAAGGATTAATTGAGTCCCACACGGTAATTGTATTTTCTCTACATTTAACTGTTTACCAAACACATTGAGAAAAGAAATTTCTTCTGGAAAAACCCCCTCAATAAATACGTGGTTTATACAAGGATTTGGATATAATCGTATGGTTGAACTTACTGGTTCCTCTATCCCCACTCCAATGCCAGTCAATTCGGACCATTTAAAAGTTTTAGGGGCGCCAAGTGTATCGAAACTCATTTCCGCAATCGCCAATTTACCGCCTTTGCCAACCCAAGTATAGCTGTTGGTAAGGTCCGAATTAGTACTCACCAAACTCCAAGTGGGTGGGAAAATTGGCAAAGCCCAAATTGAATCGGTAAATTCATCTATTGTGTGAATGCGCAATACATCGTAGGTGCCGTGAGGTGTGGTGAGTTGTCCCCAAGCATCAGTAGTGTCGTGAATCACCGAAGAACGTTTAAAACGTATTTGGCTAACTAAAGGATTGATTGCCGTTCCTGGAACAATAACATCAATGACATAGTTGTCATTAAAGCTTGAGCCGAAAGTTCTCGGAAATTGGTGAAGCGTTAAATCAGGGCTGAACACTGCATTTATTACTCCTGTACCTAATAAATCACCCGAAAACCCCTGCGTTGAGAATGATTGGGCACTATTGTTAAAATATAAAAAACTTGCATTGTCATTGGTCATGGCCATATTGGAATTACCGAATTGATTACCGTTCGGAGTAGAAGCTACCGAAACTACTGAGGTATTTTCCGTAATCACATAAGAACTCAAGCTGGTAAAGTTCCAAACTTGGTTGGGACCACTTCCGCCCGGCCCGGGCAACACAGTCATGGTATCGCTTTTGCGTGGAATGTAATCCCCAACTGAGGGCATGTCTGTTTGATCAATAGTTATTTGTCCCCAAATAAATGGACATGATAACGCGATTGAAAAGAGTAGTAGATGTTTCATGAGTATTATAGAATAATTAGTTGAGTTGTCTTTTAAAGCGGTAGGCTCCCATACCAAGGATGCCCAATAATATGGTCGCAAATACTAAGTGCGCCGTTTGAACCAGGCCGGGCAAGTCGAAATAGGCCAATAAAACCCCCGCAACAAGTTCAATACTTAGTATTACAAAGGCCCATCGAATAATGGGTATCTTTCCTTCTTGTTCATTTTTCCATCCTAAAAATAAAAGCAATATGAGGACAAGCCAACTGAAGCTTCGATGGATTAAAAATTCCATACCAAATCGATCACTCCAGGCATCTCTACCCAAGCCTTGTTTCGTTAATTCATCAATATACTCTCGCACTTGCGTCCCAAGAAACATTTGGTAAAAGGTGATTACAAATACAGCCCACCAAATATAAAGAATGGTCCTATTTACAGGTATTTTTTTACTGTGTTTCGGGGATATACGATAAATGAGGTAAGTCTGAATTAATAAAATAACTAATGCAAGGAATAGGTGAACCGTAATTGTCCATGGTACAAGGTTAGTTGCGACTACAATAGACCCAAACCAAGCCTCAATGCCCATAAAAATTAAGTTCAAAATGGATAGGCCTAAGAGCCATGGAATTCGGTAATACATCAAACTCCAAATAAATCCCAACAGGATGAGATTTCCTGCAAGAAATCCCAACAAACGATTAATATATTCGGTATACGTTCTTGCTACATTAAAGGGCTCTTCTTTTAATAGGGTAGGGTCCGCTTTTATTTTTTCTGCGGTTTCCCTCATGCCAATGCTGGTTAAAAACTTGCAGAATTTAACTGCTTTTTTAGCTCGTTTTGCTTGAAAAAGAGATAAATAATTCGAGGGAAGTTGCTCCTCCGCTGTAGGCGGAATCCATTTTCCAAAACACTTTGGCCAATCTGGACAGCCCATTCCAGACCCCGTAATCCGAACAAAACTTCCAGCACTAATCACAAGAAAAAGACTAAATAATGCCACCCATTGAAACCGGATAAAACGCTTTGAAAATGTCATAGTCAAAGGTAAGTATTAGATTAATTACTTAATAAAAAAGGGGCCGAAGCCCCTTTAAATTTGTTCATTTTTACATTATTCAACAATTAATTTCTCTAAATAGGGTGTGCCGTTGATTAAAATGTTTACTGCATACATACCTGCAGAGATGCCGTTTAGGTTGATATCAATGCTATGATTACCCGAAATATTCGTATAGGATCCGCTAGAAATTAGTTTACCATTTAAATCAGTTATTTCAATATGTACTTCACTTTCTGTATTCAAATTCAATAGAATCGCGGATGATCCATTGGCTGGATTAGGCGCTAACGCTACAGGATTACTTTTACTTACTATTTGCCCTATTCCTGCATTTAATCCGTTTTCATATCCATTTGAAACAGCGGTCGGTATATCTACTGATCCAGCATTATCTATTTTACCTGTTGGGTCGATCAATAGGCCAATGATTTGAATTTCATTTTCATCCCATTCTGCTGGTAATGTGAAGCTATAATTAACGATGTGCGCGTCTCCAACATTAATAGTTGCTGGGAATATACCGGCCATTCCTGTGAATGAAGGGGCAATTGCCCTTGCCACATGGTCATATACCATTTGAGCGGCTGGTACTGGACTTGGTAAGGACTCATAACCACCCATCACACCATTATTTCCTCCGGCATACGCATTTGATTGACTCCATCCTGCACCGGTACCGGTTACACCATCTTCGGTTAGTACGCAAGCTGATTTGTAATTGTCGTTGGCCGCTAATGCAAAGTTATATCGAACCGAAACGTTGAGCACACGTGAGCTTTGGTCCCATGTTGCGCCATTCAATATGGTTGCCTTTGGCGCGGTTTGAATGCGTGTAAAGAAATCAGAAGACATACCAGAAGGATCTACATCGCCTAACCGATCTACTAATGCACTTGGGTACCCTCCAATTAGAGTTCCGATACCGGAATCATAATCGGGTACAGTCATAGGATCGCCGTTGTGAACTGCAATTCCAGCCCAGAAATCTTGGTATTTGGATTCAAACAAATCCATAAAAACAGCACCACGGGGACACCACTGACACCACGTTCCAGTAGCTTCTTCTCCAACCACCATTTTACCCGGTGCTGGAACAATGGGATTAATCTGTTCAATCAAAGTATCGTTACTAGGAGTATTGTCACCCGCACCACCATTCACATTATATACAAATGCTGAAACAGGAAGTGCACCAGCAACGAGTACTGTACTTGGAAGGCTTACGTTGTAAACACCCGCAGTGGCAATATTCACGCCTGTAACATTTTGTGTGGTCGTAGAGCCGTTATACGTTAAATCAACCGATAAACTAGTAATAGCAGAACTTCCTCCATTAACAACTTTAACGGTTGGGGTTCCATTTTGGGTAGCGAGTTCTGCCCCCATGTCAATATCTGCAACCATAGCGTCTAACGCCGGTACGGAAAATGGCATGTGGTCGAACATGACATCGTCAATGTACATTTGGGTGTTTTGTATCGGGAAGAAGTCGGCAGAGGCCACTGTATTAACACCATTTACCCACGTTCCAACAATATTTCCATTTATATAGGCCTTCCATACATGCAAAGTAAGGTTTGCTTCAATTTTTAATTCAAACCAAGTTGCTTCTGGGTATGAGGTTACTACTAGGTTTGGAGTTGTCCCATCATCAATTATTAATTCACCACTATCCATGTGAACGTTCAAAGCCCATAAGTTACCCACAGTTATGGCTCCTTGGATATTGTAATAACCTGTTTTTCCTGCATTGATAAAAAATTTATTCTGTAATGTAAAGACTCCGCTATTGTATAGTTGCCCAAATTTCAAAATCACATCTTGAGGGCCTCCATTTGCAGATGTTGAGGATAGGTAAATAGAATTCGGTGCGGAGCTTGAATTAGCACTAGTGATTTGAACATCTTCATTTCCTCCCTCCGTACCTGACCAAGTGGACCAAGTTAACGATTGAGGACCAAGATATTGTCCCGCACTGTAAGCATCAAAATTGTCGGAAAACAATTGTGCATTTAAATTTAAGGCTACTGAACACATAACCAATAGGTAGGCTTTCTTCATAAGATTTAATTAATTGTGGGTAAATATACGATTAATCTTTAGTGCTTAAGTACCTTATCACTTCTGCAGCACCATGTAAACCGAAAAGTGCCGGCATATAACTTATCGTCCCGTAGAAAGACTTTTTAAATTTTGTTCCATCCGTCATTTTAAGCGCATTTTTATCCTGTAATTCGGAAGAAAAAACTGCTTTGATTCCGCGCAATGATGCTCCTTTTCGTTTCATACGTTTTTTAATATGAGCACCTAACTTACAATTGTGTGTGTCGGCTAAGTTAACAACCTTAACCGTAGAAGGATCCGATTTTCCTCCAGCACCAAGGTGGCTAATGATTTTAATTTTGAGTCGTTTGCAGGCGAGTAACCATGCCAGTTTAGGACTTACAGAATCAATACAATCCATCACATAATCGGGTTTGTATTCGGCTAGGAGCTCCCATACGCGTTCCGGGAGTACAAATTCTTCAATGATATTCAAGTTTACATTCGGGTTGATATCTTTAATGCGTTCTCCAAGTACTACCGCCTTGTTTCTTCCAATCGTGGAATCTAAGGCGGTTAACTGTCGATTTTTGTTTGTAGGATCAAAAAGGTCTCCATCAATTAGCGTAAGCGTACCAATTCCTGCCCTAGCGATGAATTCACCTGCAAAAGACCCGATTCCGCCTAAGCCAACTATCATCACATGGGAGGTTGCTAATTTGTTGAGTTTTTCATCCCCAATCAACAGTTCCGACCGTTCCAACCAATGATTCATGTCCCAAAAATAGCCAAAAAATTCTGTTCAATTTGACTATAAACTACTCCGATAGGGTGTCCTGTAGCTATGGAGAAATCGTGGTAAACTTGTACGATGTCAATCAACGTGTCATCGGTTTCCAATAATAAACGATTTAATGGAATTTGTTTAAGGATGGATTGCATATGAGGGTTTTTTAAGCTACTAGGACCGAGACTCAACATTACATTAGTTTGCAGAATCTGTGAATATTGTTTCGGCGAATTAAATCCATGGATAATCCATGGTGTATTTTGATGTGGTTTGATGTAGGAATAAAATTCATCCCACGCTCTGACAATATGGAAAATAACCGGTTTCTTTAGTTCGTTTGACAGTTTTAGTTGATCCAAGAGTACTGCTCGTTGAATTTCCATTGACGGACCTTTAAGTCGATCTAATCCAATTTCACCAACCGCGCGGCAATTTGGGTGGTTAATGGCGGGAATAATTTCCTTAACCGACTTCATTTCTGTATCCCAAGGATGCACACCTACTGAGAATAAACTTGCGGTGTACTTGCCATCGCTATGGAATATTCCTATATGATTATCAGGAATTTTGTGGGTGTGCGCATTGTAGCTTTTCATTTCACACCAAAAATAATTGGTAAATGATTATTATCGATTGGTCACGTGTTTTTTTGTATATTCGGCAACAATAATCTTTAAAACTAAACTATGAGTAATACGGACAATAAGAATGAAATTCAAATGCTTTTCGGTCATCCGAAAGGTTTGTGGTTTATGTTTGGAACTGAGATGTGGGAGCGCTTTGGTTACTACCTTATGCTTGGTATTTTCTCACTTTATATGCTTGATGGATGGAATAACGGTGGAATGGGTTTTGATGGTCAATTGAAATCTGATATTTATGGCACCTACTTGGGATTAGTATATTTAACGCCGTTTATAGGAGGATTATTAGCGGATCGATTGTTGGGGTATCGACGATCCATTGTAATAGGTGGCTTAATGATGGCTGCAGGTTATTTTATGCTAGCGATGCACACCATTCCGAGTTTTTACATTGCCTTGCTTCTAATAATTCTTGGTAACGGATTTTTTAAACCAAACATTTCTACACTGGTTGGAAATTTATATAGTGAGGAAACACTTAAGGATAAAAAAGATGCGGGATTCAATATCTTTTATATGGGAATCAACATTGGGGCATTCGTTTGTAATTTCGTTGCAGCCTTTATGCGAATCAACTACGGTTGGGGTCATGCATTTGCCGCCGCAGGAGTTGGCATGCTTTTGGGCGTTGTTATTTTCATAATTGGAAATAGACACATCAAGAGTTACGACGTGGTAAAACCGTTACAAGAAGGGGATATGTCAACCTTGAAAATCTTAGCGTTAACAGTACTTCCAATGTTTGTTTTCGGAATCATTGGATATTTGATTCCTGGGAATTTATTAGGAACCGATACGAATGATGCATTTATAATTGGATGTTTACCAGTAATTATTTTCTTCATTTATCTTGCATTTAAATCGGAAGCGAAAGAAAGTCGGGCAATTAAAGCTTTATTGGCGGTATTTACTTGTGTAATTTTATTCTTTGCAATTTTTCATCAAAATGGGGATGCACTAACCGTCTGGGCGGAAGACTTTACCGATCGTGAAATGCCAGCAAGTATAACTGGTGTTGCGGATGCTGCAGGTATGGCACAGTTGGTGGAAAATAGTCCGTTAATTAAAGATTCTGCGATCTATGAGGCATCCATTAGCTTTTTGAATATTACTCAAGCGTCACTGCCAAAAGAATCAAAGGAGGATTTTAAAAATCTAAAAGATTGCGCCGAGAAAATTGAGCGTATTGATAAATCTTACAAGTATTTCACGAATTTATCTAAATCAGATGTTCCCGCTTTAAAATCAATTAAAGTTGATGGTACAACAACTGCAAATATTGAAAGTGATTCTTTATTGAAGGATTCAGAGAAATTATTACTAATTAGTTTGGCAGAAACTCCAAGTAAGCAACTACCGAGCGTGCTCGGCGAAAAGAAATCTATATCAGTTCTTTCTATGGAAACGGCAAAGCAAATCAAAGACAAAGAATCAGTCCTTGCTAAAGCAAAGGATGGTGAAGAACAAGAAGTCTTGAAAGGAGAACTCACCGCACTCAATTCGGCATTACATGTTTATGATTATTTACAAAAGAATGAACTTATCGATAAATCAAATACAGAAGCGCCAAATTTAAAGTTATATTCTACTGAGCTTTATCAATCCATTAACCCATTTTGGGTAGTTGTGTTAACGCCAGTGATGGTTGGCGTTTGGGGCTTTTTCCGAAGAAGAAAAAAAGAACCTAGTACACCCGCTAAGATTGCCATCGGTTTAGTAATTACAGCCTTGTCCGCACTTGTAATGGTAGGTGCTGTATTTGCAACAAACGGATTGAGTGCAAAGGCAGGTTCAATGTGGTTGTTAGCGTCATATGGTGTAATCACAATAGGTGAACTTTGTTTATCGCCAATGGGATTGTCATTAGTGTCTAAATTAAGTCCACCACGCATCACTGCATTAATGATGGGAGGATATTTCCTCGCTATTTCAGTAGGGAATAAGATGTCAGGAATGCTATCAAGTCTTTGGGAAGGATTTGACGCCAACAGTAAGCAAAATTTCTTTTATTTGAATTTTGGACTCGTAATAGGTGCCGCCTTATTATTGTTCATGATGTTGCGTTGGCTGAATCGAGTTATGAAAGAAAATAACGTTTTATAAATCATTTAAGGCTCTTCGGAGCCTTTTTTCATTAACCAAATGAATCATGCTTAGTCTATCAGAAATTCAAGACTTTAAAGGTAAATTCCCAAAACAAATTTGGTATTTGTTTTTTACCGAAATGTGGGAGCGCTTTTGCTTTTATGGCAATCGAGGAATGTTAGTCATTTTCATGACTGATATACTATTAATTAAGGATGATGTAGCTAACCTGAAATATGGAGCTATACAGGCATTTGTCTACGCATTTACCTTTGTTGGAGGATTGTTTGCTGATAAAATCTTAGGTTTTCAGCGATCTTTGTTATGGGGGGGGATATTAATGGTGTTGGGTAGTATTGTGATGGGATTAGATGCAAAACAATTCTTTTTTTACGGTATTTGTTTTATCATTGTAGGAACTGGATTCTTCAAGCCGAATATTTCAACCATGGTAGGTGAGTTGTATCGTGATGGTGATCCACGAAGGGATTCCGGATTTAGTTTGTTTTATGCCGGCATCAACATCGGAGCCTTGTTAGGAGGGGGACTTTGTGTTTATGTTGGTAAAACGTACAGCTGGAATATTGCCTTCTTATTATCTGGTGTTTTTATGGCCTTAGGGTTATTGAATTTTATTTTAACAAGAAAGCTCTTAGGACCTATTGGAATTTCACCCGTCACAGAATCTCCTAAAAAAGACCGTAGAAATCGATGGTTTGTTTATGCCGGTACACTCGCGGTTTTGCCATTGATTTATATCATGATTCGTAAAACTGAATATACCGACCTGTTCATGTACATCATTGGACCGGTTACATTGGTTTATATATTCTATGAGATGACAAAATTGGATAAGATGCAAATTAAGAAAATGGTGGCCGCGATTATTTTCATTTTGTTGTCCATCATATTTTGGTCGTTTTTTGAGCAAAGTGGTGGTTCTTTGAGCCTCTTTGCACGAGATTTAGTTGCCAGTAACATGATGGGAATTGATATTGATTCCAATGTGGTTAATAATTCAGCGAATTCGTTTTTTGTGATCTGTTTTAGTGCGCTCATCGGAATGATGTGGGTTTGGTTAAATAAACGAAAACTGGAGCCTAATTACTTTGCAAAGTTTGGTTTGGCCTTTCTGTTCTTAAGCCTTTCGTTTTATATTTTTTACGCAATGCGATTTTGGCTCAACAGTGATGGTCTTGCTTCATTAGGACTTTTCGCGTTGGCATATCTTGTGATTTCAATAGGAGAGCTTTTCTTGTCACCTATAGGTCTCTCCCTTATGACAAAATTGTCGCCTAAACACTTGTGGGGAATCATGATGGGCATGTGGTTTTTGGCTTCCGCCTATGGACAATATGTTGCAGGAGTTCTGGGTGCAGGTATGTCTAACCCGGATGAAAATGCTCCGCTGAGCGTTCGTTTAGATGGATATACCAATGGATATTTACAATTAAGTATCTATGCGTTAATTACCGGAGTTGTAATCATCCTTGTCGCTCGATGGTTGAATCGATTGATGCAAGAAAATCCGGAATAATCGAGATTGTTAATGATCTTTAGATGCGATACTTTTTGAAGAATGCTTCCCAGTTCCATAAGAAGGGTGCAATTAATTCATCGATACGCTTTAAGAACACAGGATTAGGTGTATTCATACGCTTGAAGTAATCGTCTTGGAACTCATTTAGCCCATATTTATGAAAGATAGCCTTGGACATGGCATAAAGTGTTGTCTTTGATGGAATATTAACACGCTTCATGTAAGATTTATACTCTTGAATTAGTTGGCGCATTTCTAATACCTCCATGTTATATACGCTGGCAAGTTTATCGTAAACTAAATTAATTACCCGAGCACCGGTTTGACCATCAAATAATCTCTCCATTTCAATGATGTTCCCCGCAATTACAATTAGGGCAAACTCATTAACATTCTTTCCATTAATCGATGGTGAGCTAATGAAACATGGATCATCGTTAATCGCACCAGCAACTAACTCAAATCCGCGATCAATCACATCAAATATCCCGTTTATGAAAATATTAGAAACCTGATCTTCGCTTAATTTTTTCTTTAAAATACTGGAAAACATCGTTTAACTGAGCATTTATAGTTGTATACAAAAATAATTAAGGATTCCTGATTATTTTTTTCACAAGTTTTATCTTATTAACGGAGTTTTCAACAGCATTCCGATGTATTTTTGTGAAAAACAAATTCAATGAAAGCAATTATTAAAACATCAAAAGGAAACATGATCGCGGAGCTATTTGAAACCGACGCACCGAATACAGTCGCTAATTTTAAAAAATTAGCAGAGGAGGGATATTATAACAACCTAACTTGGCATCGTGTGATTCCTGATTTTGTAATTCAAGGAGGCTGCCCAAATTCACGTCCGGGAGCAACAGGGATGCCGGGTACAGGGGGGCCAGGTTACCAAATCGATTGTGAATTAGATGGAGAATTACAATATCATGATCGCGGAGTGTTATCCATGGCACATGCTGGAAGAAATACAGGTGGATCACAGTTCTTTGTTTGTCATTCGAGAAATAATACCGCACATTTAGATAGGAATCATACGTGTTTTGGTAAGGTATCTGAAGGGTTAGATGTGTTAGACGATATTCGTCAAGGAGACGAAATAATTGAAATCGAAATTCAAGCTTAATAAATAATTAGAAATGGCCGAATTGTTTAATAATCAGTTCGGCTAATTCTTCTCCGATACGGTCTTGAGCTTCATTGGTAGCGGCTCCTATATGAGGAGTGCATGCAATTTGAGGGTGACTAATTAATCGCTGGTCAGGGTTAGGCTCGTTGTTAAACACATCCAAAGCCGCCGCAGTAACCGTCCCATCTGCTAAGGCATCCAATAATGCTTGTTCATCGATCACTCCTCCACGGGCCGCGTTTACAAGGCGAATTCCTTTTTTCATTACTTGAAATTCCTTTGATCCAATTACTGCCTCTCCGTTTGCTTGTTTAGGAACGTGAATCGACAAATAGTCTAAAATACCTAGTGTTTCTTGATTCAATGTAGCACTTTGTAATTTAACCGATATCTGCTTATCTAGGCCAATTATTACGGGTATTTCGAATGTTTCTTCATTTAACGTTATAGGAATAACATGCATTCCTGCACCAAGTGCATATGACGCTAAACTTTGTCCAATACGTCCAAAACCAAGAATCCCAATAGTTTTACCACGTAACTCAACCCCTTTACCATAATTCTTTTTTAAAGTAGAAAAATCTCCATGCTCGAGATGTTTGAAACTGTGGTGTAAAAAGCGAGAAATGGCGAATAATTGACCCATAACTAATTCAGCAACAGATTGCGATGATGATGCGGGAGTATTGACAACGGTTATTCCTTTTTCTCGGGCATATTTTACATCAATATTGTCCATGCCAACTCCTCCTCTACCTATTAATTTTAAGTTCGGACAAGCGTCTATTAAGGATACTCTTGCAGTGGTAGCACTTCTTACTAAAAGGATTTCTATGTCCTCGTTGTTCATGTAGGTTGCAAGTTCTTCTTGAGCTACTTTAGTTGTAATTATTTTATATCCAGCACGCTCTAAAACTGTTTGACCTGCTGCTGAGATTCCATCGTTTGCAAGTATTTTCATTACTTATGATTTTCGTTCAAATTCCTTCATAACATCAACTAAAACCTGCACACTTTCAATGGGTAAAGCATTGTATATAGATGCACGATACCCACCAACAGAACGATGCCCAGGAAGGCCAACAATTCCTGCATCTTTCCACATTGCATCAAACATAGAAGCACGAGTCTCGTCATTCAATAGAAAAGTGATGTTCATTTTCGAACGATCTGCTCGTTCTACTGCCCCTTTGAATTGTGAATTCCTGTCGATTTCAGCATATAAGAGGGCTGATTTTGTATTATTTCTCGCTTCTATATTTTTAACCCCACCTTGAGCAATTAGATTTCGAAGATTCAACATGGCTACATAAACTGAAAAAACAGGTGGTGTGTTTAACATGGATTCCTTATCTATTTGTTGTTTTAAATCTAAATAGGTAGGCATAAAAGGAGATGTGGATTTTCCTAAGATTTCATCTTTTACGATGTATAAGGTGGCACCCGCAGGACCAAGATTTTTTTGGGCACCGGCATATATTAAATCAAAATCAGCTACATTGATTTCTTTTGAAAAAATGTCGGAGGACATGTCGCAAACTAGCGGCAATTCAGATTTAGGGTAATCTTGAAATTGAGTTCCATAAATGGTGTTATTCGATGTAAAATGAATATAATCTAAATCGGGGGAAATTTTATAATTTGTAGGAATATAGGTGAAATTACGGTCCTCCGAACTCGCAAAAACATCAACATCTAACCCTACTTTTTTTGCCTCCTTTATAGCACCAGACGCCCATGTTCCGGTATTGATGTAGCCGGCTCGTTTACTCGATCTCATCATGTTCAGTGCGGCGATGGTAAAACCAAGTGTTGCCCCACCTTGTAAAAAAGCTACCGAATATCCGTTAGGGATATTTAAGGCTTTTTTCGTAAGGATTATTGCCTCATCCATTACGGCAACAAAATCTTTGTGTCGGTGGGATACTTCAAGAATGGAAAGTCCATTAAAATCAAGCACCGCTTCGGCGGCTTCTTTAAATACTTCTTGCGGTAAAATGCAGGGACCTGCGCCAAAATTATGTTTCATGATGAATGGAATTATATCAATAAAAAAAAGCCGTCATCTGACAGCTTATTTAGAATCGCTAGAAGATTTCTTTGCTGTTGGTTTCTTCGTTGTTGATTTCTTTGCTGTGCTCGCTTTTTTGGCTGTAGTTTTCTTCTCGGTTACCGGTTTTTCTACCTTATTTTTGTTTGGTTTAGTAACAACAGCAACTTTTGCGTTTGATTTTCTTTTGCGTACGTTTCCGTATGAACCAATTACTCGTTTTCCTTTTGCGGTTTTTTTATCTCCTTTTCCCATGTTCTATGTATTGTAGTTCAGTTATCTGTACAAAGTTAAAATTCTTTTTCTAAATGTGCAGTTCTAAATTGCTTTTCAAGCGCATTGCCACCATTTAAAATTCGCGTACTCCATTGAATTTGCAATTCTTCCTGTTCCTCGATGTTTAATTTCCATGGGAAGGACTCTTTTTCAAGACGAGTTCTTAATGTCTGAAGAATAATGGCGACTGATACAGATAAATTAAAACTCTCTGTAAAGCCATACATGGGTATCGCCATGTGATAATCAGCAGTGTCCAAAACATTGGATGTTAATCCTTGTCGCTCAGTACCAAAAAGGAGCGCAATGGGTTCGTTTATTGGAAGGGATTCTGGGGTATAGGCATTTGCATGAGGTGATGTAGCCACTAGTTTGTATCCGAGACCTCGTAACCGGTTTAAACAATCCAACGAAGCAGTTTCTTTGTTCGTAAATCGGTGTAAATCAATCCATCTTCCTGCGCCTAATGCAATGTTACGCTTCAGTACATATTTGTTTTTATTTTCAATGGTATATAAATCCTGAATTCCAAAACAGTCGCACGACCTTATAACAGCAGATGCATTGTGTTCCTGAAAGAGGTCTTCTAGAACAATGGTAATATGTCGAGTACGTTGTTCAGAAATGCGGTTAAAAAGTGCAACTTTGTGTGGCGTTAAAATCTCCCTAAATCGCTGGAGAACATACGTATTCTCTTGTTTCCCCATTACTGGTCAATGTGGTAATCGCTTTTTCTTAACCACCCTTTTTTTATGAAGTAAGCAAATAAAATGATTCCCAATGAAATCATTAAACCAATAATAACGAAATAAGCATTTCTCATTTTTAATTCAGGCATGTTTTCGAAATTCATACCATAAACCCCCGCAATAAAAGTTAGTGGAATAAAAATAGCACTTACAATAGTTAACACCTTCATTATTTCATTCATACGTTGGCCCTGTGCTGCGTAATAAAAATTGGCTAATCCATCTAAAATTTGAATTTGACTGTCAATTTCGGTGATTAAATTGTTGCAATTGCTGTTTAGCGTTTTAAAATATCGAGTATTCGATTTAAAAATCAAATCAGTTTCACTGCTATATAACTGTTCAGTTATGTCACGAATCGGGCGAGAGATGCTTCTTAATTTGATTAACTTACGTTTCTGAGTTTCAATATCATGTAATAGCGATTTATCTTCATGTTGGTGTAATCGATCCTCAATTTTTGAAGAATTCTCCGCTACATCATCAATAATTCGATAATAGTTATCTAATATAGCCTCCATGCATCGATACAATAAGAAATCCGATTTATGCCTTCGAATTTTTCCTTTTGAAAATTCAATGCGGTCTCTTACGTCATCAAAGTAACCCTTCATTCCATTTTGCATGGTAATTAAATATGATGAACCTAGAAAAAATGTGATTTGATTTTCATCAAACATATCCCTGTCTTTTGCCCTTAGATCAGTTAATGTTACACTAAAATAAATGTAGTTTGGGTATTCCTCAACTTTAGGCCTTCGTTGTTGCACATAGATATTTTCAATGCTTAATTTATCAATGTGCAACTTAGTACAAAGTTGTTTAATTGCAATATGGTCCGTAGTATCATGGATATTTAGCCAGCACACATGATCCTCGTCTAATTCTGCATCTAAAAAATCGCATGCGAAATAGTCAAGGCTATCGTTTTTTATGAGATAAAAACAATTATTGTATTTATACAGTTCACATGCGTTCTTCATTTGTAGGTAATGTTTTGGGATTCATTGAACAGGAACCACATTTTTTGGGTGTAAAAAAGGATTTTTTTACCAAGAAACCCAACGCACTAATAACTATTACTCCAACGATTAAACCCTGTATCATAGTTCAATATTAAGGTTTTTTTTATTAAATATTAAAACATATCCATGCACCAGTGTATGCCATAAATCCAAATACCATTACCTGCAATAAAGGCCACTTCCAAGATTTTGTTTCGCGCTTCACTATTGACAGAGTAGATATACATTGCATCGCATATACATAAAACACCATGAGAGAAATACCCGTTCGTAATGAAAATATTAGGGTTCCATCAGGTCTTTTTTGATTTTTCAATCGCTCAGTTAACCGTAGGTCATTACCGGTTCCTTCGGTGGCATAAATAGTAGACAATGATCCAACGAAAACTTCTCTAGCTGCGAATGAAGTAATTAATGCAATACCAATTTTCCAATCATACCCGATTGGTTTTATAAGGGGTTCTATCCCTTTTCCGACAATCCCGATATAAGAGTTTTCTAATAGAATTGCATTCTCTAAGCCTTCCTTTTCTTCAATGCTTTTTAGTTTATATGTTCTTGTATTTTTTAGTAATTGAATCGCTTCGCGACGTTTTTCTGTTGGGCCATAACTGGCTAATGCCCACAGCACGATTGAGATTGCTAGAATAATCCCACCGGCTTCTGTCGTGAACACTTTTATTTTTTCATATACAGTAAAAAATATGTTACGCCACAAAGGCCGCTTAAAATCGGGGATTTCCATTAAATAATAAGAACGCTTTTCATTTTTAAGGATTAAATGCATTATCCAAGCATTGAATAATGCAGAGACAATACCTAATACATAGAGGCTAAACAAAACCATTCCCTGCAAGTGTATAAATCCAAACAATTTCATTTTAGGTATAACCAATCCAATTAGAAGTGTAAATACCGGAATCCGAGCGCTGCAACTCATTAAAGGAGCAACAAATATTGTTATAATACGCTCCTTATAATTAGGAATTCCCCGAGTGGCCATAATTCCGGGGATAGCGCAGGCCATGCTTGAAAGTAAAGGAACAACACTTCTGCCATTTAATCCAAACGGACGAACTAAGCGATCCATTAAAAAGACAGCCCGTGCCAGATAACCTGAATCTTCTAATAATGCAATGAAGAAAAACAATATTCCTATCTGAGGAATAAATACTAATACTCCACTAATACCTGGTATTATTCCTTCGCAAATTAATTCGGATAATGGGCCTTCCGTCAAAAACCCTTTAATAACATTGGTAAGCCATTCGAACCCTTTTTCAATAAGGTCCATTGGATACGATGCAAATGAAAACACAAATTGAAAAATCACAAAAAGTATTACCATGAAGATAAGGTAGCCAATAATTGGGTGTGTTAACCAATGGTCTAAGGCATTCAAACGAGGGCTTTTCGTTGACCGTTTTACTACTTTATTCACGACATTACTAATTGATTCATGACGTTTAAACGCCTCATGTTCTTGTCCCGATAAATCATCGAGAGATATCTGATGATTACTAACTTGTATTGGTTCAGTAGTCAGTAGATTGATTTGATTATTAAGCGCGCTTAATAAACGGTCCTTTCCCAAACCAACACGAGCATTCATTAAGACAATGGGGGTGTTATTATAGGTGCTTTTTAATAAATCTAGGTCAATACAAATCCCATTCTTTTCGGCTAGGTCATTCATGTTAATTACCAATACTAGGGGGATGCCACAATCAATGAGCTGACTAAATAAAAATAATCCTCGTGTGAGATTAGAGGCATCTACTACAAGGATACCTAGTTCTGGTCTTTCATTATCATGAGAGGATACAAGCAGGTCATAGACCACTTTTTCCTCTTGATTTGATGGGTAAATACTATAAATTCCAGGAACATCGATTAGTTCGTGTTCCTCATTATTCAGTTTAATAACGCCACTTTTTTTTTCTACAGTTACACCAGGAAAATTGCCTATTTTTTGTCTTAATCCAGTAAGCAGATTAAATATTGTGCTTTTACCGGTGTTGGGGTTGCCGAATATTGCAATTTTCATTTGTGATGCATCATTTTTTCGACGAGTATATTGTTGGCATCCTCTTTACGAATAGAAAGCAAGGAGTTTTCATATGAAAAGGCGATTGGTCCGTTGAAAGGTGCTTTAAAAAAAAGGGTAATTAAAGTACCAGGCATAATTCCCATTTCAAGTAGTTTTGTGCGAAACAAATCGTCTGTAATGCGTACGATATTCGCTTGGTCACCCTTCTTAAGTTCATTGAGAAACATGTTGTAAAATTACCCTAACTATTTCAATATATTATACCACAAACAAGGTATTTACTCATCGAATGACAAAACGAGCAGTTTGACGTGATCGTTGTTCCAAAAGTATCTCCCGATTGGAGACCATTTGATTTATTGTCGTTTGATTATAATGTCGAATGGTGACTAGTTCAACCCCTTCGTTGTATTTACAAAGGAAGGTTGGGCTAAGATTTATCAGTAGCGATTGCATATTCACTTTGTCTCCGTCTACCAATACAGAAAAGTTTAATGCAGAATTTTGCATTAGGTTAATTTTTAATCTCAAAGTATAAAAAATATCAAAGATTCTAGCCAAGGCATCCTCATTTATAAATGAAAAATCTGCGGAGCTAATGGTAATTAAAAGTTGGTTTTTCTTTACAATGAATGATGGGATAATATGGTCATGCTCAGACTCTGTATAAATGGTTGTTCCAATAGCTTCTGGATCAATAAAACTTTTAACATATAGTGGTATGCCTTTGTTTTGCAATGGTTTTATGGTCTTTGGATGAATTACACTTGCACCGAAATAGGCCAATTCGATGGCCTCTCGATAAGAAATCTTAGTTAATAATTGAGTGTTTTTGAAATATTTAGGATCCGCATTGAGCATTCCAGGAACATCTTTCCAAATTGTCACCTCCGTTGCGTTGGTGCAAAATGCAAAGATTGCTGCAGTGTAGTCCGAGCCCTCCCTCCCTAGTGTGGTACTAAAGCCCTCATCTGTATGGCCAATGAATCCTTGGGTAATAAATGTATTGGTATTATTAACAGAAGACTCCAATTTAGCCGTTATAAGCCCCTCACTTTTGTCCCAGTTTACATTAGCCTCCTGATAGTGATGGTCTGTTCGAATTAAACGACGTGCATCTAACCATTGAGATTTTATTCCTAGTTCACAAACATATTCATGTATAATATAGGAGGACATCACTTCGCCAAGTGATACAAGTTGGTCATATTCAAAGGAATGATTTTCTGCAAGCGGTAGGTTAAATTTATTCTTTAGTTGTTCAAATACCTCGTTGATAAATCGGAATACCTTGCCGTGTTTGTCCTGAAACAATGCAGCGACAATATCGATATGAAAGTCATGCACACTGTCAAGGGTATGGTAATAATTCAGTTTATCTTTAGAGAGTAAATAATTAAGACATTCTTCAAGTTTGTTGGTGGTTTTTCCGATGGCTGAAACTACAACCAGCACGTGGTCTTGCTCGTGCTTCAATAGTATTTCCCCCACATTTTTTATGGATTCTGCATCCTTAACCGAGGCTCCACCAAATTTAAATACCTTCATCACTAATTGAGTTTTTCGGCTAATTCTTGCATTGTTTTTCGGGCCGACCGATTGGTATAAATAATTTCATAAACGGCTGTTAAAATAGGTAGTTCAACCATAAATTTTTCGTTTATTTCCATTAGACATCTAGTCGCATAGTACCCTTCTGCAATCATTCCTATTTCTAATGTAGCTGCTTTAACTGAATACCCTTTTCCAATCATAAAACCGAAGGTGCGGTTTCTTGAAAACTTTGAATACGCTGTGACCAATAAATCCCCTAAGTAGGCACTGTTTTTCACATCTCGGTGAATAGGATTTATCACATCAATAAAGCGTTCAATTTCTTGAATAGCATTGGATACTAAAACTGCTTGAAAGTTGTCTCCATAACCGAGCCCGGCGCAAATTCCAGATGCTATGGCATATACATTTTTTAATATTGCTGAGATTTCAGCTCCAAATAAATCCTCGCTTATAGAAACAGTTATATATCTGCATCTTAGTGCTAGAGCAATTTTTTCTGCAAGCAACGTATCCTCAGCACCTACGGTTAAATATGAAAGCCTCTCCAAGGCAACCTCTTCGGCGTGACAAGGACCACAGATAATCCCAATATCGGAATAAGGAACCCCAAAACTTTTGTGAAAATATCTTGCAGGGATGGAGTTGAATTCTGGAATTATTCCTTTAACGGCTGAAATAATGCGCTTTCCCTTAAAAATATTTGGATCAATAAGATGGAAAACCTCATGAATGAATGCCGCCGGAACGGCAACTACCAAATAATCACTAGCGGAAATAACTTCAGTTAATGAGCTGTTAATGTGTAGTGATGTAACATCAAGTTCTAAAGCCTGTAAGTATTTAGGATTATGTTTGTACGCCTTAATATGAGCAATGGATTCTTCGGAACGAACCCACCAATTTACAGCATCTTGATTGTTAGAGAAGAGTTTAACCAATGCGGTGGCCCAACTTCCACTTCCTATCACCCCTATACGAATCGGTTGTGAATGATTAAGCATAGTCAAAATTAATTAAACTTAAGAAATGTAAAAGGTTCAATTGAAATTAAAGATTTCACCACCTTGTAAGGCCTCAGAAAATGAATCCCTCATGCGTTCCAATTTTAATTTCGCATGTGGATTGCCAGAAATAGCATCTTTTTTCGTTTTGTAATAAACATCCAAAGATTGCCCGAAAAGATCCTGTTCTAGGCGTTTTTTGATTTCAAGTATTTTTGCATTTACACCAATTAAATAATGTTCAATTTCTCCCAGGCGCTTCAACTCTTCAGAACTAAGGGGCTCTTTTTTTAGTAGATGATGATAATGAGGAAGTAATTCTTCAAGCAAACGCATGAATTTTTCTAACTCTTCATCAAGTTCTTTTCTATTCGATTTGAAATCCGACATTCAAGGTTAAAAATAAGATAATTTCAATATATAACGCCATCTACTGAAAAATATCAAATTATCAAACTATATTGCTGTATATCGTTGCCCGCTAAAAATTCTTTATAATTCATCTTGCGTTTTCCTTCCATTTGAAGGTTTTGTACACAGAAATATCCATCCATACAAGGAAATAGTAATCCATCTTTACATGAAGACAGCCATTGATTAGGCTGGTTTTCAGCTACAAAAAAACCACTAAATATTTTAAAATTGAAAATGCGATGAGATGAGTTATGTTTCAAAAGACAATAGGCACTTGGATAAGGATTTAATCCATTTACGAGATTCGTGATTTCTACACCTGTTTTACTAAAGTCAATTTGGGTGTTGATTTTGGTAAGTTTAGGTGCATTCTTTTCTGAGAGATTGATGTCTTGAGGAATTGATTGTGCATTATTGGATTCAATAGCTTCTAACGTTTCAATTATTAAATGAACTCCGGGTGCGAGCATTCGATCATGCAATTCGCCAGCGGTTAATCCGGGAATAATCTCTAGTTCATACTGTTTTAGAATCGCCCCACAATCAATCGCATCGTTTATATAAAAAGTTGTTAGTCCGGTCTTTGTTTCCCCATTAATTATTGCCCAATTGATTGGTGCTGCGCCACGATAGCTTGGAAGGAGAGAAGCATGAAGGTTAATCGTTCCTTTGGGAGGCATCCTCCAAACTAAAGCGGGTAACATTCTGAACGCAACTACTACAAAGATATCGGCATTAAAAGATCCTAATTCGGTTAGAAATGATTCTTCTTTCAATGAGTTAGGTTGTAAAACTGGAATACCAAATTCTTTCGCCCTTAATTTAACGGCACTTTCGCGAAGTTGCTTTCCTCTTCCAGCGGGTTTATCCGCTACGGTAACAACGCCAACAACCGTATGGTGCGACGAAATTAAACCTGTAAGCATGTGGCTTGCAAAATCTGGAGTTCCCATAAATACAATCCTTAATCCCATTTAAATGCGTTTATTGTTCCAAGAAAATAGTTTCAAATATAAATAAGACAATATTCCTATGGTTCCAAAGTAAATATATTCTACTGTCCAAACATAATATATATCGTATGACCAAATGATAATAAACAAGTATGCACAAAAAATGTAAATTCCAACCGAAATAAATTCAATGGTCATTGAGGCAAGGGTGTTTCCGCTTCCGTGGATGGTTTGAAAATATACTGACACCAATGCATAAAGTAATATGGAGCCTGAAACGAGCCTAAGTATAGAACTACTTTCTTTTATAAACTCCTCATTCGGATTAATCATTGATATCATGGTTTCAGGATAAAGGAAAGCCCCGTGAAAACTGAACAACATGAATAAAAAGGTTAGCCATTGTACCCGACGCTGAATTTTTGGAAGTTCAATTTGTTTTGCAGCACCGATATATTGGGAAATATAAGTCTTAGTGGTTCCAGCAAAGCCCCAAATTGGAACGAAAGCAAGAAAATAAATAGAACGAATGTTTTGGGAAATGGTAAGTTCATATTTACCCATTTGTTCGATCCAAGTAAAAAAGAGTGTCCAAGTAAACAAAGCTGAAAATCCTTGAATTAATAGCGGTGTGCCAAGGCTTAACAATTCCTTAAGTTCAATCCAAAGCCCCTTGAGCGAATGAAAGAGCCTATACTGTTTGTTTTTGGATGAAAGGATTGTAAAGCACATTAAAAAAATCATGCCCATTCCGTCGGCAATACTTGATGCAGTAGCGGCACCTGCTACACCCATTTCAGGAAAAATGCCGACCCCATAAATAAGAAGGTAATCAAATACGATATTTGTGCATGCCGTGAGAATTGCTGCAATTAATACTACCCAAGATTTCCCAATAGCGAGATAAAAAGCTTGAAAACCTAGGGTAATCATGGTAAAAAACAAGGCATACGCCCGATGATGCAAGTACTCTCCTTGTAGTGTTGCTATTTCTTGATTTATAGAGTAAGAATTTATCCAAGATGGGATAAATACTGTTAGAATAATAAAAAACAGGAAGGCTAGTACACCCAGGCTTAGCCATGTAGCATTGAGTATTCTTCCAAGCTGATCTGAACGTGATTCACCAATCCTTCGCGCCATTAGAATTTGTGCACCATCAGACATTCCGAGTAACATCATAAAAAACGTGATATAGGCTAAGCCTGCATTACCAACAGCATCGAATCCTACGATACTATATCGGCTAATTAACGCCGAGTCAGTGATTAAGACAATGGATTGAATGAAACCAGACACCATCATAGGTAAAGCAACTCCAAGAATAGAGCGGTAGGAAAGGGGTAATACGTTATTCGACATAAACCACTATTCCTTTTAAATATTCTCCTTCTGGATGAAATGCCCCGATTGGGTGGTCTGCCGGTTGGTGGAGCTGGTATAGGATTTTTACATTTCTTCGAGATTCAATCGCAGCTGATATAATGAGGTGATTGAATAAGATTTTGTCAATAACTTGAGAACAAGAAAAGGTCACCAATATGCCACCAGATTTAATTTGCCTCAATGCATGGGCATTCAACCGTTTATATCCCTGCATAGCCTTATGTTTCTTATCTAAATGCTTGGCAAAGGCTGGGGGATCTAATATTATGATATCGAAGGCCTCTGGTAAATCTTTCATAAACTCCATCGCATCGGCCACTACAGAAATATGACGGTCTTGAAGTTTATTGATGGCAACATTTTCATCAACTAAGGATATAGCTCTCTTAGAGCTATCTAACGAATAGACCAAGCTAGCACCGTGCTTTAACGCCTGTAAACTGAATCCCCCGGAATAACAAAACGCATTAAGCACTTTTTTACCTTTTGATAATTTGCCCAATAGTGAACGATTGTCACGTTGATCAATAAAAAATCCTGTTTTTTGCCCTTGAACCCAATCAATGGAGTATGTTATTGAATCTTCTACGGCGTAATGCGGCGTAGTGGCTTGCCCGTATAAATACTCATCGCGCACTTGCAATCGTTTTGGCAGTGTTTCAGAGGATTTATGATATACTGCGCTTAAAGAGTCACCCAGGTTTATCTTCAAAGCCTTTGTTATTTCTTGGAGATGCTGTAACATTCCTATAGAGTGACATTGAATTACTGCTACTCCCGAATAATAATCAATGATTAATCCTGGCAATTCGTCCCCTTCAGCATGGCAAATTCTGAAAATTGAATTTGTAGGGGTCAATAAGCCGAGGTTTTTTCGTAACTGTATCATGCCATTCAAACGGCCGTTCCAAAATGATTGATCGAATTTCTCGTCTACAAAGGACAGGATTCGTATGGCGATAGATCCATGTTGGAAGTGTCCAGTGGCTAAGTAAGTGCCATTCCAACTTTGAACTGCCACCAAAGCTCCATCCTCCAAAGATTCACAATTCGACGCAATAGCCCCAGAAAATACCCAAGGATGTTTTCTGATTAATGAAGCTTCTTTTCCTTTCTTAAGTGTAATGATTTGAACCACATCACAAAAGTAGCAAATTACTTTGTGGGCCTTGGTATGATTAAAATCAATATATTTGAGAAAAAACGCACGATGGCAAACAAGCGAATGTTAAAAAAACACATCAATGCAATGATCATTGATGTAATAGATGAATGTATTTATCTTCAAGAGCTTAATAACGATAAAGCTGAAGCAGCGGAGGAGTTAATTGAGGAAGTAATTACTACCTATAACGAGTTGATTTCGCGTATGAATTCAGGCAAGACAAAAGCTGATTTCAAATCCATCGTTTCTGACTTCGATCAGAAATCTGTTATATTCCTTGATAAATTGAATGCACTAAATCATTAAGTAATCGTATGGCATTCAAAACGTTTTCTAAATTAATCTAATAGCTATGTTGAATCGATTATTTGATGTACCATATCATCAGTTGAAGAATTTCCCACAGGAGAATATGTTCAATACCAAAGTAAATGGCGAATGGCAAAAGCTATCAACCATGGAGTTCTTAGATCGCTCGATGCGTCTCTCCAAGTCGCTAATTCATTTAGGCGTTTCCACCGGGGATCGTATTGCGGTAGCCTCTACTAATCGATTTGAGTGGAATATTCTAGATATTGCAGTCCAACAGGTTGGTGCGGTATTGGTGCCTCTTTATCCAACAATTTCGGCCAAGGATTATGCCTACATTTTAAACGATTGTTCAGCGTCTTATATGTTCGTAGGTAACCAGGAAATTGCAGACAAAATTAGTGAGGTGAAATCTCAGTTGACCACTTTAAAAGATGTTTTTGCATTTGAAGATTTAAATGAAGTTAAATCTTGGAACACTCTTTTTGACCTTAACCATGAGGTAAGTGAATTGATGGTTCAGGAAAGAATGGATCAAGTTAAATCCTCGGATTTATTAACTATAATTTATACCTCTGGAACTACAGGAAATCCGAAGGGAGTTATGCTTTCACATAGTAATGTCCTTTCCAATGTGCTGGCTTGTGAAGAGCCAATCCCAGCGGATCAATCATCAAAGGTATTGTCGTTTCTACCAGTATGTCATATTTATGAAAGAATGCTTCATTACCTGTACATGTATATTGGCGCTTCCATTTATTTTGCTGAGTCTATGGAAACCATAGGAGATAATATTAGAGAGGTTAAGCCTGATGTATTTAGTGCTGTCCCAAGATTGATTGAGAAAGTATATGATAAGATTATCGCGAAAGGAGAGGATTTATCAGGGGTGAAGAAGAAATTGTTTTTTTGGGCGGTTGGATTAGCGGAAGAATATGAGCAAACAGGTAAGGGGATGTGGTATAATTTTAAACTTTCTATCGCTAGAAAATTGATTTTCAAAAAATGGCAAGAAGCTTTAGGCGGTAATGTCCGTGCTATTGCCTCAGGCAGCGCAGCTTTACAGCCAAGATTATCTCGAATTTTCCTAGCGGCAGGTATACCAATTCTTGAAGGGTACGGAATGACTGAAACATCCCCGGTTATTTCTGTGAATTCATTTCAGCGTGGAATTCGTTTTGGCAGTGTTGGGGCATTAATTGACGATGTAGAGGTTATGATTGCTTCAGACGGCGAAATTTTAGTTAAAGGGCCAAATGTAATGATGGGGTACTTTAATAATGAAGAGGCAACGAAAGAGGTATTTAATGCCGACGGATGGTTAAAAACAGGAGATATTGGTGAGTTTATTGAATCCAAGTTTCTCAAAATTACTGACCGTAAAAAGGAAATATTTAAAACTTCCGGTGGAAAGTATATCGTTCCTCAGGCGATTGAAAATTCCTTGAAAGAGTCTCGTTTTATTGAGCAAGCCATGGTGATAGGGGAGAATCAAAAGTTTCCCGCTGCGTTCATTGTCCCTGATTTTGCCTTTTTACGCGCTTGGGCTAAAAGACATAAACTTTTACAAGAAGACATGAGCAATGAGCAATTAATATCAGTCCCATCTGTATACGATCGAATATTTGAAGAGGTTCAAAAAGTTAATGCAAATTTGGGTAATTGGGAGCAACTAAAAAAAATAAAGCTCTTACCAAATTTATTTTCGATTGAAGGTAATGAATTAACTCCAACACTTAAATTGAAAAGGAAGGTAATTCTAGAAAAATATAGCCAAGCACATAGTGAGGTTTTTGAATAAAAAAAAGGGGCCTAAGCCCCTTTTTTATAGAATTTGCATAATTAATGCTTTTCACCACATCCAGATTTCTGAGTAGAACCTGAACAACATTTCTTTTGTTCTGTGCTTGAGCAACTGCCTTTTTTCTTTTTCTTTTTCTTTTTATCATCATCACTGATTTCCATTTTCACGCTAGTATGTGCAGCGTAAACCTTAGAGGCAATTGAACCACCCATAATAACCAAAGCGATAGCTAAAACTAATTTTTTCATGATTTTTTGTTTAAAGGTAATTAAATTAAATGATTGCAAGAATATCTTCACGATTTTTAACCTTTTGCCCAATCTTTACTTGGACCTGAGCATCTAAGGGTAGGAATATATCAACTCGTGATCCGAATTTGATAAATCCAAATTCTTCGCCCTTTTGGTATAAATAATCCTGATGGGCATAAAAGCAAATTCTACGTGCAAGGGCACCGGCTATCTGCCGTATTAATATGTTCTTTTTTTGGTCAGTTTCTAATACTAGTGTAGATCGCTCATTTTCAGTTGAACTTTTAGGATGCCATGCTACTAGATAGTTTCCATGATGGTACTTGGTATAAATTACACGCCCCGCTATTGGAGCGTAATTCGCGTGCACATTTAACGGGGACATAAATATGGAAATCTGTATGCATTGGTCGTTAATGAATTCAGATTCAAATACTTTTTCAATTACAACAATTTTTCCATCTGCTGGGCAAATAACATCGTTTGAATTTCCGGCTATTTTTCTTTTTGGAACTCGAAAAAACTGCACAACGAGTATTAAAAAAACTATTGGAATCAAAGATAATAACATGCTTAGCCACACAATGGATGATCCTATAAAAAACCAAATTGTAGAGATTAGTATACTCGTTAAGAGGGTTGCCAAGGTCATAATAACATATCCTTCCTTATGGAATCTCATGCAGTAAAGTTACCAATAAAAATAGAGCATATACCAACAATAAAAGAACGGGATGCTGAATAGTGCTGCATCAAAACGATCTAATACGCCGCCATGCCCAGGTAATATATTCCCACTATCCTTGATTTCTAAGCTTCGTTTAAATAAAGATTCTAATAAATCACCGAAAAGCGCTCCTGGACCAATAATCACTGCTGAAATTACCCAGAAGAAAGTCAATCCCTGATTAACATAGGTTCCGATGATATACCCTAGAATCAAGGTGAATACGAGTCCTCCAATTGTGCCTTCCCAGGTTTTTTTTGGTGAAATTCTTTCAAATAATTTACGTTTACCCCATTTTTTTCCAAAAAAATAAGCCATTGTATCATTAGTCCAAATAAGAATCAACATTCCCGCAACAACTGGTAAATATTGGTTGTTTCTTAGGTTTAAATCAATGCTTAAATAGAATGGAATCACCACGTAAATTATTCCCAATACCAACACGGCAATGTTTAGTAAGGGTTGAGCATGTTTTTTCCAGAGCTCAACAATTATTAAACTGAAAAACAAAGGGAATATAACTGTGATTGAAATGATTGGGAGCAGTTCGATACTCATTCCGAGTAATAATACATAGATAAAAACCCCAATAAAAACCCCCATTTCTTTAGAAACATGAATAAATGAAAGACGGTCACACATGCGATAGAATTCTAATAAGCCAACAATCATAAATCCACTGAATACTATTCCTTGAAGCAAAGGGCCAGCCAAGACAGAACCCAAGATTATTATTCCAAGGATTGTTCCAGTGATGATTCGTAGGGCTAAGTTGCTCATAGGTTGTAATCCCTATTTTTCTGATGGCTCTTCATCGATTAATAATTCGGATGCACCAGGTGTATCTTTTAAATTGTTGATTTGAGGTTCATCTGTGTTCGCCTCTTCAGGCTTTGCTGTAGGCTCAGTGGTTTCAATCGATGATTCGATTTCTTCTACAAACTCAGTGTTATCCCATTCACGCTTGCCAAAAATCTCTTCTAAATTTTCTTTAAATATCACTTCGTCAATTAAAAGTTTGTCTGCCAATGCTTCTAATTTATCTCTGTGATCGGCAAGTATTTTTAAAGCTCGTTGATATTGACTTTCAATGAGATTAGACACCTCTTGATCAATAACATTCGCTGTATCATCAGAAAATGGTTTGGTAAATGCATCCCTACCTTGTGAATCATAAAACGATACATTTCCGATGCGTTTGTTTAATCCGTAGATTGAAACCATAGCATATGCTTGCTTTGTAACTTTTTCTAAATCACTTAATGCACCGGTACTAATCTTTGAAAAAACTAACTCCTCAGCTGCTCGACCACCTAACGCAGAACACATTTGATCCAATAATTGATCTGAGGTCGTAATACTTCTTTCTTCAGGCAAATACCAAGCAGCACCAAGGGATTGTCCTCGAGGAACAATTGTAACTTTCACGAGTGGGTTGGCATATTCTAGTAACCAAGAAATGGTTGCATGACCAGCCTCATGAACTGCTATGGTTTTCTTTTCTTCTTTGGTGATAATTTTATTCTTCTTTTCCAGCCCACCAACAATGCGATCAACCGCGTCAAGGAAATCTTGTTTTGATACCTTCTTTTTATCTTTTCTTGCAGCGATGAGCGCAGCCTCATTGCATAAATTTGCAATGTCCGCACCACTAAAACCCGGAGTTTGCTTAGCTAAAAAGTCAATATCTAGGCTCTTTTCTAATTTTAGTGGTTTTAAATGTACTTGAAAAATTTCCTTTCGCTCATTCAAGTCAGGCATATCTACATATATCTGACGATCAAAGCGCCCAGCTCGCATCAGTGCGCTATCTAGGACGTCTGCTCTATTGGTAGCAGCAAGAATGATTACCCCACTGTTGGTTCCAAATCCATCCATTTCTGTAAGTAATTGATTCAAGGTGTTCTCGCGTTCATCATTTGAATTAAACCCATTGTTTTTACCTCTAGCACGACCAATAGCATCAATTTCATCAATAAAAATTATAGAGGGCGCTTTTTCTTTAGCTTGTCTAAAAAGGTCACGAACACGGGAGGCCCCTACACCTACAAACATCTCTACAAAATCAGAACCAGATAATGAAAAGAAAGGAACCTTGGCTTCTCCAGCTACCGCTTTTGCTAATAGCGTTTTACCTGTCCCAGGAGGACCAACTAAAAGTGCTCCTTTTGGGATTTTAGCGCCAATATCGGTGTATTTTTTTGGATTTTTAAGGAACTCTACAATTTCTACAATTTCTTCTTTTGCACCTTCAAGTCCTGCGACATCCTTGAACGTAACGTTGGTTGATTTACCTTTATCATACAATTGAGCCCTTGATTTTCCAATATTAAAAATTTGACCTCCACCGCCACCAGCACCACCTCCACCAGTCATTCTTCGCATGACAAAAAACCAAATCAAGAAGATGATTCCAAAGGGCAATAAATAGGCTAGAATAGTACCTAAGTAATCCGTTTCAGTGTCCCTAGCACATTCGAATTTACGTTCTTTTTCTATGCTATTTTCAAAGTTGCCCAAATCACCAATATTTTCAAGGACAATTTCTGCCTTCTTTTGTTGGTCTATAGAAGGCTCTTTTTTTAGCTGTTTCCAAATTTTTGGAAATTCTCCTTTTTTTAATGTTTTGACCAATTCAAGACCCCTTCCATTAAGTTGAAAATTTGCACGTTGGTCATTAATTATAGTAATTTTCTCCACACCACTTGAATCTACCAATTCAAAAAGTGTTTGCTTACGCTCGATGGTTATTCGAGATTCTGCGCTGTAGAATAATTGAATTGCGATGAATGCAATCCCTGCCAAGGCGTAAATCCAATACACCGAAAAACCACTCTTCTTTTTATCTTCTGACATACTTGTTAATTTAAATTAGGGATGTCTGTTCGTATACCATCAGCCCATAAATCTTCAATTTCATAAAATCCTCTTGCGTCTTTGTAAAAAACATGCGCAACAACATCAACATAATCCAATAAAACCCATTCGCTGTTACGTAGTCCTTCCGTATGCCATGGTTTTTCCTTCATATTTTTACGGGTGAATCTTGTAATAGCATTGGTGATACCGTCTACTTGAGTACTTGAATCTCCAGAACAAATCACAAAAAAATCACATACCGCAGCACTTAATTCTCTTAAATCGATAACAACAATATCCTTTGCTTTGTTTTCTTGCATTCCTTCAACGATACAATTGCTAAGTTTTTCTGAATGCGACAATTCTTTTTTCTTCTTGGTCATTAATTTTTATACAAGGTGCAAAACTAATTCATTAATTTAAATATACCTTTGGTTTTTACATCCTGCGGCAATAAATTATGCTAAAATTTGGTAAACAGCTATTCAAACTGGAATCCGTAGATTCAACTAACAATTATGCAGCCAATTTAATTAATGAGGGCAAAGCGGATCAAGGAGCGGTAGTATTGGCAGATTTTCAAACGAAAGGGCGTGGACAACGTGGAAATTCATGGAAGTCTGCTGCGGGGATGAATTTATGCGCCTCATTTATTTATTTCCCTGACAATTTGACATCATTGAGAGGAATTACGCTGAATTGGTGGTTTGCGGTTAGCCTGGTTGATGCTTTGAAAAGATATGGTGTGAATGCTAGCATTAAATGGCCAAATGATCTTTTTGTTAATCAAGCAAAAATAGGGGGTATACTAATTGAAACGAATAATCAAGGGTCTTTTATTAAATCCGCAGTAATTGGTATAGGGATTAATTTGAATCAATTGTCATTTTCGGATTTTAATGCGACTTCCATAAAATTATGCACTGAAAAGCATGTGCAACCCAATGATTTTTTATGGACAATATGTGATACACTCCAATCAAATTATAACTTGTTTAATGATTCTGAAGCGTTAAAATCACGTTATGAACTTAGTTTATTTCGTAGAAATGAATTATTTCCTTTTGTCATTCGAGGGGTAACGGTAAGAGCAATATTACAAGGGGTTGATAATACAGGCCGCTTAGTGTTGAAAACGGAAGCGGAAGAAATTGCTTTTAACCACGGAGAATTCCAATGGATTATTTAAATTCCATTACAAGGCTTTTTCCCATGTCGTTGAACAGTGCTGTGAGTGGGCCTTTTGCCATCATGGCAATAAAGGGTGTTGTTTCACCAAAGAATGTAAGCCTGCCTGTACAAAGTTCATTAAGCGCTTCTGTATTTACTTTTAATTCAAACGGGAATGGACTATTCTCGCCACTTTTATACTGCACACTTTCCGTTGATCGTGAGACAAATACAAGGCTAATCTTAATACCACCTTGTATTTTAAAGCTACATTGGGCATGGTCTGCTTCGAAATTTTCAATTCGCTCAGTCGGGAGGATTTTTTCTAGGTTTGAGGGAGTAGATAGAAACCTTAAAATAGCTTCGCAGTTCGTATTAACCGTAAACTGATCACTGATGATATGCATGTGTCAAGATGGATTCCAATCCGAGGGGATTTCTCTCCATTTTTTTAGTTTTTCTAATTCTACTTCCTTAATATAATCCAAGTTTAAAGCTTGTTCAATTAAATGGTCATAATCAGATAAGACAATGAATGGGACCTCCGCAAGATCAAACGCTTCCTTAGCGACTTGAAACCCATAGGAGAAAATGGCAATGAGTCCTTTAACTTTCATCCCAGCATCCTTCAGAGCTTGTACCCCCTGTAAACTGCTTCCGCCGGTTGATATTAAGTCTTCTACTACCAACACATTTTGCCCCGCTTCATAGGTTCCTTCTATTAAATTTCCTAGTCCATGGTCTTTAACGTTACTTCGCACGTAAATAAAGGGCAACCCTAAATCTTGAGCCACTAACACTCCTTGAGGGATTCCTCCTGTGGCAATTCCTGCGATTACATCCGGTTTTCCAAATTCTTTATCTACGATATCTACTAGGCGTTGGCGGATGTAAGTCCTAACGGTAGGAAATGAAAGTGTTTTTCGATTGTCACAGTAAATTGGCGATTTCCAACCTGATGCCCATGTGAATGGTTCTTGCGGTTGGAGTTTTACTGCTTTAATTCTTAATAATTCACCCGCAATGCGCAATGCGCTATCTTTGTCATAAACCATGGCTCAAAATTATATTGTTTTTACTGAGAAATTGAAACTATTCTTCGGTAGTTATGAACAGAAGGTTTGTGAAATGGTTACGGAAGTACCTATTAGTTCATCTATGAAATGGTGGGAAGCTATTCACGCTCAAGCGAATACACATTGTTGTGTGAATACAACATTTACTGCATTCAAGGATCAATTTAAGTTGATTAAAGCGGCCGGCGGAATCGTAATATCAGAAAACAAGTTGCTTTTAATTTTTAGAAACAAGGTTTGGGATCTCCCAAAAGGTTGGATTGAAGGGGATGAATACCCAATGCAGGCCGCCTTGAGAGAAGTAGTGGAGGAGTGTGGTAAATTGGATCTAACCATTCAGTCTTTAAACCCTATTATTACGCATCATCTATACCCTTTGAAAGGTAGAATTGTACTTAAAGAAACTTTGTGGTATATCATGTCCGCCGATCCAAACTATCATTTAGAGCCACAATCAAGTGAAGGTATTTCTAAAGTTGCTTTTGTTGATTTTTCGGATGTAGAACAATACACGATGGATTCTTACCCCATGATTCAATGGATTTGGGAAGAATTTAAAAAACATAAGTGAACATTAGCATTTCTTGGTACTATTCAATTAAATTTGTTAAAATGCATCGTATGAAATCACTTTTTTTATTTTTCTTACTTTTAATAAGTACGTTAATCTCGGCTCAATCCGAGTCTAAAAGAATTTTGAGATTTGATGTTGTTGAAATTGAACGAAATGACATTCCTTATGATTCCAAAGAGCTATTTGATTTCAAGTTTATCAATGCTACTGGCCAAACCGTTACAATTACAAATGTTCAAACAAGTTGCGGATGTACTGCTGCAGAGAAGCCAAAGAATCCAATTAAAAAGAAAAAGTCAGGTACAATTAGTGTTTCTTACGACACAAAACGCGTTGGCGAATTTGTGAAAACCATAACAGTCACCTCCGATAAAGCCCCTCCCGTTGTACTAACGATTAAAGGCAATGTATTGCCACAAAATCAATAGCTATTTCCATGAGCAAAGCTCTTTGAACTGAAATAAGTAACTTCGCGCCAAAATAACATCATGGAAATCCCTAAAACATTCATTCCCGGAGAAATAGAAAATAAATGGTATTCCTATTGGATGTCTAAAAACTACTTTCATTCAATCCCTGATGATCGTGAACCGTATACGGTTGTTATTCCTCCACCAAATGTTACAGGAGTACTACACATGGGGCATATGTTAAATAATACTATTCAAGATGTGTTAGTTCGTAGAGCGAGGATGTTAGGGAAAAATGCATGTTGGATCCCTGGAACGGACCATGCTTCAATCGCTACGGAAGCGAAAGTGGTCCAAAAACTCAAGTTAGATGGAATCAATAAAACCGATCTTTCCCGAGAAGAATTCTTAAATCATGCATTTGAATGGAAAGAAAAACATGGCGGCATTATCCTTGAACAACTGAAGAAATTGGGTGCCTCTTGCGATTGGGAACGAACACATTTCACCATGGATCCTGAGTATTCCAAATCGGTTATTGCTGTGTTTATTGATTTGCATAAGAAAGGTAAGATTTATCGCGGTGTGCGAATGGTGAATTGGGATCCTGAAGCGCTAACTGCCGTATCCGATGAGGAGGTTTTATATAAAGAAGTAAATTCTAGGTTATATCATATTCGATATAAAATCGAGGGATCCGATGATGATTGGTTGACCATAGCAACAACCAGACCCGAGACAATTCTTGGAGATACTGCCGTTTGCGTAAACCCAGAGGATTTGAGGTATACTCATCTAATTGGAAAATCTGTCATTGTTCCTGTTTCTGGTAGAAAAGTTCCAGTAATCGCCGATGAATATGTTGATCCAACCTTTGGCACAGGATGCCTAAAAATTACGCCTGCTCATGATATTAATGACTACGAGATTGGTAAAAAATTTAATCTACCTTCAATTGACTTGTTTAACGAAAACGGAACATTAAATGCTCACGGCTTACATTATGAGGGACTGGATCGGTTTGAATGTAGAAAAAGGATTTCGAATGAACTTCAAGAAAAAGGTTACCTTGTTAAAACCGAGGATTACATCAATAAAGTAGGATTTTCAGAACGAACTAATGCGGTAATAGAACCAAAATTATCTCTACAATGGTTCTTGTCTATGAAAGAATTATCGCAACCAGCACTTGATCATGTTATGAATGACGACATTAGATTCTTTCCAGATAAATTCAAAAATACCTACAGGCATTGGATGGAAAATGTGAAAGATTGGTGTATTTCTAGACAGCTTTGGTGGGGACACCAAATACCAGCATGGTATTACGGGGACGGAGCTAATGACTTTGTAGTGGCCGCCTCCGCTAATGAAGCCATTGACCTACTCAAATCCATGGGTATAAATAAAAATACCTCAGAAATTAAACAAGACGAGGATGTATTGGATACATGGTTTTCCAGCTGGTTGTGGCCTATTTCTGTGTTTAATGGTATTACTTCCCCAAATAATGCAGAAATAACATATTATTATCCAACTAATGACTTGGTAACAGCTCCTGAGATTATGTTTTTTTGGGTTGCTCGAATGATCATTGCAGGATATGAATATATAGGAAATCTTCCTTTTAGGAATGTATACTATACAGGTATAGTAAGAGATAAATTAGGGCGTAAAATGTCAAAGTCACTTGGAAATTCACCCGACCCGATTGATTTAATTAATCAATTTGGTGCTGATGGAGTACGTATGGGGATATTAATCTCTTCACCTGCGGGTAATGACTTGCCATTTGATACGGCGCAATGCGAACAAGGACGCAATTTTGCAAATAAAATCTGGAATGCTTATCGATTAGTTTCTGGTTGGGAGGTTAGAGAATTCGATCAGCCCGAACATTCCATGCATGCAACGAAGTGGTTTCAAGAAAGACTAAATAAGAGTTTGGTTGAAATTAACGACCATTTTGATAAGTTTAGAATTTCTGATGCCTTAATGGAAATCTATAAATTGATTTGGGATGACTTCTGTTCATGGTTTTTAGAAATGATCAAGCCGGCATATCAGCAGCCGATTGATTCAATTACTTTGAGTCAAACAAAAGGGTACTTTGAAAAACTGATGCAATTGCTTCATCCGTTCATGCCATTTATCACCGAAGAGCTTTGGCATGTCTTAAATGAACGAAATGAGGGGGGAGATATTATCATTTCTAATTGGCCAGTCGCTACCCCTGTGAATGAGAAGGTTCTTACTTCTATGAATGAAGTATTTGAAATTATATCTGGTATTCGCAATTTCCGAAAATCACAGAATATTGCTCAAAAGGTAAAACTGACTTGTGTCGTTGCATCAACATCTTCTAGTTCCTTAGATGCGGTGCTTATGAAAATGGGAAATCTATCTGAATTGAGACGCCAAGAAGATGAGATTGCTGGAGCGCACTGTTTTATGGTAAAAGGAGTAGCCTATTATATTCCATTCGGCGAATTAATTGACGTAGAAGGAGAACGTAATAAGATTCTTGAAGAGATAAAATACACTAAAGGCTTCCTTGCGGCTGTACAAGGTAAATTATCAAACGAACGATTCCTTTCCGGTGCGCCCGATCAAGTAGTGGCGGTGGAACGCCAAAAAGAGGCAGATGCTTTACAGAAACTTAATCTTTTGGAATCAAGGCTTTCTACACTTATATAAATTGAAAGTCAACACGGCGGTTTTTTTGCTTTCCGGATTCTGTATCATTAGAGTCAACAGGATTTAGTTCTCCGTTATAGGTTTCGATCATGCGATCGGTTGGTATGCCATGCTGGATTAAAAACTGTTTTATTTCATCCGCACGCTGTTTGGAAAGTTGCAGATTAAAGGCTTCTGATCCATCTCCATCTGTATTACCGATGATATTTATCCTAAGATCACTATGGCTTTTTAAAATACGGCAAATTCGTAGTAAATATGGAGTGTACATACTGTCGAGTACATGCATATTGTATTCGAAGTAAACCGGGTTGAATTCAAATTGTTGCAATTCCCTAAATCGTTTTTCCTTGGCAGGAATCCCTTGTTTGATGTTTGAAAGCATGGCCTTTGAAATACCCGTAGAAAGGATTGGGGATGAGACAAGTTCGTAGGTTTTTATTTCCCGCTCAAGAAATAGATGGTATCCATCGAATGGACTTCCCGGGGCGTTAAAAATGGATTCTACATACCCGCTTGAATCATTCAATGAAAATTGAAAACTAAAGGGAACTGAGGGCTCTCCTTTGGGTTTAATCATTGGAGATTTACTTGACACGAATGTAAAGTTTTTTTTATTTGTGATTTCGCCTGAAACTTCATATTGAAGCACAGTTCCATTTTCTTCAATCCTAAAGCTTCCATTGGAGAAATTTAAAATCACTTGATGGCTTAACAGCACTGGAATGGCTTTCGAAGAATCTTGCTTGAAATTGGTTAAAATACCTATCCAATTCCCACTGATTTTCTGCGCATCAAGTACGGATAAACATGAAATAAAAAGTAGCGCTTGAATTATACTTAACCTCATGCATTATTTAACGCATTTAAACTAATTTAGTTATTGTTTGTTTTAAAAGTATGAAAATATTCGGTTTGCTTTTTATAGCCCTTGGACTCACTTTTTGTGGTACAGGTCAACGCAATGGTAGTCATCAAACAAAAAACCCATCCACTATGATCAGGCAGTCTATTCATGATTTTTCGGTGCAAACTATTAACGGTGATAGTTTGAATTTTTCGGAGTTAAGAGGCAAGAAGTTGATGATTGTGAATACCGCCTCCAAATGCGGTCTTACCCCACAATATAAACAACTAGAGGCACTTTATCGTCAATTTAAAGATTCTAATTTTGTAATTGTCGGTTTCCCAGCCAACAATTTTTTAGCCCAAGAGCCTGGATCCGACAATGAAATTGCTGCTTTTTGCTCAAAAAATTATGGGGTATCCTTCCCCATGATGTCGAAAATTTCAGTTAAAGGTGGAGATATGCATCCCGTGTATGAATTTTTAACAAGTAAATCTAAAAATGGATTTGAAGACAATGAAGTTAAATGGAATTTTCAGAAATATTTAATCGATGAAAATGGATTTTTAGTGAGGGTTATTTCACCAACCACTCCTCCTGATGACCCCGAAATTATTTCTTGGATAAAATCCAATTGATTCGTTGAAATTTTGTTGAAAAGTTAAGCGTTTTCAGGCGGATTAAACGCCTTTTTCACCCTCGGTTTTGCGTATTTTTGTATAGTAATTTAAAATCGTAAAAAATAGTAAAACAGAAGGTATGAGTGCAGCGGAAAATAGAGATAATTACTCAGCAGATAATATTCAGGTTTTAGAGGGTCTTGAGGCCGTAAGAAAAAGACCAGCAATGTATATCGGTGATGTTGGTCTAAAAGGGTTACATCACTTGGTATATGAAGTTGTAGATAACTCAATTGATGAGGCCCTTGCAGGATATTGCAACAAAATCGATGTATTCATTAATGAAAATAATTCCATTACGGTAATTGATAACGGACGCGGCATTCCAACCGCGATGCATACCAAAGAAAAAAAGTCTGCATTAGAAGTGGTTATGACCGTTCTGCATGCAGGTGGCAAATTCGATAAAGACACTTACAAAGTATCGGGTGGACTCCATGGAGTAGGGGTTTCTTGTGTAAATGCACTTTCTACACATTTAAAGGCAACGGTACGCAGAGAGGGGAAAATTTTTCAACAGGAATATAATATCGGTAAACCGCTATATGATGTTAAAATGGTTGGGGATTCAAACGAAACAGGAACTGAAGTTACGTTTCAACCCGATGCTTCGATCTTTGATTATACAGAGTATAACTTCGACACACTTGCAGCACGGATGCGAGAATTGGCTTTTTTGAATAAGGGGATTACGATTTCTTTGTCAGACAAGCGTAATGTAGACGAAAATGGAAAAGTGCTTTCGGTAAGTTTTTATTCTGAAGGTGGACTACGCGAATTCGCTACTTATTTGGACAGAAATCGTGAAGCACTTATTTCTGATGTGATTTATTTTGAAGGCGAACGCGAAGGTATTCCGGTTGAAGTGGCACTAACGTACAACACTTCTTATACGGAAAATATACAGGCCTATGTCAATAATATAAATACTCATGAAGGCGGAACACACCTTTCCGGATTTCGTCGCGGCTTAACCAATACCTTGAAAAAATATGCAACGGATAGCGGGATGTTGGCAAAGGAAAAAATTGAAATCGATGGAGATGATTTCCGAGAGGGATTAACAGCTGTTCTTTCAGTAAAAGTGGCTGAGCCTCAATTCGAGGGGCAAACCAAAACAAAACTCGGAAATCGTGAGGTTACCGCACCGGTATCTCAGGCTGTTTCAGAAATGCTAAGCGCTTACTTAGAGGAACACCCCGCTGAAGCGCGAATGATTGTTGAAAAAGTAATTTTGGCTGCCAGAGCCCGCCATGCAGCGCGAAAAGCCAGAGAGATGGTTCAGCGTAAGAATGTGCTTACGGGAAGTGGGCTTCCAGGTAAATTGGCAGATTGTTCAGAAAAGGATCCTGCGGCCTGTGAGATTTATTTTGTAGAGGGAGATTCTGCGGGAGGAACAGCAAAACAAGGTCGTGACCGACATTTTCAGGCCATTTTACCGCTTCGAGGGAAAATACTAAATGTTGAAAAAGCTATGCATTATAAGATCTTTGAAAACGAAGAAATTAAAAACTTATATACTGCATTGGGAGTTCGAATTGGAACGGATGAAGATTCTAAAGCGTTAAACTTAGAAAAGCTTCGTTATCATAAAATTATTATAATGTGTGATGCCGATGTCGATGGGTCGCACATTGAAACGTTAATTTTAACCTTTTTCTTTAGATACATGAAAGAGTTGATTGAGCATGGTTATATCTATATTGCAACACCTCCGCTTTATCAAGTGAAAAAAGGGACAAAATCTGAATATGCGTGGAATGAAGATATGAGGGATCGATTGATTCAAGAATTGAAAGGGGGAGGTAGTGAGTCTTCGGTAAATGTTCAACGTTACAAAGGGCTTGGAGAAATGAACGCCGAGCAATTATGGGAAACCACTATGAATCCTGAATCACGGACCTTGCGACAAGTTACTATTGAAAATGCTGCAGAGTGTGATCAAATATTCTCCATGTTAATGGGTGATGATGTTCCTCCTCGCAGAGAATTCATTGAGCGTAATGCGAAATACGCAAAAATAGATGCTTAAAAAAAAAGCCCCAAACCGGGGCTTTTTTAATGTTTGAAAGATAGGATTAACCAACTAAATCTTGGTATGCAGAAGCATCTAGTAATTCGTCAAGCTCTGTCAGGGTAGAAACTTGAACTTTTATCATCCAACCCGAACCGTATGGGTCTTTATTAACTGCCTCTGGATTAGATTCTAATTCACTGTTAAATTCGAGAATCTCACCGCCTACCGGCATAAATAAATCAGAAACAGTTTTTACAGCCTCTACTGATCCAAATATTTCATCCTTTGATAAGGTCTCACCAACAGTTTCGATTTCGACATAAACGATATCTCCTAATTCGCGCTGTGCAAAATCGGTGATTCCTATGGTCGCTATTTCTCCTTCCAAAGCAATCCATTCGTGTTCTTTGGTGTATTTTAAATTCGCAGGTATGTTCATGGTGTTAGTTTTTTACAAAAATAATATAATCAAGTAATTCAAACAGGGGAGGGCTTAACTTTTGTACTTTTGCATCATGACCAATGAACAGTTTAAAGAATTAGAGCAGCGGATTCAGAATATTTATAATTATTTAAAAATTGCTGAAAAAACTCAGCGATTGAATGAAGAAGAGTTACGAACTCAAGATCCAAGTTTTTGGGATGATCCTAAAAAAGCTGAAGCTCAAATGAAAATAATTCGTGGATTAAAATATTGGGTAGATGGATTTAAACAAATTCATTTAGGATTTGAAGATCTACAAGTCTTGCTGGAATTTGAAAAAGAAGGTGGGGCTTCTGCTTCTGAAGTAGACGAACAATTTAATCAACTTGTTGATTCCGTAGAGGAATTGGAGCTTAAAAACATGTTGTCAAATGAAGAAGATGCTTTGAGTGCCGTAATCCAAATTACTGCTGGCGCAGGAGGAACAGAAAGTTGTGATTGGGCTTCTATGCTCATGCGTATGTATTTAATGTGGGCTCAAAAGCAAGGCTTTAAAATAACTGAGCTGAATCTTCAAGAAGGAGATGTAGCAGGCATTAAGACGGTCTCCTTAGAGTTTGATGGTGAATTTGCATTTGGTTATTTGAAAGGAGAGAATGGGGTACATCGCTTGGTGCGAATTTCACCCTTTGATTCAAATGCCAAGCGACATACTTCGTTCGTTTCAGTGTATGTATACCCATTGGTTGATGATCAAATTGAAATTCATGTCAACCCTGCAGATATTTCATGGGAAACATTCCGTTCTGGAGGGGCTGGAGGCCAAAACGTTAATAAAGTAGAAACTGCTGTTCGCTTACGTCACGCGCCAACGGGAATAATTATTGAAAATTCAGAATCCCGGTCTCAATTAGCCAATAAGGAAAAGGCCATGCAATTGCTGAGATCTCAATTGTACGAACTTGTTTTACGGGAAAGAATGGAGAAGCGAAGTGAAATTGAAGCTGGAAAGAAGAAAATTGAATGGGGTTCCCAAATTCGAAATTATGTAATGCATCCTTATAAACTGGTTAAGGATGTTCGAACCGGAATTGAAACTTCAGATGTGGATGCCGTTATGAATGGAGAATTGGATGAATTCCTAAAAGGCTTTTTAATGCAGTATGGCGGTTAGAGAAAGGAAATAAGTGCTTCTAAACCGATACCTCTTGATCCTTTAATTAGAATAAACGATTCCGTATATTGATTGAGTAACCCTGATGAAATCAGCTCTTGAGTATCTTGAAAGTGATCTCGTTCGGAAGTGATTCGTTCAAATTCTTTTCCTACAGTTACTATGGTAATAGACAGCTTTTTGCACAAAGCAATAATCTTTGAATGTTCATCTTTAGAAACTTCGCCTAATTCCAACATGTCACCTAAAATTGCAATTTTTTGTTCATTTTTTATCTGCTCGAATGATACTAATGCTGCGTTCATGCTTGAAGGATTGGCATTGTAACAATCTATAATCAATGTGTTACGTGCCGTTTTAAAAACTTGTGAGCGATTGTTCGATGGAATATATTGCTCAAGTCCTTTTTGTATCAGGTCAGGAGTTATTTGGAAAAAATGTCCAATACAAACCGCTGCAAGAAAATTCGATAGGTTATAGGCACCAATTAAATGTGTTCTAATTATAGGTGAAACTATATCATCAATCGTATATTGAAAGTTCACGTATGGCGTTAATTCGCGTAGAGTTCCTTGACAATGTGTGGCGGAATTCATGCCGTAATTGATTGAATGAATTGGAGGAAGATGTTGAGTTAATATGGGGTCATCCGCATTGTAGAATAGTGTGCCACCTCGAATTTCAATTGCACGATACAGGGCTAGTTTAGTATTGAGTACTCCTTCAAAGGTCCCGAAACCTTCTAAATGTGCCCTACCAATATTCGTAATAATACCATGTGTGGGTTCTGCTATGTTACATAGCTCTTCTATATCACCGGGTTTGTTTGCGCCCATCTCAATGATTGCTATTTCATGGGTAGTATTTAAACGAAGTAGGGTAAGGGGTACACCGATGTGATTATTTAAGTTCCCCTTGGTACACAAAACCTTGCGTTCTGTTTCCAGTACCGCATTAATAAGCTCTTTCGTGGTTGTTTTGCCGTTACTCCCTGTAATGCCAAGGATAGGTATATTAAATTGTTTTCGGTGATGATTAGCTAGCGCCTGCAAGAAGTCGAGGGTATCATCAACATAAAGAATATTTACCGAATTGCATCTGGATAGATCCGAACTAATCACGTACTTTGCGCCTTGCGATAATGCCTGTTCAGCAAATTCATTGGCGTCGTAACGATCCCCTTTTAAACAAATGAAAAGGTCACCGGGTGAAATGGTTCGCGTATCTGTAGAAATCCCCGAACATTCATAGAATAAAGGAAAATGTTGTTGCATAAAAAAGTCCCGCTTGTGCGGGACTCAAAGTTAATCAAAGTTTGATATTTTCTATCGTTTCCTTTTCTTATAATTTAAATTAGGTTGGCCTCCTAGGCGATCCATTGCACATCTGAAACCAATGGTAGCACTTGTTTTGTCTTCATCTAGGAACCTGCGGTTTCCGGCAGATAACCAGTATGCTCTATCGGCCCAAGAACCTCCCTTATATACCTTAGAACGATCTGATATAAGCGTTGTTGGCCATCCAGATGAATTTGTTGTAATTTGGTCATTATTCAAATCCCTATTTTCATGCTGCGATTGATAAACCGTATTTTTTGCACTCAAACGACCTGAGTTAATATCTTCCTTACGTTTGGTATTATTGTAAAATATTGAGGATTCTAAATCACCATCTAAGTAATCAACATAGTCATCTTTTCGATAGTTTAATCGACCAATATTCTCTTCTTCCGTAACGTTTCTCCAACGTTGCTTGCCACGACTTTCGATGGTATATTCTGATAACCCATCGCGCAGGTTGAGCAACCAAGTAGTAATCGTTTGATCATCTTGGTAGTTGGGGAATTTATTTTGTAGATATTCTTTCCCAAAAGCTGATACCCATGAAACAGAAGCATCTCCACCTTCCGGATCAGGAACAATTAAGTAAATACCAAAATCTTTGGCTTCATCGTTACTTTTAGTATCGTCTCCATTTTTATTAAGTTCAAGCATGTCTTTTTCACTTCGGAAGTCCGAATTTAAAAGTTTTGTCATCGGTGTATTTCCGAATAAAGATTTTTCAATGAATGCTGAAGCTTTAACAGTATTGCCTTTGTTATAAAGGAAAATTGCCGTATCAATTAAGGCATTCAGTTCATCAAGAACTTCCAATTGTGCTTTGTCTTGTGTGGTTAGTTTTTTACCATTGGATGTGTAATAACTACTCGGGTTATTGAATTGATATTTACGCATGTCCTGACGTGAATTAATCATTGCTTTCTGTCTTTGACTATTAATAAAAGCTTTTTGTGATTTATCCAATACGGTGACATAATCTGTCAATATCTTTGACTCTTTAGTCCCTTTAGCTGTAGTTATAGTTAAACTCACAGTATATTTTCCGGGCGTAGTAAAGTTTACCAATGCAGATGCAGATTGATCCGAATTTTTACTTGTCAATGAATCATATGCATAAGTTACCTTCCCGGGGCCATCTACCTTCCATTGCCGAGATACTACTGAATCTGCACCATTATACTTACTCACTAAACGAATTGAATCAACTGTTTCAACTAAATCTATAGTAGAGATAAATAGCGGGGCGCTTATGCTTTCTTTTTCTCTACGATCTCTTTCCAATTGCGTAAGATAGTTTTGTTTATAACTCTTATCTAAATTAAGATTGATATTCCCATGTCGAGCATACAAAACACGAGCATACTCGTTTACAAATTCCTTCATTCCGTGAACGTCATAAATATTGTCTTTTGTTTTAACATATTTATCATGAAGCCCATCTGGTACCATAAGCGGAGTTTGGTAAACGTTTCCTCTAAACGGCATAAATCCATCTGCCACGTCACTCGTGGTAGGACGATACGTATCCATTACCCATTCAGATACATTACCTGCCATGTTGTATAAGCCAAAATCATTCGGCCAATAGGCATCTACAAATGTTGTAGCGTCTGCACCGTCATTCAATGCACCAGCTACCCCCATGTGGTCACCCGTTCCGCGCACAAAGTTAGCTTGAATGGTACCTTGAAATTGCTCTTCATCGTAACGAACATAATGTCCATCCCAAGGGTAAATCCTACGTTCGTCAACATTCTCGGATTTTGGGTCCAAATTTCCTAATAATCCAAGGGCGGCATATTCCCATTCCGCTTCAGTAGGTAGGCGATATTTTGGAAGCAGGATTCCGTCTTCCATTCTAACTAAACGCTTACCTTGGTAATAGTTATCTCCGTCTTGTACGGCATAAACCGGATCATAATTGTTAAGCATATATGGGTCACGAGGAAATGACTCACCTTCCTTAGGACTTGTAACCTTTCCATCCGTAAGGGTATAACCCTTCCCTGAATACTTATAATTCTTGGGATCATCTTTTTTAACTGCTCCAGACTCAATATTATACTGACCAGCTAAATAACTTTCAGTATTAAACATGTTTTCCGGGGCATTTTGAGCCTTTTTCGAATTCTTGCTTTCTGGTCCCAATGTGCCCAAATCACCCCCGTCTTCTACCTTGTCCGCGAAATGCCATTTAATAATACCTTGTTCAACAAGAATATACTCATTAACTCGGTCGGTTCTCCACTTACAAAAGTCATTGGCTTGAATCCAAGAAACTCCAACTACGGGATAGTCACGGTATGCAGGATAGCGGAAGTAGTACTCCACAAACTTTTCGCGGTAGGAAAGGGGGTCTCTCCAACACAAGGTGTCAGGTAAGGCTTTTTTATAAATGTGAGGGTATGTTTTATTATAAACACGCTTCATCCAATAAACATATTCCAACCAATGGAAGTTAGTTACTTCGGTACGGTCCATATAAAATGAGGAAACTGTAAAGCGGTTTGGACGATTATTGTTATCGTCGAAAACATCTTCCTCTGTTCTTCCCATGGTAAAGGTACCACCCTCTATCATAACAAGACCAGGTCCGGTTCGTTGTTCTTCGAAGTCTGCTTTCTCAAATCCGCCGTTGTTAATGTTGTTATATTCCCAACCCGTAGACGTGGAAGTTTCTTTCTGACAACTAACCATTAATCCCAATGCAATTAAGGCATACGAGATTTTATTAATCATTGAACGTTTCATATGTCTGCTTTTTTGGCTCAATTTAAATTCAATTTTATATAATTAGTTACACTTAAAATGAAGGGCAACTTATTTTTCTAAAGTTTTTAGGTTTTTTTCTACACTTAATATCCATTTGGAAGGAAACTTCATGAGAGCCACCGGTAAGACCATTTCCAAGCCTGGAAACCGTTAAATCGTAGCTATATCCCAAGCGAAATTTATCTGCTTTAACCCCTACGATGAAAACCATGGCATCTCTATTCCGGTACCACACCCCGATGTTTAGTCGTTCATAGTTCAAATATCCACCGATATTAAACTCTTGAAATCCGTTTTGATATTGATAAATTACAGCGGGCTTAATAGTTGTTCCATCCGTATAGCGACCTCTTCGTCCAATTGGAATGGTACCCCCCATGTGCGCGGTGAGCCTCAATGGTAATTTGCTAGCGCCTAAAATCATGGATTCATCAGGTTGATTGAGGTGATGGCCTGCAACTCCACCATAAAAATACTTAGTGAAAATAATAGCTCCTGCACTTGCATCAAAAAGGCCTCTTTTTCCTCCACGAGGAACATCACCCGTTTGATAAATAAACCCACGACGCGGATCAATCATGTCTCCAAATGTTAGTTTAGTCCAATCTAAATATTTTTGAATGTAAGCCGCACGAACTCCAAAGTTGAATGAAACTTTTCTATTTATTTTTAAATTGTAAGAATAAATCCCGCCAAGCATTGTTGTTGAGATTGTTCCTTCAGCTTGTTGATCATACATCGCAATGAATCCAACCCCACCTTTGATGTCTTTTACATAAGAATCAAAAGCTGCTGAATAGGTGGTATAGTTTCCGGTAAGCTGAGGCCATTCGTTTCGGTAATTGATCGATACCCTTGGACACCCCGTAGTACCTGTCAACGCCGGATTTAAATAGATTGGATTTGAATAAAACTGAGTAAAAGTCGGATCTTGCGCCACCAATGTAGATACTGACGAAATGAAAAGAAATACCAAAAATGGCTTCTTGACCATGCGAAATAAGAACAGACTTTTGCGTTTTCTCACGAGCGCTTCTACGAATTTAAGTTAACTTGGTTACAAATATCGTAAATAATTTCAAATAAATAAAACACCTTTCCGTTTTTGATCTTTCCACGTATTTTTGCATCATGAAGTACCCCTACATTCTGAGTTTTTTAATTTGTTTTTCCGCGTCAACCACTTGGTCCCAGTCAGTTGAGATTCTCTTGCCATGGACAGAGCCAATTTCAGTGAGTTATGGTGAATCCACCTACCTAGTGCCAGCACTTGCAGGGGAAGCTTCAACGGATGGCATTCCTCGATTTATGTATCGTAAGGAGTTAAAATCTATTGATTTTTCGTGTGAATTAATAACTTATGATGCAATTAATGCAACGTCAGCAGAAATCAATTATTTGAAATCAATCGGTTATGAGTTGCCTGATTCTTTTAGCTATTCGTTAAAAGTAGTTCGAGCTGCCAACCGTCCAATGATGAGTTTTTCGTGTTATCCTTTCTACATGAACCAAGGTATCGTTAAAAAGATCACCAAGGTGTCAGTTAATTTGACAAAGCAAACACCTGGTCCAGTTTTTAAGGATTTTGTTGCTAATTCAGTGTTGGCTCAAGGTGAATGGTATAAAATATCGGTTAGGTCAGATGGCATCCATAAAATAGATCGATCTTTATTGAGTGCTCTTGGGATAAACTTAAATGGCTTGAATCCAAATCATATACATGTTTTTGGCAATGGAGAAGGAAGTTTACCGGAATTAAATGCTACTCCTTACACGGATGACCTTGCCCAAAATGCCATAAGCATCATTGGAGGACAGGATGGATCCTTTGATGAGGGAGATTATATTCTATTTTATGGGTATGGCCCGCACCAGTGGTATCCTAACGGGGTAGTTGAATTCGAACAGCGAAGAAATCCTTATTCTGATTATTCGTATTATTTTATTCATATAAGTGCGTCACTTCCAGCAAAAATCATTAATGAACAAGATTATTCGATTGGAGTCGAAAGTTTAACATATACAAGCTATGATTATCGGGATGTATATGAAAATGATTTAGTTTCTTTAGTTGGTGGTGGAAAAAGATGGTATGGAGAATTATTTGACATAGAATTGTCTCGGAACTTTACATTTTCTATTCCAGCAATCGAATCGACCACACCTGCTCGTTTTAGGGTAAGTTTGGCAGCAAATGCCCAGTCTGCTGCTGGTACGGCACAAAAATATTCTGTGAATGGCATACAGGTTTTTCAAACTACCTTACCCATTGCCCCGTATGACTTTAACCGATCGGTAGTTAATTTTACGGCTGCGAATCCCAGTCCAACTTTGAGTATTAATCTTTCAGTAACTCGAAACAACGCAACCACCCTCGCATATTTAGATCGGATTTTACTCAATGCAAGACGAAATTTAGTTTTCAGCGGAACACAATTCGGGTTCCGAAATTTAACGCTTCCAGATTCATCAATTGTGGTTAAATATCAGCTCAGTAATGTTAATTCTACAGGCTTTGTTTGGGATCTTTCGATTCCGCACACACCACGCAAGGTAAAGGGGATTTTAAATGGAAATGAATTTAGTTTTTGGTGTGAAAAATATTATCGTGAATTCGTGGCATCAAATGGGACTAATTTTTTAACCCCGACAGCCATCGGCCGAATAGACAATCAAAATTTACATGGGTTATCTCAAATTGATTATTTAATTGTAACCCCTTCGGAGTTTTTGAGTCAAGCAGAGCGTTTAGCGAACTTGCACCGGGCTGAAGGATTAGAGGTTCATACTGTGCTTATTAATCAGATTTACAATGAATTTAGTTCGGGGGCCCAAGATCCAACAGCAATTAGGAAAATGGCAAAAATGTTCTATGATCGCTCCCTTCAAAATGGTTCAAAAATGCTAAAGTACTTGTGCTTATTTGGGGATGGAACATATGATCCAAAAAATCGCATCGCCAACAACAATAATTTCGTTGTGACCTATCAAGTAGACAACAGTGAAAATCATATCTCTGCCCTGGTAACGGATGATTATTTCGGAATGCTCGACGATAATGAAGCCATTTTTGATTCGGATATGATTGACATCGGAGTAGGTCGCTTGCTAATCAGTGATATAACGCAGGCAAAACAGCAAGTGGATAAAATAGAGCATTATATGAAAAATGGGTCTCAAATTTTTCAATCTGCTAATGCTAATTGCTGTTTAGATGACAATTCAGCGCTTACATTTGGCGATTGGCGGACCAAAGTAGTCCAAATTGCTGATGATGAGGAAAATGGATACTTTATTAAAAACGATACAGAGCCACAATACGAAATATTAAAAACAAATCATCGAGAATTAAATGTGGATAAACTCTATATGGATGCTTATCCTCAACAAACTTCAGCGGGAGGGCAGCGTTACCCCGAGGTTTTCGATGCCATAACGGATCGTATTAATCGCGGAACTTTGGTCATGAATTATGTAGGACACGGTGGTGAGGTCGGTTTGGCAGAAGAACGAGTAGTTACCATACCTCAAATTCAATCTTGGCAAAATATAAATGCGCTAACCTTATTTGTTTCTGCTACCTGCGAATTCACTAAATACGATGATCCTTCAAGGGTGTCAGCAGGGGAATGGATGTCTTTGAACCCCAGCGGGGGAGCAATCGCCTTAATGACCACAACTAGATCCGTGTTTTTTGGTGTGAATTCAAGTGTTGGAATTGCCTTTACTAACAATGCGTTTGTTAGGGATGCTTCAGGAAATCCAAGAACTTTTGGGAAAATTGTAGAGGAAACAAAAAATGTGGCGCTTTCATCCGATAATAAACGAAGTTTTACACTAATTGGTGATCCAGCCTTGAGATTAGCCTTACCAAGATTAGGGGTTGTAACTGATAGCATTAATGGAGCAGAGGTTATATCCATTGATACCCTTAAGGCCTTAAGCAAAGTGACTGTTAAAGGGCATATTGTTGACGCAAATCAAGCCTTAGTCTCAACATTTAATGGTACCCTAGTCCCTTCAATATTTGATAAAATAAAGAATAATCAAACGTTATCACAAGATCCTAGTTCTCCGGTGCTTGATTTTGAATTACAAAGGAATATCCTTTATAAAGGAAAAGCAAGTATATCCAATGGTTACTTTGAGTTTAGTTTTATTGTACCGAAGGATATTGCGCTGAATTATGGAAGAGGTAAGCTGAGTTATTACGCATTTTCAGATCAAATCGATGCCATTGGTGTTGACACTACATTCATCATAGGTGGCATAGACCCAAATGGGCTGATTGATTCAGTTGGGCCAGAAATAAATGCTTATTTAAATGATGAGCAGTTCATAGACGGGGGGATTAGTGATGAATCTCCGGTACTTTTTTTAAAGCTATTTGACGAAAGTGGAATTAATACGGTTGGGAATGGCATCGGTCACGATTTGATAGCAATATTGGACGAAGAATCTTCGAATCTAATCATCTTGAATGAATACTATTCCGCAGATTTAAACACCTACCAGTCCGGGCAAGTAAAGTATCCCTTCAGCGCCCTAACCCCAGGGAGCCACTCCATTAGTGTTAAAGCATGGGATGTAAATAATAATTCATCAGATGTAAAGATTTCCTTCAATGTGCATGCGGATGAAACCCCCATGGTAAAGAGGTTGTACAATTATCCCAATCCATTTTCTACTTCCACGGAGTTTATGCTAGAACACAACCAATCTTGCGACATGATGGATGTTCAAATTCAGATTTTCACTATAGGAGGTAGGTTGGTTAAAACCATTCAAAATCAAGTGAATACACAAGGATTTACAACCAGAGGATTGTTTTGGGATGGGCGAGATGATTATGGAGATAAGTTAGCAAATGGGGTGTATATCTATCGCCTGCAGTATGAAAACAATGAAGGAAAACGGGCGGAAGAAACACAAAAATTGGTGATATTAAATTAGTTCATACAATAAAGCACCCCGATTTCCGTATATTAGCGCCTTGGATTACACTTATTATTATGCGGATTTTATTATTTTTTCTGATTTTATTCATTACCAACCTGGTTGTTTTTTCTCAGGATGCAAACCAAAATAGTTTACAATTAAACACCATCACTACGGCTTTGCCATTTATGGCAATAACTCCAGACTCCCGAGCAGGGGGAATGGGTGAGGCTGGCACTGCGCTTAGTCCGAGTGCAACTTCTGTATATTGGAATACCGCTGGATTGAGCTTCGCAGAAAAGAACAGTGAATTAAGTTTATCCTATACACCTTGGCTTCGTCAACTTACCAATGATATGCATTTGTCATATTTATCAGGATATTATAGAGTGAATAAAAAACATTCTATAGGAGGGGCATTGCGCTACTTTAGTTTAGGAGAAATAACTTTTACTGATGCTTCGGGGAATGTCTTGAGAGATGATAAACCCAGTGAATTTGAGCTTACTGGAGCATACGCATTCAAGTTGTCGGATAAATTTAGTATTGGTGTTAATGGAAAATTCGCGTATTCAAATTTAACTGGTGGACTCACCGTGGCCGGTGTAATGACTAAACCGGGAAAAGTTGGTGCAGCAGATCTCTCGTTCGCCTATTACAATGACCGCGTTAAATTAGGAAAAACTTCCGCTACCTATCAATTTGCGGCAACCATTAATAATATTGGAAATAAAGTAGCGTATTCCGTGTTGGCTAAGCGTGATTTTATACCAATGAATTTAAAAATCGGAAATGCCATTGTAGCGAAGTACGATTCCTATAATAGTGTTACCTATTCGGTTGATATACAGCGTCTTCTGGTTCCAACCCCCGCTATTTATGATCAAGTTGATGGAGAACTCGTTATGTTGTCAGGACGAAGTGGTGATGTTGGCGTTATCAATGGCATGTTACAATCATTCTACGATGCGCCTGGAGTAGTTGCGAAAGATGAGAACGGAGACTATATTCAGAATGGTGATGGTACCTATCAAACGGTGAAAGGATCTAAATTGAAAGAAGAACTATCAGAAATAAATATCGCTGGTGGCATTGAATGGTGGTATAATGAAACGTTTGCAGTTCGTTCTGGTGTATTTTATGAAAGCCGAAATAAAGGAAATCGTCAATACTTGAATTTAGGTGCCAGTTTGAAATATAACATGTTTGGGATTGATTTTTCATATTTAGCATCATTAAACGGACGTCAAAATCCATTGTCTAATACCTTGAGATTTACATTACGGCTTTATCTTGGCGAAAAGCAAGTAAAATCAGCAGATGTATGAAGCTAAGGATTGGCTTTGGGGTTGATGTTCATAGATTATCGCCAGAAGTACCACTAATTATTGGTGGCTTAGAAATTCCTTCTGACCTTGGTGCGGTAGGTCATTCGGATGCGGATGTACTGCTACATGCCATCTGTGATGCGATCCTCGGCGCTGCCAATTTAAGAGACATTGGCCATCATTTTTCGGATAAAGATCCACAATACAAAGGGATTGATTCTAAAATTCTTTTAGCGAAAGTCGTTGATTTAATGAAGTCACACAAATATACCTTGGTGAATCTAGATTCAACTGTTATTCTAGAGTTTCCCAAGCTCAATCCACATATCCCGGAAATGCAATCAATTCTTGCCGAATTGTTAGAGGTAGATATTGATGCTGTTTCAATCAAAGCAACTACTCATGAACGTGTAGATTCGTTTGGTGAAAGTTTGGCTATAAAAGCATATGCCACGGTATTACTGCAAAAGCATTGAAATTCTTTGTCTGATTTATTTTAGTATCTTTGCACCGAATGGATAAACAGGTTATTCTCGATGCACAACAATTCGATTTAACCCTAACAAGGTTGTGCTACGAACTCGTTGAACAACATTCTGATTTCTCAAATACGGTACTAATCGGTTTACAACCTAGGGGCATACATGTAGTCAAACGCCTTCAAGAGAAACTTCAAGAAATTTTAGTCAATTCCCCTGTATGTGGTAATTTGGACATCACCTTCTACAGGGATGATTTTAGGCGACGAGAAAAACCGATAATTCCGAGTGTGACCAATATTGATTTTAGTATAGAAAATAAACAAGTTATTCTAATTGATGATGTTTTGTTTACAGGAAGAACTATCCGCTCAGGATTGGATGCATTATTAACTTTTGGTAGGCCTACCAAGGTGCAGTTATTGGTGCTTATTGATCGAAGATTCAACCGAGATTTACCCATTCAAGCGGATTATATTGGTAAGTCTGTAGATACGCTTTTGCATGAAAAAGTTATAGTAAGTTGGGTCGATGTTGATGGAGAAGATAAAGTTGAATTATACATGATGGATTCGAATGAATAGTTTAAGCATTTCACACCTTACGGGAATCCGTGATTTAACAGTTGAAGATATCGAAATGATCTTCAAAACAGCCGATTCATTTAAAGAAGTGATTAATCGACCGATTAAAAAAGTCCCATCATTAAGGGACATAACCATAGCTAACCTATTTTTTGAAAACTCAACTCGAACTCGATTATCTTTTGAATTGGCAGCTAAACGACTATCTGCAGATGTTGTAAATTTCACCTCCTCGAATAGTTCGGTAAAAAAGGGCGAGTCCTTAATGGATACCGTCAATAACATTCTGTCTATGAAGGTAGATATGGTTGTAATCCGTCACGCATCCCCGGGAGCTGCACAGTTTTTAACTAAGCACATATCTGCCAAAGTTATCAATGCGGGAGATGGGACACATGAACATCCTACACAGGCGCTGTTAGATGCTTATTCAATACGAGAAAAACTAGGATCAGTTAAAGGGAAGAAGGTAGCAATTATTGGGGATATATTACATTCTAGGGTAGCATTATCAAATATTAGTTGTTTGAAAAAACTTGGTGCTGAAGTTATGGTCTGTGGACCTTCAACCTTAATTCCAAAGTATATTGGTGAATTAGGGGTTAAGGTTTCAAATAATCTCCATGAAGCACTACTATGGTGTGATGTAGCCAATATGCTGAGGATACAATTAGAACGACAAGACATTCAATATTTTCCAAGTTTACGGGATTACACGTTGCAGTTTGGTTTAAATCAAGAGCTTTTGGAAAACCTCGGTAAGGAAATAGTCATCATGCACCCAGGCCCGATAAATAGAGGAGTAGAAATCACATCGGATGTTGCCGATGGCCCAAACAGTATTATACTAAATCAGGTAGAAAATGGCGTTGCAATTCGTATGGCAGTTATTTATTTACTTGCTTCGCAAATAGAACGTTGATTTTTTGGTATATTTGATAAAATGCCGTTTATGAATTTTAAAAGTGACGTTAGAAACCATGTTGTGGTGGTAACCTCTTTGGTAGAGAGACTAGACACCCATAGCGCTCCAGATTTAAAATCGATATTTACTTATGAAAATAAAAAGGGGCATAATAAAATGGTACTGGAATTAAGTAATACCAAGTTTTGTGACTCTTCTGGGTTGAGTGCAATTTTGGTTGCAAATCGCTTGTGTAAAGACACCAATGGAACTTTTGCCATCTCAGGTGTTCAGCCTGCAGTACTTAAAATGATAGAGATCGCTCAATTGGATCGTGTGTTTAGGATTTTTCAATCCGTTGAAGAGGCCTTAGCGGATTTTGAATAATTTCAATGTATTAATCCTTGGCAGCTCTGCGGCGGTTCCTACTACAAGCCGCGCCTGTTCATCTCAGTTAGTTAATTGTAATAATCGCTATCTACTGATTGACTGTGGAGAAGGTACGCAAATCCAGTTGCGAAAATTTAACGCCCCCTTTCAACGTATTAATCATATTTTAATTTCTCATTTACACGGAGATCATTTTTATGGTTTGCCCGGCCTTCTTGGTACCATGAGCCTTTTAGGGAGAACTTCTGGGATTAAAATATATGGCCCTCCAGCTTTGTTAGATATTTTAATGGTAATGTTCAAGGCAAGCGACACTAAACTAAACTTTAACTTTTCATTTACTGCCCTTGAAATGAAAACGAAAGACATTGTTTTTGAAGATGATGGGATGCGAATATCTGCCTTTCCATTAAAGCATCGCATTAAAACTTTTGGATTCCAAATTGAAGAAAAATTTCAACGATATAAAATTAATAAGCAAGCAATTTTAGAATCAAAATTAACTAATGAGCACTTTAAACTTTTGACACAGGGTAAGGATTTCCAGCGCTTAGACGGTTCATGGGTAAAATACGTTGATTACACGCTTCCTATGCCAACACCACGGATTTATTCCTATTGCTCGGACACGAAGCCTTTTCCAAATCAATCAGGGTTTTTGAAAGGAACGTCTACTTTATATCATGAAGCAACATTTCTTAATGACCGCAAAGAGCGCGCGGAACAAACGTTTCATTCAACAGCTAAAGATGCTGCATTGATGGCATTGTCATGTGGCGCACGTAAATTGTTACTTGGACATTTTTCATCTAGGTATGTGGATACATTAGGTCATACAAATGAGGCCCAAGAGATATTTAAAGATGTTGAAGCGGTAAAGGATGGAGAAATTTATGAAGTTAAATAATTTGCCCTTAGGTGTTTATAGATCGAGACTCCTTCTTTAAGTCTTTGTTTTGGGTTTATGTCTTTTGAATCAATCCCGTATTTTGCTTGTTGATTCTTTAAGTACCATGAATTAAGCATTTCATAATCGTTCCAATTGTATATACGCAAACGATCTAATAAGCCCCCCTTATTTCTAGACGATGGATCCTCATTAAATTTAATTTCCAATATGGTAAACAAGAGAGATTCTATGAGATTGAGGTCCTCTGATTCCATCGCTTGGTTCATTTGTTCATCAAGTTCGCTCAAAGTAGGTAAAGTCTTTTCATTTATTAAATCGGCTTGTTTTACCGAATCTTCCAATTGGGATTGTGTTTTTTTATGATACATTAGCCATCCTAGTGCACCTAATAAGAGAACGGCTGCCAATGAAAGTCCTCCAAGTAGTATGGAGTAATTCTTACTAACAACTTCTTGTTTTCCTTTGGTAGATTTTTCGGTGTTAATTACCTTGGTATTTCCTTGTTTATTTATTGGCTTATTAGGCTGTATTTCAGTTGATTTATATCCATCTAACTTTAATGTCACATAGGCAGCTTTCTCAGGGTTGAAATAGGAAATTTGCAGTGCTTTGATGGATTTTTTTAAATGATTGCTTGCTTGTAATCGATATGTGTAAATTACCTTTCCATCGGCTCCTTGGGCCCCAAAAGTAAATTCTTCGGAAATGGAAGGTTTTCCAAATTGTAATAATCCGGGGCCTATGTCTAACTTTGGGGATTCCATATTGTGTAGGTTCCCTTTACCCGAAAGAATAATTTCAAGTGTTAACACATCACCTTTTCTATCACAAGAGCCGCTATATTTACATTTTGCATCAAGGGTTCCAACAAATCCGATAAAAGATTTAGGGGCGTTATTCGGTAGTGATTTTACAGTTACTGTAGTACCCGTTGATACCACCGCCAAGCCATCATAATTATGCTTTAAAACTAATTTAAATGGGTTGATAAGTAAACTACCATTACCAGTTGGAAAAACTAGGTTTTTATCGGTGGTAACGGTATACATTTCTACTCCTTTAACTATTTCTTTACGAGCTGTTAGATTGCTAGCTTGTTCTAGGCTGAATTTTTCAATACTTTGGTCCATCTTGTACGATTGATAATCTTCGATACTTGTTGGAGCAAATCGCGAATAAACTTTGGATTGGATTATGAGTGGTTCCCCTTCATAAACTGAGTATTTATTTACTTCAATGGAACCAAAGGCAAGTTGTTTAAATTGTTTGGCAGTAATTCCGCCATTTCCTTGATCTATACGCTCTTTTTGAACGGTTACTTGCACTACATTCGATTTGTATACATGTTTCCCATGTTTAATATATGCGGGGCCAACTTCAAAAACACCTGACTTCTTAAAGCTTCCATTTTGGGAATAGTAGCTAATTGTATTAACCGAACCGGTGTTGTAGTCTACCACTTGTTCCATTCCTGTCATTACGTTATATCCACGGACAAATTCTGATGGCAAGTCTATATCTATCTCGCCTTCAATGTTGGATTTGATCGTAATAATCAATTCATTGCCTATGGTTACCTTCAGTTGATCGACCTCCAATTTGACCATAGGTTTTTGGGAATAGGCAGAAAAGCTGATTGAAAACAATAAAAAAGCAAAGAGTTTTGTCATTACCAGTCTTTTATCGAGGTGTTTTCGGTTTGTTTTTTTCCGTTATTACCATAAAATTTTCTTCTTGTTTCACCTTCTTTTTTGGCAAGTTCATCTAATTTTCGATCGACATCTTTTCGGTGAAGTTTACTTGAGTTAGATTGTCCAGATTGAGTTTCACCTGATTTGTTTGTTTTATTTTTTTTTGGATTGTTTTTGGGTTGGTTGGAGGGATTTTGCTTTGGATTGTTTTTGGACTTCTTATTGGCGGGATTGGGAGTTTTTTTTTGCTTGTTTTTTTGACGCCTAATTGCTTCACTCAGGTTATATCGTGTTTTTTCATTTTTGGGGTTTAAGCGAAGCGCGCTTTTATACGATTCAATGGCACGAGAGTAATCTCCTCTTTCGAAATATGCATTACCCAAATTATGTTTATACGTGCTTTTTCACTCCGTTTATTTACATTTTTTAATTTTTTCTGATAATACTCAATGGCGCTATTAAAACGGCGTTGTCGATACTTGGTTTGTGCAAGTTCTTCATCGATTCCTCCCTTAGATTTGGCTTTTTTGTAATGTGCTCGATATATTCGTTCGGCAGAACTGTAGTCTTTTTTTTGGTAAGCATCTCTTGCAGCATCAATTGAGTCTACCCATTGTTGTGCGAAGATAATATGCCCATATATGCTAAAAAGCAGAAGTAAAAATCGCTTACCCATTCTTTTTTAATCCTTTTATTATCAACCAAAAAACTATCGAAAGCAACGCAATTAGTACGGCGTATTCGTATATACTCGCTTTGATTTCAAAGTCCAAATTTCGTGATTTAGTAGATTTGGCGCGGTTAATTTCTGTTAATATCGCATTCAAATCGGGATAGGCTTCACTAGTTATTATTGCTGTTCCATTCAGCATTTTAGCTAGCTGCTTGATATAATTTGGATTTAATTTAGAATTGACTGTAAAACCATTCGCATCGCGCTTATTTTCAGTATTTAGATCTAATGGGTCTTCGGGGATTGGTCCACCAGTATTAGTCCCGATTCCAATGCAGTAAAATGCAATTTGTTGCTCGCGTATGAAATTATAAATCTCACTAGCTTGTCGTTCGTGATCTTCTCCATCCGTTATCATTAAAATACATTTAGGATCGTTGGACTTTGTGAACATTAATACTGCCGTTTCTAATGCTTCAACAATATTGGTTCCTTGGTTTGATATATGGGTGCTTTGTATTTCATCGGTAAATAATTGAGCGGTGTTATAATCTGAGGTTAGGGGGAGTTGCAACATCGCATTACCTGCAAAGACACACAAGCCAATTTTTTCTCCTGAAAGTTGATTGATTAATGCATTGATCGTTCGTTTAGCGACCTCTAATCGTGCTTCACCCTGGACATCACGCACATTCATGGAGTTTGATACGTCAACGCATATCGCGATTTCCATGTTTTTGGAATTGCCGGATACTTTTTTCCTTCCATAAACGGGTTGTGCCAAAGCAATAATAACAAAAGACATGCTTAACATAAGGAAAAAATCTGCTGCAATTGTTGAAATTACTGTCTGGTTTTTTAGATAATTCGGGCTTCCCATTTGCTGATCTAAACGGAATTTTCTCAATTGATTTCTGTAAAGCAACACATAAAAAACAGGAATGAATATTAACCAATATAGATAGCTTGGCTTTGTGAAAACTAGAGCGGATTTAGCATTAGTAGTGGCGCTTAATGAATAGTATAGTGCCGCGCAGATAGTTCCTATAATCCCAATGGAAAATAAATAGTATATTATATATTTATGTGGTTTTATTAGTTTATTCATGGGGTTGAGGCAAAAACAGTACGGATTTAATACCCATATAGAATATGAATAAAACAAAGGCCCAATTTAGAAAAGCCTGTGGTGTTGGAGGAGGATCAGCTTGAATAACTTTATGCGTTATTTTTCTTTTTTCCATTAATTCTATTTCTTCATATATTTTTTTTAGTCCCTTTTTATCAGACGCTCGGAAATAGGTTCCACCGGTAATTGTTGCAATTTGCGTTAGCGTCTGCTCATCGATTTCAACGGGCATGTTTTGATAGATCATCCCTGTAGGCGTTATTACTGGTGTTGGAGCCATTCCATTGCTGCCAATTCCAATTGTATAAACACATATTCCCTTTTCTTTTGCGAGTAATGCAGCGTCCTCTGGACTTATATCTCCTGAATTATTGCTGCCATCTGTAAGTAAAATAATTACTTTAGATTTTAATGCATTATTTCGCAATTGAACTACGGAAGTACCTAGCCCTGTGCCAATTGCTGTACCCGGATCCATTTGCATTCCGTCGGCTTTACTGAGTTGTTTTATGAGTATTGGATAGTCTAGCGTAAGCGGACAACTAGTAAAGGCCTCCCCTGCATACTGCACCAAACCAATCTTGTCTCCGTTTCTGCCATTAATAAACTCAGTTGCCACTTCCTTGGCAGCATCCAACCGATTGGGTTCAAAATCCGTTGCATACATTGACATTGAAACATCTAGTGCAATGATAATATCAATTCCATATTTATTTTCTTCGTGTTTTTGTTCACTTTCTTGCCATGAATAGGGTCTTGCCATGGCTGCTATCAATAGGGTTAATATGGCAACAGGTAGCTGATTAAATACAAATCGGAAAAGGGCAATAACGTTAATTCTGGAATGAGGATGAAGTGTATGGTGGCTATTAATTTTCCAATCACCAGTTCGACGACGCTCAAGGCGAAACAAAAGAAAACTCACTATCGGTATCGCTAAGAGCCCCCAGAACCAGTTCGGTTCTAAAAACTCATAATGGTTAACTTGTATGTTCCAGCGATTAAACATGAGAGGTATCAATTGGACTACTTAATTTAATTACTTCCCTTAATTGTTCGATGAGATAAAGGTGATCTTTATCAGATAGTTTATTGGAGGCAAATTTCACGGAATCTGATTCTGTAAGCACGCGGGTAATAATTGATTGCAAATACTCGTCAAGTTTTAAAGAACGGAGTAGTAGCATCGTATCAAAAGTCGTGCGCTCTAAAAGGTTTATTTGATATCTAGCAGATAAGTACCAACGCAAAATAAAGCTAAGCTCCGTATAATGTGTTTTTTGATCGGATTCCCATTGTTTTTTTGCCTTCAATTTTTCGATAGATTGAAGGGTTTGTTGCTTTAGTGATAAGGAAATGGGTTCTTCACGCTGGGGTCTTCTTATTTTTTTAAAGAAAATTACTCCGACAATAAATAGCAGCAGTAGCAAGAGGATCCAACCATATTTAACAATGAATTCAGTAAATACAAATTCTTTATTCATAGGAGTTATGGATTCTTCTATGTCATAAATACGAAGGCCCTTTTTTGAAGGAACGAAGGTGGATTGAACAAGAATTGAACTAAAAAAACCATGGTTATTATTGAGTGTGTATGGAATTGGTTGTAGTACCAACATACCCGTATCCCAAGGAATTAATTTAAAAATCGCTTTCCAACGCATTACCGCTCCCTCCTGCATTATGGTATCCGAATAGCTAATTATTTCAAGATCGTTGAATGTGGTTCCTTTTAGATTCGATTGCGAGGCGATTCGATTGCAAGGGAAATTGCCTACAGGAGGAGTAAAGGATAGGCTATCGCCCTTTGGTAATGTAAGTTCGTATTGCACTTCCAGTATTGATCCAACGGTTATTTCTTTGCTTGATATGTACGTAAGCGTTTCTTGTGCGCTTGCGCTAAGTATCCATTGAGTTAATAAAAGGTAGAATAGCTTTCGCTTCATTTACGCGTGTTAAAAAAATGTGCTAATGGAGCGGCAATTGCACCTTCTGTACTTAAATTGATTAAAGAAATCCCCCGTGTTTCAAGTGCTTGTTTAACAAAGTCATGATGTTCATTAAATGTTGATTTAAAAACGGACTTCAAAAAAACTGAAAACCCATTTACCCATTCTGTTTTTTTTGTTTCCGGATTTATCACTTGATAAAAGGCGGGAATTTTCAGTTCTTTTTCACTTGGATCATTGATTTTAACACCAATCAAATCGTGATATTTTTTGGTTAATGATAATTCATCTAAGTTGACCGAATTATCAAGAAAGTCCGAGACTAAGAAACTAATGCATCTTTTTTTTTGGGTATGTCTTAATGTTTTCAATGGAGCACTCAATGATGTACCTACTTCTTTGGGTCGAAAAGCGATTAAGCGGTCAATCATAAATAGAATATGATCCCTTCCTTTTTTGGGAGGTATGTAACATTCTACCTCGTCTGTAAAGAATATTGCCCCTGTTTTATCGTTGTTTGCAAGCGCTGAAAATCCTATTGTAGCTAGAAATTCAACGGCTTTTTCAATCTTTGAATGGTTCCCTGACCCGTAATAAAGTGATGCAGAGACATCAATCATAACCATGACTGTTAAAGCTCGCTCCTCTTCGAAAATTTTCACAAAGGGGGAATTATATCTTGCCGTTACATTCCAATCAATTGCACGGATTTCATCTCCATATTGATAATCGCGAACTTCTGAAAAAGACATTCCACGACCTTTAAAGGCTGTTTTATATTGACCGGAATATAGATCCTTACTCAAGCCTTTGGACGCGATTTCAATGGCGCGTATCCTTTTAAGGATTTCCTCTCTATTCATGTATTATGGAACTTCAACACGAGATATAATTCGCTGAATTAAATCTTCAGCTTTTAGGTTAGCAACTTCTGCCTCATAGCTCAGACCTATACGATGTTTCAGTACATCCATAGCCACGGCTTGAACATCATCAGGAATAACAAAGGCCCTACCGTTAAGAAATGCATGGGCTTTTGCTGCAACCGCTAGATTGATGCTGCCACGCGGCGATGCGCCAAAAGTAATATAATGAGCATGATCACTTAGTCCGTAGTCTGCGGGATGACGAGTGGCAAAAATCAATGAAACAATATAAGTTTCTACTTTTTCATCCATGTATATTTGACCCACTAAGTTGCGCATTCGTTCAATTTCATCCAATGTAATTACTGGATTTACTTGTTGTTGTAAACTAGGTTGAATATGATTTCGAATTATTTGTAATTCTTCTGTTTTGGAAGGATATCCAATATTTACCTTAAGCATGAAGCGGTCCACTTGAGCCTCTGGTAGGGGATATGTGCCTTCTTGTTCTATAGGATTTTGAGTAGCCATTACAAGAAAAGGACTTGGAAGCGGAAAGGTCTCTTCTCCGATGGTAACTTGTCTTTCTTGCATTGCCTCTAATAAGGCGCTTTGTACCTTAGCCGGGGCGCGATTAATTTCATCAGCCAAAACAAAGGATGCAAAAACAGGGCCTTTTTTTACCACAAATTTTTCGGCTTTCTGTTGGTAGATTTGTGTTCCAGTAAGGTCCGCAGGAAGTAAATCGGGTGTAAATTGTATCCGATTAAATGATCCATCTACGGCATCTGATAATGTTTTTATAGCCAATGTCTTAGCCAACCCGGGAACACCTTCAAGTAAAATGTGACCATTTGATAGCAGTGCAATTAGTAGCCCATCAATTAGCTTTTGCTGACCTACAATTTTTTTTGAAATTTCTTGTTTAAGTAATGTCAAAACTTGATGTTCTAGCGCAATTTTTTCGGCAATTTGACGTAATTCTTCAGTTCGATGCAATTCTTGGGTAAGCATAAATTCCTTTTAAGGGTATTTTCAAAGTCTAAAATTGGCACAATTCCAAGGCTTTATCTTGGTATTACATGTTAATTCTTGTTAATCAATATTCATATGAATCAACGTCATTGCAATGAATGTAAGGAGGTGTTAAAGGGCAGAAAAGATCAAAAATTCTGTTCTGACTATTGCCGAAATACGTTTAATAATCGATTGAATGAAGATAGTAACGCTACGGTGCGAAAAGTGAATCGCATTTTACGAAAAAACCGACGCATTTTAGAAGAATTAATGATTAAAAAACAATGCGTTAAACCAACAATCGAATTGATTGAGTTGGGATATAATTTCAACTATCACACAAATTTATTTCAAACTAAAAAAGGAGATACTTATTTCTTCTGTTATGAATTAGGATATTTAAAACAACAAAACAACCGCTGTGTAATTGTTGAAAAATCCGAATACATTTCCTAGGTTGAATGTTTCCCTTTTAATTTTGGTATTCTAAAATAATCACTGTCATGTTTGGGGCCATTTTTAAGCGCCTCCGTTTTTGATATTTCTATCGTTGCCTCATCTTTCCGAAGCTGGTTGGTTTCATGGGTCATAAAAACAAGAGGTTCCACCTGATCCGTATTAATACTGTTCAAGTGATCCATGAATCCAATAATTTTCTCTAAATCTTTTTTTAAAGCCTCCCTATTTTCACCCTCAAAAGAGAGTTTTGCTAGATTACTCAGGTGATTAATAAGAGAATCGTCTATTTTCATGGTTCAAAGTTAATAAAGTTCTGGATGAGCTTCTTCTAATGGTTTCGAAATTATTCCAAAACAATAGTCTTTTAATTCATCAGCACTCATTGAATCAACCACCTCTTTGCTTACTAAAGAATGTAAATGCACGATAGCCAGTCCTGGACCTGCCGGGCCAAGCCACTCCAAGGGGTCGGAGAATAATTTATAGTTATTCATGAAGGTTATTGGGAAAATCGGGGCATTCAATTGCTTAGCTAATTTGAATGCACCACCTTTGAATGTTAGCATTTTGGGCAAGTCAGTTTCTGGGAATGTTCCTTCCGGAAAAATTGCCAATGAGTACCCCTGCTCATAGGCTTTCACAGCATTGGTAAATGCCCTGCCGGCCTTGGATTTATCAAATCGAAAAACAGGAACATTCATGCTTTTAAAATATGTACTTACTATGGGGTATCGTAGAATTTCACTTTTTCCTAAAAACATGAATTGATGTTGAGGAACAATTGAATACATGAAGAATATATCCAAATAGGAGGTATGATTGGCAACAATAATATAAGGACCTTTTGGGAGCTCCCCATGAATAATTTTCTTTACCGGATAAAAGCAACATATACGCATCATGTAACTCCAAAAGATAAAAAGCTTGAAGCTATAATTTTTTGTTTTAGGTGATTGGATGATTACCCAAAAAAAAGGAAATAAAAGTATCGCAAAGAAAAAGAAAATTATAGCAATATATACTTTCCAAAGCAACGATAGCAATCCGAAAAAAATCCGCATAATCAAAATTAATGAATTAACTTGATTTCGTGAATTTATCTACTGATTTGTTATTTTTGTAGAAAGAATCAATGTCAAGAATTTTAACAGGAATACAAAGCACCGGCACGCCTCATCTTGGGAATATCTTAGGGGCCATAATTCCTGCGATAGAAATGTCTGAGTTGCCGAATAACGATTCTTTTTTTTTCATCGCCGACCTACATTCATTAACGCAAGTTAAGGATCCTTCGCTGCTTAAAAGCAATACCTTATCTACAGCTGCAGTATGGCTTGCATGCGGCTTAAATCCTAATAAAGTTGTATTTTATCGACAAAGTGATGTACCTCAAGTTTCTGAATTAATGTGGCATTTGTTGACTTTTTTTCCGTATCAACGACTAACCTTAGCTCATAGTTTTAAGGATAAAGCTGACCGATTAGAAGACGTTAATGGGGGCTTATTTACTTATCCCATGTTAATGGCAGCAGACATTTTAATGTATGATGCAAACCAAGTCCCGGTAGGAAAAGATCAATTGCAGCATCTTGAATTTACTAGAGATGTAGCCGCAAGATTTAACGCTAAGATGGGTGAGGTTTTTGTCCTTCCTGAAGAGCACATCAATGAACAAACTAAATTGATTCCGGGAATTGATGGGCAGAAAATGAGTAAATCTCGAAAGAACATCATTGATATCTTTGAAGACGAAAAAACATTGAGAAAACGAATAATGAGTATTTCGTCAGACAGTACGCCGCTTGAAGCCCCTAAAAATCCAGATACTTGTACCGTGTTTAGTATTTATCAATTACTAGCCGAGCCCGCAGAAGTTTCAGTTATGCGATCAAATTACTTGGCAGGAGGTTTCGGCTATGGTCAAGCCAAACAGATATTATTTGAACTAATTTGTTCACGATTCTCTAAAGAACGAACCCAATATCATTATTTTATAAATCATCCCGAAGAAGTTGAGGAGATTTTAATGGCCGGTGCGCTTCGTGCTAGTTCTGTGGCTAATCCAGTATTAAATCGAGTACGTAATGCCTTAGGGTTGCGAGCCCAATAAGTATTTATAAAGTTTTTTTAAACTTTTTTCATAAAAAGCACTAACCTTTTTAAGATTTGTACGTTAGAGACTTCACGACTTTAAATACAATAATTTATGAGGCAGCTTAAAATTGCTAAACAAGTAACCAATCGAGAAACGGCATCGTTAGATAAGTACCTTCAAGAGATTGGAAGAGTAGATTTGATTACAGCGGATGAAGAAGTTGAATTAGCACGAAGAATTAGAGCAGGGGATCGAGCAGCGTTAGAACGCTTGACCAAGGCAAATCTTCGATTTGTTGTTTCCGTTTCCAAACAATATCAAAACCAAGGGTTAGCACTACCAGATTTAATTAACGAGGGAAATTTAGGATTAATCAAAGCTGCAGAGCGTTTTGATGAAACACGAGGGTTTAAATTTATTTCGTATGCGGTTTGGTGGATTCGACAATCGATTCTTCAAGCTTTAGCGGAGCAAGCACGAATAGTTCGATTGCCTTTGAATAAAATCGGAAACATCAATAAGATTAATCGCGCGTTTTCTGAATTAGAGCAAAAATACGAGCGACCGCCTTCAGCAGAGGAGTTGGCTGAGTTTTTAGATTGCAGTACGGATGAGGTTAAGCAATCTTTGGCGCAAAATGGAAGACATGTATCTATGGATGCACCACTTGTGGAAGGAGACGAATCTTCCTCCAACATGTATGATGTGTTAAGTGGTGAGGGCATGCCGAGCCCTGAGAATAATCTAACTATTGAATCCCTGAGAAGTGATATTAAAAGATCCTTATTGAGTTTAACACCAAGAGAAAGCGAAGTAGTCTCTATGTTTTATGGCTTGGATGGTCGCCCACCGATGTCATTAGAAGAAATTGGAGATCGGTTTGATTTAACCAGAGAACGGGTAAGACAAATTAAGGAAAAAGCCATTAGACGTTTAAAACATACTTCGAAGAACAAGATTCTTAAAAGCTATTTAGGTTAATATGCGTCAACATCTATGCTTACTTTGATGGTTTTGTAAGGAACCATTTCGTAAAATTGATTAAGGAGTGCCAAGATGTGCTCCTTTATTTTTTTATCAGAAAGCGTCTTTTCATACTTGAGTTTAATTTCTTTTTGAAATTGGTTTTGTATGCGTTTAACAATTGGAAATTCTGGACCAAGGACCCGTTCTTTTAAGGTACTTTTTAAATGCATTGCTAAGTCATTAGATGCCCTATTTAGTAGCCGTTCGTCGCTATGTTTTAAAGTGATTACCATTAGTTTGGTGAATGGTGGATAGTTGAAATTCTTTCGCTCAATCAATTCATTTTTAATAAAATCAATGGTAGCATGGGATGTTACTCTTTGTAACACCCAATGGTCGGGTTGTTTCGTTTGAATTACGACCTTACCTCGTTTATTTTTTCTTCCAGCTCTGCCCGCCACTTGAGTCATTAATTGAAATCCGCGCTCGTATGCCCTAAAATCTGGGCGGTTTAATAAATGATCTGCATCCAGGATTCCTACTAAACTGACATGGTCAAAATCTAACCCCTTGGAAAGCATTTGTGTACCAATCAATACGTCAATTTCACGCCCCTCAAAGCGTGTAATCAAATCGGCATATGCATTTTTTGAGCGGGTAGTGTCTAAATCCATTCTTGCAATTTTTGCCTCAGGAAATACCATTGCTAATTCATCTTCTATTTTTTCTGTCCCAAATCCTTGCATTTTAAGTTTGTGACTTCCACAGGCACCACAACTGCCCATTGGGGGACATGTGTATCCACAATAATGACACTTTAATAAGTTTACATGCTTATGATAGGTAAGGGAGACATCACATGCATTACACTTCGGAATCCATCCACAGATTTCACAAGACCAATATGGGGTATATCCTCGTCGGTTTTGAAAAAGTATCACTTGTTCTTTGTTGGCAAGGGCCAGTGACATTTGTTCGATCAATAAACTTGAGAAATGCGAACTCATTGTTTTACTTGCAATTTCCTTACGAGTATTTGCAATTAGTATTTCTGGCATATTGATGTCTCCATAACGAGCATCTAATTGTACGTATCCGTATTTTTTATCCAACGAATTTTGATACGATTCTATTGATGGAGTGGCAGTTCCTAAGAGAACCTTTGCATTAAACAAGCTTGCTAAATATATACTCGTATCCCGACCATTGTAGCGTGGTGAGGGATCGTGCTGTTTATAAGAACTTTCGTGTTCCTCATCAACAATTACCAAACCAAGGTCTTGAAACGGCAAAAACACTGAAGACCGGGCCCCAATAATTACTCGGAATTCATCAGGGTGATTCGCATGGACTTTATTCCAAATTTCAACACGTTCATTTTGGTTGAATTTGGAATGATAAACACCTAGTTGCTTTCCAAAATACTTTTCCAATCGATGAATTAGCTGGGTTGTTAGGGCAATCTCAGGAATCAGCAGTAATACTTGTTTTCCTAGGTCTAAAAACGATTGAATTAAATGAATATATATTTCTGTTTTTCCTGAACCCGTAACTCCATGAAGCAGGGTAATGTCTTTTTCTTTCCAAGTTTCTTCAATTGTGTGAAGTGCGGTTAATTGGTCTTGACTCAATACCGGAAACGTTGAATTGCCATCAATGGTAGAACCAACGCGGTCAACGCGAAGCTTTTCCTGGATTATTATTCCTTTCTTAATCAGCGCGGATAAGGAGCTAGAACTAATTTCGGGGCTAAGTAGCAATTTTTTGTCTAGAAATTTTTGGTCGATTCCATGGGATGGTAGCAATTGAATTATGCGCAGTAATGCATGTAGTTGTCCCTTAGAATTCGTTCGTGCATTAAGTTCGTCAAGGATATTACTTATATCCAATTCGGTGTAATTTGGGTTAATTTGAATAAAAGTTTTAGTTTTTGGTGTATACCGTTGGTTGATTTCTTCTTGAGTCATTACACAACGTCTTTCAATCAGGCGTTTTATAATAATTTGAATGTTTTTAACTTTAAGAATCTCAGAAAGTTCTTTTAAATCAACTTGTTGGCGGTGCGATAAGGTTTCAAGAACTATTTTTTCTTGTTCGTCCGTTGTATCTATTCCATCATAATCCGGATGTAGTGCAACCTTTGTTTCACTGGCTAATTTAAAATTTGAAGGAAGGGCAGCAGCCATAACATCTCCAATTGGAGCTAAATAATAGGCAGCAATCCAATTCCAAAAATGTATTTGATGCGCCGATAAAATCGGTTTATCATCCAAGATAAATTCAAGATATTTTGCTTGATAGGCACTAGGGGCTTTTTCATGTATAACCGAAATAATTCCCGTAATGCGTTTGTTTTTTCCAAAAGGAACTATCACACGCTGTCCTATAGAAATACCATCATTAAGTTCAAATGGTACTCTATAGGTGAATAGATTCCGGATAGGGACTGGTAGAATTACATCTACGAATAAGGTTTTACGCTCATCCATGGGTTTGTACTACTGACATGCATAAGATTCTTCTGATCCAACAACGTTGTCACCGGGATGGTTAGAACAAAAAATTAATAACCCTGTAATCGGACCTTGGCATAATTCCCGCGTAGATTTTTTATCAATGGCCCTAATGTAAGCTTGAGCGGCATTCGTGTAAAAAGGACGATAAAACTTTAAGGTCTGGCGTGAGGAGAATATTCCTACAACCCCCTTGCCATTAGTAACGCTTAGGTTTGTATAGGTCGGTTTGCTTTGTGAAAGTGAAGAACTTGGGGCATTAACTACCATGTAATTATATAACTCTTCATGGCCGCCGGTAATTGTGAATTCAATACCCTCAAAGGTTCTTCGAGTAATTGCCGGGTCTGAATTAACACTATTTTTCATTAAGGTATAGAAGGTTTCTCCATACGCCGTGAAAGTGCGTGACTCCCCGGGTGAAATGCTAGATTCACCCAGTGTCCAATCGAATGACGAAACGGTTTTATTGGCCCCAATGTATTCATTATAAAAAACTTTAAGCGATGTGTTAACAACATAGGCATTCCCAAAGGTATTAACAGCAGCAACACCTCCACTGATATAAGAACCTGGATTATTAGCGAATTTAAAAGTAAAATTTTGTGAGTTTGAAGGTGAAGTTAACCCATGTACCAGATCTGTTTCACCTAACACTTTAAATTTTCCGTTGTCAATATCGATTTCAAGCTTGTACGTAGCATCCTTATTCAGTGATGAGGTCAAGGCACCAGGTGGGCCTTGTTGTACCTCATTGGTCCCAGATGGCAAAGTCTTGAAATAATATACTTTTTGTTCTGGGGCATAAAATGCACCGTTGATATCTTTATTATAAACGATCGTGTCTTTGAGTACCCAAGTGCGTGTAGGTATGTCACCTACATATTCTATAACCTTGGCATTTACTTGGTTGAAATAGCTTGAATCAGAAATTTGGGCAAGATCGATGGCACTCCCCGGACCGATATATGCACGCGTAATTTTAATAAAATGAAGGCTGTCGGCATGATCTAACAAGCCGTAAACAACAGCCGTCTCTTTATAATCTCCAATCAGATCAATTTTATCGTTACATGAAGAAAATCCAAGAATTATACAAAACCCTACCCATATATTTTTCATTGTCTATGAAGATTTTGTGCATTTGACGTAAAGCTTCCTTGTGCACCAGCAGCAATTAATTCTATAAAAAAGCAAAGTGATTCTTTATTTTGTTGTTCACCGTATGCTAAATTCCAAGGAATAAAAATCCGGTATTTACCACCAACTTTCATGTTAGGAATCGCAATCGACCAACCTGGAATAACCCCTCCATTCAATGCTAAAGGAATAGGTTCGACATTTCCTTTCCTATCACCTTGGTAAGAGCTTTGAATGGTATCTCCTAAGGCCGAAGTTAAAATGTAATGAACTTTTACGTCATCCGTAGCCGAAGGTTGACGGCCAGTCCCTTGCTGTATGGTTTCCATAAGTATCCCTCCCTCAAGAATGGCAATTCCCTGTATTTTTTTTGCTTTTGCCATCATCTTATTTCCGTTAATTACATTCATATTTGTAATAAAATCTGTCATCATAAAACGCATGGTATTGTCTTTTAAAAACATGGTGTCTCGTTTTAACAATCCATCTTCAAATCCTTTTTTTACCATTGAAAAATTGATTTTATCAAGGGCGCCAATTTTACGAATGTCGTAATAGAATGCGTAGCCTGTCATTTTACCCATGCAGAGAGAACCTTCTTTGACATATGTAGGATTAAAATCTTGGTATGTCGGCCCGAATAGTAATTGTAAAGTGTTTAAACATTCTTGAGCTGGTGTTCCATTTAAGTTTTGCTTGAATCCTTTTAAAACAAGATCCTTATCTAATTTATTAAAGGCCTCTGTCCTGGAATCCACAATGGTTTTTGCATTAATGGCCCCAATGATATATGAAAGGCTATCCTTGTGGTTTTTTAAAGCGACTGAATATGGTTTTTCCTGGTTATTGCAGGCAGATAAAATCAACACAAAGAGGGATGAGTATAGGGCGTATTTCATATTGTAATTCTTAATCTGCGAAGATAAGCAATTAAATCTTCAAGAAGGGGTTAATCTTATCGTAAAAAGTAGATGGCATTTGCTACTTGTAATTTACCATTCTCCCAAAATCCTCGGAATAAAGGGTTATCAAAAAAGTAAACTATTTTTCCATTTCCGATTGACTTTGATCCAACCGTCGTTGCACCAGCTTGTTTGTTTTTTACTTTGTAGCCTGCAAAGCCAGTTATCCATGCATCTTTATTTATTATTTTTTGAATTATTTCCCCTTCAAATGGGTATACCTCGGCAGATAGACGCAATGTGAAATAGGTGTTTTTGTATCCAAAGGAAATTGGGTGAGTAGAATCTGTTGTACATTGAAAAATTGCTCCAATGATACTTTCACTGATGCTTGAACGTTCGAGGTTACCATAATTACCTAATTCTGAAGAGAACACCGGTATGGATTCTTCTGCTACTTTCATCCCAAAGTCAGCTTCCATGAAATTTGAAGCGCCAGTTCCCATAACAATACATATTCCACCGTTGCTAATCCATTGTTTAATTGTGCTGTTATTTTCAGTGCGAAATCCTTCGGGAATGAATAACACATCAAGTTGACTTAGCGTAACGGCATCGATGTCCAGATTACGAAGCAATTGGTGTTCAACGCCTAAATCTTGATCTAAAAAATACCAAATTTCACCAACAGATAATGACGAGGATTGCTCATTGAACAAGATTCCAATCCTTGGTTTTGAGATGTTTTTAATGCTAGAAGAACCTAAGTCAATTCCAATTTCTGACCATCCTGAAAATAATGCCGTGGCACTTTGATTATAATTATTTATGATTGAAGGAACAAGTGTTGCAAGGGATTTTTCAGGATTTTCAGATTTTAAAACTAGCAATGTTCCTGATTCAAATTGACCATTAGAATTTGTAAATTCTTTTTCGGTCATTGAAACCCTTATCCCTGCGTTTAATAATTCATTCAATGCGCTTGCAGTTTTAAGGTTTTTCCAAGGAATGGCGATCGCATATGGCTCCTCATTTAAGCTAAATTGTGTTTGTTGATCTGTAGAGGAATGTTGATTTACAAATACCTCCCGATTAATTTTAAGACATTGAATGCCGTAGGCATAGGGTAAAGACCATGCCGTGATGTCATAGGTGAGTGAGTCGCTTAGCGCAGTTTTCTGTTCGAATAAAACATTAATAAGTCTTTCTTTTGATTGATTCGTACATATCAGCACGTCGTTTTTATTCAGTTTAATGCTCTTAATTTGATTTGTAAAATAATCGTATCCTTTAACTTCCGTAGATTCATCTTGAAGAACCTTATTGTATATTATTTGATGTTGGTCTAGGAGTTGAGTGAGTGAATTTATGTTTGGGGACCCACCATAAAGCACATAGGTATTGGGGTTTTTATGGCTAGATTTTAATTGGAATTTTTGAAATTCAGAAATTAACTTTGAATGATAATTATTAACGGTTTCTATTGTTGAAATTCCAGTTATTGTGTGATGTTCAATGCGTTCTGCTAAGGTTAGGGTATCTCCAACGGCAGTGATTACTCCGAGTCCTGCTCTTCCGGACCCCCCCTGTTCATAAGTCATTCCAATGGCTCCATTGAACATAGGATATGTATCCCCATAGGAAGGGTAAAGTAAGTCGAAGGTTTCTTTTGAAAAATAAAGCCATTTCTTCTGATCAAAGTACGAGGCGTGATTTTTACCAATTTGTATTTGAAAGTCTCGTTGCCAATTTGTAATTACTTCATGGTATGGTTCAGCAGCGGGCGGAAAATAATATGGTTCGTTCATGCCTTGTTCATGAAAGTCCACATGTACATGGGGTAACCATCGGTTATAGGCCTTCAAACGCTGTTGCGATTCTACCTGCGTTAACCATACCCAATCTCGGTTAAGGTCGAATAGATAATGATTTGGTCGTCCAGTAGGCCAAATTTCGTGGTGTTCAGCGCTTTGCATGTGCACTTGCTCAGTGTGGTTTTGGAATTGTTTGAAGTAATTTACGTAGCGCTCCCTACCGTCAGGATTCAGACATGGGTCAAGGATTATCAAAGTATTTTTTAATAAATCTGCCTCAGAAGTCACGAACCTGTATGCTGTTTCCATGGCGGCTTCGGTACCACAACTTTCATTACCATGTACATTGTAACTAAGCCATGCAATTGATACGTGCTCAGAAGGATCGTTATTTAAGTGATTTAATTGAATTGTTTCTATGGATTTAATATTTTCTTCAGAGCTAATAAACACCAACATTAACGGGCGACCTTCGTTCGTATATCCATAGGGTTCAAGGATAATCTGCGACGGAAAACGCTGTTGGAGTGTTTCAAAAAACTGAATTACTTCGTGATATCTTGAAAAATCTTTTCCAGAATGGTAAAATTTGTTTAATGGTGATGGAATGCTTGAAAGTTGCGCAAAGAGCAGTGATGAGATCAGCAGAAAAATGCCAAAAAGGAAATGCTTCATATCAAAAGATTCAGGTAAAACTACAAAAACGCATTTGAAAATTAAAGCACGCCTTTAACCTTTAAGAATTCATCTAATGATTCAATGTCTCCGAATAAAACTTCACGAGGCTTACTTCCTTGAAACGAACCAATTATACCCATAGCCTCTAATTGATCAACGATGCGTCCCGCACGGTTGTACCCCAATTTTAATTTGCGCTGAAGAAGTGATGCGGAGCCCTGTTGACTCATCACGACAATTCTAGCTGAATCCACAAACATTGGGTCGATTTCATCCATGTCCACGTCCCCTGTTCCGTCACTACCTTCTGGAACATATTCAGGAAGTAAGAAGGCGCTTGGATAGGCTCGCTGATCTCCGACGAATTCACAAATTTCTTCCACTTCTGGGGTATCAACGAACCCGCATTGCAAACGAATCATGTCTGAGCCAGTAGAGATTAACATATCTCCACGTCCAATTAATTGATCTGCTCCAGAGCCATCTAGAATAGTTCTAGAATCGATTTTTGACAATACCCTAAAGGCAATTCGAGCGGGGAAGTTTGCCTTTATCATTCCGGTAATTACGTTTACTGATGGTCGCTGAGTGGCTACAATAAGGTGAATTCCAATAGCACGAGCCAATTGTGCAATACGAGCAATCGGATGCTCCACTTCTTTTCCAGCAGTCATAATAAGGTCGGCAAACTCATCAATAAGCACCACAATATAGGGAAGATATCTATGCCCTTTTTCAGGATTTAACTTTCTTCCAATAAATTTCGCATTGTATTCCTTGATGGTTCGAACTCCAGCGTTTTTAAGCAGCTCATAACGGTCATCCATTTCAATACAGAGAGAATTTAAGGTGTTCACTACCTTAGAGGTATCTACTATTATGGCATCTTCCTCTCCGGGGAGTTTAGCAAGGAAGTGCCGTTCAATCTTATTATACAAGGTAAGTTCAACCTTTTTAGGATCTACAAGTACAAATTTTACTTGAGCAGGATGTTTCTTATAAAGTAGTGAAACTAAAATTGCATTTAATCCTACAGACTTTCCCTGACCTGTTGCTCCTGCTACAAGTAAGTGTGGCATCTTGGTGAGATCGAAAACATAGGTCTCATTAGTAATGGTTTTGCCCATCACGATTGGTAATTCCCCATCAAAACTTTGGAATTTTTCAGATGCGATAAGGGAGCGCATACTCACCATTTCTGGTTTGGAATTTGGAACTTCAATTCCGATGGTCCCTTTACCTGGAATTGGCGCAATAATCCGGATACCTAAAGCGGAAAGACTTAACGCTATGTCGTCCTCAAGGTTTTTAATTTTTGCAATACGTACACCTGGAGCTGGGATGATCTCATATAAAGTTACAGTAGGTCCAACCGTTGCTTTAATTTTTGCAATGTCGATTTTATAATGGGAAAGCGTTTCTACAATTCGGTCTTTATTGCTTTCTAGCTCTTCCTTTGTAACTGATGCCCCTCCATTTCCTCCATATTCTTTTAATAATTCAATGGTTGGGAGTACATAGGATTCTAGATCCATTTTCGGATCATATAAGCCAAATTCACTGACCAAATCTTCAGCTGTTGTATCACCATTAGAATCAATTGGTTTTTCAGGATTCTCTACCGATTCAGGTTGTACATTAATTTCTAATTCAACTTCTGAAGTTGAATCCTGGTTAGATTTATCTATGTAGGTAATTTCCAACTCCGAGTCATCAATTAATTCTTCCTGATCTGGTTCAGAATCGTCAAAATGAACGGGTTTAGAAACGAGATCTTCTGTTATTTCATTTTCTTTTATAGGATTAACAACCTCCATAGTATTATATGGTTTGTCACTTGAAGAATCTTTTTCTTCGTTGATGTCAAAGTAATCGCCGGTTATGTTCGTAGGCTTAATGCGTGCCAACAATGAACTATAATTCGGGTTAAATAGTAAAGTGACCGTGACATATAGCAACACTAAATGAAGAATGAAGGTTGGAATCCCACCTATAGTAAGGAATAGCCATTCGTTAATAAAATAGCCAAATGTACCGCCACCAAAATTGATGAAATCATGAAAATATCCTAGAAAAAGTGAACCCCAAACCATGAAGCTCAAGGTGATCAATGAAGTGCGTAATATCGGCAGTAATTCCACTTTAAATAGTAGTCGAACGCCAAGTAAAAACCCAATTAAACTAACACCAATAGATGGTATTCCAAAGCTATTGTAGATTAGAACATGGCTGCACCAAGCACCAAATTTACCGAGCCAATTGTCAGGAGCATGAACACTATTATTAAAGATATACTCACCAAAACCGTAGCCTAAAATAGAATCTTGATCAGCTTTCCATGTTAAAAAGTAAGAAATACAAGCAAAAAAAAGGAAAATGCTGGATATTGTCAAAAGCGCTCCAAGTGAATTAATTAAGCGTTTGGAACCAACAAAACCTTTGGGTTTATCTGATTTTTGTTTAGCCTCTTTCCTTGGTTTTGAAGCGGTGGTTTTCTCTTTTTTTTGCGCGGGCTTAGAGTTGTCGTATTGCGTTTCCTCTTCTTCGTATGGAATATATTCGTTATCTCGCATTTTGGGTAAAATACGAAAGTAAGAAAAGGGTTACGATGTAATCAGGATAAAAGTGAATTCTTTACACAGCAAGGTGTTAACTACCTAGGGCTTTGACATTTCTTCCATGAATTCTTCGATGCTTACCCGTTTATAATCCGTGGGGACCATGAAAAGCGTTAATGGAGGATCTATTCGTTTGAATTCGGTCAAGGTGTATTGATACATGCCCTCGTCGGTTGGAATGTAATATTCAACAACTAATCCAGGAAAATTTGTGTAGGCACTTCCGTAGTTTGCAGGAATATTTTTTAGGTAGTAAAAGGAGAATTTTTTGTCTATATCCGTGAAGGTAACGCTTAGTTTTTTAGCTTTCATTCCGGCGATGCGTTTGGATCCCAGTTTCTTTTTAAAGGAATAGGATAGGGTTGTGTCTTGGTATTTGGAATAGTTCGTTCGGATTGCATACTTGCCTTTGGTGGTTTCGAGAAGCAGGTATGATTTTTCTTTACTTAGGTGTTTAATCAACTCTTGTTTCCCCATCTGGGATGAAAAGTTAATAACCTTCAGTAAGCTATCTTTCGCATAAATAAGCATATGTTCTTGAGTAGAGTCCGTGGGGATTACGCGTTGGGCTTTGAATAATAATTCTCCAGAAAAAGGTTTTTGTTTTTTTTGTGCGAAAAAACTAACCGAAAAAAAGATGCCTAAGAGGAAAACAAAACATTTCATACATCAAAGGTAGTAATGAATCTATAGGAAACACATCACAGATTTTTAAATCTTTGGAGTAATTGAATGATTAAGGTTAATGAAAGTCCCAGAGCGATCAATGGCCAAAGCACACAAAAGATAAGGGCACAGAAATCTTCATAGGTAATGTTCATTAGATTCGCGCTAGTAATGCAGAAATCTGTACAATAGACATAAATAGGGGTAATCATGGTTCGGCATAAACTGATCTCTCAAAAATTTACGCAAAAAAAAGCCCTGCTTCGCTTGTTCAGCGTCGCAGGGCGAACGTGGAGAAGATCGGGCTCGAACCGACGACCTCTTGACTGCCAGTCAAGCGCTCTAGCCAACTGAGCTACATCCCCATTAAACTTGAATCACACTTGCTCTAGCCTCCGCCGCGGCGGATGAGCTACATCCCCGAACTGAGTGCGAATATACAGCCTTTCAGTTAATCCCAAAAGTTTTCTTATCGTCAGATGGTCAACTTTTGTATCTTTGTATGGTTCCTATTCAACGGAACACGCCATGAGCAAAACGATCCAACTTATTATAAATCCCTCTGAATTAGGGGCAGGAACTCGGGGAGCATCCTTAGGTCCATTTGCAATTCAGGCGGCATCTAGAATTCAAGGGAATCCATTATTTACGGAGATTCCTTGGGAAGTAATTCCTGAATTAAATCACCTTCTTGATCGTCCTGTAGTTTATCCTTTAGCGAAACGAATTGATGGGATGCAACAAATTTATAAAACGATTTCTTCCACCCTGGTTTCACACTTGGATTCCAATCGGTTCCCAATGATTTTATCTGGCGACCATGCATCTGCGGGCGGGACCTTCCATGGGTTAAAAGCAGCTTATCCCAATAAACGTATTGGAGTAGTTTGGATTGATGCCCATGCGGATTTGCATTCACCATATACCACACCTTCAGGTAATTTGCATGGCATGCCACTTGCAACTGCCTTGGGTGTAGATAACTTGCCATGTCAACGGAATCATGTTGACATCGAAACATCCCTTCAATGGAATCAATTAAAAAGTAATGCAGTTAAGTTCTCCGATTTAATATATGTTGGTGTTCGCAGTACTGAACCGGAAGAAGACGCGGTTATTGAAGCTGAACAGATCACCAATATTACGGTGGAAAAGGTTCGGTCTCTCGGAGTACAACATGCTTTGGAACAAATTAACCATCAATTGAATGCCTGTGATGTAATGTATGTTTCCTTTGATGTAGATTCGATGGACCCAGTTGAAACGTCTTTTGGTACGGGAACTCCTGTGGCCCATGGTTTAACGGTGCAAGAAGCAAAATCACTCCTCGAAGGATTGTGTCGTTCTTCAAAGTTGGCGGCATTAGAATTCGTAGAAGTAAATCCAACCTTGGATGAGAAAAAAAATAGAATGGCTGAAATAGCCCTCGATTTGATTACCAATTGTACACGGACCTTAATCGAATCATGGAAATAGCGTTGAAGGATATCCTTTTGTCGAAAGGAAAAGAATGGTTAGGAATTGATATTAATCCATCTTGGATTCAATTTCAACCAACCCGTAAAGGAGTTCGTGGGGACATTACCTTAATGGTTTTTCCCTTTGCTAAGGCGCTTCAATTAACGCCGGCAGAGGTTGCTGAACGTATTGGTAAACATGTGAAATCTGAAGTTTCGTTTGTAGCGGATTACGAGGTGATTCAAGGATTTTTAAATTTTGTGTTTTCCAAAATCTTTTGGTCGGATCAACTCATTTCGATTAATCAAACCGATTCGTTTGGAATTTCTGAACCCAATTCAAAGCATATGGTGATGGTAGAATATGCTTCGCCCAACACCAATAAACCGCTGCATTTAGGTCATCTCAGAAACATTTTCCTTGGCTATTCGGTGGCTCAATTAAAAAAGGCACATGGGCATCAAGTTATCAAAACTCAAGTAATTAATGACCGGGGCATTCATATTTGTAAAAGTATGTTGGCCTGGCATCGTTATGCTCCGATTCAATCTAACGGCGAACGCGAAACTCCCGCTAATTCCGGGCTCAAAGGGGATAAGTTAGTTGGGAAGTATTATGTGGAGTTTGAAAAACACCTGCAACTTGAAGTTAAAGAAGTGCTTTCACGTTGGGATGCTGGAGATTTTTCCAATACCGCTTCTGTCACCGTTGATAAATTCCAAGAATTAAACAAGGCCCTTGAAGGCAAGGACGAAAAAGCGCAAGCTGCGATTTATGATAAAATTAAGGAGCTTGCAAAGAATGAAACAGAGATTTTAAGAGCGGCTAAAGATATGTTGGTGCGATGGGAAGGAAGGGACCCAGAAACCTATTTATTATGGTCTACCATGAACGGTTGGGTTTACGATGGGTTTGATGTCACCTATAAACGCATGGGGGTTGATTTTGATAAATTATACTACGAAAGTGATACCTTTTTATTGGGGAAAGATCAGGTGATGGATGGATTAGCACGCGGTGTGTTTTATCAAAAACCGGATGGCAGTGTTTGGATTGATTTGACACCCGATGGCTTAGATGAAAAACTGGTGCTTCGCGCGGATGGAACAGCCGTATATATGACTCAGGATATTGGAACTGCAATTGAACGTTTTCATGATTATCCAGCCTTGTCTGGTATCGTTTATACGGTAGGTAATGAACAAGATTATCATTTCAAAGTATTGTTCTTAATCCTACAAAAGTTAGGTTATACTTGGGCAGCTGATTGTTACCATTTATCTTATGGTATGGTAGATTTACCTTCGGGGAAAATGAAGTCTAGGGAAGGTACGGTGGTAGATGCGGATGACCTTATGGAAGAGGTGGTTAATGCGGCAACAGTAATGACACAAGAAAGGGGCCAGATTGCTGAGTTAACCGAAGATGAGCGACATAACCTGTTCGAATCGATTGGAATGGGGGGCTTGAAATATTATTTATTGAAAGTTGACCCGAAAAAACGGATGCTTTTTAACCCGGAGGAATCAATAGACTTAACGGGAAATACCGGTCCGTTTATTCAATATACCCATGCCCGAATTAATTCATTATTGCGAAAGGCAGGATTAATTCAATTCGATAAATCCGCTTTGGAGATTGAAGCCGGAGAAATTGAACTCATTAAATTACTCGCAGCATTTCCTCAAACGATTGCTGAAGCATCAAGTAATTATTCGCCTGCCGTATTGGCAAATTACCTATTTGAATTGACCAAAGCATATAATTCATTTTATCAGCAAAGTCCGATCCTAAATGAAATCAATCCTGGATTGCGCGCGGCCCGTATTTTACTCTCAGAGAATGTTGCCAAGGTATTGAAAAGCGGGTTAAATATTTTGGGTATTAATGCGCCCGAAAGGATGTAATCAGCGTTCAATTAGCTATATTTAAAGACTTAAGCTACATTATGAAAGGATATTTACTCCCTTTGCTATTTTTTTTATCTGTACAAATAACCGCACAAACTTGGGTAAAAGAACACATTGTTTCGATTTGGAAACGTCCTAATGAGGCGTTTCCAAGCTACATAAAATTTGATGGAAAAGTTACTTTGGCACCGGAATCCCACGGGGATTTTTTATATAAATTGTTCGATTTAACCGATGATTATTCGTTCTCCCTTACAAATAACATTAAAGATCAGCTCGGTTGGAATCATTACACCTATTCATTGACCTTTAAAGGCATTCCTATTCGTCATAATATTATAAAAATACACGTTAATGGTAGTTATTTGGTTTCTGTGAATGCGGAACTAGCTAAGGTTTCAGGTTCGATTACGCCTTCCTTTTCAAGTGACCAAGTGATTGAAACTGCTTTAAATCATGTGAATGCGATTCGCTATAAATGGGAGATGCCGGAAGAAGAATTCCTTTTAAAAATGGAACAAGGGATGGAGGCCAGCTATTATCCTGCGCCCAATTTAATGTGGTACTCAAACCCTTCAGATAACACTCCCGTCTTGGTTTATGGTATGGATGTCTATGCTGACGAGCCCTTATCAAGACAGTTCATTTATGTCGATGCTCATAGCAATATCGTGGTGGCAACGGAAAACAGAATTCATACCGCGGACAGTAATGGTGTGGCCGTTACGGCCTACTCTGGTAATCGTCCGATAGTCGCAGATTATTTTGCATCTCAGTTTAGACTTCGTGAAACAGGTAGGGGAAATGGAATTCAAACTTTCGATTTGAATAACACGTCAAATTATGGCGCTGCAGTTGATTTTATTGATGCAGACAATAATTGGAATAATACTTCGAATCAAGATCATTATGCTGGTGATGGGCATTGGGGAGCAGAAATGACCTACGATTATTTTTGGCAAGTTCATAACCGCAATAGTATAGACGGGAATGGGTTTTTACTGAAGAGCTACTTGCATTACAACACCAACTACAATAATGCTTTTTGGGATGGACAACGTATGACGTATGGCGATGGTAATGGAACAACTTTCACACCGCTTACCGCCATTGACATTACTGCGCATGAAATTGCGCACGGGCTTACTTCCAATACTTCTAATTTGGTTTATTCTAATGAGTCTGGCGCCTTAAATGAGTCGTTTTCCGATATTTTTGGAGTATCCGTAGAGGCCTTTGCTAATAATAATGTGTTAAATTGGATAATGGGTGAGGATGCTACACCTAATGGAAATGGTATTCGAAGCATGAGCAATCCTAATTCATTTTCAGACCCTGATACTTATTTGGGAACCCATTATTATACGGGAACACAAGATAATGGTGGAGTACATACCAATTCAGGAGTTCAGAATTTTTGGTATTATTTGCTAACCGTAGGTGGCTCTGGGACCAATGATATCAGCAATGTTTATAATGTGAACGGTTTAGGGATTGTTGATGCGTCACGTATTGCTTTTAGAAATAACACCATTTATCTAACTCCAAATTCCGATTATCAGGACGCTCGATTCTATGCTGTGCAATCAGCTATAGATTTATTTGGGGCTTGTTCGCCAGAGGTGATGAGTACAACAAACGCGTGGTATGCGGTTGGGGTGGGTCCAGCGTTCTCATATACTGTGAATGCGGATTTCTCTACAGCTTTTCAAGATTATTGCCAGTCTCCGGCACTTGTAAATTTTACAAATGGCAGTTTTAATGCTGGCACATATCAATGGGATTTTGGCGACGGAACGACATCGACTGCTATAAATCCATCACATACTTATCAAAATCCCGGTATCTACTCAGTAACCTTGATTGCCAGCGGAGGGCCTTGCGGTGTAGATACCTTTACCTTGGTGGACTATATTAATGTAGATCCAAATTTGCCTTGTGCCATTACTATGAATCCCGCGGGATTAAATCAAACCCAGACCTCATGCACAGGAACCTTATTTGACCCAGGAGGTGCAGCAGCAAATTATCAAGATTTAGTAACGAGCGAGATAACCATCGCGCCAATCGGAGCAGCGAGTATTACGTTGAATTTTTCAAGCTTTGACCTGGAAGCGAATTACGATTACTTGTATATCTATGATGGCCCTAACAATACAAGTCCTTTAATTGGTCAGTATACTGGAAACACACTGCCAAATGGAGGTGTAATCATTTCTACATATGGGGCTGTAACATTGAAGTTTTTCTCCGATACCTATGTGACCAATGCCGGATTTGTAATGACATGGAGTTGTCAAATACCAACCAATCCACCTGTGGCAAATTTTCAAGCAAATACCATTACGAGTTGTACTGGTGAAATAGATTTCTATGATCAATCTACAGGAGGACCAACTAGCTGGATTTGGGATTTTGGTGATGGAACTACCTCAACATTACAATTTCCAAGTCATGTGTATACGCAAGATGGTCAATTTACCGTTACTTTGATTGCCGGAAATGCCTTCGGAATGGATACAAGCAGCATTGCTCAGTACATTACGATCGATCGTCCAGAGGCGCCTCTGGCTTCAGGCGTAACGGTGTGTTCGCCAGATACCGTTACAGTGATTGCAACAGCTAATGGCAGTATCACTTATTATGATTCGGAATTTGATGGAAACCAATTATCTATCGGACCAAGTTTTTCTACCTTCTTACTACAAACCGATACTGTTTGGATTGAATCTTCAGAGAGTAATCTGGCCCAATACGTTGGCCCTTTAAATAGTTCTTTTGGTACAGGAGGACAGCATAATAATGGATCTACGCAATACCTCATTTTTTCAGTTAATGAACCTTTAACCATCGTTTCAGCTTGGGTAAATGCAGGATCAACGGGAGATCGAACAATTACGCTGTGGGATGCTAGTGGTAACCAATTGGATTCTAGGTTTTTAAATATTCCTTCAGGGGGTTCTCGAATTTCATTGAATTTTCATGTTGAACCTGGAATTAATTACCGCATAGGTGGGACACAAATGAATTTATATCGGAATAATACAGGAACGGTTTTTCCCTATGAAATTCCTGGTTTGATTTCCATTACTGGATCAAGTGCCGGCGCCGCGTATTTTTATTATTTCTATGATTGGGAAGTCGTAAAAGATCCATGCATAAGTCCTCGTACGCCGGTTCAATTAATTATGGATGAAGTATCGGCTTCAGCGAGCATTTCCACAGTAGGTATGACTGCAAATGTGGTTGCCAATACCTCCAATAATGCCACACAATATATTTGGAATTTTGGGGATAACACCTCTTCAACTTTATTCACGCCATCCCATTTATATACGGTTCCGGGAACATATCCGGTAACATTAATCGCTAATAATGATAATTGTTCGGATACAGTAAGTTTCGAAATAGTAGTAGATAATGCGGGAATAATTGAAGATGAAAATAACACATGGGATTTGTATCCAAACCCTGTTCAAGATATCCTATTCGTGCATTCAAATGCAATACGTCCCACTTATTTCATTTATGACGCCTCCGGCAGAAAGGTCAGATCGGGTAAGCTAGAAGGGTTTGTAACAGAAATAAATCTGGTAGATTTTGCCCGTGGCACCTATCGGTTTGAACTTCGACATTTCGATGGAACAAAGTATGTTAAGCCTTTTGTGAAATTGGATTAATAACCGAAAATTACCTCATCGGTTAATTCGCGAACCATTTGAAAAAGTTCAGCTTTGAATTGCTTAGGGTCGTAAAGTCCACGTTCCATTTGACGTAACTTATGTTCCCATTGACCAGTCAGTTCAGGGCTTTTGAGTAGGTCGTTTTTAATGGTGTCAATTAAATGCATGCCGGTATCCGTAGCGATGAGGTTCTTTTTCTTTTTCTCGATGTACCTTCGTTTGAATAAGGTTTCAATAATGGCGGATCGGGTTGAGGGTCTTCCAATTCCGTTTTCCTTCATTAATTCACGCATTTCTTCGTCCTCTACCAATTTTCCAGCGGTTTCCATGGCTCTTAGGAGCGTGGCTTCGGTATAGGGTTTGGGCGCTGAGGTTTTGCCTTGATGCATAAAGGGTTCATGCGGACCTTCTTCGCCTTCGGTAAAGAGGGGTAAGATTTTATCTTCAGATTCACCTTTTTTCTGCACTTTTTGATCGAGGTCTTCATATACCACACGCCAACCTTTGTCTAATACCTGCTTCCCAGTTGCTTTAAATGCTAGTTGATCTATTTGACCCATTACGGTGGTATTCGAAACTTTGCATTCTGGATATAAAGCAGCGATTAGCCGGCGAGCAATTAGGTCGTATATTTTATGTTCATCCGGTGAAATTCCTGAAGGTACAATGCCCGTAGGTATTATAGCATGGTGGTCGGTAACTTTGCTGTTGTCGAAAATAGTTTTCGTTTTTGGAATGGGCTTTTCCAGCAAAAATTCAGTAAATCTGCTGTAATCTCTGAGCCCTTTTAATACATTGGGTATTTTGGGGTGAAGATCTTCGGAGAGGTAAGTGGTATCAACCCGGGGATAGGTCACCAGCTTTTTCTCGTAAAGGCTTTGAACGTGCTTAAGCGTTTCGTCGGCACTAAATCCGTAACGTTTGTTACCATCTACTTGTAAGGAGGTTAAGTCGTACAATCTCGGGTTTCCTTCCTTTCCTTCTTTTTGTTCAAAGGAAGTGATTTTAAAGGGTTTATCTTTCAAATACGCTAAGCCTTTCTTGGCTTTTTCTTCAGACTTTAAGCGGTCAATTTGACAGAGGAACTCTGTTTCTCTATAAATCGTTTTAAGTTCCCAGTAGGTTTCGGATTTAAATGCATTGATTTCTTTTTGCCGTTGAACGATCATGGCGAGGGTAGGGGTTTGCACTCTACCTACGGACAGGGTCATTTTTGCTGGGGCAAATTTTTTGGTATAGAGTCGTGTTCCGTTGATGCCGAGCATCCAATCACCAATGGCTCGGGAATTACCCGCGGCAAACAAATTGTCGAATTCTTCCCCATTTTTAAGCTTGGAAAAACCTTCTTTAATGGCTTCATCGGTAAGTGAAGAAATCCACAAGCGCTTAACCGGTACTTTACACCCTGCTTTCAAAAGTACCCAGCGTTGAATCAATTCACCTTCTTGTCCCGCATCCCCACAATTGATCACTTCTTCACATTGTGCAACGAGGGATTTTAGTACATTGAATTGTCGCTGCACCCCTTCGTCTTTAATCACTTTAATTCCAAACTGTTCAGGAGATATAGGTAAGTCCTCAACGCGCCATTGCTTCCAGTTTGGATTATAATCTTCAGGTTCTTTCAGCGTACACAAATGACCAAAGGTCCAACTCACCCAATACCCGTTTCCCTCAAAATACCCCTCTTTCCGAGTAGATGCGCCTAAAATTTGAGCCAAATCTCGTGCGACACTCGGTTTTTCCGCAATACACAGTTTCATTTAGTGGTTGAATTTACGAATCCCTTTGAGTAAGAATTGTTTGTAGCTTTCAATTTCAGGGGTGTAACCGATGGTTTCAGTTAAATCCTTTCCTTCATGATCGGTTACTACATAGAGCGGTTGCTGGAAGCTCTTGTAATTAATCACTTCAAATTCAGCCCATTTATTACCAACATCACGAATTTTTCCGCCCAATTCCTTGGAGTAACGTTGCTCACTTTCGGGGAGGGGTTGATGGTCGTCAACGTAGAGTGAAATAATCACGAAATTCTTTTGCAGAATAGGCCTAATTTCATCATTGGTCCAAACGGTAGACTCTGTTTTACGACAGTTTTGACACGCATGGCCAGTAAAGTCCATCAAAATCGGTAGGTTACGTTCTTTCGCATAGGCGCGCCCTTTATATAAATCATGGAAGACTAAAATTGAACCATCCCCAACCGGATGCATGTCTGCTGAATATTTATCGGTGATTGAATCTTGTTTAACTCCTGTTTCAAGTCCTCCGTTGTTGAAACGAAAGTTATCCTCTGAATGGGTCCTTGGCGGTGCAATGCCATCAATTAATTTAAGCGGATGACCGAACATCCCAGTAAACAAGTAAACAGAGAATACTAATGAAACAAAAGCAAACATAAAGCGCGTAACGCTTAACTTCTCAACGGGAGAATCATGAGAAAACCTAATTTTTCCGAGTAAGTAAAGTCCCATGATTAGGAAAATTATAAACCATGAACCTACAAACCACTCACGAGTCAAGATATCCCAATGGTAAGCCATATCGACCGCAGACAAGAACTTCATAGCTAATGCAATTTCTAACAACCCTAAAACTACTTTAACCGAATTTAACCATCCGCCAGATTGAGGTAAGGAATTTAACCAACTAGGAAAAATTGCGAACAGGGTAAAAGGAATTGCTAAAGCAAGTGAAAATCCTCCCATTCCCATAGCGGGTGTTAAGTATGAACCAGTGGTGGAGGCAGTAACTAATAAACTACCAATGATTGGTCCCGTGCAAGAAAAAGATACTAACCCTAAGGTAAACGCCATAAAGAAAATACCGATGTAACCTCCACGGTCGGCTTGTTTGTCCATTTTATTTACCCAAGAACTTGGCAATTGAATTTCAAACGCACCAAGAAAGGAAAAGGCAAAGACCATAAAGATGGCAAAAAACACAAGGTTCATCCAAATGTTGGTTGAAAGATCATTTAGTCCGGTGGTTCCTAAAACTGCCGTAAATAAAATACCCGAAGTAACATATATTACTACTATTGAAATGCCGTAAACAAGTGCTTTAATGATTCCTTCTGCACGAGTTTTCGATTGTTTTGTAAAAAACGTCACGGTCATAGGAATCATGGGGAACATGCATGGTGTTAATAAGGCAAATAATCCCCCGCCAAAACCTGCCCAAAATGTCCACCACAAAGAGTTTGGTTTTTGCGGTGCTTCTTTCTTCACGTTCTTTTGATCCATGGAATCTCCTGTGGGGTTGTTATCGGAAGATGTGTGTGTGAAGCTGGTATCTTTTGGGGTTTCTTGAGGTCCATTTTCAATAGACAAGGCACTTTTATATCCGGTAATTTTGACCGTAGCATCTTGTGCAGGAGGGAAAATACATCCTGCCGCATCACATATTTGAAATTGATAGGTAAAGGGAATGTTAAACGTCTCGCTGCTCAATATTTCAATTTGCTGTTTGAAGCTGGCGCTACCTTCAAAGTATAGTTGTTCTCCTAATTCGTCAACAAATTTTTTAGGGGTGTTACCATCCTTAAGTTTCCCAATTAATTTAAAGTTTTTATTTGCTTTAATGTCAAAGGTAGTAGGTGTTCCGGTAAAATCTGCCTTTTGTGGGTCGTGGTTTACTGAGAAAATATGAAAATGGTTGTACAAGGTCGCTTTGCCAACGATGTATGCATGACTGCTGTCAATTTTCTCGATAGAGAATTTCCATTTGATGTTATCTTGCCAATTGCCTTGTGAAAAACCAATAAATGCGCTTGTGGCAACTAGAATAGTGAGCATGAATTTCATGTGCGGTTAATTTAATCGAATTGTTAAAGGTACATCAATGGGTGGAATACATTTTGTTTCATCGCAAATCATATAATTTAAAGTTAGCGTGATGACTCCTGCCTTTTTGATACGGAATCTTTGTCTCATCTCCACCTTATTTTCCCAAATGTAAACAGTTCCACCAAAATTGTCATCTTGATGAGCAACAGCGGGTGTTAAAAATACTAAACTCCCAATTTGCTTTAATCCTTTTGTTTTTTCAAAAGATACACGCAATGGGATTGGACCCAAATCTGGATCTGTTTTTGGTGAATATAAGTGCCATGTTGGTTCAATGGTACCAATAATGACAACTTCTTCGTTTTTTTTATCCCAGAAAGCATTCCAAGAAACATGATTCTGTGCATTGAGGTGAACAGAAAAAATTAATAAAACATATGCTAAAAGGAAAGGTTTTACAACACGACGCATGTCGCGAAGTTAAATAATAATATCTAGAATTTTTGAAATAGGAATCCAAACGCCGCCCTTAAGCGTAATGAAAGTTTCCCCAACAGCCCAAACGGTGGTCGTTACTTTTTTAAGTCCCTCGTCATCGCAAAAAACAATAGAAACTTTACTTCTATGCCTATTCCCTAAAATCATTGCGTTTCGAAGTTTTAATAATAAGTTGCTATCTTGCTCTATGGCACTCATTTTTTCGAAAGTACACAAAGGAATTTGCTCCTTTTGTATTTCTTGGATTTCTAGAAACATGCGAATAGGTTTGTTACAATGAAGGTATAAAAATTTTCTTAAATTCCTAATTTACCATGACAATTTTGCATTCGCAGTGATTTGTTGGTTATGGATAATTCCTGCGTCATACAAAAATGCACCAGCGATTGCAATCATTGCCGCGTTGTCCGTACAAAAAGAAGGATGAGCGATATGAATAGAAATGCTCGGTTGTTCAAAGTGCCAGGCGTTAAGTTTTTTCCGCATCGCGCTATTAACAGAGACCCCTCCACTTACAGCAATGCATCTAATCCCAGTTTGAAGTTGAGCTTTTTTTAGTTTTTTAATTAAAATTTCGGTAATGCTGTGTTGTATCGAAGCGCACAGATCTTTTAAGTTGACAGCCACGAAATCAGGATTTTTTGCAATTTCTTTTTTTAAAAAGTAAAGAATGGATGTTTTTAGTCCACTAAAACTGAAGTTTAAATCGGGAATGTTAGGTTCAGAAAAGCAAAATGCGTTTGGATTACCTTCTACAGCCAGTTTATCGATTAATGGTCCTCCAGGATAGGGTAATCCTAACATTTTCGCCGCCTTATCAAATGCCTCACCTGCTGCATCATCGATTGTTTTACCAATGACTTCCATATTTAATGCGTCATGCACGATCACAATTTGAGTATGGCCGCCACTCACAGTTAAACAGAGATATGGAAAACTTGGCGCAGACATACCTTCATGAGAAATGAAATGACTCAGAATGTGGGCCTTCATATGATGTACTCCAATCAATGGTTTGTTAATCGCCAACGCGAGGCCTTTAGCAAAGGAAGTTCCAACCACAAGGGATCCCATTAAACCTGGTCCTTGGGTAAAGGCAATCGCATCAATTTCGTTCAACGAAATAGATGCTGTTTCAATAGCTCGTTGTACTACAGGAACAATGTGCTCTATATGAGCTCTACTGGCCAATTCAGGTACTACCCCTCCATATTGTTCATGGACTAACTGGGTGTGTGTAATGTTTGCAAGAATTTGCGTTCCTTTTAGAACGGCAGCGGATGTGTCGTCGCATGACGATTCAATTCCTAAAATCAATGAATTATTCAATGCAATGATTAATTTTGTTAACGAATGGCAAAAGTAATTAAAATCCTTGGCAGAACTTTAGGGGTGTTCTTTGAGTGGGTCTTGATTGCATGCATTCTGATTGCATTTTTAATCCGAACCTCGACGGTTCAATCTTTTCTAGCAAAGCAAGCCACGATTTATTTTTCTGATGAATGGAAAACAAAGGTTCAAATTGGGAAAGTAGATATCACGCCGTTTAATCGAGTTTATCTGGAAGACGTTTTGATTCATGATTTATCCGGGAAGCGAATGGTTTCCATTCGCAGTTTGGAGGTTTTGATTAAAGATTTTGGATCAAACCATTTAAATGTTAACGAGCTTATTTTAGAAAAAGGAGAGGTGTGGGTATATGCAGAAAGCCCAACCGGGAACATGAATTTTCAGTTCATTTCGGATTACTTTTCCTCCGATGAACCAAGTACCTCAAATACCAAATTTAAGGTTTCATTGCAAAGAATTTCATTGAGAGATACCAAGTTGCGCTATGACGATTTTCGGATTCCAAGGATGAAGTCAGGGCTAGACTTTAATCACATAAGTCTTAAGCATGTGAACTTAACGGGCTCTGATTTTATAAACGACGGTCCGATTACCGCATTTAATTTAGTAGATTTTCATACCAAAGATCAATCCGGACTTTGGATCAAGGCCATAAAAGCCAACGTTAATATCAGTGATTCAGGCTTGAAATTAAGTCAAGTTTTTATTAAGTTAAATCGTTCAGAAATTCATGCTTCAGAAATTTCGTATTCCTATTCGGATCCTTCGGCATTAAAAGATTTCAATAATAAGGTTCAATTCAATATAGCAATACAGCCAAGCAGTATTAATTTGGCCGATGTAGCATATTTTGTTCCGGAAATGAAAGGAATGAATGAGCAAATAAAATTAAGCGGAACCTTACACAACGTGATTAATCATTTTAAAATTCAAAACCTTGAGGTAAGACTAAGAAAAAATACCTTTTTAAGAGGTGACTTCGATTTACCAAATTTTTCTGATTTTGCAGCCTATCCGATAAGGGAAAGCATTAAAAACGCAACCATAGACATTTCCGAAGTGGGAAAGTTAAAGCTACCCAATGGTAGGTTGTTGGCTTTAGGGACGGAACTTAGTAGCTTGGGAACAATACGATTTAAAAACATGATTTTAGAAGGTAAACAAGGCTTGTTGTTCCTGCAGCCGCTTTCCGTACTTACAAATAAAGGCAGTGTAGACTTGCGTGTTCCCATAAGGTTGGATGTGCTTCGATCCAACACAGGTGTATTAAATATGAGACCCGATAGTGTCGCATTAGCATTGAATAATGTGCAATTGGGAGAAATTCTTGGAGTTTCTGAAGTGGGAATGATTAACGGTACATTAAAGTTTAAGGCATTTGATTTACAAAAAGATGGTTACCATTTAAAGAATGGTTCAGCATATTTCAGTGAATTCGAAGCGCAAGGTTATGTGTATCATAAGATGGCCATGAAAGAAATAGCATTAAATGGCGAGGTTTTAAGTGGTAAATTAAACTTAGATGATGCACATGCCAAGTTGGCTGTTGAGGGTGATTTCAATGTAAATGGAAGACCAGATTATAAGGCAACTTTATCCATAGAAAAGCTAGATATGGGCCAACTTGGATTTACAGAATCACAAAATACCAGCTTATCTGGTACCATTACGATTAATATGCAAGGTACCGCTTTTGATCGGTATAAGGGGGGGCTGAAAGTGAATCAATTAAATTATAAAGAGGACGGAAAAGTAATCCAAATTCCAACGGCATCCCTTGATTTTAATCATTCGAGCGATGAGGAATTATTAACCCTACGTAGCCCTTTGGCAGATTTAGATTTTAACGGAAAAATTAATCCAAATACCATACGTGATGACATATTATTTGGTATTTCTCGTGTCATACCCAGCTTTGTGAAAACCGAAAGACCAATTCGAGGATCGGTGAATAATGAAATTGATGCAAAATTAGTGGTCAAAAATCTAAAGGAAGTTACGAATTTGTTTATGCCAGGGTTGGAACTTGCGTCGAAAACTGAGCTTATTGTCAAGTTTGATTCAGATCAGGATATTTTTGGAATGCAACTCACCTCGGATCGAATTTCCTATGATAGTTTACTGTTTGAAGGGATCAATTTTCAACAGCGCGTTAATTCATCGGGGGTTACCGCTAATTTAATAGTTAATCAAATGGATGTGGGCGACTCATTGATTTTTCATGATTTGAGTTTTTTAACAACGGGAATTGACGGAAGACTAAATTCTAGCTTGGGATGGGATCCAGGTCGTTTAAATGACTCTCGCATTAAATGGAAAACCACCATGCTTTCCAATAGTGATTTTGATTTGCTTTTTGAACAATCCAGATTTTCAATAAATGGCTTCAAATGGAATTTGGCTGGGGGAAGTGATTTGTTAGTGAACGACAAGCATATTCAAGCCAATACTTTTAAGTTAAAAAGTGATCAAAAGAACCAACGCATAGAAGTTGATGGGTGCTTATCAGATAATAGAAACGATGTATTAGGCCTAAGCATAACAAATTTAGATTTATCAGATTTGTCCAAGATGTTCAGTTTAGAGCTTGATTTAGCAGGAAAGGTTTCAGGAGTTGTCGGATTGGCCAACCCTTTTTCCGCGCTTACACTCACTTCGAATGTGGATGTTTCTTCGTTGTTTATTGATAACCAAGAGGTGGGGGATATTCATATAGATGCCAGTTATAATGATGCGTTGTCGTCCATAGGCTTGAAGGGAACCTTGGCATATAGGGGATTGAAAACTTTGGATTTTTCGGGTGCTTATTTAACCAATGTTTCGGATGAAAACCTAAGTTTAAAATTAGATTTTCAAAATACGGATATTTCGTTTACCAATGCCTTTATGGATCCGGATGTGTTAGATCACATTGAAGGGAAACTCAACGGATTCATTAATGTAAAAGGAACACCAGATGTTCCTTTGCTCTCTGGGTCATTACAACTAAAAGATGCCGCTGCAGATTTTACATTACTTGGTTGTCGTTACTCTATGAATGGGAAAATAAAAGTTGAGCAAGATGGATTTATAATTAATAAGCTCCCGATTCGCGACGCTGACGGTAATATTGCGAGCATAGACGGTACCGTTTATCATTCCAATTTTAGTAAGTTTAACTATAACGTGGATGTTGACTTTGAAGAAGATTATAACCATTCATTGAAAAATAACCCAAGCGGTAAAATTGATAAGTTTATGTTGTTAAATACAACCTACAAAGAAGGCGATGTGTATTATGGAAAAGCTTATGGAAGGGGTACCGCGAATATTTCGGGTTATGGAACAGTAATGGATGTTTCCGTGAATGTACAAACTCGTAAAGGCACTAAACTGGTTTTTCCAATGTATGGAACCACGGAATTAGAAGAAGAATCAATAATTACGTTTGTATCCGATGGTAATTTAGTTCCCCTTCAAGAGCATAAAATTGATTTTACTGGAGTGGATTTGGATCTAACTTTTGATATTAATTCAGATGCTGAGGTGCTTCTAGTTTTTAATGAACAAACGCAAGATGAAATCAAAGCAAAAACAGAAGGTAAACTAAATTTAAAATTGGATGCGTTTAATCAAATGCGTTTGGATGGTGGGTTAAGTATCTTGCCGGGAAGTGTATATAATTTCACAATGGGTCCTGCTCGAAAGCCCTTTGAAATTGTTGACGGAACCATTAGTTGGTCAGGGGATGTATATAATGCTGACCTCAAAGTGCTTACTTCCTACGAAGTTAAAAATGCAAATATGCTAGAGCTTACACCAGAACAAACTGACCAATCCCTGGCAAAGCAAGATGCAAAATGTCTATTGAATTTAACGGGCACCTTGATAAAACCAAACATTACTTTCGAGGTTTCTGCCCCCAAAGCTTCTGAATCTGGGAAAGCCCTAATCAACCGTATCAACGAAGATAAAGATGAACTCAATCGTCAGTTTTTTTCATTAATGCTGTTCAGTAAATTTCAACCCCTCAAAGGGACAAATTCCGCCAATGAATCCGCAGCGCTTGATCTTTTCGAGAGCCAAATAAACCAAGCGCTTTCACAAATGTCTAAAAGTTATCAAGTTAAAATGGATTTAGGGGCGGATAATGTGTCTACTTCAGTACAAAAATCCTTTGTTAATGATCGCTTATTAGTTACGGGAAGCTTTGGGGTGCAGAACACTACAGGCTCCTCTGCGACAAACGGAGGCTTGATTGGCGATGTAAGTGTGGAATATTTGGTTAATGAATCAGGTACTTTTCGAATAAATGCGTTCAATCGTTCAAATAGTAATACAGTTAAAGAAAATTCCGGACCTTTTACACAAGGTGCTGGACTTTCATATCATGAAGATTTTAATAACTCAAAAGATTTTTTACTCTTACAATCTTTTATTGATGTATTTAGGTCAAAGGAAAATAAAGTAGTAAAATTCAAACGGAAGAAACGTCAAACAAAATTACCGCCACTCGCAGCCCCAAACGACCCGGTGCCAAGTGAGGAAAAAAAAGAAGAGAATGAATAAAGTTTTAGTAGCAAATCGAGGTGAAATTGCACGGAGGGTGTTAAGAACCTTGAAGAAAATGGATATAAAAAGCGTGGCAGTGTACAGCGATGCAGATCGCTTTGCTCCCCATGTCTTAGAGGCGGATGAATCAGTGTATTTGGGAGCAAGTCCTTCTTCGGAATCTTATCTGCGTCAGGACGCGATCATTCAAGCGTGCAAAGAGTTGGGGGTTGATGGCGTGCATCCCGGTTATGGTTTTTTGTCTGAAAATGCAGGTTTTGCTAGAAAACTAAAGGAAGCCGGAATCACATTAATAGGGCCGTCGCCAGAATCAATGGAGGTCATGGGCGATAAGCTAAGTGCCAAACAAGCGGTAAAAGCTTTTGAAGTCCCTTTAGTTCCGGGAGTTGATGAAGCCGTTTCAAGCGTTGAACTTGGAAAAAAAATTGCCACAAGTATTGGTTATCCAGTTTTGATTAAAGCCTCCGCGGGTGGAGGTGGAAAAGGCATGAGATTAGTGGAATCTGAAGCCGATTTCGAAGAACAGATGCATACTGCACAAAGTGAGGCCCGGTCATCTTTTGGTGATGATGCGGTATTTATAGAAAAATTTGTGACCAAGCCTCGACATATCGAGATTCAAGTATTCGCAGATAACCATGGTAACGTAGTCTATTTGTTTGAACGGGAATGTTCTATACAACGTAGGCATCAAAAGGTAATTGAAGAAGCGCCTAGTGCTGTACTAACCCCTGCATTGCGCAAAGAAATGGGAGAGGCCGCGGTCAAAGTATGTAAGGCATGTAATTATTCAGGCGCAGGTACGGTTGAATTTTTATTGGATGCTGACTTAAATTTCTATTTTTTAGAAATGAATACGCGACTTCAAGTGGAGCACCCGGTTACTGAAGAAATTACCGGAACAGACTTAGTAGAATGGCAAATCCGCGTTGCGAGAGGCGAAAAGCTACCAAAGTTACAGGAAGAATTAAGCATCAATGGCCACGCCATTGAAATCCGGGTGTATGCAGAAGATACCTTAAACGGATTCATCCCGGATATTGGTACGCTTAAACGCTATCGGATTCCTTCCGGACGTTCCGTGCGGGTTGATGATGCGTTCTTGGAAGGAATGGAAATTCCAATTTACTACGACCCCATGATTGCCAAGTTGGTGGTGTGGGGAAAAACGCGCCAAGATGCGATTCGACGTTGCTTAGTAGCCATCGATGATTATCAGATTTCTGGAGTTAAAACCACCCTAGATTTTGGGAAATATGTATTGAAGCATGAGGCGTTTATTTCTGGAGATTTTGATACCAACTTTATAAAGCATTATTTCTCTGATCCACGGGTTGTTAATACGGCGATGGATGAGGAACACCGGGCCCTGACCTTTAGTATTGACCAAATTTGGAAAGATATAAAGGCATTTAAGGAAAAAGAATTTGCCTCAAGAGAAATTTCAAGCAGTTGGAAAAATAAATTACAATCCTAACGCAGTCTAACAGAAATAAGTAATTTTACGCAACCAAATTAGTATATGAATTTACACGAATACCAAGGAAAAGCGATTTTAAAAAGCTACGGGGTAGCCATTCAAGAAGGTGTTGTTGTTGATAATCTAGCCGATGCGGTTGGTGCTGCAGAAGAATTAACCAAGCAAACCGGTACAGGATGGTATGTCATTAAAGCACAAATCCACGCTGGAGGTCGCGGTAAAGGAACGGTTGAAGAAACAGGATCTCGTGGAGTTGTTCTCGCTAAAGGGATTGGTGAAGTAGAGGAGAAGGTAAAAGGTATTCTGGGCGGGCATTTAGTTACGCTACAAACTAATGGTAAAGGTAAAAAGGTGAATAAAGTATTGATTGCTCAGGATGTTTATTATCCTGGTGAGTCTGAGCCTCAAGAGTTTTATATGTCCGTGCTGTTGGACCGTGAAAAAGGACGTAACGTGATTATTTATTCTACTGAGGGTGGAATGGATATTGAACATGTAGCTGAACATACTCCAGATAAAATATTTAAAGAATTCATTGATCCACGCGTTGGATTGCAAGGATTTCAAACGCGTAAGATTGCTTTCAATTTGGGATTGAGCGGTGAAGCTTTTAAGCAAATGACCAAATTTGTAGCTTCATTGTATAAGGCGTACGAGGGGATTGACGCAGCCATGTTTGAGATCAATCCATTATTCAAAACCTCGGATAATAAAATCATTGCAGTTGATGCCAAAGTTACTTTGGACGGAAATGGCCTGATGCGCCATCCAGATTATGCCGCGATGCGCGATAAAAACGAAGAGGATCCAACAGAAGTTGAAGCGGATGAAGCGGGGTTGAATTTCGTAAAGTTAGACGGAAACGTAGGGTGTATGGTTAATGGTGCAGGTCTAGCGATGGCCACCATGGACATCATCAAATTGTCCGGGGGAAATCCAGCGAATTTCTTGGACGTTGGTGGAACAGCAAATGCGGAGCGAGTAGAAAAAGCATTTCATATCATTTTGAAAGATCCCAATGTGAAAGCCATTTTGGTGAATATTTTTGGCGGAATTGTACGTTGCGATAGGGTGGCGCAAGGAATTGTTGATGCGTACAAGAATATCGGAAACATTCCAGTTCCAATCATCGTTCGTTTACAAGGAACCAATGCGGTGGAAGCAAAGAAATTAATCGATGATTCTGGATTGAATGTGCATTCGGCAGTATTGCTTCAAGAAGCTGCAGATAAAGTAAAAGAAGTATTGGCATAATACTAATTTCATCTGGGGGTACCAGGTGCTTATCTAACGGTTCCTGTGTGAACCAAGGCGGCCCGCAGGGGATCCACTAAATTCTATCCCAGAACACATAGGGGAAAATAGGAGAAATCACATAAATATCTATTGAAAATTTAAAGATCTTACTACTTTCGTTTCATGAAATTTGTGGTCTATTTTATTTGCCTGTGTTCCAATTTGATTGGGCTAGCACAGAGCTATCACTTAAAAATTATAGATCCGGTCATTTGTTTTGATTATAACCAAAACATGTTAATTGTCATCGAGGATAGCACGTATCAAATTCAAATTTCTTTAACGTCAAAAAAGGCCATAAAGAAACCACTTAAATGGGATGGTCAAGTTTCATTCAACGAGTTGCGCACTCAGTATGTTCCATTATCTGAACAAGGTAGTCCAATGTATTTCGTTGATCACGGCTGCGGTTGGGTATTGGAATTAAGGAATGATAGCATTGTACGTATTGATCAGAGTTTTCATCACCAGAATCAGTATGGTGGCGCTTTTTTTATGTATGAAGGTGAGCCACATATATTCGGTGGGTACGGCTTGTTCAGTTACAAGAATTTAATAACAAGGTTTGATTTAATAAGTGGTCAATGGTATTTGGCCGAAAATCAATCAAAATTGAATATGGTAACAATGGAACCATTTACGATTTCGAAAAAGGGTTTCAATGTGTTAATGACAAAAAATAAGGACAAAACAAATCACTACACGGAGGTTTGGAATTACTCTTTTAAAACAAAAAAATGGAACTATATAGGTTCAGCGAATAAAGTTAGTGGACTAAACTTCGTTACGGATGTCAAACGATGGAATAATTTGTTTTATTCTCGGAATAACGTATTTGAGGTAGATTTTGAAAAACAGCAAGTCGCCAAGTACGTTGTTTTCCCAACAAATACACTCTTAGGAATCAAAAAATTCAAGAACTATTTTGTGTTATACAAGCAATTAATTCAACATTTTCCGGAAAATCGAAGCTGTATTCTTGAAATTGTCCAAAGTGACAAGATGAAGGATAAGTATTTTAAAAAGAAATACAGCTTTAATATACACAAATCGAATACAGGTGCCTCAATGGTATCAATTCTTTTAGGTTTAATAGGAATAATCGTGATGGTTACATTGATTCTTTTTAAGTTTCGTAAACGAACTAAAAAAACAAGAGATCTTTCGGGAAGTGTGCAAGAGTTGCTGAATTATTGGATTTCCAAGGAGAGGTATCAAATAGAATTAAGTGAGGTAAATGATTTTGTAAATATGGATCAACCTTCGATTGATACACTTAAGAAAAGAAGGGAAAGTTTGTTAAAACAGTTTGTAGAAGAACTCGCTATTAAGTATGGATTATCTAGGAAGGATATCTATTTGAATGATAATCATCCTTCAGATCGAAGAATGAAAGTGTTAGTGTTGTCAGATATACTAGTTAAAAAGATAAAAAAGGAGAATTAACCAATTTTCATTGATAAATCTTAAGAACTGAGCGGCATTAAATTTAGTTTTAAATAAATTATAGTCAATGAAAAAATTAAACATCCTTTTGATTATCTGTTTGATTCAAGCAGGCTCTCATGTTTTCGCTCAAGTCCCTAATTACGTTCCACTGAATAATTTGATTGGCTGGTGGCCCTTTAACGGCAATGCCAACGACGAAAGCGGGAATGGGAACAATGGTACGGTAAATGGAGCGACCTTGACGGCAGATCGATTTGGAGTACTTAATAGCGCATTATCCTTTGATGGAATTGATGATTTTGTTGAAATGGCAAATGCTTTTTCTGATTGGCAAGATTTTAGCTTTTCTATGTGGCTTAATCATACTAAAGGAAACGCTTTTTCTGGATTGATAAGTGATGCGAATTCATTCCCTAGTAATGATTTATTTTTAAATGTAAATCAGTCCTCTGTTGGACTCAAAGCAGACAAAAGTGGAAGTACATTATTTAATTGTTATTTACCTGAAGTGAATTACCCGAATCCATCATTAGTTAATAATCAAAATTTTCAAGGTGATTGGAAACATTTGGTGCTTTCAAAAGGTGGAAATACATTATACTTATTTTTGAATGGTAATATGATACAATCCTTTACGGTTTCTGCATCAAATGTAGGTTATCATGCAAATAATCCTGTTTTTGGAAAATTAACTGATGGAGCGTATTCTATTCAATACATGCAAGGCTACCTCGATGACATCGGAATCTGGAACCGTGCCCTTACGGAATGCGAAATTCAGGATTTGTACAATGCGCAACTGAACAGCGCGAGCCTATCTATATCCGCCGGTGCAGACCAAAGCATTTGCGCGGGAGATAACGTTACCTTAAGCGGTGCCGGAGGCAGTAACTACCAATGGAATAACAACGTGGTGGATGGCCAGGCTTTTGCGCCAACACAAAGTAGTGCCTATGTAGTAAACGGAACAGACACCTTGGGTTGTCAAGGTACAGATACTGTGGTAGTTACCGTATTGGAAAACGCAACAAGCACGCTTACCGAAACGGCCTTGGATTCCTACACATTAAACGGTCAAACTTACACCCAAAGCGGTACCTACACGCAAACACTTACTGCTCTCAATGGGTGCGACAGTACCATCACCCTAAATCTCACCTTAAACTTCACCGGAATGGATGAGCTGGGCACGGGCGCTAAAAAGCTTATTAAAATCACCGACCTCAACGGTAAAATCATCCCTCGCCGTAAAAACACCCTGATGCTGTTCATCTACGAAGATGGCACTGTGGAGCGGGTCGTGGAGATGGAGGAGTGATTTAATGTCATTCGAATTAAAAGTCACCTCCCTTAATCCCTCCTCGAGTCGAGGAGGGAATTCAACATGCTGCCTTCCCCTCCTTATAAGTAAGTACGATAATTAAACAGTAAAAAATATTAACAAAACTGAAATGGGGTGGCTAAGGTTACCCTTTTTTATTTGAAATAGGTGCAACCGCATGATGATTAAGATTTTTTTCTGTTAATTCATAAATTCTTACGTTGTAAAGCTACCTTTTTTTGTATACCTTCGTAAGAACATTCGAATGAAGGTTTTGAGAAGTATTTTTCTATGTTTTTCGTTGCTTGCAGCGCTGCAAGGGTTTTCTCAATCGGCGACGTTTACGACTACTCCTCCTTCAGTAAATGATACCATAGTAATTTGTGCAGGAACTCAACTTTTATTTACCAATACTTCTGCTAATGTTAATTCTGTTCAATGGACATTTGCGGGAGGAAGTCCTTCAGCCAGTAATCAGAATGGCCCGCACATAGTAACGTTTAGTAATCCAGGGACATTTACCGTTTCTTTAGTGGTAAATAATGGGGCACCAACTACCTTACACGTGGTGGTTCAATCGGTAAATCCAAATCCGAATTTGAATTTAATTCTTGATATAAACAATTGTCCTGGATTTAGTACTTCAACAATCAATGGGGTTACTTATTTAACTTCATGTACGCAAGGTGCATTCAATGGTGATTATTTATGTGTTACCACGAATTCCACGAATACCAATGCAAATAGTATCCACACTATTTATTGGGGTGATGGAACAAGTAATAGTTATACAGGAGTCAACAATACAAATCCCGGATTTGCAAATGCTGTATCAGTTGCAGGAACAGGATATGTTTCTTATACATTGCAACAATCGCCAAATGCATGTTTATCTTCTCAAGTATTTCCAACATATGCCGGGGCAAATCCTACAGCGCTAATTAGCCCAGGAGGGATTCCAGTCCTATGTAATCCAAGTTCTGTTACCTATAACATTACCCCGGGTATGCAAAACACACCGGGAACAACTTACACCATTTCATTTAATGATGGCAGTTCTCCTGTAATATTTAATCATCCGCCGCCGGCGAGTTTTCAGCACCAATTTACATCTGTGAGTTGTAATACAAACTCTGTAATTAATGGCATAACTTATCCAAATTCCTTTCAAGCTTCTATTACCGCTCAAAATTTGTGTGGTAGTTCTTCTAATGCCATTGGCCCAATTAATGTGCAAAGCGCTCCTGATGCGCAGGTAACGACTACTCCAAACCTAAGCCAATATAATAATAAGATTTGCCAGGGAAGCAATGTTACTTTCAATGATGTAAGCATACCAGGTACAAACATCAGCTCTGCAAATAACACGATTACATGTAATAATTCGTATCGTAGAATTTGGAGACTCTATGGGCCTTCTGGTTTGATTACAGGTTCAAATGCACAGGTAAATGTAACTGGAAATATGGGGTCTATGGTTAATGGAAACTTAACCAGTTTGGTGAATTATGGTTCTTGGCCCCCGACAAATTTTGTTAACCCAAATATCAATGTTCAGTTTTTACAGCCTGGCAATTATTGTATGGTGCTTTATGTAGCGGGTTTGTCATATAATCCCTGTGGAATTGACTCGGCAACGGTATGTATTTGTGTCACCCCTGATTTTCAAGTCAACATTACATCGCCTTTTGACTCAGCCTGCGCACCGGCTACGGGAGTATTTCAAAATACGTCAACGCTTGCTCAGTGTAATTTAACGAATGTTTCTGCGTGGTCGGTTACTTCTTCCAATCCAAACCAGTGTGGACAGCCTGCCTGGTCTTATTCAAACAATTCCAATTCACAAACACTTAATCCCTCTATTTCTTTTACTGGCCCAGGAGTTTATACCATTCAATTGACTAATAGCCTTAGCTCCCCTGTTTTTTCTAACACTGCTCCATTAGGGTGTCAGGCAAAAACTACAACTACTCAGGTTACCATAAAAGCCCCCCCGATTGTTAACCTTTCGGCATTAGGATCAATTTGTCTTGGTTCAACGTTTAATCCAACAGCAATTGTTAATAATTGCTACTCGAATCAGACGCCTACTTATGCTTGGGATTTCAATCCTAATAACAACATTCCAGGCGCTAACTTACCATCTCCAACCAGTTCTAATGCCTTAAACCCTGGAGCAATTACCTACCCGAATCCAGGAACCTTTCCCTTTTCCTTCACCGCAACGAATGAATGTGGCCCGACTACAGTAAATCAAAATATTACTGTCGTTAATCCCGCGAGCGTTATTCCAGGTTCTTATGGACCATTTTGTACCAATTCACCGGTGGCCTTAAACGGTAACGTTACCGGTGGCGTTGCTAATGGGTATTGGACAGCGAGTGTTGCCGGAGGAAGCTTTAGTCCTGTAGGTAGTGGGGGCGCTAACTCAGGAGCATTAAATGCTACTTATACACCACCCAATAATTTTGTTGGAAGTATTGTTTTAACACTTACCTCTGTCCAACCGCCAGCGCCTTGTCCAGTAGTTACTGGACAAACTACTGTAGTGTTTGACCCTAATGCTTGGGCCAATGCAAGCACCTATCCCAATGGTTTATGTGCAGGACAGTCCATTTCTTTAAATGGGACTTTTGGTGGTGCCGCATCAAGTATAACCTGGTCGTCAAATGTAGGGGGAACTTTTTCAAATCCGAATTCTGCTACATCAACTTGGACTCCTCCTGCAGGATTTACGGGTAATGCAGTACTTACATTGACCACTAATGATCCGGCGGGTCCATGCACCCCCGCAACTTCAACAGCGGTTATTCAAGTTAAGCCTCTACCAATTGCAACGTCTCCTGCATCTGTTGGACCGATATGCTCAGGAGGTAACGCAGTAATTACAGTTAATTCGAGTATAAATCCTTCTACTTTTGTTTGGAACGCCTCTGTACCGGTTGGAGTTGTAGCCACGGCCAGCGGCAGTTTGAATTCTGGGAGCAATACGGCTACTTTGACCACTCCCATTTCGAACAACACCAACGCACCACAAACTGTCACGTATATTTTTACACCCACTGCCAATGGCTGTTCTGGAATTCCTGACACGACATCCATTATCATTCAACCTGTTGCAACAGTGGGCCCTTATAGTCCAATTACAGTTTGTCCTGGAGCTACCATCTCTCCATCTGCCTTTGTATCAAATCCAAACGGTGCTACCTTCGCGTGGTCTAACACCAATATCCAACTCGGGATAGCAGGCTCAGGTAATGGTCAACTAGCCCCGTGGACAGCCCCTTCCAATACCAACAACAATACCCCGGGCACCATCGTTGGAACCATCACGGTAACTCCAACATTTAATAATTGTCCGGGTACACCTGCATCATTCGTGGTTACTATCAATCCAACCCCAACAATAACCAATAACCCACTCACTCAAACCATTTGCTCGGGAGCCAATACAACTGCCGTTAATTGGATTCCTAATGCTGCAGGAACGACGTATGCTTGGAATGGTACGGCAAGTGCCGCAACTGTCACAGGATTTACATCCTCTGGAAGCGGAAATTTGCCGATAATGACGATTGTAAATAGTTCTAATGCAAGTCAAACGGTTACGTATTCGGTTACTCCTTCAAGAAATGGGTGCAATGGGCCAACGGTTTCGTATGTGATAACGGTGAACCCAACACCTATACTATCTTTATCGGCGAATCAAACAATATGCGGCGGACAAATCACAACGGCTTCATCCTATTCGAATTCTGTGGCAGGCGGGAGCTTTACCTATGCCTTACAAAACGCGGCTTCCGTTCCAGCCGCAATTACAGGTTATCCTATTAGTGGTAATGGGCAAATTCCTGCAGCAACAATTAATAATTCGGGAACTAGCCCTTATACGTTATCGTATTTAGTCACTCCTACGGCAAATAACTGCAATGGAGCAGCAGGCACCTATACGATAACGGTTAATCCAGCACCTGTAACTACTTTTTCTCAAGGAAATCAGGCGATTTGTACCGGACAAAATACCACTTTGGTGAATCTAAGTAGTACAACTCCTGGAGTTACATTTTCATGGGGTGTGCAAGGTGCAGTGCCAGGAGGCTTAAGTAATTTAAATCCAACATCAGGAACCTCAAGTATTCCTGTGTTCAACAATTTAATTAATAATACTACTGCACCCATTTCGGTAGTTTTTCAAGCTCAAGCAACAACTTCTGGACCCGCCCAGTGCCCCGGAGCGATGTCAAACTATACGATTACTGTAAATCCTTCACCTATTGCATCATCAAGTTTTGTAAGTAACGATACCATATGCAGCGGTCAGAATATTAACATTGCTTTGAATTCAACTACAGCAGGAACTACCTATACATGGACCGTAGTAAATGGCTCCGGAGTGTCAGGTGGTCAGAATTCTGTAGCACCTTCATCGACGATCAACCAAGCCTTATCTAATAATTCAACGTCTGTTGGCAGTGTTACGTATACCGTTACTCCGAGTGCGTCCTCTTGCGCGGGCTCACCCATACAAGTCATTGCCTATGTGAATCCAGTAGCTGTGGTGGGGCCGTTTAATCCAATTGTTGTATGCCCTGGGGTAACGATTAACCCGCCTTCATTTGTTTCTAATCCAAACGGTGCCACCTTTGGATGGTCAAACACTAATGTACAGATTGGTTTAGCAGCAAGTGGTAATGGACAAATTTCTTCATGGTCAGCACCTTCTAATACGAATAATAATTCCCCAGGGACTATTGTTGGAACAATTACTATTACACCAACATATAATTCCTGCCCGGGAACTCCGGCTTCCTTTGCCGTCACAATCAATCCAACACCGACGATTACCAATAATCCATTGACACAAACCATTTGCTCTGGGTCAAATTCTTCCCTTGTGACTTGGGCTCCAAGTGCCGCGGGAACTACCTACGCATGGACCGGAATAGCTAGTTCAGGTGCCGTAACCGGTTATTCTGCTGCCGGAAATGGGAATTTACCTGCTATGACAATCATTAATGGAACTAATATCCAACAAACGGTGAGCTATAGTGTTACTCCTTCTAGAAATGGATGTTCAGGTCAGGCGATTACATACACGATTAATGTCAACCCAACCCCTGTTTTAACCCTTTCCGCCAACCAGACCATTTGCGGTGGACAAACAACTTTGCCATCTTCAAATACCAACAACGTGGCTGGAGGCAGTTTTACCTATGCCCTACAGAATGCGGCATCGATTCCCGCCACCGTTAATGGCTTCCCCACCAGTGGTAATGGTCAAATACCTGCCGCTGCGATAAACAATTCAGGTACAACGCCGTACACGCTAAACTATACGGTTACGCCTACAGCAAATGGGTGCAGTGGGGCTACGGGAACGTATTCAATTACCATTAATCCGGCCCCGGTTACCACGTTCTCCATAGCGAATCAAGCAATATGTAGTGGAACGAATTCTGCCCCAGTGACTTTTTCTTCTACTACCCCGAACGTTACCTTTGCGTGGCAAGCCACCGTGCCCAATGGGGTTTCTAATATCAACCCAACAAGTGGTAGCGGCAACTTGCCATCCTTTACGAATGTGACCAATGCCAATAATGCGCCTCAAACCATACAGTTTTCGGTTACAGCATCGACGGCAGGAACTGTTTGTGCAGGTCCTTCAGCTACTTATTCCATTGCGGTTATTCCGATTCCAACGGCTAATGCCCTCGCGAATGCTACCTATTGCAATGGGGTGGCTATCCCAGCACTTCCGTTATCTTCGAACGTGCCTTCTGCCACTTATGCTTGGAGCATGAGTACGAATGTTGGCCTTACCCCAATTTCTGGAACGGGATCACCCATTCCAGGATTTAATGCTTCGATAGCAGGAACAGTTCCAATTACCTCTACAGTTTCCGTAACGCCAAGTGCCTCTAGTGGTGCAACGACCTGTCCGGGAAGTCCGATAACTTACACCCTTACCATTAATCCCGTACCTACCGTTACGCCCATAGGAAATCAAGTCTTGTGTGCGGGAAATACGAACAACGCAACGGCCGTGTTAAGTAGCGTGGCAGGAACTTCCTTCGCATGGACTAATAATAACACCAATACAGGATTAGTTGCTTCAGGTTCAAATACCGTACCTTCCTTTGTGGGTACTAATAACACCAATACTCCCATTCAAAGTACGGTTTCGGTTGTACCTAGTTTTACGAACAATCAGGTGGTTTGTACAGGAGCTACGAGTAACTATACCATTACGGTAAATCCAATGCCAACGGTTGCCCCAACACAAAATCAACAAGTTTGCTCAGGAACCCAAGTAGCAGTGACTTTCACTTCTCCAAATAACATTGCAGGTACTGTGTATAACTGGACAAATTCCAATGCAGCCATTGGCTTGAACGGTACGGGTTCCGGTAATATTAGTTTTACAGGTATAAATAATACGAATGGCCCAATTTCAGGGTTGATTGTGGTTACACCTTCATTTAGTAATGGTGGAATTGCCTGTCCGGGTGTACCAGATACCTTCCTTGTGACCATCTTGCCTACACCGGTTGCCACTGCGCTATCAAATCAAACAATATGTGCCGGTGCTCCTTCAACGGCAATAAATTTTACATCTAATCAAGTCGGTACAGTGTTTTCTTGGACTTCTACGAACCAAGTAATAGGAATTGCGGCATCAGGGACAGGAAATATTGCATCCTTTACTGCTATAAATGCTGGAACAGCGCCTATTTCTTCCACGGTCATCGCTACTCCTACATTAACTACCAATGGTCAAGGATGTGCAGGTGCCACAGTGTCTGCAATGATTACTGTGAATCCGAATCCAGTTATGTCTAGTCCTGCATCGTCTTCTTTTTGTCAAGGAAGCACGGTATCCTACACATTCACGAATAACATTCCCAATGGAGTGGTTTATGCATGGACTAATTCAAATACCAACATTGGTCTTGCCGCATCAGGAAGTGGAAACATCTCTTTTCAGGCTCAAAACGGAACCACTGCACCGATTTCTGGAACAGTAAGTGTTATTCCAACTTACACTTCTAATGGGGTAAGTTGTGCAGGTATTTCCCAATCCTTTAATATCCAAATCATCCCAACCCCAACGGTTGATCCTATTAGTAATATTACGCTTTGTAATGGAGCATCCTCAAATGTGGTAAATTTAACCAGTCCAGTGGCCGGTGCTACTTATGCATGGACGAATGCGAACACTGCAATAGGTCTTGGAGCAAATGGTACAGGGAATATTCCAATTTTTACTGCGGCTAACGCAAGTACTACAACGCCTTTAACCGCGCAACTTAGTGTAATTTCTTCGGTTGTGGTCAATGGCGTTACTTGTTCTGGAAATCCAACTTTATTTACCATTACAGTTAATCCAAATACAGTTCCAACAGCGGTTAATGGTCAAACATTATGTAATGGGGCAAACAGTGCCGCCATTGCGTTAAGTGGAACAGGAAATTCATATACTTGGACGAATTCTAATACAGCGGTAGGTTTGCCGGCATCTGGAAACGGGAATATCGCTTCGTTTATTGCTACCAATGGTACTACAGCGCCAATTACTTCCACGGTAACCGTTACTTCAGTATTCACAGGGGGAGGTGTAAGTTGCAATGGTGGCACCACATCATTCACAATTGAAGTAAATCCAACGCCAAGTGTTACAGCTCCGACCAATGTAGTGCTCTGTAATAATGCCACCGCCTCAGCGATTTCTTTTGTGGGGACTGGAACTCAATATAATTGGACAAATTCAACACCGGGGATCGGGTTAGCGGCTTCAGGTTCCGGAAATATACCATCGTTTACTGCGGTGAATTTAACAGCAACACCAATTGTAGCAACCATTAATGTTACGCCCATCTATTTGAATAATGCGGTAAGTTGTCCAGGTACTGTTCAAACTTTCACAATTACGGTAAACCCAGCTCCTCAGGTGAATTTTAGTGTTCCGAGTCAAACCATTTGTTCTGGTACGAGTTCGACACAGGTGACGGTATCTTCACCAACCCCCAATGCGGTAATTACATGGACGGCAACTACCGTACCAGCTTCAATTTCTGGGGTTAACACCGCAAGCGGAGGTTCAACAATTCCTTCATATACCTTAATTAACAACAGCGCTGTGGTTCAGGTGGTTCAATTTTCTGCGAACGCGGCCACAGGGGGTGCCTTAGCCTGTCCAGGGGGAGGAGTAAGTTATACCATTACTGTTAATCCTTCACCAAATGTTGTGGCACCAACGAATCAGGTGCTTTGTGCGAATACGTCCACCAATACAGTAACTTTTTCTGGTAATGCTAACGTGTATAATTGGTCCAATAATACAACTTCCATCGGTTTGGGGGCATCCGGACAAGGAAACATTGTTTTGTTCAATGCCTTAAACAGTACGAGCAATCCGGTAACCGCTACAGTAACGGTTACGCCTCAGTTTTTGAACAATAACGTGGGTTGTAATGGAATTCCGGTAACCTTTACCTATACCGTAAATCCAATTCCCGTAACAAATCTAGTTTCAAACCAGACAATTTGCAATGGAACAAATACCACCTTGGTTACCCTGGGAGGAACCGCCTCAAGTTATGCATGGACGAACAATAATCAAAATACGGGATTAGTGGCTTCTGGATCGAATACAATTCCCGTTTTCCAAGGAACCAATGCGGGAGTTGCCCCAATTACCTCTTTAATAACCATTACTCCAACGTTTACCAACTTAAATGTTTCGTGTCAAGGCGCAACCTCTAGTTTTAATATTACCGTGAATCCTACTCCAACGGTGGCTGTTGTAGCAAATCAAGTGGTATGTAACAATACGTCCACGTCTGCAAGCATTTTTTCCGGCACGGGTACTTCATATACTTGGAGTAATTCAAATAATACGATTGGTTTGGCTACTTCAGGAACCGGTACGATTGCTGCATTTAATGCGGTGAATGCAAGTAATTCAATTCCAAGTGTGGCTACCATTACTGTTACTCCAGTATTTACAAACAACAACGTTTCCTGTCAAGGAATTCCAACTTCCTTTACTTACACGATCAATCCAACACCAGTAGTTACAGCACCTGCAAATCAAGTAATTTGTAATGGCGCTTCAAGTACTCAAGTCACCTTTAACGGAACAGGAACCCAATATAACTGGACCAATACTATAACGAGTATTGGATTAGCAGCATCTGGTTCTGGTAATATCAATGCATTCACGGTAAGTAATGGTACAATAAATCCTGTAGTTTCTCAAGTTTCGGTAGTACCCGTATACAGTGGAAACAATTTGAGTTGTCCGGGAACACCTCAGAACTTTAGTATTACGGTTAATCCGTCTCCAAGCGCTGTGCTACCTTCGAATCAAATCATTTGTAATGGGCAATCAACTACTGCCATTAATTTTACTGGAACGGCGACATCATATAGTTGGACAAATGACCTAACAACCATAGGTTTAGCGGCAAGCGGTAATGGTAATATTTCAAGTTTTAATGCAGTGAATAATACGAATGCACCGGTAGTTGCAACCATAGTGGTACAGCCGATTTTTACTGGCGCAAATTTGAACTGTCCTGGGGTATCTCAAACTTTTACCATCACCGTTAACCCAACTCCAACTATGGGAGCCCTAACCAATCAGGTATTGTGTAACGGCACCTCTACCGCTGCGATTAATTTTACCGGTACTGCGACTAGTTATGCATGGACAAACAATACTCCAACTATTGGTCTTGCAGCAAATGGAACAGGTAATATTGGTTCATTCTCAGCGGTGAATGCTAGTAATTCAGCTGCGCTAACCGCTACCTTGAGTGTTACCCCGCAATTTACCAACGGAGGATTAACGTGTTCAGGTACGGTCCAACAAGCCTCAATCATTGTAAACCCAACCCCAATTATTACAGCGAATCTCGATTTGACCTATTGCAATGGAGCCGCCACACCGGTTGTTTCATTTGCTGGAACTGGTAATTCATATACTTGGACAAATAGCCAAACATCCATAGGCTTAGGGAATTCAGGAATAGGAAACATTCCATCATTTAATGCAATAAATCCGACAAACGTATCGGTAGTTGCAACCATAGATGTTACGCCAGTTTTTACAGCAAATGGAATCAGTTGTAACGGAACAGTGGATCAATTCACAATCACCGTTAATCCTACCCCAACGGTGGCTGCGGTCGCAAATCAAGTGGTTTGTAATGGTTCTCCAACTGTTGCAGTATCCTTTACTGGTACAGTTACTGGTACGGTGTTTAATTGGACGAACAATGCAAATTCTATTGGGTTAGCCGCTTCAGGAAATGGTAACATAGCATCGTTTAATGCTGTGAATAATGGCAATAATCCAATCGTTGCTCAGGTAAATGTTACTCCCACATATACGCTGAATGGAGTGAGTTGTTCAGGGACTTCCGAATCTTTCACCATTACCGTAAATCCAACCCCAGCAGTGAATTTCAGTTTGGCGAATCAAACAATTTGCTCACAAGGAGCAAGCAATACTGTTAACATTACGTCACCAACGAATGGTGCAGTAATTACGTGGAGTGCAACTACAATTCCCGCTTCTATTGTCGGAGTGAATCCAACTACGGGTAATGCCATCATCCCAAGCTTCACGTTAACGAATAACAGTTCAGTTCCACAGATTATCCAAATTCTTGCTTCCGCAATTACTCCAGGGAATGTGGCTTGTCCAGGGGGTGGCACACCATACACCATTACCGTGAATCCAACCCCAGCAGTTACAGCACCTGCAAATCAAGTTGTATGTCATAATTCGAATACAAGTGCAGTATCATTCTCTGGAACGGGAACGTCATACACATGGACTAATGATCAAACTTCTATTGGATTAGCTGCTAGCGGTACAGGAAATATAGTATCTTTTAATGCCACAAATCTATCGAATTCGTTGATTTCAACGGCTACGGTATCGGTTACGCCACAATTCACAAACAATACGGTCACCTGCCCAGGTCCTGTTCAAACATTTACAATTACCGTGAATCCAATTCCTGTAGTTACACCCATGGCAAATGCAACATTTTGTAATGGTACCAATACAAGTTTAATTACAATCAACGGAACCGGAACTTCTTATGCATGGACGAATTCAACCACAAGCATTGGATTAGGGGCATCAGGTGCTGGTAATATTGCACCTTTTGCAGCAACTAATGTTGGTTCCACACCAGTGAATGCAACTATTGGAATCATTCCATCATTTACCAATGCCGGTGTAACCTGCGCGGGTCTAAATTCCAACTCAACCATTACGATTAATCCAACTCCAACGGTCAATAATGTCAATAGTCAAGTGATTTGTAATAATACAAACACTGCGGCAATTACCTTTAGTGGTACAGGGAATTCTTACACCTGGTCGAACAATACGCCAAGCATTGGCCTTGCCATTGCGGGAACAGGAAATATCGCTTCGTTTGTTGGACTAAATGCAAGTAATGCCAATGCTTCTATTGCAACAATTACAGTAACTCCTCAGTATTTAAATAATGGCGTGAATTGCAGCGGAAATACTACGAATTTCACCATTACAATAAATCCAACGCCAAGCGCTAATGTACCAAGTAGTCAGACCTTGTGTAATGGAGCTACCACGACACAGGTGAATTTTTCAGGAACAGGCACTTCATACAACTGGACTAATTCCATAGCAACTATTGGTATTCCGGCTTCGGGATCTGGGAATATTACGCCGTTTGTGGCGGTTAATAATGGCTTAAATCCAGTAAGTGCGCAACTGGCAGTTACACCAATTTTCACTGGGAATGGGGTAAGCTGTTCAGGTACAGCACAGAATTTTAGCATTACCATTAATCCAACGCCAGTAGTACAAGTTCCATCGAATCAAGTAATTTGTGATGGAAATTTATCCAATGCAGTTAATTTTTCTGGAAATGGCACGAGTTATCAGTGGACGAATAGCAATCCATCCGTTGGACTGGCGGCGACTGGAACTGGGAATATTTCTTCCTTTACGACAATCAATATGACTACAAACCCAGTTACTGCAACAATAACCGTTTCGCCAAGCTTTGCAGGAGGTAATGCAAGTTGTCCGGGGTCGCCACAATCTTTTACAATTACGGTTAATCCAACTCCTTTGGTTGACCCAATAAATAGTCAAGTGCTTTGTTCAGGAACTCAAACCCAAGCGGTTGCATTTTCTGGTACTGGAACATCTTATGCCTGGGCAAACAACACGGTTGGAATTGGTTTGGCTGCCAGCGGCAGTGGGAATATCGCGTCATTTACTGCCACCAATGCGAGTTCTTCAAACCCATTGGTAGGTTCCATAACAGTTACACCGCAATATGCCAATGCAGGGTTAACCTGCTCTGGTACTGTACAACAATTCACAATTACAGTAAATCCAACTCCGGTAGCTAATCAAATTGCTAACGTTACAGTCTGCAATGGATCAAATACCCCGGTTATTAGTTTTGCGGGTACTGGAACCAGTTATAATTGGAGTAATAATAACAACACCATCGGACTTGTGCCATCAGGAACAGGATTAACACTAGCATCATTTCAGGCGATTAACCAAAGTACGCAATCTGTAAACGCATTGATTACTGTCACACCAAACTTTACTGCAAATGGTGTAACTTGTCCAGGAAACAATACCACGTTTACAATTTTTGTAAGTCCAACTCCAGATGTGCTTGCACCTGCGAACCAGGTAGTCTGTAATGGATCGCCAACTGCAGCGGTCACATTCAATGGATCTGTTGCGAACACGACCTATAATTGGACGAATAGTATCCCTTCAATTGGAATTGCTGGAACGGGTACAGGTAATATCTCAGCTTTTAATGCGGTGAATAATGGTAACGCAGCCATTTTCGCTCAAATAAATGTTACTCCAACCTTTATTCAAAATTCCGTTTCATGTCCCGGCTCACCACAAAGTTATACCTATCAAATCAATCCAACCCCTAGTGTTACTAATCCTGGCTCTCAATACGTATGCGATGGTACCAATACTCAATTATTGAATTTCACAGGAACGGGAACTTCATATCAATGGACGGCAGTAAATACCGCCATTGGAATTGGTGCGAATGGTACCAATTCGATTCCAGCCTTTATTGGTCAAAATGGCACCAATGCTGTTGTTTCTTCGCAAGTTACGGTGACTCCAATTTTCACCCAAGGAATTGCATGTTCAGGACCTAATCAAAGCTTTACCTATTATGTATTACCTATACCTTCCGTAGCACCAATCAATAATCAAAACCATTGTCATCAAACCGCTGTGAATGCTTTGCCGATCATTGGTTCTGGCACATCTTACAACTGGATTAATTCAAACACTGCCATTGGATTAGTTGCAAGTGGAAGTAATACAATAAATGCCTTCAATGCAACCAATCCAGGGACTAGTGCTATTTCAGGAAATGTCGACATTACTCCAATTTTTACATTCCAAGGTCAAAGTTGCAACGGACCGGTTTCCACGTACAGCATTACGGTGAACCCAACACCATACGTAAATGCTTTAAACGATACAGTAATTTGTAATAATCAGTATACGGGGGTAAACATTTCTACGAATATTCCTGCAAACATCACCTGGTTTGCCACACAAAATCCAAATGTGAATGGAGAATTAACAACCATCCAGACAAGTCCTTTTATCAATGACTCCCTCTCAAATACGAGTGGAGTACCGCAAAATGTTACATATACGATTACGCCCACTACGTTAGCGGGGTGTATTGGCCCGGATTCATTTTTGGTAGTTCAAGTTCAGCCTGATGTATTACTCAATATTCCTCAGAATTTAGAGATTTGCAGTGGGGCAGGAGTAAATGCCATTTTGAACGCAAATATTCCTTCTAATTTTTCATGGTTCTGTACAGTGAATAACCCAAATGTAAATGGGGAGTCTTTGATTACAAATAGTGGTGCAGTGATCAATGATGTATTGGTTAATAATTCGAATCAAAACCAGTTGGTTGTATATTCGGTAACACCAACCTCCATACAAGGCAATTGTCAGGGACCTTCTCAAACAATTACGGTTATCGTAAAACCGCCATTAGCATTGTTAAATCAAGATACGGTAACCATCTGTAGTAATGGATATGTGAATCTGAATTTAGTTGCTAATACAAGCGTAACCTTCAATTGGTATGCGGATCCAAACGTAAATGTATTAAACGAAACTACGAATATCACTACCTCTGCAATCATAAATGATCAGTTAATTAATCCAACCGGTGCGGTGGAGGAAGTTACCTATCATGTAATTGGCACTTCTATTGCAAACGGTTGTAGTAGCCCAGTAATTCCAATAACGGTATTCGTGAATCCAATTCCATCGGTTAATCCGAATCTAGATTTAAACGTTTGTCATAATCAATGGAATCCTCAAGTATTGTTCAGTGGGAGTGCGCCAGGAACTGTTTATTCATGGAGTGCGGCTGGATCAAATGTCGGGCTTCAACCATTGGGAGGTGTGGATTCCTTAAATGCATTTGTTGCTACTAACCCTGGGGTGGCGCCTATTAGTGCAACGATCATAGTGTCACCTTTCTTCACGTTAAATAATGTGAGCTGTCCAGGAGCTATAGATACTTTTTTAATTGTCGTAAATCCTGAACCTTCGGTATTTGCCTTGAATAATATGATCATTTGCGAGGACATTAATTCAGCAAGCGTACCCTTAATTGGTCCTATCGGGGGCACTATATTTAATTGGGTTAATTCAAATGCTGCGGTAGGGTTGGCATCCACTGGGACTGGTAATATTCCAGTATTCCTAGCTCAAAATCCAACTTCTCTACCGATTCAATCCGTAGTTACGGTAACCCCTGTATTTATAAATGGAGCTACACAATGTTCAGGCGTGAATCAGACTTTTACCATCACCGTAAATCCAACACCTAACGTCATTACTCAGGATGTTACGATATGCGCTGGGCAAGGAGTCAATTTGAATTTGCTTGCAGATATTCCGAGTACTTTCCAATGGTATGCCACACCAAATCCTAATGTGGTGGGGGAGACTTACTCTCCAACTCAAATAAGTTCGCTAATTAATGACGTTTTAATTCAAACTACCAATGCACCACAAACTGTGCAGTATCACGTTACTGCATCGTCAATTCCTTTTGGCTGTTTAGGTCCTGACTCTGTAATGACGGTTACGATTAATCCTTGGCCTATTGTTGCGTTTAATACCTTGAATCCACCGTACTGTGATTTAACCCCTGTTGCTTTTCAAAATATGTCGGTAGGAGCCTATGATTATAATTGGGACTTTGACGATGGGAGCAGTGCTTTTGTTTCAAACCCAACACATCAATTCCCTTCGCAAGGCACATACAATGTGGTATTAACTGCAACTGACCCAATTACAGGATGTATTGATAGTGTAATGCATCCTGTTACGATTGCGCCAACACCAAATCCTGATTTTAGTTATTCTGATTCAATAGGTTGCGGATACTTGGATGTGCTATATACCGCTGCTGTGTATAACCCCTCATGGAATTATATTTGGAATTTTGGAAATGGTACATCGACAGAACAAGTAGGACAAGTAGGATATCAGTTTACGCAGCAAGGATGCTATGACATCACTTTAACTGTTACGAATCCTCAAGGGTGTACCGCAACGGAAACGAATTTTAATGTGGCTTGTGTGTATGAATCACCCATTGCAGTGGCTGGGGCGGATCCTACCGAAATTACAACCTTAGAACCATTGGTGGAATTCTCTAATAATTCTGAAAACGCGTCTTCGTATGAGTGGAATTTTGGAGATGGGACATATGGATTTGGTTTTGAACCTTTTCATTTATTCCCGGCTGAACCTGCAGATTATGTGGTTTCGCTTGTGGCAATGAATGAGGTTGGATGTACAGATACGGCCTATGTAAGCATACATGTAGAAGAGAATTTGATTTTTTATGTCCCCAATACATTTACACCAAATGACGACGAAAAGAATCAAGTATTCCTCCCAATCATTTCTCAAGGATTTAAATCAGGAACCTATTTACTGAGGATTTTCAACCGTTGGGGCGAACTTGTTTTTGAATCCAGAGATCCAAATACCGGTTGGGGTGGAGATTACGGACCAACCCATACCAATTGCCAGTCTGGCACGTATACTTGGGTACTTAATTTCCAGGTGTTGCAATCACAAGAAGATAAGGAATATGTGGGTCATGTAAATTTGATAAAATAGTATCTCTGGGCTTAGAGGAATTAATGTTTCTCAAACCACCATTTCTTTTCCACACTTAAAATGACTTTCGGGGCATTCTTTTTTTCCGTGCAAGCCGCAAGGTCGGCAGACCAGCCCCTTAACTTCTTTAACCTCTGAATTATCAGACAAGGGTCCAAAGCCATAGTCTGTAACGGTAGAACAAAAATAGGCTGTTACCGGGGCATTCACCGCTGAAGCGAAATGTAAGGGACCTGAATCATTTACATAATTTCGAACGGCACCCTTCATCAGTGCGATTGATTCCATGACCGAAAGGTTACCTGCTAAATTCATTGTTTGACTTGGACATTGTGTTCTTATAGTTTCACACAACGAATGGTCACTTGGACCACCCAGTAGATAAATCACGCAATCTTGTTTTTTTGAAAGCTCGACCCATTTTTCTATCGGAAGTTGCTTCGTTGCCCACACCGAGGCCGGCGCGAAACACACATACGGCATTTCCTGATATTCCCGAACCTTTTTCATTACGTCCTCGCTTGGTACGATAGACGGTTTTACCAAGTGCTTCACGCCAAGCGCAGCGATTAAGGTGAAATTCCGGTCTATTTCATGAATGCCTTTTGAGATGGGATGCGGCAGTTTCAAGGTATAAAATCGTGACAAGGGGTTTTTATCAAACCCTATGGTTTTAGTTCGGCTTAGCACAGCAATGAGTCCGGAAGAAGTAAAGCGATGCAGATTTACAATGAAGCCATAGCGAGTTGCTCGGTTGGCACGAATGAGTCGTAGGATGTCCCGCCATTTCCTGGATTTGTCAAAGGTGAGCACCCGATCTATATTGGGGTGACTAAGCACTAAGTGTTCATTTCCTTTTTTAACCAGTAAATCAACCTTAGCCTCAGGGTATTGGGCTTTGATGGAATTTGCCACGGAAGTAGCGAGTATAACATCGCCAAGGAAGGCGGTTTGAATAATTAAAATGCGTTCATTGTTAGCGAATAACATAAACCTCTCCTCGTTTGATTAATTGATTCCCTGCGGCATCATAAAATTCCATAACATAAATGTACATATCGTTTGGCACTAATTCGTTTGTGGATTGTAATCTACCATTCCATCCCAGGTTGTAATCTGTTGTTTCAAAGATAATATTGCTCCAACGATTCATGATCGTCATGTTAAACTTGCTCGGGTCGATGTTGGTGGCAACAGGTTTGAATACGTTATTTATACCATCCGGAAAAACACTGTTTGGTATGTAAATGATGGGGGCATAGGTGAGGCAAACCGTATTACTCGCGCACCGTTCTTCTATTCCGTAATTGTTGATGAGTTCGCGGGCTTCGATGTAGTAACAGATTTCTCCGGGGTACGGACCAGAATCTACACTGTCCTCGATGCTGTATTGGCCATTAGGAACCGTTTGAATAAGTGTAGTAGAACCATCTGGTTCGATTCGGTACACCTCATAAGCGCTCACCCCAACCTCAAAACCAAGGTAAGGGCTCCAACTGATTACATTGATTTGCGTTTCGTCGTTCGCAATCCCCGTAGCTAAGATAGTGGTGGACGTATTGGATGAACTGCCTAAGTTACCGCACGTGTCTATGTATTTTGAACGATACGTATTGGTTTGATTCATTACATCCACTTGCACATCTGTAAACTGAGCCAAGTTATTTACGACCGTTGCCATTCCGATTGCTGAAAAATTTCCTGGGGTTTCCTCTCGTTCAATTTGCACCTGGTTAATCCCAGCGTTTTGATCTACATAGACCCGCACATCCACTGAATTCCCACTTACGCTTGCCGCTTGTAAGTAGTGGAAGTTGGGTTGTCCGGGAAGGGGCACCACGAAGGTATACGGATTTGAAAGCACCGAATTCCCATTGCTAAGGTTTGCTTGAACATATAAGGTGTAGGTAGTTCCGCCAACGACGTCAATGGTACTGTTTAAGGCAGAGGTGGTTCCCAACAAAATTAACTGACCACTTTCATAGGAAAATATCTGATAAGAACTAACACTCCACCCGAGGTAGGCTGTCCACGTTAAGTCGATGGATTGATCACAGGCATTAATGGCGCCGTCAAAGCGAATGCTGCTGTTTAAAGGTGCTTTCCCTGAGGTCTGGTAGGTAACAGGAACAGAAGTAGTAAAACAAGAATCAAATGCTGCTACGGAAAAAGTAAAGGGACCGGAACCATTAGGAACGTAATTAAAGGAGGTATTTGCAATACCCCAAACGGTATCTATTTCATAGAGTACATTATTGGCATCCATGGTGTAAATTACATAGCCATAGGTGTCTATTTGACTATTTTGATTCCAAGTGAGCACTATATTTCCACTTCCGGGGTCAAACCCGACGCCTTGAATGATAGGTATGGAGGGAGTAAGCATATCTTCAAACTGATCGCTTGGTGTGTTTGATTCAAAAGTACACCCGCTTTGTGGATAGATGATTTGATAACCTAATGTACCATTGCAAACGCGCACTGTGTCTTTGTAGAAGGTAGTACCATACGAAACGCTGTCGTATAAAACCCACGGACCGTTGCCTATTTGCTGATATATGTAATAATATCCCCCAAGATTTGTAGCACTTGGTGCGTTCCATTGCAGCAAAGCTGTTCCATTATTGGGATTAGTTAATTGAAGAACAAGGGGGTGAAGGGTATCGCTGAATCGTGTAACGCTTCCATTGCAGCCAGATACTATACCCAAATAAAAATCTTGATTTGCTTGTGCTGGACCGATTGAAAAAGTCGTTGTGTTGATGTCGTTAATGCTAGTAATCAAACCATTTTGAAGTGAATACAGTGAATATGAAACAAAAGTGTTCATTGGATTTGAAACGGGATTCCACGAAAGTTCATAATTCCCATTTAAATAATTAATACAATTTAAAGACGGGGCAGGGATGATTCCAGGATTTCGAACATTGATTTGAATAGTGGCATAACTTACCTTTGGAACTTGACAATAATTGTCCTGCGCTTTAAATACAAAATAATAGGGGACTGATTCTGCGACAATGCCAAACGAATTCATGAGGTGGTCGCAATCGGTTTGCCATGTAAAGGGTACACTAACTTGTCCAACCCCGTTAGCAGGTAGTCCATTGGTAAAAGCGCAGGGTTCTATTCCACACCCAGTGGCTACAGTAAAATTGGTTCCAAACATGGGTCCTGTTGCACTGATGCTCACGGATTGGGCCGCACCGTTTTGCAAAAATCCATTATCTGATGCCAAGAGATTGAAATTCACCATGGTTCCGGCATCTACAGTGGTAATAAATGAACCACTGAAAGGGGGAGTGAATTGCGGTGCATTATTGGCTTGACAAGGAACCACGATAAGTTGCATTTCTCGTTCCACTAGTGAAATTAATTGTCCTAAACGGTAAGAGGAGACCTTAATTTTAACTACGAAATTTCCTTGAAGGGTGGAGGTAAAGGTTAATTCCCCGTTTTGAGGGTTTAGCTGTGCGGGAATACTACCGGGGCTCAATGCAGCTGATGGGGTTGGAGATTGATATGTAAATCCAAGGTCAAAGGGCACTGGGGTTGGGTTTATAGGTGGGTTGAAGCTTCCTTGTGGGAAGTTATTAAGGGGCGCGCTAAATTCAAAAAGTAAGGAATCCATATCAGGATCAATGGCGTTCATATTGTACACAAAGGGATCACCAACGCAACTAACAAAATATGGCGATTGCAGAAATTGTGGAGAATTGTCCTGACATCCGGATTGTCCTCCAATAGCAAACATAGTTGCCGAGATGGTCATTCCATATGTTGAGGGATTGGTTAAATTGGTAATGGCATTCGATCGCGCGAAATTCTCGTAGGTAAAAATCCATCCTTGAGCTGGTGGGGTTCCTGAAAGCATAATTTCGTTTGACCGATAAATAATTTTCTCAGTCGCGCCAATACCATTACCGCCATTGGACCCTGTTCCACAATCAAGCGGTAGCGGCCCACCTGAAACTTGCGTACAGGCTGGTGAAATATCCGTTCTAGAGATATAATTTACCGTGATGTTCGTTATGTTAGGATGGTTCCAGACCCGAATGTTTTCTGAAAGTACATTAACCTCTGCGCCGTTACAATCTCGATAAAATACCAATTCAAAAAGATACCCTCCATTTCCGCCGCATTTCCAGGTGATTTCTCCACCCATCACATGTGAGGCATAGGATAGATTAAATCCTAAAAGAAATAAACTGAAAAGTATGAAATATCTCATGCGCGCGTGAGAAAACGTATTGATTTTAAGAAAATTGTACGATCGTAACGGAAAGAAGTTGCTATCCCGCAGTAACAATCAACATTTCTTCGGAATTTATATGTGCTGCCGCCGTTTCCATAATCTCTTCGGAAGTAATGCCTTTAATCGTTTGCAAGGCGTTTTGGTAGAATGTGTAATCTAAACCTCTAATTTCTACCATTGAAAATAATTCCATCATGGCAAAGGGTCCATCTGCACTTCGTAGGAATTGACCGGATAAATAATTCTTCACCAAGCTTAATTCGTTCTGGGGAACTAATTCAGTGCGCATGCGTTCAATTTCTAGTTTAATTTGTACTAAGGTGTCGGCTAAAAATTCATTCCCCACTTCCGTCGCAACAACAAAATATCCGTTGGATTGATTCTCCCCAAGATAACTACCGATGCCATAGGTATATCCTTTATCCTCTCGAATATTCGACATCAAACGACTTCCGAAGTATTCGCCCAAGATCGTATTAACCACAGTCATTTTATGGTAATCTGGATGAGATCGGTCAAACAGTATTTTACCCATTCGAATGCCCGTTTGTACCGCATCCGCTTTCTTAACTTCAATGCGTTCGGAAGTTGGTGAGTAGCTTACTTTTTCAGGCGGATTAACGGCATTGCTCCAACGTCCGAAATACGTCAAAATAATTTCTAATTGCGCCGGGCTTGGATTTCCAACCCAATTGATTTTTCGCAGTCCTTTTTTAAAATATGTTTCGAAAAATGCTAGGATGTCACTTCGAGTAACATCATCAAAGTCGCCCGGTTGATTAATTCTACCGTAGGGTGTTCCCTTAAACAGCTGTTGTTGGAAAGCTCGTTGCGCTAGGGTACTTACTTTTTCTAAAGACACCATTAAGTTTTGTTTTCGCTCGGCTTTCAGTTGTATCAATTCGCTTTCAGGAAAGTTGGCATGGTACAGTGATTTCTCTATAAGTTGAACCAATTGATCCATGGATTCATTCAACCCGAATATGTTCAGGTAGGCATGGTCTGCGCTTACACTAGCATTGAAGTACCCTCCGTGGTCATCAATCATATCGTTGATTTCTGCCATACTTTTGTCAGCGGTACCTGCTAAAAGCATCCCAGTGGTTAAACCAGCTACCGGCTTTTCATGATACATAGACCCAGCATCAAAAATTAAATCCAATTTAACGGCTTCGCTGGTTTCATTTCGCATCAAATACACGGGCACACCTGCCGGTGTAAGATAGCGCTCCGGCTCAATGTAATTAATGTCATTGGAAATTGAAATTACTGGAGCCTGCTTGCGATTTAAAGTATCTGTCATGTTAGTTGGTTTCAGATTCAATGAATAATCGGGAACAGTTGCTTGTCTTGAAGAGCGATTTGGCATAGTCTTGTAAATGATGCGCTTCAATAGCATTGTAGATTGCTTCCTCTTCGTTAATTCCATGAGCATCTCCCAATAATTCGAAGAACGAAAGATTCATCGCACGGTTTAAAAGTCCTTGCTCTTGAAATGCCTTAGAGGTCTTCCCTTTCATGCGTAATCTGTTTAAATCAGGGGAGGAAATCAAGTTATTTTTAAAGGATTCCAATACCTCCCATAATGCTTCATCCAAGGCTTCGAAGGTTTTTTCTGGCATGAGCTTACCAGAAACAACAAATAATCCCTCATCAAGTGATCCAATTATATAGGCATTGATCTCATGAACCAACGCCTTTTCTTTTTTAAGGCTTACATACAGCTTTCCTGATTTGTCTTTTCCTATTTCATCTGAGAGTAAGTCGGCAATGTAGTATCCTTCCGATTTACGTTCCGACATTTTAAAAGCGTAATAGAACGCAGAGGCTGGTACGTTTCGCTTAAGCGTCAAGGTTCTATATTCGTTTTGAAGCGGTTCCTGCATCAAGATCCGAGCCCCTTTCTTTTTACCTGGAATGTTTCCATACCACTTAGATACCAAGTCCTCGATTTGGTTGTTTTCGTAGTTTCCGGCAATCGTTAGTATGGCATTTCCGGGGTGATAATGTGTCCCAAAAAAGGAACGCACATCATCCATGGTGGCTTGTTCAATGTGGCTGATTTCTTTCCCAATCGTTGCCCATTGATATGGATGGACCTTATACGCTAAAGGTCTTAATTCCAACCACACATCGCCATAGGGTTGATTTAAATAACGCTGTTTGAATTCTTCAATAACCACGCTGCGTTGCACCTCTAAACTTTTATCAGAAAAGGCTAGGGATAACATGCGATCGCTTTCCAACCATAAGGCGGTTTCAATGTTTTGCGATGGAAGTACATCATAATAATTCGTGATGTCGTTGCTTGTAAATGCATTGCTTTCGCCTCCGGCACGTTGCAATGGGGCATCAAAATCTGGAATATTCACTGAACCACCGAACATCAAATGTTCGAATAAATGAGCGAACCCGGTATGGTTAGGGTCTTCATCCCGCGCGCCAACATCATAGAGGGTATTAACTACCGCCATGGGGGTCGTTATATCTTGGTGAAAAATCACCTTTAGCCCATTGGGAAGTGTAAAGCGATGAAAGTTAATCATAATGTTAAATTCGTAATTCTTTGCGCAACAAGGTTAAATTCTTCGATCATTTCGTTGACAATTTCTCCAGCAGGTTTTAAGGTGTGAATCATTGCTGAGATTTGTCCTACCTCTAATTCCCCTGCATTCAAGTCTCCTTCGAACATGCCTTTTTTCGCTCGACCTCTTCCAAGGTGAGCGGCTAATTCTTCTGTCGTGCCATGACGTTTATAAATTGCTTCAATTTCTTGATAGAATGTGTTATTGAGTAGTCTAACGGGTGTTAATTCTTTAAGTGTTAGTTTGGTTTCACCCTCTTCTGCGGCTAGTATTCGTTCTTTGAAAGCTCGATGAGCGCTTGATTCTGGTGTAGCGATGAAACGGCTACCCACTTGCACGCCTTCTGCCCCTAAAATCATGGCCGCCAACATTGCTTTTCCACTACCAATGCCACCGGCGGCTATGAGCGGGATGTTTACGACTTTAGCAACAGAAGGAATTAAACATAATGTGGTAGTTTCCTCACGACCATTGTGTCCGCCCGCTTCAAATCCTTCCGCAACAATTGCGTCAACTCCAGCCTCCTCTGCTTTGAGCGCAAATTTCATAGATGAAACTACATGAACTACGGTAATTCCCGCTGCCTTAAGTCGCGCAGTATGAGTTTTTGGATTTCCCGCAGAGGTAAATACTATAGGAACTTTGAGCTCAATGATGGTTTTGATGTGTTCTTCAATATTGGGGTAAAGCAAAGGAATATTTACTCCAAACGGAGAGTTAGTTGCTGCTTGGCATTTCAGAATTTGATCCCTTAAGATTTCCGGATACATTGACCCAGAGCCAATTAAACCAAGTCCACCTGCGTTTGAAACTGCAGCGGCTAATTCCCATCCTGAGCACCAGATCATTCCGCCTTGTATAAGTGGGTATTTAATCTTAAAAAGTTCGGTAACTCGATTCATAAAAATTCGGCTGAAGGAGGAGTAAAAATACAAAAAAGTGCGATGTACTTTGATTACTTTTTTTCACCTGAATAAAATCCGTATTTTTAATGCGATGAAGAGGTGGGTAATATTTATTGGATTATTGTATTGGTTTGTAGGGGTTCATGCACAGATGCCCCAAGGTACGTTTCAATCCATGCCTTCAAAGAATTCTACGCATTTCTTTGAGAATAAAGGGCAATGGCCTTCCGATGTAATTTTCAAAGCGGAAAAAGAGGGTGGTAAACTTTGGGTAATGAAAAATAAGCTGATTTTTCATCAGCAAGATTTAAGTGCTATGACGCATGCTCATGATCAAGGTGAAAAACAAAAAAATCAAGAAATTCGAGAACATGTAGTGCACATGAATTTTTTAAATTCACTTCCATATTTAACGGCTGAGAAAATGGGTCCTACTTCGTTTTATCATAATTATTTTCATGGAAAAGATTCAACAAAGTGGGCCGTTGGTGTGCGTGGATATGACCGCGTAGTAAGGCATCAACTGTATCCTGGAATTGACCTCATATTAAATGCAACCGGTTTAAATCAAGAATATGGATTCATAGTTTCACCTGGTGCCGACCCTTCTCAAATTCGTATGCAATACGCAGGGCAGAGCAAACTTAGCATAGATAGAAAAGGGAATTTAATTATACAAACTCCTTTGGGTCAAATTAAACAGGAGCAATTAGCAGCATTTCAGGATATCAATGGGCAAAGGACATGGGTGGATTGTAAATTCATTCTTCAAGGAAATGACGTGGTATTTCGCTTGGGTTCATACAACGGGGAGATTCCATTAGTCATCGATCCAGTGTTGGTTTTTGCTACGTATAACGGGGCATTTTCTGATAATTTTGGAATGACAGCAACCTATGGGCAAAGCGGTGCGGCATATTCTGCTGGAATGGTATATGGCAATAACTTTCCGATTCCTAATGGCAATTCGTATGATCCTACCGGCAATTTTGTAGCTATTGGTGGTAACTATGGAGTTACCGACGTGTTTATTACCAAATATAATCCAACGGGAACAGCAATGCTTTGGGCTACTTATTTAGGAGGAGGAGACATGGTACAAGGAACAGAAACAGCCCATAGCTTAATCTGTGATTCCGTGGATAACATATACATTTTCGGTGCCACGTCGAGTATTGATTTCCCGACCACCAACGGTGCTTATCAACCCGCCCACGCAGGGGGATCCCCCAACGCAAATTTTCTTTTTAATGGGGTCTATTTTTTGAATCAGGGCACGGATATATTCGTTTCTAAATTGAGTGCTAACGGACAGAATTTATTAGCTTCTACCTATGTTGGAGGAACTGGAAATGATGGGGTTAATTATAAAATCACTTCCTTGCCATATAATGGCGCGTTTTTATATGATTCGTTGACAACCAACTATGGCGATCAGTTTCGAGGTGAAATCATGCTGGATAAAGCTGGTAATGTGTTAATTGCCTCCTGTACACGGTCAACAAATTTTCCAACTATGAATCCGTTTCAAGCGACGAATGCCGGCGGACAAGATGGTGTACTTTTCAGGTTGAATCCATCTTTCAATTCTTTACAATTTTCCTCCTACTATGGTGGAATTCAAAACGATGCGTGTTATTCGGTGAAGGTAGATACGCTCAATAATATTTTTACTTGCGGAGGAACGTCTTCGACCAATTTATCGGGTACAGTTGGAGGACTTATGGGCGCTTATCAAGGGGGGAAATCGGATGGATTTGTGATTAGACTAAACCCTGCTGGAACTGCAATAACGGCGGGAACGTACTTGGGAAGGAATGATTACGACCAAGCATTTTTTGTAGAGGTTGATCGCAACAATAACGTGTTTGTTCTAGGCCAATCTGTTGGGGGTATTTTTCCAATATGGAATGCACCTTACTATAACCCCAACTCCAGCCAATTTGTAATTAAATTAACCAATAACTTATCTACGAATCAAGCAAGTGCGACCATTGGAAACGGCAGTAGCCAAATTAATATCTCGCCTTCTGCGTTCCTTGTAGACATTTGCGGAAACATATATATATCGGGTTGGGGTGCTAATATCTTGCAAAATGTACCAATTTCTGGAATGCCCATTTCAGGTAATGCTTATCAGCCGAATACCACCGGATTCGATTTCTACTTGATGGTCATAGAACATGATTTTTTGAATTTGCTTTATGCAACCTACATGGGTGGAAATATTGCCACGGAACATGTAGATGGGGGAACCAGTCGTTTTGATAAAAATGGTGTTGTGTATCAATCCGTATGCGGTGGCTGTGGTGGTTTCAGTGATTTTCCTACAACCCCAGGTGCTTATTCCAGTGTTAATAATAGCGCCAATTGTAACAACTTGTTATTCAAATTTGATTTCGAGTTAATTCCTTCTGCACAATTTATTGCAAGTCAAAACATTGGTTGTGAAGATTTGCAAGTTACATTCAATAATTTTTCATCGCAGAATGATGATTATTTGTGGGATTTTGGTAATAATAATACAAGTACTACCATATTCAACCCGACCATAACCTATACTAATCCAGGTGTATACCAAGTTTATTTGTTTGTGACAGACAGCATTTGCAACCTCACCGATACGGCTGAGATTACCATTACAGTTTTGGATTCCATTAATTTCGCGCTATTTGATACCCTGGCTTTATGTTCAAATAATCCATATACCTTGTCTATTAATACCAATGGTACAGCGAATGAATACTTGTGGGGCACTAATGCCACGTTCAATCCACCTCTGATTCCGAATGTTAACGATTCAACTTTGTTGATATCGAATAATAATCCCGGATGGTATTATATATCGGCTTCGAATGGGTACTGTTCCAAAATTGATAGTGTTTTTGTACTCTTTGATGTTCCTGTGATTGCCAATTATCAGCCAAGTCCAGAAGATGGATGTAGCCCAGTAACGGTCGAATTCAACAATTCTTCTACTTTAACAAGTAATTTTTATTGGAATTTTGGAAACGGAGTTATAGATTCAACAACCTTTGAACCCCAAGTAACCTATACAGTCCCTGGACAATATATAACAGAGCTTATCATTTTTGATTCCGTGTGTAATGCCTCAGATACAGCCGCAGTTACCATAACGGTTTATCCTTCTGTCAGTTTTTCATTACCAAATGCGATGTATTTATGCGTTGATTCTACCATCGTGCTTTCTCCGAGCACCTTGGTGGGTAATCCAAATTACTTTGTTTGGTCAAGTAATAACCTGTTTACGGATACCTTGAATGTGTCAGTTCAAGATTCTTCCTTGGAAGTTTTAGTGCCTACATCTCAAACCTATTATTTGACTGCCGGAAATGGAAATTGTTCGTTCACAGATTCTATCAGCATTACGGTGTTTACAGAATCAATCAGTATTTCAGGGCCAGACTCTATTTGTTTAAATACCCCAACCCTATACAGTGCAATAAATAATTCATCGGAAGTATTTAGCTATGTTTGGAGTCCAGCATCCATCATTCAAGGTGCGGCGAATCAGCAGAATGTAACTACGCTACCGCAAGCCACTCAATACCTTTATTTAGAAGCCACTAGTGCGAACGGATGTCTGGTAGAAGATTCTATTTATGTCAGCGTATCCTACATCAATCCTAGTTTAGTGCAAGCCAATGCTTATCCACCGATTGTAACTCCTGGATCTACGATTTCGTTAACCGGCGCGCCATCTGGTTACCCAATGTATCAATGGGTGCCCGCTGCTCCTGTGCTCAATCCAAATGCGCAAAATACACAAGCCACAGTTGATGAGACTACGGTGTTTACCCTCTATATTTCAGACGGTGTGTGTACGGTAAGTGACACCACCGAAGTAAAGGTCTATGAGATAATTTGTGATGGACCTTATGTCTATGTACCAAATGCATTTTCACCAAACAATGATGGGAATAACGATGTGTTGTATGTGCGTGGATTATTTGTAGAAAAAATGATCTTCAGGGTATTTGACCGTTGGGGTGAAATGGTATTTGAATCAACCGATGTGAATTTCGGATGGGATGGAATCTATCAAGGAAGAAAACTCGATCCGGATGTCTACGACTACTACCTGCAAGTCACCTGTTACGGGGGCTTAGAAAACATCATCAAAGGAAACGTAACGTTAATGAAATAACCCATGAAAAAAATTATCACTACCAAATCAGAAAAATTCTTAGAACAATACCTTAACAACGCAAGTCCAACCGGTTTTGAATCGCCTGGACAAAAATTATGGATGGATTACATGCGACCATACTCTAATGAATTCATTATTGATAATTACGGTTCTGTGGCAGCAGTAATTAACCCCGGGCAACCCTACAAAGTGGTGATTGAAGCGCACGCCGATGAGATTTCATGGTTTGTGCATTATATCACTAGTGATGGATTTATTTACTTAAAAAGAAATGGCGGTTCGGATCACATGATTGCGCCATCGAAGCGTGTAAATATTCATACAGATAAAGGCATAGTACGGGCAGTATTTGGATGGCCTGCGATACATATGCGCCACACTAAGGATGAAGCACCCAGCATGAAAAATATCTTTTTGGATTGCGGATGTTCAACCAAGGAAGAAGTGGAAAAACTTGGGGTACATGTAGGCTGTGTGGCCACCTTTGAAGATGAATTTATGATATTGAACAAAAATCGCTATGTAGGGCGTGCCTTAGATAATCGGGTAGGGGGATTCATGATTGCGGAAGTAGCGAGATTACTTAAAGAAAAGAAGGTGAATCTACCCTTTAGTTTATATGTGGTAAACGCCGTCCAAGAGGAAATAGGTTTGCGTGGTGCAGAAATGATTGCGCATCGAATTAAACCAGATTTAGCACTGATTACTGATGTTTGCCACGATACCGGTACTCCGATGGTGAGCAAAATTGAAAATGGTGACCAAAAATCGGGGGATGGTCCGGTGCTAACATATGGTCCGGCAGTACAGAATAACTTTTTACGGCAGATTATTCAGGTGGCAGAAAATAATAAAATCCCATTTCAACGGGCAGCAGTTTCACGCTCAACCGGAACAGATACGGATGCCTTTGCATATTCCAATGAAGGAGTTACTAGTGCGCTGATTTCATTGCCATTGCGCTACATGCATACTACGGTTGAAATGGTTCGAAAAGAGGATGTTGAATCGTGCATTGCATTAATTTTTGAAACCGTGAAATCTATAAATACAGGAAAAGACTATCGGTATCTTAAATGAGTAATAAAAAACTCCTTTAATATGCTAATGTTTTTTGTTTTTAATTAAATTAGAGTAAATCTTAACTACTTGTATATGAAAACACTTTTACTCTCGACTGCTTTAAGTATTTTATGCATCGGCTCTACTTTTTCGCAGGCCATTAATGAAGGGTTTGCTAATGTCGCGGGCTTAGCTGCAGCTGGCTGGAATCAGCAAAACTTAAGTACGCCTATTGGTACCAATCCGAATTGGGTTCAAGGTAGCTCTACCGTATTTCCAGAGAATTCTGCACCCATTGACTCCTACATATGTTCAAACTATAATGCCGTGGCAGGTTCGGCTACGATCAGCAATTGGCTAATAACCCCGACACTTAATTTAAATAACGGCGATATTATTAGTTTTTATACCCGATCTACCGGTGGTATTTATCCAGACAACCTTCAAGTTCGTATGAGCACGAACGGATCCAGTACAAACGTAGGAGCAACCAATACCTCAGTGGGCGATTTTTCGAATTTGTTACTTGAAGTTAATCCTGGCCTTACAGCTGCAGGATATCCTTCTACTTGGACTCAATATAGTATTACCATTTCAGGCCTGGCTGCACCTACTTCTGGCCGAATCGCTTTTCGATATTATGTTCCAAATGGAGGCCCAAGCGGTATAAATTCAGATTTTATTGGAATTGATGATTTTGTATACGCCCCTGTTCCTTCTTGCAATCTCACAGCAACGGCAAGTGTCAATAACGCAATGGGAGGTGCGCCCAATGGAACCGTAACCTTGAATGTGGCTAATGGTACTGGACCGATCACCTATCTTTGGTCAAGTGGCCAAATTACTCAAAATTTGTCAGGACTCGCTCCAGGGACCTATTCAGTTACAGTTACGGATTCCCTAGGTTGCACGGCATCGGCTACCGCAAATGTGTTCAATGTTGCTGGCCCAACCGTATCGCCCAACTCCAATGTAGTGAGTTCATATCAGGTAGTAAATGGCGGATTCACACCTCAATGGGTTTGTCAAAACGATACGCTGTATACGGATGGTGGTATCATGAAAATTTATCTTGAATCCGGCGCAACCATGATAACGGGGGGGGGTATTGATACGGTGTATGCAAAAACAGGCGCAACAATTGTCATGAGTGGAGGAATTCACGTTATTTATCATGAACCTGGCGTAAACCTAGTAATGAATGGGGGAATTCCAACCCTTTTTCCATGCCCAAGTTTAGTGTTTAATTATAGTCAAGCTCCTGCCAACGGATGTGCTCCTGTCCCTGTATGCAACATTAGCGTAAGTACATCGATTACTAACGTTGATTGTAACGGACAAGCATCCGGTTCTGCCATCGCCAATGTTGTGGGAGGGACGGCACCGTTGACTTATACTTGGTCTAATGGATCAACATCTCAAACAGCAAACAATTTGCTTGCTGGAACCTACACCGTAATCGTTATCGATTCCAATGGCTGTACGGTAACTGAAGCCCTATCTATTACGGAGCCAAGTGCGTTAAATCCGTTGTTTGTCATAACGGATAATCTTTGTGCAGGACAGAATAGTGGCAGTGTTGATTTGACGGTTTCCGGAGGATCATTTCCATATACTTATTCTTGGTCTAATGGAAGTACCTCGGAAGATATTTCAAACTTGGCTGCAGGATCGTATACGATTACGGTCACTGATGGTTTGGGTTGTACCGCTACATCTACAATAACCGTTACTCAGCCGAGCACACTTGTGATATCAACATCAACTACCGATGAAATGATGGGTATGGATGGGTCGGCTACCGTTACCGTATCTGGCGGAACTCCTAACTATACGTACTTTTGGATGCCAGGTGGTGAGACCACGGCATCAATCAACGGATTAGCTGCAGGTATCTACTCCGTAATGGTATTGGATGCTAACGGGTGCGGGGATACGTTGGAAGTAATAGTCGGTTCTCAAGTTTCATTGGATGAATCGGGAATTTCAAGCTTAGTGATATATCCAAATCCGAGCGCCACGACGATTACGGTAAGTAACAGCGCTTCAACTGTTTTCGATCAGGTGGGTGTTTATACCTCAGAGGGAAGGCTCATGGTTGAGTTTGCTTTGGGAGGAAACGAATCAAGAATCTTAGATATTTCCAGTTGGTCACCGGGCCGTTATGTGTTAAAACATGCCTCAGGCGTACTGCCGATTGTTAAACTATAAAACATATAAAGGTCGGCGATGCCGGCCTTTTTTATTGAATAATACTGTAGTAGATCGGAAACCCAATGGTAATGTTCATTGGGAAGGTAATGGCCAGCGCCATTGATTAGTAGAGCTATTTTTTTTCAAAAAATAGTTTGTCGTCTGTAAAAACTTCAGATGAGTTAAACTATATAGTAACCCCAAACAAATACCCAACCCCAGCTGAAATACCCATTGCGATGCTTCCCCAAATGGTGACCCGCAAAATTGCCTTTCCAACGGGTGCGCCACCGGTTTTCGCGGATATAAATCCTAAAAGCATTAAAAACAAAATCGTAGAAACGTATAACCAATATGTCATTCCTTGGATGGGAACAAATAGAGTTAAAATCAGAGGTAACATTCCTCCAGCTGTGAAAGCGGCACCAGATGCCAATGCAGCTTGAATCGGGTTTGCTTGTGTGAGTTCATTAATACCTAATTCGTCGCGTACATGTGCAGCTAGGGCGTCTTTTTCTGTTAATTCAATCGCGACTTGCATAGCTGTTTCTTTTTTTAATCCACGTGATACGTAGATGGCTGCAAGTAATTTCAATTCAGCCTCTGGCATCTGCTGAAGTTCCTTTTTCTCACGTTCAATGTCTGCTTTTTCGGTATCTGTTTGAGAACTTACAGAAACATACTCCCCCGCGGCCATTGATAAGGCGCCCGCTACTAATCCTGCCACAGTAGCTAGGATTACCGGATCATTCGATTGACTTGCTGCGGAAACGCCAACTGCTAAACTTGAGATGGAAATAATGCCGTCATTCGCACCCAGTACGGCGGCTCGCAACCAATTGCTTCGATGTATATAATGATTCTCTAAATAATTTTCAATTGTTACCATGAATATAATTTGATGATCCGAATTTACCATTGATTTTTCAATAAGTGATTTTATTCTTGCCAACTAAATTTAATTTTCGACCTTCGTAAAAATATTTTTTAATGAAAAAATTATATATCGCCCTGGGTGTGTTGGCGATAACAATGCCGCTGGTGTTTTGCTCTTTCAGTGCGAAAGATCGCCTTGAACCTACGTCAATCGTTGAAACTAAAATCAATGATAATCCGTCGGATTCAATACTTACCTTAATTGCGGTAGGGGATATTATGCTAGGTACGAATTACCCGAGCGCAGCCTATTTACCCCCGAATAAAGCGAATATTTTAGAACCCGTGAGAGACTTCTTACGTAATGCTGACTTAACCTTTGGGAATCTCGAAGGAACTGTACTTAATGAAGGTGGAGATGTAAAACAATGTAGTGATCCATCAAAATGCTATGCCTTTCGTCAACCCGAGTACTTGGTGGATTATCTAAAAGATTCTGGGTTTGATTTATTATCCTTAGCGAATAACCACATGGGGGACTTTGGTGATGCTGGTCGCGTTAACACCAAACGAATTTTAAAGGAGAAAGGCATTAAGCATGCTGGCTTAGAAACCTGTCCTTGGGATACTATTCACGTGAATGGGAAAGTCATCGGAATGACGGCATTTTCCCCGAATTCAGGATGCTTGAAGTTGAATGACTATAAAAAAGCTATCGAGGTATTAGGTGAATTAAAGAAAATTAGCGATTTAGTAATTGTTTCTTTCCATGGCGGGGCAGAAGGACGTAGCCGCACCAATGTTACCCGAAAAACAGAAGAGTTTGTAGGTGAAAATCGAGGAAACGTCTATGAGTTTGCACACATGATGGTAGATAATGGAGCAGATATCGTGTTGGGACATGGTCCGCACGTTACACGCGCCATTGATTGTTACAAAGGGAAGTTCATCACCTATTCGATGGGGAATTTTGCTACATACGGACGTTTCAGTTTAATAGGGGTAAGCGGCATTGCACCGATCTATAAGTTGTACATCAATAAGAATACCGGAGATTTCATCAAAGGAGAAATTGTTTCTATTCAACAACTCGGGGAAGGAGGACCAACCCTTGATCCCAATAAGCAAGTATTGTCAGAAATAAAACGCTTGTGTGCTTTGGATTTCCCGGAAGTATTGTGGGAAATCAACGATGACGGTACGTTCAAGTTAAAGTAGATTGAAGTACATTTGATTCGGATGAATAAGAAAAATGTAGTATTGCTCGGCGCCTCAGGGTTGGTAGGATATAGTGTGCTAAATGAGTTACTGCTTAATGAAAATGTAACATACATCACAGCGTTGGTGAGAAAGCCACTCGAAGTAGAACACCCTAAGCTTCAACAAATCATTACCAAATTCCAGGACCTTTCTTCCATCCCTTGCAATCATTCGATAGATGTGCTATACAGTTGCATTGGCACGACACGAAAAAAAACTCCCAATTTAGTTGAGTATAAAGCCATAGATTACGGAATTACTATGGCTGTGGCTTCGTATGCTAAGGCGCACGGGTGTAAAGAAATTCACTTGGTGTCATCCGTCGGGGCGAATCAAAAATCTTCAAACTTTTACCTCAAAATCAAAGGGGAGGTGGAGGAAGGAATAGTGGCTTTAGGGTTTGATAACTGTCTGATTTATCGTCCTTCTATGCTTATTGGTGAGCGAAATGAATCTCGGCCTGCAGAGAAATTTGGGCAACGACTAACTCCGTTCTTCGATGTTTTTACTTTTAAAGGAAAATATCACAGCATCAACGCTAAAGTATTAGCTAAGGCGATGTGCAATTCGATGCAGAAACCTGGGATTTCTATTTTGCATTACCGAGAAATTATGGCTTTAATTTAGTCAACAGCCTTCACACTGTCAGACACCATGAATTGAATTTCTGCGATTTCATCTGCAGTTAGATATCGCCATTGTCCGATGGGCACATCTAAGTGAATGTTCATGATACGAATCCGTTTTAACTTGAGTACCCGATAATCTAAATATTCGCACATGCGTCGAATTTGGCGGTTTAATCCTTGGGTTAGAATAATCTTGAAAGAATAGCGATCCACCAACTCCACATGGCAGGAACGCGTTACGGTGTCAAGAATGGGTATTCCATTACTCATTTTTTGAATGAATGCGTCATTTATGGGACGATTTACAGTCACGAGATATTCTTTTTCGTGGTGATTTCTTGCGCGAAGAATTTTATTGACAATATCGCCATCGTTGGTAAGGAAAATCAATCCTTCGCTGGGTTTATCTAAGCGACCTATTGGAAAAATACGTTTCGGATGATTAATATAATCTATGATATTATTACGTTCGCGGTGTTGATCAGTGGTGCAAACGATACCTATGGGCTTATTAAAGGCAATGTATATGAAATCATCTGAAGGAGTTTGGGTGGGTTTGTTATCAACCGTAACTTCATCACCAGGCATAACTTTGGTTCCCATTTCGGGTACTTTCCCATTGATTCGTACACGCCCTTCTTCAATAAGCTTATCGGCAGCGCGTCTGGAGCAAAAACCAATTTCACTAAGGTACTTATTGATGCGTATTGCCGAAGATGAATCCATAGGTAATTATTAAATGCGTAGCATTATGCATAGTTTCGTTTAATCTTTAAATACAACCAAAAGCGTATGCTTTAATGGAAGCAATTAAAATAAACTTTCATATCCACATGACGCCTTTATTGGGGTAGACAAATTTAAAAAACTCTTTCGCAGTAATCATTGTTACTAATTCTAATTCTTGGTGAAATCCAAAATAATTACAAGAAAAACGCCATTAAAAATTCTCGAATTTTGCTTCAATATTGAAAAGTTGTTTTTCCTTAGTGTTATAGTCTACAAGATGAATAACTCGATGAATAGGGTTATTCATTTCATTTATTCGTATTGATGTCCAAAAGTTTATATCTATCTGTTCGTTAGGCGGAATCCGATAACTTTTTTGGTCGCACCAAGTTGAACCATCATGGTATGGAGCAACCACCACTGAATGATCTTGGGTATTCTTAACATGTATCTTTCCTCGAATTACAAACGATCCATTAGGCAAAGAATAATCAGTTAAGTCAATTGTTCCATAGTTGAGCGCTGATTGTACAAGGGAGAATGATTTCCATTCACCAATCGCAGTATAGGTTTGATCTACAGGCAAGGAAGCTAAATAAACATATGTTTGAAGGTCAAGCTTGTTAGAGATTGGGAAGAATTCGGAGTATTGTGGCGAAACGATGTCTAACATACGATAATATACCGCCCATTCTGTTCCAAATAACGATGGTTTCGCAATGGTTTTTAAATACTCAGCCTCAAAAATTGATTCTATACGTTCTGAATTCTTTTTAAATCTAGAAATAGTTTCCAGGCAAACCAACCGCACTATTTCGTTTTCATTAGAGCAGGCTTGTTTAAATAGCTCATCAACATTTAAGGATTTATTCAACGATTGTATCGCCAAATTCCTGAGGGTGTCACATTCACTGTAATGTGCTTGTCTGGATTCGTATGGATCATGAGAATAAACATAAGATAAAGAGCCGTAGCAACCTTGATGTTCAATTTGTCTGAGGTATGAAATCATTCTTTCCTTGTCGGGGATTAATTTATCTATGATCGGGTTAAAAATAATATCTGGTAAGATTTCCCATTGCACAAAAAGTAATATTGGTAATGAATCGAGATTAGTAACGATCTTGATGGTCTTGTGATAATTGCCGGGTTTTTTAGATTCGAAATGGTAAATCAAAGTACCATATTCTCCCGGAGCATAGCTCATTTTATTGTTAACTGTCGAGGCAACGTCGAACCCAGTTGCTGTTAATGGTACACCAAGGAATTTTATCGTATCTGAACTTGTATTTATGAAATTAAGATATCTTTTAAGTCCAGGCTTGTAATGCAATTTACCAAAATCAAAGGTGTCTTGTTCAAACTTGAGGTGTTGAGAGTAGCTATGAGAAAAAATGATAATTAATATGGATAGAAGGTGTATTGAAAATGTGGGTTTTATTAACTTAAGAATGGGAATTTCCATAAATCCGTTGGAGTAAATTAAACAATGATTAAAGCAGATTACGCATTTGTGATGATGTTAATTAGTTGATTTACATATAAATGAAATAACTATTGATATTTCCAGAATTAATTGTTTTCAATATAAAAGGATAGCTTGCATATTCTGTTCTTGTACCAAATAAAAACCATTTACTATCATTCAAATACTGAATATTAATTTCACTTCCCAAAGCAGTTATACTGAAATAGAATTGTCCAATAGTATCTTTATATTCGGGAATAAAGACAGTATCTTTTAGCGGAGGACTGAATACTACTCGTTCTGTATTCGGTTCTATTGATTCTAACAATGTAATTGAATTATCTATTCGAATATTTCTTTGTGTTGACGTTAAGATATCAAAGGGTTGTCCGTTAACAATGGTAACATCAGTTAACAGTACTACAAATTTGAGAGTGATTAAAACTAATTTTCTGAAATAGAATGAATTATTTAAAAATATATGTGTCAAAATGACTTAGTTTTTATTGCAAATTACTGAGATTCTAATCTAGCGGTAAACATAATTCATTGCAATCAACATACCAAAAAATAGTGATGGTTTTGGACATTGGGATGTGGGCCGTTTTTTAACGGAAACTAGCTCTATAGGAATCAAATTTGTTAATTACAACCATGTTAAGCTAATCTAATCATCAAACCTTTTTCCAAAGCTTAAACCCACCCAAGGATTGAACGTTACTTGGTCAAAATATGGAGTTAGTCCCACTCTAAATAAATACTCACTTATTTCTAGTCGATAACCAATTCGTAAAGGTATACTTGGATGATCAAACCCAGAAAAAGATAAATAAATAAATGTGCATCCAAATCCAGCTTCAATATAATTTTTATTTTTTCCGAATGCGACTGAGCACTCTATTGGGATAGTTCCCCCCCAAAGTTTCGAATATGCAATCGCGCTAAGTCCGCCACGGCCATATACTTTTAAAGTTTTGGATCCAAATGGCCATACGTCTTTGGATTTATAGAATTGTCTCTCATAATTAAAAGAGTAAAGCCCTCCATTTCCAAGTAATTCAAAATAAACGGCGTTTTTAGGTTCGCTTTGTGATTTAACAGAACTGGTCAGTATTATGCAAAGTAATAAGGTGGTCACAATTGATTTAGCCATTCATCGATTTCAAGGGTTTACTAATTTAAAAAATTAAACATGAAATTCAATCAATAGATTGTTAATGTGGAACGTTCAAGGATATACTTACTTTCGTGATCTCAAGGTTCATTCGATTCTTTTTTGCACAAATGTGTTTGATTTGCTCAAAGAATCAATCTACCACAAAAGTCTGTTAATAAGGCATAACGGTTTCGGGCTTGGCGTAGTGGGGGATTAAAAGCACAATCTTTCAGCCTACAACAAATATAAATAAAAAGGACCAACGTTCAATTAAGCACGTCAGCCCCCATTACGCCAAACCGCTGTTAGCGGTAGTACATTTTCTTCAGTTAACTGCTTATTAAAACTGTTTTACTAAGCTGAAGTATTCAACGCTTTTTTTAAGTTTATACAAAGGAAGTGTCTCCATTAATTCTTTTGCTTTTTCTTCGTCAACACCTATGAAAATTAGAATTGCACCATTTCCTTGTCTTAAAAACAAGTTTTCAAGTATTCCTTCTTCTTTCCATTGAGCAACAACCTCTTTTTCGTGTTTAATGATTTCTTGAAAATCGCTTGGAATGTTCTCCATGTCTAATGTGAGAATTGCAAGAATTCTGTTGTCGATTTCTTGTGTTCCTGATGGTTCCATATTATTTGGGTTTGCTTGTGAATACATAGAGTTTGTAAAAATTGTCATTGCGATAAGTAATGACAGTTGAAAATATCTTAAAGACATTATAATGTTGTTATTATGATAGAAATGGATAGTCAATATAACCTTGGTCTTTACCCCCATACATGGTAGCTCTGTCGGGTTGATTGAGTTCTGAATTTAACTCGAATCGTTTTGGCAAGTCTGGATTTGCTAAAAATAATGCTCCATAAGAAATCAATTTTGCTATTCCTTTTTCTAATTCAGCTTCGCCTGATTCTCTTGTGTAACCGCAATTTGCAATAATAGTATGATGTGTTAATTTGCCAAATGTTTCAACCGAATTAGTTGTATAATGTGGGAATTTATCGGCAGGAAAAGGTACATTCATTATATGAATATAGGATAATGGCATTTTATTAAGTTCTTTGATTAAAAGAGTGAATTGCTCAACTAGATTTTGATGTGAAATGCTGTTATACAAGCTTGTTGGTGATAATCGTATCGCTACTTTTTCGGCACCTACTGCACTTACCATTTCTTGCATTACTTCCAAAACAAAACGGTTTCTATTTTCATGGTTTCCACCATATTGATCAGTCCTTTGATTTGAACTTTCTGCTAAAAACTGATTTGGCAAATAACCAAACGCTGAATGCAATTCAATACCATCAAACCCTGCCTCAATCGCATTGATGGCAGCTTGCTTATAGTCTTGGATAATTTGGTTTATTTCTTCAAGTGTTAACGCTCTTGGGATTTCGTAATCTTTCATTCCTTCCATTGTAAAATGTTGTTGCCCTTGAATCGCAATTGCAGAAGGTGCAACAGGCAATTCTCCATTTTTCACAAGCGAGTGCCCCACACGCCCAGTATGCCAAAGTTGAGCATAAATAACACCGCCTTTTTTATGTACAGCGTTTGTCACATTTTTCCAAGCATCTATTTGTGTTTGGTTATAAATTCCTGGCGTTAGAGGACTTCCAGTTGCCTGTTTAGAAATATTTATTGCTTCACTTATGATTAATCCTGCACTTACTCTTTGCGCATAATACAAGACTGTTGATTTACCTACAATACCGTTGAAGTCGGCACGAGAACGTGTCATCGGTGCCATAACCATTCTATTGTTGAGCGTTTTGGCGCCTAATTTTATTGATTCTAATAGTTTCATTCTGATTTTATTTTGAATTAGGTTGTAAATCTAGATTCAATACTTTACTTTTGCAAGTAGTTACACTTTTGTACAATAGTAACACTATTTAAAGCAATGAATAAAACCAGTTAGTTATGAGAAGTAAAAAATTAACGATTTCTGAAAAGACTTGTTCCTTGCGTGATGTTTTGGATATAATTGGCGGAAAATGGTCGATGCCTATCATCTATATTTTGTCAAAAGGAAAAATGAGATTTAAGGAGTTGGAGAGAAGTATTGAAGGAATTAATACAAGAATGTTGGTCAAGGAATTAAAAAATATGGAAGCCAACGGAATTGTCTCAAGAGAAGTTTTTGCTACTGTTCCTCCAACTGTTGAATATACCTTAACGGCTAAAGGTGAAAAACTTTTGCCAAGTATTGTGTCATTGCACAAATGGGGTCAAGAGTTTGCCGTTTAATTGTCTGATTGCCGGTTTCGTTGTATTTCCGCTAACTTACTTATAACCCCCATAAATTCGCTTCAAGCTAACATGCATTTGTTCGCTTGGCCTCATAAAGTAGGGGTATTCGAAGATAGTTAGATTTTTTACAAATCATCGAAGGGTGAACGAATTTGTTGTAGGTTTTTTGTGCTTACGTGGGTGTAGATCTCGGTGGTTCTTGAACTAGCATGCCCAAGTAATTCTTGTATGTAGCGTAAATCGGTTCCGCTTTCCAAAAGATGCGTTGCATAGCTGTGTCGTAACCAATGTAAACTAACTTTCTTTTTGATTTTGGCCTTCGCTAAACTTTGTTTTAAGACATTTTCAAGGCTTTTTTCGGAATACTTTACGTTGGAAATTTGCCCCTCAAACAACCACGTTTTTGGTTTGTGGGCTTTATAATAGGTCCGTAGCATTTCAATGATTTTATCACTGATAGGAACCACGCGGTCTTTTTTACCTTTGGATTGTCGAATAAACAATAAGTTCCGATCCGATAGAACATCCTTCAAGGTTAAATTCAATAATTCACTTCTTCGTAATCCGCAAGCGTATATTAAACTCAACATGGCACGGTGCTTTAAGTTTGTAGGGGCTTCTATAATTGTTTTGATTTCCTGCTTACTCAATACATTGGGTAAGCGCTTTTCCCTGCGCGGACGTTGTATATTGTTTAATTCCATCACTCGATTGAATCGGTTTCGATAAAATAACTTGATGGCATTGATCACCTGGTTCTGATAACTCGCTGAGAGATTTCTTCGTAGGATGTACCCCATATTGAAGTGAACGATATCTTCGATTTCAAGTTGTTCCGGGGCTTTTTTGCTGTGATATTGAAAAAATACACCTAAGGCGTCCGTGTAGGTTTTAATGGTGTTTGGGCTATACCGTTGAGAAATCAAATAATTTTTGAAATGTGCTAAATGGGAGTTGATGTTCATACGATTATTTTTTATACCCCACTTGTTTCCGTCCGGCCTGTTGAATGGTCTTTTGATCTTTCTGGATGAGGTAATTCAAAACTTGCTCGATGTCCGAGAATTTCTGACCGTATTGTTGTTCTAACGCATCCAGGCGCTTGCTTAATTCATGGTGGTTTAAAGCCCACTGGCGCATGAGAACGAAGGCACGCATGATGGAGATGCTGGTATGAACTGCCCGAGTTGAATTTAAAACAGCACTAAGCATTGCGACGCCTTGTTCTGTGAACGCAAAGGGTAAATATTTTGGAAAGTTTCCTTTGCCTTTGTTAAACATCACAATTTGTGATCTTATAGCATTCCATTCATCTAAGGTTAGGGTGAATAAAAAATCTTCGGGGAATCTTTCTATATTTCTACGGACTGCTTGCTTCAACACCCTCGTTTCTACTTCATATAATTTCGCTAATTCAAAATCAAGAATTACTTTAATGCCTCGTATTTCAAGAATGCTGTTTTTAATCTGTTCTATTTCCATTGGAGATTTTTTACGAGCTCCCTAACGAAATGCAATTCAACTTATTTGATGATGCTAAGGCAATGTAGCTCGAACTGAATATGGAGGCCTGTCTTTATTTTTCCGTAGCTGAACTTTTCGATCCAGTAGCCGGGCTTGTCGATACGGTATCCGAGCTTGTCGAGGCTAAAGTACCAAGGTTATGTTCCCAGTTACCCGGTGACTGATTTTTTCATTATCAATCCAATCTATGATATACGTGTAAACACCCATTTGGCATTTGTTTCCTTTGAAGGTTCCATCCCAAGGTTCACCGGTTGATGTGAAAATGAGCTCTCCCCAACGGTTATAGATATTGTAGGTATATGATTTTACGTTTTGTAAAATCGGATACCACAAATCATTGGTGCCATCTGCATCAGGTGTAAAAGAATTGGGTGCATATACTGTTAACATCGAACAGTCTAACATATACAAATCCAAGGTTACCGTAGAATCACATCCATTATCAGCCACCAAAGGCAACACGTAAGTTCCTGAACTATTTAAGGTATCAATGCCGAAGAGGTATGGCGAACCAAGGCAAACGGTGTCATAGATGCTAGTTTCGTAGGCAGCATTTAAAAATAAACTCAACACATTAATAGAATCACATCCATTTACCGTTGAAGTAGTGTCAAAATAAACTCCTTCTTGCGCGTAGGTATTCCCATTAAAAGTATACGAACTGCCTGAACATAAATGCACTTCGTGATTCACCACCACGGGAGTAATTACAAAAACACTTGTTGTTACTAGACTATCACACCCGTGTATGCTTTGAATAGTATCCTGATATTGACCGTCTTCACTGTATTCATTTCCATTAAACAAGAAGACCTCTCCTTGGCACAATGTGGTATTTTGAAACCCGTAACTTGGATTTGGATGAAAACTTAGGGTGCTTTGAACTATGGAATCGCACCCCATAATCGAAATTAAAGTGTCAATGTACGTTCCCGCTAGCGTTTGCATGGCACCTCCCAACACGATGCTGTCGCCTAGACAGATCTTAACTGAAACTGGAATCGTTAACGGAACGCATGGATTTTGACATCCCGTTGCATCAATGTTGAGGCTTAGCGGACAAGGTTCGTCGGGGATCGTTATGGTGTAAGTTCCTTGAATTGCTGCTACATAGGCAGCGGCTTGACCTTGACCAATCGTAGCGTTTTGAACCACTTCGCCCAAGGGGTTTGTGACCACATATTCGTATGGTTGATTTAAATACCCCGATGCCCCACCATTCAATGTGAAGTATAAGGTGCAAGAACTATTGTCATATGAGCTTGTAGCAGTAATTGGAGATAAAAAGACTACTGGAACGCCTTCTTCAACTGTGGTGGTTTGGCAACTAAACGTGCCCCAATTATTTGGTAGATCCCCCGCAGGAGATAGGAAATAAACCGTGTTGAATAATGGGTTTCCAAAAGTTCCTGAACCATTTCCTGTATGAGAAAAACTTCCGTTCCCTTGGATTGAATCGATAAAGCTAAATCCCGAATTATACACAGGGTCAGGAACATTCGGGTAACTATGGAGTACAAAGCCAGGAGAAAGGCAGCTGGGCAAATGTTGCGTTGAATTTCCGATTCCATCTACCATAATGTTTGGTTGAATGGTATTTCCAAAACATATCAATGCCGTGTCACCGAGTATTATATTCGTATATTCGCCATTGCTAACTGTCAGTTCAATATCACCTGCATCGGCTGCGATTTCATGGATGTAATCAATGATGTATTGCCCCTCATCACCAGGCGATCCTCCGTCTAATTGTATGGCATATACCTTGCCTGAATCCAAACAACACATAGAAACCTGTTGTCCGTTTTGAGTGGCAGAACCACTTACTACTGGAGTGATTATAGGATCATACCGCGTACCGTTTGTGGTGAACGTTGCAGGAGCAAGCCCGCCATAACATGTGCTGCCATTCAACAGTTCATAAATATTAAAGCGCAATAAATTCATTCCAATATAGGCGCGTAAACTAATTTCTACGGCGCCTGATGCTGGTGCTACAAAATAATGCCACACGGTTTGGTTTGCACAATTCCCAGGGTTTGGATCAACATTCGGTTCACCTGCTAAATATTCTTGACATGCAAGCACATTGGATCCTGCGACTGCTTGAAAGGGTGGAACTACCCCAGCAGGAATAACCGGAACCTGATACAAGGGGTTTTGCATGGTTAAACAGAGGATATCATTTCCTGGAGGATTCTGACTTGGGTCTACAACACTTGGATCATGCACCCAAGTTTTTATTGATTGTGAACTTAAGGGCGTAATGGCATCCGACGGATCAACCATCCCATAATATGTATATCCAGGTTCTAAGCAAGAGGTGAGAATTAAGGCACTCGGATCTCCGCCAAGAAATCCGTTGGTACCCCCTTCATCCGAATCAATAAACTTTAGGTTGGAGCATAAATAATCTAAGGGGATTCCAGGAGCAAAAGAAGTATCGTAGCCAAAAAGCGCAGCGCTTTCACCATAAAGCGCACTCTGATAGTCTGCTTCAAAGGAAATTCTACCTTGCTGCGGGGCAATAAAGTTTAACCAAACACTTTCATTCATTACTGGGTTTCCTACCGCAGCGTGTGGATAATCATAGGCATGGTACTGATTTGGATTCGAACTACTGTGTATTTCTCCCGTTTCGGCCGCGTTGTTTCCGCCATCAAAAGCACATCCAAAATTCAATGTGGTGGTTGCCGCGCTGTTTTGATTTGAAGAAATAGCGGTGGTACCAAATTGAACGGTTGTAGATAAACATGGAATATCTTCCAAATCTGGGGCGCCTCCTCCCAAACCGTTCACTCGCAGTTGAAAATAGCCATTGTCATTTACTTGGTCAGCACAAATTTGTATATAATACGTTTCTCCCGGGATTAATTTTTGATAGGAAATTAAGGGAATTGGGTCACATGCATTCAAGGTGATTTCAGCTTCAGGATCAATGCCGAGTAAATCAATTCCGTCTGAAAAGTCGATATTTGAGAGGTATTCAAATTTGTCTTTAATTAAAGCACCGGTCACAGCATGAACGCCATGGGTGCAGTTTCCTCCGTCTGCAGCGTGATAGATTTGAAAATAAGTTCCTATTTGAGTTCCTGCTAAATCAGAGGTAATTTCCACGCTACCCGAGGGTGGAGCGATAAATTTAGCCCACAAAGATCCCGCATTTTGAACATCATTTGCTGCAGGTTCATTTGGCTCTAGAGTGGCAGGACACCATCCAAATGTATAGGTGGTGTTCAATGCAAGTGAATTCGCGTTACACACATTATCTTGCATATAATTTACGACGATTGGGATTCTATCCACACGGAGATTCACTGAGTAGGTTTGATTGCAACCCGGATCTACCGAATTGGCGGTGAAAGAATAAAACAGGGAACCTGCCGCCGCGGGGACCGGCATCGATGCGTTTTGAAGGTTTGTTTGGCCATCGTGTAATCCTAGAATATCGTAGTTTCCAACATCATCGTTTTCGTAGGCTTCCCATGCTAAATTTATACTTGTGGGGACATTTGTTGGACACAGATAATCATGGTCGAAGAAAAGGCCACTACTCGGTGAAAAATTTCCACTTGGGGTATTCATTGTATATGGCCCGTTGTCGTTGTTTTTAAACGCATAATTAAAGCCGAAAATCCCAAAAAGAGCCGGGTTGTTATTGGAATAACCTACGGTGTTATCCGTGCCTGTGAACTCCCACACGAAATCAGAATTTCCAGAGAAAAAACCATCACAATCTTGGTAGATACCTGCTTGAACTGAAAGTACTGTAACGCGAATAGTTGCCTGACTCCACAACGAAAGTGTTGCGCAACATGTGAATAGTAGAAGTAGTAATCTTAGGTTAGGCATACATCCAATCGCTTACTCAAAGGAGCATCGATACGGGATTTTCCATGTAGTTTTTGAATGTTTGTAAGAATGCAGAGCCGCTTGCACCGTCAACTACTCGATGGTCACAAGATAACGTCACCTTCATTACATTTCCTGGGACAACTTGCCCATTCTTTACTACAGGAACTTCTTTGATGCCCCCAACAGCTAAAATACAACTATCAGGTGGATTCACAATAGCAGTAAAGGACTCAATTCCAAACATACCTAGGTTGGAGATCGTAAAAGTATTTCCTTCCCAATCCGCAGGTTGTAATTTCTTCTCTTTCGCACGACCCGCAAATTCTTTAACTTCTGACGAGATTTGCATAAATCCTTTGGTATCAGCAAAACGAATAACTGGTACCAATAATCCATCTTCTACAGCAACTGCGACGCCAATATTAACATGTTGGTTTCTTCGTATAAACTCTCCCATCCATGAAGAATTAACCGTAGGATGTTTCTTTAAGGACAATGCAACGGCTTTCACAACGATATCGTTAAAGGAAATTTTATATCCTTCCGTGGCATTTACTGATGTTCTAAAGGCCATGGCGTTGTCCATTGCGATATCTAGGGTTAGGTAAAAATGCGGCGCAGTAAATTTACTTTCTGCCAATCTACGTGCAATAGTTTTTCTCATTTGAGAAATAGGCTCATCGGAATATGTTTCTGTAGTAAGACCTACTGATTGCCCTGCCGATGACGAAGTGCCGTTCGGATGGGGTATGTAGTGATCCACATCACGTTTCACAATCCTTCCGTTTTCTCCGGAGCCCGTAACATATTGTAGATCAATCCCTTTTTCCTCCGCTAATTTCTTGGCCAAGGGAGAGGCATAAACTTTATCGTTTGAAACATTTAATATTGGAGTACTTTTCGGTTCGTTTATTGGCACGGCAACTGGTTTGGGTACCGGAGTTTCCACAACAGGCGCTGACTTTACTTCTTCATTTTTTACTGGTTCTTCGGCCACTGGGGCTGCATTCAAATAAGATGAAATATCTTCTCCCGCTTGGCCTATAATAGCAAGTAATGCATTTACAGGAGCCGATTTACCGGTTTCTACTCCTATGTGCAACAATACGCCGTCATAAAATGATTCAAATTCCATGGTGGCTTTATCAGTCTCAATTTCTGCTAACAATTCGCCATTTTTCACAGCATCCCCCACATTTTTTAACCAAGATGCCACAACACCCTCGGTCATGGTATCACTTAATTTGGGCATGTATATTACTTCTGCCATAGCTTTATATTATTAATATTCTTTAATGTATGGATAATCAGCCTGAACATAAACATCGTTATATAATTCAGACGCATCAGGGTAAGGTGAATTTTCAGCAAATTCAACACTCTCATCTACTTCTTTTTTAACCCAGGCATCGATGTCACCTAGTTCTTTTTCAGAAAGCCATTTTTTGGATTTTATCACGGATAGCACATGCTCAATTGGATCCTGATCCATCCAATCAGAAACCTCGTCTTTTGTTCGATATTTTTGTGGATCAGACATTGAATGTCCTTTATAACGATAAGTCCGGATATCTAGTAGGGTAGGGCCATCTCCGCGCCTTGCTCTATTTGCAGCTTCTTCGATGGCGTTGTGCACATCTTCTGGACGCATACCATTTACAATTTTAGAAGGCATTTCATATGAAAGTCCAATTTTAGATAAATCAGTAACATTGGTTGTACGTTCAACGCTGGTACCCATGGCATAATTGTTATTTTCAATAATATAAATTACAGGTAGTTTCCACATCATTGCCATATTGAAGGTTTCATGCAAAGCACCTTGCCTAACCGCACCGTCACCCATAGAAACAATTGCTACATTATCTGTTCCGTTATATTGTTCAGCAAAAGCAACACCTGTACCCATAGGAATTTGAGCACCTACAATCCCATGCCCTCCCATGAAATTTTTCTCCTTGTCAAAAAAGTGCATGGAGCCTCCTTTTCCTTTGGAACACCCTGTGATTCGTCCGTACAACTCAGCCATTAATACGCGAGGATCCGTTCCCAATGCAATCGGGTGCGCATGGTCGCGGTAAGCGGTCATATGCTTGTCAGTAGGGCGCACAGCACTCGCGGTACCAACGGCAATGGCTTCTTGCCCAATGTAAAGGTGACAGAACCCACCAAATTTTTGTTGTATATAAAGTTGACCCGTTTTTTCTTCAAAACGTCTTATGAGAAGCATGTCTTTATACCATTTAACGTAAGTTTCCTTTCCAAACTTACCTTCGGTTTTAATAGAATTACCTGCTGTTTTCGTACGCGACTTAATGGCCATATTTCAACAAATTTTTACAAATATATAAAGGATTCCGAATATCTTATTGTCAATGTTACACTAAGCTTCTTCGAATGATTTTTTTCTTGCTCGAATTATTAAAATTACACCTGCCAATATGAGGGGTATACTTAGCCATTGTCCTGTATTTAATCCCGTACTTATATCAACTATTGAGTCGTTATCAGTTTGACTTTCTTTTAAGAACTCAATAAGGAAACGAAAGCCAAAAATTAAGACTAGAAAAGTACCAAATACTAATCCTTGTTTTTTCCATCCCTTTTTTATCCAAAACAAGAACATAAGGATTGCGAAAGAAAGGAAATAAGCGGAAGATTCATAGAGATTTGCAGGGTGACGGACAGGTATTTCGGACCATTCACATAGGTATTGACCATCGATCATGTTCATGCAATCATGGTGTAAGAATCGGAATCCCCAAGGAACATTAGTTACATATCCAACCATTTCGTGGTTAACCAAATTTCCAAGCCTAATGAAGGCCCCAGCTATGGCAATAGGGGCCGCAATCCGATCAAGCATCCATAGATAGGGGCGGTGTATTACTTTACTCGAAAAATACCACAATGCCAATAGAATTACGACAGCTGCCCCATGGCTTGCTAAGCCGCCTTCCCAAATTTTTAGGATGTCAATGGGGTTGGAAAAATAGCCGTCAGGGCCCCAATAAGGGCCATAAAACAATACATGGCCTAGACGCGCACCAATCACGGTGGCAGGAACCATATACATGACCAATTTGTCGAGCAATTCGTTTGAGACGTTCTCTTGTTTAAACATTTTTCGAATCACGAAATAACCGAGGATCATTCCAGAAACGAAGAGTAAGCCATACCAATTCGGGGTTCGATATCCGGGGATTATTTCAGCATCGAAGGACCAATTAATGAAAAGATGTAAGTTCATGTACGTGATTTTGTATCAAAGATAGCTCAATTACCTATTTATTTTAAGCGTATCTTTTTCAAAACGACCTTTTTTAAAAATGAGATTACTCTGAGTTAATTTCTTACGCAATTCTTTTTGTTCCATTTCTGGCAGCTGAATGATAGTTTTGCATTCCTTTGAACAACAGTTTTCCATTAGCATCTTACAGTTACTACATTGAATAAATAACAAATGACATCCTTCAAAAGCACAATTGGTGTGGGTGTCGCATGGTGCACCACATTGGTGACATTGACTAATAATTTCATTTGAAATTCTTTCCCCTCGTCGTTCGTCAAAAACGAAGTTTTTCCCTATGAATTTATTTTCAAGCCCTTGGCTTTTACAATCATTAGCGTACTTTATTATCCCACCATCTAATTGATAAACATTACTAAATCCTCGGTGTTTAAACCATGCCGAGGCTTTTTCACATCGAATGCCTCCCGTACAATACATAATCACTGATTTATCCTCATTCCCTTTTAAAATGTCTTTTTCAATAACAGGCAACGAGTCGCGAAACGTGTCGACATCAGGCAGAATGGCATCTTTGAAGTGACCCACTTCGTGTTCATAGTGATTGCGAAAATCAACTAACAAGCAATCGGAATCTTCTGTCAATTTATTGAATTCCGCTGCTGAAAGGTGCTGGCCTTTATTGGTGACATCAAACGTATCATCATGTAAGCCATCGGCTAGAATTTTATCTCGAACCTTAATTTTTAATTTGAGGAAGGGGAATTCGGCGCCATTTTCTTCTACGGCAGTGTTCAATCTCACACCATTTAAAAAATCTATGCCGTATAATTTTTCTTTGAACTCATCGAAATTGATATTTGGAACTGCGATTTGAGCATTAATTCCTTCTTTGGCCACATAGGTTCGGCCAATCACATCTAGGGAATCCCACACGGAATAGAGTTCATTTCGAAAAGAGTGAGGATCTATTATTTTAGCATAAGTATAGAAGGAAACGGTCACATAAGTATGGCCTTTAGCCCGCAATTGGTTTTCCAGTTCCTCCTTATTGTATTTATTCCACAGTTGCATGCTATGTATAATTTAAAGGAAATACAAAGGTATCAAAGTTGTTTAAAATAAAAAAAGGCTTAAAGCCCTTTGCACAGTACTTCGATGTACCTTAAATTTTACCTTTTAAACTCTTCCAACCACCACCATTATGTACTTCATTGTATCCGCTCGATAACAATATAGATTTAGCAGATCCGCTACGCATACCTGAAGCACAACATGTTATAATTACTTTGTCTCTAGGTATTTTACTTAAGTTTTGTTGAAGGCTTTGTAGTGGGATGTTCTTCGATCCTTTAATGTGTCCTCCGGAATATTCTCCGGCTGTACGCACGTCAAGAATTATCGCTCCTTCTTTAACAAGTTTTGCAAAATCTACGGGTTTACCAAAAAAACTACTAAATAGTCCCATGATTTAATCTTTAAATTGGTGATTTACTTCCATCCATCCCCCGCCGTTTTCACAGTCGACGCCAATGGATTTGAAATAATGTGTAGCTTGTCCACTTCTTCCACCGGAGGCACAGCAAAAAATTATTGGTGTTTTCATTTGTTTAATTTCATCAACATGATCCATTATTTCTTGCAAAGGAATATTTACTGAATTGGCAACGTGGCCTCCGCTAAATTCTACTCGTGTTCTTACGTCCACGATTGTTCCGTTAAATTCACTCATGATTTTTTTATTATTAAATCTTTAATTATTTGACTACCTAGTAAAAACATTAATCCAAAATATGCAGTTGATCGCCATGGATTTCCTGTGATCGTACAGCCATTAACGCATCCATAAAACTGGTAATATAGAAATCCAAAAAGCATTCCAAGCACGGTTGCTCCGATATAAAAAAGTTTTGTTTTCAATTCAGTGCAAAGTTAAGTATATGAACTATTCTGATGTGTATCATAGGTTACACTTTCATTTTATTGGCAATTAAACTACCTTTGGCGCAATGAAACATATTCAAATCAAGCACATTGAATCGGCATTAGATTGGGTTGATAATGCAACAGATGAACAATTGGAAGATGGGATTACAGCATTTTCAAAAAAACAGCCTGTACTATTAGATTATATCTTGGCAGCCCCTGCGGAGTATAATAATGAAGCATTAGAAGGATATATCCTCTACTATTTTTGGGTTATTATTGAGTCGTTCAATCAAGCTGGATTAAACTGTAGAGAGATTACCGAGGAGATGATTGATGCTTTTCAGCCAGAATTTTCAACCATGCTAGATGCATATTTTGAACAAGACGATGAAGAATCTGAACAAATGTTAGAAGACTTTTGTGACCAACCGGAGTTAACTAGATTTATGGCAATGGAGGTATCCACTGACGACGAAGATGGCACATCTATGGATGATGAAACCGCCACACAATTGTACATAGTTACTGCTGCAATGATTACATTATTGAATCGGGCTAGTCAGTCTGAATAATAGAACTTTTTTTTAGCAGCGGATTGAGTTGAATTGATAAGCAATTTCGAGCAAGGAGAATAATAATCACCTTAACTGAGAATAACGATTAATCCTAACGCGGTAATACAAAATACCAAACCAATTATTTTAAGTGCATTGAATTTTTCCTTGAATAGACTTATTCCTAGTACTGCAGAAGTAAGTACAACACCAACATTTGCGAGCGATAAAATTTGATGTGGAGCCAGAGGCAGCGTATTGTATGATTTTACAAGTAAGTAAATTGAAAAGAAATTCGGGATTCCTAGTATGATTCCGGCGAGCCAACTACTCAGATCAACCTTGATTTCGCCTCTTATGCGCTTTATAATTAAGTATCCAACTCCAATGATTCCCGCCATCAAGAATCCTATGGCCGCGAAAATCCCTTCATGAATACCTTGTGGTAACCATCTCGAATTTGCAAAGTATAGTACGATATCCAACCCCGCGCTTCCTATGAATAACACTCCAAGCATCCACAATTGATTACTCGAATCCTTAACAGAGGATTTTGTGAACGATGCAAGAAACACACCAAGCAAGGCAAGAATTAATGGCAGGATGGTGCTGAGTCCGATTGGAGCATGATTGAAAAGCATCACTAGGATTACGGAGAGCGCCATGGACATTTTAACTGCAATTGAAGTCTTTGCTACCCCATTATTCTGGGAACTCAAACCCATAATAATAAACAATGAAATGAATAATACTCCACAGATTAATGCAATAGGAATGGATCTATTTAAAATTTCACCGCTTGGGACCTTATCCTGAAAAAGAAGAATTCCACAAGAGAAGGCGACAAAATAGTTAATGATAACAGCTTGTAACGTATCAATGTTCCATTTCGGAAAGTATCTGAAAATAATGAAAATAAGACTTGAGGCTAAAATACTTAAGATCAAATCCATTATTTCCTTTGATAATAGTAAATAGTGTCAGTAGAACCAAATGGGTGAGAACGTACGGGCGTTTTCGTTAATACGGGAGCGCGCATACCCTCTTTAAAAAGTACTGAGCTAACAATTACTCTAGCTTCATCCCAAACATTATCAATAATAAAATATTGTAATGTTCGGCTACCCCCTTCCACTAAAATGCTTATAATATTTCGCTTGTAAAGTTCCTCCAAAATAAATTTGGTTGTGGTTTCTTGAATTTTTATCCACTCCGTTGATCCAACTATTTCATTCTTGATGCGATTGAATACCAATGTTGGAGATTCATCGGAAAATACGCCAACATCATTCGAAAGTTTTAGATTACTGTCAATGACTATCCTAGTTGGGTTTGAACCGCTAAACTCACGAACGGTTAATGATGGATTGTCATTTAGGATGGTATTTCTTCCAACTAATATTCCTTGCTCTTCAGACCTCCATTTGTGTACAAGAACCTTTGTCTCAGGGCTCGAAATCCAGTGAATTCCGACTTCATTTTCTTCCCGATTTCTATCTAAAAACCCATCTTGGGTTTGTGCCCATTTCAAGACTACATATGGCCTGCGCTTTTCATGAAAGGTAAAAAACCGTTTGTTTAATCGCCGACATTCATCTTCTAGAATTCCTTCAACTACTTCAATTCCTTCCTGTCGTAGTCGATCAATTCCCCTGCCTGCAACAGATGGATTGGTATCCTTGCTACCAATAACGACTCGAGTAGGTTTCAAGCGTAATATGGCTAGCGTGCATGGGGGTGTTTTGCCGACATGCGCACACGGCTCAAGAGATATATATATCGTTGAACCTTCGATCAATGATTGATCAATAACATTATTTATGGCATTAATTTCTGCATGAGGTCCTCCGTAATATTCATGATACCCTTCGCCTAAAATGACACCATCTTTTACAATTACACATCCTACTAACGGATTCGGTGCTACCTTACCTTTGCCTAAATAAGCTAAATCTATACAACGCTTGATGTATTTTTCATCTTGTTCCACGTAACAAAGTTAATCAAAGGAAACACATACACGGCCTATTTTAGTAAGCACCCGCTTTAATTTCATACCTTTGCAGCCATGGCGCATAAATCAGGTTTTGTAAATATTGTTGGAAGTCCGAATGTGGGCAAATCCACCTTAATGAATCAATTGGTTGGAGAAAAATTATCCATTGTTACCTCCAAGGCACAAACAACGCGTCATAGGATTATTGGAATCGTTAATGATGAAGACCATCAAATCGTATTCTCAGATACACCTGGAGTAGTAAATGTATCTTATAAATTGCATGAGAACATGATGGAATATGTATCTGTTTCTCTCCAAGATGCCGACGTATTGATTTTTGTTACGGATACCGTTGAACATAAAATGAATCATGAAGCAACATTGGAACGCATAAAAAAACTAAACGTACCCGTACTTTGTCTTATCAACAAGGTAGATAAGTCTCATCAAGAAAAGGTTTCGGAACGCATTGCATACTGGAAGCAAGAAATTCCCTCAGCAGAAGTTTACCCCATTTCGGCGCTACATAACTTTAACATCGACATGTTGTGGGAGCGAATTTTGTCTCTAATCCCAGTAAATCCGCCATACTACGATAAAAATGAGCTTTCAGATCGCCCGATGCGCTTTTTTGTTTCTGAGATTATTCGAGAGAAGATTTTTAATTTTTGTCAAAAAGAAATTCCATATAGTTCACAAATTGAGATTGAGATGTACGAAGAGACAGTACATCTCATTAAGATTCGGGCGATAATTATAGTGGAACGCGATTCTCAAAAAGGGATTATAATTGGAAAAGGTGGAGAAATGTTGAAGAAAATCGGTCGTCAAGCTAGAATAGATATTCAAAAATTCTTGGATAAAAAGGTATTTCTTGAAACATTTGTTAAAGTGGATAAAGACTGGCGGTCCTCTGAATCTAAATTGAAAAAATACGGATATTAATGAGCAACATTATTGCAATTGTCGGCCGTCCGAATGTCGGCAAATCAACTTTATTTAATCGTTTAACCGAATCGCGTGATGCGATCGTTAAAGAAATTAGTGGGGTCACCCGGGATAGAATTTACGGCAAAGGGGAATGGAATGGATATAAATTTTCGGTTATAGATACCGGAGGATATGCTGCTACAAAAGAGGATGTTTTCGAAGGAGAAATTAGAAAACAGGTTGAGTTAGCGATTGATGAAGCAAAGGTAATATTGTTCCTTGTGGATGTAATGACTGGAATTGTGGAAATGGATCTTTTGGTTGCTGAATTACTTAGAAAAAGCAAAAAGAAAATTCTTGTTGTGGCTAATAAAGTGGATACCAATGACCGAATTGGAATGTCTGCAGAGTTTTACTCCTTTGGGTTAGGAGACGTTTTTGATTTAAGTGCCGCAAACGGTGGTGGTACTGGTGATTTGTTGGATGAGGTGGTTACATTTTTAGATAAAGAGGATGAGGCAATTTTAGAGTATGATGGATTACCTAGAATAGCAATTGTTGGCCGACCTAACGTGGGAAAGTCTTCTATGATCAACGCGTTAACCAATTCGGATCGAAACATCGTTACAGATATTTCTGGTACAACTCGAGATTCAATTCATACACGTTACCGATCCTTTGGACAAGATTTTTTATTAATTGATACTGCAGGGATAAGGAAAAAGGCCAAAGTTACCGAAGACATCGAATATTATTCAGTGCTTCGTTCGGTAAGAACAATAGAGAATTCTGATGTGTGTTTTTTGATGATAGATGCTGCTGAAGGCCTTCAAAAACAAGATTTGTCAATTTATTATATGATTGAGAAAAACTCTAAAGGCGTAATTGTATTAGTAAATAAATGGGATTTGGTAGAGAAAGATCATAACACAATGAAAGCTTTTGAAGAAAATTTACGCAAGCAATTAGCGCCATTTAATGATGTCCCTATTATTTTCACTTCTACTTTAACAAAACAACGCATTCACAAAGCCATTGAGACATGCATGGAGGTGTACGCCAATCGTACAAAAAAGATTCCAACCTCAAAATTGAACGAAGTAATGCTCGAAATTATTCAAGATAATCCACCTCCAGCGATTAAAGGAAAATATGTGAAAATCAAATTCGTTCAGCAGCTCCCAACCCACGCGCCAGCGTTTGCGTTGTTCTGTAACTTACCACAGTATATTACGGATTCGTATAGCAGATTTATAGAAAACAGGTTGCGGGAACAATTTAATTTCACGGGGGTACCCATAAAGATATTCTTTCGAAAAAAGTAAGTTGACTCTATTTTAATACGTTAACCGTACCAGTAACTATTTTCTTTTCGTCGGTTTCTTTGTTGGCATATTTAATGACCCAAGTATATATTCCAGCCTGTACTTTTCTACCATCAGCCCCATATGTTCCATCCCATTCACCTAAGGCATTATTACTTTCCCAAACTAATTCACCCCAACGATTAAATACCTTTAAATTGAAATTGTAAGGATCAAAACCAGTGGTGAATACAGGAAACCAAGTTTGATTATGTTCATCTTGATCTGGCGTGAAGGTATTTGGAACATAGTAAATTGGATCGCTTATAACGGGTAACGACAATTCATATGTGGTAGCACATCCCAATGCAGTACTTGCAGTTAAACTAACCAGCATGTTTTCAGAGATTCCATTGTAAAAGTGCGGTTCTTCAAATTCGGTCGAGGTTTGTCCGTCACCATATTCCCAGAAATAAGCGATTGCTCCGATAGTTGTGTTGGTGAAATTAATTGATTCTGATGTGGATGAGAGCACATTTGGATTAGCCATAAATGTAGTATTCGGATAGTTCTCCATACAGATATAGTCGGTATATGTGGTCGTTTCCAAGCAGCCTAATAGATTATATTGTAGGGTAATGGTATGACAACCAGCTGCGGTAAACATGTAAGACGTACTTGGTGTTATTCCAATCGTAGTTCCATTCCATGTATACGTATAGCTCGCTCCAGGAACAGGTATGGTATTGAAATTAACTAAAAGTGGATTACACCCAGTCAAAGAATCTGCCTGAAAAACAGGTGGCTCCGATGCAACTACAGTTACATTCATTGTAATTGTATCTGCACATTGATTTGGGTTTGGATTAAAATTAAATGTAAAAATCCCTGGTGTTGAACTATCGATGGTTGGGGGATTCCATGTTCCCACAATTCCCGGATTATTATTTGATACTAATGGAAATACCGGAGGGATATCACCTTGACAAACCAGTGGTATTTGGGTAAACTGAGGTATGTTCAACGGATCAATCGTAATGAACATGGAGGCAGAATCTGAACATTGAAATGGATCCGGTGTAAAGTTATAAAACACCGTACCTGGTAGGTTAACATTTATAGTTGGAGGATTCCATGAGCCAGTTATAGGAACTGCATTTGTGGAACTTCCCGGTAAGGTAATTCCTGGTGTAAATTGACAGATGGGTCCGATTTGTTGAAAGGTAGGTTCCGTATAATTGAGGATTGAGATATCCATTGTAGTTACTACCGCACATTGCCCCGCCGTTGGGGTAAATGTATACGTATAAGTACCTGCGGAAGCAGTGGTAATGGTAGGTGGTGTCCAAGTCCCAGTATATGGAGTTAAATTGGTAGATGGGTTTGGCAATGCGGGTGGGGCACTGTTAATACACATCGGCATGATTTGATTAAAGGATGGTGTTTCATTTGGTAGAATTGTAATATTCATCGTTGCAGGGACTGCACAAAACTGAGGTGCAGGAGTGAAAATATACGGAAAGGTACCAGGAGCTGCTGATGAAATAACCGAAGGGGACCATGTTCCCGTGATTGCTGGATTGTCGTTTGAAGCGGCTGGTAAACCAGGTACAGCACCGTTGTGACATATTGGAGTAATTTGTGTAAATGTAGGGTAAGTTGGTGTGTTAACAACAACTAGCGTTGAGGCTGTACCGTTGCAGTTGGGAGTGGTATAGTTTAAGGTGTATGTACCACTATCCAATGGTGTAGCATTAGGTATAGTTGGGTTTTGAAGATTCGATGTAAATCCATTTGGGCCTGTCCATGAGTAGGTTGTTGCACCATTCGATGCAGAAAGCGTGATGGTTTGACCAGCGCAGTATGGACCGCCATTGGAGGCAGCAATATTGATACCACCAGCTTGATAGTTAATCGTAATAAATCCATGGTTGTTATTATTGTTGGCGAGGCAAGTACCACCTGCAGGAACCATTGAAGAACCTGCTCCACCGCCACCGCCGCCATTGGCACCGGTACAACATCCATCGTTACCGCCACCGCCACCGCCATAGAAACCACCACCACCACCACCACCTGAGGCCGTTTGCCAAATACCAGCTTGACCTCCATTGCCAAGTGTTCCTGGTGAACCTCCGGGAGGTGTTCCCGCCCAAGGTGTTCCACCATTACCACCTGCTACTTGAGTACCACCTTGTCCGCCTTGACCATAGGTGTTACAGCCAGCAGCACCGTTGTTGCAATTGGCTGCCCCGCCACAAACTGGGGAAGACCCTCCACTTCGACCTCCACCTCCACCGGCTACAATAACACGGTTGGCTAAAGCCGTACCTCCGATTCTAATGTCACTAGCGCCGCCGCCACCCCATGATCCATAGGCTATATTTCCGTTGCTAGACGCAAATCCAGTTCCTCCGCCGTTCCATCCGCCTGACGCATTTCCTTGCGTTCCCATGCCGCCACAATAAATGTTTAAAATTTGACCAGGTGTAACATTAATCGGTGCAGAGATACGAGCACCATTTCCACCATTAAAACCACCACCTTTTGCTCCGGCAACTATGACGTTTATGGTATAAACACAGGGAGGTACCGTCCAAGTTTGAACAGCACCGGTGTAATTAAAAGTAATGGTTGATGCTTGACCAAACAGGAAAAAATTACCTATTAATCCTGTTAAAATAGCAATTGACGACAATAGAAACTTTCTCATATTAAGTCTAGATTTGTCAAATTTAGTAACAATTTATTAAAATCTTTAGGTATTGAATATATCTAGCTTATTTAACCAAATTTACATGTCCAACCACCAATTGATATTCATCGTTTTTAAGTACTTTAAAACGAATTCGATACGAATACGTGCCACTTTGAACTTGGTTGCCATATATTCCATACGATCCATCCCAACCTATGCTGGGATTATTAGACTCAAAGATTAACTCACCCCATCGGTTGTAGATCTGAAGGTTATAATTGTAGGGGTCGAAACCTGAAGTAAATATTGGCATAAAGCTATTGTTATATAAATCGCCATCAGGAGTGAAGGTATTCGGAATGTAATATATTAAACCGTCCTGATACGAAATAAACAAACTGGTGCTATCAACACATCCAAGTGGGCTAGTAGCGTAGAGCCAAATGGTGCTTCCGGCTGTGGTGTTAGTAAATACATGTTGTGGCGAATTCTCCGTACTTATTCCCCCATCATTAAAAACCCATGCGTACGAATTTGCTCCAAGGCTCGTATTAAAAAATGAAACAGTCTGACTTGGTTCTGTAAAATATGAAATATTAGCATCAAATGCGGCAATCGGAGGAGATTCTGGGCATAAATAATCTAAAAATGTTGTGGTTGTAGTGCAACCATTTAGTGTATTTGTAAGTGAAATCGACTGACAACCACCGCTCATTGCTATTCCACTAACACTATTTCCACTGTTCATGGATCCATTAACATTCCAGAAATATCCATCGCTTGCTTCAGTAGTATCTGCTTGGAATAGATAGTTTAAGGGTGCGCATCCTGTTATTGCCGGCGTAATCACGTTGGATACAGGCATTGGGTTTACGTTTATCATCGCAGTGGTCGGGTTACTTGAACAACCATTAATAGTGTATGTAACAGTGATTGGCATCGTGTCACTAGGGGTAAGACTTGCAGTTTGGGGACCAGGTCCACCCGGCGACCAATCAAAGGTACCTCCGCTTTGACTTGGAATTGCCGTCATTGTTGCAAGTTGTCCCTGACAAATTGTAGTATCATCCATGATTAGCGTTGGTAATTGGGTTACGATAATGTTGCTTGTTGCAACTTGACTACTGCAATTATTCAAGGTGTAAGTAACGGAAATATTAGTACTTGATAATGGGTTTACAGTGATACTTTGCGGCCCAACTCCTCCGGGATTCCATGTGTATGTTCCTCCGAGGGAACTTGCATTTGCGACTAGGATTATTGAGTCCCCAAAACAAATATTTCCACTGTTTATAGTAACGTTTGGTACAGGATTCACTACCACTGTCCCTCCTCCAGTTGTAATACAACCATTAAAGTCGTATAGCACATTATACGTAGTTGTAGATACCGGATTAACGGAAATTGAAGAAGTTGTTTGAGCGCCTGCTGACCACAAGAAGGACCCGCCTTGTACATCGGGAATTGCTGATAATGTTGACGATTGACCTTGACAAATGGTATCATTTGTAACGGAAATGGTTGGAATTGGATGAACGGTAACTGTAATCGTTTGAGGCAAACTACTACAATTATTAGCCGATGATACAATCGTGTAAGAAGTGGTTCCTGTCGCTTGCGTTACAGTGGTCAATACGTCATTAATGGTTAGACCCGTACCTGAATTGCTTCCAAGAACTTGATTCGGTGAATTGGTCCATGAAATAATGGCGCCCGGAACGTTTGAATTCATTCCAATAGAAACCGCATCCCCACTGCAAATCGTTGAAGATGCCAAGGTCGTAAATAAGGTTGGAACTGGATTTACGATAATAACTCCAGTAACTGTGGAACTGCTGCAATTGGCTCCGGTGCTGTAAACAAGGGAATAACTAGTGGTTACGTTTGGACTTGCGGTTAAATTCGGAGACGTACTGCCCCCTGGCGTCCATAAGTACGTTCCACCAGGAACTGACACAATAGTGGTTAGGGTTCCTGAACTACCGTTACATATGGTATCATCTATGATGGTAACGGTTGGGGTTGGGTTCACAGTAACCGTTGCCGTAACTGGCGAACTCGGACAATTTAAATTGCTATTAAAAGTAACGGTGTAATTAGTGGTTTGAACAGGGGATACCTGCACTGTTGGGGAGTTTAAACCCAGGGGACTCCATGAAAATACACCCATGGGCAGGCTAGAGACAGCTGTTAAATTTGCGGTTTGACCACTGCAAATAGTAGCGTTGTTAACAGTGACCACGGGACTTGGATTCACCGTTACAATACTAGTAGCCTGAGCACTTGAACATCCCGCAGCACTTGTGTAATCTACGGTATATGTCGTAGTAGTGTTTGGGGATACTGTAATTGATTGTGTGGTAGCACCATTATTCCATAAAAAAGTTCCCCCTGGAACACTAGGAGTTGCTGTAAGTGTTGTGGAATTACCGTCGCAAATAGTATCATTATTTACTGTTAATGTAGCTATCGGGTTTACCGTAACGGTTCCTGTAGCATTGTTTGAAACACAACCAGCAGCACTTACATAACTCAATGTGTAGGTTGTGGTGTTCTGTGGACTCACAGTTAGCGTACTGCCAACTATTCCTCCAGGATTCCATGTAAATGTTCCTCCTTGGGTGTTGGTAGATGCATTCAGCGTTACGGATTGACCTGCACAGATGGTAGCACTTGTTGCAGTTATTGTTGGTGTTGGATTAACCGTTACGGTTCCGGTTGCAACAGGTGCAGAGCATCCTGCGGCAGTACTATAATTAACCGTATAGCTTGTGGTAGTTGTAGGGTTTACAGAAATACTTTGAGTACTACTTCCATTATTCCATGTATATGTTCCTCCAGGAACAGATGGTGTGGCGGTAAGCGTAGCCGTCTGACCATTGCAAATAGTAGTGTTATTTACCGTAACATTTGGTGTTGGATTAACAGTTACCGTTGAGGTAACCGCGGCGGCTGCGCAGCCTGCCGGAGAAGAATAATTCACAGTGTATGAGGTAGTTAACAAAGGATTGACTGTGATAGAATTTGTAGAGGCGGCACCAGGATTCCAAGTAAATGTACCTCCTGGAACAGAGCTTGTTGCCGTAATTGTTGCGCTTTGCCCGTCGCAAATTGTAGGATTATTTACCGTTAGCACCGGCGTTGGATTGACTGTTATTGCTCCTGTTGCTGTTCCAGGACACCCTCCTGTCGCTGTAAAGGTAACCGTGTAAAGGGTTGTTGTATTCGGAGATGCTGTAAGCGACGAACTCGTGGCTCCCGTATTCCAAGAATAAGTTCCGGCAAGTACTGGGGTTACCGAAGCATTTATAGTAGCAGATTGGCCTGAACAAATTGTGGCTGAACTTACGCTTACGGTTGGTGAGGGATTGATTATCACATTGGTACTCGCGGTTCCAATACACCCGCCTAAATTAACAGTCACAGTATACGTTCCTGCATTAGCAGCAGTAGCATTTGGAATGCTTGGGTTTTGAAGGGAGGATGTAAAACCGTTAGGTCCAGTCCAAGAATAAGTTCCTTGCGCCGAGGTATTCAACTGAATGCTTGTTCCTGTGCATACTGGACTATTGCTTGTGGCAGTAACTTGAGCAGCTCCGCCACTGTAAGTGATATTAACATACCCGTGATTCGTATTATTGCCGGCAAGACAAGTCCCGCCAGCAGGGACAAGTGAGGAGCCACCACCACCACCACCACCACCATTCGCGCCGGTGCAACAACCGTCATTGCCACCTCCACCGCCTCCATAATAACCACCGCCTCCGCCACCGCCTGATGCCGTCTGCCAATATCCACCTTGACCTCCATTTCCTAGCGTGCCTGCAGATCCTCCGGGAGGAACACCCGCCCATGGAGCTCCTCCGTTTCCGCCAGAAAATTGAGTTCCTCCGCCTCCTCCGGCACCATAGGTATTACACCCGTTAGATCCATTATTGCAATTTGCCGATCCACCGCATACTGGTGAAGAACCACCACTTCGGCCACCACCGCCACCAGCTACAATTACGCGATTTGCAAGCGCTTGTCCATTGATTCGAATATCAGAAGCTCCACCACCTCCCCACGAGCGGTAGGTTGAAGATCCACTTGAATTATGACCCGTGCCTCCACCATTCCAACCACCGGAATTGCCTCCTTGAGTACCCATTCCTCCGCAATAAATATAAAGCGTTTGTCCTGGAGTTACCGCAATATTCGCAGTGATTCGGGCTCCATTTCCACCATTAGAACCACCTCCTTTGGCACCTGCAACAACGGCATTTATATTATATACACATGGAGGAACAATCCAAGTTTGCACAGATCCAGTGTAAGTGAAATTAACGGTAGTTTGACCGCGTAAGGCACTGGAAATAACAAATAAAACAAGAGCAATGAGTAAATGCTTCATAGTAGTTTAGGCAGCATTAAATTTACGTTAATTGTTTGATTTGGTGGTCTATATAACCGTATTTTTTTTGAATTTATTTACAAAGATTATTTGCACATTCAAAAGCGAATCCTTTTAATTAGATTTGAGACTTTTAAGACTGGTACCCATTGGGATAGGCTTAGCCTAAAAAGGCTATTTTTTCGTATTTTGAAATAACTAGAATCCGAAAATTGTTGAGGGGATTAAAATGAAAAAATTAACGCAGTAAATTTAAAGTACCTGTCACCCTTTGTTTCTCGTTGTTTGTTTTAGTCGCATAGGTAATTTCCCATGTATATATTCCGTCTTGTGCTTGGAAATCTTTTCCATATACGCCATCCCATCCCGTTTCGTAATTAAATGATTCCCAAATTAATTCGCCCCAGCGATTGAAAATACGCAAGTGATAATCATATGGATTAAATCCGCTTGTAAATACAGGTTTCCATTGCTGATTGAATTGGTCTTGGTCCGGTGTGAAGGTATTTGGAACATAGAAAATTAATGGTTCTTGGTACCCAATAAATTGGGTAAGTGAATCGGTACACCCTGAAGGTGAACTTGCAATAAGGGTTACAAAATAACCTCCTGTTGTATTCGTGTAGGTATGCGTTTCTTCCGATTGAGTACTGCTGTTCCCATCCCCATAAAGCCATTGGTATGAAGAGGCGCCTTGAGTTCCATTGTTAAAACTAATAAGTTCAGAAGGGGCACTGAACTCTCCCGGAACGAATGAAAAACTAACTACCGGTGGCGCTTCCACGCACAAATAATCGTTTAGAAGTGAAGATACCGTACACCCACTAACATCTACTTGCAACTCAACATCATAACAGCCCACATTGGGTAAGTTGTAAGAAACACTCGGAGAATTCCCAATTTGTAACCCATTAATTTGCCAAAGATATGTTGCTCCATTTACGGGTGTGGTAGTAAGTGTCCCTTGCAATGGGGAACACCCTAATAAAACATCAGCATTAAAAGAAACGCCAGGATTCTCTGAAATCAGAACATTCATTGAAGCAGTATCAGCACATTCACCAGGGTTGGCGGTAAATATATAGTTGGAAATCCCAAGCTGTTGAGTATTCACAGCCAATGGATTCCAAATTCCTTGAATGCCATTACTTGATAAGGAAGGAAGGATTGGTGCAGGGGTCAAGCCCAAACAGAATGGTCCCATCCAATTAAAGGTAGGTTCGATGAGGGGTGTAACTGTAAGAATACAACTATCTGTATTTTGACAACCATTAAGGCTCCCATTTACCACATAAGTAATATTTTGAGCGCTTGCACTGGTGTTATTTATGATTTGATTAATATTTGCTCCTGAACCTGAATTTGCACCTGTTAGGTTGGGATTTACGGACGGGGTGTAGCTAAACGTAGCCCCTAAAGGAGAAGAAGTGATAGGTTGAATAAAATTAGACCCGCTACAAATTGTATCTACAGATGCGATATTTACTAGTATTGGAGGGCTAACCGTAACATTCACGAAATCTAACGATTGGCATCCTGAGAAATCTAGTCCATTTAAAATTGCTACAAAATTCCCAGGATTCGGATAGGTAACCGTGTGTGATCCGACCCCCACCGCGGAAATTGGAGAAGCATTGGGGGTAAAATTCCAATTGTAAGTGGTACAGTTTTGCGAATTTGTACCGTTAAAAATGACAGAATCTCCTGCGCATATGTTTAATGTACTTGAGGTTATTTGTGGAATTGGACCAGCGAATGTACCTCCATTAGGATTATTGTTGTTGAAAGTAATGGTAAACCCAGTATTAGCCGAGAAATTATTAACGAGCAAGGCATAGCTCGTACCAGGGGTCATGTTAATACTTTGAATATATGCATTATATCCAGCTTGGCAACCTGGCCATTCAGTTGGGTCAACTTCGGCTAATCCCATCCCAGTAGAACCTGTGGCATTAAGGCAAGAACTTGAACAACATCGAACAGGCGTTCTCGGACCACAAGGATCATTTGAATTTAGTTGATAGAATATAAAGTCGATGTCGTCCATTGGATTTACAGGCGTAATATCGAAGGTTAGCGGCCCACCTGTACCGCATGTCCAATAAAACCATGAAGAATTTGATTCATCTGGCCCAGGCATGTCAAGGCAGGTGCCAGGTTCTGGTTCGTCATTGTTTAATCCGCCACCACTTAGCGTTCCTACACTAACAGGATTTTGGTTACAAAGATATGCCGCGCCATCACAATCCGCTCCCGGATTTGCAGTTGGCGTATAACTGTTGATGCAAAGCTCAAAGCTTCCTTCATTTGCTTGAGGTGTTGATATTCGAATATAATATGTGTTTCCCGGTACAAGGGCGCCTTCGTAAATTTGGGTGGTACCAAATCCGGGTGTCCCATTCGCACAATTAAGTTCATTAAGTAACCCTCCGCAGATTCCATCATATAAGGCAATTCGGGGTTGTGGCATAGTACCGCCTCCACCGGTGCCGCTTGCGGAAATGAGTACATCAGTGCCTAAAGCGGTAAAAGAAAACCATACGTCTTCGGTGGCATTTACGGGCCAACAACTCGGTAATCCATACATTCCCGGTGTAGATCCTACATTGGTAAAAACACCGTTGCCTGAGCAATAATTTAATACGTTTGTGATTTGTGTTGCAGTACTACAATCATCACCTTGTCCCAAATAAAAAAAAGGAACTACAATAATGAACAAGACCTTTAGTAGTTTTAGCATCGGTTAGATTGACGAAATTTAGTGTTTTTCGTTGTCTTTTACTAAAGGAAAAGTTAATTTTTAATTTCATCTACACGCTTTTGTCGCTGCATTGGGTTTTCCTTTGGTTGATTTTGCTTAAATAATTGATATCTAGAAGGTTGTATATTTGTTGGCCATGAATTATTATTTAAATCAACATCGGCAGTTTCGAGAAACGGATCTAAGCGAATCTCTTTCACTTCTTTGTCAAAAATAAACACCTTTGAAACCTTTTCCTCATATTGTCTCCAAATTTCAACCGGTATGCGGATCACTTCAGTGCTGTCATCGATGAAGGTGAATTTTATAATAAGAGGCATCACCATGCCACCAACATTCTCAAAATGCACCTCATAAAAATGTTTACCTGCATTTAATAATGCCAAATCTTTTGTACTTGTCTGCTGCTTAAAGGCCTCGTATTCTTTTTTATCCAATGCATCGACTAAATAAACGTTTCGTTTTGCATAATAATCATCGATTAAAGAATCTCTTTCATTTATTGTTTCCTTGATGTTAGTTTCGTTACGTGTGGCGCCAATGTGAATGTCCTTGTTATTTTTTTGTTCTTGTAAGAAAGCTTTTTCGAGTGTTGGATTTTGACTGTTCAACTGAAACCATTTTACTTCCCTTATTGCAATATCAACTGGGTCAGTACCATAAAACCAACCTCTCCAAAACCAATCCAAATCAACAGCTGAGGCATCTTCCATGCTTCTGAAGAAATCGGCTGGACTCGGATGTTTAAGTTTCCATCGTTCACAATATGTTTTGAAGGCATAATCAAAAAGCTCGCGACCCATGATGGTTTCACGAAGGATATTCAATCCTGTAGCTGGTTTTCCATAAGCATTGTTTCCGAATTGAAAAATAGATTCGGAATTGGTCATTATCGGAGAAATAAATTTTTGGTCCCCTCGCATGTAATCCGCAATAAGATGCGCTGGCCCTCTTCTTGATGGGTACCCTCGTTCCCATTCCTGCTCGGTGAGGTATTGAACAAAAGTATTTAGCCCCTCGTCCATCCAGGTCCATTGGCGTTCATCTGAATTGATAATCATCGGGAAAAAATTATGTCCTACTTCGTGAATGATAACACCCCACATGCCATATTTTTCACTCTCAGAATAGGTTCCATCCTCCTCTGGTCTACCTCCATTGAAACAGATCATTGGGTATTCCATGCCGATCCATTTAGAATGTACAGATATAGCTACAGGGTATGGATAGTCTACCGTGTATTTCGAATAGGTTTTTATCGTATGCGCCACAAGTTTGGTGCTGTAACGCTCCCAAAGTGGGTTTCCTTCTTTTGGATAAAAGGACATACAAATAATATTTTTGCCTCCCACGGTTACTTTTTGTGCATCCCAAATAAACTTACGAGAACTTGCAAAAGCGAAATCTCGCACGTTGGTTGCTTTAAATCGCCACGTTTTTGTTGATGATTTTTTATCTTTTTCGGTGGATTCTGCTTCAGCTTGGGTAACAATCATTATCGGAAAGTCAGATTTTTTTGCTTGTTCGAATCGTTTTCGCTGAATGGTGGTTAATACATCGGGACCATTCTGAAGCTCTCCAGTTGCTGCTATGATGTGATCCGACGGTACTGTTATACTTACGTCGTAATTTCCAAAGGGCAATGTGAATTCCCCGCGACCTAAAAACTGTTTGTTTTGCCAACCTGTCACATCACTGTAGACACACATTCGAGGAAAGAACTGAGCCAGTGTATACAAATAGTTCTTATCTTTTTCAAAATATTCGTACCCTGAACGACCACCAACGGCCATGCGGTCATTGATGTTGTACCACCATTTAACAGTAAAGCTAATGCTGCTTTTGGGTGCAAGTGGAGTAGTAAGATCAATTCGCAGCATTGTTTTATTAATGAAGTAGGTCATTTGTTGTCCAGAACTCGATGTAATATTTTCAACCTTAAAGCCACCGTCATAACGAAAAAATCGTTTTTGTATATCGCTGATTGACTTGAAATCCTCCATTTTCTCTACTTCTATAAGCTTGGTATCTGAATGCTCATCGAATATATTCTGATCTAATTGAAGCCATAAATAGGGTAGTGCATCTGGAGAATTGTTGGTGTAGGTAATGGTTTCGGTACCACTTAGTTTTTGATTTGCATCGTCAAGAATTAAATTCATTTTATAATCTGCTTGCTGCTGGAAATAAGCATAACCAGGAGCACCCGAGGCGTTACGGTATTCATTGGGTGTTGGTAGTTCCATATCAAGTTGCGCAAATTTCTTTTGCGCAAATGAAGAGGTGGTGATGGCAATGGAGAATAGGCAAATAAAGGATCTTGTCATGGGGTTAAGGGTATTTCTTTGATGTAATCGGTAGACAGAAAAGTTAAGGTATGATGTTTACCTTTTTTTAAGTAATCCAATTTGTTTTGTTGTTCGGGGAAATATAGGGTGAGAAGAGGAAAAGAAAAGCTTAACTTTCCGGGGTATTCAATAGCCTCTGAGGAAAGATAGAAAAGCAGATCCCCACTCTTCGTTAATTCATTACCATCCACCTTAAAGTAAACGGCCTGGTTATTTTGAAAAAGGGTGAAACCAGCGCAAATAAACAGCGTCAATTCTGAATATAAACTGTCAGTATTTATAATTTCATCCACACTTAAATCCGTTGCATGTTTTTTTGAAAAAATATAGGCTATATCATGAGCAGTTACCTTTAAAGTAGCTTGAAACTGTTGCTCCGTTGGATAAAATTCTAATTCCATAAAAGCAAAGTGGTACTCATGAGCTTGAACAGCTCTAAGCATAGAGAACAAGACAAAGAGGAGTAGCAACTTTATTTTCATGGGGTTTAAAATTACTATATTTGATTACATGTTACAACGAATTTATTTCCTGTTTTTATCAAGTTTTCTACTTTGTGCGTCATGTAAAGAAAAAACTCATGAAGGGTTGAAGGAAGGAGATTTGATTTTTCAGGATTTAAATTGTGGTCCCTTGTGCGATGCTATTGAAAAAGTGACCGAAGGTGTAAATGGAAAAGATTTTTCACATTGTGCCATGGTTGTTGAGGAGCATGATACCTTAAAAGTTATCGAAGCCATTGGCGATGGGGTACAAATAACGTCCATGTCGGATTTCTTAAAGCGAAGCAAAAAGGTGTTGGCAGCCAGATTAAAAACAAATGATAAGGAACTGATTTCACGCGCAGTGAAATACTCAAAGTCCTTGTTAGGAAAACCATATGATGATGTTTTTTTATTGAATAATGACCAGTATTATTGCAGTGAGTTGTTGTATGAATCGTTTAAAGTAGCTAATCATGGCACTCCGGTTTTTGAACTTGAACCCATGACGTTTATTGATCCTGAGACGAAAACTTTTAATCCTGTTTGGGTTGATTATTATCATGGATTAAAATGTCCTATACCGGAAGGTAAACCAGGATTGAATCCGGGGTCGATTTCTCGCAGTGAAAAATTACTACTCTTGGATATTAAATTCAAACCTTGACCCAGGTAGCTGAATTTCCCGTTTATTTTCGTTTGATTTCCTACCTTTGAACTCATGAGACGATTGATGTTTTTACGTGGTAAATTAAAAGGATTGTTTTTCTTTTTTCACGGACACCGCTTTTTTTCTGCCCATTTGTTCTCTTTCATAGGATCAATGGCTGGGTTATCGAAATGGATACAACAGCATAAAAAGTTAACCCATACTGATTTCTATTCCTTCAAATTCGATTATTCTCGAAGAGAGCAGTTATTTGAGTATGTTATTGTGGAAGAGGGACTCGATGGCCCCATTGATTATCTTGAATTTGGTGTTTCGAAGGGGGATTCATTTAAATGGTGGACTGCGCGTGTAAGAGATCCTCAGGCTCGTTTTTATGGTTTTGATACATTCACCGGCCTTCCAGAAGATTGGGGGCCCTTTAAAAAGGGGGATATGAGTTCAGGGGATTCTCTTCCTGATATAAAAGATAACCGGTACCAATTTTATCAAGGGTTATTTCAGCAAACCTTACTTCCATTTCTTTCCACATTTGACCCATCCCGTAAAAAAGTAATACACATGGATGCAGATTTGTATACCGCAACCTTATATGTACTCACCTTAATTACGCCGTATTTACGAAGTGGGGATGTGATATTTTTTGATGAATTCAATGTACCTCAACATGAGTTTAAAGCGTTTACTGAATGGAGTTCCGCATTCTATATTAATTATAAAGTGCTTGGAGCTGTAAATAATTATTATCAAATTGCAATTAAAATAACCAAATGAAAAAGTATCTAATTTTAATAGTTATAGGGTTTTCATTAGCTGCCTGTGAGCAAAAAATGGATGCCTGCGAATGTGGTAAAAAAATGGTCAACAAGGATTCAAAAGAAGCCTTAGACTGTAACGATTATTGGCGTTCTCTGGACCTTTCCGAGCAAGAAAAATTTATGGAGGAAGCAATGAAGTGCTATGCGAATGAGAGTTTAGGTACTGATATTGAATAAAAAAGTCTCCCGTAGGAGACTTCTTACAAACAACAACAACTAAACATCCCTTCTCATATTATCGAAGGAATACCATCCTACCGCACGGCAGTTGTTCGTCAGCGGAAGGAATATTATTCCTCCGCATGAGTGGCTTGAGCTTTAGGGCTTCTTGCTGCGCAAGTTCCCGCGCACTCATTGATTGCCTTAACACAATCGATTTTTTGATTTTTGATTTTACCCTTCTGGGGTCTAAGTATATAATGTCTCCTTCATTCAACATGTCCTTCTCCTTGAAAGCTTCGTTGTAGTGATGCAGCTGCGAAAGTTTAATCCCAGTTTGTTTAGCAATTTTATAATATGAATCTGTTTTACTTGCAATCACGTAACGAACCTTATTTTCATGTAATAAAATTCTAATCTTTTCATGTTTTATTAATCTATCCGGCTGAATAGGCTCTGCGATCAACGTACCTGTATAAAGTGAGATAAACAAGAGAAATCCAAATTGTTTCATAGCCATCTCTAACGATTTGTCTGATTCAAAGTTTCATTTTTGCATTTTTAAAGTCAAATTAAGTCAATTTGTCGTTTTGAAATGATGGATTCGGTCAAATTGGCATTGGTTTTTTCCATGGTTTATGATTTGAGCAAGGAATATTAAAATTGTAATTATGGATTTTTCAAAATTTACCATGCGTGCTCAAGAAGCCCTTCAAAAGGCGCAAGAGTTAGCACAAGAAAATCAACATCAAGTGCTGGAATCTGCGCACCTAATGATGGGTTTGCTAGAGGTGGACAATGAACTGATCCCTACTTTATTAAAAAAACAAGGGGTTGATGTTACTCGTTTTAGGGCTGCTGTAAGCGCTGTTGTAAAAACTTTTCCAAAAGTACAAGGAGGTGAATTGCATATTTCTAATACGCTTAATGCTGCGCTGAATAAAGGACTTGTTGAATTGAAAGAATGGGGCGATAGCTATTTGGCTGTGGATGCACTGTTTTATTACCTGTGCCATGCAAACGACACCTTGGGTGCTATCGTTATTGATGCCGGAATTAATCTCTCAACACTTAAAAAACATATTATTGAAATGAGAAAAGGAGAAAAAGTACAGAGTTCAAGTCAAGAAAACACATATCAATCTTTAGCGAAATATGCGAAGAACTTAAATGAATTGGCTGCGAAGGGGAAACTCGATCCCGTTATTGGACGAGATGAAGAAATTCGACGCGTGCTGCAGATTCTAACGCGTAGGACAAAAAATAATCCCATTTTAATTGGTGAGCCGGGTGTTGGTAAAACCGCGATTGCTGAAGGGTTGGCACATCGTATTATTGGTGGGGATGTACCAGAGAACCTTAAAACTAAGGTGGTTTATTCATTAGATATGGGTTCTTTAATCGCCGGCGCGAAATACAAAGGAGAATTTGAGGAGCGCTTGAAGGCGGTAGTAAAGGAAGTAATTAATTCGGATGGTGAAATCATTTTATTTATTGATGAAATCCACACATTAGTTGGAGCCGGTGGGGGCGAAGGCGCAATGGATGCGGCCAATATTTTGAAACCGGCCTTGGCGAGAGGTGAGTTACGTGCTGTTGGTGCAACTACTCTAAATGAATATCAAAAGTATTTTGAAAAAGACAAAGCCTTGGTGCGACGTTTTCAAACCGTTCTTGTGGATGAACCAGATACCGAAGATGCCATTGCCATCTTGCGTGGAATCAAAGAAAAATATGAGAATCACCATAAGGTAATTATAAAAGATGCTGCAATTATCGCCGCAGTGGAATTGTCACAACGCTATATTTCTGATCGCCACCTGCCCGATAAAGCAATTGACTTAATCGATGAGGCAGCCTCCAAGCTTCGCATGGAGATTAATTCGAAACCGGAGGAACTTGATGAAATCGAGCGTAAAATCATGCAACTTGAAATTGAACGTGAAGCACTGAAGCGAGAAAACAATACGGCTAAACTTGAAACGGTTGAAAAAGACTTGGCTAATTTCAATGAAAAACGTCAAGGATTGACTTCCAAATGGCAAACTGAGAAACAAGTGTTAGAGTCTATTCAGCATTCCAAAGAAGAGATTGAATTGTTGAAATATGAGGCGGATGTTGCTGAGCGGTCAGGAGATTACGGAAAAGTGGCTGAAATTAGATATGGAAAAATTCAAGAAGCCGAACGTAAATTAGAAGATTCGAAACAAACGCTAACTGAGATTCAATCGGAATCTAAAATGATTAAGGAAGAAGTGGATACCGAGGAAATTGCCGAAGTGGTTTCCAAATGGACCGGGATTCCTGTTCAGAAAATGGTGGAAAGTGAGGTCAGTAAGTTGCTTCGATTGGAAGATGAACTAAAGAAACGCGTGGTTGGACAAGAAGAAGCCATTGAGGCTTTGTCGGATGCAGTACGAAGGTCTCGGGCCGGTTTGCAAGATGCGCGACGTCCGATTGGATCGTTTATTTTCCTCGGTACAACCGGAGTTGGTAAAACAGAATTAGCCAAAGCTTTGGCTGAATTTCTTTTCAATGATGAAAATGCCATGACCCGCATCGATATGAGTGAATACCAAGAGAAACATAGCGTAAGTCGATTAGTAGGTGCACCTCCGGGATATGTGGGGTATGATGAGGGAGGACAGCTAACAGAAGCTGTCCGCAGAAGGCCATATTCGATCGTTTTGTTGGACGAAATAGAAAAGGCGCATCCGGATGTATTTAATGTGTTGCTCCAAGTTCTGGATGATGGGCGCTTAACCGACAATAAAGGTAGGTTAGTCAATTTTAAAAATACAATCATTATTATGACTTCCAATTTAGGATCACATATTTTACAAGAAGCCTTTGAGGAAGCGAGAGAAGCCGATTTTCCAAAAATTGCCATCAGGGCCAAGGTAGAAGTGCTTGAGTTGTTAAAACAAACCATTCGACCTGAATTTTTAAACCGCATCGATGAATCGCTTCTGTTTTTACCGTTAACTCGCTCAAACGTGAAAGATATTGTGAGTATTCAATTAGATAATTTGAAAAATCAGTTGAAGGAAAAAGGTATCAAATTGTTTGTTGCGCCCGATGCGTTCGAGCACATCGTGGAATTAGGATACGACCCATTCTTTGGTGCTCGTCCGGTGAAACGTGTCATTCAAAAAGAGGTGTTGAATAGCTTATCGAAAGCCTTGCTCGCCAAAACCGTGGACATGAATCAAACGGTGGTGATGGATATGTTCGAAGGACAAATCGTGTTCAGAAAGCCGGTGTTGGCAGAAGAGGAAATCGCGTAGGTTTGGTTGAAAACCCCAGTTGCCATTCATTTTATATAACTTGGATTTAGGGTTTTAACAATTTAAACGAGTGATAGGTTTTATCCTTCGTAACTATTTTTTATATTTGTATTTGGTAAATATAAATTATAATTATGTCAACCTTCACCAGTTCACTTCCTGATGATCTTCTGCAGTCTCTTGCTCAAAAAGCCAAGGAACTGTCTGTTCCTAAAAATACCCTCATAGAACGTGCGCTTCGCATCTATCTAGAGCAACTAAATCGCGCAGCGTATGTTAAATCCTACAAGCAAATGGCGACGGACACCGATCTTCAAATGCTCGCTGAAGAAGGAATGGCGGAGTATTTAAGTCAACTCGCTGAGGAATGAAGCAAGGTGAAATTTGGTTCACGGATTTAAACCCCGTGAAAGGCAGCGAACAAGCAGGTTATCGTCCTGTTATTATTATAAGCGGTAATTTACTCAACGTTCATGCTCAGGTAGTGGTGTGTGTACCCTTGACCACGCAAATCAGGCATTACCATGGAAACGTGGTGTTGGAACCTTCGCCATCCAATGGATTAAAACATACCTCAGAGGCTTTAACGCTACATGTAAGATCCATTTCCAAGGACCGCTTGTTGGAGCGAGTAGGGAGTGTTTCGAAAACAGAATTAAAGCAAATCCATACCACCTTGAATGAAATTTTAACGTATTAAGCTACTGTCAAGTATTTCCTCGGTAACAGGGCACAAAAAAAAAGCGGCCGAGGCCGCTTTTCCTATAAAACGCTAATCTTAGTATCTGTAATGATCGGTTTTAAATGGACCTTTCACATCCACGCCAATGTAATCAGCTTGTTCGGTTGAAAGCACTTCCAACTCAACCCCGATTTTAGATAAATGAAGACGTGCTACTTTCTCATCCAAATGCTTAGGCAAGGTGTACACATCGTTTTCGTACTTGTCGGAATGATGCCATAGCTCCAATTGCGCTAGGGTTTGGTTGGTGAAGGAATTGGACATCACAAACGATGGGTGGCCTGTAGCGCAACCTAAGTTCACCAAACGCCCTTCAGCCAATACGATGATATCATTTCCATTTACATTGTACAAATCAACCTGTGGCTTAATTTCCATTTTGGTGGAACCGTACTTGCTGTTCAACCAAGCCATATCAATCTCGTTGTCGAAGTGACCGATGTTACACACAATTGCCTTGTCTTTCATCGCTTCGAAATGTTTACCAGTTACTATGGATTTGTTTCCGGTAGCGGTTACAATGATATCAGCTAAGCCAATCACGCTATCTAAACGTTTGACCTCAAATCCATCCATAGCTGCTTGAAGCGCACAAATCGGGTCGATTTCGGTAACAATAACACGAGCTCCTGAACCTTGCAATGAGGCAGCAGAACCTTTACCAACGTCACCATATCCACATACAACGGCTACTTTACCAGCCATCATAACATCCGTAGCACGACGAATCGCATCCACTAAGGATTCTTTACATCCGTATTTGTTGTCGAATTTAGACTTGGTAACCGAGTCATTCACGTTGATAGCAGGCATCACCAAGGTTCCGTTTTTCTTACGCTCATACAAGCGGTGAACTCCGGTAGTGGTTTCTTCAGATAATCCTTTAATCCCTGCGGTTAATTCTGGGTAACGGTCGAATACCATATTGGTCAAGTCGCCACCGTCGTCCAAAATCATGTTCAGGGGCTGACCGCCTTCGAATGCAAATAAGGTTTGCTCGATACACCAATCAAATTCCTCTTCGTTCATTCCTTTCCAAGCGTAAACTGGAATTCCTGCTGCTGCAATCGCTGCGGCTGCGTGATCTTGTGTAGAGAAAATGTTACAAGACGACCAAGTAACTTCAGCACCTAATTCCACCAAGGTCTCAATCAAAACCGCTGTTTGGATGGTCATGTGTAAGCATCCTGCGATTCGTGCACCGTTCAAAGGCTTTGACGAACCGTATTCTTCACGCAAAGCCATTAACCCTGGCATTTCAGCTTCCGCTAACTTTATTTCTTTACGTCCCCATTCGGCCAAGGAGATGTCTTTTACTTTGTAATTTAGTTTTTCTGTGGTATTATTCATTGTATTTTATTTCAGTGCAAAAATAGTGATTAATCAAGGATTTCAAACTAAATCCCTAATTCCTTTAATTGGTGTTTCAAGGCTTGGATAAAAAGTGGGTGATCGTTGTTGCTTGGAACCAAATCAACTTTTTCTCCACCGTGTTCCTCAAAAATCTCTTGGTATTCACTTCCGATTTCAATGAGTGTCTCTAAACAATCTGCAACGAAGGCCGGACTAAACACCAACAAGCGTTTGGCTCCTTTTTTAGCATGTTCTTCCACAATTTTATCCGAGAAAGGCTCGAGCCATTTTTTGTCAAGTCGCGATTGAAAACATACGGTGTATTGGTCTTCCTTCAGTCCAAGTTTTTCCACAATAAGTCGGGTGGTGGCATAACAAGTGGCCTTGTAGCACATTTTATTTTTATCGTTGAGTTCTGTTTCACAGGGTTGATCCCCGCACAAATCGGTTCCTTCATAGACTTTGTCTACTTGACGTTCGGGCAAGCCGTGATAGGAGAACAAAATATGGTCGTATGAATTCAGGTCAAATGCCTTCGTATTTTCTACGATATTCTCAATGTAGTAGGGGTTATTATAAAACTGTCCTGCTGCAACCACCTCAGGTATAACCCACCACGATGAAATAATGCGCATGGCTTTTTCTAGGGCTGACCCGGACGAAGCACTTGCATATTGAGGAAATAATGGAAACAACACAATGCGATCGTAATTAGCCAAACGCATGCGTTCCAAAACCGAATCCAGCGATGGATTCTGGTATCGCATGGCAAATTCAACGGTAACTTCGTCTTGGTTGTATTCTTCTTGAAGTAATTTACAGACGTTTTGGGTGTAGGTTAATAACGGAGAAACACCATTGCCCTGCTCCCATAACTCTTTATAAATCTTGGCCGATTTGGGGGCACGAAAAGGAACGATGATGCCGTTTACTAGAATCTTACGTGCCAACCAAGGTATATCAATGACACGAGGGTCGTTGAGGAATTCGGAGAGGTAACGTCGAACATCAGAGGTTTTTGGGCTATCGGGCGTACCAAGTTGGATCAGGAGCACACAGGTCTTTTTCATGGATTTGAAACAATTCGCAGTTTGGAAAGTTCAAAGTTAGGGAAAACCGCTGATTCTAGGAGAACTTCGTACTTTTGTCTTATGATTCAACCGTCGCGAATATTTGAAATCAAGGGCGAAGCTGAATTCCGTTCCTTGGCGGTCGAAGTGGCGCGCTTTCAATTGGAAAATTGTGCTATTTACCGCGAATTTGCTCGGCTTATGAAGGTGGAAGAAATCAACGCCTTAGAGGATATTCCTTTTCTGCCCATTCGTTTTTTTAAAGAGGTAGAGGTGGTTTCTATGCCAGTTCCTGAAAAACCCTTGGTCTTTATGAGTAGCGGTACAGGGGAGCAGGGCAGGAGTAAACACATCGTAACCGATCCTAGCTTGTATCAACAAAGTTATTCCCTTGGTTTCCAGCAATATTTTGGAAACCCAAAAGAGTGGGTGATTTTGGCCTTGTTGCCGAATTATTTGGAACAAGGCAATTCAGGGTTGGTCAACATGGTAGAAGGATTGATTACGCAAAGTGCCCATCCACTGTCGGGATTTGTCCTGAACGAAATGGAGCATGTCCACGAACGGTATTTTCAAGCGTTGGCTTCGGGAAGAAAATGCATGCTGTTCGGGGTTTCTTATGCCTTATTAGACCTAGCTGAGCAAGGCAAAGATTTTTCGCGCGCGGTAGTGGTTGAAACCGGAGGCATGAAGGGCAGACGCAAAGAGCTCACGAAACCTGAATTGCACGAAGCCTTGAAACAGGGGTTGAACACATCCGAGATTCATTCCGAATACGGCATGACCGAACTCTTATCGCAAGGGTATTGCGGACCGGATTTGATCTTCCGCACGCCATCATGGATGCGGGTAGTGTTGCGCGACGTGAGTGATCCTCTTGTCCTTGTGCCCGAGGGACAGCGTGGAGCGATTAACATCATTGATTTAGCCAACCTCAATAGCTGCAGTTTCATTGCCACCGACGATTTGGGCAAACTCGTACCGGGCGGTTTCCTACTCGAAGGCCGTGTAAATCATGCCGACGTCCGTGGCTGTAATCAAATGGTGGAGTAGGAGTTACAATTCCTGGCAAACATACGTATTTATGAAATCCGGCGAAACCATTTAACACAAGATGCCAAATGAACAATGCTCTGGTGAAAAATTGGAATATCATAATCCAATTATTTACCGGGGATTAAGCCAATAATACGCTGTATCCTTCCAAGAGATCAAAGATTGCTAAAAGCACCAGGGCAGGGATACTTACGTGCTGATTTTTTAGATACATTAAAGTAACAACAAACCCTGTAAAGAATACATAATTGAATAATTCTAATGGTGGGATCAAGGTAAGGATATAGAGTGCGCAAATTGCCAAGGCGGTAATTTTATTTTGAATTCGTTTAATTCCAATAGTAAAAACTACCAACGGTAATACGCTAATTGTTTCAAGAATGCGGAAAATGGAAAGCGTAATTCCGTCGGTAAATTCTAGGTAGGAGGATTCATCTAGAAAAAACGTGTAGGTAAATGGATTACCTAAGCAACGAAGAATAATACATGTTAATAATGGTACAAATGCGCTGTACCTATCATTAAGTTTAACGGCACTTGCAATCACTACGACCAATAATATATAGCTGAATATCGGAAATGGGACAATCCAAGATCCCGCATCTAAATAGATACTTGTTGCATAGGCCATTACAATTAAAAAACCGATAAGCGCTATTCGAACAGTTTTTTCCATTATACGTTGAGTGCTTCGTATATATAATCAAAAGTCGATAGAATTTCAGCTTTTCCGTCAATTACCGCCACATCGTGTTCAAAGTGAGCACTAGGCAAGCCATCTTCGGTAACAATAGTCCATTGGTCATCTAAGGTTTTAACTTTAAATTTCCCCATGTTAATCATCGGTTCTATGGCAATTGTAAGACCATTTTGAATACGTTTTCCACGCCCTTGTCTGCCATAGTTAGGAACTTGTGGTTCTTCGTGAAGTTTGGTTCCTAAGCCATGGCCTACTAAATCGCGTACCACGCTAAACCCATTTTTTTCGGCGTGTTGCTGAATGGCATATCCAATATCCTCAATACGATTTGAGGTGTTACAGGCTTCGATTCCGAGGTATAGGCATTCTTTGGTGACCGCGCACAGTTTGCGTTTTTCCTCGCTAACTTCGCCTACTTCAAAGGTATAGGCATGGTCGCCATAATAACCTTTGTACAGGGAACCACAATCAACGGAAACAATATCTCCGGATTGAATCGGACGTTGGGTTGGAAGCCCATGCACAACTTCTTCATTGATAGAAATGAGCAAGGTGCTTGGACAACCATATAGGCCTTTAAATCCGGGAATTGCCCCTTGAGCACGGATGAAATTTTCAGCCAGTTCATCAAGAAAGGCAGGAGTTATTCCGGGTTTCATGTGCTTTGCAACCTCTCCAAGCGTACGGCTTACAATCTGTGCTGCCTCCCGCATAATTGCAATTTCTGCTGCAGTCTTATATTTAATTGAATCTCCAAATACCGCCATACCTGCAAAGGTAGAAAAACGATCTTATTTTAATGCATGTTCTAACCATTCCATGGTATTAATTCCATCGGCAAAATCATCTATGCTCGGTTCTTGCGTTGTTCCAAATTTTACCAAATCAGTTCCAGAGATGCATTGGATTTTATCACGATTCGCAGCGATGTAGTCTATCGCTTGTGAAATATTAGAATAGGTGTGATAATGAATCATTGCGAGCGGAGGATGCAACGCATTAGACTCCATAAGTAGTAAAAATCCATTGTCTAATAAGTCCTGATTACTCAATAGGTGAATCGCCCGGTTATAATCGTAATTGTTGCCATATTTTTTGTTTTGAATGACCGATTGAAATGGCAATATTGCCTCAAAAAAAGCATCGAATGAATATCCTTCAGGTACAATTAGATGAGTTACGTTGCGACATCCCCTACCAAAGTATTGGAAAATGTCCTTTCCCAATGCATGTAATTCTTCCGGCGTTTCATTCCCTTTTAGGATTGCAACAGAAGTGCGGTTACCTCGTAGTAAATGCGGTTTGTTCTTGAAATAAGATTTTAGATGAAGTAGGGTGGAGTCACTTCCTGTTCCTATAACCGCATCAAAGCCGCTCAGCTTTTTCGGATTAATCTGAATCCATTCGGCATAAGCTGGATTAAGTGATATCAACCCTTGGATGATTAACGGAATGAGTTGTTGGTCTTCTGAACTTAATTTGATTTGAAGCTTATAACCGCTTAGCAATCCGCATAATATATCATGGAAACCAACCAATGGTATATTCCCAGCAAGGATTAATCCAAGGGTCGGACGGAATGATTGAAACGCATAGGGACTTGAAAATGAAGTTAAGACTGCATTATGTAGCCAGCTAGAAACGCCCTTTAGTGAATTCCTTACTTCTTGAGGTTCAAACCATCCATTTCTGTTGATTTCTTGGGTAATGATCGCCTTGAATGCCTCTGTTAATTCTTGGGAAATTACTTCTGAAGGGGCCGGATCTGATGAGCTAAGACACTCAATCCATGGTCCAAGTGTAGCAAGGTCTGTGATAAGTTGCTGTCGAGTCATCGAACAAAAGTAATGTAAAGTTCGTTTAGCTATTGTTCAAATGATGCGGTTTTAGCAAAGCTGGTGTATATTTGCAAATTATAAAAGGAATTGTCATGGCAATAATGATTACTGACGAATGCATTAATTGTGGGGCTTGTGAGCCAGAGTGTCCGAATAATGCAATTTATGAAGGGGGTGCTGAGTGGAAATATTCGGATGGCACATCGTTGTCTGGATTGATTACCACTCCAAAGGGGGTTTCTATTGATGCGGCAGCAGCAAATGCACCGGTAAGTATGGATGTTTACTACATTACACACAATAAATGTACAGAATGTGTTGGATTTCATGACGAACCACAGTGCGCTGCGGTATGTCCGGTTGATTGTTGTATAGATGATCCAAATTACCGTGAAACCAATGATGAGTTACTATCAAAAAAAGCATTTTTACACCTCTAACTTTAGGGCGAGTTTTTTTCTTTTATTTTTTATTTTTTTCTCAGGATTTGCGTTTACCCAAAGACCGTTGCAGATCCATTTTATTCAAACCGATGATGGTGCCGCACTAAGCCCTGAGCAAATCATCGAAATACAGCAAATTGCTCGCTCCTACAAGGTAGCGGTGAATATTGAACAACGTAAACATCCTCGTATCGGGAAGTTGCCAAGGATTGAGTACCGCGATTCAATTCCATTTTTTTCAACAGAAATGAGGGTCATAAGGGATGGATTTTTCAATTCGTCACATTCCCGATCCAACATGGATTACTATGTGTTTGTAGGGTCTAATTTTGTTGACTCCTTGTATACTGGATTTGCTATTTCAGGAAAACACATTATGTTCATTTCTTCATTGCCGGCAGAGACATTTACCTTACGGTTTTCAAAGTATTTTTTATTATCAGCATCTGATCAAGAAGGGGATTATAAAAAGGCCTTAGATTCACTTTCGGAACAATTAGGCACCAAGGATTCATTAAACAATTATAAAGAATCTTATTTTCTATTTCACGATGATACGGAGAAATTGGGATCGAACAATGGATTGGTGGCATTTGCCTTATGGGAAGAAAATAATGATTCAACAATAGCTGGGAATCTTTTCATGCCCTTCAAGCGAAATGCAGGCAAAGTGAATTTAGACGTTGACAGTTACTGGCTTAGACCTTTTTATCGTACCGATACGCGATTCATCGCTCCGATTCATGTAGGTTTGGTATTCTTGGCCTTCTTTATTATGCTAATCTTTAGAAAAAAAGTTAATGAGCGTGCAGAAAAAAGTATAAAATTACGCTCCAAATTGGCATATTTTTTCCTGAGAATGGTGTTATGGGCTATATTTTTTATTATTGGTGTATTGGTGTTTTTCACGACAGATCAATGGTATAAAAATCAATTTTTTAATTCCTCCTCATACAGTCGGGTAGGAAAATTAGATACCAAACAGTTTCTTCATCATCTTACTTCTAATAATTCGGTTGTCAATCAGCAAGCTACGCATGCATATTGGGAAACTTATGTGAAACGGAAAAACCGATGGGAAATGAAGCGGCTAAAGCACGTGTTGTATTTTGCAGTTAGAAAATCCCACGGGAAGGTTATTTCAATGAAGTTCTTATACGATTCAGACCAGTTAAAAATCAGGACTTTTCATGGAAAAGCCCAGACACATTTGCTCGTTTACAAAATTATCGATGAGCAAGGTGATTTTGTGAGGGAAGAGGTATATAATTACTCCAAAGTAAACATTACTCATAAATTTATCGAAACGGATCCTGCCCGGCGTATTCTTGTTTTTGTAAATGGATATCGACCGGTTGCAAATGGCCTAACTCCCGAACATGCATTGATGCAAATAGGAAATAATGGCGTTGAATTCCCTAATTCCACTAATGTATTACTGACATCCGATCGATTTCAATATTGGAAACCATGGGGAAATTTCGATCAACGAATTATTGAACGCATTAAACCGAATGAAGTTTACTATGCCGATGGCCACCATTCCGTTGCAACTTCAAACTATGGATCCTTGTTTAACTTCGCAAAGGCCGTAGCTGAATACCCCAAGGCATGTAAGGGGATGCATCGATGTAAGTACGCTAAAACAGCCAATGGCAAACAAATAGAAACACTAAAAATGTTACCTTTTAAAGCTAATAAACCTGGATTTAATCTTCGTCGAAAAAACGGTCGGATTGCAGGTAAAAATTTATTCCAGCTACTCAATGAAGTTCCAGGAAACTCAGGAAATGATACACTATTTATAGTAGCCCATAGCATGGGCTATGCGTATGCCTTGGGAATTATTGAGTCAATGCGCGATAAATGTGTTTTTGGGGAATGCTATGTATTTGCACCGGAGAATGCAGAATCAGGAAAAATAATTCAGTCCGAGTGGAAGGCTATTTACCAATATGGAAGTATTCCAAAAGGGGCCAGAAGGCAAGCTCCTTGTCTTCAGGATGGCGTAGCCCCTCAAACCAAAGTTACGGGGTTGTCTGCACAAAATAGGTTGACCTTTCCGTTGTCTCATTATAGGAAAATGGGTTTTTCAGGAAGCCATTTTATAGGATTTTATGATTGGGTTTTCGATATTCCTCAAGGTGAAAAAGGGGCTATCAATCAACATTAAGAGCGTTTCTTGATCAATTAAAATTTACGCACCTCACTCAATCGAAATTCAACTATTGTTGAACCAACTCCACGAACTGAATAATTTCCATCATGGTAACTAATACCCGGTTTGCTTTGTAACAATTTGCGTACAGCAGATTTTAATTTTCCTTCTCCCACGCCATGTATAATTAATACTTTGGTTTGTCGCTTTTCGATGCATTGATTCAAGAACACGCGACAATGATATAGTTTTTTCTCTAACAATTCATGGGGTGGCATACGGTCAATTCCCAACGCAACGGCATGAAGATCAAGTGTTGGAATGGCGGATCCTACCTGTTTTTTCTTTGGATTCGCTGCTTCTGTTAATTCTTTATTTACCACGTTTCCTGAAACTGGAATGCGTTTAATAAGTGAAGTCAACTTGACTTGGTATTCAAAACCGTGAGCATCTTGAACAATCGCAAAAGGGTCATTGATCTGTATGATTGTATAATAACCAACTTCTTGAAGCAAGGAAACCGACTCTCCTATTTTAAAGGTCATAACTACAATACCTTTAGGTTCGCAAATTTTAAAAGCACGGTTTTAGTACCGTGATGGGGAAAGAAAATGACAGCTTTTTTATCCCCGCCATTCCCTTCAATTTTTGTTACGCGACCTTTTCCAAATCGCGAGTGTTCCACGTGTGTTCCAACAATAATTTGATTGAAATCGTTAGCACTTGATGCGGATGTACTTTTTACTTCTGTAATAGATTTCAAGGATTTAGGTATGCTTGGAGAGTTAAGTCTAGTGTTTAGGCCTCCTTTAAAACTACTTTCGAATCCTCCGCCCATCAAGGAACGACCTTGTTGACTTCGCGTAGGGGTTTCAAAATGAATAAATTGCGCGTCAATTTCGTCAATAAATCGGCTTTGTTCACATTTTATAGATTGATTCCACAGGAATCTTGAACCTGCATACGATAAAGTACACGATTCCATTGCGCGAGTAATGGCAACGTAAAAGAGCCGCCGTTCTTCCTCTAGATCGCTGCGGGAGCTAATGGACATTTGCGAAGGGAATAAGTTTTCTTCCATACCCACAATGAATACATGAGGATACTCCAATCCTTTGCTAGAGTGGATGGTCATTAGTGATACATGATTCCTTTCTTCATTCTTTTCTTGGTCTGCATCAGTAAGTAATGACACATCCATTAAAAACTCAGACAAAGTCTTGGGTTCATCCTCATCACCCCCTTTGGTGAATTCGTTTATACCTGCTAATAATTCTTCAATATTTTGTAGGCGCTCAACTTCCTCTGGACCTTTTTCTTTCTCGGCATTAAGTTCTTGGAATATCCCACTTGATTTAACGATACGCTCGGCGAGGGTATAGGCATCCGATTTATTCAGCTCCGCCTGAAAACTCTTAATCATGGTCACGAAATCCGACATTTTTTGTTTGGTACCGTTATTTATTTCCACTGAATAGGACTGAAAATTATCCATGATTTCCCACATGCTAACACCATATCGGCCCGAAGCAATGATAATGTGTTCAATACTAGTTTTACCGATCCCCCGTTTTGGATAATTGATAACCCGTTTCATGGCCTCCTCGTCATGAGGATTCGCTGTAAGTCTAAAATAGGAGAGGACGTCTTTTATTTCCTTGCGTTGATAAAAAGAAAGTCCCCCATAAATCTTGTAAGGGATATTGAGTTTCCTTAAGGCTTCTTCAAAGGAACGAGATTGCTTGTTGGTGCGATATAAGATTGCAAAATCGTTAAAACTTTCCACCACAGATTGTTTTAGATCGAATATTTTGTGTGCAATAACACGACCTTCTTCATTATCGGTTAAAGTGCGGACCACGGAGATTTGTTTACCAACGCTATTTTCCGTCCAAACATGCTTTTTGATTTGGTCTTGATTTCTTTTAATCACGCTATTTGCGGCATCCACAATATTTTGCGTGCTGCGGTAGTTTTGTTCTAGTTTAAATAATTTAAAATCTACGTAGTCCTTCCGAAAATTCAAGATATTCTCTATGTTGGCTCCCCGAAATGAATAGATGCTTTGTGCATCATCACCCACTACGCATATATTTTCATAGGCGGCTGCAAGTTTTTTCACAATCAAGTACTGGGCGAAATTGGTGTCTTGATATTCGTCTACCAATATGTATTTGAATTTTTGCTGATAATAATGCAACACATCCGGATGATCGGTTAGTAGAACATTCGTAAAGAATAGTAAATCATCAAAATCCATAGCCCCAGCTTTTTGGCAGCGGTTGGCATATTGGGTATAAATGCGTCCAATTTCAGGTCTACGCGACATTCGGTCCTCTGCTTGAATGTGATCATTAGAAACATATGCTTCAGGAGAAATCAAGTTATTTTTAGCCGCTGAAATTCTACCGAATACCCCGCTTGTTTTATAGGTTTTATCATCTAGGTGCAATTCTTTGATGATGTCTTTTATTAGACTCTTTGAATCTTGGGTATCATAAATGGTAAAGTTTGTAGGAAATCCAATGCGGTCAGCATTGTAGCGTAGAATTCTAGAAAAAACAGAGTGAAAAGTTCCCATTGTTATACTCTTGGCTTCCGATCCGCCAACAATCCTGCCAATGCGCTCCGCCATCTCCTTCGCCGCTTTATTGGTAAATGTTAAAGCTATTATGTTGAATGGATCAATTCCTTGTTCAATCATAAAGGCAATTCGGTAGGTTAGTACACGGGTTTTACCAGAACCAGCACCGGCAATTACCATGGAAGGACCATGAATATGCTCCACTGCTATACGTTGGCTGTCATTAAGTTCTTCGAGATAAGACATGGGAAAATCCTGAACCTCAAAAATAATAACAATTTCTGGGTTCAAATTTCCGATTTTGGTTGAATTCCATCGAGTTTTGAACAATCTCGTACCTTTAGGACATGAATATGCCACTTTGGTTTAGTCTATGGTCTTTTCCCGAACCCTACAGCGGGAATGAGCCTGCATTTTTGGATGAAGCAGAAATAAAATGTGCTTCGGCTTTTACATCACACAAAGAGGCGATTCGAACCGAGGTCTTAACGTACTTACAAAGCCATAAAACTATTCCATATTTTAAAAACTCGATGGTTCACCAAGGTAAGGGGTATCATACACGTTCTTTGGCTTGGTGGGGAATTCAATTTAGAAAAAATCAATCGGAATTACCCAATCTGACGTCCATTCTCAATAAGAATCCAGAAATTCTAAGTCTATCTATTAATATCTTGGATGCAAATAGTAGCATTCTTCCACATATGGGCGATACCAATGCAATTTACCGTGGACATTTTGGAATTTCTATTCCCGCGTCATTACCATTGGTTGGCATACGCGTTCAAGAAAAGGAACAATCATGGCAGGAGGGTAAGTTTAATTGGTTTTTGGATGCATATACCCATCAAACATGGAATCATTCCAGTGAAGCCCGAGTTGTGTTATTGGTGGATGTGTTGCGACCCGAATTTAAAAATCAAAAAAAGCGAATTTGTGCGACCGTAATGACTTCACTTTTTCTTCAAAAGCGCATTGAAAAATATTCTTTATTCAAAAGGAATCAGCGATGGATTGTGACGTATCTAGCGCCATTGTTAATTCCGCTGGTTGAATTTCGAATTGCTTGGATAAATTTCATTAGAAAATATTAAATTCTTGATCAAGCTTCCCTAACTTTGTAAGGTGAAATATACCATATACCATAACCCACGTTGCCACAAGAGTCGTTGTGCCCTGGATTGGTTAACCAAGAAACAACTTGATGTAACGGTAATAGATTATATCAAGACAGGGATAACCTTAAAACAATTAAAACAAATATCAGAATCGTTGGGACTTGCCCCACAGAATTGGGTTCGCAAAGAGGAGGCTGAATATAAAACGCACGTTAAAGGTAAAACACTAACGGATGAGGAATTATTTGCACTTATGGTTCGATTTCCGAAACTAATACAACGCCCGATCGTACAATGGGCTAACCAAGCCGTGATCGCTCGGCCAATTGAACTTTTATTTGATGCCTTAACAGATGCGGACTAAATATATTGACCTTATTGAACAAACGTTTGATTTTCCTCAAAATGAATTTAATTTAAGGGATGACCGTTTGTTTTTCCATGGAATTGACCTGATGCGGTTGATACAAGAATACGGGACACCCTTAAAGTTTAACTACCTTCCACAGATTTCTAATAATATTCAACGCGCAAAAGGATGGTTTCGTGAGGCGATCAATAACCAGGGATATGCTGGAAAGTATTTTTATTCCTATTGTACGAAAAGCAGCCATTTTGCCTTTGTGTTGGATGAGGTTATTAAGAATGATGTCCATATTGAAACTTCATCAGCGTTTGATATTGACATTGTAAACAATTTAGTTGATGCCGGTAAACTGAATGAGGGAACCTATGTAATTTGTAATGGGTTTAAACCTGCTCGCTATGTGGAAAGCATTGCTCAATTGATAAACCAAGATTTTTTAAAGGTTATTCCAGTAGTTGACAATGCCGAGGAAGTTAGAAATTTGTTAGCATCTACGGAAAATGAGTTGTCTATCGGAATACGAATTGCAGCAGAGGAAGAACCGAAATTTGAATTTTATACATCGCGTTTAGGTATGCGTTATCGCGAGATAGTACCCTTTTATAGGTCCGTATTACAAGATAATCCACGAATTAAGGTTAAAATGTTACATTTTTTCATTAATACAGGAATCAATGATACCGCATATTACTGGAATGAATTAACGAAATGTTTGCGAATTTATAGTGATTTAAAAAAGTTATGTCCGGAATTGGATTCCCTCAATATTGGAGGGGGCTTTCCGATTAAAAAATCATTGGCGTTTAATTTTGACTATGCCTATATGGTTCGTGAAATTTTACAGCAAATCAAAAGGGTGTGTACCGATAATGACATTCCAGAGCCAAATATTTTTACCGAATTCGGTTCTTTTACAGTTGGTGAGAGCGGAGGAGCACTGTTCAGTATATTGTATCAAAAACAGCAAAACGACCGTGAGAAATGGAATATGATAGATTCATCCTTCATGACCAACCTGCCTGACACCTGGGCGATTAATCAGCGCTTTATTATGTTGCCTATAAACCGTTGGGAATATGATTATGAAAGGGTACTTTTGGGCGGATTAACTTGTGATAGCGACGATTACTACAATTCTGAACAGCATTCGAATGCCATATACTTGCCTAAATTTGAGAGGAATAATCCATTATACATTGGATTCTTCAATACCGGTGCTTATCAAGAAACTATTGGTGGCTATGGTGGCTTGAAACATTGTCTAATTCCAGAGCCAAGACATATTTTAATTTCGCGTGATGAAAATGAAAAAATCGTAACCGAGTTATTCAGTGAAGAACAAACAGCAGAAGATTACCTTAAAATTTTAGGGTACAAAGCTTAAAATGTAATGGATTACCTCAGTTGAGCTCCAAAATCTACTTCAAAACACCTTCGGATAGCATCCATTTCTTGATCAATTTCAGCATCGGTTAAAGTTCGCTCTACGTCTCTGAAATGGAATGATAACGCATAGGATTTTTTACCATCCTCTATTTTATCACCTTCGTATACATCAAATAAATTCGTTGCAATCAATCGGGTTGATGCTACTTTTTTGGCGGCTTTTACTAGCGCAGCATATTCAATACTCGAATCTAAAAGTAGGGCAAAATCACGACGAACCACGAATGTCTTTGGTATTTCAGTGAAACAATCAACCATCGAATTACTTAATTCAATCCAGCGTTTCCAATCAATTAAAGCTCCATATACCGCTTGCTTGAACTCTACGGTTTTTAACCATGATTCAGACAGTTTACCAAGTACAGCCAATGGTTTACCATTAACTTTTATCTCTATTCCCTCAGAAAATGCGGTGCCACCGCTCAATGGAACTTCCTCGATAAGTTGCGGATTAATTCCTTGAATTAAATTCATGACCTCACTTTTTATATCAAAAAATGAGAAGGGACGCGATCCCATCCACGATTCAGGTTCATGCACTCCCGTTAATACCATTGCCAAGGTTGATTTTTCAATGGTTCGTTCACCAAATCGGTGGTAGGTATTACCAAATTCAAAAAGTTTCAAATTTCCCGCTTGACGGTTTTTATTGTATGCCAATGTTTCTAATATTCCAAAAAACATGGATGTCCGTAACATGGATAAATCTCGACTCAACGGATTTTTTAACATAACCGGCATTCCATCTTGTTTACTAATGGTTAATGCTCCATTTGTCGCCTTGGTCAAGGAATTATTCAATATTTCATTAAATCCATTTGCGGCTAATAGTACCGATACCTTGTACCGTACTTCTTCGGTGGAAATGGTATCCGTTAATGGCACCGAAAAGTTCCATTTCATTGGTGTTGGTACCGCATCAAAACCCGCAATTCTTATTATTTCCTCAGTAACATCAATCGGACGTTTTACATCGCTGCGATATCTTGGGATTCTCCAAGTTGATTCATCAATGGGTTTGAAGTCGAGAGATTGGAGTATTCCAGTTAGTTGCGCATTTGTGAATGCGGTGCCTAATTGCTTGTTGATGCGTTCAAAATCAATTTCAACCTCAATTGCTGGGGTTGAATATGCTTTTACTTCGTGCATGTAATGAAGGGTTCCTCCGGCTACTGAAAGTATTAGGGAAACTACTCGTTGTAGGGCAATGGCTGTTAACTCAGGATCAACGCCACGTTCAAATCTAAAACTTGCCTCGGAATGAATGCCGTGATGCTTTGCCGTTTTACGAATCGTAGAGGGATTAAAATATGCTGATTCTATTAAAACCTCCGTGGTTTGCTCGCTTACTCCAGATATTTTTCCACCCATTACACCTGCAAGGCAATGCGCGGTACCATTGCCATCAATTACCAAATCTGTTGAAAGAAGTTTTCTTTTAACTCCATCAAGTGTTTCAAGGGATTCATCGGGATAGGCTTGACGAATGGATAAAGATTCATTAAAGTAACTTGCATCAAAAGCGTGTAGCGGTGTGCCTAATTCAAACATTACGTAATTCGCACAATCTACAATATTGTTAATACTTGCCACTCCAAGTGCAGATAAGCGATTCTGCAACCAATCTGGCGAAGGCCCAACTGCTATGCCACTTAGTGACGCCAAGTAATATGCTTCGCAAGTATCATCACTTAAAACTTGATGAGCATGGTTTGGATTACTTTGGATTGGAACATTTTTGAATTCCGGCATTGATATAGGTGCGGTCAGCCCTTCATGGTGCACAAGGTAGGCTCTAAGGTCGCGCGCTACTCCTAAATGCCCCATCGCATCGCATCGATTAGGGGTTAATCCAATTTCTAAGATGTAATCTGTATCAAGGGATAAAGCGGTCGAGGCAGGAATTCCAACTGGGGTGTCTTGAGGTAGAACCATAATCCCATCATGTGAATTTCCTAGGCCCAATTCATCTTCAGCACAGATCATACCATGAGATTCAATTCCGCGAATTTTTACTTTTCTTAGGGTTAGGGGTTCCCCATTCTTCGGATAAATAGTCGTTCCAACAAGTGCCACAAGCACTTTTTGTCCTACCGCTACATTTACCGCGCCACATATTATTTGCAGAATTTCATCACCAATATTTACATGCGTAACTTGTAGTTTGTCAGCATCCGGATGTTTTACACATTCTATTACCTCACCGGTTGTTACTCCGGCTAGTCCACCCTTAATAGATCCTACGGCCTCAATTCCTTCCACTTCTAAGCCAGTTTGGGTTAGGATTTCAGCGATACGCTCGGGTGAATGCTCAAACGAAACAAATTGGCTAAGCCATTTAAAGGAAACTTTCATTACAACGGAATTGATGCGAAATTACACATTTTGTTAGGAAAAAAGACCTCTTTTGTTTTCGATTATTTAACATTCATCAACCTTTTGTTCATATGAATGTTGTTACTTTTGCACACGATTTGTGTAGCTTAAAATTTCTTAATGAAGTCTGTCCTTATTCTTAAATTGTTCCTATTTGCGTGTTGCTTTTTTTCTACGCAGTCTTTTCATGCTCAAAATAAACATACGATAAGCGGGTATATCTCAAGCAGTTCAGATGGTGAAGCCCTGAATAGCGCGAAAATTTATGTACCTAGTTTGAATAAAGGGGCCATTACCAACAATTACGGATTTTATTCCTTAACTCTCCCTAGTGGAATTTATGAAATTGAATTCAGATATACAGGGTTATTAACCCTGAAAAAAACGGTTGATTTAACAGCTGTAAACATCACTTTAAATGTGGAGTTGGCGAATATGGAAGGAGAAAAAGTGTTTGACGAGGTGGTGGTAAATGGTAAGAAAGGAGATAATGTTAATTCAGCTAAACTAGGTCAAATGGAATTAAACATTGACCAAATAAAGCGTCTCCCTGCCTTTATGGGCGAAGTAGATGTAATAAAGACATTACAATTATTACCTGGAGTTTCTTCTATTTCTGAGGGTGGTCAGGGCTTTTATGTGCGTGGAGGCGGTCCGGACCAGAACTTAGTTTTGTTGGACGAAGGTGTTGTGTATAATGCGTCTCATTTGTTTGGATTTTTTTCGGTATTTAATTCAGATGCCGTTCGAAGCGTAAATTTAGTTAAAGGCGGAATGCCTGCAAATTATGGTGGACGCTTATCTTCTGTATTGGAGGTAAATATGAATGAGGGGAATAATAAGCGATTCAGTGTCAAAGGAGGTTTGGGAGCCATTTCATCCAGGCTAACACTGGAAGGTCCATTGAAAAAAGATCGGGGAAGTTTTATTGTTTCAGGCAGGCGAACGTATATCGATGTTTTGGCCAAAGCGCTAATCCCTGATACATCACCCTTTGCGGGATCTGGGTACTTTTTTTACGATATGAATGCCAAATTGAATTACAAATTGGGTGAAAAGGATCGGATATTTTTGAGTGGTTATTACGGCAAAGACGTATTCACTTTTGCAGATCGTGAGGGTGGATTTAGCGCTGACATGCCCTGGGGAAATGGCATTGGAGCTTTGCGATGGAATCACTTGTTCAATGCGAAGTTATTTATGAATGTAACCTCTACTTTTTCAGATTATAAATTCAAATTTGGTTCACAACAAGATGAATTTAGAATTGAGTTTTTATCGGGCATTCAAGATTACTGTACAAAAATTGATTTCTCCTACTATCCCAATGACCGACACCGAGTAAAGTGGGGGGCAAATTACATTTATCATGTCTTTACGCCGTCAAGTGTTTCCGCTGCGCAGGACACGGTAGTGTTTAATACAGGAAATGCACAACAACTTTTCTCGCATGAAGAGGCTATTTACTTGATGGACGAATTTGATTTGAATGACCGCTTAAGAATAAATGCTGGACTACGTTATACGGCATTTCAACACGTAGGACCATTTACAAGATATGTAAAGGGGGATATTACTAAGCCAGACACAGCCATTGATTACGGCCGAGGAGCGTTAATTAAATTCTATCACGGCCTCGAACCTCGGTTTTCATTCAGATACTTAACAGGAGAGCATAGTTCAATTAAAGGTGGATATGCTTATAATTATCAGTTTGTTCATTTAACAAGTTTGAGTGCTGTTTCTCTTCCTACGGATATATGGTATCCAACCACCGATATAGCAAAGCCACAGATTGGATTTCAGGCTTCAATGGGTTATTTTCAGAATTTCTTTAGTGACCAATATGAAGCTTCAGTAGAAGTGTATTATAAAGGTATGAATAACATCGTTGAATTTAAGGAAGGGGCTTTACCGGGAGACAATGTGAATGACAATACCGATAATTTAATGGTCTTTGGAAAAGGATGGGCCTATGGGGTTGAGTTCTTTTTTAAAAAAGCAGTGGGTAAATTTACCGGATGGGTAGGGTACACGTGGGCAAAAACAGAGCGTAAATTCCCGGATTTGAACAATGGAGAAGTGTTTCCTGCCAAATATGACCGTAGACACGACCTTAGTATTGCTGCGACCTACATGTTAAATGATCATTGGACACTATCCAGCACATTTATTTATGCAACGGGGAACACCTTAACTTTACCGACTTCATGGTATGTTCAAGATCAAAACTTATTGTTTAATTACGGGGCAAGAAATTCAACGCGAATGGCACCATACCACCGACTCGATTTTTCTGCGACTTGGTATGATAAAGCATATAAATTGAAAACGGATCCAGCTACTGGAAAAGAAATCGAAGTGAAAAAACGATTGAGAAATAACATTGCGATTTCGGTGTTTAATGTTTATAACCGTGCCAATCCTTTCTTTTTATATGTTGATAATGATGGTGACTTCTTAAATGGAGATTTCAAGTTAACCGTGAAACAAGTTTCATTATTTCCAATAATCCCAAGTGTTACATGGAATTTCGAATTTTAAATATTGGTTTAGCGGCAATTGTTCTTTTGATTTCTTCCTGTACCAAGGAAGTGCAAATTGAAATTCCAGGTTATAACGAACAGTTAGTGGTGGATGGAAGCATTCGTCAGGGAGAACCGCCCATCATCTTGTTATCAAAATCGCAGAATATTTATGCACCAACTGATATTACTGCGTATCTCAATAGTTTTGTAGGAGATGCCGTCGTAACGGTTTCGGATGGAACAACTACAGTTATTTTAGATAAGATTTGTACGGACGATTTACCACCGGGAACAGAAGCATATGCAGAGGCAATCTTTGGCATGAGTATTCAGGAATTACAGCAGTTACCTTCGCCGCTTTGTGTGTATACTTCGTTTGATCCTAATATTTTTGGACAGGTTGGGAAAACCTATATCCTTACGATTACGCATGATTCCAAAACATACACTGCAAATACGACCATTCATCCACCGGTTGCTTTGGATTATTTAACATGGAAGCCTGAGACAAATAACTCAATTGGTTATTTGTATAGTTTTATGACAGATAATGCATCAACATCAGACAATTTTATGTGGGAAATGAAAAAGGTTAGTGATCCATTTTTTACTAAACCCTTTAATCCATATTTTAATGATGCGTTTTTTAATGGTTTGGCGTTTGAATTTACCATTTATAACCCCATGTCTTTTAATGATTCTACTTATGCAGAAAACGAACGCGGTTTTTATAAGTTTGGTGATACGGTGGTGATGCGTTTATCTAGAATTGGTAAGCGGGAATTCAACTTTTTTGAAAAAAAAATCAATCAGGTTTTCTCTTCTGGTAGTCCATTTGCTACGCCTGTAAATGTTCCTTCGAACATTGAGGGAGGTGCCTTGGGAGTATGGGTCGGATATTCAACGTACTTAGATACGGTGATTTGTATCCCATAAATCTATTCAATGGGTTTCTTTTCTTCGCGCACTGCCTTTACATTTCTGAAGAAATAACGAAAATCAAGACCTAAAAAGGCGCCCGATACATCTCCATACTGAGTAACCTTATATCCTTGGTTTTTATAGGTTGCGATGTAAACAAAGAGCGGTTTGGTGGGTAAGCGAACAGTGGTTCCTACATAGAAGAATCCTGATTTTTTCGATCGGAATTCAAACCCAAGATTCCCATTCAAGTCTAGAGAAGCTTTTTTATTTACCATGCCCGTATGGTAGAAAAACTGAGATCCATTAATATTATTCATGGTTGCAATATCGGTTGGCTTAAAGCCTGTCGCAATTCCTAAGGATGCATTAGCATACCATTTCTTGGCTAATTTGATATAGAACAAAGCATTGATAGGAATATCATATTGAATGAAACCGAGTGTATTGGTTACATAAATACCAGAGTCTGCCACAGAACCTTCAATGTTGAAATTACGCTGGGTAAAGTTGATGCCTGTTTCAAGTGAAATTAATTCGGTTATTCCAACTCTTACAACTCCTCCAAACGAATATCCAGGTGTTTGGGAAATCTTGGCATTCATACCTTCTTTAGTTAGTGATAGTGAGGGATTGCTAACGAAATCACTTGGAAAAACACCACGAATTTGTAATCCAAAATACGAAGGAAGCCGATTGTCTCCCAATTGGGCATAACCTAAAAAGCAACCCATAATGAAACTAAGCAATAGAAACTTATTCATGGAGCCATTCGGTATGATACTCTAAGGGAATTCGATGTGAGGAGGGCCAATCAATGGCCGGATATCCTATATAAAACAAGCCTAGGCATTTATCTTTTTCTGAAATTCCTAGGAAAGTATTCATTTGTTCCGAATAAATCAATTTTGGTGTCGCCCAGAATCCACCTAGACCATATGCTGTGCAGGTGAGGTGCATGTTTTGTATGGCGCAAGCTACCGCTTCTACCTCCTCAATTTCAAGAATCTTTTCTTCTGATTGTCGTTTCATAGAAACGGCGATCACCACACTTGATAGCATTGGTCTACGGAGCATCTTCGCCAGTTTAGCATCTATCTGCTTTTCAACTGGGGTGAGTTCAAGGTAAGTTTTACCCAAAAACTGACTCAAGCGTTGTCGGCTATCATCCATAAAAACGTGAAATCTCCAAGGTTGAGTATTACCATGAGTGGGCGCCCATTGCGCATTTTGTAGGATAAGCTCTATTTGTTCCTTATGTACTTTACGCTCGCTAAATTGTTCTGGGTAGATAGTTCTTCGATTGCGGATGAGATCATTGATTTCTGAAAGATTGTAACGCATATTACTAAAATAACGAAAAAAGAATCCGATAAAAGTAGTGAATATAAATGGCTCTATTTGTTAAAAGCAAAGAAAGTCCTATCTTTGTTCCGTTGAAAAACGGAGGGCCTTGTGGCGCAACTGAATAGCGCACCTGATTACGGCTCAGGAGGTTTCAGGTTTGAATCCTGACAAGGTCACAAGCCAAAACCCATTCCACAAGGGAATGGGTTTTTTGTTTTTAACGCGGTCAAAAGGTCTTTTGACAAGCGACTAAAAACAAAAAACATAAACTACGCAGTAGTTTTGGGTTTTAGCTTGTAATGTAACTCCCCAAATGGTTCACGAAGTAATCCCAATGAAACTACGCAGTAGTTTTGGGTTTTAGCTTGTAATGTAACTCCCATTTTGGAAAACGCGCTAGCGTAATCCTGAGCGACTAAAAACTAAATGTCTTTCAGTTTTTTTGCTAATGAATGAGGTAAGTTATTCTTTTGAAATCCTTGTATGAAAGACTTCATTTTGTTGATTAAAAACGTTAAGCAGGTAAATTCCGCTTGGAAAATCAAGTATATTTAAGGTTAAGGAATCTAAATTTACTTCCTTCTTTTTTACAAGTTTACCCACACTATTATAAAGTTCGAAATTCAATATTTGACCCTTATCTAGGCTTATATTAATTAAACCATTTGTTGGATTTGGATATACGGTACATTTAGTCTGTGTACTCTCATTAATTCCTGAAGGATTATTCAAATCTACACCAACATTCCCATGAATAAATTCCCATCTACCCCATGGTGTACCTGAAGGATATACTCCTGTTTCCCAATATATTTGATCTTCAAAATAACAATTAATTGGATTTCCATTTGCAAGAAAAGCAGAGTCATTGGTAAAGTATACAATAACATTCATGGTATCATGAATTGGAACAGTATGCGAAAAATTACAAAAGGCGTTATTCACGATTGTATCTTGAAAAATGGTATTACCGAACTTATCGGTAAAGTGCCAAGAAAAAACATTATATGGTTGTGGGTGGGTTAAATATTGTCCCGAATGGTAGATGCTTAGCGATGTAGTATCCGACCCGACATTTACGCTCATACCTAATTGATCGCAAGGAAGGCAAGTTATCTGTGCTATTGATATAAGCGGAAAGCTAATAGCAATGACAAGAACTATAATTTTCAAAAGTATATTTTTCATTTTGACGGTAATTTGATTCAATTGATTTGAAACATTCGTAAATCTATTAAATTAATTTAAAACCATTATTCTTATAATGATAAATTTCCCTTACATGGATTAATCATCATCTTCATTATCATATTCTGAATCCACCTCTTTTAGATCGGTTTCTAAGGCATCAAACTTCGCTTTCATGGTGGGGTTATTTTTGACCAATTTCTTTATCGATAATTCATCGGCTTTGTCATTCGCTAATCTCAAATTATTAGCTGATTTTAATAGATTTTCCTTTGTTTTTTCTAATTGTTTAATTGAGTCATCGATGTTTTTAATGGCATCTGCAAAGCGCTCGGTAGCTATGCGATAGTTTTTACCAAACGCATTTCGGAAACCTTCTAATTGTGCCTCAAAGTTGCTAATGTCAATGTTTTGATTCTGAACCCGAAATAATTCGTTTTTATATTCCATGGATTTTAATGCGGCATTGCGAAGCAGGGTGATGATAGGAATAAAAAACTGGGGTCGTACTACGAACATTTTTGGAAATTTGTGAGAGACATCTACGATTCCTGCATTGTAATATTCATTATCAAGTTCAAGCATGGTAACCAACACCGCATATTCACATTTTTTCTCTTGACGATCCTTGTCTAGTTCTTTAAGAAAGTCTTCGTTTTTACGTTTTTTAGCGGTTCCGTCAGATTCGTTTTTCATCTCAAACATAATGCTCACAATCTCAGTTTGGTTTGCATCAAAATCACGAAAAATGAAATCTCCTTTACTTCCTGAGCTTGCATCATTGTCCTTCTCGAAATACGCCAGTGGAAAGGCTGCTGACCGAATTTTATTAAATTCAATTTCACAGTGCTCTTCTAATGTTTCACCAACCATTTTCGTAGAAAGTTTGAGCTTCAGGTCCTTGTGACGTTCTATCTCCTCCTCTTTCATTTTAATTATTTCCTCTTTCAATTTAAGCTGCTCTTGGTACTGTTGTTGAAGGTTACTGGCATTAAGTTTCATTTCTGTATCCTTACTGGATAAGGCATTGGCAAGTTGATCTTTTTCTTTTTCCAATAAGTTGGTTGCTTCCGAAATCTTGAGCTGCTTTTCCAATTCTGCATTGTCAAGTTTAGCCTTCATTTCATTTAATTGCTGTGAAGCAGCCGCTTGTTGTTGGGAAAGTGCCTTCTCTTGATTTTTAATCAATTCTTGAATTTTTATTTCAAAATGAGCAGCTAATAATTTCTCTGCGGCTTCTTTTTCTTTATTGGCGCTTTCAAGCCTATTTTTTATCTCATCTTCGAATTGTTGATCACGCACCTGTTTCAGAATATCGGCATATCCTGCTTTATCTATTTTAAAGGCTTTTTGGCAATGAGGGCAAATGATTTCGTTCATAGATACTTTTTTTATCAAAGGTAATAGGAATTTGATTGGTGTAAATTAATAAATCGTTCTTTATAAGTAAGTGTCATGCGAGAACTTTACTTATTTTTAACACCATGAAAGTGGCTATAACAGGGGCAAGTGGACACGTTGGTGTGGCCTTAATTGAGGAATTGAGACGGAGAGGACATGAGGTTCGAGCCTTGGGATTTAATGATGTGGAATATTTCATTAAAAACAACATTGAATATGTACAAGGTCATGTAAATGACCGGGCTTCCGTCAAGAAACTCTTAACCGGATGTGATGCACTCATTCATTCTGCTGCGGTGATTTCAATTAATGGAGGGCAAAATGGACACGTACGAAAGGTAAATGTGGACGGAGTACATAATGTGATGCAAACGGCCCTAGATTTAAACATTCAACGAGTAGTGCATATTTCATCCATTCATGCCTATGACCCACTACCTAAGAATGAACCCTTAGATGAAACTCGAAACTTTGTGGATGATACGGCGTTTGCCTACGATCAAAGTAAGCGGGATGGACAATTAACCGTGTTGGAATTTGTTAAGAAGGGCTTGCCGGCGGTAATTGTAAACCCAACTTCCGTTACGGGTCAGCCCGAGAACAAATTATCCCTACAGGGAAAGGCGATCTTAGATATTTATCTGGGTAAGATTCCGGCAATGTTCGCTGGCGGATACGATTGGGTAGACGTACGCGATGTAGCTTCATCCATTTGCAATGCGCTAACGATGGGAAGGGTTGGAGAGAATTACTTGTTGTCGGGTAAATATTATACCATGAAGGAAATTGTTGCGATTGTCAGTGAGGTAAAAGGAAGGAAAATTCGAGTAGCCAACGTCCCAGTGTGGCTGGTGCAAATGGGATTGCCTTTTGTAAAGTTACAATCAATGATTACCGGAAAGGCTCCACTGTATACGAATGAGTCCATCGAGATTTTACTTCATGGAAACCCAAAAATAAGCCATGAGAAGGCACGACTAGAATTACATCATAACCCGAGACCATTTAAGGATACCGTCTCCGATTTAGTGGAATGGTTTAAAACGAATGGGTACATCAAATAATAGCATATGACGGAACAATATTTTCAATGGATTTCTTGGGCATGGATTGCTATAGGGATCATTACCTTCTTGTATTTGTTTAAACAAACAGCACCTTACGGGAGACACTCAAATGAACGTTGGGGGCCAATGATCGACAACCGATGGGGCTGGTTTATCATGGAGGTTTTTGTGTTGGTAATTCTTGCCTTTTTCCTTTGGGATGCCAAAAAACAGCTCAATGTCGTAAGTGGAATTATGGTGGGGCTCTTTGTGTTTCATTATGTTAATCGATCCATTATTTTCCCCTTACGACTCAAGACCAATGGTAAAAAAATGCCGGTGATCATCATGGTTTCTGCTATGCTGTTCAATACCATGAATGGGTTTTTCATGGGGTATTATTTTGGGAATTTTGCTTCCTACACAATGGATTGGTTAACCGATCCACGATTTATTACAGGAATGCTCGTCTTTTTTACAGGAATGGCCATCAATTGGCATTCGGATGCGATTTTAATTAACTTACGTAAACCGGGCGAAACGGGATATAAAATTCCTGAAGGCGGAATGTTTCGTTGGGTATCCTGTCCGAATTTACTGGGTGAAGTGATCGAATGGGTTGGCTTTGGAATCTTAACTTGGAGCTTGCCGGGGCTAGTATTTGCTATATGGACCTTTGCCAATGTAGTCCCACGGGCTATTTCTCACCATAAATGGTATAAGGAGAAATTTGCAGCATACCCACAGGAACGAAAGGCTGTGATTCCGTTGATTTGGTAGTGGTTTTGTTGAAAAAAAAGATTATTCAATCTGTTGTAAATTATTAAAATTCATTAATTTGGTAAAAAAAGTTATGAAACATTTATTGTTACATGTGCTCCTATTCTTATGTGCTTCGGGGTATGCCCAAACAAAGCATGCCTTATTGATTGGCGTTGGCGATTATCCCGTTCGTCCGAGCGATCAAAAGAGTTGGAGTGATTTAAGTTCTGCAAACGACATTTCGCTCGTTAGGGGGATGCTCTTAGGTCAAAATTTCAATGCCAAAAACATAGTTGAGATAACCGATGAAAAAGCAACAGCGGCCAATGTATTAAAAGCCCTTGATAATTTACTCTTGTCGGTGAAACCTGGCGATATTGTTTACATCCATTATTCCGGTCACGGACAGCAAATTGCAGATTGGGACTCCAAGGACTACCCCAATGTGAAGTACATTGCGAAAGACGAAGGTGAAGATGGGTTTGATGAGGCATTCGTGTTGTATAATGCTCCCATGGAGTATTTTGAGGGCTATCAGTTCGATGAGCACCTAATCGACGACCAATTGGATTATTATGTTTCCTCGATGGAACAAAAAATTGGTAAAAATGGCCACGTGGTAGTGGTATTGGATGCATGCCATTCAGGTTCCGGTACGCGGGGCTCAGAACCCACTAAAAAAAGAGGATCAAGTACTATTTGTGCACCTAAAACATACAAGCGAACTTATTTCGTAGAAGATAATAAAGGCTATACTAGTGGCGAAGGTGTAAAATCCGTCTTCATGGGGTGTAAAGATGAACAAGTTAATTATGAAATTAACGTAAATGGTATAGGGTATGGTTCCTTAACGTACGCTATAGTAGAGGCGATTACTAATTTAAAGGATAAGTCAAGCTATAAGAATGTCTTCGATTTAGTTTACTCCAAATTACTCATCAATTCAGAAGGAAAACAAAATGCTGAAAAAGATTTTGACGAACCCAATGCCCTATTTTTCAGCGGACAAACCGTGCCTAAATCGGATTTTTTTGAAGTAAGTTTGTCTGACTTTAACTCCCTAAGTGCTGAGGTTAAAGCCGGGATGGTTCATGGAATTTCAGTCGGTGATTCTCTTGGGTTTTATTACATTGACCCCAATAAATCAAAAAAAATAGTTACTAAAGGAGTGGTAACGGAAAGCAAAGGTGCAACATGTACGGTTATGCTAAATTCTAAACTTCCGATGATTGCTAAAGCGGATTATTCCTTGTTTAATGCAAAACGTATTTATGAAGTTATGGAAGGACAATCTTTGAAATTAGCAATCGAGCTAATCGACAAGGAATCCATAAAAGTCATTAAAAATGCCTTGAAAGATGAGAAGAATATCGTATTCGTTGATCCCAAAAAAGACGCGCCAAACTATTACCTGAAAGAAGATAATAACAAAAACGTACGCATTGAAATTCCTTTATCTGGTAATCCATTTAAAGAAATGAAGCCATTGTCCATGAGCAAGGAAGAGGACGTTTCAAAACTGGTGGAATATTTAAAGCAAGCACTTCGTATCGATTACTTTACCAACCTTGAATTGAGTGATGAATCGATTGATGTATCCGTAACCTTAATGCCAATGAGTGATTCATCGATTGCGGTATTGCGTTCAAAGAGCCCTGATTACAATAATTATTCAAATATTCGTGGATTCAATTTGGAGGTAGTGAACAACTCCAGTGATCTCATTTATTTACATGCCGTTTATATTGGTAACAATAAACTATTAAACGAAATTCCTATCGCAAAAAACGGAAAGGATAAGTTTGTTACCTTGTACCCTGGCGTAATTAAAAAAGCGAAAGATTTCCAGCCTATTATTACCGCCTGCACCCCAGAAATCGACTGTGGGGTAGATCGCATTTACTTTTTTGCAAGCCGGGAGAAAATGGATTTTGAGGCCGTTGAAAAATTAGGAGAATCGTTGAGTACCAGAGGGTCGGAAGATGCCTTCATCCGCATGATCAGCGACGGTGCCGCAGGAAAAAATCAATCCGCCGATTCAGTTTCAGGTGTTCAGTTAATTAAGTATGAAATCAATAATGTTCCTTTAAATTAATTTCGTTATGAAATCAGTTGTTTTATTTTTAATGGCATGTGTAGCCATTCAAGCAAGCGCACAACGTACCTTCCACATATCTTACGATAAAGCCAATGATACATGGAGCTTTTTTCAAGTTAAGATGGTCGAAGGCAAAACCGAGAAGGTACCGCTTAACAAGCGTCTGCCCAAACTAAAAGAAACGGACATCGTACAGGTAGAAGTGGTTAATTACAATCCCTTCCTCTATTACGTGGACATACAACAGGAGGATAATGTGGTAGAAACGGGAGGTTCGTCTGGTGTGGCCGGAATCGTAAACCTGCTTTCAGGTGGTCTACCCCTGCTTTCCGGATTGGAAATGGGTTTGTTGGGAGGTGCTACGCGTGGTGAAACCGAAGCCGTTGAGGCTAGCAATCAAGCAGAGTTTAATTTGTACAGAAAAGATGCTCAGTTAGTGACGGTGCAAATTAATAATTTCAATGCGCGATACAAGAGATTTCAAGCGGCGATTGAACGGCTTGAATCAGAAAACTTAGCTGCTATAAAAGAAGAAGTGTTAAAGGAACTTGAAGCATGTAAAAAGGAGTATTTTAACCCAGAACAACTGCTGACTGAGTATTTTCCGAGTATGAAACTACATTACCTAAAGGCAGGGGTAAACGATGACCGTTATAAATCAAATATGTCAGATCTTGAGGAGAAAGTAAAGCAATTTAAAGGGGAATTAGTTGCGGTTGAAGGGTCTTATACCAAAGAAGCCATTCAACACCTTATTGACCAAGTCAAAAATGTGAGCTTCAGCCAGCAAGTGAAGTTTCAGATGGGTAAATCGCAACAGTTTTCTGCGCTTACAGATGGGGAAGAGTTAGCTAAGAATGAAGTGTTATTCGGTAAACGCTTTGTGTTGAATTTTTACAACAGAAATGACTTGAAACCGAAAAATGAAGGGCAGTCAGGTAGTTATGGAGAACCAACCTTTGTTCGATACTATTGGCCAAACCGATATTGGACACCTAAAGGGGAATTAGTGAACGAAAAATGTGTAGGTTGTCAGCCGGTGGTGGCAGCGGAAGGCCTGTATGATGGTACGCCCCCACGGAATTTATTTGCTCTTTGGAATAATGTTACTGGCGAAAATGCTAAAACTTCGGACTGGAGAGAAGAAAAACCATTAGTAGACGAGGCAATAAAAGACTGGGTATTTTACGATACGAATGGAGTAGTTGACTATGTCAGTGTTGCCCCTACGTATGAAGAAGACTTATCTACCTCCTGGGAAAAAGAATTTGCTAAAACCTATGATTCATACGAGCTAGAAAACAAGCCTCACCAGCGCAGGATGGTTGAATTGCCTGTAAACGGCGGGTTTAACGTTGGTTGGACATCGGGATTTTATGCTGTAGGGGCTTTTGGGCCGCGCTACCAGTATAGCCTATCATCGAATGCAACGATGGATTCGGTGCAATTGAATGGCACCACTTCCTCGTCAATACTTCCGTGCATTGGTTCTCAAATGGATTTTCAGTTTTTTGGCAACAAAACGATTACGCCTACGGTTAATCTAGGCGCTGCGGTGGATTTTTGGAACGATCGAGAAATTCATTTTCTATTGGGTGGTGGCCTACGCTTTAAAGCCTTTCCATACCTGGGTTTAAGCGCAGGATTGTCTTTTACCAGAATGCAGCTTTTGAATGATAAGGTTCGCATTGGTGATATGTTGGAAGGAAGTGAATCGGATTATTTAGATTCGGATTCTTTTAAAACCATTAACGGTACACCACTTGTTGAGAAAAAATACCGTCCGGGGTATTATTTCGGTATTAACATTACGTTCTAGTGGGTGGTTATGGAAAAATAATTAGTTTAGCACCAAATAATACCTATGGCAACACTCATCATGCGCGTTTTTCAAGCAATTTTCAAGTTGTTTCAACTGAAAAAAAACACCGACATGGCTCTGATTCGGTTAATCTTATTGTTTGTTTTGATGCTTGGCTTCGATTCAGCCGTACGTGCCCAGCTCATCAATGCAGATTTATGGAAACTCAGAAAAGATTGGGGGTTTTGGCAGTTTGAACGCGCAAATACCGCCCGCTTTTCGGTTTACATGGGCCGTGTGGATAAACGGGCGATTTTACTCATGAATTTAGCGCGTCAGGACGGCGCTAAGTTCACCTCCTTGGTCATGAAGCCATATTTTGATAAGCACCCACGGTGGGACGAATATTACACCACCTTGAGCAGAAAGGATGCTCCGATGCTGATGCCTTCCTTTCGCCTCTGGCTTAGCGCCTTGATTCATACGGTTCCTTCCGGGTTATTAGGATATGAGGGGCATCAAGCAATGGGTTTTAGAATGGCATTATTTGGGAATTTAAGTGCTCCGTCGGGGGAAAATTGCAGTTATGGTCATTACCGTGCTATGCTGGTGGTATCTCAATTGTTAAATAGTTCAGGGCACCGCAGGAACATCCTAAGCGATGAGTATTCTCGGGTGGCGGTGGCGCATTTCATCCATGTTAGAAACGGATGGAATTCGGTAACTACGTTTGGTGGGCCAAAGTTTTTTGACCTGACCTTTAGAAACCACAACCAGTTGAAACACGTTCAAGTGAATGCGTCGTTGGCTACCAATTTTAACCGAGCGGTATTGGATTTAGGGGTTGGATTACGGCATTTTAATGAAGTGAGCGCAGCACGCTGGTCTTTGGGAAGTGAAGTGGTGTTCAACCAAGGCGCATTGAATTTCGTTCCAAAGCTTCATGCGGCAAGTGAATTCTATTATGTGGCCTTAGGAGCAAATCTATTGGTTGCGCAACAGCCAACAACTACACCAAATCTAATTGTTCGTCCGGAGGTTTCATTTCGTTTTCCATATTCAGTGATTCGTAAAGGCCGAGGTAAGTATTATGAGTACATGGATATTGAGCGTTCAACCTCATCCATTGGCATTAGTTACGGCTACAACATTGGGGTATTGGACCGCAGCATTGGACCATACCAACCGCACATGCTATCCTTTACCTACAGCAAAAACTTCGGGTTTTGGAAGAATAAGAACCGGTAAGCCTCTCCTTCCATAGAACATTGGGAATTTGTACTTTTATGGTATGATTAAACAAGTATTCATTTTTGTTGCTTTTTTGAGTTTGTTGTCTGGAGTAAACGCCCAAAAGGATACCTACGACCAACTAAAAACTCAATACGACAGTTTACGAAAAGCAGAGAATCATGAAGGCGCCCTGCTTGTTGCCAAGCAAATGAATGCCTGGGCATTGCAAAATGAAACAGATACCAGTTTGCGGTATGCGGTGAGTATGCGCTATTTGGGCAATACTCATGAAACATGGGGTAATACAGACTCCACTATTTTCTATTGGAACAAGTCTGTGGAATTGTTTGAAAATTACCATCCTAGGCATCCGGGATATGCTTCGAGTTTAAATGCCCTAGGGAGTTTGTATTATAAAATGGGTGATTACAAAGCCGCGGAGTCGTATTACAAACAAGCCTTGGAATTCAAAAAGAAAGCCTTAGGCGAGGAGCATCCGGATTATGCTACGAGTTTAAACAACCTTGGGCTTTTGTATTATAAAATGGGCGATTACAAAACAGCTGAGCCTTATTACAAACAAGCATTAGAGATCAAAAAGAAAGCCTTAGGCGAGGAGCATCCAGATTATGCAATGAGTTTGAGTATTCTAGGGAATTTGTATTATAAAATAGGTGATTACAAAGCCGCAGAGTCATATTACAAACAAGCCTTGGAAATTAGAAAGAAAGCCTTAGGCGAGGAGCATTCGAGTTATGCAACTAGCTTAAACAACCTTGGTCTATTGTATAAAACTATGGGTGATTGCAAGACCTCAGAGCTGTATTACAAACAAGCCTTGGAAATCAGAAAGAAAGCCTTAGGCGAAGAGCATCTGGATTATGCGCAAACTCTTAACAACCTTGGGGTGTTGTATTCTGATATGTGCGATTACAAAGCCGCTGAACCCTTTATTAAACAAGCCTTGGAAATCAGAAAGAAAGCGTTAGGCGTGGAGCATCCGGATTATGCCTCGAGTTTAAATAACCTTGGGAATTTGTATTCTAATATAGGCGATTACAAAGCCGCAGAGCCGTATTACAAACAAGCCTTGGAAATCAGAAAGAAAGCCTTAGGCGTGGAGCATCCGGATTATGCAACTAGCTTAAACAACCTTGGGGATTTGTATGCTGATATGGGTGATTGCAAGGCCGCTGAACCCTTTATTAAACAAGCCTTGGAAATCAGAAAGAAAACCTTAGGAGAGGAGCATCCGGCTTATGCCTCGAGTTTAAATAACCTTGGGACTTTGTATTCTGATATAGGCGATTACAAAGCCGCAGAACCGTATTACAAACAAGCATTAGAGATCATAAAGAAAGTCTTAGGCGAGGAGCATTCGAGTTATGCATCTAGCTTAAACAACCTTGGTCTATTGTATAAGAATATTGGTGATTACAAAGCCGCAGAGCCCTATATAAAACAAGCCTTGGAAATTGAAAAGAAAGCCTTAGGCGAGGAGCATCCGGATTATGCTAAGAGTTTAAACAACCTTGGGCTTTTGTATTATAAAATGGGCGATTACAAAACAGCTGAGCCTTATTACAAACAAGCATTAGAGATCAAAAAGAAAGCCTTAGGCGAGGAGCATCCGGATTATGCTACGAGTATAAATAACCTTGGGATGTTGTATAAGAATATTGGTGATTACAAAGCCGCAGAGCCCTATATAAAACAAGCCTTGGAAATTAAAAAGAAAGCCTTAGGCGTGGAGCATCCGGATTATTCATTCATTGAAAACAGCTATGCGTATTTACTTATGAAAACCAATCGTGAGCAACAAGCGTTTGAAATTTTAAGTAAGAACTTTAAAAAGAAAGCATCAGAAATCGCCAACAACTTCGAATGGCTTAACGACAATCAAAAAGAAGCCTATTGGAAAAAGGAGAGTTCGTTTTTTGATAATTTGTCATGGTTTGCCAATGAGGCATATGAAAAAGTACCAGAAGCTGTGGGCTTGAACTACAATGCAGCTCTGATTACAAAGAGTAAAATGCTCGAGGCCAAGATTTCCAGTGAAAATTATTACAGAGAGGTGGATGAACTTCGAGAAGAATTGGCGTACCGAAGGCGTCTTTTGGCAAAAATGGAATCAGATGGCTCTGCCGAAAAAGAAAAACTGGAAAAACTGCGCAAAGAAGCAGATTCGTTAGATAAGCGCTTAACATTAAGCTGGCCAGAATATGCGCAGCAAAAGAAAAACCTTTCCATTACATGGGGTCAGGTGCAGCAAAACCTAGATAAAGGCGAGGCGGCTATTGAGTTTGTACGTTTTAAAAATGACTATGATTCCGTGTTTTATTACAATGCCTTGGTACTAAAAAAAGGAGATAAAAATCCGACGCTGGTCAAACTGTGTAAGGAAAAGGAACTTCAGGCCATCACACCCAAAATGGGTTACAGTGCGTATTATCCGCTTGTTTGGCAGCCTATGGAAGCAGCATTGAAAGATGTAAAAACGATTTATTATGCCCCAACGGGAGAATTGTATAATGTGCCTTTTCATGCCATTTATGCACCCAAAGGAAAGGGAGATGAAATCTTCACGGCCAAAACAGACAAGCGTGGTGTTATTATACAAAACGAACTGGCATCCACCGAACAGAATGCAGAGTATTTGATGGATCGCTATACCATGCACCAGCTCACGTCAACGCGTTATTTGGCGATGGGTATTAAGCAAAAAGCAAAGGAGCCAATCGGTAACACCATGGCGATGGTCGGTGGAGTAAACTACGATTACTTGCCTGGTTCAACAACTACACCTAAAAAGAATAAAAAGGACAAGAACGCGAGTCGCAGCAGTGCTACTGCTTCAGGCAAGTTGAATTACCTAGAAGCAACCAAAACGGAAGTAGAGCAGATTAATCAGCAGGTTATGGCAGCAACTTGGCAAACCAAACTGATTGAAAACAACGAAGCCATTGAAGAAAACATCACGAAACTTGAAGGTAAGGAAGCCAAGGGAATTCTGCACTTAGCAACGCATGGCTATGCTTTCCCGGAATACGATTTCAGCGATACCTCCATTAGTAAAAATTCGCTTCGCTACAGTTATCGGTACAGCACGAACCCCATGGTACGCAGCGGACTCATACTTGCCGGAGGTAATTGGGCATGGACGGGCAGCGATACGCTCTCTAAACTCGGCGCAGAGCAAAATGGAATATTAACTGCGTTAGAAGTCTCGCAACTCAACCTCAAAAAAACCAAACTCGTTGTTCTCTCCGCTTGCGAAACCGGTCTTGGAAAAATCGAAGGTTCCGAAGGAACTTTTGGTCTCAAACGCGGCTTCAAATTCGCGGGTGTAGAGCAAATGATCGTTTCCCTTTGGTCTGTCCCTGACAAAGAAACCATGGAACTCATGACACTTTTTTACTCGGATCTCACAAAAACACTTAATCCAGTTATCTCCTTTGAGAAAGCCCAAAAAGAAATGCGTAACCGTTACCCTACGGACCCTGAGAAATGGGCTGGTTTTGTGTTGGTGAGGTAGGGATTTCTTAACTTCGGGGTATGAAAAAACAGCTTTTCTTCCTTTTTTTTCTTGTTTTTTCAGCGCTTTCTTTTGCGCAATCTTCGCTGGATAGTTTGAGGTTGGTGTATCCATCAGTAGAGATTGGGTATTCTGGAATTGAAAGTAATGGAATTAATTTGTTCGCTACATATGGGGGTAGTGATAAAGTAGAAGTATATCAACTTCCAGAATACAAAATGATTCGTACTTACAGTTTACCATGTGATATTGGAGTAGATGTTATCTTCGACGGACAAAGAATGTATTTTTTAGGATATAATTATCAACTTGATTCCTTAAATTTTATCTTAGGATTGTTTGATATAAAAGTTGAAAAAGCAATAAAGACTGCCCGATTTTCATCGGAAGCATTGATTCCTTGGTATTTTAACGATATGACATTTGATACGCTTAATAATTTACGAATAGAGTGTTGGGATTCAATTCATTACTATGATTCGAATTTAAACTTTATAAGAAATGTTCTTAACCAAAAAAAAGAGTCTGATTACTTAAAATCTCCAAAATCAAATTGTTTTGAGTTATTCGATGAAGCCCATAACGAGCCAAGCCATCATAATCATAAAATCAATGATTTTATAAATACCACTATTAAAAAAAATAACTCTTCATTACCAGAAGATTATAATTTTTGTTTCACGAACTTATCCATAAATGGTGATACAATAATTTCCACCTCTGAAGCAGAAATTTTATCCTTACGAAGAGGGGCATTAAAAAATAAACCAACATCTAATCAGTTTCGAGAAAATATAAAAACAGGAATAAAATATTTTGACGAGATTTTTAACAGTGAGTTGATTCAATTAAATACTATTTCCCATAATGAATTAGAATATTCTCTCAATGATTTCAGCATCAATTTTCCAAATTTTTACGTTCGTGAAAATAGTTTATTATTTACAACAAATAAGAAATTGACAAGTGGTTTTCTTGGAAATTATAGATTACCATTTAAAGTTAGTAAACTAAAGAAAAATCGTCTTTATTTTTTCAATTTTGAATTGGGGTTGATTGAGATTGAAAAAATTCCTCGTTTTTATGACATTACCAATTTTCGATACAATAATAAAACGCTCTATACAATTTCTCTAGATGGGGATTTGAATATCTATCCAATGGGAGAAGGTAAAAAATCAACCGGGTATCATGATATATGGGAATACTTTAGAAGTAATTCTCAATACCATACTCTCGATTTAGAAATAAACAAGCAACAGGAAACATTAGAAATTAGCACAAATATTGGACTTCTTTTGAGGCTTGATTTAAATACTTTAAAACTAATTGATACTATTACTACACCAGAAATATGGAGTCAACGAATTGTAAATTTGAATGAGGTTATTTATGCTTTGAATTGCAATTTTAAAACTTTTTATATTCGCGACCGAGCTCAAGATCAAAATCAATTTAAATTGGTATTTTTGGATTATAAAAATTACATTTTTACACTCCCCAACTCCCCATATTATATGTGCTCCAAAGATGCGAGCAAGATGCTGCATTATGTAACTCCTAGTTTAAAGGTTATCGGTTTCGAGCAGCTCGATCCGGTCTATAACCGTCCAGATATTGTGTTGGACAGTATCGGTAAATATTTTGGGGGAGCAGATCAGGAGTTGGTAGCCAATTACCGTCAATCCTGGGAAAAACGCATTGATCGCTTGGGTTTGGATAAAGAAAAACTCGGTAAAGGCGAGATTGCGGTTCCGAATGCGGAGATTGTTGGAGCTGATGCTATCGCCTTCGAAAACAAAGTAGGAAATCTCAATATCAGAGTATCAGCGAATGATCCAAAATACCCCCTTCGCAGGTTCAACGTGTTTGTCAACGAAGTACCGCTTTACGGTTCAGCAGGCATCTCCATTGCGCATTTGAAAAAACAGGCGTGGGACACCACCGTGAGTGTGCTGTTATCCGTTGGCGAAAACAAAATCCAAGTGTCCGTGATGAACGAACTCGGTTTGGAGAATTTCAAGTACCCAACCTATGTGAATTATACGCCAGAAAATAATGTCGTTGCCAAAACCCATTACATTGGAATCGGAGTGAATGAATTCAAGGAAAAAGGGCATACATTAAAATACTGCGTTAATGACGTTAGAGATCTAGCAAAAGCATTCGCTACTCAAAATAAGAATATTGATACCCTATTGTTCACCAACCAGCAGGTCACCAAAGAGAACATCCTCGCACTCAAAGAATACTTGAACAAAACCGGCGTCAACGACAAAGTGATCATCTCGTGCAGTTCGCACGGTTTATTGGACGACAGCCTCAACTTCTACCTGGCCATGCACGACGTGGATTTTAACAACCCCAAAGCAAGAGGCTTAAAATACGAAGCACTGGAGAGTTTACTGGACGGCATTCCGGCGAGACAAAAATTGCTATTACTCGATGCCTGCAACAGCGGTGAAAACGACAAAACGGAGATATTGAAGCAAGAGCTCCGACAAAAGGAAAAAAACATGGACAGCTCACAGGTTTTGGCTGCTCGGGGCGTCATCATCAAGCTCGAAGAAGAGAACAAAAGCAACTTCAAGAAAATGAACGAGCTTTTTGTAAACGTACTCAACAATACCGGTTCGGTCATCATATCCGCTGCGGGTGGTCAAGAAAGTGCACTAGAAGCCATCGAAGTTGATGGAGAAACCATCAAAAACGGCGCCTTCACCTACAGCATCTTGGAATGCCTCAAGCAAAACGAAGGCAAAGAACTCAAAGTAAATACCTTAAAACAATACGCTGAAAAGCGGGTAGAAGAAATCACCAACGG
>JAURMC010000013.1 GCA_030830895.1 Crocinitomicaceae bacterium | reverse complement strand
TCTAAAGCTGTATGTTAAATTTTTTATAATTAAAAAATTCAGTGGTATTGAATCCGCCTCAATTCCTTTTCAGCGGTTTTATCAGAAATAAAAAGCGGAGATCCGATTAATTTTAATCAAATCTCCGCTAGAGTGACCCCGGAGGGATTCTAACCCCCAACCCTCAGAGCCGAAATCTGATGCGCTATACAGTTGCGCCACGGAGCCATTGTTTGGCGAGAAAACAACGAAATTCCTATTAGGAACAGTTGCTACATTAAGCCTTAACGAAACAAAGATAAGACTTCTCTGCCATCTAGCCAAAGATGTCCTTTCATCTTGCATTTGAATTTTTTATCTTTATCCGATTTATAAATTTATTTGTGGGAATGAAACTAAAACTACTTGTTATTACTCTCCTGTTTTGTGAGGTATTATTTTGTCAAAACTGGCAGTTTTTTATTGATTCTATTCCTACGCTTTCATCCCCTAGAGCATGTGATCTTAACAATGATGGTATCAAGGACATCGTATTTGGTGGTGGAACGGATGGCGCGTTTAGTAATAATGGGATTATGGCTGTAAATGGCGCTAATGGTACTCTATTATGGAAACGAGCGACAAGGAACGAAGTGTTTGGAAGCGCAGTATTTCAAGACATAACAAATGATGGTGTCAAAGATGTGTTCATGGTCGGTCGGCAAGCTCAATTGCTTGCTATTAATGGAGCAACGGGTGCATTATTATGGGACTTCTTTCCATACAACAATGTTAATCCAGCAGATAGTGGTCTTTATAACTTTTACAATCCCCAGTTTATTGACGACATTAATGGAGATGGGTTTTTAGATCTTTTAGTGGCTAATGGTGGTGACCACGCTGCACCAGCTTGGGATACCATTCGTCCTCCTGGACATTTAATGGTGGTGAATTCATTAACCGGACAAGTAATCGCTAAAGCCGTTGTTCCTGACAGCGCTGAAACATATTGTTCGCCGATAGTTGTTGATGTGCAAGGGAATGGTGTAAAGTTAGTACTATATGGCACCGGAGGTGAAACACTTGGCGGAAGTTTTTGGGCTTGCCCGCTGAGTGATTTGTTAAATAACACCTTGACTCCATCCATTCAATTAGCCACAGATCCAAACTTAGGATTTATAGCGCCTGCATCTATATACAAAACAAATAATAACCAGTACAATATATACATTCAGTCATATAGTGGTAAATTAATAAAAATTAAAGGGAGCAACCTCAGTGTCCATTGGAGCTATCAAATACCAAATACCGAATCCAGCTCAGAACCCGTTATCGGAAATTTCACGGGAAATAACAACCCTGATGTCTTTTTGTCCTTGGCTAAAGGGCAAAGTTCCGGATATACCGATTATTATCAAGTGCTCCTAGATGGAGCTACCGGAAATGTCCTTTTGAAAGACAGTATTGGGCATCTGCAATTTGCCTCCGGAAATGCCATTGATCTAAACAACGACGGAAGAGATGAAGCAATACTTTCCGTAAATTACATGGAAAACGGATATTGGAAACACCGATTACAATCCTTCGATTTTGTAAATCATACTATTCAGGAAATAGTTCCCGTCCATGCTGGAACAAACATTGGTTCAACACCCTTATTTACCGACCTCGATAATGACAATACCATCGACCTCGTTTATCTTGTTAAAAAAGACAGCATAAACGTCATGGGATGGAAAGGAGTTTATGCTTTCAGAACTGAATTAAATAGCACATTCCCAAATTCTGGTTTGGCCTGGGGAAGCTACCTTGGCACTATAAATAATGGAGAATATCATAACACTTCTATTGATTGCGGAGTTGGAAGTATTCTTTCTGGCGTTTCGGTTACACAGCCTTGGTGTAATGGCACTGCTAGCGGAGCGATCCTTCCAAGTGCAACTTTAGGAACAGGGCCCTACACCTATCTGTGGTCTAACGGAAGTTCTGCTCCACAACTTAATAATCTTCAAGCGGGTACTTATACCCTTCAAGTAACTGATGCGACGGGTTGTTACGAAAATTATACTGCATACTTGACTGATCCATATGCCATTTCTTTTGGTGGCATTTACGCTCCAACCTGTCCTGGCGACACCAATGGGCAAGCCATAGTTAATAGTTCAGGATGTCCGTGTATGTTTAGTACCTGTGTGTTCTTATGGGAAAACGGGGTTACCACTAAGCCCAATAATTCCTTAAATGAAGGCTGGGCGACAATTAGCATCACGCATCCAGACGGATGTGTAGTGATTGATTCCGTGTTTATTCCCAATGCAGCTCCGCTGATAAACCATGCAGAATTGAATGATGTTACCTGTAATGGTTATAATGATGGGGTAATTCAAGTATATCCTGGTGGGCCCGCTCCAGTATATTATTCTTGGAGTAGTGGGTCAACAAGTGATTCTCTTAGTTCATTAAGCCCAGGAGTTTACGTTCTAACTGTATCTGATGCCCGACCTTGTTACGACACTATATCCTATTCTATTAATGAGCCCCCGCTGGTAAATTTTTCTACTCAGGTATCGTCGCCAAGTTGCTGGAATAGCCAAGACGGACAGCTCATTATAATGGCCACTGGTGGAGTAGGTGGGTACTCATACACATCCAATGGTCTTGGATGTTCCGCTAGCTTGCAAGGATTGTCTGCCGGAATTTATACCATAACAGTAAGTGATAGCAATAATTGCACGAATAACCCGCAAATGGTTCATATTCAGGCACCAAGCATGTTAAACGCCTCCATTACAATCAGTCCTGAATCTGCTCCAAATTCCTTCAATGGAATAGCAACAGCCCATGTAAATGGTGGAATTGCTCCTTATTCCTTTTTATGGTCAGACCCCAATCAACAGAGTGATAGCATGGCTGTATATCTAACACAAGGTTGGTATTCTGTTTTAATTCTCGATGCAAATGGATGTGAATTAACAGATAGTATATATATTGGGATATTAGGCCCTGGAAATATTACCCCATCAGCGCTTGCTGCATACCCTATTCCATCAAATTCTTGGGTCAATCTTACTCAACCAGTAGAACACTGGTCATTATTTGACAGTTCAGGGCGATTGTTAGAAGAAGGGAATACAAGTTCGTTTAACTTGAATACATTTCCTGATGCTCTTTATCTCTTGCGCTGTCGTTTAAATGGAGAATTGGTAACACTATATGTTCTGAAAATAAGTAGCGTTGAATGAAACGATCCTTACTTTTTTTAATATTAATATTATATATATCGGCGGCTTGTAGCGGTAACAATAAGCGAATAATTCGTGGCGGTAGCGCAATCTATGGGGATACTGTTAAACTATCAATACCAGACCCAATCCACACGCTTCATCCGCTATATAATTCAGATCTTTATGCACATCGAATATTATGTAATCTTTTCGAGCCCTTATTTGATATTGATGAAAAAACGAATTTGGTCGTTCCGCGTGTAGCGGAGAAATACCTTTGGAAAAATAACTTGACCACTTTACGTATTTATTTAAAAAAAGGGATTTATTTTCACGAAGACGAATGTTTTATTGGTCAAGACAATGAACTTACCTCTGAGGACGTGAAATTCACACTGGAAATGGCCTGTTCTCAGCATGAAATTAATCAGTCGAACGACGCACTTCTTGAAAAAATAAAAGGGGCAGATCGATACTTTAAAAAGAATGACATCCATTCAATTCATGGCATTCGAATAATCAATTCTCATTGCCTTGAAATCTCGCTTAATGGTAAATACGCCCATTTTCCGCAATTACTTACAAGTTCAAAATATGGCATTTGTTCAAAAAAGGCATATGAATATTATAAAATGAACATCTTAAAACACCCGATTGGAACAGGTCCATTTCAGTTAAATAAACTAACCCCGGATGATGTATTACTGACGTATAATCCGAAGTATTGGGGAAAAGATACTTTCGGTAATGCCTTTCCTTACCTAAATGCTTTGTGGTTTCGCGTAGTGGCTAGTGAAATGGAAGATGTATACGCATTTAAAAACCAAGAAGTGGACATGCTAAGCGAGGTGTCTCCACAACATATAGATGATATCTTATTTGATCTCTCCCGTGTGCAAAAACAAAAGCCATTTGCACACCGAGTTATGGTCATCCCTGGAAGTCGTGTATCTATGATTGTGCTTAACCAACAACTTGATTGCTTCCAAGATCCACGGGTTAGAAGAGCCATAGACTTAGTTATTGACCGAGAACTTATAGCAACAGATCTTTTGAACGGAGATGGAATTCCAGCAAAACAAGGATTTGCCCCCTCTTCTAGTTATTATAATAACAACGAACTCCCTAAGAAAAAAGTAGATTTTCAACTGGCAAAAAAACTTTTTAAAGAAGCTGGATATGGTAAAAAAATTCCATTCCCCACGTTAAACTTATACGTTTCAGGAAATAATACTGAGCAAGCGCTCGTCTACTGTAAGTACATTGCGCAGCAATTAAATGGAATACTTGGAATACCTACAAAAATTCATTCCGTTAGTTTTTCTGGTCGTTATCGAGCTGTAACTACAAATAAAGCTTCGATGTGGAAACTTGGTTGGTCTCCAGACTATCCCGATCCTGAAGCATATTTTAGTATCTTTTTTAGTAAAAATCCAACGAATCAATCACAAAACCCGCTATTTCCAAAGGTATATAATTCCATATATGACTTTAATTACAGAATGGGAATGCAGGAATCAGATAATTCTTTAAGGAATAATTATTTCACCACTTGTGACATGATCTTACAAGACGAACATTGGGTATTACCCATATTGTATGAAGACTTTGTCTTTGTTTTTAACTTAAAAATGCGCGGCATTAAAGTAAGTCAAGTAGGATTATTTGATTTTACGGAAACCTATATTAAACCCCTTTAAGGATTTCTTTAATTTGGTCTTCTACCCAACCTTTTCCCCATTGATCTATTTCAACCTCATTCCATAAACCTGAATAAAAAATTCGTTTTTGAAATTTCGGCGGTAAGTATTGCTGCCAATTAGTCCCTCCGGTCGCCGCCACATCCACATCCTTTCTTGCCAAGTAACGTACCGCTGATTTATAATGTGCTAATGGCCAATATACATTCACATTTAAATCATTCATACGAAGAACCTTTTTCACTTCTGCGTCCGATTGTTCGGATGGGGAAAGTTTTAAATACACTTGCCATAGGTTGCGCGACTTACAATATTCTCCAAGAGCAATTAAATCTTTATCGTACTTCTCTTCGAATTGAGTTAGCGTTAAGGTTTTGTTTCCTGAATCAAGATCTGTAGCACCATATTTCCAATAAATCTGTTGATACATCTCTTCTATTGAGGACTCAACATCAAACGATGAACGCGCATCACGAGCCACTAAATTAACAAAGTCAGTACTATAAATTTCTATTTCGCGGTATTGAGCTGATTGAAAACCGCTGGCTGGCAATAGGGACATTCTAAACTTTAAAAACTCATCGCGATCCATGCCATCAACCATTATAGAAAAACTCTTTATTAAAGCCTCAAAATATCGATTTATACGAGTAACCCTATCGATAAAACTACTTTTTGAGGGGCGCTGCAATTCGCCAAGTGCTTTAAATTCTTGAAGCGCCAATTTAAAATAAAGTTCTGTAATCTGGTGATAAACAATAAAGACCACCTCGTCTGGGTACTTAGTTTTCGGTTTTTGAAGGCTCAATAATGTGTCTAATTCGATGTAATCCCAATAGGTGGTAACATCTGCATACAATAAGCCATCTAAATATGAAATTAAATCTTGTCCGATCGCTTGATATTTTGCACTAAGTAACTCGAGCCGATCATGCAATGCTTGTGATATTTCCATTTTCAGAGATTTGTTCGGTTGCTAATTTAATTCAATATGTTTGGCACGCAATGGTTGTCCAAAGATTTCGCTCGCATGTGCATTAAAATAATCACCGCTTTCCGTAGTATAACAAGAAAGGCTTGAGCCTCGTGTTAGTCGATTTTCTATTTCTTCGTGCTTATATAAATAATCTTTAAGTTTTTCCGATACCAAAGGGCCTTGTGTGAGAACTCTCACTCCTGCTGGTACAAAGGAATCTATTTGTTCCTTCAATATTGGATAATGAGTACAAGCCAATACGATTACATCAATGTTTTCATTTTGCTCAAAAAGCCGTTTAAGATCAGATTCAATGATTAATTTACCTGCTGCCGAATTATAGGCCCGCTCCTCTATCAATGGGACCCAAAGTGGACAAGCCTGCTGAATAACTTTTGTCTTTGGGCTAAGCTTTGCCAATTCAATACCATATGAATTAGAGTTGACCGTTCCTTCTGTTCCTAAAATACCAACTACACCGGTGTATGATAACGATCCTATTTCCTCTGTGCTTGGTCTAATTACTCCAAGCACACGCTTGGTTGGTGCAATTCTCGGCAAGTCTTTTTGTTGAATGGTTCGTAATGCTTTGGCAGATGCAGTGTTGCATGCCAATATAACCAGTTCACACCCTTGATCAAACAAATATCTTACTCCCTCTAAGGTATACTCATAAATTAAGTCGAAGGATTTGTTACCATATGGGGCTCGAGCATTATCGCCTAAATATATATAATCATACATTGGCATGGTGTCCATTATCTCTCGCAAAATGGTTAGACCCCCAAAACCAGAATCAAAAACACCAATTCTACCATGTTGTTCCACAAAATAAAGGTACAAAAAAAGGGGCAAAAGCCCCTCCTAGTTTATTAATGGGTCTTACTTTTTCATCGCCTCTGCATCTAACCTTGTTAATTCAGCTTTCACCTCAAGTGTAATATCTATCCCCGTTTTTGAATATAATAACTTCGAAACATCAAGTACATAGTTTACTTTCTTGCGATCAGCCACTATTTCAACGGCTTTTTGTAGGCGATCAAGTATGGGTTGATTATACTCATTAGCTAACGCTTGAAGTTGCTGTTGCAATAAAGACTGTGTTTGTTGATAGCGTTGCTCAAGCCCCATGATTTTCTCTTGTTCAATTTTCAACATCGTTGGAGTTAAATCTCCTTTAATTCCATCCAAACGAATGTAGGCATCATTTATTTGTTTTTCCAAAACCGAGAGTTCTGAAACCCCATCGTCCTGAAACTTCTTCAAATCAGACTCCGCTTTTAAATAAGACGGTAAAGAGTCTAAAAGGCTCTGAGAATTTACATGAGCAATTTTCATTTGGGCATTTAAGGAAATGCTAGTTAAAATGGTAGCAATGACTAATACTAATTGTTTCATATTTGCGCGTTTAAATTATTCTTTTGTTATGCCCATTTCTTCCAAAACGGTGTTACTGATATCTGCTTCCTTATCTGCATAGATCAAATTACTTTGATTAGCTTTATCAAAAACAAATGTATATCCTTCTGATTTGGCAACTTTCTTCATGGCTGTATAAATACGGTCTTGAATTGGTTTAATTAGCTCTTGCCGTTTCATGAAATAATCGCCATTCAATCCAAAACGTTGTGTCTGTAATTCCAGTGTTTCTTTTTCCAATTTCTCTATTTCGGATTTCCTTTTTGCCTTTTCTTCTGCAGGCAATAAAATCTCTTCTTTGTTAAAGTTCTCCTTTTGCGCTTTGATTACATTGAATCGGTCCTCAATATCTTTAGTCCATGTCTCTGCCAATTTATCAAGCTTGGCTTTAGATTCAGAATATTCAGGTATACTATTTAAAATGTAATCAGAATCAATAAATGCAAATGATTGAGCATTAATATTTGCAAAGGAACCCAATAAAAAAACTAAGAGTAGAAAACGTGGCTTCATTTTAATTTCTGGTTTCGAACGACGAAATTACAACATTATTATTAATACTTTATAATTCACCAAGGTTCATGCCAATCGTGAAACTTAACTTAGGATAAAATCCTTTATTCGTGATTGATGCGTCGGATGGTCCATTATATCCGGAGGACCAAGTATCCAATTTATCAAATCCAAGACCATAATCAAGTCCTAACATTCCAAACATGGGTAGAAAAACTCGAAGCCCAACCCCGGCTGCACGCTTAACGTTAAATGGGTTAAAATTCTTTACATCTGGAAACGTATTTCCTGCTTCTAAAAAACCACTAACATAAAATGTAGCCTGTGGGTTCAATGATATGGGATATCGCAATTCTAGCGTATATTTAGCAATTATTGGGTCTGAACCTGCAGAGGAAATTGCTTGATCTTCATACCCCCGAAGCGCGATAATCTCTCTGCCTCCAAGCTGATTCACACCGGTTAGTCCGCTTCCTCCCATTGTAAATCTGTCAAATGGTGTGACTCCTTTAGCCGCCGTATAAGCTCCGATATAACCAAAACCAAAGCGTGGCATTAAAACTAGTTTTCGGTTTGCCGTAAGGGGTAAGTACCACTCTCCTGTAAATTTAAATTTAAAATATTCGAGATAAAGGTATTTTTCCGCAATGGACATCGTTGCATAATTTAATCCCTTTTGAAAGTAGGAGTATGGTAGCGATGATTTTGCAGTAAAGGTGAAATTTGAGCCACTTTGCGGATAAATGGGGGCACTTACCGAAGAACGCTGAAGCACATATTTTAAGGCAATGTCGTTTGAATATCCTTTTGGAAACAAGGGAAATCTAAAATCATTAACCACATCGTAATACTGATAACTCAGTTCATAATAAGCTGTAAAGTAATCATCAGGAAACTTTTTTCTTCGTTGCAATCCAACCCCAACGCCTGTTATTGAAATTCCGTTATATGCCGGATTTGTCCGGATAAAGCCATTCGATGAAAGGGCAGTATTGTTAAGCCAAAACGAAAGTGCGTTTGGTTTTTTACCCCCTAACCATGGCTCTGTAAATGAGAAGGTATATCCTTGATAAAATCGCCCATTAGATTGTGCCCGGATAGAAAGACGCTGTCCATCTCCTCCTGGCAGTGGTGCCCAAGCAGATTTTTTAAAAAAATTCTTTGTTGAAAAATTGTTAAAGGTTAAGCCTAAAGTTCCTATAACACGGCCTGATCCTGTTGGACCCGCTCCTCCATACCCACCTGATAACTCAATTTGATCTGAGGATTTTTCTTCCACCACATATTGAATGTCTACAGTTCCTTTTTCAGGATTCGGCATCGGATTAACCTTCATGGTTTGGTCGTTGAAAAATCCAAGTTGAGATAATTCACGTTGCGTACGCATGATGTCTTCTTTGTTGAACAAGTCGCCTGGTTTTGTTCGGATCTCTCTATAGATAACCTGATCATTTGTCTTTGTATTGCCGATAACGGTTATTTCTCCATATCGAGCCTCTTTTCCCTCATAAATACGAAACTGATAATTAATGAAATTACCTGAAACACTAGTCTCGATTGGAAAAACCTGAAAAAACAAGTGGCCTTTGTTCATATACAAAGAATTAATATCTCGCCCATCATCTCCTCCATTTAATCGTTTTTCTAGCAGCGTTTTATTATAAACATCGCCCTTCTTGATTCCTATTACAGAATCAAGAAAACTTGAACGATATTTACTGTTACCCAACCATTCAAAATCACCAAAAAAATATTTACTCCCCTCGTCTATTTTTATTTGAATTATTAAATTTTTAGCGTCCTGATAGTACACGGTATCATGTATGATTTGTGCATCTCTTAAGCCAACCGCATAGAACTTTTCGATCAGCGCTTTTTTATCTTTATCGTAGGTTGAAATAGTATATTTTGAACGTTTAAAAATTCTTAGAATGGACTTCTTTTTTGTGTCCTTCATGGCCATATACAATTTCCAATGTGCAATGCTTTCGGCTCCTTCAAATTGAATTTCTTTAATGCCTATTTTCTCTCCTCTGTTAATATCGATAACAAACACCTCAGAGTCATTCATAATCGTATCCTTAACCCGGCTTATGGAAGTTGAAATTGCATAGTATCCTTTTTCTCTAAAAAACCCGCGAATCTTGTTCTCCGTTTGAAAAATTAAGTTTTCAGTTATTGTTTTTCCAGAAAAAAGATCTAATTCCTCCCTCAATTTATCCGCCTCTCTTTTAGGAATCCCTTTAAATTTAAAATGAGATAACTTTGGTCTTGATTTAAGATGTATTGATAAATAGACGATACCTTGAACCTCTTTATCTAATACGATTGAAATATCCGAGAACAATTCTTCTTCCCAAAGATTCCGAATTGCTTTACTTAATTGGTCTCCAGGTATCGTTATTTTCTGTCCTTGACGAAGCCCGGCTACTGCTTTAATTGCTTGCTGATCAAAATTATCAGCGCCAACAACCCGCACAGGCCCTATTTCGTATTCAGTGGGTTTATCAAATTCACGAGAAGCATCCTGAATCGACTGGGTGGATATTTGACTCCAATAGGGAATCGCACAGAATAACAGGAAATATGTTAATATTCTCATGTTCCTGAAATTACTTGTTCTGAAGTTTTACCGAAACGTCGCTCACGCCGTTGATAATCATAAATCGCTTCGATTAGGTGTTCTCTGCGGAATTCGGGCCAAAAAACAGGCGTAAAATGCAATTCAGCATAGGCTAATTGCCATAACAGAAAATTACTAATTCTATGCTCTCCACTTGTTCTAATCACTAGTTCTGGATCCGGAATTCCTTTTGTATATAACGCGTTTTCGAAGGAATCCATTGAGATTTCCTCAATATTAAGAACATTGCCTTGCACTTGTTCCGCTATAGCTCTAGTTGCAAATAGAATTTCTTCCCGCGATGAATAATTTAGTGCTAACACCAAATTAATGTTCGTGTTATTCGCAGTTTCGGAAATGGCTTCATTCAAACTCTCGACACAAGCACCCGGCAACTTGTTCACTTCCCCAATAGTTGTTAACCTAACGCCATTCTCATGCATGGTTGATAGTTCTCCGTGAATAGAAGAAACCAATAACTCCATTAATCCCTCAACTTCCTGTTGAGGTCTACCCCAATTTTCAGCCGAAAATGCATACAACGTTAAGAATTTCACGCCTAATTCAACTGCGGCTTTTAATGTTTCACGCACGGAATCAACACCGCTTAAGTGACCATAAAGTCGGTCTTGGCCTTTTGCCTTGGCCCACCTACCATTTCCATCCATAATGATTGCAATGTGCTTCGGTATGTTTGATGAGTCTAATTGCTTTGGCACCGTAAATAGAAATTAATTTGAACGAAGATAAGGAAAGTAGTATTGGAAACCGAAAAGGAAAGGCAACTTAACATGTCTTAACAGCCTAATCGGCTAATAAAACAATTTTATCGCCCAACATTTCTACTACACCGCCATTTATATTATAACTAAAAACGTTACCGTCTCCCGTTTCATTAAGCTGCTCTGTGCTTACAGTAGAGCGGTCCGCAACATAAATCTTCACGATTCCAGGTTTCAAAGCAGAAATAATTGCAGCGTGTCCATTGAGAACTTGGAATTCCCCATCTATTCCTGGTAAGGTAACTGCCGTTACTTCGCCATGGAAAACCTGTGCTTCAGGAGTTAGTATATCTAAGTTCATTATGCCTCAGCTAACATTTTTTCACCCGCTGCAATAACCTCTTGAATTCCTCCTTTCAAATTAAATGCTGCCTCAGGATATTGATCGTACTTCCCGTCTAATATCTCATTAAATGCAGAAATTGTATCATTTATGTCAACAAACACTCCCGGAATTCCGGTAAACTGTTCTGCTACGTGAAACGGTTGAGATAAGAAACGCTGGACGCGGCGAGCTCTATGAACAATTAATTTATCCTCTTCAGACAATTCATCCATTCCAAGAATCGCGATAATATCTTGAAGTTCCTTATATCGTTGCAAGGTTAACTTTACCCGTTGTGCACAGTCATAATGAGCGTCGCCAACAATTTCTCTAGTTAAAATTCGCGACGTTGAATCTAATGGGTCTACAGCCGGATAAATTCCAAGTTCTGAAATCTTTCTTGATAATACGGTTGTAGCGTCAAGGTGAGCGAAGGTATTAGCTGGCGCAGGATCTGTAAGATCATCAGCAGGTACATAAACTGCTTGAACGGATGTAATTGAACCATTCTTTGTAGAGGTGATTCGTTCTTGCATTGCACCCATTTCAGTAGCTAAAGTTGGTTGATATCCTACAGCAGAAGGCATGCGCCCAAGCAACGCTGATACTTCGGAACCCGCTTGTGTAAAGCGGAAAATATTATCAACAAAAAACAAAATGTCCTTTCCCTGGCCCTCTCCATCTCCATCACGATAGTATTCTGCAATAGTTAATCCTGACAAAGCAACGCGTGCCCGAGCACCTGGAGGTTCATTCATTTGACCAAACACGAAGGTGGCTTTAGAATCTTTCATTTCTTCAAGATTTACCTTAGTTAAATCCCATCCGCCAGATTCCATAGAGTGCATAAAGTCTTCTCCATATTTAATAATCCCAGCTTCTAACATTTCTCTTAATAAATCATTTCCTTCACGAGTACGTTCACCAACTCCTGCAAATACGGATAGCCCTCCATGGCCTTTTGCAATGTTGTTTATTAACTCTTGGATCAAAACAGTTTTACCAACGCCGGCTCCTCCGAAAAGACCAATTTTACCTCCTTTTGCGTAAGGCTCTATTAAGTCAATAACTTTTATTCCAGTAAAAAGAATTTCCGAGGAAGTAGAAAGATCTTCAAACCTAGGTGCTTCTCGGTGGATTGGCAGTCCATTCGAAGAATCCATTACATTAATACCGTCTATAGCGTCTCCAACGACATTAAACAAGCGGCCTTTTATTTTGTCTCCAGTGGGCATTTTTATTGCGCTCCCTGTAGAAGTTACTTCCATGCCACGCGTAAAACCATCCGTGGAATCCATAGAAATTGCACGAATTGCATTTTCGCCGACGTGAGCCTGAACTTCAAGTACTACACGAGTGCCATCATTTCTATGCACTTCGAGCGCATCATATATGGTAGGAAGAGCTGCGCCATTATCGAATGTCACATCCACAACCGGACCAATAACCTGAGAAATTCTACCTTTTACCATTATAAATCGTGTGTTATTTTGGGTGCAAATATACTTAATTAAATTCAAGAGATTGCAAAATTTAATTTGCTTTTCTGTTCTCCTTCATTAAAAACGAAGTTGTTGCCACCGTGGCAATGAAGCCAAGTAAGGCAAGTAAAAACAGTAGGAAGAGAACTTGGATCCCATTAAACTTACTCGGAAAGGCATTTAGTGTTCCAGGAATTTTAATCAACTGTAGCTGTTCATGAAGAAAAACCAAAAAGGAACCTACGCTTAGTCCAATTATAACCCCAATAGAAACAATAATAATTCCAAGTGTGACGAATATTCGATTTAAATCAGAGGGACTCATTCCTAATGAAAACATTGTATTTACCTGTGCTTTCTTTTCTAAAAACGTCATTGTTAATGACGCAGATAAATTGAATAGAGATAAAATAAACACGAAAATCAAAATGATAACCACAATGAGCTTCTCTGACTTACTTGTTTTAAAAATTAATGCGTTTTTTTCTAGGTTTGTTTTAATCGCAAAGCGTTCTCCAAACTTTTGAACAAGGGCATTTTTTATCGCATTTCTTTTTTTTTCAGAGGAACTTATCAATATACCACTCGCCTCGTTATTAAAAAACCCTGTTGCATATGAAAATGGAACCAATAAAATCTGTTCGTTTAGTTCTTTGTTGTATTCTATCGCCCCTGATACCTCTATTCGCTGTTGAAAAAACGGGGACTTACCAATACGGATTTTTCGGTCATGGCGGGGAATATAAAGTATGGCTGTCTCAGGTGTCAAATCCATAGAATGTAGCCCAAGCTTGTTTGCCAAACCAACACCAATTAATGCTTGGTCCCTTCCCGTCAATAACCTCCCGTTTATGAGATGTTTTGGGTTATTTATATTTGCCATATTATAAAACGACGGCTCCACTGCCCAAAGCTCCGCATTTGCCCATTTTTTTGCTTTCCTAACAATAATACGCTCTTGGATGAACACGCTTAGAGCGTCAACCCCCTCAATATTTTTGGTCTGCTTTATAATTCTCCGAAGAGAATCAATACTTAATTTTGATCCATTTTTAGGGACCATGGAAACCTCTTGATCAAATTCTGTATACATTCCTTCAATCATACCTTCGATGCCATTAAATGCTGAAAGCAGTATTACCATGGCTGCAGAAGAAATAAACATTCCTAAAACAGCAATCCAAGAAATAACCGATACTGCGGTTTTTTTTTGACGAGAAATCAACAGGTGTTTGGCTATAAAAAAAACGGTGCCTATTTTCACTTTTTCAATAGCTTATCAATCTGATCCGCATAATCCAAAGAATCATCTAGAAAAAACCTAAGACTTGGTGTTTTTCGCATGTTTTTAAGTCGGTTTCCAACCTCTCTACGAATTATACCAGTATTAGCCTCAATTGAAGCCAGGACAGCTACAGGTTCTGCATGTGCAAAAACACTAATATAACACCTTGCCAAAGATAAATCTGCTGTTACTCTGACCACGGTCACAGACACCATAGCACCTAAAGTAATTTCACTTGACTTCTTTAACAAAAATGACGAAAGCTCTTGGCGAATAGCCGCTTCAATTTTTTGTTGTCTAATACTACTCATTGGAGCAAAGTTAAGAATCTTCGCGGGGTGTTTTACCTTCTCTTAACTAAAATGTATCTTTGTGCTTCCTTGAAAGACATAAAAAAAATTATATCTTATTCTTTTGTATACAAAGGAACTGCTCTCCTAGTGGTGATTTGTAATCTCCTTTTCGTGTTTTTTAATCTCCTATCCTTAGTTTTATTTATTCCCGTTTTACAACTCATTTTTAGGAACCCGAGCCAATTACGAATACCCCATCATCCTTTAAATCCAAACTCTATCGTCGATGTTGGGAGATACTTAAAGGAGTTATACGAATTCCACATGGCTTCAATTGTAAAGCAAGACCCAGAGTTTGCGCTTATTCTTGTTTGTTTAAGTGTTTTTGCTGCCTTTTTACTAAAAAATCTATTCAGATATGGGGCTGTATGGTTTCAATCACAGCTTAGAATGGCTGTGGTCAGAGATGTGCGAAATGAGCTTTTTTACAAGGCCTTAGTACTTCCCCTGTCATTCCATTCCAATGAGCGGCGAGGAGATATTATGGCACGAATGAACAGCGACGTGGGTGAGATTGAAGTTGCGGTGGTGAGCATGCTTGAATTAATTTTCCGCGAGCCAATCGCAGTTATTATTAATATAGTTACCTTGATTTTACTAAGTCCTGAATTAAGTCTTTTCTCGTTTTTCCTTATACCTGTTTCAGCATTGGTAATTTCGAAAATCAACAAAAGCCTGAAAAGAACTGCCAAACAAGGACAAGAACAAACCGGGCTATTGTATTCTGCTATTGATGAGGCACTTAATGGTATTCGAATTATTAAAGCTTTTGGGGCAATTCATTTTATAAGAAGCCGATTCGAAAAGGTAAATCTATTGCATCAACGCCTTATAACAAAGACCTTTAGAAAAAAAGATTTGGCGCCACTTATTAATGAAACTATCGGTGCGCTCATTATGCTTTTATTAGTGTTTTTGGGAGGGTGGATGATTCTAAACCATCACAGCGGCGGACTGTCGGGAGAGGTGTTTCTAACTTTTATAATCATATTCTCTCAAATGTTACGCCCAATTCAGGGCATTTCCTCTTCTCTCGCTAATCTTGCAAAGGCACGAGTTTCATTAGATCGTATACAAGAAGTTCTTTTACAAGATGAAGTAATTGAAAATGCCCCAAATGCCATTAAAATATCTGGTTTTGAAAGTACGATTGCTTTTGAAGGTGTTTCCTTTTCCTATTCCTCTGGTCTAGTTCTTGAAGACATTACATTCGAAATTAAAAAGGGCCAAACTATTGCTGTAGTGGGTGAGTCCGGGAGCGGAAAATCTACCTTACTGGATTTAATCCCTAGGTTTCATGACCCATCAGAAGGAAGAATAAGCATCGATGGTAATGATTTGCGAAACATAGATATTCAGCATTTGAGACAAATGATAGGAATTGTTGCTCAAGACTCCTTGCTTTTTAATGCCACCATTTTGGAAAACATCGCTTTTGGAGACGAAAATCCTGATATAAAAAAAGCCGAGGCTGCTGCAAAAAACGCCAATGCATACGAGTTTATAACAATGCTAGATGGCGGATTTGAGTACAACGTAGGTGATCGAGGCAACAAGCTTTCCGGTGGACAGAAACAACGCATTAGCATAGCACGAGCTATGTACATAAATCCAGAAATTTTATTGCTTGATGAAGCAACGTCGGCCTTAGATACGGAATCTGAAAGACAAGTGCAGATTGCCCTTGACACCATAATGAAAGGTAAAACATGCATTGTTGTTGCACATCGACTAAGCACCATTATCAATGCTGATGTGATCGTCGTGTTAAAAAAAGGAAAAATTGTTGAAACCGGGTCGCACCAGGAATTACTTAAAAAACATGGCGAATATGCCAAGTTCTGTCAACTTCAAGGTATTGGTTTTTAAAAAAACTAAAAAAAACTTAACTTTTCACAACGTTTTCAATTATTATTCGTTGAATTTATATCATGATGGGGTGGCGTTTATTATTGGTGTTTAGTTTTCTAATCAACTTGTATTCAAGTACTGCTCAACTTATAACAACAAGCGGACAAGCCCCTCAGGGATTAGTGCAAAACATATTAATTGGGCCGGGCGTTACAGTTAGTAACATTCTTTACAACGGAAGCCCATCGGCAATTGGATCATTTAGTGCAAATGGTACGAACCTCGGGATTGCACAAGGAATTATTATGACGACGGGAACCATTTTAAACAATGGCGATGGGCCCCAAGGGCCTAACAACTCCCCTTCATCAGGCATAGATAATAATATGCCTGGATCGGGTATTTTATCAGGTATAATCCAAGGGACTCAAACGTATAACGCAGCTACTTTAGAATTTGATTTTATACCATATGCCGACACCGTTCGATTCAAGTATGTTTTTGGATCTGAAGAATATCCTGAATTTGCTCCTCCCAACAATTCCACCTATAATGATGTATTTGGATTTTTTATTTCTGGGCCGGGGATTGTGGGGCTTCAGAATATTGCTCAATTACCGAACGGAGGGGGCGTCGTATCGATTAATAATGTGAATGCCATTACAAACACCCTTTATTATAATGCCAATGGGGATGGTAGTATGGCCCCGTATAACTCCTCCCCAAATTACATTCAATATGATGGGTTCACTGATGTGTTAGAGGCGGTTTCTGCTGTTCAATGCGGCCAAACCTATCATTTAATCCTCGCTATTGCCGATGTCGGAGACGGGTCTTGGGACTCTGGGATTTTTTTGGAAGCAAATAGCTTGAGCTCTAAAACTCCTGTTGATGTTAGCGCCACCATTTCTCAACAAGTTTTTACCAATCCCGAGTGGATGGCAGAAGGATGTGTAACTGCAAGCGTAACAGTAACCCGTCAAAACAACTTGAACAGCCCCCTTTCAATTCCAATAACTATTGGGGGTTCTGCTACACAAGGTGTGGATTATTCTGGTATACCAAACGTTGTAAGTTTTAGTTCCGGACAAGCGGCTTACACGTTTCAAATCACTATATCTCCAGACAATTTAGCGGAAGGACTTGAGACCATTATTCTTAATTTCAATGTATCTGACCCTTGTGGTAATGTCACTCCCATTCCATTAACCTTATACATCCAAGATGTACCACCATTAACCTTAAGCCTCAATGACACCACTTTATTATGCCCGAATCAACCCATTAATTTAAGCGCTGTAATCAGTGGCGGTGTCCAACCATACACCTTTCTATGGAGCACCGGGGCGACCACGGCCTCGATTGCGTTTACCGCTCAGACCTCACAAACAATATACGTTCAAGCAACCGACAATTGCTCTGGAATCACCCTGATTGATTCTGCCTTAGTAAGTGTACCAGATTTTCCTCCGCTTTCTTTATCACTCTCTCCCGATGTAACTGAGATTTGCCCATATCTCAGCCATACGTTTTACAGCACCGTTAGCGGTGGGAGTGGAAATTACGCCTATTTCTGGAAAACAATTGGTTCTAATTCAATCCTTTCAACCACCGATAGTTTAACCGTTTCTCCAGGTAGCACAAACAGTTACATTTTAACAGTAACAGATGAGTGTGGAAACAGCTCAAACGATACTGTAACTTATACCATTATCAGCCCCCCACTTACCCTGACCATGTCACCGACTCAATATATTTGCCCGGGCGATAGTGCATTTGTAAGCGTAATGGCTACCGGTGGATATGGCGCTTATTATTATTTGTGGCCATCAAACGGAGCCACAACTTCTGGGATTTGGGTTTATCCAAATAGCACTAATAGCTATCAAGTCTTGGTTTCTGATGAATGTCAATCCTTTAGTGTAAGCGGATTTAGTCAAATTCAAATCGTTAAGCCCCTGGCTAATTTTACCATTCTCACTAACAATCCAACAGAGAACTTACCAACTTCTTTTTACAACCTAACTCAAAACGGCTTTGGTTATCAGTGGTTTTTTGGAGACGGAAGCGGTTCGTATGAAATTCATCCAACTCATACTTTTAGCCAATATGGAGAATATTTAATCACATTAATTGCTACCGATATAAATGGCTGTATAGATAGTATTACAAAACCTATTTATATTCAAGAAGAATTTTATATCTATATTCCAAACACTTTCCTCCCCGATGAAAACCGAATCAACGATGTGTTTTCTGGAAATTTCATTGGTGTTGAGTGGATTAATATTGAAATTTACGATCGTTGGGGGGAAAGGCTATTTTTCTCAGATCAATTGGATTTTAAATGGGATGGAACTTATAAGGGTGTGAAAGTGCCTGATGGGGTTTATTCTTGGAAACTGATTTACCGAAGAAATAAGCGACAAGAAGAACAGATTATCGGACATGTCACGGTGATAAAATAGTCGAATTCCCCCTAAGAATACGAAGAGTTATTGTAACTTCGCCTCCACTATGAAGAACATTCGTAATTTCTGCATCATTGCTCACATTGATCATGGTAAGAGCACTCTTGCCGATCGCTTATTACAAGCAACTAACACGATTTCCGAGCGTGATATGCAAGATCAAGCATTAGACGACATGGATCTTGAACGAGAACGAGGGATTACCATAAAGAGCCATGCGATTCAAATGAATTATCACCACAATGGAGAGGATTACGTATTGAATCTTATTGATACTCCAGGACATGTGGACTTTTCTTATGAAGTTTCTCGTTCAATTGCGGCTTGCGAAGGCGCCTTGTTAATTGTAGATGCTTCTCAAGGAATTGAAGCACAAACAATTTCTAATCTATACTTAGCCGTTGAACATGATTTAGAGATTATTCCCATTTTAAATAAAATGGACCTTCCAAGCGCCATGCCAGAAGAGGTGTCAGACCAAATTATAGATTTAATTGGGTGCAAGCCCGAAGAAATTATCCCTGCTTCTGGAAAAACCGGATTGGGTGTTGATCAAATTCTAGATGCAGTAATTAATCGGATTCCCTGTCCAAGGGGTGATGAGGATTCGCCGCTACAGGCTATGATTTTTGATTCAGTATTTAACTCATTTCGAGGAATCATTGCATATTATCGTGTTAGAAATGGAGTAATTAAAAAGGGGCAGAAAGTGCGTTTCTTTAATACCGGAAAAGACTATAATGCCGATGAAGTTGGGATTCTGAAAATGGATCTAGTCGCGAAAAAGGAAGTTAAAGCTGGTGACGTGGGATATATTATTTCTGGAATTAAAGCAGCAAATGAGGTAAAGGTTGGCGATACAATAACTTCAGCAGAAAGGCCTTGTGATGTTGCTATCAAAGGTTTTGAGGACGTTAAGCCCATGGTCTTTGCTGGAATATATCCGGTAGATAATGAGGATTACGAAGAACTTCGATTTTCGATGGAAAAATTAAAACTGAATGACTCTTCATTAGTTTTTGAGCCCGAGTCCTCTGCTGCCCTAGGTTTTGGGTTCCGTTGCGGATTTTTAGGAATGCTCCACATGGAGATTATTCAAGAGCGCTTGGAACGAGAATTCAAAATGACGGTAATAACTACCGTGCCAAACGTTTCTTACCACACATTCATGAAAAGGAATCTTGAGGCAAAAATCATCGTAAACAATCCCTCAGAATTGCCGGATCCTTCAGGGGTGGATCGAATTGAGGAACCATACATCAAGGCGCAAGTAATTACGAAGTCAGAATTTGTAGGGTCAATTATGACCTTATGTATTGAGAAAAGAGGGGAATTAAGAAATCAAATATATCTAACTCAAGACCGAGTTGAAATCACCTTTGAAATGCCTTTGGCAGAGATTGTTTTTGATTTTTACGACCGTTTGAAAACCGTTTCAAAAGGATATGCTTCCTTCGATTACCATCCGATTGGATACAAAGAATCTGATTTAGTTAAAATGGACTTACTGCTCAACGGCGAACAAGTTGATGCGCTTTCTGCTCTCGTACACAGAAGCAATGCTTTTGATTTAGGGAAGAAAATCTGCATTAAATTAAGAGAATTAATCCCAAGACAGCAATTTGAAATACCTATCCAAGCTGCAATTGGAGCGAAAATTATTGCCCGAGAAACCATTAAAGCGCTTAGAAAAGATGTTACAGCAAAGTGTTACGGTGGGGATATAACAAGAAAAAGAAAATTATTAGAGAAACAAAAAGCCGGTAAAAAACGTATGCGTCAAGTTGGACGCGTGGAGGTTCCACAAGAAGCGTTTTTAGCGGTATTGAAATTAAACGACTAATTTTAAAGTTATGTACGAAATATTAAAACACACGCATTCAGGGTTACGTTGGATTGCCCTAATCCTAATTTTATTGGCTATTTATAATGCCTTTACTGCCAAAGCATTTGGTAAGCGAGAAAAGATGATAAATCTATTCTCCATGGTAAGTTTGCATACACAATTGCTTCTAGGGCTTGTACTTTATTTTATTTATCCTCATCGCGTTAGCTTTGCCGCAGGATGGATGAAAGACGCATCCTTTCGGTTTTACGGAATGGAACATTTAGCCGGAATGCTCATCGCGATTGCGTTAATCACTGTTGGATATGTAAAGTCAAAGAAGGGCAAGACGCCGGCGTCGATTTATAAGCCGATTAAGCTGTTTTATATTATTGGGTTGATTTTAATTCTTGCAAGTATTCCATGGCCATTTCGAGCAAATTTGGGTGGGGGCTGGTTCTAATGACAAGCTTTTTTGTTGCTTGTAACGAACCTAATCCTTCTTTTGAAACTTCTTCCTCATCTATCCCCTCGGGAGAGGAATTATATGCCCTACATTGCGCTAGCTGTCATGGAGAATCCGGTGATTTAGGGCTCTCTGGTGCCAAAAATTTAAAAAAAAGCGCATTGACTATTTCAGAAATTAAAGCCATTGTAAAATCGGGAAAAAATGGGATGCCTTCGTTCCGTGGCATCCTTGGAGCAGCATCTAACATCGACTCCGTAGCTAATTATGTAAGCACCTTACACGAATAATGGCACACGCAACCATCGAGGAGATTGAAGAGCGTTGCTTATTAGTGGCTGTAATTCATGGGGGTATTGACGAACACTTAGCGCATGAATACCTGGATGAACTTGCCTTTCTAGCAGAGACCGCAGGAGCACGGGCAGAATTTGCGTTTACACAAAAACTCCCCTATCCAAACCCAAGAACGTATGTGGGAGAAGGTAAATTGGCAGAGATCAAAGCCTACGCGGATACCCACAACATCGATGCGATCATTTTCGATGATGAACTAAGTCCGTCTCAAATCAGAAACATCGAACGAGAACTTAATCGAAAAATCATTGATCGAAGCATTCTTATCTTAGATATATTCGCCAAACGAGCACGTACATTTCAGTCGAAAACCCAAGTAGAATTGGCGCAATTACAATATATGTTGCCACGTCTTACCCGAATGTGGACACATCTTGAGCGACAAAAAGGGGGAATTGGAATGCGCGGTCCAGGTGAATCTCAAATTGAATCTGACCGTAGGATAATTCAACAACGGATTGCTTTAATGAAGGGGCGTCTCAAAGAAATAGATAAGCAAATGACGATACAGCGTGGAAATCGTGGTGAATTGGTTCGTGTTGCTTTAGTCGGATACACGAACGTTGGTAAAAGCACCTTAATGAATTTGATTTCTAAATCAGATGTGTTTGCGGAAAACAAACTGTTTGCAACTCTTGACACGACCGTGAGAAAGGTTGTAATCGACAATCTTCCATTCTTACTAACCGATACTGTAGGTTTCATTCGAAAACTCCCTAAACAATTACTAGAGTCTTTTAAGTCTACATTAGATGAAGTTCGTGAAGCTGATTTATTGGTGCATGTATTAGATTTATCGCATCCAAATTTCGAAGATCACTTTGAGACGGTTAATACTACTTTACAAGAAATCGACAAGGAGGAGAAACCAATAGTAATTGTATTTAACAAGATTGATTCGCTTAGTGAAGATGTTTCTTTAGATGAATTAAAGCGAACTTGGATGGCACGATTGGGTGAGCGACCTTGTATTTTTATCTCCGCCGGTTATAAAATAAATATTGACGAATTCAGAGAAACCATATATAAAGAGGTCAAGGAAATCTTTAAGGTCCGTTACCCCTACAACAATTTCTTATTTTAAGCCAATAAAAAAGGGGGCCGGGCCCCCTTAATACAGTTTTCGCAATGAAATTATCGAACCACTACGTTTTTCGTGGTTGAAAGTCCTTCGCTAGAAATTCTAACGATATAACTACCTTTTGCCATGTTTTCAGTGGCAAAAGAAACCACTTGAGTTCCATTTGCATTGTTCATGGATTGAACTGCGATAACTCGGCCTTGAATATCTAAAACCTCAATGCTATAGTCGGCATTCTCAGCTTCGAAAGAAACGTTGATTGCTTCATTGGCAGGGTTAGGATAAACGTTCATCGCGGCGATAAACTCCTCTTTGACCCCTAACGCACCTGTTTTGAACGGCTTCATCTCTGAATCACCAAACTCCCCACCACTACAAAGAACAGATCCTAATGCATCTTCAACAGAATAAGATCCTGCTCCATATGCACAGCAGATTCCGTCTCCATAAGAATCAAGAATTTCAAAATCATAACATTGATTAGCGCTTAACTGAACTTGAACTGGAGGACGAACGGTTACACCATTTGCTCCCAAATCTGTCCAATTGCCTCCGCCTGATGCCACCGTAGCACCAGAGGAATTCTTTATTGTCCAAGAAGTTTCAGAAGCCCATCGATCAGTGGTGATTTTTACAGTAACATATTGATTTGCGGCTAAAGTAGCCAATGCTACTGTTGCGGAAACATCGTTATTTGTAGGAGATGCGTCTCCCGCAGTTGTAACTGAAACCGCTAAAGCGCCACCATTAAAGTTGGTGATTGGAGAACAAGTAACGTTTGCTGTTGCATACGTAGCTAAACTTCCAGAATATGTTCCAGTTGAAACGGTATTTCCACCTTGAGTAATGGTTACCGTAGCCGCCGTTAATGGCGATGTACCATTGTTCTGAATTTGAACTGACGGGGTATATGACCCTTCACAGTGTGTTAAACTGCCCAAATAATTCAACGCCGCAACATCCGCAGGACTAGACGCCGGTGGAGGACATTGACCTAAATAGCTTACTAAATTTGAAACAGTTCCTATGCCTCCAGCAACCCCTGATGCAACGATCACCCGGTTGGGGCAAATTACATACATTTCAGGATAATAATCGATTGACATTCCTGAATTTTCGAAAGATGCCTGATTTGCCAAATTGATAATTGGCATATTCTCTCCCGTTACCCAATCCCCCTGCGTGTTTGCTCCAGAGCCATTCAGGTCGGCAAGCGTTGTTTGAGGGTCTCCTTCTACGAAAAATACCATTGCTGCTCCAGGCTGAATTGATCCTGTTGGGCCATACTGATTGTAAAAGTTATTTAAATGGCCTGCATTATGGTAGGACCAACATGGGCCACACCAAGTTGCAGAAACATCAATAACCACCATCATTCCTTGATCTAGGTAATTAAATAAAGAATGAGAATTTCCGTTGATGTCAGTCAACGTGAAATTGCTCACAACAGTACCAACGGGGGTCTGAGCATAAGCAGATGCTCCGCATAGTACGGCTAAAGAGAGTAACAATTTTTTCATCATTTAAAATTTTAGTTTCAGTAAATTTAATTCTTATTAATGAAATAATGAAAAAAATTCTTTTTTTTCTGAAGAAGGTATTTGTGGGAAAAGTGGGATTTCCCACTTTCGCAATAATGAAGGGTTTTGGTAGCAATATCGGGTGGTAGATGCAGCAATTCTGAAAACTTAGAAACGCGACCCCAATTTCGTTACCTGGTTTTACTACTAATGAAGAAAATAAATTAGGGAATGTTCCCCAAACGAAGGATATCGTATCATTACGTCCTTTGAGAAAAACTTACTTTTTAAGGTTTTCTTTAATAAAAAGCTCAATGGCTCCGACCATGGAGGGTGCTTTGGGGTGTGGCGCTGAAACATCTAGCCTAAGTTTATTACGTAAAACAGCACTCGATGTAGTGGCTCCAAATGCAGCAATAGCTGTATTGTTTTGCTTAAAATCTGGAAAATTTTTAAACAGCGATTCTATTCCTCCAGGGCTGAAAAACACCAACATATCATAATAAACATTCTCTAAGTCAGATAAATCAGCCGCAACAGTTCTATATAGAACCACTTTAGTAAAATGAAATTTTTGCTCTACTAATGTTTCTGGAATTGAGTCTCGTAAAATATCGGTGCAGGGCAATAGGTATTTTTCTTGCTTGTGTTTTTTCATGACATCTGCCAATTGCTCAATGGTTTGGGTTCCATGAAAAATTTTTCGTTTTCGATAGGTAATAAATTTCTGGAGATACTTTGCTACAGCCTCCGAAATGCAAAAATACTTCAAGGATTCTGGAACTTCAAAACGCGTTTCTTCGGCAATTCTGAAGAAATGGTCCGCAGCAATCTTTGAAGTAAGTATCACTGCCGTATGTTCTGCAATATTAACTTTTTGAGTTCTAAACTCCTTTGCGTCAACCCCTTCAACTTTTATAAATGGCCTGAAATCAATTTTGATATTGTACTTTTCGGCCAAGTCAAAATACGGTGACTTATCTCCTTCGGGCTTGGGTTGCGAAACCAGTATACTTTTTATAGGCAAAATACAGATTTAATATGTCAATAAATCAAACCAATAAACACTTAAAAGCTTTTTGATCAATACTATAGGCAACAAATTGACGGTGCAAAGGTACAAAATAATATAATACCAAGAAAACCCTTTTGAAACGGCAAACAAAAAACCATTCATCAGGCGAAACAACAAGGCTAACAAAAGAATTCCAACAAACATGATGAGACCCCAAGCTTTCTGAGAATTAAATACCATAATTGCATTTGAGAGGGTAATTGCTATACCAAAAACAAACCACCAAACATTACCTGCCTCTATATATTGAAGGATTGTTTTAGTATCGCTGTTTACACTCCAAAACACAAAATAATCTAAATGCCAAATCATTAAAAACAATAAGGAAGCAATAAAACCAAAAAACAAGGCTGTATTCACAAAATAAGAATCCACTAAATACCAACCAACAAAAACCAAAACTCCAACCAAGGTATTGGTATATAAAAACACTTTTGATATTAAGTCAAGTTGTATCCGCGAGCCAAGCGTTATATTTCTACCAGAATCGAAAATTGCGGTTAAAAGCCCTCCTTTATTTCGATAATAGGTAATGGCTAGCAATGCGACTTGGATAAACACCAAAGAAATAGCCCAAATTTCAATGACTGGTGTCCTAAAGGTTAATTCCATTTCAAGGCAAAAGTAATGCTTTTAATCGCGAATTCTAAATCTCTTAATTGTATCTTTGTGTCATAAAACCTTCGAAATGAAAACAGATTTATACCAGCATCCCGATTATTATGCTCTGGATGATTTATATACAGATGAGCATAAATTAATCCGAGACACAGCAAGACAATGGGTAAAAAAAGAGGTTTCGCCGATTATCGACGAACACTATGAAAACGCAACATTTCCTATCCATTTACTTAAAGGCTTAGGAGAAATCGGTGCCTTTGGCCCCTACATTCCTGAACAATACGGTGGCGCAGGGTTAGACCAAATTTCATACGGATTAATCATGCAAGAGCTTGAACGTTGTGATTCTGGGCTTCGATCCACGGCATCCGTTCAAAGTTCTTTAGTAATGTACCCCATTTGGAAATATGGTTCAGATGAACAAAAAATGAAATACCTACCTAAGTTAGCCACCGGTGAAATTATGGGTTGTTTTGGACTAACGGAACCTGATTTCGGATCAAATCCTGGGGGAATGATCAGTTCCTTTAAGGAAGCCGGCGACCATGTCATACTCAATGGTTCTAAAATGTGGATTTCCAATGCCCCGTTTGCTTCGATTGCCGTAGTTTGGGCAAAAAATGAGGCGGGTAGAATCCATGGGCTTATCGTGGAACGTGGAATGGAAGGATTTTCTACCCCAGAAATGCATGGTAAATTATCTCTACGAGCATCATCAACGGGTGAATTAGTATTTGAAAATGTCCGTGTTCCAAAAACCAATATTCTTCCGGGACGATCTGGACTTGGTGCGCCATTGAGTTGCTTAGATTCTGCACGGTATGGGATTGCATGGGGTGCCTTAGGCGCTGCAATGGATTGCTATGACCAAGCGGTAAGATATTCAAAGGAGCGGATTCAATTTGGCACGCCTATCGGAGGCTTTCAATTGATTCAGAAAAAATTAGCTGAAATGCTGACTGAGATCACCAAAGCGCAACTCTTAACGTATCGATTAGGCCAGCTACGAAATGAAGGTAAAGCCTCTACTGCACAGATTTCAATGGCAAAGCGCAATAATGTTGAAATCGCATTAAACATCGCCCGAGAAGCCCGTCAAATTCACGGGGGAATGGGAATTACAAGCGAGTATTCCATGATGCGCCACATGGCCAACTTGGAATCCGTGATCACCTACGAAGGTACCCACGACATTCATTTATTAATTACCGGGATGGATATAACTGGGATTCCCGCATTTACTCGAGAGGATTAAGTCTATTCTGGAATTTGATCGCCCCGTAATCTGCGTATAGAAAGGCGTGCCTCATCGGAATAAATACTCCCCGGATATTGGTCAATAATCTTTAAATAGGACTCCATGGATGCCTCCTCGTTTTTAAAATGAATTCGTTGAATTGTCGCTAAATGATAGAGTGCATCATCTGCAAGTAATTCGGTAGGATACGTGCTTACAACCTGAGCAAATAACTCCGCTGCTTGATCCCATTGCCCCTGTAATTCATAGGCCTTGCCCTTTAAATAAATCAAGTCATCATTTAAAACAGATTGCGGGAATTTAATTGCTATCGAATCCATCCATTGAAATGCCTCAGCATAACGATGTTGAAGTAACAATAGCTCACTTTTCGCATAGGTACTCATTGCCTCATAGTTACTATCTAACCCATAGTTTTCTAGTATCAACAAAGACAATTGCATCGCATCATTGCTGATAAACTTAGACGTTGCTTGTTTTAATACATCTAGTTGAGACTGTGCAAATTCAAATTCTCCGTCAAAATAGAATATTCTAGCATTTTTAAACTTTGCTTCATTGCCAATCATTTCAAACTTAAAATCCTCGTCAATTTGCATATACAACAAAGATGCCTCCCATATGCTATCGAGCACAACACAAACATCAGCTAATTTCATTTTATATCGGGCTCGCTGTATATCCGTAAGCCCCGGCTTTTGCATTGCTTGTTCTAGAAATTCTTGCGCTTTTTTACCCTCATTGGCGTAAAAACCCAAAATCTCCGCATATTCCAATCCTATTTCATGTCCAGCTCTTAATGAAAACTGATTATTCATTATTACTTCCTCGTAAGCTCGAATTATTTCGTTTATATCCTCCGCCGTATAAACACGTTCGTTAGTAACTTCAGTAAAATACACATTTAGCAACATTCGTTGAGCCTCAACTGCCCTGTAAAGCGAAAGGCTTATAACTTCCTTAAATGCCTTTACGGCAAGGTCATATTGAGTGTTTTCAAGGCAAGTGTTGCCAAAATCAATCAAGTAACTTCCGTCCCCACGCATACGCTTTTCTAATGAAGATACTTGGGTATAAGCTGCGTTAAAATTCTTGTTTTGTAAAAAAAACCATATTAACATCTCGGCATATACAGGATTAGAAGGGTCTTTTTGACTAGCAGATAAAAAACTTGTTTTAACTTGTTTAATTTCCTCTGATTCCTCATTGAAATCAAAAACCCCCTCTATTTCAAATTGAATTTGTTCTTTAAGATCTGGTTTTTTTGATAGGGCAACTAAATATTGGTCAAGGGCTTTTATGGGTTCGCCTTTTGCCATATAAATTTGGCCATACCATAATTCATATGGATAATACTTGAGGTTTTTTTTCGCTTGATCAATGAGGTCTTTCGCCCAGTCATATTCATCAATTGACAATAAATTCGAAAGCACCTCTTGGATTTCTTTAATGTCGTAAAAATCATGCTTAAGCACTTCATTCTTTATTTTTTTTGCTTTTTCTAAATCCTGGGTTCCTTTGTAAAAAAAATAAAACTGGATTTTTAATACCAAATCTGAGGGATTAGCAGCGGTTTGTTTTTTAAATATTTTCTCGGCGCCTTTTTTATCCCCTGTATTTACTAAGCAATCTAAATAACGGCTAAAATATACCTTAGACGGCTCATTGGCGTAAAGCTTTTCATAATACACTAGTGCCTTTGTGAACTCTCCATTCAAATAATAATGTTGAGCTAATTGAATATCCGTTTCGGTTTGTGAAAAAACTACGGCGGAAATTAAGCAATAACAAATACAATGGGTGAGCTTTATCACAGACTATTTAAATTTAGCGGCTAACGCATTTAACTTCGGATGTAACAACCGATAGGTGTCCATTAAGGATTGTAGTTCTTTTTTTAATTCATTTAACCGAGCGCCAAGCAATTTTAAGTTCTTTGATTCTGTGACAATATATGCGTCGTAACGATCCCTCTTACCGTATCCATTAGAAATGTCAGAGTTCAATTTATACAGCCGCGTGTTTTCTTCGACTATGGCTTGTTTAAGTGCAACATACTGCTTGTTAATTGGTCCAATTTTTTTTCTTGACATTTTGTAGGTGTCCATATTTGCGGCATAGTCTCGATCCACAGAATCCAATATTACGTGACTTTTTAGAAAGAGCTGTAGTTCTATCATGTTTTGGCGCATAGCCGATAACGTGTCGGGAAAATCTTGTTTCAAATTTATTAATAAGCCATTATTGTCTGCCTGTAATTGCTCAACTTTACGAAGTTGTTCCTTTTGTTTAAAATCAGAACATGAGCCCAATATTAAAAAACACAAAAGAAAAACGCTTAATCTTTTCATTGGTTAAATATAATCAAATCTCGTGTAGGGTTTTAGAGCAGCGGGAATAGATATACGACCATCCGCACCTTGGTTGTTTTCTAATAAGGCCGCCATAACTCTGGGCAATGCCAACGCAGAGCCATTCAAGGTGTGACAAAGCTTTGTTTTCTTATCATGGTCTTTAAATCGCAATTTCAAGCGATTTGCTTGAAAGGTATCAAACCTAGAAACCGAGCTTACTTCTAACCATTTTTCTTGGGCCGCAGAATACACTTCAAAATCATAGGTCATGGCAGAAGCAAATCCCATATCACCACCACATAAGCGCAAAACCCGGTATGGCAACTCCAGTTTATCCAATAATCCCTTAACGTGTTCTACCATTTCTTCAAGTGCATTTGCGGTATGGTCAGGATGTTCAATACGTACAATTTCGACCTTGTCAAACTGATGTAAGCGATTCAGCCCTCGGACATCTTTTCCATAAGATCCCGCTTCTCTTCTGAAACATGGAGTATAGCCACATAACTTGTATGAAAAATCTGGCTGTTGGATTAATTCATCACGGAAAATATTGGTAAGCGGTACCTCTGCCGTTGGGATTAAAAACAAATTGTCCGTTGAATCATGATACATTTGTCCTTCCTTATCCGGTAATTGGCCCGTACCAATACCACTCTCTTCATTCACCATTAATGGCGCTTGATATTCTTCATATCCAGCAGCTGATGCTTCGTCTAAAAAAAAAGAAATCAATGCCCGTTGTAATTTCGACCCTTTGCCTCGGTAAAAAGGAAAGCCTGCGCCCGTTACTTTGACACCCAATTCAAAATCAATGATTTGTTTTTCTTTACAGATATCCCAGTGTGGTTTCGCTTCAAAATCAAACAACGGCGCTTTACCGGACTGAAAAACAACTTGATTATCGTTTAAATCTTTTCCTTTTATTACCTCCTGAAAAGGGGTGTTTGGAATTTGATACAGCATATGCAGAATCGCAGATTCTAATGCCTCTGATTCACCCTTAAGCTCGCCTTCTTTCTTTTTAAGTAACGTGGTTTGTTGTTTTAATGCGTTCCCTTCATCAACCCTTCCCTCCTTATAACATTGGCCAATCTCCTTCGCCATACGATTTGCTTCCTCTAGCGTACCATCTAATTCCTGCTTTACACGACGCCATTGTACATCTAAATTAAGTAACTCATTAATGGTTGATTCGGCATTGATATTTCGTTTTGATAAGGCGGCAATTACTTGCTTTTTATCGGTACGAATTCTAGATAATTCGAGCATAAGTGTTTAAAGAATTTGAAATACAAAAATACTATGGAACATTGGTTTACGGAAGGGTTTCTATCATTTTTTGATACCGCTCTTCTTGATTTAGTGTGCCCGTGCATCCATAAGTCAACTTATGGGTGCGATAAGCCTCAACCCGATTGCCTGGATCAGGGTGTGTGCTTAATATTTCCGGAGGATTCACAACACCTTCTTTAGAGATTTTCTCGAAAAACAATGCTCCCGCATCCGAATTATAGCCCGTTGGACACAAATATCGTACTGAACATTCATCTGCTTCTTTTTCGTGAGTACGTGAAAAGGAAAGTCCAATGAGCGAGCTGGTGACCTGCTTAATTATCTCTCGATCCCCAGCAACCAAACTAATGAGCGTTTGAACACCATACATTTTGGTAAGTTGTCGCGTACTGTGCCTTAGGTCTGCATGACCCATCTCATGTCCTAGAACTCCTGCTAACTGATCTTCTGCCTCTAAATATTTTAATATTCCTGTGTATATATAAATATATCCCCCAGGCGCGCAAAAAGCGTTTAAGGTCGAGTCGTCTTGGATTATCCTAATCCGCCATGAGAATTCATCCTTAAAATGTACTTGTCCACTGTTGAGCAAAGAATCTCTTATGCCATATAAATATCCGTATATTGCGGTGTATCGCGTAGAATCTAAAATAATCAATTCGCTACTATCGCACTCTATTTCTTGACGAACCTGTTCTCCCAAAGCAATGTCATCTTGTAACGAAAAAAAGTTTAAGGCATTTTCAGAGGAACCGCATCCCACCAAGAGAGCGCAACAAAGCCCCAAGGAAAACAAGAAGTATTTCATAACACAAATTTAGTGCTTTCGGTGTTTGATAAACGCTTGATTGTTGATTAATCATTATAAAATCCTGCTTTCATATACAAGCTTTGTATAATTTTGACTTAGAGTAAGCTATGAATGTAAAAATCAGTAATAAAGGAAGGTGTCCATCACCAAGTTATGAGACAGCAGGCGCAGCAGGGATGGATGTTCGCGCCAATCTTACCAAAGCGATTTGTATTTCACCAGGAGAGCGCAGCTTAATCCCAACAGGATTATTTTTTGAGCTACCATGTGAAATCGAATGCCAGGTTAGGCCTCGAAGCGGCCTTGCTTTAAAGAAAGGAATTACTGTGCTAAATACCCCTGGAACAATAGATTCTGATTATCGGGGCGAGGTGGGGATTATATTAATTAATCTTTCTAATGATGACTTTATAGTTGAGCCAAATGACCGTATTGCACAATTGGTTTTTTGCCCGGTAATTCACGTGACATTAACTGAATCCGATACGTTAAGCCCATCGAGCCGTGGTGCCGATGGGTTTGGAAGTACTGGAAAAAATTAGACATATTATGAATATAATTATCCCGATGGCAGGAAGAGGTAGTAGGCTTAGACCCCACACCTTAACCATACCTAAACCGCTAATTCCTGTAGGTGGGATTCCAATTGTTCACCGCCTAGTAGCCGACATTGCATCTGTATGCGGCTCAAGAATAGAACATATCGGCTTTGTAACAGGAGACTTTGGAAAAGAAACGGAACGCGAATTGTGTGAAATAGCAGCCTCTTTTGGTGCAAAAGGACATATATTTCATCAATTAAATCCCCTTGGGACTGGGCATGCGGTATTGTGTGCGGAGCCCCTATTGGAAGGTCCGGTAGTAGTCGCTTTCGCTGACACCTTATTTAGAGCCGATTTCGCCATTGACCCAACCGACGAGGGAATATTGTGGGTAAAGCGTATAACTAATCCAGAAAATTTTGGAGTAATAAAAATGAACGAACGCCAAGAGATAATTGATTTTGTGGAAAAGCCAGCAGAATTTGTTTCTGACTTGGCCATGATTGGTATTTATTATTTTAAAAATGGACATGCACTTCATGAAGAACTGCTCTATTTAATTAACAATGATGTTATGAAAAGTGGAGAATATCAATTACCAGATGCGCTAAGAAGACTTACTGAAAAGGGAACAATATTTAAACCTGGTGAAGTTAAAGAATGGTTAGATTGTGGAAATAAATCCGTTACTGTTGAAACAAATGCGCGTGTTTTAGAATATGATCAGATGGATGGAAAACTGTATACTTCAAGTTCCGCAGAGATATCACAAAGCATTGTAATTCCCCCATGCTTTATTGGAGAAAATGTTGTTATTTCAAACTCTATTGTTGGGCCACATGTAAGTATCGGCGCGGGAAGCATTATTCAAAATTCAATAATTTCAAATAGCCTTGTGCAACACAAAACATGTGTTTCTAATAAAAATTTAACGGGTTCAATGGTTGGTAGCCATGTAAAAATCCACGGTACGGTGTCGGATCTGAGCGTGGGTGATTATACAGAATGGTATGAATAAAACCCTACTTATTATCTTATTAATCAGTGCTTTAGTGGGCTGTAAAACTGTTGAAGAAACAAGTATAAGCGATGGTATACCCATTATTCAGCAATACCACGAAGGGCTTCGGGCTTATTTTAAAGGGGATTATGTCGTGGCTGATAATATGGCTAATCGCGTAATTGCTTTAGCACCGCAACATGACGGTGCGCTGTATTTAAAATCAAAAATTTATTACGACCAGGGTCGACTAGACGAGTCTGCAAAATTCTTGTTAAAAGCCGGCTTAGCCGATCCAAACAATGAGTATTTATCTTCAGAAATTGCCTTTATGTATAGTTCTATGGGCAAGTATAATGAAGCAGGGCTGATATTTGATAAATTAATATCCTCGAATCCTAGAGAGACTTCTTATTATTTTGGTGGGTTTGAAAACTACTTACAAGCAAAAAACTACAAAGCGGCAGTAAAAGTCCTTACGCAGCAAGAATCTGCCTTTGGGTTTTCAATTGAAACATGTTTAAATCGGTATAAAATCAATTTAGCCCAAAACGAAACTAAGGAGGCCATTGAACAGCTCGAAAAGGGTGTAAAAGCATTTCCAAATGAACCTTTGTTTTTGGCAAAATTAATTGACTTATATTTCCAACGAAATGAACACAATAAGGCAATTCCATTTTTAGAAAAGCTTTGTGAAACGGACCCGGAAAATGGCATGGCAAAGTTTGTTTTTGGAGAATACCTAATTAATACTGGCCAATTTGCCCGCGGAGAAAAACTCCTTTCTGAGGCGGTGATGTTAGAAGGCCTTAGTATTGAACAAAAATCAGAAATTCTGTTAGCCAAACAAAAACGCAATGGTTGTAGCGACGAGAATATCCAATTATTTTCAAGTTTTGTGCAGAATTCTCCGAACATCCTTATTGGACATACCTTATTTGGAGATTTGTTTATTTTGTGTAATCAACCTGATTCTGCCCTCATTCAATATAAATTAGCAGTATCGATAAACCCAGAGGCTTACCCCATTTGGAAACAGCTGTTGTTAATTACATATAAAGAGGAACAGTGGGACTCCTTAATACGCATTAGTTCAGACTGCATATCCTTATTTCCAATGCAGCCCATGCCGTATCTTACACTAGCCGCGGCTAAAAATAAAATTGGACAATTGGATGATGCGGAAAAAGCCATTGATATGGGAAGTGAGCTGATTGTAGGTGACGATGCCTCAATTGTTGCTGAATTTTGCTTTCAGCGCGGTGTGTTGGCGTTAAACAAAAGGCTTCCCGCCAAGGCAACAACGTGGTTTAATGAAGCGATGAAGGTTCAACCAGAGAATATTGAACTTAAAGCTGATATCGGCAATGAAGCACTTATTTATTCTGAATTAATTTCCTATTCAGACTCCTTAATTGCCGATTGCCTTAAACGGGAACCTAGCAATCCAAAATTTATGGCTATCAAAGGAAGATTATTCTATATAAAGAATGAATTTCTTCTTGCAAATTCTTGGTTAGAAAAAGCAATTATTCACGGTTACCCGCAAAAACTTGGAAACGAATGGCTCGGTGATTGCGCATTTCAATCTGGTGACTTACAAAAGGCAAAATACTATTGGTTAAAGGCGGTGAGTTTGGGCAACCATACTGATCGACTTAAACAAAAAATTATATCACTATGAAAATACCATTCCTCATTTTAAATGGTATCCTATGCATTATTCTTATTTCATGTTCACGAAATAACACGGCAATATTTAATCCCGACGCCACAGAAATAACTGGAGAAAACACCCCTTCACAACTAAAATATACCTCATGGGTTGACAGCATTCACAAACAGCCTTGGCAGTGGATGTATGGCAAGTATTCGACTAACTATACTGATGGCAATAGAAGTTTTGGCTTTAAAACAAGTATAAAGTGCCGAAAAGATAGTGCGTTAAATGCTCTTATTTCGGTTGCATCAATTCCTATTTTTAATTCCCTTGCCTCTCCAGACAGCGTATATTATATTAATAAAAAAGATAGATGTTTTGGAAAACAACCAATTTCTTTCTTTGAGAGTCTCCTCGGAGTTGAATTATCCATGCAGAATATACAAGAACTATTCTTGGGTCTTCCCTTAGGATTTAAAGATTCAATGAAATATGTAAGCAAGTTTAACGTTAAGGGGGACTCCATTTATGTCAGCGCAACGCTCAACGGGGTTAAACCAATCACTTGCCACTATGGTTCTTCAGTGAAATCGCCACGCCTAACATGGCAACGCATTTTTAGCCTTGAGGATTCAACTGAACTAAATATACAATATGATCAATGGGGCAAACACGGACTCATGGATATTCCATCCCTAATTGATGTTTACATAACATCCAAAAAACAAAACATTCATGTGATTTTGACGTACGAAAGGTTCGAGCTCAATAGCCCACAAGATATTTATTTACAAATACCAGATGATTATGCGCCTTGTAAGTAGTTTAATACTCGTTTTAATATTTCAATCAGGCATTGGAATTAGTCAGCAAAACCCAGACAATTTAAAAAAAGAACAGCGAAAACTTGAAAAGAAAATTTCACAAACCAAATCATTATTAAAAAAAGTTCAAGCAAATTCCAATAATTCATTAAATGAAGTTAGGCTTTTAGATAATCAAATCAAGAGTAGAGAGGCTTTGGTTCGGGTCTTTGATAGTCAGGTTAAGATGGCGGAAATCAAAATTCTTCAGAAAAAAAATGATGTGCGAAGGTTAAAAAAACGATTGGAAAGGCTAAAAAATCAATACAAAAAAATGCTGCGCTTTGCATATAAAAAAAGAAATAATACGGGTCGGTTAATGTTTCTATTATCAGCTAACACATACCAAGAGGCTGTTCGCAGGAATAGTTACCTCAAAAAAGTGGCTCATTTACAACGAAGGCAGGTTGATCTCATTAAACAACATCAATCTTTAATTGAACGAGAGATCGGACAGATTAATGCTGAAAAAACCGAAAAAGAACTGACATTAAATGAGAAAAAAGCAGAAAAGGATAAAATCGAAGCAGATAAGCAACAAAAAGAAAAATCCTACTCTAAACTGAAAAAAGAAGAAGAAAAACTATTAGTTCAACTCAGGGAAGAAGAAAAAAAACGTAAAAAAATCGAAAATCAAATTCAGGCAGCCATATTAGCAGAAGCGCGAAAAGAAGAACAACGCAGGAAAGAAAAAGAGAGTGCTAAAGCGGCCGCTCAAGGAGATGCTAATAAAACATCGACAACAACGCCTTCTCCTACATATAAACCGGAAACCCTTTCTTCAGAAGGGGCTATTGCTGGAAAAAACTTTGAAACCAATAAAGGAAGATTGCCTTCGCCAGTAAGTACAGGAACCATCACCAGTAGATTTGGTAAAAATGCTCACCCAACGCTAAAAGATGTTTATGAAAACAATAATGGTATTGACATTTCCTGCAGTGCAGGATCTAGTGTTCGAGCAGTATATGAGGGAGAAGTAAGTTCTGTATTTAGTATTGCTGGTGCCGGTAAAGTCATAATAATCAAACATGGTAATTATCGGTCCGTCTATAGCAACTTATCATCCGTTTCTGTCAGTGTTGGTCAAAAAGTAATCAGCAAACAATCAATAGGCACACTTATTACCGAAGGGAATATCTCTACCCTACATTTCGAAATCCATAGCGTAAGCGGTATTAACACCACCCCTTTAAACCCTTCCGTTTGGTTGAGTCGTTAGACGGTTTTCAAGCACGAACAACACGGCAATCATGCAATAAATTGGTATAGAAGCTTTGTCCGTGTCCAAAAAATTATTCAGAAATGCGTGAATAAAATATGTGGTCAAAGAAAACAACATACCTAATCCAATAATAAAGTATTGTTGATTTACAACTTTAGCGCGCTGAATGAATATTAATAGATAATAAAACAAGCCCCCAACAAAAAATAAAAACAGAACAAAACCCAAGAGTCCAGTTTCAGATAATGCGCTTAAATACTCACTATGTGCATTTCCCATGTCTCCGAAATTTGTTGAAATAATCGTTAAGTTTTCAGGCTCTTGAAAGCGCGCATATTCAAAAGAAAAAGTTGCAGGGCCGAAGCCAAAAACGGGTCGTTCCTTGAACATTTCAATGGCACATGACCAGCGATTAATGCGCTCCAAATTTGAGGCATCAGTGGTTACATTCGCTGCGCTTTGAAGCCGTTCATCAAACGCCTCTGTTGTGTGTTCTGTTTTATTCCTAGCCAATTCCATCTGAATTGAATCTTGCTGCGTAAACAAGATTCCAATTATCAATATTGCTACTGCAAACACATAAGTGAATCGCACCTTTAATAAAACTAGCGTGATTACAGCCATGGCGCCCAATACACTCAACCATGCCGCTCGGGTGTATGAAAAATATAACCCAAATAGGATTATTAAAAAGAACACACCTAAAATCAGCGAAGATAATGGTGTCTGCTTTTTTATTAAAAACAGCATTACGGGAAAAGGGAAAACAAGAGCGATTGCTGCTCCATAAATGGTGTGGTCTTTATAAAAAGGCGACATCACCCAATGGCTTTCTTTTTCGCCAAATCCATACCCAGCATGTGTTAACAACGTATAAATAATAACCAAGACTGTGCCAATGGTTAGTAACCAAAAAAACCGTGTTATTAATCCTTTTCGCGAGAATAAAACAGAACCAAAAAATAATAACGGTAAAACGTACCAGAGTCTGGACAGCAGTGATTTGAAGGAAACCAAAGGATGGGTACTCGTTACACTAGTTATTACCAACCAGGCAAAATAACCCATAAGAATAAGAATAAGGGGGTGTTTTAAAAGTGCGCCCGTAAAAATTGGCTCTTTGATTTGATAAAAAATCAACAAGAGCATAATACCAAAGAGTAAAGGTTCTGTGGGAAGAAACAGTCCAAATTGATCGGTATATTCTTCAATATTTATAGAAAGAGGCGTAAAAAAGATAATCGTTTGAAATAAAAAATCGATGTGATATATTGCCACATATAACACGGCAAGAATAATAGGAATAGTGAACAAATAAAGCCAATCGAAATAAAAAGCAACCCCCATGAGGAAACCAATTAGGGCCCCTGCGAGGATTGTACGACCAAATTTAAAACTCAAGAGCCTCGAAGTTCTTTGTATTTCTCCCAAAACAACAATGAAAATAGACCAGAAAAGAATGCTGCCAACGTAGAAACTAAGATTATTACAGCTCGTTTAGGTTTTTCTTTTTTATCGGATTTTACGGCTCGCTCTACAATAAACTTATGATTAAACTTTGTGTTTGCATCGGATTCGGCTTGCTCATAAGAATTATTAAAATCTTCAATTTTAACAATCTTTTCATTCCGCATATATTCTAGCCCGTCATACATTGCACCATACTTCATGTTTATATCAATCTTCTTTTTTAACTCGGCTCGATCAGCTGGATTTTTTGAATCAACGTATGCTTGAAATAAATTTGAACGCACATCTAAAGCGATAACCCCCAAATCAGCCAAACTATCCAACTTCTTTAAAATAGCATCCCGATCTCGTTTCATTTGAAATAATTTTCGCTCGTTGACCTTGAATGCTGGAATGGTTCGCTCCCCAATCATTTCATTCTTTACCGAATCTATTAAATCAAGAATTTTATTAGCAATTTTGGCTGCTAATTCTGGATTCTTATCGAGCACATCGATTGTTATTGACCCGAAGCGTGTTCTATTAAACGAAATGTGGTTATTGTAGGCTTCGTTTAATTTAAATTGTTTATTTGGGCCCTTTGGATCTATTTCGTAATGCTTCATAAGTTGAAATTCGGATACCACTTTGTCTCGAATCCGAGAGCTTTGAAGGATTTGTACCAGTTGCTCTGCCTGTTCTTCTTCACCGAAATCCATCGCCGCCGCCTTCGCATTACGTTGTTCAGAAAATGATACACTGCTAGTGGCCGCAGGAAAGACTATGGCTGTGCTTAAATACAACGGTGTCATTAAAAATGCAACCACTCCCGATACCACTGCGGCAGAAGCTGTAAATACAAGGAGCTTTTTTCGATTTATCCATATAAATTGAATCAATCCTTTACTAGCGTTTTTTAACTCCTCTTGTTGATTACTCATATGTTAAAATATTGTGTTGCGAAGATACAGCTATTCAAAGACTTGTAAAAACGATTAATGTCCAATATTATTGGATATCTTCTTTAAGGCGCCAAATTTGTCGCAGGGACCTCAGATCGATGATTGAATATGCAAAAGAAAACACTAGTAATAAAAAAATGTCGATAACCAATGATTGAAACGAAGATAAATTCGGATAAACAAACAATTTAATACTGTACAGCGTGGTAATTAACATTAAAAACGCAACAAACGACCTCAAATAAAAATATACTTTTAATCTTCTGTAAGAAATTAAAACCAACACTGTGGAGACAACGCCTTGGGTAATTAATGCAGAGACCGCACAACCAACAGCCCCAAGTTTAGGAATTAATACTACATTAAAAAATACCGAAACGATTACTCCAAAAAGCGCAGTGATATTTAATAATTTTAAATTACCGGATGCGGTTAACAGCGTACCAAAGATAAAATTAAAACTCATGGCAGTAAATGCCATCATTAAATATTGAAAAACAACTATCGATTCAGGATCAACTTTGTCTCCATAAATTATATTAAGAATATATGTTCCGTGAAAACTTACAATAAATAATATACCTAAAGAGCCCCCCACCAATAGTTTACCAGCGATTTGTACAAGCGCTAAAAGTTCATTACTTTTTTGATGAATCATCCTGCTGAAGACTGGAAAAAGTAATCCTGCAAAAATCATCCCTAGCATGTAAAGTGCGTCTAACAAGCGATAACCTTGCGCATAAACTCCCGCTTGGTAATTCCCAGCATCAGAGATTTGTTTAAGCAATACAACATCTGAACGATTATACAACAGCATCAAGAGTACTAATAAAGCGAATGGTAAACTACGAGTTATCACATCCAAAATATAATCTTTATCGAATATTGGCATCCACGTCTTTATGTGTGCTCTGAGAAGCCAAATTGCCGTAAATAAAGTTAATGCGTATCCAACAGTTTGTGCCAATACAAAATTAAAAATTGTAATACTAGAGACGGAAAATATCAGTGCGGCACCAATAATCATGATTAGTATCGCTCGATCAAGTACGGATATTAAACTATCTGTTCTAAATAAATGTAAACCAGAAAATAAACTACGAATAAAGGCAATCGATTGAATTAAAAATTGATTAAACACCAAAAGCGCGAGTAACGAAAATTGCCCAGAAGCTAAATTGAATACCCATGCACATACATAAACAAGGGCCGCATAGCATAGGAAAAGAAACATCCTAAGATAAAAGACCTTACTCACATGTTGATTTAAGTATGTTGTATCTTGCGCAATGTATCGAGTTGTAAAATTATTAATTCCAAGGTCTAAAAAAATATTAAAAACTAAGCATAGCGATAATAATACAAAATATTGTCCATATGCTTCATTGCCTAAAACTCGCTGTACACCGGCATCAATAACTAAGACAGAAAAAGGCTTGATTAGTAGGTTTAAAAAAAGCGACAATGCTAAACTCGAAAAAAACCGCTTTTGCATGCCTTAAAGGTAGCTGTTATTTAACAATCAATTTAAACCCTATGCCGTGGATATTCATGATTTCAATGGATGGGTCTTCGCTAAGTAGTTTTCTAAGTTTTGCAATGTAAACGTCCATGCTCCTTCCATTAAAATAATTATCGTCTCCCCAAACTGCTCTAAGCGTTGCTTGTCGGTCAAGAACTTCATTCAGATTCCTTGCCAATAAGTTAAGTAGCGCATTTTCTTTTGTGGTTAATTTTTTTTCTCCTGCACTTGAATAAAGTATGCTTTTATGAGGGTCAAACGATAAACTACCAATGGCTAACTTATCTGTTTTTGTTGACGAATCTTCACCAACCCTTCTTATGATTGCTTGAATTCGAGCAATTAGTTCTTCCATAGCAAATGGTTTCGTGAGATAATCATCCGCACCAACTTCAAACCCTTTAAGTTTATCCTCCTTCATGCTCTTTGCTGTTAAAAAAAGAATTGGCGTTTTCTTATCAATTAGTCGAATTTCTTTAGCTACCGCAAACCCGTCTTTCTCGGGCATCATAACATCCAAAATAATAAATTCTATGTTATTTGAAAATGTGCGGTAATAAGCAATTGCTTCCTCTCCATTTTTAACCCATTTAGTTTGAAATCCTTTAGAATTTAAAAAACTGGCTAGCAATGCGCCCAAGTTTTCATCGTCTTCTGCTAATAAAAAATGTTGTTTCATTTGTTGTTTTTAATTAAATATTACCTCAAATACCGTTCCTTTTAATTCTTCGCTCATTACATTGATTTTCCAACCATGTGCATCAGATATTGCCTTGACGTAACTTAGTCCTAATCCAAACCCTTTTACATTGTGTATATTGCCGGTTGGTACTCGGTATAAATTATCAAAGATTTTAGGTAGATACTCTTTGGGGATGCCAATTCCATTGTCTCTAACGAATAAATGAATGTTATTATTTTGGTAACTAATTAAAATATTTATTTCCGGATTATCCGTAGAATATTTGGAAGCATTATCTAATAAATTTGCTATTAAATTTGATAGGTGTAACTTATCCGCAAAAAGCATAACGGGGTCTCCTTTTTGTTCAATCTGGATAGAAATCTTTTTTGATTTATTGAATAGTACAACATTAACTTGATTTTGAATGATTTCATATAGATTTAGAAGTTCCTTATTAAGTACTAAATCTCCTTTAGAGATTAATGCGCTCTGAAGTATTCCTTCAACTAAATTTCCAAGTCGTTTATTTTCTTCATCTATCATTCGAATGTAAGGTGAAATTTCTTGCGATGAAGAGGTGGAAACAACATCTGAATCATTAAGCGCCTGACAGGCTAAAGAAATCGTTGAAATTGGTGTTTTAAATTCATGGGTCATGTTAGAAATAAAATTTGATTTTATTTCAGATACCAGTTTTTGTTCCTTAATGGTCCGTATAAGAAAAAACAAGGTCGAACTCATTAATATCCCTAATAGAATAGTAATTATGAAGTATGATTTCATCCCTTTTAATAAATAGGATCGTTCTTTAGGAAAGTATACGGTCAAAAACAATTTTTCATTGATTTTATCCGTTGGAAAAAGTTCTGTACGAAATCCTTTACTCGATTGTATCCCCTTCGTATAATTGGTATTTTCTTCATTAAAGACTAAAGGCCTACCGTGTTCTAAAGAAATCTTGAATTTATATTTCACAGGCAATTCTTGCCTTCCGAGTTCATTGAAAATAATCGAATCTATGAGAGCTAATTTGACGCGTTCTTGAGGCTTATTATACACATTTTCTTTAAATGCCTGGAGCATAAGCTCATTCATAAATTTTGCTTTTTTAAAAATGTGTTGTAATAACTTCTGATTTAAATGAATTGTAATGTTTTCGGAGGCCTTACTTGCTTTTTTTGAAGATGACACAAAATCCTGTAATTGGCGGACATCTTTTATAAGTGTCGTTTGTTCCGTTCTTACTCCCGACAGCGTGTCACGAGTTGAACCTTTAATCACAATGTATGGTTCGGTTTTATTATTTATTATTATGCTTGTGTCCTTAATTGAAATCTGTTGATTAGAGGCTATCATGCCTTCAAATTCATGCTCAAGTATCTTCTTATATTGAGCGCTAAAGTCTTGACGAATTATTGCATTATATCGCTGGTTATCTACGAGTTTTTCGTGAATGTAACCTACTTTATCAATGCATCTAACAGCCTCATCGTTAAATCGAGCTTTTTTTTGATTATACAACTGTACCAATTGAAATACTTCGTAAACACCCAATACACCCACCAAAACAATAGCGGAGATTGTTAATACCTTAATTCGTACTTTATTAATCACAACAAGACGCTAAGTTGCGTATGAAAAAAAGAAATATAAAACGGATTAACGTTTTTTAAGATTATCGAACTAGGGTTACGTGGCCTGTAAATTGTACTACCTTGTCAACATCAGGCATTTTAATATTGATTAAATAAGTATAAACTCCCGGTTGAGCGTCTAATCCTTCCAACCCATAAGAACCATCCCAGCCAACTTCTAAGTTGTTTGTTTCAAATACTACTTGCCCCCAACGGTTGTAAATTAACATATTGTAATTATACGGGTCAAATCCAACTGGAAACAAGGGTTTAAATGTTGGATTAAACGGGTCTCCATCCGGAGTGAATGCGTTCGGTATATAATATAATCCTCCCACCTGAGCGCCAATAGAAATTTTCGTGCTATCGGAGCATCCGAATGCAGTTGAAACAGTTAGGGATACTGTATAACCCGCTTGAGTACCTACAAACATATGTGAAGGAGAAAAATCGGTTGAGCTTTCTCCATCACCAAAATTCCACACATAATTAATTCCCCCAATACTTGTATTCGTAAACTCGACAGCTTGAGAAGACTCGGTAAATACAGCAACAGAAGATGAAAATTCAGCGCTAGGGAAGCCTTCTGTACATATGGCGCCAAGCATTGAAGCGCTATCAATGCATCCATTTAAAGTTCCCGTTACAAATATAGAATAACATCCTCCCCCTGTATATAAGTTTTGTACAGAAGATCCCGTTCCCGAGAAGTTATTTGTTGAAGACCACTGATAATTCGTTGCCGGGTTGGGTAAGTCTATAGACATGGTGACATTAAGCGGAATACAACCCCATGTGGTGTCTACGCTAAAATCCATTAACGGCAAGGGTTTAATCGTTACAACCCCATTAGCTAAATTACTTAAGCAATTATTAAGTACATATTGTGCTTGATACGTAGTAGAGGCTAGCGGTGAAACGGTTATTAAATTGGTGGTTTCATTGGTTGGTGTCCATAAAAATGTACCGCCGGGTAAATTTGGAACTGCCGTTAATGTTCCTGTTTCCCCGTAACACATTATTAGTGGTGCAATAGACAAAACGGGAACGGGATTTACTGTAACTATTCCAGAAGCCTGGGCCGTACATCCTGTTAATGTATAAGTTACTGAGTATGTAGTACCTGGTAGACCTGGATTTACATTTATTGATTGTGATGTTTGATTATTTGACCATAAAAATGTTCCACCAGGAAGATCTGGTGTTGCAATTAATGTGGTTGTATCTCCATTACATATTGTATCACTATTCACGCTAACAGTTGGCGTTGGGTTTACAGTCACTACTGCCGAGTCTGAAGCAGAACATCCATTCCATGTGTAGGTTGCAGAATATGTAGTCGTTTGCATTGGGTTTACAGTGATTGAATTCGTGTTTTGTCCAGTATTCCACGCAATAACTCCTCCTGCTGGAGAGGTTGTTGCCACCAAGGTAGTAGATTGCCCGGTACAAATTGTCGCGGGATTCATAGAAATGGTAGGAGTTGGCGCCAGAGTAGTGGTGATGGTAGCAGTATCAGTACACCCTTGAGCATTCGTTACAACCACATTGTATGTGCCCGGACTTGAAATAACCGCTGCAGCATTGCTCCCTAGTCCATTATCCCACGTATACGTTCCGCCACCGGAAGCCGTTACGTTAATTACTGGAGTATTACAATCTAAAATCGTAACTCCTGTGTTATTTGTAATTGATGCCGTTGGTGAAGGGTTAACCGCCACTTGAGTAGTTGCTGTAACTGCGCCACAATTGGAAGAAATCGTACACGTGTAGGTTCCTGCTGAGGCCACTGATGGATTTGCAATGGTAGGATTCTGTTGATTCGAAGTGAAACCGTTTGGACCAGTCCAAGCAAACGTATAATTTCCATTTAGCGGCACGGCCGGATTTGGTGTTACGGTTAAATTTAAAGGAGACCCAATACAAATTGGACCATTATTCGAAGCAGTAGCGGTTGGGGCGGCACAACAATTAATATACATCCAAATTCTACCGATGTTATAATTAACCTCAGACCAAATATTGGCCATTGGTTGTCCTCCTGTTGGGCAAGACTGCATCCCGCTCCGTCTTAATGTGGTTGGAGCACCATTAATAGTTGTATTAAAATTAGGAGATCCATAAGAGTTTACACAAGCACCCCGAACTCCATAGACCCCAATAATTTGACCAGCAGTCACAGGAATATTACATGGGATAATACCATTTGGCTGATTGGTTGCGCTAAATAATTGTGTAAAAGCATTCGTCGTACCTGGAAAAGCTGGCGGTGCTGCTGCTGTGAAGCGAACCACTCTTACGGTTTGTAACCCGTTTGATGCATTGGTTGGAACCTGTAGGCCACAAATGGTAAAATTTGTGGGTGCAATAAAATGATACCCACGAATCATCGAAGTAAAAGTATTTATTTGGTTTCCAACACTAATTTGCGTTTGGGCATTTAAACCAATTATTAAAAAGAAAAAGAATAAACTTGTAAAAAAACTCTTCATGATACTAATTACTTTGGGAATTAGATTTTTTAAACGATAACACTAATTTAGGGTTGCTCATTACCTTAATAAATTAACATGACCTGTTACTATTGCTTGCTCTTGTAATCCCCCGGTTAAAGTGAAACTAACTTTGTATGTATACGTCCCCGATGGGCAATCTAGGCCCTCTGTTCCATAAGAACCATCCCAGCCGATATATATATTATTGGATTCAAACATAATTTCTCCCCACCGGTTAAAAATTAACATCTCATATTGTTCTGTTGAAATCCCCGTTGAAAATACTGGCTTAAACGTTTGATTGTACTTATCACCGTCCGGTGTAAACGTATTGGGTATATAATATACTGCGCCTAAATTTGCTGACATGGTAAATGATGTACTATCCATACATCCCATAGAAGTAGAAGCAATTAATGTAATTGTATATCCATCGTTCGTTCCTTGAAATAAATGTTCAGGATACTCCTGATTTGACACATTCCCGTCCCCAAAATTCCAAACATAACCGGTTGCACCAATACTCGTGTTATTGAAACTAATGACCTGAGAAGATTCTGAAAATGAAGGCGGATTAGCCTCAAAAGTTGCTTGAGGATAATCTTGTACACAAACAAAATCGGGCTGAGTAGCGCTAAACGAACACCCATTCAGGGTCGAAGTAAGCGTTACGTCATAACAACCTCCGTTGGCAAATATCATTTGTGTAGTGGCCCCGGTACTTCCTGATGCACCATTAGATGTCCAAACATATGTCGCTTGCTGACCTGTTGTATCTGCACTTAGGGTTACGACCACAGGAATGCATCCGGAGGTGGTATCTGCTGTAAAGCTTACGTTGGGCAGTGGATTCACCGTGATGATAGGAGATTCTACATTACTCATACAACCATTTACGACATAACTTACAAAATAACTCGTGGTGGTTTGTGGAGATTCTGTTATCGATGCAGCAGTTCCTCCCTGTGACCACACAAATGTGCCCCCGGCAACATTTGACGTTGCCGTCAAGGTCCCGCTTGTCCCCTCACATATAACAATATTCGGTACTGTGATTATTGGTAATGGCGTTACCGTTACCGTACTCGTTGCTATCGCACTCGTACATCCATTAAGTGTGTATGCTATATCATACGTCGTTGTAGCTTGAGGATTCACACTAATGCTTTGTGTAATCTCGTTCGTGTTTATCCAATTAAATGATCCACCAGGAATGTTTGGTGTAGCAGTAAGTTGCGTGGTGTCTCCAAAACAAATGTTTGGGCTATTTACACTCACGGTAGGAGTTGGATTTACCGTGACCGTTATGTCTTCTGTAGCCGTACAGCCATTCCATGTATACAATACGCTGTACAAGGTGGTGGTATTCGGGCTCACGGTAATACTCGGCGTTAACTGTCCGTTTGTCCATATTGCTTGTCCTCCTGCAGGGTAATAAACTGGGTTTAGTATTACGCTTTGGCCTGAGCAGATCGTTGTATCGATTGCGGTCACCGCTGGCACAGGCGCTACGGTAATTGCTAAGGTTGAACTATCCTGACACCCGTTGGCTGCCGTTACTACAACCGTATAAGTGCCCGCTTGTGCAATGTTTACACTCGAGGTCGTTCCTAAGTTATTATTCCATTGATACGTGCCCCCTCCAGTTGCCTGTAAATCAATGCTCGGTGCATTACAATCTATAATCGTAGTGCCTGTAATATTTGTAATCCCTGGGGTTGGTGGAGTAATGTTTTGAGTTATCGTGATTGTTTGGGATACCGGACAGCCATTGGGATCCACCATATTGACCGTATAAGTACCTGGCTGGGTAATAGAATTCGTATCATTCAGGGGTGTTGTGCCACCACTCCAGCTGTAAGTAACTCCTCCCGTTGCCTGTAAAACAATTGTTGGGTTCGTGCACGTTAAAATCGATGTGCCGGTTAAATTTAATATTTGCACGGGTATTTGACTTAATGTAATTAAAACCGTTCCAGAAGATTGAGCTGTACAGCCGTTTGCGTCCTGAACCGTTACGGTATACGACCCTGCTTGAAGATTTGTAATATTTTGAGTAGTAGCATTATTTGTCCATGAAAATGTATATGGGGCAACTCCTCCACTTGGAGTTGAATTTACACTTCCCGTTCCATTTAAGCACAAAATATTTTGTGCTTGAGTAGAAACGGATACTGCACTAGCTGGTTCAGTAATTGTTACTGTTGTCGTAGCCGTACACCCATTCGCATCTGTGACTGTTACTGAATATGTTCCAGCAGCCAAACTCGTGGGGTCTTCTTGTGTGGTATTATTACTCCAAGCATAACTATAGGGAGCCGTACCGCCTGTTGGCGTTAAATCAATTGATCCTGTACTGTTTCCAAAACAGAGCACATTAATTTGAGTGGTCGTTAATAAAAGTCCTGCTTGTGGCTGAGTAATTACAACAGACGTTGTATCTACACAGCCATTGGCGTCGGTTACCGTTACACCGTACCAGCCCGCGGCCATTCCTGTGGGGTCTTCTGCTGTACCGTTGTTCGTCCACAAGTAGGTATATGGTGCTGTGCCCCCTGTGGCGGTTAGATTAACGGAACCCGTACTACTTCCAAAACAAAGCACATTTACTTGCGTGGTAGTTAGAGCCAATGGCGCTTGCGGCTGGGTAATTGTTACTGTTTGGGTCGTTGTACAGCCATTTACATCTGTTGCAGTTACCGTGTAAACTCCAGAAGGAATATTCGTTAAATCTTCTGTAATCGCTTGATTACTCCATGCATAAACATAAGGGCCAACCCCTCCGCTTACAGTTAAATCAATGGATCCTGTACTATTTCCATAACAAAGAACATCTACTTGAGTGTAACTTGAACTAAGCGTTGATGGTTGAGTTATTGTTACTGATGTGGAAGCCGTACACCCATTCGCATCTGTGACTGTTACTGTATATGTTCCAGCAGCCAAGCTTGTAGGGTCTTCTTGTGTAGTATTATTACTCCACGCGAATGTATATGGCGCAGTTCCACCAGTTACAGTTAAGTCGATTGATCCCGTACTGTTCCCACTACACAACACATTCACTTGCGTTGTGCTAAGAGCCATTGCAGCCTGAGGTTGGGTTATGGTAATTGATATTGGTGCTGAAACACAACCATCTACACTTGTTGCCGTGTACGTATACGTCCCCGGTTGTAAATTCTGTGTTGGAGATCCTCCATACGTATACGGTGCATTTGCTCCTGCTGCACTTAAACTTACTGATCCTGTACCCCCAAAACACAACACATTGCTTGGGGTGGCTGTTAAAACCGGTTGTGGATATACCGTAAATTGACTCGTCGTGCTACATCCATTTGATGCATTGTAGGTAATCGTGCTCGTTCCTGCGCTCACTCCCGTTACTAGTCCTGATGCAGAAATCGTTGCTACATTGGTGTTGGAGCTGCTCCACGAACCAGGTATTACTGCATTTGACAGTTGAGATGTCAATCCTAAACATGCCGATAATGTGCCTGAAATAGGCTGTAATGGATTGATCGTTACCGTACCAGAACCTGTTACTGCCGGACAACCTGCTACCGAGTAAGTTGCAGTATATGTGGTTGTGATATTTGGAGTAACTGTTAGCGTGGTGCCGGTAGTTCCTCCAGGTGACCAAGTAAAGGTCCCTCCAGGAACAGTTGATGTTGCTGTTAGGGTTGTGGTTTGGCCTGCACATATTGTGTCATTTGTGACACTTACTACAGGAACGGGGTTAACTGTTACTGTTACTGGTGTTAATGCGGATGGACAACCAATTGTATTAATTGACCAGGAAATTGTACACAATCCATTATTGCTGCGCACACCCTGTGTAGTGCTCCCCGCGGTTACTCCCCCAAGAAAGGATGAGCCCCCTCCTCCTCCAGCCGACCATCCCGAGCCATGGTTTTGTGTTGACGTTCCACCACCACCACCATAGTATCCGCCGCCGCCGCCGCCGCCGCCAGCAGCATTGTATCCGGTTGATCCATTTCCTCCTTGACCGAGGGTTCCGTGGGTTGCCCCTCGAGTTAAGGTCCAAGCTACCCCTCCTCCTGCTTGCGTCCCTCCCGTACCGCCGTATCCCGAAGAATAATTTGCACTCGTTGTTCCTGATGTGCCTCCGCCAACTCCTGTAACACCATCTCTTCCGCCCCCAGCCCCTCCGCCGGCCACAATGACGCGATTAGCTAGCGCGGTTCCCCCCGTTCTAATATCCGTTGCTCCTCCGCCACTTCCCCCATGTTGACCTGCCCCTGAATCAATTCCTCCTTGTCCGCCCCCATTCCAGCCCATTACGCCGCCAGCATTTCCTCCCTTGCCTCCAACATATACACTAATGGTTTGTCCTGCCGTTAACGCTAAAGATCCCGTGGCTTGTCCACCCAATCCTCCTGTCGTGTTCAATCCATTTCCTCCCTGTGCGCCATATAATGTCACTGTATAATTACCAGTTACAGGAGCGGTAAACGTTTGTACTCCTCCTGTATAATTAAACGTTTGAGTTCCATTCACTGCGCCACCTTGTGCTGCAGTTCCCACATAATATGTTGTTGTTGTTGATATTGTTGGTGTGGTGTAACTAGCATTTGTTGAAAGTTGACCTGTGCCGTTAGCGTTTGAATACCAAACATAATTATTATTTTGCCCTGCTGTTGCTGTTAATGTTGCTGATCCGGGACCACATAACGTTACATTATTAGCCGTGGGGGCCGCTGGTGATGGATTTACTGTTACTGTAGCTGTTGCTGAAGCAGAATTACAATTCGGAACAGCGTAAGAGACCGTGTATTGCGTGGTCACAAGGGGCGACACCGTAACCGATGATCCAGTTAGATTTCCTGGATTCCACGTATACGTTCCTCCTGGAACATTTGCCGTTGCGCTTAGGGTTGCGGTTTGACCTGAACAAATGGTGGTTCCTGAAGTAGTAATCGTGGGTGCTGGATTTACCGTAACCGTGATTGGAATTGGTACAGAAGAACACCCACCACCCCCGTTCATAGGTGTTATAATAACTTGTCCATTAGTCCCGGGTGAGGCGCCTGTACCCAAGGAACTTGAAACTGATGTTGCAGATGGTATGGAATAATTTGCGCCGCCACCGCCACCGCCACCGCCACCAGCACCACAATTGTTTCCAACACTTCCTCCACCACCGCCGGCATAGCCACCGCCGCCACCGCCACCAGCAGAAAGTCGTTGATTACCACTTCCCCAGCCACCGCCACCGCCACCGCCGCCGCCGCCAAAGCCACCATTACCACCCTGGCCCCCTACCGTAGCTTGAGCACCGCCATTACCAGGGTTTACCCCGGTTCCTCCACCACCGCCCCCTGCAGCTCTATTCGAGCCACCGTTTCCTCCATTTCCTCCCCCTAATGCAGTACCATTTCCTCCATTAGTAATTCCAATACCACCATTACCACCAGAAGGCCCTCCAACGCCTGCGGCCCCACCAGCTCCACATGGGCCAGTAACCCCGTTTTGTGCGCCTCCCGAACCCCCAGCGCCTCCTGAAGAACCATCCCCAGCAGCCCCGCCACCGCCGCCCGCTGAAACTAAATGCGTGGTGCCTTGTAATAACCCTGAAAACCCGCCGCCTCCAGAAGCGCTTCTATTGTATGTGCGCGGCTGACCGGCACCGCCAACTACAACAGAATATGTTGTTCCTGGCACAACGGGAATCGTTGCAACAATCCTTCCCCCTTGTCCTCCTTGTATTCCTCCTGAATTCCCACCTCCTCCGCCTCGAGCATCAACAATCAATGAATTTACTCCTGCGGGAACTGTATAAGATTGACTACTTCCTGTGTAAGAAAACGTTATTGGGTTTGCAGGTACAGGAGATGCAATCTGGCCGGATGTTAAATAATATGTTGTAGTAGTATTTATTGTGGGCGTTGTAAAATTCGGACCCGAGTATACCAAATTTACTCCTTGAGGATCAGCATACCAATAATAGTTATTGTTTCCCCCGCTTGCAGACAAAGTTGTTGTGCCTGGGCCACATAAAACCGTGTTTCCTGAAAAACTAGGCTGTGTTGGTGACGGATTTACAGTTATCGTAATGGAGACACAATTCGGTCCGAACTGACCACCACTGTTATTGTTTGCATAATATGTGGTAGTGGCATTAGGCGTTACGGTTAATGTGGCGCCTGTTCCAATTTGAACTCCTCCGCATGAACCAGTATACCAATAAGTTGTTCCCATTGCCCCATTCGCAGTTAATGTTGCTGATTGACCGGCACAAATAGTTGTTGAGCTTGCTGTTATACTCGTTGGTGAGGTTACGCCTCCTGCACAGTTTGTTGATCGATAACCGAGATTACGATTAAACCCACATCCACAACCTGATGAGCAACAGTTTCCCAGGTTCAAATAAAACGTTCCCGTAGAGGGTGCTGTCCATGATAAATAAGACCCTAGACCGCAGAAATCATCATTTTGAGTTAAATTTCCAGAAGTAGGTTGAGTGGATATGGTTAAATATGGGTCTCCATTATAATTTGCGCCTGGTGCATATGCAGAACAATAAGTAAATTGATATGTACAGCCTGCTTGAGCCTGAAAACTAACATAACCCCTGCATGTATGATTAAAAATTTGCCACGCTAGTGTAGGCGACAAGGTTCCTAGGGGGTTATTACAATACGCTTGAGCATGTGTAATATTTGTTCGAATGGCTAGAATTAAGAATAAAAGTAGAGATAACCGTAGTCGCATTGGTTAGTTTTTAATTGTAAAAATAACTCAAAACTAGGACAAACGAAACGTTTTTATAATGGTTGCTATTAATTTTATTTTGAATATTCTTTATCAAAAAAGTTAAATGTATCTCATGCCTGATAATTCAGAAATTCAAACAGGAAAAAAGTATTAAAATTATAGGTGTGCATTTTACGTATTAAACCACGCCAAAAACTTGAAAACATGACGAAGAAATCACACCTCTCTGCTTTCTTTTAACGTGATTATTTAAAATCAAATACTTACGCCTTAAAGTATGAAGCTTTCCATGAATTTTGTGGTAAAATCCCCTTCAATAAATTTAGGGTCTTTCATTAACTTCTGATGAAATGGTATCGTTGTTTTAACCCCTTGTATAATATATTCATCAAGCGCTCTGCGCATTTTCAAAATCGCTTCTTCTCGGGTTTGAGCAACCACAATTAATTTAGAAATCATAGAATCATAATTAGGAGGAATGGTATAACCCGCATAAACATGGGTGTCAATTCTCACTCCGTGGCCTCCTGGCGAATGATAATCTGTGATTTTGCCAGGAGAGGGTCGAAAATCATTGTTGGGGTCTTCAGCATTAATTCTGCACTGAATTGCATGAAGAATTGGTGTATAATTCTTTCCTGAAATTTTTTCTCCTGCGGCTAGTTTTATTTGTTCCTTTACTAAATCGAAATTAATGACTTCTTCGGTTATCGTATGTTCTACCTGAATTCTAGTATTCATCTCCATGAAATAAAAGTCTCGATTCTTATCTACCAAAAACTCCACGGTGCCAACCCCTTCATAACGAACCGCTTTTGCGGCTTTTATTGCCGCCTCTCCCATTTTATCCCTCAACTCAGGAGTCATGAATGGAGATGGGGTTTCTTCTACTAATTTCTGATGTCTACGCTGAATAGAACAATCTCGTTCTGATAAATGACATGCATTTCCATATTGGTCTCCTGCTATCTGAATTTCAATGTGCCGTGGTTCTTCAATGAACTTCTCCATGTATACCCCGTCATTTCCAAAAGCAGCGGCTGCCTCTTGTCTTGCAGAATCCCATGCTTCTTGCAAATCATCTTCTTTCCAAACGATGCGCATTCCTTTACCACCGCCTCCGGCGGTTGCTTTTAGAATTACGGGATATTTAATCTTCTCCGCATTACGTTTAGCATCCTCAACATCTTTCAACAAACCTTCAGAACCAGGGATACAGGGAACCCCAGCCGAAATCATAGTTGCTTTTGCGGTAGCCTTATCCCCCATTGCTGCAATTTGTTCTGGAAGTGCTCCGATAAACTTTATACCATGTTCCTGACACACCTTAGAAAATTTTTCGTTTTCGGAAAGAAACCCATATCCGGGATGGATTGCATCAGCATTGGTAATTTCCGCCGCAGCTATAATATTAGGAATTGACAAGTAAGATTTTGAGCTTACCGGGGGGCCAATACAGACAGCCTCATCTGCGAATCTCACAGGAAGGGAATCTTTATCTGCCGTAGAATATACTGCCACTGTTTTAATTCCCATTTCTTTGCATGTGCGGATAACCCTCATGGCGATTTCGCCACGATTAGCAATTAGAATTTTCTTAAACATTCTTCATTAATTATGCTGGTTCAACCAAAAACAAAGGTTGATCGAATTCTACTGGTGTCGCATCATCAACAAGCACCTTCACAATTCTACCACTAACTTCCGATTCTATTTCATTGAACAATTTCATCGCCTCAATAATGCAAATTTTGTCTCCTTTTTTGATTTCTGTCCCAACTTCGACGAATGGTGGTCTATCTGGACTTGATGACCTATAAAAGGTTCCTATCATTGAGGATTTAATCGTTAGGAAAGTGGTACTTTCCGATGGCGTTGAAACTGGAGGTGCCGGGGCCTCTGTCGCAGTGACAGGTGGCTGAGCAGGTGATGTATTAGTTTGAGGTGTTGCGACTGTTGGAGCCATGTAAACACCAGAAGGGACAAGATTAGGTCCTTTAATGTTTATTTTAAACCCCTCCTTTTCAATTTCAACTTTACCAAGTCCGAGCTTAGAAACCAGTTTAATTAAGTCTTTAATTTCTTCGTTATTCATAGTTTAAAATTAAGAATTATATGCCCATTTAATATATACCGCGCCCCACGTAAATCCACCTCCGAAAGCACTTAAAATTATATTATCTCCTTTTCTTAGTTGATTTTCATAATCCCATAAACAAAGCGGAAGTGTCCCTGCTGTAGTATTCCCATATTTCTGAATATTGATCATTACTTTCTCTTTTGGCAATCCCATTCGGTTTGCTGTAGCATCAATAATGCGCAAATTAGCTTGATGCGGAACAAGCCAGGCCACGTCATCACTGCTTAAATTATTTTTTTCCATGATTTCTGCCGAAACTTCTGCCATATTTGTCACTGCAAATTTAAACACTTGTTTACCCTCTTGCTTTACGTAGTGCATCCTATTTTCAACTGTATGAATGCTGGCAGGATTCATTGAGCCCCCTCCAGGCTGAACCAAATACTCTCTACCTGAACCATCACTGCGTAAAATAAAATCTTGTACGCCAAAGCCTTCGGAATTAGGCTCTAATAATACCGCTCCGGCCCCGTCGCCGAAAATAACACAGGTCGTTCGGTCTTCGTAGTCTATAATGGAAGTCATTTTATCAGCCCCAACGACAATAACTTTTTTGTAGCGACCAGTCTCAATGAACTGCGCTGCAGTAGATATCGCATAAATAAATCCAGAACATGCCGCATTTAAATCATATCCCCACGCATTACTCATGCCTGTTTTGTCACAAACGATATTCGCAGTACTCGGAAAAGGATAATCCGGAGTTACCGTGGCTAAAACTACAAGATCAATATCCAACGGATTGGTACTTGTTTTCTTGAGTAACCCCTCTACCGCTCTAGCCGCCATATCTGATGACGCTCCATTTTTCAACACTCGTCGCTCTTTAATGCCGGTGCGTGTAATAATCCATTCATCAGAAGTGTCTACAATTTTCGCCAAATCATGGTTAGTCATTAAGTCTTCTGGAACATATCCCTGAACCCCTGTTATCGCGGCGTATATTTTGTTCATTAGTTGAATTCTTTTTTTATTTTAAGCGAGAGCTTATTAGTGGCAACCTCATTAGCGTGCAGCAACATATTTAACACGGCCTTTTCATTACTAGATCCGTGACCAATTACCACGTTTCCTTTAATTCCAAGAATGGGTGTTCCTCCATAGTTCTCAAAGTTAAACAAATTGAAATACTCATCATCTATTCCGCGCTCTTTTATGATGTTGTAAAACCCTTCTGCTTCCTTAAGCACTACATTTCCGGTAAATCCATCACAAACAATAACATCGGCCTTGTTCGTGAAAATATCTCTTCCTTCGATATTCCCTACAAAGCGAATTGATTCTGTGTCTTGGAGCATTTTATATACTGCCTGTGTTAATAAATTACCCTTAGATTCTTCGGCTCCAATATTTAAAAGACCTATTCTCGGTTTATCTATCTTTAGGACGTGTTCTGCGTACAAAGAACCAAGCTCTGCAAATTGACAAAGCACATCAGCCCTGCAATCCGCATTAGAACCAACATCCAATAATACAGATCGTTTACCGTTAACGCATGGAATTGTTGCTGTTATGCAAGGGCGAATAACGCCGGGAATGGTGTTAATTTTATAAATGGCCCCAACCAACATTGCGCCGGTATTGCCTGTGCTGGCAAACACATCTATTTTACCTTCGCTCAAATAATCCAGCCCAACCACAATTGAGGCATTGGGCTTTCTTGAAAATGCACGCGTAGGGTGGTCCTCCATGCTAATGATTTCGGGAGAATGTACAATCTCAAACCCTAAAGAATCTTCTTGGAGTGCATGCAATTCCTTTCGGATTTCCGTTTCGTCTCCGAATAAGAAAATTAAAGCGTCATCATTCAATGCGCGCTTTGCTTGAACGGCACCAACTAGATTTACCTTTGGGGCAAAATCGCCACCAGAAACATCTAAGCCAATATTCATGTAAAGCTAATTATACCGCTATTTCTTCTTTCTCTGCTACGACTTTTCCCTTATAATATAGTTTGCCCTCATGCCAATGTGCATGATGGAAAAGGTGCGGCTGGCCGGTTGTTGGACACGTTGCTACATTCGCGGCAACCGCTTTTTTGTGGGTTCTTCTTTTGTCTCTTCTCGTTGTCGAAATACGACGTTTAGGATGTGCCATTTTTAGTTATTATTTTTATTTAATTCAAATTATTCAATGCCGCCCATCTTGGATCAACATCACTTGTTCTATCTTGTGGTATATTAGGGCCTTCCAAAAACTTCAATACCTCTGGCTCACAGCCATCATTCTCGTGAATAAATCTTGTAGGTAAGGAAACAATTAAAAGTTCGTAGAGCGGCTGAAACATATCAATTTGGTAGCTGTCTAAAGGAAGGATAATTAAGGCCTCATCAAGGGATTCTTCCGTGCCGAACTTATAAATTAGCTCCATTGCTTCATTAATGTCAAGACTCATGTCTTCGTTGCACCGGTAGCACAAAACATCCAGCTTCGCTTTAATAGAAAGGGAAAGAAGCATCATTGTCTCTTTCTTTTCTAACTGAATCTTCGCTGTTCCGGAACCTTTGTTTATCCCAAAGCTCTCACAAGAATCAAAGAACGACGCTTCGAGTGCATACTCAAAGTGATGATTGCCAAGTTTTAACCCTGAAAACTGCAACATATACGGACTACTTTTAAGCATGATTGAAAAGCGGGTGTAAAATTACTGCATTTTTTTGAATTGCCCAAAGAACAACACTACGCAATCGCCTCAACCTCTTTATTACCTGCGCTAAAGCCCAAGGGATTCATGTTGTTTGTTGCATGATTCCTCCTGTTTCTAACAGCATCAACCGCCAAATAAAAAGCGTTTCGCATGCCCTCTACAGAAGACACCCCTTTGCCCGCAATATCAAAGGCGGTTCCGTGACCCGGCGAAGTTCTGATGATGTTAAGGCCTGCTGTGTAATTAACTCCAGCATCAAAGGCAATGGCCTTAAATCCAGTTAAGCCTTGGTCATGATACATTGCGAGTACTGCATCAAAATTAAAGCAACTACCTGCCCCAAAAAAGCCATCTGCTGAATACGGCCCAAAAGCAAGTATTCCTGCGTTTCTAGCATTGCTAATTGCAGGTGAAATTTGCTCCATTTCTTCCACACCTATGGTTCCTAATTCACCTGCATGTGGATTCAATCCAAGAACTGCAATTTTCGGCTTTATTATATTAAAATCTTGTCTCAACATAACATCAAGATTTTTTATCGCTTTAACGACCGTGTCTTTAACCACGAAAGAGGAAATGTCCTTTATGGCAATATGGTTTGTTGCCAAGGCTACTTTTAAACGTTCGGCACAAAGAACCATTAATGCGCCCTCTGCTTTAAATCGCTCATTATAATATTCAGTATGACCAGTAAACCCGGGGTAAATCCCGTGTATATTCTGTTTAGAGACCGGAGCCGTTAACACCGCATCTATTGTTTTTTCACTTAAGTCCTGAGCAGATTTTTCAAGCGCCCAAAGAGCAATATTTGCCGATGCTTCCGTGGGTTTTCCTTCAGTTACAGCCACATTATCTTTTGGACTTATAACATTCAGTTTTCCCTTTACGATCTGGCTTATGTTTTGTACTGTATGAACCTGTAATTCATCTAAATTCAATAGTTTCTTCCACTTATTTATTAGAGCTATAGGACAATAGGCCACAACACTCGACTCCTGAAGCAATCGAGGATCAGTAAAAAGTTTAACGATTAGTTCGGGGCCAATGCCAGCGGGATCACCACATGTAATTCCAATTTTCATTTTATGAGGGGGTATTTGTCCATGATGCATGGTTTTTAATAAAATTAAACAGCAATCTAACACCATATCCGGTTCCTCCTTTTGGGCTGTAATGCTTAGGTGTATCTAGCCATGTTGGTCCTGCCACATCAATGTGGATGAACGGAGCATTAACAAATGTTTCAAGAAATTTGCCGGCAGTAATCATTCCGGCATCAGATCCTCCGATGTTTTTTAAATCGGCGATTTCAGATTTCATTGGCTCTAAATAATCTTCCCAAAACGGAAAGGGAACTACCCGCTCATGAGTTTCTGTTCCTGATTTTTGCAAGTATGCTATCACACCTGGATCTGTGTTGCCCATAGCGATTGAGGCAGTTGTACCGATTGCTCTTAATGCCGCCCCTGTTAGTGTGGCTGCGCTAATAACCAATTCCGGATTAAATTTATCTGCATATGAAAGTGCGTCGGCGAGGATCATTCTTCCCTCCGCATCTGTGTTAAGTACTTCAACAGTGGTTCCATTAAACATGGTAATAATGTCTCCTGGCGCATATGCCTCTCCTCCGGGCCTGTTGTCTGTTGCTGGAATTAGACCAATTACCTCTACGGGTATGGATAATGCTGAGAGCATGTAAATTGCTCCTGCTACCAAGGCCGCCCCTGCCATGTCGCTTTTCATAGAGTCCATACTGTTGGGGGTTGGCTTTAAGCTTAAGCCTCCGGTATCGTACACCACTCCTTTGCCTACCAAGACAATTGGCTTCTTATTGCTTGGCTTCTTAGGCTTATATTGGATTACAGTAAAGGTAGGGGGGGCTACTGAACCTTTATTTACAGCGAGCAAACCTCCCATTTTCATTGATTTAATTTTTGTGTGATTCAGTATTTCCACAGAACAAAACTTAGACATACATCGTGCCTTAATCGCCTTTGAGAAATCAACAGCGTTCAAGTGTGACACCGGCATATTAACCATGTCTCTGGTCCAATTAACTGCAATGGCCATTACTTTTAAATGGTTAATTTGAGCTTTGGAGAGTTTTTTTGGGGCTATTATCTTTATTAGCTTTGGCGTAATTTTCCTGGTTAGAAATTCATCAAATCGATAATCAGACAAGAGTATTCCTTCTAAAATTGCGAATATGTCTTCGTCTAAGTCAAAACTCAAGGTGCTTATTTCTTGATAAATTAAGCGATATATTTCAGACCCAACAATTCGTTGTTTTTCAAGTGATTCTAAAAATAATTTTGGAGAAATAACGATTTCCCAAACGGACCCTTTACTATAATCCCAAAATACACCTTCTTTAAACGTGTTATTCGGTGCTAATTTAACATAAGTAGATTCTCCTTTGGTGGCGCTATTTGTGATTTCTATCATGTTGCAAAATTAACATTTAAACAAAGGAACCAGATGATTTTCTATACGGGATAAAATGCGCGGCACTAAAATTGGCGTTGGTAAATCGTAAAGCTTTTCTATTGGAAACCACATATTTCCAGCAGAAGGAACATCTTCCTGTACAATAACCACCGAATAATGAAGTCTCTGATGACTTAAAACATGAATCGCTCTATCAATGATTACTTGGGGTTCCTGTTTTATTTTGGTAAAAAACGCAGCCTCTGTTGAGAATTCGTCGTACGGAAAAACAAATAATTTTTCCCAAATAGATCCCTTTTGTTGCTGTATCATTCTTATTTTTCCTTTATTGAAATGTACCTTGAAAATTAAAAACCGATTAACCGCTTTCTTTTTTGGTTTTTTAACCGGGCGCAACTGCTGTGTTTGGTTTATCCGAGCCCTACACATATGGGCTAAAGGACAGTAAGGGCAAGAAGGGTCTTTTGGTTTGCAAACCATGGAGCCGAAATCCATCATTGCCTGGTTAAAATCACCTGGACGAGTAGGAGATAAAATCTCGTTAGCAAACTCAATTATCGTCCTTCTCATGTCACTGGATTCAACCGGATCAGAAAGATCCAGAAGCCTAGAAATTACTCGTATTACATTTCCGTCAACTGCGGCAACCGCCTTATTAAAACAAATTGAGCTAATTGCCGCCGCCGTGTATGGGCCTACGCCCGGCAGTTTTTTCAAGGACAAATACTCACTAGGGAAAACGCCCTTATGAGCGAGGTTGATCTCTTGAGCGGCCTTATGTAGGTTTCTCGCCCGTGAATAATATCCTAGTCCCTTCCACGCCGATAATACGTCCTGTTCAGAGGCCTTTGCCAATACATCAATAGACGGAAATGCTTCGATTAACTTATAAAAATACGGCGTGCCCTGATGTACCCTGGTTTGTTGTAACACGATTTCACTAATCCAAACAAAGTACGGGTTTTTCGTATTCCTCCAGGGTAAATCGCGTTTATTTTGATCATACCATTCCAAAATTGTGTGTTGAATATTAGACATTTACAATTTTTTTTATGTTTTTTTAATGAAAATCAACACTCACGTTGAATTCTACGCTATTTTTGTTCCGCGAATTTACAAATTGTCACACTTTATTAACATTAATCAAAAATGACTAAAGCAGATCTTGTTGCGAAAATTTCAGAAGAAACCGGATTAGAACGAACAGAGGTTTCTCGTACTGTTGAATCAATGATGGACTTTATAAAAAAATCACTTACGAATGGTCAAAACGTTTATTTACGAGGATTTGGAAGCTTTGTCGTGCGTGAACGCAAGCAGAAAACTGGTCGAAATATCTCCAAAAACACTACCATTATAATCCCCGCCCACAATATCCCATCATTTAAACCAGCGAAAGTTTTCATGGATCAAGTAAAAAGTAAGGTAAAGGTTAAATAGCCTTTTTTTGCAAATAATTTTTATTTGGCGTACCTTTGCACTCCCTTAAATGGGAGCTTTTGTTTTATTATAGATTCTACAACACTTATTAAATATATTGACCATGCCAAGCGGTAAAAAAAGAAAAAGACATAAAATGGCTACGCATAAGCGTAAGAAACGATTGAGAAAAAATCGTCACAAAAAGAAAAAATAATATTCTAATTGATTTTATTTGACCTTTGTGTCATAAAATTCTCCATTGAGTTTAGAGCTTATTGTAGATGTTCGGCCAAATGGTGTTTGGCTAGCATTGTTGCGTGAAGGGAAGCTAATCGAGCTTCATGAAGAACGGGGAAATTCAGATTTCGCTGTTGGTGATATATATTTAGGTAAAATTCGCCGATTGTCCCCAAGTCTCAATGCAGCGTTTGTAGATGTAGGCTATGAACGGGACGCTTTTCTGCATTATTTAGATCTAGGGTCAAATTTCAATTCCTTAAATAAATATACTAAGGAGGTAATTCGCGGGAAACAAAGTGTTGCCTCACTTCAGTACTTTAAGTTAGAGCAAGAACTTCAAAAGGATGGTAAAATTGATTCCATACTCTCCTCCAGTCAGTTCGTAATGGTTCAGGTTGCGAAAGAGCCCATCTCCTCGAAAGGCCCGAGGCTTTCTTCCGAGATAACCTTGGCGGGAAGATATATTGTTTTAGCCCCATTTTCTTCTAAAATTTCTGTTTCGCAAAAAATTCGTTCTCACGAAGAAAAAAAACGCTTGAAAGCGCTTATGGAGGGGTTGCTCCCTAAGAATTTTGGTGCCATTATTCGTACTGTTGCTGAAAATAAAACAGCGGAAGATATTCAACAAGATTTGACACAATTGTTAGAAAAATGGGATGCTATTTATAAAAACCTTAAAGGCAGCAATTCTCCCAAGCGAATCCTTGGAGAAATCAATACAACCTCATCCATATTAAGAGATTTATTAAATGCAGATTTCAGTAATGTTCATGTAAATTCTTCGGAATTATTTGAAGAAATATCTTTATATGTTCAGCAGATTGCTCCAGGGAAAAACAGCATTGTAAAGCATTACGACGGACGTATCCCAATCTTTGAGCGGTATGGGATTAACAAGCAAATAAAAGTTCTATTTGGAAAAAAGGTTCCTATTCCAAGTGGGGGCTACCTCATTATTGAACACACGGAAGCAATGCATGTGATTGATGTAAACAGCGGTAACCGCAAGGGTGCTGATGGTCAAGAATCTAATGCGCTGGCCACCAATGTAGAAGCCGCTGAAGAAATTGCTCGTATCTTACAACTTCGAGACATGGGGGGTATTATTTGTATTGACTTTATTGATATGCATGACCGTGAAAACAATCGGATTTTATACGATAAAATCAAATTGTTCATGAAGAATGATCGTGCAAAGCATAACATCATCCCTCCCTCTAAATTTGGCGTAGTTGAGATCACTAGACAGCGTGTTAGAGAGGTAACCGAAATTGAAACCAATGAGTCTTGCCCCACCTGTAATGGTTCTGGGGAAGTTCAGGCCAGCATACTCTATGCAGAAGAAATAGAAAACAATCTTGCATACATGATTCAAGATCTTGGAATGAAGCGCTTTTCTCTCCAAGTTCATCCTTATTTAGAAGGGTATTTTAAAAAGGGCGGCTTTTTAAGGTCGAAGCAATGGAAATGGTACTTTAAATTTAAAACCTGGATATCCATCATTCCTAATACGGCGTTTCATATTTTAGAGTATAAATTTGTTGACAAAAACCAAGAAATTATTCCTGAATAATGGCTCTCGATGGGGTTGTTCAGAGATTGATTATTGAAACGGAGCGTTATTGTTCATATCAAGAACGAAGCAGCTTTCAAGTAAAAACGAAACTACTCCGTAAAGGGGCTACAGAATCACAGATTAAACTTATTACGGAACACCTCATTTCTAAAAATTTTTTAAATGAGGCACGATTCGTTGAGGCTTATGTGCAAGGAAAAAGCCGAATCAAACAATGGGGTGCCCAGCGAATTAAGACAGGGCTTCACTCACATAATATTCCAGATACTCTGATTAATCGTGCTATTTCGTCGTTGTCAAAAGAAAAAAACCACGCGCATCTTAAGCGATGGATTGAAAAAAAACAAAATAGTTTAAAGCATGAAGAGGAGGGCCCAAAGAAACGTGCCAAAATAATTCGTTTTTTAATTTCCAAAGGGTTCTCTCTAGATGAAATATTTTTGGAGCTTTAAACCTTTTTTATAAAAAGCCCCTCGTCTAATTTAACAACTTTAAGGAGCTGATTCTTTGTTAAAAATTTAACACTTAAATCCCATTGCTTATTACTGCAATCAATGTTTCTTCGAATATCGATTAAGGGTGCCGGCTCGTTTGAACACGCTTTTAAAATTTGTCTATCTAAATCTGATAAAACCACATGTTTCTCCGGTCTCATTTGTGGAAAAAACAAAACTTCTTGAATCGACTGGTTATTTGTTAACAACATCACTAGCCTGTCCATTCCGATTCCAATTCCCGAAGTAGGCGGCATTCCATATTCCAAGGCTCGAAGAAAATCCTGATCAATAAACATTGCCTCATCATCTCCCCGCTCAGAAAGTGCGAGTTGTGCTTCAAATCGCTCGCGTTGATCAAGAGGATCGTTCAACTCCGAATAGGCATTCGCTAATTCTTTACCATTAATCATTAATTCAAAACGCTCTGTCAAAAAGGGGTTTGCGCGATGGCGCTTACATAAAGGAGACATTTCAATGGGATAATCTGTTATAAATGTTGGATTAATAAATTTAGTCTCGCATTTCTCTCCAAAAATCTCATCTATTAATTTCCCAATACCCATTTCTGGGGATAAATCAATGCCAATTTCGTTGCAAAAATCACGCAGTTCTTCTTCTGATTTTCCTTGAATATCAAACCCCGTATGTTCGAGAATCGCATCTCGCATACTGATTCGTTTAAATGGCGCTTTTAAGGAAATTTGTTTTTCCCCAACCATAATCTCAGTTGTCCCACAAACCGTTAAAGCAACTTCTTCAATTAATGACTCAGTAAAGCCCATCATCCATTCGTAATCCTTGTAGGCAACATACAATTCCATTACAGTAAATTCAGGATTATGGGTTCGATCCATGCCTTCGTTTCGGAAATCCTTTGCAAATTCAAATACTCCATCAAACCCACCCACAATTAAGCGCTTTAAATATAATTCATTCGCAATACGTAAATAAAGCGGTATATCTAATGCGTTATGATGAGTAATAAACGGTCTTGCCGCTGCTCCCCCAGGAATCGGCTGTAAGATTGGGGTTTCTACTTCTAAAAATCCAAAACGATCAAACACCTTTCGAAATACCGAAAATACCATTGAGCGTTTTGTAAATGTATTTTTCACCTCGGGATTTACAACCAAATCTACATAGCGTTGGCGATATCGTAATTCGGCATCAGTAAAGGCGTCGTGTATATTCCCTTCTGAATCAACCTTTGGTAAAGGGAGCGGTTTTAAAGACTTACTTAAAACGATTAAAGACGTAACATTGACGGAGATCTCACCCATTTGTGTTTTGAAAACCGAACCTTCAACACCAATGAAATCACCTAAATCGAGCAGTTTTTTAAATACTTCATTGTAGAGGGTTTTATCATCGCTTGGACAAAGCTCGTCGCGATTTATATACAGCTGTATTCGCCCTGAACTATCCTGCAACTCGGCAAACGAAGCCTTTCCCATAATACGCTGACTCATCATCCTTCCAGCAATTTTCACTGTTTCATTTTCTAGATAGTCGGCCTTAATCGAAGCGGTTAAATGCGAAACCTGAAATGTCGCTGCCGGATAGGGTTCAATGCCCAGTTCTCTAAGTTTTGATAAAGACGCGCGGCGTTGTATTTCTTGATCGGAAAGTTCTTGACTCATTTAATGTGTGTTTAACGACGTAAAGATAACGGATGTTTGGGTGTTTATAGATTAAATAGAAGCATTCCAACGCTAAAATATATAAATAGCCCTATAATATCATTCAGTGTGGTGACGAAAGGCCCTATGGCCAAAGCTGGGTCAATTCGATATCGATGTAGAAGCATCGGAAATAGCGTCCCGAAAATTGCGGCAAAAACGATAACTGTAAGTAGTGCCAAACTAACAACTGATGCAAGCTGGATACCAGAAAACACTGAGGCAACTAGAAAAATGATCCCTGATAAAATGATTCCATTCATTAGGCCAATTCCCGCCTCTCTAAGTAGCCGTGGAAACACCCGTGTTAGCCCGTGATCTCCCTTGGCGATCGACTGAACAACAATTGCGGAAGACTGAACACCAACATTGCCCCCCATCGCGGTAATTAGCGGAATAAAAAAAGCCAGAGCTGGTAATTTCGAAATTCCTCCTTCAAAACTTGAAATCACCTTCGCTCCGATAGTGCCTCCCACCATGGCAATTATCAACCATGGTAGCCTTGAAATTCCTGATTTTATAAAAGACGAATTAGAATCATTACGGTCACTAATCCCTGTTGCCATTTTGAAGTCTTTATCTACTTCTTCTCGAATGTAATCCACAACATCATCCAAAGTAATCCTGCCAACTAATTTGCTTTGATAGTCTACCACGGGAATAGAGACCAAATCATATTTTTCCATGATTCTAGCAACCCTTTCTGCAGGATCACTAGTTTTTACCTTAATGATATTTTTTGATTGATAGAGCTCCTCTATGGTTGTACGCGTATCCGCGAATAATAAGCGTTTCAGGGAAAGTACACCGACTAGTTGATCCGTCTCATTAACGACAAATATGTTGTAGACTTTTTCAACATCTTCAGCTTGCTTTCTTAATTCAATTAAGGCTCTTCGAACGGTCCATTCCACATGCGCTTTGAAAAACTCTTTTTGCATTAGCCCCCCAGCAGTGTCTTCGTCATAATTCAATAAGTCTACGATATCTTCAGCCGCGTCATCATCCTCCATGTGAGAAATAACCTCATGGATTTGGTCTTCTGGTAACTCCGATAGAATGTCTGCGGCGTCATCTGAATCTAAGTTCTCAAGTTGATCTGCAATTTCTTTTGATGACAAGGACGCAATGAAGCGGTCGCGGACCTCCTCGTCTAACTCCATTAAAACATCGGCTTGCAGGTCTTCATCTTCTGCCAAGTAATAGATGTATTTTGCCTCTTCATTCGAGAGCTTGTCTAAAATTTCAGCTATATCTGCATAATGGAGAGCTAGTACCGTTTCTTTGAGCCAAATAACATCGTCGTTAGCTACGCGCAAACGTATTTCTTGTAGAAATTCCTTTGTTAGTTCGTGGCTCATGAATAATCAATATTATAAATATATACGCAGAAACCCGTAAAAGGTTCGAATTCTATACGAGGGCAAGAGATCGGCTTTTAAGGTCTTTGTTTTTTAACCTTTTTTGAATTAATCAAGGCGTTAAGCAGGGTACTGTTTAACTTCGCCTGAATATATTTTTCTGAGATTTTATTCCAATCTAATAATTCCCATACTGCGGCTAAATAATCTGCACGTCGATTTTGATAATTTAAATAGTATGCATGTTCCCACACATCTATTCCCAGTATTGGAATTCCTCGATCAGCGACAAAACTCATTAATGGGTTATCTTGATTTGCCGTTGATACCACACAAAGCGTTTGGTTTGGCTTAAGAATTAACCAGGCCCAACCTGAACCGAAACGAGAAGATGCTGCGTTAAACAATTCCTTTTTTAATGAATCCATAGAGCCAAAAGTTATGTTAATTGCTTCCATCAATGCCTGGTTGCATTTTCCTTGCTCCGTTTTCGGTGCCAATATCTCCCAAAATAATGAATGATTAAAATGGCCTCCTGCATTGTTTCTTACTGCGTCTTGTCCATCCGATGGAAGAGATATTAAAATTTGCTCGATGGTAGCCGATTCTAAAGAGGTCCCTTTAATCGCTTTATTCAAATTATTTACATAAGCATTGTGATGCTTTGTTAAGTGTATTTCCATGGTTTTCGCATCTATATTTGGCGCATAAGCGTCATATGCATATGGTAATTTAGGAAGCGTAAAAGTCTGCGAAGTTGACACACCCACAAGCAAGAAATAAATTAAGAATAAACTAAGTCGCATTTTTTATTGGTAAAGTTATAAAAGATATCAAAACCGCTGAGGTTAAACTTTCCTCCTTTTGCTCTTTTCTTCGTATTTTTGAACCCTTAATAAATTAACCACTATCATGGGGTTTCGGGAATATAAAGAGCTGAATCTAACTAACATTACAGAAGAATTACTTGCTTATTGGGAGGCCAACAATATTTTTAAAAAATCTATAGACCAGAACGGATCCGCCGGAAATTTTGTTTTTTACGAAGGCCCCCCATCGGCCAATGGATTTCCTGGTATTCACCACGTAATGGGGCGGGCAATAAAAGATACGTTTTGTAGATATAAAACGCTGAAGGGATTCAAGGTCAATAGGAAGGCTGGATGGGACACCCATGGTCTACCAGTAGAGCTTGGCGTTGAAAAAGAATTGGGCATAACGAAAGAGGACATCGGCACTAAAATCACAATAGATGCATATAATACCGAATGTAAAAAGGCGGTGATGAGATATACTGATATTTGGAATACCCTTACCAGAGATATGGGGTATTGGGTTGAAATGGATAAGCCATACATAACCTATGACAGTAAATACATGGAGTCCGTGTGGTGGTTATTAGAAACCCTCTATAAAAAACACTTACTCTACAAAGGTTATACTATTCAACCATATTCTCCAAAAGCCGGCACGGGTCTATCCTCTCACGAGTTAAATCAACCCGATTGTTATAAAAATGTAAAAGACACCTCGATTGTGGCTCAATTCAAATGGCTTCCCAACCAAACAAATCCATGGGGAACATATGAGAATAACCGTTATTTTTTAGCTTGGACAACCACTCCTTGGACGCTTCCTTCCAACACTGCTTTAGCCGTTGGACCCGGAATTGATTATGTGCTTGTGTATACTTTTAATCCCTACACAAATGACGCCATCGAGGTGGTCTGTGCTAGAGCATTAGTTTCATCGTTGTTTAGCAAGGGGTTTTCTCCCGTAGAATCCGTAGAATCCCTCATTCTCCCTGAGGATAAAAAAACCATTCCATTCCTTATAGGTACCGCGCACAAAGGTAACGACTTATTAGGCATACGCTACGAACAGCTGCTCCCATATTGTTTGCCTTTCGAGCGCGCAGAAGAAGCATTTCGGGTTATCGGCGGGGCTTTTGTAACCACAGAAGACGGTACGGGAATTGTGCACATTGCGCCAACTTTTGGGGCTGATGACGCGCGTGTAGCCCATGAAGCAGGAGTACCCCCTATGTTAGTCTTGAATGAATCTAGTCACCCAGTGCCCTTAGTAGATCTTCAGGGGCGCTTTAGACCAGAAATGGGCAGCCTTGCTGGTAAATACGTAAAACAAGCATATTATGATGAGGGGCTCGAGCCTGAAAAATCAGTAGATGTTGAAATCGCCATTCGTTTAAAAGAAACTGGATACGCTTTCAAAGTTGAAAAATTTGAACACAGTTATCCTCATTGTTGGCGAACCGATAAACCTGTATTGTATTACCCTTTAGACTCTTGGTTTATTCGGGTTTCTGAGCATCGCGAAACATTGGTAGAACTAAATAAAACAATTCAGTGGAAACCAGAATCAACGGGAACCGGTCGCTTCGGTAAATGGCTTGAAAACGCAAACGATTGGAACTTGTCTCGTTCGCGTTATTGGGGAATACCAATCCCCATTTGGAGTACTAAAAATGGTGATGAGCGACGTTGTATAGGGTCTCTTGAATCACTAAAAGCCGCATGCGAAGAATCCGTTATGAAAGGATTTATGAAGGAAAATCCACTCAGCACATTTGAACCCGAGAATATGAGTGCAGAGAATTACCAACGTGTTGATCTACATAAAAATCAGATGGATGAAATCATCTTAGTTTCACCAAGCGGAGAACCCATGCGAAGGGAGGAGGATTTAATTGATGTTTGGTTCGATTCCGGTGCTATGCCTTTTGCGCAGTGGCACTATCCCTTTGAAAACAAATCATTTATCGAAAACGGCTCTCATTATCCGGCGGATTTTATTGCTGAAGGGGTTGACCAAACCCGCGGATGGTTTTATACCCTTCACACGATTTCAGCGCTTGTATTTGGGAAGGTTGCGTATAAATCTGTGGTTTCTAACGGTTTAGTATTAGATAAGGTTGGGCAGAAAATGTCTAAACGATTAAAAAACACGGTTGATCCTTTTAAAATCTTGTCTACCTATGGAGCAGATGCAACCCGTTGGTATATGCTAACAAATGCCCAGCCTTGGGATAATTTAAAATTCGATGAAGCAGGAATTAAGGAAACCCAGCGTAAGTTCTTTGGAACCTTATATAATACCTATTCATTCTTCTCCCTATATGCAAACATCGATGCTTTTGATTGTGACACAAAAGAAATCCCCTTGGAGAATCGTCCTGAAATGGACCGATGGGTTCTTTCACGATTGAATAGTTTAATACAGCAGGTTGACGATTTTTACCATCAATATGACGCGACAAATGCGGGGCGTCATATCCAAGATTTTGTTTGTGATCATTTATCGAATTGGTATGTTCGCTTAGGAAGAAGGCGATTCTGGAAAAATGAAGATTCTGTTGATAAGCTTTCAGCATATCAAACATTATACTCCTGTTTAAAAACAATTAGTATAATTTCAGCGCCGATTGCCCCATTCTATATGGATCGCTTGTATTTAGACCTCACACAAGGCAAGAAGGAGGAGTCCGTTCATTTAGAAAAGTTTCCCATTGCTTCAGATTACGCCATAAACTCCGAGTTAGAACAAGAAATTGATTTAGCCCAACGAATTACAAGCATGGTATTAAGTTTAAGAAAAAAAGAAAAAATACGAGTAAGACAACCATTAAAACAAATATTAATTCCCACGCTTCCGGAACCATTGTTTAGCTATGTTAATCATGTTGCTGAATTGGTAAAATCAGAGGTAAATGTTAAAGCTATTACCTGGCTAGATACTCAAACTTTGAATAAACAAATTCGGCCGAATTTTAAGGCAATAGGCCCTAAATATGGCCAACAGATGAAGGGAATTGCGGCGTGGATCAACGCCCTTTCTGCAGATGAAATTAACGACTTCGAAAACAATCAAGGAGCAAGTTTTATAATTGATGGCACCCACATTCAATTAGTTCTTTCGGACGTGGAAATAACCACTAAAGATGTCCCGGGTTGGGTAGTAGCAAGCGAAGGCATTGTAACTGTGGCGCTTGACGTGGAAATTACCCCTGAATTAAAAGCGGAAGGGATCGCTAGAGAAGTGGTGAATCGCATTCAAAACGCTCGAAAAGACGGTGGGTTTGAGGTCACCGACAAAATACGAATACAGTATCGCGGTAGTGAAGAAGTGCAACTCGGAATTTCAACCCACTTAAACTACATTGGTGAAGAGGTGTTAGCTAACAAATTTGAACTAATGACAAGTGACTTTAACGGGTTAAATCAAGAAGAAATTCTTCAACCCAATGATTTTATATTTACACTAAATAAAAACGCATGACTTGGATTTTCGACCAAAAAGAAACAGTAACTTCAGACGGGGCCTCAATCCGCTGGATAGATCATCGGTTTTTTACTTTACACTTTGAAGGACAGGCTTTTAATGGGGAGGTTATTTCTGATTTAAGTGAGGAGCGGCAGTTGATATTAAAAATCAATCACCGAGTATTTCATATTCGAAAAAAACATACACTAGATGATTTAATTCACCAGCTCGGCATGGACAAACCTAAGGTGCGAAAAATCAAAAGCTTCAACGCACCCATGCCGGGAAGGATTATTCAGGTTCTTGTAAATGTTGGAGATGAAGTTGAATTAGGGACCGCACTCATTTCTTTAGAAGCCATGAAAATGGAAAACACCTTAAAATCAAGTGGAATCGGAAAAGTTAAGACCATTCATGTTACGGCGGGTGATGTAGTTGAAAAAGGAGCAACGCTTTTCGAATTCGAATAATTTAATCGCTTAATATAGGGATAATCTTGCTGTTGTAACTTGCAGCATGAAACCCGCGGTAATGAACATGAAGACCATAAATCGAGAATTAAGTTGGCTTAGTTTTAATGCACGCGTTTTGCAAGAAGCCCGAGACGAGAAAGTACCTTTAATTGAGCGGCTTCGATTTCTTGGTATCTACTCCAATAACCTCGATGAATTTTTTAGGGTTCGTGTCGCTGGAGTTCGACGCATGATCAACCTCAAACAAAAAAAGGTTTATGGATACGATGGCACTGCGGAGGAACTCTATAAAGACATCCGAAAAGTGGTTTTGCATCAGCAAGAACTGTTTGAATCGTGTTATTTACACTTAACACAGCAACTCATAACAGAGGGGATTCATTTGGTGGATGAACATTCGATAACCCCCAGTTTAGCAAAACAAGTTTCGCAATATTTCAAGGAAACCTTCAAGCACATGTTGTTTCCTATTATTCTCGATAAAAAGTCAGCGTTTCCCAATCTACGAGATGATGCGATTTATCTCGCGATTAAAATTCAAAAAAAAGGGCTTGCAAACCGATACGCTATTCTGCAAATTCCTCCAGGAAAAGCGCGTTTTCATGTAATGACAGAGGGAAAAGATTCCTTTTTTATTCTGGCGGATGATATTATACGACTTCATTTATCGAACATCTTCTCGATGCTGCCTTCAGATAAAATTAGTGCCTACACCTTCAAATTTACCCGAGATTCTGAATTGGATTTAGACGATGATGTTAGCCAATCTTACTCGGAAAAAATTGAGCGGAGTTTGAAAAAACGAAAAAAAGGAACCCCCGTCCGTTTTGTATATGATGAATTCATGCCGGATGATTTGCTAAGCTATTTACTAAACTGCTTGGATCTGAAAAAAGCAACCAATGCCATCCCCGGGGGGAAGTATCATAATTTTAAAGATTTCCTGCAATTTCCCGACTTTAATCGCAAAGATTTACTCTTTTCTCCACAGCCACCACATCCCCATGCCTTTTTGGAATCAGGTTATCAAATCCTAGAACGCATACAAGAACGCGATGTGTTTTTACATTTTCCCTATCAAAAATTCGATTACATCATTGATGTTTTGCGTGAAGCGGCCATTGATCCCTTGGTTTCTGAAATTAAAATCAATGTATATCGCTTAGCGCCTGATTCGCAAATTATGCGGGCTCTTATTGCCGCCATTTACAACAGAAAGCAAGTGGTAGTGGTTATGGAATTACAGGCTCGTTTTGATGAAGAAAATAACCTACAATGGTCAAGCCAACTGAAAGAACACGGGGCAAAAGTAATCTACGGTGCGCCAAATCTCAAAGTACACTCAAAGCTCTTGTATATAAAACGACAAGACAAGGGTAAGGACCTTTCAGTGGCGTATGTTGGTACTGGGAATTTTAATGAACGAACCTCGCGGATTTATACAGATTTTGCCTTACTTACCGCTGAAAAACGGGTGGTTTCTGAAGTATCAAAGGTTTTCAAACTGCTTGAAAACAACATGGAACGCGTGAGTTTTCGTCATTTAATGGTTTCTCCCATTAATTACCGCAGAAAAATTGTACAACTCATTGATAAAGAAATCGCCTTGGCCAAAGCTAAAAAACCTGCTTTCATTCGCATCAAACTAAATAACCTCACCGATCGATTAATGATTGAGAAGTTAATTGAAGCAAGCACCGCAGGTGTTCGAGTAGAAATGATTGTGCGTGGCATCTGTTGTTTAAAAACCAACTTGAAGAAAAATCCAAACCTAACCGTAATTAGTATTGTAGATCGGTATTTGGAACATGCCCGGTGTATGATCTTTGGAAACGATGGGAATCCATTGTTTTACATTGGAAGCGCTGATTTAATGGAGCGAAACCTGGATTACCGAATTGAAGTGGCTACCCCCATTTTTGACCCTACAATACAAGCAGAAATTACCGAAATTTTTGAATATCAATGGCGCGGGACGGTTAAATCGCGTTGGATAACTTCAGATATGAAAAATGAGTACAGACGAACAGAAGGGCCTCCCTTTCATGCGCAACGAAATTTGTATTTAAAATACGAAGAGAATTAATCACTTAACCACAATATTGATTGATTTGTCTTTAAGGCAGGACACCTTTGCCTCTTGATAACTCGGCGCAGAGAACGTTGCTCTGGCATTGTTTGAAAACCCATAAGACTCAGTGGGCATTCCAAGTACATTTTTATCCAGCTTATCATTTTTATTTACGTCGTGATACACTGCAATTGCATAAGAACCAGGAGTTAAATTGGTAAAACTTACCTTACACTTAAGTTGCTCGATGGCTACAATTTTGCCTTTAAGCTGCTTCCCATAGCTTGGAAAAGTTTCACTGGAATTAAACAAGGCAACATAAGCTTGACCCTTATTTGAAGGGAATCCACTCACGTTAACTTCTAAACTCACAGTTTCTTTATGAAACAAACCAAGAAATAAGAGCGCACAACACCATTTGAACATGCAAAGAAAACGTTCGTGCAGAATAATTGTTCACGTTTATGGTCCTCAAGAAATGTTTACCTTTACCCTATGAAGCAGGTACTTGTTACAGGAGGCGCGGGATACATCGGTTCTCACACCATCGTTTCGTTGGTGGAGCAGGGCTTTTTTCCGGTTATCGTAGACGATTTACGAAATAGTTCTCAGGTAATTCTCGATGGATTAGCAAAATTAACCGCGGACAGATTTTCTTTTATTCCATTAGATATTTGCGATAAAGAGAGCTTATTTAAGGTGTTTGATGCCTATTCATTTGACGCCGTAATTCATTTTGCCGCCTACAAATCAGTGGGTGAATCGTGTGAAGTGCCGCTTCAATATTATCAGAACAACCTCATTGGATTAATGAATATACTCGAGGCTTGTGGTAAGTATTCCATTCCAAAATTCGTGTATTCCTCCTCTTGCACGGTCTATGGAGAACCCGATCTAAAGCAAGTATACGAAACGACACCGAAACGCTTACCCGAATCACCATATGGCTTTACCAAATGGATGGGTGAACAGATAATAGAAGATGTACATCGGAATCCCATGCCCTTCCAAACCATTTGCCTCCGATATTTCAACCCCATTGGCGCACATCCGAGCGGGTTAATTGGTGAGCTTCCTGTAGGAATCCCGAACAACCTCTTGCCATTTATAACCCAAACAGCGGCCGGTATTCGTTCCCATCTAACAGTCTTTGGCGATGACTACCCAACTCCAGATGGCACATGCATTCGAGATTATATACATGTAAGCGACGTGGCAGATGCCCATGTGCGCGCCCTACTATACATCAATAAATCCCCAATATCAGTGTTTAACATTGGAACGGGGAAAGGCACGTCAGTATTAGAAATGATTCGCTGTTTTAATGAGGTTTCCGGATTGGAACTCCCTTATCAGATTGGATCACGGCGCGCAGGAGATATCGCTGAAATCTATGCCAATGTTTCCAACGCCGAAAACACCTTAGGTTGGCGTGCAAAACGAGATGTAAAAGAAGCCTTGAAAGACGCTTGGAATTGGGAAAAACGTCAAGATAAATCTAATGATTGATACCCATTGTCACCTGTACGAAGAATCATTTCTCCCATCCATGGATGAGGTGTTGCAACGAGCGAAAGAAGCGGGCGTAACACATATTTTACTCCCGAATATCGATGTGGATTCATGGGACCCCTTATTAAAGGTACTCAACAACCCCATTATACCGTGTTCACCCATGCTCGGGTTGCACCCCTGCTATGTGAAGGAAGACGTAACCTACCAGTTGAATACCTTAGGAGAACTTCTTAAAACTCATCACGAACAGCTTGTAGCGATTGGGGAAATTGGAATGGACCTCTATTGGGACAAACAATTCCTTACCCAACAACAAGAAGCACTTCATCAACAAATTCAGTGGGCGTTACACTATAATTTACCCATTGCGATTCACGTAAGGGATGCTTTTGACCCCCTTTTCGAGGTGCTCTCTGATTACCAACATACCACCCTTCGTGGAGTGTTTCATTGTTTTACTGGAACAAAAAAGCATGCGGAATACATCATACGTACACACCCTTCCTTTTATTTTGGCATTGGCGGCGTATTGACCTACAAAAACAGTGGTCTGATGGAAGTAGTAAAAACACTTCCCAAAGACCGCATCTTGCTTGAAACCGACGCGCCGTATCTGGCTCCTGTGCCACACCGTGGAAAACGAAATGAGCCCGCTTATATGACACATATTGTTGACGCTTTGAGTAATGCCCTAACAATTCCTGTGATTGAGGTAAACAAAATCACTTCTGATAATGCTCGGCGCTTGTTTAATCTTAACGTGCAACACGTATGAAACCTCGTATATTATTGATTTACACTGGCGGTACCATTGGCATGATGGCCAATCCAACTACGGGTGAATTGTCCCCCTTAGATTTTGAATACATCCATTGTCAGATTCCAGAAATCGAACACTTAGACCTTGTGGTAATCCCTATTAGTATTAAGTATCCTATTGATTCATCACATATGACTCCTTCCCATTGGGTTGAACTGGTAGAACTGATAGAAAAAAATTACCACAAATTTGATGGGTTTGTGCTGTTACATGGAACCGATACGATGGCTTATACGGCCTCTGCATTAAGTTTTATGATTCAGAGATTATCTAAGCCCATCGTACTCACAGGATCACAATTGCCCGTAGGTATTTTACGCTCAGATGGAAAAGAAAACATTTTAGCCGCATTGGAAATTGCCGGCAAGAAACGTCCAGATGGTAACGCTGCTTTACAAGAGGTCGCAGTATTCTTTCAATCAAAATTATTTAGAGGGTCTCGAGTATCTAAAATATCTGCACATCAATTCGATGCCTTTGACTCCCCAAATTATCCTTTATTGGGCATTGCGGGAGTAGACATTAAAATTCATTCCAATCAATTGCTTGAACGAAAAGAAAATGAAATAGCATTCTGTAAAACATTAGAAAATCGAGTGGGATTAGTTAAACTTTATCCAGGAATCAGCCTTGAAGCATATCACTCTATATTTAACGTAAAAAATCACCGTGCAGTGGTTATAGAAGCTTTTGGATCAGGAAATACACCTAACCATGAGGGTTTTACAATGGTGTTGTCTGATTATGTGAATCAAGGCGGTATCATTTTAACCATTTCGCAATGCACAAGCGGAAGCGTAGAGCCAGGCAAATACACTTCCGGAAGTCTATTAGAACAACTTGGCGCATGGAACGGAAAAGACCTTACTACTGAAGCGGCTTTAACGAAATTAATGTGGTATTTGGGCGGGCAAAAAGAGCCTAATCCTTCTGAATTTAACTTTGTAATTTCCGGAGAGAGTGATTAACCTGACCGAGGATTATTTGGCTCTTTTTGTAGCTGAATAATCTTCGTAATCTTCCGTTAATTCTTGGTTTACTTGTGCTGTAACTGAAACTGGAATATAATCCACTTCTACATTTGTTTTATCAAGTCCAAAATCTTCCGCCGGTTTCAATCCTGTGGATTTAACAAATCGGTAAGCCTTTATACAAATCATTTGAAATGGTGTGAGTTTATTGTCTGTTGATACCCGGGAATTCAAGACAATAAATTTAAAATCTACCTTGCCTACCCGGTCTTTGATACATTCAAATACACTTTCATTGGTGAGTTCGTCTTTTTCAACCATGGTACCATGTATTTTACGCATCATATATTCTATGCGGTGTTCTTCTTTAAACCCTAGCTGTAAGGAAACATAATAACAACCCTGGTCTATAATTTCATGAACAGAATAATGTACGCCCCACGGTTCATTTAGGATATCTAAGTGCAAAAACCAAATTACTCCCGCTTTTCGAGGTCGCTTCATAAACAAGGAATGATAAACGGTTAAATCTAGTTTAACATGGGAATTACTTCGAGTGGGAAAAACTAAATTTGAAGCCTCATAGGGAATTGTTTCATCGTTCTTTACCGCCTCCAACAAAGGAATAACCGCGTTCATGGGAAGATATTCGGTGATGTTCTTTCTTAATTGGCGGGCTTTATAGTATAGGAAAAGCAAGGTGAAGAACGTAGTTGCAAGAATTAACGTGAACCACCCCCCAGAAACAATCTTTCCTAAATTAGAGAGTAAAAACACCCCTTCAATCATTAAAAAAACAGCAAAAATAAAGATATAAAACATTCTGGCCCTCGGATTCTTAAGCATCAATAAAAACCCAAGTAGCGTAGAAGTCATCACCATATCTATTGTTATTGCCAAGCCATAGGTATGTTCCATTGCGCTGGATTTTTTAAAAATCCAAATTACCAACAAGCACCCTAACATTAATACCCAGTTTATAAAAGGTATATAGATTTGTCCCTTGTGCTCCGACGGAAACTTCACTTTAAGGTTGGTCCAAAGTTTCAGTTTAATGGCCTCGTTCATTAGGGTGAAAACTCCTGTAATTAAAGCTTGTGAGGCGATGATTGTAGCAGCGGTAGCAATAATTACGGCAAAAATTAATTGGTTTTTAGGAACCATGCTATAAAAAACTGTGGCGCCATTGGTAAGGGCAAAACCATCTGAAGTACACAGCGCGGCTTGTCCAAGATAGTGAAACACCAGCACCGATGCAATCAATGCCCAACTGATACGAATGTTTCCTTTACCGCAATGACCTAAATCCGAATATAAGGCTTCAGCTCCCGTAGTACATAAAAACACGGCGCCTAACGCAGCAAACCCCCCGGGAACGGTAGTCACAAAATGAAAAGCTTCGTAAGGGTTAAAGGACGCCAATACCCCAGGATTTTTATAAATATTGATTGCTCCGAGATACGCTAAATAAGAAAACCAAATCACCATGATAGGCCCAAATGCTTTACCAATGGCCGCGGTTCCAAATTGTTGAATGGTAAATAGGGCAATAATAATGCCTACCACAATAGGGATTACAGGAACATTGGGATTAATGTTGTTTATTCCTTCTACAGCGGATGATATAGAAATCGCGGGGGTAATGAATCCATCAGCAAGTAAGGTCGCACAGCCAATTAACGCCGGTATAACAACCCATTTTACCTTTCGGTTCTTTAATAATGCGTAGAGAGCAAAAATCCCACCTTCTCCATTATTGTCTGCATTAAGGGCAAAATAAATGTATTTTGTAGTGGCCAATAAGATTAAGGTCCAAATCACACATGAAAGGCCCCCAATTACAAAATCTCTGCTGAGGTGCGCGCCTTGTCCCGTAATGGCTTGAAATACGTATAAAGGAGAGGTTCCAATATCGCCAAACACGATTCCTATGGTAATTAGTACACCTGCAAATGAAATTTTATGATACGATCCGGACATTGAAAAATTTTGCTAATTTATAGGAAATAGGCATGTCTTCAATAAAAAACAGGAAATTATTTACCAGGGTAGGTAAGGTTTTGTTTCACCAAAAAATTGAAATACCTTTGTCCTTGTATGGAGAGGTGTCCGAGTGGTTGAAGGAGCACGCCTGGAAAGTGTGTATACGCCAAAAGTGTATCGAGGGTTCGAATCCCTCTCTCTCCGCCAAAGCCATCAAAAGCTAGCCAAAAGGCTGGCTTTTTTGCTTTTAGAACGGTGGTAAAGCTCGCTTTAACAACCTAAAAAAACAAAAAAGAAAGGGTGAGACTTCGGTGCAAGCTTAGCTTTTGATGGCTTTGAGGCTCCATCTTCCCGGGTTCATGCGCTAAACACATAATCCCAAAACTCAATGAATTAACTTTTGAGGCGAATGAAAAAGCAAAAAAAGGTAAAGCTGCTAAGCTTTGAAGCACCCTCCTTAACGTTAACAAACCTTAGGGAGTAATCCCTAGCCAATTAAAAAACTAAATGCTTCATCCCAGAGCTTTTAAGTATCGGACCAACAATATGTATTTAAATTTCTCGGTATAAGTTATTCGGCAGCTGGATTACCCCCCCTAACCACCTCCTCCGTGGCTTCCCAGTGAGCCATGTGGCCCGCGTTGGGGAGGATGATAATTTCCGGTGCAGCTTGTCCTGCCGCGAGCATTAACCGTTGGTGCAACTCCTCAACGCTCACCAAGCGGTCCAGTGCGCCGTGAATTATCTTGAAGCAGGCTGGATTCTTTAAAACAAGCTCCGTATAATCGGTGCGTGTGCGCATGGCCAAGGCCGCATAGGCAATCGCTTCCGAGGACATCGCCTTCGCTTCTTGTTTCAAGGCCGCTATTTCCTTTTGAAATTCCTCGGGCCGTGCAAACAGGTTGGGGATGGCTTCATTAATAAAAAGTTCCTTACCGGAGAAGGCGATTTCGGCCACCCGAAGGCGATCGGCCCGTTTGGCCTCGCTGTCGGACCAACAATTCGAATTTAACAAGGTAACATGGTTAGGCTTTGAGATACCTTTTGGGGTATTGGCAAAGAGCTCCAAGGCGACATAACCGCCCATGCTGTGTCCAAGCACACGGTAGGAGTCGATCTTCAAATTGGCAAGTACTCGCCCTACCTCATCGGCCATGAATTTCATAGACGGAATCTCACTCGGATCGGACAAGGGAGATTTTCCATGGCCCGGAAGGTCAATAAGTAGCTTGGTTCCTGGAAGTTCGGTCAAATTCAGGGGTTCCCACATGGTGGAAGACTCTAAAAACCCATGCAAAAAAATGGTAATCGGTCCTTCGCCGAATAATTCGTAATGCAGCCCCTTAGCCACGGTTCATCAACTCCTCGATGGCCTCTGCTTCTATCGGAATGTTACGCATCAAATTGTGTGGCGCACCGTTTGCCTGAACCACCACGTCATCTTCTAAGCGAATGCCTAAGCCTTCTTCAGGAATATAAATCCCCGGTTCTACGGTAAACACCATGTTGGCTTGAATCGGTTCGTGCCAAAGACCCACATCGTGGGTGTCTAAGCCAAGGAAATGCGACGTTCCGTGCATGAAATATTTCTTGTACGCCGGCCATGCATCATCTTGGTTTTTAATATCGTCCATTGAAATCAGTCCCAAGTTCACCAGTTGCTCTTCCATTAAGGTTCCCACCTGCTTATGGTATTCCGCCATGATGGTGCCTGGTACTAATAATTTCGTGGCTTCTTTTTTCACGTGAAGTACCGCGTTGTACACCGCTTTTTGACGGGGGGTAAACCTTCCGCTCACAGGAATACAGCGCGTTAAATCGGAGGAATAATTGGCATATTCTGCCCCCACATCCAAAAGTATTACGTCCCCGTCTTGACAGGGTTGGTTGTTTTCAATATAATGCAATACACAAGCATTTTTTCCCGAAGCAATGATGGGCGTGTAGGCAAACCCTTGTGAACGGTTTCTTAGAAACTCATGCGCAAATTCCGCTTCGATCTCATATTCCCAAACACCTGGTTTTACAAAGCCTAATACGCGTCGAAATCCGTTCTCCGTAATATCGCATGCAGTTTGCATCAAAGCTAACTCCACGGCTTCCTTAATCGATCTTGTTTTATGTAGAATCGGCGCCGATTTATACACCTGATGGGCAGGATAATCCGTTTTGACTTGCTTGATAAACCGGTCTTCGCGAGTTTCCACCTCTGTTTTTGCACGAAGGTGTTCGTTGGTATTTAAGTAAATCCCTTCGGCTTCCGCCATTAATTGCTTAAAGATGGTAGGAAACTGATTTAACCAGTACACGGTTTTTATGCCAGAAGTTTCATAGGCTTTGGCTTTGGTGAGTTTCTCTCCTTCCCAAATCGCAATAGTTTCATTGGTTTCTCGTAAAAACAAGATTTCTCTATGCGCTGGATTGCTTGCCATAGGAAACAACACCAAAACAGACTCCTCTTGATCGACTCCAGATAAATAGAAGATATCCCGGTGCTGCTGAAAGGGCATGGTGCCATCGGCACTAATTGGATAAATATCATTCGAATTAAATACCGCCAGGGTATTTGATACCATGTGTTGTGTAAACTTAGCACGGTTATTTACGAAGAGCTCCCGGTCTATTTGATGGTATTTCATGCCTTATTTTATCTTACTAAATCGTAATTGGTGGGTTCCGTTGCTTGACTCAAAAGAATACCATAAATCTGCTTTTGTGAGTCGGTCTATGGTAAAGTTTGTAGCGGTATTGTTTAACATTGGGCTTAATTTATAGGTGCTGTCTGCGAATATTTTTAAAACCGTGCGTTCTCCTGCGATATCCCATCCGCCACCATAAACATGGCCTATGCCAGAGGTGTCTGTATATACTCGTTCAAACGTGCCTCCTTCATTGAACGTTTCTTTGAAGTTTTGCACCAAAACGGTGTCGCTAAAATCAAAACCATTCATAAAATACGCATTCATTTTCCATTCGCCTATGATGTGTCCCTTCGCTAATTTTCGCAAGCCTCCTTCAGGATATTTAGCACATGAAACGGCTAAAACAAGGGTTAGAACAAACAGAGTAAGATTTTTCATGGTAAAAATTTTAACAAATTAACAAAAAAAAGCCTTAAGATTCCTCATCGGTGAACCAGCTAGCGTAGCGTACGTAATTCTTACTGATTCGTTCTACCTCGCCCGCAAAAAGCTCTGGAGAAAGGGTTTTTACTTTTTTGGCAGGCACTCCGGCATAAATGCTCCATGATTCAACGTGGGTGCCCTCAAGTAATACCGCTCCTGCAGCAATAATACAATTGGATCCAATGTGGCAATTATCCATTACAATGGCTCCCATTCCCACCAACACAAAATCATCGATCTTACAGCCATGTACTAACGCGTTGTGTCCTATAGATACTGAATTTCCGATGGTAAGTGTCGTTTTTTCAAAGGTACAATGCAACACGGCTCCATCTTGAATATTTACGTGATTTCCGATGCGTATGCTGTTTACGTCGCCACGAACTACGGCATTGAACCATACCGAACAGTGATCTCCCATCACTACATCGCCAACTACGGTGGCATTCTCTGCGAGGTAGCAATTTTCCCCAAAAACAGGAGTGTTTCCCCTACATGATTTAATTAGTACCATATTACGACCATGAGGTTCCTTCTTTACTGTCTTTAATTTGAATACCGGCTTTGGCAAGCCCATCCCGAATCATATCGGAGGCGGTCCAATCTTTTTTTTCACGAGCTTGTTGACGCAAAGTAATCACCATATCCATTACATCAGAAAGCCGTTGGTTTTCTTCCTTTTTTGAAGGCTCTATTCCCAATACATCCTGAACAAAAGTTGTCATAGCTTGGGTAAACCTCAATAAGTCTTCTTGGGTTAATTGTTCTTTTCCTTCATTTATAGCATGAATATATTTTACCGCATCAAATAAGGAAGCGATTAATATCGGTGCATTAAAATCATCGCATATCGCAGCTTCTGCCGCACTTAACACCTTCGCTACCTCAAACGAAGACGAACTACTTGGTGTTAGCTTTTCCAATAGGGAAAGTCCTTCCATGAGGCGTTCAAATCCTTTTTCAGACGCATTGAGTGCTTCTTCTGTGATGTCTAAGGTACTTCGATAGTGTGCTTGCAACATGAAAAAGCGTACAACCGCTGAGGGGTAAGGTTTTGTAAAAAGCGTTGATGTTCCTTCTACAATTTCTTTCGGAAGGAAATAATTTCCAAAAGACTTACTCATTTTTTGTCCATTTACATTGAGCATGTTTGCGTGCATCCAGTACTGTGCGGGATTGCATCCAAACGAGCCGCAGTTTTGCGCAATTTCATCTTCATGATGCGGAAATTTCAAATCTAAGCCTCCGCCGTGTATATCGAACCGCTCGCCTAAATACTTGGTAGACATGGCCGTGCATTCAATGTGCCATCCCGGATTTCCATTACCCCAAGGTGAACGCCACACTTGCATGTCCTCTGGATTAGCTTTTTTCCAAAGTGCAAAATCCGCAAAAAATCGTTTTTCCTCTTGAGCATTTAATGCACGGGTTTCTTGCTCTAATTCATCCACTTTTCTTCCGCTGAGAATCCCATAATTATGGGCTTGCATATAGGTTTTTACATCAAAATATACAGAGCCATTCACTACATATGCGAAGCCGTTTTCAATGATTTGCTCAATCACTTCGATCTGTTCTTGGATGTGCGCTGTTGCCGCAGGCTCAATACTTGGGGGCATCAGGTTATAAATCCGTTGTAATTCCTGAAACTTAACGTTGTATGTATAAACAATTTCTAAGGGTTGAACCTGCGCAGTGCGAGCAGCCGAACCAATGCTATCTACTTCCTGACCAGCACTATTAGTGATGTGTCCGGCATCTGTAATATTCCGCACATATTTTACCTTGTATCCTAAATACAGAAGGCACCGATAAATAAAATCAAAATTAATAAAGGTGCGCATGTTTCCCATGTGAGGTTCACTGTAAAGTGTTGGTCCACACACATACATGCCTACGTGGTCTTCATGTAAGGGCACGAACTTTTCCTTTTTTCCAGATAAACTATTATAAATAACGAGTTGGTGGTCTGACTTCACGCGTTTGATTTGATTTACACAAAGGTAGAAAAAGCCCTCAAATAAGCTTAATTCGAATGCGAAATCCATTCGGGATTATTATTAATTTTGACCATGAACAAATGGACGCTTATTGTCCCTGCTGGAGGGGTTGGTAGTCGCATAGGGGCAAATCGTCCGAAGCAATACCTTGAAATTGCCGGACACCCGATTCTTATTTACACTCTGAAGGCCCTGGATAAGCATTTTAATCAGCCAAAATTTATAATAGCAATGGCTACGGAATGGGTAGAATACTTGGCTCCCTTTTTAAAAGACGCTGGTTTACATGATCGATGCACCATTGTTGAGGGGGGGAAAGAACGGTACGACTCTGTTAAAAATGCCTTACAAAAAGTGACAACACCTTGGGTGGGTGTTCACGATGCGGTGCGTCCATTTGTGTCAAAACAAACGATTGAACGCCTCTGTGAATCAATCGTTAATCACGCTGCTGTTATTCCGGTGATTGAGCTCACGGAATCACTTCGACATAAAACATCTAGTGGAACAGAGGCCGTGGACCGCGCTTTGTTTATGAAGGTACAAACGCCTCAGTGTTTTCATTTAGAACACCTTCATGCCGCCTATGAACATCCATTCAACCAAACAGTTACAGATGATGCGCGTTTGGTGGAGCAAACGGGAGTAACGATTCATACCGTTTCAGGGAACGCTGAGAACATCAAAATCACTACGCCCACAGATTTAATGCTTGCAACCCACTTATTAACCACTCAATGATTGAACCGCCATGTCTCAAATCTGGCGACACTGTTTACATTACCGCGCCAGCTAAAGCAATTGAAGAATCGTTTATATTCGCGGCAAAAAAAACGCTCGAATCTTGGGGGTTAAACGTTCGGATCTCTCCGCACTGTTTAGGGCAATTCCATTATTTTTCCGGCAGCGATGAAGAGCGGTTGGCTGATTTTCAAATTGGATTAGACGACCCAAGTATTAAAGCCATACTATGCGCCCGAGGCGGATATGGGTGTGTTCGGCTTGTGGAGCGCTTAAATTGGGATTTATTTAAAAAATTTCCAAAGTGGGTTATTGGGTTTAGCGATATAACTGTTTTTCATCAAAAGATACATCGGCTAGGAATAGAGAGCATACACGGCATCATGCCCTTAGGGATTGTTGAGGGATCGGATGCGGCAAAAGAAACGCTTAAAAACACCCTGTTTGGAGCGTCCTATACATTAGAGGCTCCTTATGTTTCAGAGAATATTGCAGGGGATGCCCTGGGGGAATTGGTGGGGGGAAACATGGCTATTGTTACGAGTTTATTAGGAACCTCCTTATCCTATTCGTTTAAAAACAAGGTTTTAGTGCTTGAGGATGTCGGAGAACATGTGTACAAAATTGATCGAATGCTCAATTCGTTGGAGCTTTCGGGTGCGTTTAAACAAATTAATGGCCTGGTATTGGGAGGATTTACGGAAATAGAAGACACCGATGTTCCGTTTGGAAAAACCATTAAAGAGTTAGTCCTTGAAAAGGTTCAAGATTTAGGAATACCTGTAGCCTTCGAACTTCCGGTTGGGCACATCAAAGATAATCAAGCCATTATTTTGGGAAGAACCGCGGTATTGAAAGTTACAGAAACAAAAACCACCCTCCTTATCTAAAATGAATATAAATAAAAACCTAATTTTTATTCGATTGTTCTAAGCCTTAACTTTGCACCTGATAATTTAAATACTTATGTCTGTACGAACCGCTTTTTCATCATCCATCATTAAGAAAGTTTGGATGGCCCTTACGGGACTTTTTCTGTGCTCTTTCCTAGTTGGTCACTTAGCAGGAAACATGCAACTTATTCTCAAAACTGGTGAAGAAGGGCGAAGAGCCTTCAATGAATACGCCTATTTTATGGCACACAACCCATTTATTAAGGTGCTTTCTTACGTGACTTATTTCTCAATTATATTTCATGCAATTCATGGCTTTTATTTAACCTATCAAAACAAAAAAGCTCGCCCTCTCGGTTATGCATATACCAAACCAAGTGCAAACAGTTCGTTTCCGTCACGTTATATGGCGGTTTTAGGCACATTGATTTTAGTATTCATTGTGACACATATGGCGAATTTTTGGTGGCGGGCAAAAATTAAAGAAGACATTCCTTTACATTATAAAACCATCACTAAAGAGCAAATGCAACAACGAATTAAGTTCACTTACATCTTAACGACTAAAGGAGACTACATGCCCTTCAGTGTAAAAGAAGAGAATTCTGGCATGTACTACGATTTACGAACTGGTCAGCCCTTAATTAATAGTGCTGACTCCTGCATGTTTAAAATAAAAAATCATCAAGAATTATATGACAAGGACACCGATTTAAAAATCGCGGATGGGTACAAAGATTTGCATACTGTAGTAATGGACTTTTTCAATCCAGATAAAAACGAATTGGCCCTTGCATATTTGCTATTATACGTAGTTTCAATGGCGGTACTTTCATTCCACTTATGGCATGGCTTTGCTTCTGGATTTCAATCTCTTGGATTAAACCACAAACGATACACACCGCTTATAAATGGCGCTGGTAAACTCTTTGCGCTTGCCGTGCCAGGTATGTTTGCCTTAATTACCATTTTAATTTATTTGAAATAACGACTTAATCTTATAACGATGTCAAATTTAGATGCTAAGATTCCGGAAGGACCATTATCAGAAAAATGGACCAACCATAAAAACCACATGAAATTAGTGGCGCCAAATAACCGACCAAAAATAGATGTGATTGTTGTTGGAACGGGATTAGCAGGAGCCTCTGCCGCTGCTTCATTGGGTGAAATGGGCTACAATGTAAAGGCGTTTTGCTTTCAAGATTCTCCGCGTAGAGCACACTCCATTGCTGCACAAGGTGGAATTAATGCTGCTAAAAATTACCAAAATGATGGTGATTCTGTATATCGCTTATTTTATGACACCATTAAAGGGGGCGACTACCGTGCGCGTGAAGCAAATGTGCACCGCTTAGCAGAGGTTTCGGGAAATATTATTGATCAATGTGTTGCCCAAGGGGTTCCTTTCGCTCGAGAATACGGCGGCTTATTGGATAACCGTTCTTTTGGAGGAACGCAGGTGCAACGTACATTCTATGCTGCAGGGCAAACAGGACAACAGCTTTTATTGGGTGCCTATTCTGCACTGTCACGTCAAATCGGATTGGGACGCGTTAAAATGTACCACCGTCATGAGATGTTAGATTTAGTTGTGGTTGACGGAAAAGCACGAGGAATCATTGCCAGAAACTTGGTAACCGGAGAAATCGAAAGACACAGTGCACACGCCGTGGTAATTGCTTCAGGTGGGTACGGAAACGTTTATTTCCTTTCAACCAACGCTATGGGAAGTAATGTTTCTGCAGCATGGAAAGTACACAAGCGAGGAGCATATTTTGCCAATCCGTGTTTCGTTCAGATTCATCCAACATGTATTCCGGTGCACGGAACCAACCAGTCTAAATTAACCTTAATGTCTGAGTCCTTAAGAAACTCTGGCCGCATTTGGGTACCTGCTAAAAAAGAAGACGCAGAAGCCATCCGAGAAGGGCGATTAAAACCAACGCAAATTGCAGAAGGAGACCGGGATTATTTCTTAGAACGCAGATACCCTGCCTTTGGAAACCTTGTGCCTCGTGACGTGGCTTCACGGGCGGCAAAGGAGCGTTGTGATGCTGGATTTGGTATTGAAGCAAATGATACCAATGAAGGTGTTTATTTGGATTTCTCCTCTGAAATCAGAAGCAAGGGTAAGCAGGCGGCGTTCGCAAAAGGCGACCATAATCCATCAGAAGAAACCATTCTTGCAATGGGTAAAAAATGGATTGAAGAGAAGTACGGGAACTTATTTCAGATGTATGAGAAAATCACCGATGAAAACCCGTACGAAACACCTATGAAAATTTATCCCGCGGTTCACTATACCATGGGAGGTGTTTGGGTTGATTATAACCTTCAGAGCACCATTCCTGGATGTTTCGTCACTGGAGAGGCAAATTTCTCGGACCACGGAGCGAATCGATTGGGCGCTTCCGCATTAATGCAGGGCTTGGCAGATGGATACTTTGTGTTGCCTTACACTTTATCAAATTACTTGGCAGAAGACATCCGAACAGGAACCATTTCTACAGATGCGCCGGAATTCGAAGAGGCTGAACGTGCAGTAACCGAACGAATTCAACTATTCTTAAACAACAAGGGAACTAAATCGGTTGACTATTTCCACAAGAAATTAGGGTTAATTATGTGGAACAAAGTAGGTATGGGACGAAATGAAGCGGGATTAAAAGAGGCGATAGATGAGATTAAGGCGCTGCGCGAGGCCTTCTATGCGGATGTTTTTGTTCCTGGCGAAGCTAACGAAATGAACACAGAGCTTGAAAAAGCATTGCGTGTAGCAGATTTCATCGAATTAGGTCAGCTCATGGCTGTTGATGCATTGAGCCGTAATGAATCCTGTGGTGGACATTTCCGTGAAGAATATCAAGATGCTGAAGGAGAAACACTGCGCGATGATAAAAACTTTAAAATGGTGGCCGCATGGGAATACCAAGGTGGTGATGCAAAACAAGCAACCTTACACAAAGAAGAATTAAAATACGAGTTCATTAAAATTGCAGCGAGAAACTACAAATAAAGAAACGACTTATGGCAACTAAATTCATTAATATTACCCTTAAAATTTGGCGTCAAAAAAATAGCCAAGCCAAAGGAAGCCTTGAAACGTATAAACTGGACCATGTGTCTACTGATAGTTCGTTTTTGGAAATGCTTGACCAATTAAACGAGCAACTTATAAACAACAACGAATCTCCGGTAGCCTTTGATCACGATTGCAGAGAAGGAATTTGCGGGATGTGTTCGTTATATATCAATGGTAGAGCTCATGGACCTGATACGGGGACGACTACCTGTCAATTACACATGCGTAAATTCAATGATGGAGAGACTATTTACATTGAGCCGTGGAGGTCAAAAGCCTTTCCAATTATCAAAGATTTGGTGGTTGATCGCTCCGCATTTGATCGCATTCAACAGGCGGGCGGATTTGTTTCTGTAAATACCTCAGGAAGAACCATGGATGCCAATGCAATTCCTGTTGCAAAAAGTGACGCAGATAAGGCTTTTGAGGCTGCTGCGTGCATTGGGTGTGGCGCGTGTGTTGCTGCGTGTAAAAACAGTTCTGCGATGCTCTTTGTCGGCGCCAAAGTATCTCAATATGCGCTATTACCGCAAGGTCAGGTTGAGGGCCGTGAACGGGTTCTCAACATGGTTCGCCAAATGGATGAGGAAGGTTTTGGAAATTGCACGAATACTGGGGCTTGTGAAGTAGAGTGTCCAAAAGGAATCTCTATTGAAAACATAGCTCGTATGAACAGAGAACTGATTAAAGCTGCTGTAAGCAGTGATAAAGAATAAAACTAGCCAAATGATGTCATAAAAAAAGGGAAGCTCGGCTTCCCTTTTAACAATTGTTTTTTTTTATTTCAGTTGTTTATTCTCGTCCTTATACCAGCCCGTATTCTCTGATGACTCTACCGGTACATTTGCCTTATTACTTAATTTGTTTTGAATGTACATCCAATATCCAAAGCCAAAAAATCCAAGGAAAAGAAGGAAATTATTGAAATAATTCTGAATGAATTCAAAAAATCCAAACGCCCATTGAAATAAGTCTCCAAGTTTATATACAAATTCTGTCCACATACGAGTAATTTTTTACAAAGAAACAAAAAAAAAATTACTATTAAATTTCTCCGATTAATTCTAAGGTGTTCTTCGCTGCTATTTGCTCGGCTTGCTTTTTTGAACTAGCCTTTCCGCTCCCAAAATCACGTTTATTGATTTGAATACAAACATCATATTCCCAAGCACCATGCATATGTTGCTCATCCATAAGAATAAAGTCAATTTTCATGCGCTTCTTTTGGCACCAAATAATTAACCTCGACTTAAAGTCTATTTCCTCCTCAAGCAGCTTATTTAAATCTACAAACTTTCTGAGAACATGGTTTTGCAAGCTTTTCTTTGCAGCATCGAATCCCCCGTCTAAATAAATGGCTCCAATGATGGCTTCAAATGCATTTCCCTCTAATGTTGAAACATTTAAATTTCTAGATTGGTTATAATTCAGTACCGTTCGAATCTGCATTTTTTCTCCAATATAAGCGAGGGTTTTTCTGTTAACCACCTTAGACTTTAACTTAGTTAAATAACCCTCATCATTTCCGGGGAACATCTTAAATAAATACTCTGCAACAACCGCATCAAGTATTGCATCACCCAAAAATTCTAACCGCTCATTTGATTCTATCTCACTTTTTATATCGCCAGAACTATGAGAAACGGCCAAGTTAAAATATACTAAAGCGGTTGGTCGATATCCGAAATGGTTGATAATAAATTTTATCAAAAGGAGTTCCTTTGCCGACTTTTTCCTGTTAAGAAATCCGAATTTTACGACCAATTAACCAACAAATTTCTTGACAACCACACTCGTATTGTGACCGCCAAAACCAAAGGTATTAGATAATGCAAAATTCACGGTTCGATGTTGCGGGGCATTGAAAGTAAAATTCAATTTGGGGTCAATTTCTGGATCATCTGTAAAATGATTGATCGTCGGTGGGACAATGTCATTTTTAACTGCCAAAATACACGCAATTGCTTCTATGGCTCCGGCTGCCCCTAATAGGTGCCCTGTCATTGATTTAGTCGAAGAAATATTCAAATCATATGCGTGTTCACCAAAAACAGCTTGAATTGCTTTTACTTCCGCGATATCTCCTAATGGCGTAGAGGTACCATGAACATTAATATAGTCTACTTGATTCGGGCTAATCTCTGCGTCTTCAAGAGCGGCAAGCATGGTGTTTCGAGCGCCAATTCCTTCAGGATGTGGGGCGGTCATGTGATAAGCATCACCAGACATTCCTCCTCCGGCTACCTCGGCATAAATCGTTGCGCCTCGCTTTACGGCATGCTCATATTCCTCAAGAATCAATGCTCCGGCCCCTTCGCCTAACACAAAGCCGTCCCTTTCAACATCAAACGGACGTGAAGCCGTCTCTGGATTATCATTTCTTGTAGAAAGGGCCTTGAGGGCATTAAACCCCCCCATTCCCATTTCATTTACGGCCGCCTCCGAACCTCCTGTAATGATTGCATCTGCCTTTCCTAATCGAATTAAATTAAATGCGTCAATGATCGCATTATTAGATGAAGCACACGCCGAAACAGTAACGTAATTTGGCCCACGAAATCCGTACTTTATTGAAATCTGCCCCGCAGCAATGTCTGCTATCATTTTTGGAATGAAAAACGGATTGAAGCGCGGCGTTCCATCTCCTTCGAAAAAAGCTTTAGCTTCGTCTTGAAAGGTTTTTAAACCCCCAACGCCCGAACCCCAAACTACGCCAATACGGTCATTATTCGGATTGGATTCAATTAGTCCTGAATTATCTACTGCCTCCATAACTGAAACCATGGCATATTGCGTAAACTGATCCATTTTACGCGCTTCTTTTTTGTCAATGAACTGCTCTACATCAAAGCCCTTCACCTCACATGCGAATTGTGTTTTAAATAAGGAAGCATCAAATTGTTTAATGGGTGCAGCACCGCTTTTTCCGGCAAGCAAATTATTCCAATATTCTGAAACTGAATTACCGATAGGTGTAAGCGCACCAAGACCGGTTACAACTACTCGCTTTAACTGCATGCTGTAATCCTTTAAAGATTGGAAGTTGGGTTACTTTACTTCGCGTTGCTTTCAATGTACGAAACCGCATCGCCAACAGTTTGGATGGTTTCGGCTTGATCGTCTGGAATAGAAATACCAAATTGCTTTTCAAATTCCATAATTAACTCTACGGTATCTAAAGAGTCGGCACCTAAGTCGTTGGTGAAGCTTGCTCCATCCATTACTTCAGATTCTTCAACATTTAATTTGTCTACAATGATTGCAATCACTTTACTTCTGATATCAGACATCTTTTTATTTTTTAAGGGTTTTAAGCATGCAAAGAAAAAAAACAAACTCCAAATTATCAAGATTATTTCCGATTATTTATCAACGAAACCAATACTAATAACTCTAAAAACCCGCTTCTTTTGTTATTTTTGCCAATGATGCGGCCATTAAACCTAGTGCTTTTCATCTCTGGAAGAGGCTCTAATGCTAGAAATATCGCTCATTATTTCAATAAGCACGAATATATTTCTGTAACGGGAATTATTAGTAGTAGCGAAAATTCTGAAATTAAGGAATTTTGTAATAAAAATAAGATGTTTTATGCTCAAAACACGCCGTGGGATGAACAAAAAGCAATCCATCTGCTCGATAATCAGGCGTGTGATTTGATTATTTTAGCCGGTTTTTTAAAGAAAATAAGTGCTGTTTTAATTTCCAAATACCCCGATCGTATTTTAAACATTCACCCCTCTCTCCTTCCTAAATTTGGTGGAGTAGGAATGTATGGGCGCCGCATTCATGAAGAAGTGCATGCAAAACAAGAAAGTGAAACCGGAATTACCATTCACCTGGTTAATGAACGCTATGATGAGGGTAGAATTTTAGAACAATACCGTTGTAGCATCAATCCATTAGAAACCGTTGAACAGATAGAAGATAAAATTCATTCCCTAGAGTATCAATTCTTTCCTTCTGCTATCGAACGTTATTGTTTATCCCTTGAGGGCCGATTTTAAGTGTTGGCCGAACCAATAACAATCTTCAAAACTATTATAAAGCGGAACAGGCGCAACTCGAATCACATTCGGCTCTCTCCAATCTGCTGTTACTCCTAAGGCGGTGAGTTTATCGAATAATGTCCTTCCTTGTCCAGTTGCTTTTATAGAAAGCTGTGCACCCCGTTTCTTTGGGTCCATTGGTGTAATAACCTCAAAACCACCTGTTTCTGAAGCGCTTGAAGATATGTTTTGAACCACGAAAGATAAATAATGAGTCATCATATCTCTTTTTTGGCCTATCCGCTCCATGCCCGCCTCTTCAAACAATTCAAGGGATGCCAAATGAACGGCCATTCCCAATACTGGGGCGTTGCTCAATTGCCACCCCTCTGCTCCCGGCATTGGATTAAAACCTGGCTCCATAGCAAACCGAGTTTCTTTGTTGTGGCCCCACCAGCCCGCCAGTCGCGGGAGGTCTTTTCGGTACGCATGGCGTTCATGTACAAAATATCCGGAAACTCCACCTGGAGAAGAATTTAAATATTTATATCCACACCACGCGGCAAAATCGGGTCCCCACTCATGAAGATTCAAGTTCACGTTACCTGCGGCATGAGCTAAATCAAATCCTACCGTAGCCCCTACTGCGTGTGCTTTTTGAGTAATGGATTGTAGGTCAAAGTATTGGCCAGTGTAATAATTAACTCCGCCCCACAATACCATGGCTAAGGTTTCGCCAAGCTCCTCTATTTTCTGATAAATATCTTCTTCATTAATAAGCTCTTCGCCGAATCGTGGATTCACCCATACTAAATTATCCGGCGAAAAGCCATGGATCTGTAGTTGGGATTCTAGGGCATATTGATCGCTTGGAAACGCCTTTGCTTCACACAGTATTTTAGTTCGCTTACCAATCGGTTTATAAAACGAAGTCATGAGTAAGTGTAAGTTGGTGGTTAAGCTATGGGTGGTGCAAACTTCAATGGGTTTTGCCCCTACGATCGCGGCCACTTTTTCTGTAAGTAATTCATGATATGAATACCAGGGGCGCCTCCCTTCGAAATGTCCCTCTACCCCCAATGTGCCCCAATCCTCAAGCTCTTCCATTAGATATTGTTTGGCTTTTTTGGGCTGTAACCCCAAAGAGTTTCCTGTTAAATACACGGGGTTTTCTTTTCCAAAGGTGGGTAAAATAAACTTATCTCTAAATGCCCTCAACGGATCCTTGCTGTCCATTTCTTTTGCAAATTCTAAAGTGTTTTCAAAGTGCATCCGATTCGATTTTCGTAATTTTGTACACAAAGATAAGGAACAATGACACAACTCAATCGTACACAATCCAACCGGCTTTTTGAAGAGTCGTCCACCTTATTTCCTGGCGGAGTCAACTCCCCTGTAAGAGCATTTAAAAGCGTGGGAGGAACCCCTTTGTTTTTTTCCAAAGGAAATGGATCAAGGGTCTGGGATGAAGACGGAAATCAATTTATTGATTTTTGCAACAGCTGGGGACCCTTAATTCACGGGCATGCAAATGAATATGTTGAGAATAAGATAATTAAAACCCTTAAAAACGGGTCAAGTTTTGGTGCTCCAACTCGCTTAGAGAGTGATCTGGCTAAATTAATCAAAGAAAACATTCCATTTATAGATAAACTGCGCTTTGTAAGTTCGGGTACCGAGGCGGTAATGTCTGCGCTTCGCCTGGCACGAGGATATACAGGTAAAACAAAGATTTTAAAATTCGAAGGTTGTTACCACGGCCATGTTGATTCCATGCTTGTTAAGGCCGGAAGTGGTTTAGTAACCCTGGGAAGCTCCTCGAGTGCTGGGGTTCCAGAATCAGTTGCCAGCGACACGCTGGTACTTCCGCTTAATGATGAACACCTGTTAACCAAAACGTTTGAAAATTATAGCACAGAACTGGCGGCAGTAATCATTGAACCCGTACCGGCCAATAATGGGTTGCTCTTGCAAGATCTGAGTTTTTTACAAACGCTACGAGGACTCTGTTGGAAACATAGGGTATTGCTAATTTTTGACGAGGTTATTTCAGGGTTTAGGGTGGCTTTTGGTGGGGCTGCCGAGCTTTATGGTATTCAGCCCGATATTGTTACATATGGGAAAATTATTGGCGGGGGATTGCCTGTTGGGGCATATGGTGCCTCTAATGAAATTATGGCGCATGTTTCCCCTGAGGGCCCGGTATACCAAGCGGGTACCTTATCTGGAAATCCCGTGGCTATGGCCGCGGGGATTGCTCAGCTTGAATTGTGTCTGTCTCCTGATTTTTACCGCACCATGGAGGCAAAAACTCGTAGGTTTGTTGATCGGGTGAATGCCTATGCAACTGTAAAAAACTATGACTTTGAGCTCATTTCCTTGGCCTCCGTTTTTTGGCTTTCATTTAGCGGTATAAAATCCATTCATCGAGCTGATGAAATAAGCCCTGAAATGAATTCTTTTAACAAATTACATGACTTTTTGCTTCGTCATGGTATTTATTTGGGGCCAAGCGGGTATGAGGTTGGGTTCATTTCCTCAGCACACACAGAAGATGAATTGATTTATTCTGCAACTCAATTTTGTGCAGGGCTAGATGCAGTATATGCTTAAGCGACCAGACACCATAGTTATTGGGGGTACCGGATTAGTTGGGAGTCACTTACTGTGGTTGATCGCCCAACAGGGTCCGGTTATTGCAAGCTGTCGAACCATTAAAAACAAGGAGCGTGTGCGGCGGTTCTTTCTGTTTTGCGATTCAAAAAAAGGAGAGGAAATATTCAGCCGAATTGAATGGATTCAATTAGATATTCTAAACTTAGATGAGCTGGCGCGATCGCTAAAAGATATGCGTAAAGTATATCATTGTGCCGCTTTGGTGTCATTTCATAGGATCGATTTTTATAATTGTATAAAAATTAATCGCGGGGGCACGGCAAACGTTGTAAACGCTTGCTTAGAAATTCCAGATATAAGGCTTTGCTATGTAAGCTCAACGGCTGCGATTGGACAAAATCCAGGAGGGGAAATAGATGAGAACTGTCTGTGGAAGGCGTCCGATATTAATAGTGGTTATTCGGTATCTAAATTTGGTGCAGAAAAAGAAGTTTGGAGAGGAATTGAAGAGGGGTTAAATGCGGTAATTATAAATCCGTGCACCATCATTGGGCCTGGCCCATGGGAAGAGGGGTCAATGGAAATGTTTCGAGTAGCTAAAAACGGCATCTTCTTTTATCCGTCTGGATGCAATGCCACCGTTGATGCGCGTGATGTTGCAACATCCATGGTGTTTTTAATGAATTCTGACATCAGGAACGAACGATATTTGTGTACGGGAACAAACAAAGACTTTCGCGGGTTGTTTGTTGCGATTACACGCGAAATGAATAAAACGCCTCCACTAATTTACGCACCTAAATGGCTTGCGATACCAATTTCATATCTCTTGGAAACGGTCTCCTTGGTTCGTAAAAAACGCCAAGGAATGACAATAGAATCTGCACGTGCCGCTTATGCAACACGAGTTTATAATTCGAATAAACTAAAAAGCCTAATGCCAAATACATTTTTCAGCTTAGAAGAATCCATACAACACGCAATCAAAGGAAGAATTATATGAAAAAAGAAAGCCTTGGAATATTGTTGTTAATCATCCTATATTCAGTAGGCGTATCGTGTATGTTTGTCCCGGAGCTTCGCTCCCATGTTTTGCCGCTAAGTTCATACACGTTACTAATTTCATTCTTGATCCTAATGGGTGCATATCGCTGGAAAAACGAGGTGCTTTTAGCGAGTGCCTTAGTGTTTGGGGTTGGATTTGCCGTGGAGTGGGTTGGGGTACAAACATCATTGTTATTTGGCGACTACTGGTATGGCGCTAATCTTGGTCCAAAACTTTTTAATGTTCCGCTTATAATTGGCGTAAATTGGGCCATGCTATCTGCATTAACTAGTGCAATAGGGTTGTCGTTATTTAGAAATCTGCTTTTTCAGGTTATTGGAAGTGCCTTAATAATGACGGGGGTGGATTGGTTAATAGAACCCGTGGCCATCAAAAGTGACTTTTGGCATTGGAAAAACGATATTATTCCCGTGTATAATTTCGCGTGTTGGTTTATCGTATCGCTCATTGCCAACTTAATTTTCATTAAAGTTGGAAAGCCAAAATTGAACAAGACGGCTGTCGTATTGTTTATCTTGTTGGTTTTGTTTTTCACAATTCAACTATTTATATAATGTATTGGTGGGGACCGCTAGTTTTATTAATAACTTTTTTCGGTATGGAGTTTATGGCTTGGTTTACCCATAAATATGTGATGCATGGACTTATGTGGTATTTTCACCGGGACCATCACCAAATTGAAGCCGGCTTTTTTGAAAAAAATGATGTGTTCTTTTTGATATATGCCATCCCTTCATGGCTAGGAATCATGTTGGGAATGATGTATGATTTTTATCTGTCGGTTTGGATGGGATATGGTATTGCCCTATATGGTATCGCCTATTTTTTGGTGCACGACGTATATATTCATCGACGATACAAGTTTCTTAGAAACATTAATCACCCGTATTTTTATGCCATTCGCAAGGCACACAAGGTGCACCATAAAAATCAAGAAAAGACTGATGGGGCTTGTTTTGGGATGCTGATTGTTCCTCCAAAGTTTTATAAAGAAGCCAAAAAATCTTACCTTGCTCAAAGAAACATATGAGCTACTACGGCTACATCTTATTATTCTCATTCCTCGGTCCTCTTGTATTAAGCTTTGACAAAAAAGTGGCTTACTATAGAAAAGCACCCCGGCTAGTCTTACCCATTTTTATGGTTTCTGGCCTTTTTTTAATTTGGGATCAATGGTTTACCGAAAGAGGCATTTGGGGATTTAATTTGATGCATACAGCTCACATCTTTTTTGGAAAACTACCGCTCGAAGAAATATTGTTCTTTGTTGTGGTTCCCTACAACTGCATTTTTATTTATGAAGTAATGGGTGCATATTTTCGGCTCGAAAACAACCCTAAACTAAATCGCCTGTTTTTTGGGGTGTTTTTTATCTTGGGAATGTTATTAATACTGCAACAACCAACGGGATGGTACACGCTTTCTTCGGTATTATTTGCCTTTGCTTTAAGCACGGCCTTGCTCATATTTAATCCTAAATGGCTTTCCCAATTTGTGGTTTCCTTCTTGATGTGTTTCGTGCCGTTTTTAATCGTAAATGGCCTACTTACCGGTGCAACCACAGTAAAACCTGTCGTATGGTATAATCCTGCTGAATTTTCTGGGTGGCGGATAATTACCATCCCCGTAGAAGATTTATTTTATAACTTCGACTTGTTGGTGGGTTTTGTTGCCTTTTTCAATCTAGGTAACAAGCGCCTAGCGCTTTGAAATCAACGACGTTGTCGAATATCCCTCGACCAAAGGAATGGTTTGTACCTTGCCCCCCCAAGATGCCGCTTGGTTTTTACCTACAATATAACGTTTATCCTCCGGATCCGAAATCTCCTCATCATAATCCCCCCCTTTGATAATAATATCCGGTTTTAATGTTAAAATGGTGTTTAACGGTGTCTCCTCACTAAACACTACTACGTGATCCACAAATCCAAGTGAGGCAAGCACTATCGCACGAGCAACTTCAGGATTTAAAGGTCTATTTTCTCCTTTCTCTAGTTTGCGCACCGAGGCGTCATTGTTCAAGCCAACAATGAGTTTGTCTCCTAATGAAGCAGCTTGTGCCAAATAAGTTATGTGTCCCAAGTGTAATAAATCGAAACAGCCGTTGGTAAATACAATTTTGTGGTTTTTCAGTCGATGCAGCTCAACCATTTGTGCGGCCTGTTGTAAACTTATAACCTTCGCTTTAACAAATGACAAGCGACTCATGGTGCTAATAAATTAGATGTTTGATTTGGAAAAACCAAAGCGGGTTTGAAAGATTTAGCTTCTTCAAATTCCATAGTGGCATAACTAATAATAATAACCACATCTCCAACGGCCACTTTTCGTGCGGCGGGTCCATTTAAACATATGGTGCCAGAATCTTTAGCCCCCTTAATCACATATGTTTCTAAGCGTTCTCCATTGTTGATATTTACCACCTGAACCCGCTCCCCCTCAATAAGGTTAGCGGCCTGCATTAAGCGCTCGTCAATGGTTATGCTGCCAACATAGTTCAGCTCTGCTTGGGTTACTGTTACCCTATGAATTTTAGATTTTAATACTTGAATTTGCATAATTAATTGCCTTTGGGCGGGACAAAAGTACGGGAATTCAATCGGCTGACAAAAGCATATTGTCAATAAGTCGCACTTCACCGCAATATGCCGCTATACAAACCACCGCAGTGTCATCCGTTGGTTCTATAGGTGCCAAGGTATTTGGATTAACTACCACAAGGTATTCTAAAATTAAGTGCGATTGGCGAACCATCTCTGTTGCACGGTGAATTAAATCTTGGGTTGGTTCTTTTTGCCAAGCATCTCGAATAATCGACAATGCCTTATAGATGCCTGAGGCTGCTTGGCGCTGTCTCTTTGTTAAACGTAAATTACGACTGCTCATCGCTAATCCATCGGTTTCTCTGTGGGTGGGACAAGAAACAATAAATACGGGTAAATCCAGGGCTGAAACCATAGCGCGAATAACCGCCAATTGCTGAAAGTCTTTTTGGCCAAAATAAGCTATTTGTGGCTTAACATGATTAAATAAAGAATGTACTACTTCTATTACCCCTCTGAAATGTCCTGGACGAAAAGCTCCTTCCATGGGTTCATCTAGCCCATTTAGATTTACCCTTGAAGCTGGGGAGTCTTCCCCAAAAAGCTCTTCATATTGAGGTAAATAAACAATATCAACCCGCTCACCCTCTGCACGTGCAATGTCTTCTGACAAGGTTCTTGGATACTTTTCAAAATCTAATAAATCATTAAATTGTCTTGGATTAACAAATATGCTGAGCACTGTTAGGTCCGTTTCCCTTTTTGCTTGGGACATTAATGATGCGTGGCCCTCGTGTAGCGCGCCCATAGTAGGTACGAAGCCAATAGACAGGCCTTTTTTTCGATAAGGATTAAGTGCCTTAACTAATTGTGCTTTGTTTGTTATTATTTGACTCATACAATGCTGTATAAGGAAACAAAGCTATTTGTTTTTAGGAACTTTAATAAGTTTTCCATAAATTTGCATCCTAAAGCAAGTGTAGAGGCTCGATGGAAAAAAAACGTGTACTGTTCATCTCCCAAGAGATTTCCCCTTTTTTAACGAAATCCGAAATTTCTAATTTCACCCGCAGGATTGCTCAATCAACGCAAGAGGAGGGAAAGGAAATTCGTGTGTTTATGCCGCGATATGGCGTAATCAATGAGCGGCGGCACCAGTTGCATGAAGTAATACGTCTTTCGGGTTTAAATTTATCCATCGACGACCAAGATCACCCATTAATCATTAAGGTTGCTTCGGTAGCGGCAGCAAGAATGCAAGTATATTTTATTGATAATGATGATTTCTTTAGGCGTAAACAAATTCTTCATGAAGAAGATGGAGCATGTTGCCTTGATAATGACGAACGTTCGATATTTTTTGTTCGTGGTGTTCTCGAAACTGTAAAGAAACTTGGATGGCAACCGGATCTAATTCATTGTAACGGATGGTTTTCTGGAATGATGGCCCTTTATATTAAACATTTTTACAAAAAGGATCCACATTTCAAGGAAACTAAAGTAGTATATAACCTATTTAACGAAGGGTTTGAACAACCACTTGATGAACGTTTGCATGAAAAACTAAAATTCGATGGATTCCCAAAATCAGTGCTAGAAAAAAGCAAAGAAACAGATTTCATTTCCTATACAAAATTAATTTTAGATCATTGTGATGGGGTTACCGTAGCGGAGCCAAATCTAGCCCCTTCATTGCGCGCTCTTTTTGATGAATCAACCATCTTAAAGCAAGACTACATCGACGAAGAACAAGAAGCAAAAGCATTTTCTGCGTTTTTCGATCGGATATTAGATTCTAGCGCCGTTATCAATTCTTAAAGGCAAATGAGGTATTTGTTCCTTTTACTTCTTGCGCTTGCCCTTCTAGCTTGTAAGAAGAAGGATCAGCTGTTAGGAAAAGAATTACTCGGGCCCGAAATCCTGTTAAACGGAATTACTTCTGACACCTTTTATTTAGCTACTTCCGTAATTCTTGAAGACAGTATGGTCACAGACAATGCGGCTAATGTCGTTTTAGGAAGCTATAACGATCCAAAGTTTGGGGTTTTTAACGCATCCTTTTACACACAGCTTAGGCTGGCGGGAATTAACCCAAATTTTGGTGACCCCGCTTCAATTGTGGTAGATTCTTTTATTCTCGGATTAGAATATGCGGGATATTACGGCGCCTTGAATACTCAATATTTTGAGGTATTCGAATTAACCGAGTCACTATCAAACGATTCAACGTACTATCAATTTTCTACAAAAACCCATAGCAGTACTAATTTAATTCCTGCGGGAAAAGAATCCATTACACCCGACCCCTTAAATTATACGATAATCGGTGACGACAGTGTACAAGCTCAATTACGAATTCCGCTAGACACCAACCTTGCCAAACAGTTCATTACCGAGGCAACTAATGGCAGTGTCACGTTCACAAGTAACACCAACTTTCAGGGTTATTTTAAAGGCCTATTAGTACAAACAAACAACGGAGCACAAAGCGTAGGACAAGGCGGGGTTTTCTATTTTAATCTCAACGACCCAGGAACCAAATTAACGATATATTATCGCCAAGACGGGGTGGAAAAGACCTATGATTTTTTAATGAATTCTACCTGTGCCGATTTTTCTCACGTAGAAGTCAGCCGAAACGGCTCCGCTGTTGAACAGGTTATTAGCAACCCGTCTCAGGGGTTACAAGAATTCTATGCACAGGCATTTGGTATTCGCGCTAAGGTGCTTATTCCGGGTCTTAACCAATTCTCAGAAAACCAATTGATTCATCGCGCTGAAATTCATTTACCGATTCAGTTTCAGCTAGGAAGTAAATATAAGCCGGGATCAAGCGTTAGTTTTGCGACAAAAAAAACAGCAGCTTCACAGGGTTATATTAACACCGGGGTATTAGGGGTTTACTCAGAAAGCAACAAAGAATTCTCTGCGGATTTAAAATCTTATGTTCAGGCTGTAATAAATGAAGACATTGAGAACACTGGGTTAATTGTTTCACCTCGATTCTTCGTGAATTCCGCAGAACGGATTATCTTTAACGGACCGAACACCATCAACAAAATGCGTCCGAAAATTATTATCACTTATACCAACTTCTAATTATGTGTGGTATTGTTGCATACATAGGCGAAAAAGACGCCTACCCTATTATCATAAAGGGATTGAAACGCCTTGAATACCGAGGATACGACTCTGCGGGAATAGCGCTAAACTCCCAAGGCACACTTAACATTTATAAAAAACAAGGAAAGGTTTCCAACCTGGAGGCCTATGCAGCAGACAGGGATTGTGCGGGACCTTCTGGAATAGGTCACACCCGTTGGGCTACCCATGGCGAACCCAATGATGTGAATGCCCACCCACATTATTCTACCGATGGAAAATTAGCCATCATTCACAATGGTATTATTGAGAACTACGATTCCATTAAAAAGGAACTAATTAACAAAGGATATAGCTTTCGTAGTGAAACCGATACGGAAGTGTTGGTGCATTTGGTAGATGACATTTCTAAAAAAGAAGGCGTTTGGTTTGGTGAAGCACTCCGAATCGCACTGAACCATGTGGTTGGTGCGTACGCCATTGTGGCTATCTCTAGCGAATTTCCAGAACGCCTTGTGGCCGCAAGAAAAAGTAGTCCGCTCGTGGTAGGCCTTGGAGAAGATGGTGAATATTTTTGTGCCTCAGATGCATCCCCCATTGTAGAATACACCAAGAATGTGGTTTACATGGAAGACGAGGAGATTGCTGTGATTGATCGCAAAGAAGGATTGAAGCTGTATAACATTGGCGACCAACCGAAGACTCCGTACATCCAAAAATTGGAATTAGAACTTGAAGCCCTTGAAAAAGGAGGCTACGAGCATTTCATGTTAAAAGAAATACATGAACAGCCCAGATCAATTTTAGATTGTTTCCGCGGCCGGCTCAATGCAGAAAAAGGATGGATTTCCCTCGGAGGAATCCGTGACTATGAGCAAAAAATGATTCAGGCAAATCGCTTGATTATTGTGGCCTGTGGAACGTCTTGGCACGCCGGGTTAGTAGGTGAATATTTACTTGAAGACTTAGCTCGAATCAATGTGGAAGTAGAATACGCGAGTGAATTCCGTTATCGAAATCCCATCATCAATGAAAACGATGTAGTAATTGCTATCTCCCAATCCGGTGAAACGGCAGACACCCTGGCGGCTCTTGAACTGGCTAAAAGTAAAGGCGCAACCATTCTTGGAATTTGTAACGTAGTTGGTTCGTCCATTTCTCGCATCACGGATGCGGGTTCGTATACCCACGCAGGACCAGAAATTGGGGTGGCTTCCACGAAGGCATTTACGGCACAAGTAACAATACTCACGTTGATGGCGCTTCAGTTAGCCCAGAAAAAAGGCACCATTAGCCAATCAAAATTCCACGAATTGCTAGCGGAACTTGAAGCAATTCCCGAAAAAGTAAAACTAATTCTAGCGAAGAACGATCACATTGAGTCTATCTCAAAAGCCTATAAGGGCGCGTCTAACGCCTTATACCTTGGCCGAGGGTCCTCGTTTCCTGTTGCGTTAGAAGGCGCGCTTAAACTTAAGGAAATTTCCTACATTCACGCGGAGGGCTATCCTGCGGCAGAAATGAAGCACGGCCCAATTGCTTTAATTGACGAAAACATGCCGGTATTTGTGATTGCTACGCAAGGGAACTCCTATGAAAAAGTAGTTTCTAACATTCAAGAAGTGAAGGCCAGAAAGGGAAAAATCATCGCCATTGTTACCGAAGGAGATGTTCACGTGCGGGCCATGGCGGATCACATCATAGAAATCCCAGCAGCAGACGAGGTTTTGGTTCCCTTATTGGCAACTGTTCCGTTACAATTGCTGTCCTATTTTATCGCCGTTATGCGCGGATGTAACGTAGACCAACCGAGAAATTTAGCGAAATCGGTGACGGTAGAGTAGTCCCTCTACCCACCTATATAAACCACCCCAAAGGTAATTATTCCGGCAAGGGTGTAGCCTAAAAACAACTCGAGGGCGGTGTGCTTTCTAAGATACCACCGAGCTGAAATCACCATTCCCGCCATCAATATGGATATCGCAACCCACAGGTAGGAAGGGTTGTGTTGTTGCATGAAATACGCATACAAAAACCCGGTTAAAATCCCAGCACCTCCTGCGTGCATCGATATTTTCAATACTTGCGTAAGCCCCATAAACAATAACGTAACCGCAACCCCCGCTAAGGCTAAGGAAGAAAAATAAGGCGGCAACAAATGCTTCGGGTCGCTTTCGCCAATTAACCAATACAACATTAAACCATAAACCAACATGATTAGTAAGGGGTAAAGACGTTCTGTGCGGCTCTCCATGTCAATGGTTGTAATTATTTTAAACCGATAAAGGCCTAAAAACGAGAGCCCGGGAGCTGCTAAACTAAACATAGCAAACAGACCAAAGACAATCCATTTTATTGAAATTGGCAGCGCATATACACCTATTCCCTGCTGAACGAGTTCCTCCGCGGGATAAAACATTATGATTAATAAGCCATACAACGGCATTAATAATGGTAAAAAAAGCCAAGAAAATAAATGACTTAATTGCTTCATGGTTACAGTTCTTTACGAAGTCGCGCAACTGGGATATTGAGTTGTTCGCGATACTTTGCTATGGTTCTACGGGCAATGTTATACCCCTTTTCATTTAAAATTTCCATAAGTTTCTCATCAGGCAGCGGAGAACGTTTGTCTTCTTTCTCTACTGCATCTAATAAAATTTGCTTCACCTCGCGGGTAGAAACCTCCTCGCCGCTATCCGTAGAAAGTGATTCAGAGAAAAAGTGTTTTAACGAATATACCCCGTGATTTGTTTGAATAAATTTACTGTTCGCTACGCGTGAAATCGTAGAAATGTCCATTTGTACTAGTTCGGCGATATCCTTTAAAATCATTGGTTTTAACTTCGCGTTGTCGCCCGTTAAAAAAAACGCCTGCTGATAATCCAAAATCGCACTCATGGTAAATAACAAGGTTTCTTGGCGCTGTTTGATTGCGTCTATAAACCCCTTGGCTGAATCCAACTTATGTCGCACAAACGATAACGCTTGCTTATCTGACTTTGTTGTTTTAGCTCCTTCGGAATAGGATCGCAATAAACCTTCATATTCTTTGCTTAATTTAAGGTCTGGGGTATTTCTCCAATTTAACGTTAATTCTAACACCCCTTCATTTTCCGTCAAAATAAAATCCGGAATAATTTGCTGAACCGCCTTCTCATTGCTTTTTGTAGAACCCCCAGGCTTGGGGTTTAATTTCAAAATCTCATCCATGGCTTCCTTGAGTTGATCTTCATCAATCTTAAGCTTTGCCATAATTTTGTCATAGTGTTTTTTAGTAAAATACTCGAATCCCTCTTTCAAAATGCGCAGCGCTAATTTCTTGGTTTCTCCACCGTCCTGTCTTCGGCGCTCTTGTAATACCAAACATTCCTGTAGGTTTCTAGCGCCTACGCCTGCAGGGTCTAATTCCTGTATTTGATACAATACTCCTTCTATTGTAAACTCATCCACAATCACATTATAATGAAAGGCTAAGTCGTCTACTAAGGCCTCTAAAGTTCGATTCAAATACCCTGACTCGTCTAAATTGCCCACAATGACTTCTGCGATAATGGCTTCATCTTCCGTAAGGTCGTTCAGCTGCAATTGCTCAATCAAGCGGTCTTGAAACGACTGTTCACCCGACAACGGAACCACACGTTGCTCATCGTCTTTTGACTGATTATTTGCATGTGTTTTATAGTCTGGGGTGTCGTCGTCAAAATAATCTGAAAAATCAAAAGCCTCGTCATCACCGTCCTGTTCTTGCTGGTCCAAGGATTCTTCACCCTGTTCATCCCCCTGTTCTAACGCTGGGTTTTCTTCAATTTCTTGCTTAATGCGTTGATCTAATTCTGCGGCAGGAATTTGAAGCAATTTCATTAATTGAATTTGCTGCGGCGAAAGCCGTAAATCTTGCCGTTGGGTTAAATGTTGCTTAAGCGCCATTAAAATGCTGCATTCTGTGGGGTTCGAGGAAACGGAATTACATCGCGAATGTTCGTCATGCCCGTTACAAACATGATCATACGCTCAAGGCCTAATCCAAATCCAGCATGTGGAACAGAACCGATTTTACGGGTATCCATATACCACCACAACTCTTCTTCGGGAATTCCAAAGGCTGCGCATTTTTCTTGCAACACCTCGAGGCGCTCTTCCCGCTGAGATCCTCCTACGATTTCGCCAATTCCGGGGAATAACACATCCATGGCCGCTACAGTTTTACCATCATCGTTGGCACGCATATAAAAGGCCTTTATTTCGGCAGGATAATCGGTCAAAATAACCGGGCATTTAAACTCTTTTTCTACTAAATAGCGCTCATGCTCGCTTTGTAAATCAATGCCCCAAGCCACATCATATTGGAATTTCTTCTTTTTATAATGATTGGAATTCTTCAGCACTTCGATGGCTTCCGTATAGGTGAGCCGTTTAAATGGATTGTCTATCACAAACTGGAGCCGTTCGATTAAGCTTAACTCGTTTCGCTCATGCTGCGGCTTTTGACTTTGCTCTTGCGCTTCTCGATCGTTTAGAAACTTTAAATCATCTGAACAGGTTTCCAGTACGAAACGACAAATGTGCTTCAAGAAATCCTCTGTTAAATCCATGTTGGCGTTGAGGTCATTAAATGCCACTTCGGGCTCAATCATCCAAAATTCAGCTAAATGCCGCGAAGTATTTGAGTTTTCAGCGCGAAATGTGGGTCCAAACGTATAGACCTTGCCAAGCGCTAAAGCCGCTAACTCTGCTTCCAGTTGACCGGATACAGTTAGGTTTACCGGTCTACCAAAAAAGTCCTGGCTATAATCGATTTCCCCTTCTTTGGTTCGCGGTGGATTCTCCGGATCCAAGGTGGAAACACGAAACATTTCCCCAGCGCCCTCCGCATCTGAAGAGGTGATAATAGGTGTATTTAAGTAGTAAAATCCGTTTGTGTGAAAATAATTATGAATCGCATAGGAAACCGCGTGACGGATTCGAAATACCGCACCAAAGGTGTTTGTTCTGAATCTAAAATGCGCTTGTTCTCTTAAGAATTCCAGGCTGTGCCGCTTAGGCTGCATCACTGTTTTTTGTACCTCATCTGCCGGGGCAGCACCAATCACCGTTAGCGACTTAACTTCTAGTTCTACAGATTGTCCTGAACCGATAGACTCCACTAAAGCACCCTCAAGGCATATAGCCGCTGCGGTAGAAATTTGACGGATAAGGTCTTCTGGAAAGGCGGTAAAATCAATTACTGCTTGCAGGTTTCCTTGACAGGAACCGTCGTTGATTTGAATGAATCGATTACTTCGGAATGCCCTTACCCAGCCCCTAACTGTTACCTCCGACCCTATTAGGCCACGACCTTTATGAATTATTTCTTTAATTGATGAGGTTTTCATACCGACAAAAATAGCTTTTTGACTTGAAAATCTCTATAATAAATAGGGCGTGTTTTATAATTTATTTATTACCTTGTGCTTAAATTTAGTCCGTGTATCTTCATAACTTAATAAATCACCTGCCCCTATTATTTCCTTTAGCAGGAATCATTATTTTGTTGCTGGGGGTTTATTTCAAATCTGAAATACTTAAGCGCGCCGGCTATTTCCTCTTTATTCTCTCTGCGGTTGGTGCATTTCTTTCCATGAATACTGGGGAGAGAGCAGAAGAAGCAATTGAGGGTATTTATCCAAAAACCACCCACCACTGGGCGCATGAACACGAAGAAAAAGCTGAGTTGTTTGCACTCGTCATGTATGGGCTGGGCTTATTATCCTTGCTTGCCCTGTGGGCTTCTTGGGCAAAAAACAAGTTTCAACAATACCTCCTCTGGGCCATTGGGGCTTTCTTTGTAGCCGTGTTATACCTTGGGTATGAAACAGGGAAAAGCGGAGGTCAAGTAATTCACAAGGAGTTTAGAACCGAATGAAAAAAACCTACTACCTACTACTACTCTTAACCTTATCGAGCCACGCCTTTTCTCAAGTGTTTTCCCTTGGCACTCCCCTGGCTCCAAATGCCGCAGAAAAATTAGTAGAAGATAAGTCCATTCAATGGACCGAATTATCTTCTAAAAGAACATTATTCTCTAGTCAATTTGTTGATGATCATGGAAATACAAAAGGGGTTTTCAGTAAAAAGGCAATTCATTATGCCGATCAGCAAGGAAATTTATTACCCATTGATCCTACATTAACATACTCAGGATCAAAGTGGGCCGCTGCAGCACAACAGTTTCCAACGGCATTATATCCAAATGGATCTTATAGCATCAGCCTAGATGAGGAAGGAACCAGTTTGCGTATGGGAATAAACCGTCGAGTAAATGGCCAAGCATATCCCATGGTTTTAGACAAAGATCATGTAAATAAAAGTGGCTGTAGCCTGCCTTTAGGGCCATATACGCAGCAACTGCTGTTTACAGAAGATCGGGTCAAAAGCAACCTTGTCGTATCTGATCCCGTGAACCTGGGAGAAGAACCATATTTCATCACCACAGAACATATCGAGCTACCAGAGGGTTACGAGCTACAATATGTACCTCATGAGGTCATAGGATTCGAAGACATGACCATACGTGGTGCTAGCGGGGCCTTGTTCATAGATGGTATGGCATACGGGGCAGACATTGTCATTATTAATAGCAAAACCAAGGATCCTTGCGGAAAAATCTTCGCTCCGCTTGCCTATGATGCCTCCATGAAATACCACAACGGTTTGATACAGTTCAAGCCACTAGCCGAAGGGAATACTTATGAGCTTACGGTGGCCATACGTTCCGATTGGATGAATGACTCAGAACGAACCTATCCGGTTACGATTGATCCTCTAGTGGGGGGGCCAACTACAATATGGGGTGGCGGATACATGAATTCCTGTCTTTCGCCTGCGTATAATATAGATAGCATTCAAGCAACGATACCCGGTGGGGTAACTGTAACAGGAGTATATGTGACAGCCAGCTTTTACGCCGATCCATGGACCGCAGCAACCATGAACCAAGGGGTGATGTACTTTAGTGGGCCCTGTGGGAGCTCTCAAACATTTACTGTTACTGGACCAACTGCGGGTACTGCTGGAACGGCCTATTTAGATAGTTTTAATATGATGTCACCTTTGATTTGCTGTATTCCAGAATCTTGTAGTCCTACACAATTTTATGTACGGTATCATTTGGGGAGATATAACCTGGGTGCGGGATGTAACATCACATATATACGATACGATCCCTTTACTACCCTATGGCCATTTCGGGTAGTGGTTTATGGAAGGACCCCCGAAACTTATGGGGCGGAATGGTATGCAACCCAAACACCTCAGTGTTCGAATGATTGCGAAATTTCTGTTCGGGGGTATGCCCGCTATGGTGTTGCTCCATATACCTTTACACACCCTTGGACCAACGATACTGTAGTTACAGGTACCAATACGGGATGTGGTGCCGGATCAACAAATCACCTGTTTAGCCTTACCGTTCCAACCTGTCCGATATATTGTGATTCTATGTTCACCGTATTAAATATTCCGCCACCAGTGATTACGGATGCTTGTGGCTCTGTAATTACAAATATTGGATTTGAAACCCTGCCTATTATCCCTGCAACCGACATTGATTTGGTTTATGATTCTGTGATTTGTTCGGGTGAAACAGCACTCATTGATTTAAATTCATGTTTACCAAACGGAACTGCATATTATTACGGCGAAGGGCAAAGTGGACAGGGCCCGTTTTATATTACTCAAAGTACGAACAATGCACCTATTACTTTTTCTTATAATGCTTATGCAGAAGGGAATGGTTGTACATCCGACACCACCACATTCCAAGTAAGCGTTTATAGTAATCCAACGGCAGCATATGTGGTTAATCCAAGTCCGGTGGTGGCTGGAATAGAGGCAAGTTTTCAAGACCAAAGCACCTCGCCAGTATCACTTATACAGCAATGGGTCTGGAGTTTAGATGATAGCGTTGTTAGTCTTTCTCCACAATGGAATAACCTTTACTTAGCACCGGCCAACCATGTGTTGTGTTTGGCCGTTCAAGATGCCGTTGGATGTGTTGATACGCTTTGTGCTCCATTTTTGGTTGTCCCTGCTGAGGTATCAACCCCGAATGTAATAACTCCAAATAATGATGGAAAGAACGATTTTCTTGCCTTTGAATACTTGGATTTTTATCCAGAAAACCAGTTGCTCATACTTAACCGTTGGGGCGCTGTGGTATTTGAACAATCGGGATATGCGAACAATTGGGATGGGGGAGAATTAACAGATGGAATATATTTCTATGCATTAACCCTTACGGAAAAGAACCAAACCTACAGTGGGTTTTTTCATTTGATTCGATAAGCGTTTTTAGCTACAGCGCACATCTTTTGATTAATTTTATCACATGAAATTTCTATTGGTAGGACTTGGGAATCCTGGAGCCGAGTATGAAGACACGCGTCACAACATTGGATTTAGTGTGTTAGAGGCCCTAGCTAAAAAACACGAGGGGCCTTTTTCATTAGATCGCGGGGCCTACCGAGCCAATATAAAACTACGTGGAAAACAGGTGGTATTAATTAAACCCACCACATTTATGAATTTGTCTGGAAAAGCCGTGAATTATTGGTTGCAAAAAGAACAAATCCAAATAGAAAACCTCTTAGTAGTAACCGATGATTTAGCCTTGCCATTCGGAACAATTAGGCTAAAGGGCTCTGGCTCAGATGGGGGACATAATGGACTGAAAGACATTCAGCTCACCCTACAGACTACGGCATATGCACGTCTACGCTTTGGTATTGGAAGTGATTTCCCGAAAGGAAGACAATCGGATTATGTGCTCGGAAAATGGGCCAAGGATGAACAGGTAACGTTGCAGGAACGCATTGAACTTGCCTCTGAAGCCTGTGAGGCGTTTTGTTTGATTGGACTTCAATTGGCTATGACAAATTACAACGGGAAATAAGACATTCACAAGAATTAACATATCCTCACTGATTGTTTACTATTGCAACATTAACTTCACAAGTAAATTATTATAGAATATGAAAAGTAACCACGAAATCGATTATTACATCCACGGCGAAGAAATGCAGATGGTGGAAATTGAACTTGATCCACAAGAAACAGCCATTGCTGAATCTGGTTCTTTTATGTATATGGATCCCGGGATACAAATGGAAACTATTTTTGGTGATGGTTCACGGCAGCAAAGCGGATTCATGAACAAATTATGGGGTGCGGGTAAACGTTTATTAACAGGAGAAAGCCTGTTCATGACTGCCTTCACGCATACAGGTTCAGGAAAAGCAAAAGTTGCCTTTGCCTCCCCTTATCCAGGTAAAATCATTCCCATCGACTTACAACAATATGGAGGAAAAATAATCTGTCAAAAAGATTCCTTCCTTGTCGCTGCTAAAGGCGTTTCTATTGGAATAGAGTTTCAAAGAAAGTTAGGTACTGGACTTTTTGGAGGAGAAGGGTTTATTATGCAAAAACTAGAAGGTGATGGATTGGCTTTTTGTCATGCGGGTGGATACGTTATGAAACGAACCCTGAACACTGGAGAAACCTTGCGCATTGATACCGGATGTATTGTAGCCTACACCCAAACCATTGACTATGACATTCAGTTTGTAGGGGGAATAAAAAATACCTTGTTTGGGGGTGAAGGATTATTTTTTGCTACGCTTACCGGTCCAGGAGAGGTGTGGTTACAAAGTTTACCCGTTTCACGACTTGCATCAAGAATATTAGCCTATAGCACAGGTACCCGAAAAGAAGAGGGAACAGGTCTACTTGGAGGTTTAGGAAACCTGATCGACGGAGACGGTAGATAACAACCCACAAACTCAAACACGCCCCAAGGGCGTTTTTCATATCTATGTAAATCGTATTACAATTTTAAAATTCGAACCGTTTTTACTCCTTGCTCATCCGTTGCATTTACGAAATAAATACCTTGTGGTGCATCTAAGAAGGTGTTGACTTCTTTTTGATTAATTACTAGGGATTCGAACAGTACTTTTCCTCCCATATCGGTAATCGTTAGTTGTCCAGAAAAATCTGTTACGAAGCGTATACTTAGTTCGCTAACCACCGGATTGGGTGACACGCTAAACGGTGCTGAAGACAATTCATATAAACCAATGTTATTGATGGTAACACAATTTGAGGTATCAGAACATCCAGTGTTATTGGTGCTTATCACCGCATAGGCCCCGTTCTGTGTTACTAAAAGCGAAGTGCCATTAGCACCAGGTAGAACAGCGCCTGTTGTGCAGTTCATCCATTGATAGGTTAATCCTGTTGTGATTGAACACAAGAGTTCCATTCCATTTGTAGGATTAATAGAAACGGTATTGGTGATTTGATCAATAAACAAATGCAGCGTCACGATGCTGTCACATCCGTCTATGGTCGTATAGGTTGCCGTATAGTCTCCTGTTTGGTTGTAATATTGTCCGTTAAACAATACTTGGTCACCTTGGCATATGGTTTGGGTAGATTCGCTGGTTTGACTTGCGCAACCGATATATATGAAATCACGGTATGTGGTCGAAACCAATGAATCTACTTGTGCATCAATGGTTGTGTATCCTGAAGACCCATTTACAAAACTAGTGGGATTTGTAATGCTATTTATAACTGAAAATGGTGTGCTTATTCCCCAAACCACATTGTTTGCTGCAATAGCCTCAGCAGTCATAGTGGCGTTAGAGCAAAGTGCATAAGACACATGTATTTCAGGCTGACCCTGTAGGTTAAATGTGTCAATTTGATTTAAAAGTGTATCGCCGGCTACAATTAATACGGCTTGGCTTATTCCATTCGAGCCGTTGCCACCATTTCCGCCTGCTCCTCCTGCTCCTCCTGTTCCACCTGCTCCGCCATCACCAATTTCTGAAGAACACGTAGCTTGAATTCCTCCACCAATCCCTCCATTTCCACCAACCCCTCCGTTTCCACCAACTCCTCCAATTCCACCAGCTCCGGCTTGAATATAGCAATCTAATAATTTTCCATTAGAACCGTTAAAGTTTACATATAATCCAAAAGAACTACCGGCTCCGTATCCACCGCCGCCGCCGCCGCCGCCTTGTCCTCCACCCCCGCCACCAGAACCACCATTGCCAGGTCCATTGTCGCAGAATGCACACGTTTGACGACCTCCTCCTCCTCCGGAGCCCCCTCCTGAGCCACCACATCCATCCATTCCATTGGCCGCTTGTGCTCCCGGAACCCAAAACCCAGATTGGTTTGTGCCCAAAGGCCCATTTGCACCTGCCATACCTGTGGCACCAACAGCCCCATTTCCTCCTGCGGTTCCATTTCCTCCTGGATCTCCTTCATTTCCTTTATTTCCACCAACTCCGCCGGGGGCACATGCAGAAGCACCGCCAACGGCACCTAGTCCCGCGTTATTAGAAGAGCATTCATCCCCTCCAGCTCCTCCTCCGGCTCCAGAACCTCCATTTCTTCCCGTCCCGGCAATACCTGGAGACCCTGGATTTGAATTTCCAGTTTGTTGTGCGCCTCCACTTCCTCCCGGGACACCGCCTCCCCCCTGACCGCCTGCGCCACCAAAACCACCGGCATTACCACTACTAAATGTACAAGTTCCTCCATCACAACTACCCGGCCCACCTTGAGCGCCATTGCCTCCATTAGCACCATTAACTCCTGCGGTACCAGGTAGCCCTGCCCCGGCATTACCCGCCAATAATTGACACCGCACGAAATCATATGAAGAACAGCTATCTAAATAGACCGCATACACGGAAACCCCAAAGGGTTCAGCCTGTGTGGGCACATTTGCGTTCGCTGTTTGAATAGTAATGTCCTGAAAACGAAAGCCGCTAATATTAACTAATTCAAATGCAGATAAACGCAGTGCATTACTAGGCCCTATAGGATTTAGGTTAGATCTATAAATAGTTGTGGCCCCCGCTAAACTTGTTTTAGTCCAAGCCATTGTGTCTATAAACCCACCTTCAATCACCACATGTTGACCATTCAATGTTAAGGTATTGTGTATGATATAAGTTCCTGTGGCCACTCTAATGTAGCTGCCGTTTGGGGCAGTTGTTAGTGCAGTTGTCAAATCCATTGGATCGTTTTGTGACCCAACACCAGTTGGTAAACCACTAGAAGTTACATAAATAATTTCGCATTGAGAGAATACATTACTAACCAAAAAAAGCAAGAATACTATTAAGAACAACCGATTTTTCATGTGCTAAATTTTAAACGAATGTACATTTTTATGCCTCGAAATACAAGTGTTTTAATCTTTTATGCTTTACCATAATTATTAAATTCCTTTGTGTAACTACCCATGGGTAAAGCGATGAATTTGTTTTGTCAATTTAACATTTATTGCCTTGTAATAAACCAATTATTTTCTTAACTTAGGCAATATACAGCTTTAAAAAAATCATCATATGAAACGAATCATCACAAAATGGGACAAATATAAGCTCGGTAGAAGATTACATTATTTACAAAAACGCTTACATCGAGCAGAATCCAATGGATATCAAGATAAAATCGAAAAATACACTCGATATATTCGTGAAGTTAGAGAAAAATTAAAACACGTTAAGGAGCCTGTTGGACGCTTAAGTTGATTTGTTTAATCCACTCATCTACAGATGAGGAATCCTCAATATTAAACTGACCAGATTTTATTCGACGCAAAGAAATTAACGTTGCACCCGATTGTAACCGTTTACCAAATTCTTGAGCTATTGAACGAATATAGGTGCCTTTTGAACAGGAAATCTCAAAAGCTACTTCCGGAAAATTATCCGAGGATACGTTGAATTTACTAATAGTAATTTGATGAGCTTTTATTATAACTTCTTTACCCGCTCTAGCAAATAGGTAAGCCCGCTTTCCGTTGATTTGTTTGGCAGAATAAGCTGGAGCGGTTTGGGTTTGTTCGCCTAAAAAACTAACCGAAACTTGGTTAATCATTTCCGGTGTAATGTGTTTGATGTCATAGGTTTGGTTATACTCGGTTTCCAAATCGTATGATTGGGTTGTTTTACCTAATAAAAAAGTTCCCGTATAAGTTTTCTCATCGGCCATATAGGCCTCAACATTTTTAGTTTCCTTTCCGGTACAAATTAAAAGAAGCCCGGTAGCAAGGGGGTCAAGTGTTCCGGCATGTCCTACTTTAATTTTTTTTATCTTAAGCGCCTGTTTAAGGTTCCAACGTATTTTATTTACCACATCAAACGATGTCCATCCATAAGGTTTATCCACTAACAACACTTCGCCCTCTTGAAAATTCATCACTTAATAGCCGTTTGCAATTCGCAAAATGGTTTTTTATTCTGGGATTTATTGGTTAACTCTTGATTCATAAAAATAGCTAATAAAATCAGGCCAACCGCGATGCGATAAAAACCCCAAACCTTAAAGCCGTATTTTTGTAGAAAAGCAATAAATCCTTTTATTGCAATAAAAGCGATAATAAATGACGCTAAATTTCCAATGAAAAACACTAAGGTGTTTTCTATAGAACTTAATATCATAGAATATCCCTTCATCTTACATCCACCTACACACCAGTTCTTTAAGAATACCGAGTAAAGAGTTACAGCAGCCATCGTGGGTACCGCCAAAAAAAAGCTAAACTCTGCGGCTGATTTTCTATTTAACCCTTGTTGCATTCCACCAATAATTGATGCCGCAGAACGGCTTACGCCTGGCATCATAGCCAAACATTGCCAAAACCCAATTAAGAGGCCTTTACGCATTGAAACTTCTTGATCTTTAATATTCGATTGATTTGAAAACAACCTATCTATAAACAATAATACTATACCTCCTAAAATCAACACCAAAGCAATAATAATAGGCTTTTCAAATATAGATTCAATTAATTCATCAAACAGTTTTCCTAGTACTAAGGCAGGAATTACCGCAATAGCTAATACACGATAAAACATCCATTTTATATTTATAAAAAACCGTTTCCAATAAGCTACAACTACTGCCAATATAGCCCCAAACTGAATAGAAACTGTAAACATTTTTACATATTCAGTTTGTTGTACGCCAAGCAGTTCTTCAGTAAACAATAAATGGGCGGTACTCGAAACAGGTAAAAACTCGGTTAGGCCCTCAACGAGGGCAAGAATTAGTGCATGAATTATAGACATGAACTAGTTTGGTTTTGGTGTTTCCCCTTGATTTTTATTTTCGTTAGGGTTTTTCTTCATTATTGAATAAAAAATCACTCCATACCCCAATAAAATTAGAAATGGAGAGAGAGTAATTCGAATTGGACTGAATAATTCCTCTGCATTAAAAGTGTTCGGGTCTTCAGAGCCCCCGCCAATCATTAAAACAAAACCTAAGACATTAATAATTAAGCCAATAATCAAAAACTTGTAATTTTTCGGGTCAAAACCAAAATGTTCAATCTTGCGCATACTAATATAATTTGTCCAATTTCATTCGTAAATATTTATTCAATGCTAACCATGTGGACACGAAAGTAATAAAAACACCTGTGGCAATCAACCCTACGATTAAGATTAATAAATTAATTAATGAAAAAGTTAACTCAATGGTTTCAAGTGTATTGTTCAATGCATAAAAAACAGAAATTAGCAATGCGAGAGAAATCAAAGCGGAAATTAATCCATTTCTAATTGCTTGAAGCAAGAACGGTCTTCTAACAAAGGCAGGCGTTGCTCCAACCAGCTGCATGGTTTTAATTGTAAAACGCCGAGCGTATAAGGCCATTCGAATGGTATTATTAATCATGGCAACAGCGATTATAATTAGCAACAAGGCAATTGAGATGAACAGTATAACGAACTGTTTAAACCCTAAATTAACTCTATCTACAGAAGAGGCGTCATAGCTTACTTCGTCAATTACCTCTTTATAGGATTGGGTAAGTTTTTGTTTAATTTTTTTGAGACCGCTTTTCGTCGCATATGTTTCTTTTGGAGAAAAACATAAAGAAGGAGGAATAGGATTTTCATCTTCGAATAAGCGCTTGATATCTTCAGAGCCTTCTCCGGTGAATTCTTCCACCGCCCGTTCTGCTGAGACAAACCAAACACGATTCAATTCTGGCCAAGACATAAGTTCAGATTCAATCTGTTTTATATCTGCATCTTGAACATCTGCATTAAAAAAAATATCGCATTGAATGCTTTCTTTAGCCTGTTTTTGAATTGACTGCAAGGCCATAGAGCCACTTAACACTATCCCGGTTAAAAACAACACAAGGGATATTCCTATAATTGTTGATAGGTAACTACTTCGTATACCTTGTTTCGTGTATTTTTCTATAGAATCCGCCATACTACGAAATTACAATGCACAGACTTTGAAAAACCGAAAACACCAATGAATATTCAACGTTACATTGTTTATAGCGGATCGATAATTGGTTCTACCCAATCCCCATGGTCTTTAATAAGATCAATTAAGGCATCCACAGCTTCTGCTGTATTAACATTTTTACGAACCACCTCTTTTTCCTTGTAAAGTGTTATTTTTCCGGGACCCGATCCTACATACCCGTAATCCGCATCAGCCATTTCACCAGGACCGTTTACAATACACCCCATAATACCTATTTTAAGTCCTTTCAAATGACTCGTTCTTTTTCTAATGTTAGCTGTTGTTTCTTGTAAATCAAACAACGTTCTTCCACAGCTTGGACAAGAAATATATTCTGTTTTTGAGGTGCGTAGTCGAGTGGCTTGTAATACCCCAAATGCCGTAGAAGTCGCTGTTATTTTGGGTTGATTTGGTGCGTTTAACCATATTCCATCACCAAGTCCATCCACAAACAAAGAACCAGCCTTTACTCCAGCCTCTAGTTGGAACGTTTCTTCATTATCTGTTTCAGATGTTAATTTAAGGATAACGGGATTAGATTTATTCGCAAGTTTTAATTCTGTAAATGCCCATCGCATCCATTGCACACTGTTGTCATACGAGGAGGTTAATACCAATACATCTTTAGACGTTAGCTTTTCTAAATGATTACCTAATTCTTCTGGGCTAGAAAGACAAAAACAGCTTTGTTTCGAAGAAATTTCATCACGATTAGCTAGTGAAATAACCGGATAAAATCCTGCACTTTTTTGAGGGTTAGAAAGCCATGATTTCACATCAATCAAGACCCTTAAGGTGCCTGGAAGCTCAAAATTTATCGAATTATTTCCAAGGTAAATAAAATCTGCTGCTGCATCTTGAATGTTCCATTTATCTAATGTGGGAGAATAAATATATCCTGCGGCAAAAAGATTGGCAGGTGTTATTACCGCATTACTTGAAAAGTCAGCAATAACCACAGGTACTTGACCTCCACCAATTGTTGCACAGGCCTGCGACTCCCTCCGTTGAAAAGAAACTGGATTAAATGGAAGTATTTCGGGATAATTAGGCAAGGGTAAGATATTGGTAGGGCTTGTAATTTCAATTAATTTTCTTGCCACCGGAATTTCATATTCTGGAGCTTCAGTTAAAGAAACGCGAATCGTGTCCCCCAAACCATCCGTTAACAAGGCGCCAATTCCCACAGCTGATTTAATTCTTCCGTCCTCCCCATCTCCTGCTTCAGTTACACCCAAATGTAAAGGATATATACGATTACGTTTGATCATTTCGCTTGCCAATAATCGATAAGCTTGCACCATAACTAGGGTGTTGCTTGCCTTCATAGAAATAACCAAATTAAAATATTCGTTTTTTTCACAAACATCAATAAACTCATAAGCCGAGGCCACCATTCCATAAGGAGTGTCTCCATATCTGCTTAAAATTCGATCCGATAAAGAACCATGGTTTGTTCCTATCCGCATGGCACGATCTAAAGATTTACAGAGCAATACCAATGGTGTAAATTTTTGCTCAATTCGCACTAATTCCGCTTGATAAGTTTCATCTGTATACTCGTGTATTTCAAACTTTTTTTTATCCGCATAGTTACCTGGGTTTACACGTACCTTTTCTACATATTTTGCTGCAATTTCTGCAGCATTAGGAGTAAAATGTATGTCCGCTACTAACGGTTGTTGATATCCTCGAGCTGTTAATTCCTGTTTGATTAGATGTAGATTTTCTGCTTCGGTTTTACTTGGGGCGGTTAATCGAACAAGCTCGCAACCGGCTTCCAACATTCTCACTGATTCTTCTACAGAGGATACTGTGTCTAAGGTGTCTGCCGTGGTCATTGATTGCACTCGAATAGGGTGATTTGCCCCTAATTTAAGTTCCCCTACATTAACTTCGATTGCACGTAATCGAACTTGATGATATGGATTATGACAATAGTGCATGAACATATAACACAAGTAAGATTAGGATTGTTTTTGATATAAGGTGCTTTGGATTGCCTTCTTTAACGCTAAAAAATCCTCTTCTGCATGGTGGTCATTCCGGAAATGAAAGTCTGCTTTTTTAAAGTAAGGCGCGATATAAGTCTCAAAACATGGTATTACATGATTCTCCCACTGATATATAATATCACTGCGCTTGTAGCCTCGATTGTCTTGATCTCTATAAATTCTACGATCCAACTGAATGCTGTGATCTACATCCACAAATACTGAAAAGCTTAATAGTTCATGAACTTCTTTATAATGGTAAAGAAACAATCCTTCTACTAAAATAATTTCACTCGGATGAATGGTCAATAACACATTTTTTGAAGGGGCAGTATTAAAGAAATATTCTTTAACCTCTATTGGTTTACCAGCTACTAAGGTACGTAAATCCATTGTTAATTGCTTTTCATTTAAAGCAGTTGGTAAATCAAAATTTACAATTCCATTTTTATCCAATTGTTGATCTTCGATTGGATGATAATAATTATCCATAGTAAACAAGGCTGGATTTAAGTGGGAAAACTCCTCTGCAAGACGCCTGAGTAAGGTTGTTTTCCCGGAACCGCTTCCCCCACAAATACCAATAACCAAAGGTCCATTATTCTTGTTCATCAAACAAAGATAACCATTCAATTATTCTCATTTTAATTGCTTTGCCATTAATTTTTAACTAATCTTGTAATATAATTAACACCCACATGAAATTACTTTTCTTTTCCGTTTTTATAACAATTACATTGAGCGGTTTAACTCAATTACACATCAACGACAAAGCTCCAATGCAGCAAATAGAGATGAAATCTGTCAATGGAAATTTGTATAGTTTGAACACGCTAAAAAAAGATAATGGCCTAGTGGTCATTTTTTCGTGTAATTCTTGTCCATTTGTGGTTGGATCCGATGATTTTCCAGGCTGGGAAAGGCAATATGATTCCTTGTACAATGAAGCGTTAACAAATAACATTGGTTTTGTATTAGTTAATTCCAACGAGGGGAAACGTACTCAAGCGGATTCATACGAGGAAATGATAAAACACGCAAAAGAACTAAATTACACCATGCCTTATGTGATAGATGAACAATCTGCACTAGCCAATGCATTTGGGGCTAAAACCACCCCCCATGTATATTTATTTGACCAAACTTTAAAGTTGATTTATACAGGGGCTATAGATAATTCTTGGGATAAAGGCAGAAAAAGTGACCAAACTTATTTATTTAATGCAATCAAGGCACAAGGAAAAGGAAAAAAAATCAAACCCAACACTACGGAGCCCAAAGGCTGTGGAATTAAGCGTGTGGTTACACCATCCAAAAACTAATATGTTATGAAAAATTTATTATTCTTTTTAACTGTATTCGTTGCTTTTCCAGTGAGCTTTGCACAACAAGGAAATGGGGGTACAGGCCATTATTTTCCTGAAACCGGTTGGAAAACCATTCCCTTAATTATGTATCCTACCCCTGATATCGAAGCCTTAAGGCAAGAAGATTTAATCTTAGACGAACAAGGGGAACAGCCGTGGAGGTTTGGTTTCAATCACCCCACACAAATTAACAGCAGCGCTCATGGCACCTGGATACAGGCAAAAAACGGGGATTTAATTTGGTTGGTTCGTATTAAATGTCCTGAGGCCTTAACCATCAACCTTGCCTTTGACCAAACAGAGATCCCTGATGGCAATGAACTCTATGTGTATAATCCAGACAAGACGTTCATTCTTGGGAAATTCACCCAAGAGCATTTGTATGAAGGACAACTGGGTACTGAATTGGTTCCTGGAGATGAAGTAATCATTGAGTATTATGTACCGGCAAATAATGAAAAGGGTCATGTGCAACTTAACAACGTAACGCACGGGTATAGAACCGCAAGGGAATTTCATGAAAAAGCCTTTGGTAGTTCAGGAAACTGTAACTTGAATGTAAACTGTCCGCAGGGTGGCCCCTGGCAACTAGAACGAAACGGAGTGGTTATGTTGGTTTCTGGAAACAGCGGGTTCTGTTCTGGTTCCTTAATCAACAACACTTTAAATAACGGAAAACCATACGTGCTTACCGCAAACCATTGCTTTAGCAATCCTGCTAATTGGGTGTTTCGATTTAATTGGCAAAGTGCTGGCTGTAATAATCCGGGTACTGAACCTACATTTCAATCCTTGAGCGGAGGCGTGTTACGCGCTAGAGCCAGTGCTTCCGATTTTTGCCTGGTTGAAATTACAGGTGGGCTGCAAGGAGGGACCGTACCTGCGGCATATACACCCTACTTTAATGGCTGGGATAATTCTGGAAATACTCCTACTTCTGCTGTAGGTATCCATCATCCATCCGGAGACATTAAGAAAATATCACTTGAAAACAATCCGCTTATCTCTACAACCTTTGGCGGTAGCCCAGCAAATTCCCATTGGGGCGTAACAGGATGGGATGAAGGAGTAACTGAAGGCGGGTCTTCAGGCTCTCCGTTGTTTGATCAAAATCATAGAATCATTGGTCAATTACACGGGGGGGCTTCCGCCTGTGGGGCAGCTGTATTATCCGATGAATATGGAAAAATTAGTTATTCTTGGACCCCAGCAAATAGCGATAGTACAAACCAACTAAAGTATTGGTTAGACCCAACCCAGTCAAACGCTACATTTGTTAATGGATACGACCCTTCTGGAGGAGTTCCAATTCAAGTAGACCCGATCGTTTCGGCCATTGGTGGGGTCGCTGGAACTTTTTGTAGCGCCGAAGTAACGCCAACCGTGACCATTGCAAACGGTGGGGTTGTTACCTTAACTTCAGTAACGATTACGTATGGGTTTGACGGAAACAATAACCTTACCTACAATTGGAGTGGATCTCTGGCTCAATGGCAATCGGCAACCATAACACTTCCTACAGCAAGTTTGAGTAATGGCATACATACATTTAACGCTATGGTTAGTAATCCAAATACCGGAGTTGATGAAAACAATCTTAATAATTCCCAAAGTAGTACTTTTAATGTGGTATTGAACGGACAAGCAGTTGTTTTGGATTTGACCTTAGATTGTTATGGATCTGAAACATCATGGGAATTACAAAATGCTGCAGGTACTGTAATCTATTCTGGAAGTGGTTATCAAGACGATGCCGCGGGATTGGTTTCTGAAACATGGTGTTTAGATTTTGGTTGTTATGCTTATATCATTAATGACTCTTATGGAGATGGGATTTATGGTTTACCGTGGTGTCAAGCCAGTGGAAGCGTTTTAATTTCTACCCTAGGTGATTCATTAACCGGTATTTCTGAAGCTAATTCAGACTTCGGCAACTCAGCCACACTTAATTTTTGTGTGAACGGCGGGGGTGTAAATTCAATAAACGAAGAAACGTTTACTGTTTATCCAAATCCAAGTCATGAGTTAATTCATTGGGTTTCTTCTTCACCTGTTACATCGTATTCACTTAGCGATATTCAAGGAAAACGAATCATTGAAAATCACTCGGTAAAAACTACCCAATTCAATATTTCATTAGAAAATTTTAGCATTGGAATGTATTTCTTGGATTGCATATTTGAAAACGGGAGATCCGGACAAATTCAAGTAATTAAAAATTAATTGCTTTGGCAGGGATTTATTTTCATGTCCCGTTTTGTAGAAAGAAATGTACCTATTGTGATTTCCATTTTTCAACCACATTTAGTGGGTATAGAACAGCATTGCTTGATTTAATGTGGCTCGAATTTAACCAACGGTTAAACGAAATAAATGAACCCATTGAGACTATTTATTTTGGGGGTGGTTCACCAGGATTACTTACACCAAATGAACTTGAAATGCTCTTAAAAGAGCCTTTTCGTACAGCAGGTAATCAGTTGAAAGAACTAACCATTGAGGCAAACCCAGAGGATATTACCCAAGCGAATTTAATTGCATGGAGGTCGCTCGGTATTAACCGAATAAGCTTAGGTATTCAATCATTAAATGAGGATATTTTACTATGGATGAATAGAAATCACAGCGTTGAACAATCATTAAGTGCTTTATCATTAATAGAAGCGCATGGTTTTTCATTATCGATAGATCTAATTTATGGCATTCCAAATCAACAATTGAATGATATACTATCAGTAATTCAATTGGTAGACCAATATCAAATAGAACACCTTTCTGCCTATGCGCTTACAAGAGAACCGAATACAGCGTTAGACCAATGGATAACACAAGGAAAAATACCGGATATTGAAGATCAATTACAAACCGAGCATTATTATCAAATCCAACTCGAGCTTAATTCCCGTGGTTTTGAACAATATGAAATTTCAAATTATTGCAAAAACAATAAAATCGCAATACACAACAGTAACTATTGGTTAGGTAAACCTTACATAGGGATTGGACCAGGCGCTCATTCATTTGATGGTGTATGTACTAGGCGGTGGAATGTATCTAATAATCAACGCTATTTAAAGCAACAGCAATGGTTTGAAATTGAGTATTTATCAGACAAAAATATTTGGAATGAATGCTGGTTAACTGGGTTAAGAACGATTTATGGCGTTTCGTTTAATAAAATTAAATTGCTAGGGGGATTAACCGAAGAAGAGGAAAAAACGCTTAATGAATTCATTAAAGAAGGATTACTGAAGAAAGTAAATAATCATTACATACTCAAAGATACCGGTTGGCTTTATGCAGACCGTTTGGCTAGTGAATTATTTAGAATTTAACCGCATGCAATCTTTGAAACTCTATTGGCATGTCTTCCTCCTTCAAATACAGCAGATAAAAATGCAGCTAGAATTTCATGTGCCATTTCATCAGTAATAAAACGAGCTGGTAATGAAAGTATATTTGCATCATTATGCTGACGTGCTAATGCAGCTATTTCCGGATTCCAACACAGTGCACATCGAATACCTTGATGTTTATTCGCAGTCATACTAATTCCATTACCAGAACCACATATTAGTATACCAAAATCTGCTTTTTTATTTTCAATTTCTTCAGCCACCGGATGGGCATAATCTGGATAATCAATACTATCTTCACTGAAACAACCAAAATCGACTACTTGATGCCCTTGCAGTTTTAAGGTTGTAATTAACTTTGTTTTCAATGCAAAACCGGCATGATCGGATCCAATAGCAAAATTCATAAAATTCCTTTTTTGTAAAAATAAGCATTTGATAACATGTGTATAAGCTTGTTAATCAGTATTGAAAAATGGTAAAAGAAAAAGTTAGGAATTTTTAATACTTTATTAGTATATACAAGTATTTATAATTTGGACTAAAAGTTAAATATTTCTTTCCTATTTCTATTCACTGCTTATTAACTAAAAACGGGTTAATAAATGATGAAACTTATACACGTAATGAAGTTATACATATAAGTTAATAAGGAATAATAAAGCAAAGTAATAATAGGAATATTCGCATTAATTAATGTTAATAAACCGTTGAAATCCCGTTAATAGTAATTGATGGTTAATAAAAGCATCTTATTTTTACACAAATGAACAGCCTTAATAGAAATAATAAATTTTTTTTAAATAAATATCTTTTAATACAATTAACTGCTGTGGATATAATTGACTAGGTAGTATTGATTCGAATTTTTACTTTTATCACCAGATGAACAAGCAACAAGATGATATTTTAAATTTATATGCAGAGATTGAAAAATTTGCAGATAAGTTTTATTTGAATCGTATGCTCAAAGGAGTTTTTATCGCGGTAGGTATTTTATCTGTTAGTTATTTATTGTTTTCTTGTCTTGCCTATTTTTTTGAGTTACAAAGCTGGATTAGACTTTGTTTTTTAGTTGGATTCATTGGAATTAATGTAACAGTTTGTATCCGTTTGCTAATAGTTCCAAGTGCCCAATATTTTAGAATAATAAATCGCATGACACAATTAGAGTCAGCCACTTTAATTGGTGATTTGTTTCCAGATATTTCGGATCGTATAGTTAATACCCTGCAATTGATAAAACAATCTAACTCCTCCAATGAGAATTTAGATTTGTTAGCTGCATCTATTACTCAAAAAACTGCACAATTAAAGCTCTTTAATTTTAGTTCCGGAATAGACTTGTCACTAAATAAAAAATACGCAAAATATGTTCTTCCTTCATTATTAACGTTATTAGTGTTGTTGATTTTCATTCCTGCAATATTGACCCAAGGAACCTATCGAATCATTCAGTTTAATAAAGTATTTCTGCCGTTTAAGTTCCAGTTAGCAGAGGGTAAATCAACCTACGAAGAAGGTTCAGATATTCCCATTCAAGTGACTTTAACCGGTGAGCGCATTCCGGATAGAGTTTATTTAGTTTCTGATCAAGGTAAATTCCTTATGCAAAGGGCCTTAAAAAACAGGTTTGATTTCGTACTGAAAAGAGTAAAAACAAGTGGCACATTTTATTTTGAAGCAAACGGTTATGAGAGTAAGCAATATAAGTACAAAATAACCGGTAAAAGCTTGTTAGGAAAGGTATCTGTTAAAATTAATTACCCATCGTATTTAAATAAAAAAGATGAGATTATTCAAAATGTTGGGGATATCACCATTCCAGAAGGGAGTCAATTAACATGGATAGGAACAACTAAGAACACCGAAAAGATAGAAATTAAATATGCTAAGGAAATTAAATCTTTCAATAATTACTCGTTTACTTATAAATTCAAAGCTAGAAATACGCAAAAACTAACGATACGTTTAGTTAACTTATTTTCACATAAAGTAGATTCATCAGTCTTTCAAATTGCTGTGATTAAGGACGCTTATCCAAGCATTCAGGTAGGGGAATCAACAGATTCAATACAAGAGGGATTACGTTTTTTTAGTGGTCAAATTGGTGATGATTATGGTTTATCTGCCTTAACGTTTAATTATTCAATTCTGCGTAATGGGAAATCGATTAAGACCCGTAAATTACCTGTTTCATTTGAGTCTGGAACCCGCAGTAGCTTTTCTTTTGCTGTGGATTTTCGACTAGAAGATGTGAAATTAGAGGATAAAATTGAGTACTTTTTCACGGTATCGGATAACGATGGTGTGAACGGTAGTAAAAGCACTAAAAGCTATGTAGGGCAGTATCAATTACCAGATCTCAAAGAATTAAACGAGCAACGGGATAAACAACAAGCTCAAACGAAGCAAGATTTAGAACGAATTTTATCAAAAACCAAAGAGTTTGAAAAGTCTGTTGATAAACTTAAAAAGGATTTAACTAATTCTAAATCAAATGATTGGAATAATAAACAACAATTAAAACAATTACAAGAAGATCAAAAATCCTTAGCCAATGAGCTCCAGCAGATTAAAGATCAATTAGAACAAACTACTCAAGAAAAGAATCAACTATCAGAAATAGATAAAGCCTTATTAGAGAAGCAGGAAATGATTGAAAAATTGTTAGAGGAGGTTATGGATGATGAATTAAAAAAATTACTTGAAGATTTAGAAAAATTATTTAATGAACGAGCAGATCAGGAAATTCAAAAGGAAATGAATAAGCTGGATCAACAAGCAGAAAATATGAACAAGCAATTAGATAGAACCCTTGAAATGCTTAAGAAATTGCAAGTAAATGAGAAAATAGATGACATAGAGAAAGAACTTAAAGAGAATGCAAAAGATCAAGAAACACTGAAAAAAGAAATTGCTTCTGATAATATTAGTAAAGAAGAAGCTGCTAAAAAACAAGAGGAAATTAACAATCGTTTTGATGAAATTCAAAAGAAATTAGAAGAAACTAAAGCGTTGAATAAAGAATTAGATACTCCCTTGAATTTAGATGATACTAAGGAAATAGAGGAATCTATTGACAATGAATTAATGAACGCCTCAGAGGGTGTTAAAAATGGTAAGAAAAATAAATCTCAAGAATCTCAACAACGTGCTGCAGATCAAATGGAACAGTTAGCCGATATGCTAGATCAACAACAAAAAGATTCGAATCAACAACAAGAAGAAGAAGATATGGAATTAGTTCGTAGAATCTTGGAGAGTTTAATGATTCTAAGTTTCGATCAAGAATCTCTAATTGGAAAGTTTAGTAAAATAAATACAACAGATCCAAAATATAAAAAACTAGGCCGTGATCAAATTCGAATTAATACCGATACTAAAACAGTTAGCGATAGTTTATTAGCCTTAGCAAAACGTCAGCCTAAAATAGCATCCTTTGTAGATAAAGAATTAGCTGATATTACATTCTCTCAAAATGCAACCGTAGATGCGATTGATGACCATCGTAAGCAAGATATTATGAGAAATGAGCAACAAGTAATGACTGCCTATAATAATTTAGCATTGCTCTTGAATGAAGCATTACAACAAATGCAATCTCAGATGCAGTCTCAAATGCAAAGCAGCGGAAGTTGTAGTAAACCAGGAAACGGTAAGCCAAAACCAGGAAATAATATGTCGCCCGGAGACATGAAAGAAATGCTAAAGAAACAATTAGAAAAAATGCAAAAAGGACAAAATCCAGGAGGTAAGAAGCCTGGAGACAAAGAGGGCGATAATCCGGGTATGAAGCCGGGTCAATCAGGAATGAATATGTTGGGATTAGGCAATAAAGAAATTGCAAAAATGGCGGCAGAACAAACAGCAATAAGGCAGCGATTAGAACAATTAAAAAATGAATTGAATAAAGACGGGAAAGGTACAGGAAATCAATTAAACCCATTATTAAAAGAGTTAGAACAACAAGAAAAAGATTTAATTAATAAAAACTTTACTCCAGGAATGATCAATCGGCAAAAAGACATTATGACTCGTCTTTTAGAAAGTGAAAAAGCGATATTGGAACGCGGATTTAAAGATAAAAGAGAATCTAAGTCAGGTGTAGATAAAATTAATAGTAACCTTATTGAGCTTAAGACGTACAATCGTGACAAGCTTAAACATGTAGATATAATTCGGGTAGTAGATCCGGCATTTAGTATTTACTATAAAACGAAAGCGGAGACATACTTTAATTTAGTTGATTAAATTTATATCATGAAACATCAATTACAGTTAATACACGAAGTAGCGTTACCTTCAACACCTGCTTCCATTTCGGATGTAGAGAGTTTGATTGATGTGGCATGTGCCGAATTGGCCTTAAGCGAAGACGCATATGGTAATATACTGATTGCTGTAACAGAAGCCGTTAATAATGCCATTATTCATGGTAATAATTTAGACGCTAGTTTATCTGTTCATGTAGGTGTTCACAACAACACGGAATGGGTGTGTTTTACCGTTACTGATCAAGGAAAGGGATTTAACCCAGAAACTATTCCTGATCCAACAGCACCTGAAAACTTATTGAAAGAAAATGGTCGAGGTATTTTTCTAATGAAAAACCTTGCAGATGAAGTAACTTTTGAATGCAATGGCACGGTTGTAAACGTCTGTTTTCGTAGATGATTTCAATCGATTATTATTCCGTTGAAATTCCAGGATTACCACTAGATTCTATTATATCTTCTGTACCATTATTAATTACTGAGGAAAAACATGTATTAGGGGATATTACTTTGGTGTTTTGTACCGATAATGAGTTACTTGAAATAAATAAAAAATATTTGTTGCATGATTTTTATACCGACATCATTACGTTTGATTTCAATGTGGGTAAAGTGGTGGGTGGAGATTTATTCATATCTATAGATCGTGTAATAGATAATGCTAATTCATTACAAATTTCTTTTGATGAGGAGCTACACCGTGTTTGTTACCATGGTGTTCTTCATTTGTTAGGATATAACGATAAAACATCCGATGAAATAAGTAAAATGCGCTCAAAAGAAAATTATTATTTAACTAAATTGTTTCACGTGAAACGATAATTGAATATAACCATGTTAAATAACTATGATGTTATTGTAGTAGGTGCAGGTCATGCGGGATGTGAAGCAGCTTCCGCTGCAGCAAAAATGGGTAGTAAAGTTTTGTTACTTACCATGAACATGAATACTATTGCTCAAATGAGTTGTAACCCAGCAATGGGAGGAGTGGCTAAAGGACAAATTATTCGTGAAATAGACGCATTAGGAGGGGGCTCAGGGATTGTCAGCGATAAAAGCGCAATTCAATTTAGAATGCTTAACTTATCTAAAGGTCCCGCCATGTGGTCTCCAAGAACTCAGAATGATCGCATGATGTTTGCTACAGAATGGCGCTTATTGTTAGAACAAAATCCGAATATTGATTTTTGGCAAGATATGGGCATTGGTGTGATAGTTGAAAATAATAGGGTTTTAGGTGTAAAAACTAGTTTAGGCATTAATATATATGGTAAAGCGGTGATACTTACCAATGGTACGTTTCTTAATGGAATTATTCACTTAGGAGAAAAACAATTTGGTGGAGGAAGAGCGGCTGAACGTGCATCGACAGGAATTACCGAGGACCTCGTTTTATTGGGATTTGAATCAGGACGCATGAAAACAGGTACGCCTCCTAGAGTTGATGGTAGAAGTTTGGATTATTCTAAAATGGAGATTCAGTATGGTGATGAGCTTCCTTCCAAGTTTAGTTATTGGAATACGAGTGCACTACAAAAGCAATTACCTTGTCACATCACATACACTAATCCAGAAACGCATGATAAATTGCGTGAAGGATTCGACCGATCACCTATGTTTAATGGGGCCATTAAAAGCACTGGCCCGAGATATTGTCCGAGTATTGAAGATAAAATTAATCGCTTTGCTGATCGTGATCGCCATCAAATATTCGTCGAACCAGAAGGATGGAATACCGTGGAGATATACGTCAACGGCTTTAGTACATCTTTACCCGAAGACGTGCAATTAAATGCAATTAAATCTATACCAGGATTTAAAGATGCTAAATTGTTTAGACCAGGCTATGCAATTGAATATGATTATTTTCAACCCACACAACTAACACACACCCTAGAAACAAAGCGAATTGAGGGACTTTATTTTGCAGGGCAAATCAATGGCACTACCGGATATGAAGAAGCCGCGTGCCAAGGTTTAATGGCAGGAATTAATGCGCATCTAAAAATAAATGATAAAGCACCATTTATCTTGCAACGAAGCGAAGCATATATTGGTGTGCTTATTGATGATTTAGTTACTAAAGGAACGAATGAACCCTATCGAATGTTTACCAGTAGAGCGGAGTATAGAATTCTTTTAAGACAAGATAACGCTGACCTGAGGTTAAGCAACATAGGGTATGAGCTGGGTTTATTGACACTTCATCAACGAGATCAAGTATTTAAAAAAAATGAACAAACTAATTGGTTAAAAAGAGAATTGAAATCTATAGGAATTACTCCGCAAGAAATTAATCCAACTCTTGAACGCTTGGAATCCGCTCCGATATCACAACAAGTTAAATTGTCCAGCGTGTTAACTCGCCCTGGAGTTAGCTTGCATATGCTTATTAAATCCTCAGAAATATTATCTAATACGTTGAAAAACAACGATATAAGTAATGATGTTCTTGTGCAAACTGAAATTCAAGTGAAGTATGAAGGTTATATAACACGCGAAGAAGAAATAGCTGAAAAAATGCACCGTTTAGAACGAGTTCAAATCCCGCATGATTTGAATTATGCGCAATTAAAAAGTTTGAGTACTGAAGCGGTGGAAAAATTATCTCTGATTCAACCAATGACAATTGGCCAAGCATCTCGGATCTCTGGAGTTTCACCAAGTGATATTTCTGTCCTTTTAATCTATTTAGGTAGATAAAATCCATTTTCCGTTGATTTAAGAGACGGAATACCCCGTTGTATTAGAATTACTATAACACTATAAAGAAAGCGCATTAGAAGTTAAATATAAAAGTCGTTTTTTTTCATTTGAATAACTTTTTGTCAACTTCAATGGTTATTTTAGACGCCAATGAAAGTTTTTTTAATAGATAAAGTTCATCCTATACTTCAAGAGCGTCTAAATAAAAATGGATTTGAGTGCATTGATGCTACCCGATTTTCAATGGATGAATTATTAAAACGTAAACATGACGTTCATGGAATTGTTTTGCGTGCACGATTTTTATTGAATTCAGAGGTTTTATCGAATTTTCCAAATCTTGAGTTTATTGCTCGTTCCGGTTCTGGAATGGAAAATATTAATGTAGCTTATTGCAAGTCACATAACATTAAATTATTTAACTCTCCAGAGGGTAATAGAAACGCCGTTGCTGAACACGCCCTTGGGATGTTGCTGGCATTGATGAATAAACTCTGTAAAGCAAATAATCAAATTAGTGAGGGTGTATGGAATCGTGAAGAAAACCGTGGTGAAGAATTAGATGGAAAAACACTTGGCATTATTGGATACGGAAATAATGGAGCGGCCTTTGCAAAGAAGTTGAGAGGTTTCGATGTTAAGGTTTTGGCCTATGATAAATATAAATTTGGATTCGGGGATGACTTTGTTCATGAAAGCACCTTGGAAGCCATTTTTAATTCAGCAGATGTTGTTTCTCTTCATATTCCTCAAAACAAAGAAACTATAGGTTTAGTAAATGAAGCTTTTATTAATTCGTTCGAAAAGCCGTTCTATATATTGAATTTATCCAGGGGTAAAATCATTCATACGGAGTCGTTAGTTAAGGCATTAGAATCAAATAAGATTAAAGCCGCAGGTTTAGATGTACTAGAATTTGAATCCAAAGATTTTGAATCTATTTTTGCACAACAATTACCTGAGGCTTTTCAATACCTCTTAGCTTCAGATCGAGTTCTACTCAGTCCACATGTAGGAGGGTGGACGAAGGAAAGTTATTTCAAACTCAGCGATGTGCTGGCAGATAAAATAATATCCTACTATCAACATTAATAAGATACGAGCTGTTTTATTAATTCATAACCATTTCCAGTGATTTTAACCATGTACATGCCTGTGTTCACTGACAATTTGATGCTTCCATCTTGGGTGATATCTTCCGAATAGATTAGTTTTCCATTAAGATCGAAAATTTCTATAGTAATAGGGAATAGATGGTTCTCAATGTTTAACGTTCCGTTTTGAATGGGATTTGGATACAACATAACTTCCATTAATGGGTTTGATATATTTATATTGGCTTGTTGGATATATTTTTGTCCGTCTGAACATGATGTTGATTGAAGTCCCGCATGGTTCTCACACCTTATTGTCGTATAATACACACTATTTTGATTAAGATTTAACAAGTTTAGGAAGTATGAGTTATTTAACGAATATTGGTTCTGTATGATATCATTCCCAAATGGAGCGCTTCCAATATCAAAAAAGGTACCATACATACCTGAATGTGGGTCGTCTACTACCCAATTTCCTTCAAGGATTGGTTGGTACAAGCTATCAATATCATTTGTTGGACCGTCATTCAATTCAATAATTAAAGGTGCCGTCCAATCAATTTGAACCAATGTTTCATGTGGAACGTTCCAATTGTTGACACTATCCATGGCAATAATTCTAACCTTGCCGCTTTCCTGTTGCTGATCACTTTGTTCAAAGAGCTCCTGTCCAGGCCCAACAGTAACTATCGCGCTATTTGAGTGATTTTTATAAACATATATTTCATCGAATCTAACTGTACATGATCCAGAACGCAACGATATAGCAGACCCCTGCTGAAGCGGATTCGAATCTGACCAACTACAAACGAGAACAGCATTAAGGTAAACCTGAATTAATCCGCTTTGAGGGTTGTAAGTAACATAGACTTGGTCCCAATGATTAGTAATGATTGTGGCAGAATCCTCTTTGACAAGCGTAAATACATCATTAAATACCCTATATAATTGAACCTTGTCCGTTTCCTCTCTGAAATATACGAAATATGAATTTCCTCGATTGGGCAAGGATGGATCACTACAAAAGAAATGCATTCCTGCTCGTTGGTTTGAATTAGTAGAGGTAATCTGCTGTTTCCATGTATATAAGTAAGTGTGTTGTGAAGATTGGCTTACTTGGGCGTAGGTATTTGAATTATTCTGTGAAGCATCATTCATTAGGAAGTGACCATTGGTAACTTGAAAATTCCCCGCCTGATTGGTCCAAAGTCCTAGGTTAGAATCGAATTCATCCACGAAAAATCCCATGGTTTGGTTGGCTTTAAAAGGATCTGTTGCAGAAGATCTAGAAGATACGTTATAGAATTTATGTTGAATACCAGAGGTGTCGCTATCTTGGAAAGAAGCTTCGAAACTTTGAGTTTGCCATGTTCCTGAATAACTTAGAGTACTAGTAGGGGGCGTTAAGTCGATGTTCAAATTATTAAAATGATAGTTTATCGACCACCCGGATAATTGCGTAGCACAATCCGACCGAAATTCAATGGTTAAAGTATTTGTTGAGGACTGAATACCCGGTGGTAGCGCGTTTCCTGTGTACGTGCCTAGCAATGGTGAATTAACGGTTGCCCCATCATATATAATCAATTTGTCAAAAGTTGATTCTAATTCGAAAGAGGTAAATTGCAGGGTTATATTGTTTCCTTGAGGTGCTTGGATAAGCCAAACCATTCGTTCATCTGCTGCATAGTTTCCACCGGGTCCTCCAGAATCATAAAGTGTTCCTGATGGATTTGTAAGTATCGTTGGGGAGTAGGTATCGTTAATTAACGCATAATATTTATTCCAATTCCAATGTATTCCTGGATCTGTATGGCTTTGATTTGCATAATGTTGATGCCCTTTGATTCGGATACAATTCCCAAGTAATTGGGTACCAGTAGATCCTAAACCGTCGAAGGTTCTTTTCGGGTTGATTCCATAGCCACTTTGAGTAATGTCTTTAACGAGGTTCGCAGAAGATTGATAGAGTGCTTGGGTATACCATGTGGCGTTTGACACATAGCCCTCGTGCTCGATTCCTATGGTATATGAATTTTCATTCCCCACGTGCCAAGCTTTATTACTCTCTAATACCATTTGAGTAATTTGTCCATCAGAACTGCGAACCACGTAATGATAAGATACTTGTGCGTTACAATTGAGGCCCCAAGAAATTGCTCCTGCATAGGTGCCTTGAACCGTGTGTATAGTTATTGCGGTTATTGGGGAACCATTTCTGCTGCTGTAATTACAAGAAGGCGCAGGGTTCCAAAGCGCAGGGGCGTAGTTTAGAGATTTATGTAAATTTTCTGTCCGGTATTGGGTGTTTTCATGGTTTTTAATCCCTGTGGAATCGATGGTAATACGTGGAGAACTGAGAACAGAATAGTTAGTTTTACCAAAGAAATCCATTAAGTTTATTTCATACAATGGAAATCCATAGGTAGCCGAATTTGATTCATCCATTAAAAATTTAAATACATCGTAAACAGTGCTTTCAAATGCAAAGCGGTTGACGCTTCCTTCTTTAGGAATTTCGCTCAGCTCCCACATTAAATTGTATATTAATTCAGGGGTATTTTCCCCTGAAACACCATGGCTGTGCATGAGCACCGCACAGGCTGCTGCATATGCTTCTATTTGAAGAAGAACATTATTCTTTTGGCTGTAAATACTAATTCCTGTTAAAGATTCAATGAGTTTTCCATTTTCAAAAAAGTAATTTTTTCCATCTTCATAAACCCCCATGATTCCATAAGGAATGGGGATGTCAGAGCAACTTAATGGTTCTTCGTTTGAAATGTTATAAAATCGTGTGTGTGTATATGAGATTGCTTCTAAAAATCCAGAAGGAATTTCTGGGTGATTTTGATAGGCGGGTGAAAAAAATGTACTTTGACTGAAAACAGCCACATGGATTGAAAGGGCAAGATAAATAAAAAGTAGTTTAGGCATAAATAAAAATTTGCGAGCTAACGCAAATCTTCGCCTATTAGTATATTTTAAATTATATCTTATTGAAAATCAAATACTTAAAACTTAATGGTTAGGCCTCCGAATATTGAAATCGGAATGACCGGATAATTATAAAACCTTAAGTATCGTTGTGAAGCGATGTTATTAATTTGGACAAATCCAGAAATGCGCTTGCTGTAGCGATATTCTAGGGTTAAATTTCCATCAAAAACATTTCCTAAATTATATACAAACTGATTGTTCAATTCAGTAATATTTGTTCCTGCTTTATATACTTTTGCATATCTACCAAAAGACATATCTAATCCAGCTTTAACTAATAGTTTATCGAATAAATTATAATTTACTTGTAAGATAATTTCTGCTTGTGGCAAGTTCCATGCCCGGGCTTCATTAAATAATTCATAGGAATGATATCTAGTTATAAAATCTAGGCTAAGTTTTTTACCTGCTTGATATCCAAATTGGCCCTCTATCCTTGTGTGGTTTAATGAGTCGTATACCAAGGTAAATTTATTTCCGGAAGATATTAATGTATCAGTCACAAAAAAGGCGCGATTATTTTCTTTAATAAAATTTGCCTGTATTCCGTATGTGAATTTTTTTAAAAAGGCACCTTTAATTCCAAGTTGAATATCGTAGGGATTTACTTGATTTTGGATATTGAGGTTTGGTAAAACAAATTGATTCTCCTGATAAAATGTGGTCAAAGATGCTTGTTTAACCTGTCCTTTTAGCGAGACATAAGGAATGAACTGATTATTCATTAAGGCGAATTGCATGAATACCGAAGGAAAGAAATATGCTCTTGTTTTTTCTGAGACATCAATGCTTACATTAAATCCAGCATCTATGCTAAGGGCGTTTTGGGCCAATAAGCTTTTGACACCTGGATTTAAATCTACAACGGTATTCTTATTAACAAAACCACTGTCCGAAAAAGACAATATAGAATCTTGAATACCGTATGAATACCCATTATATCTTAATCCTAAACAACCATAAATGGTAGATGAACCAGTTTTATAGGTTCCAAGTGTATTAAGCTTAAATCCCTGTTCTTTTGATTTCCAATCATTTAAACTATCTACCCTTGGCGAATCCGTCCCTGTATATCTAAAATCAAGCGTAGTTTTTAGGTTGAAAACACCCGTATCTCCTCGATTACTAGAAATAACGGCATGCGCATTAACTAATTGATATCGTTGTGCGATGGAGTCTTTGTCGGCGTTTGGATCATTCAGGCCATAATAATGAAACCCATGGTTAGTATATTTTAGGTATGATTGAAGTGTAAAGGATTTTTGAAACGTTTCAAAAACCCCTTGAATACTGGTGTTGTCGAACGTTGCCGGAGCCATCAGTTGTTTTTCTCTGTTTTTTATATCCCCAAAAAAGCTAAGGTGCTTTACGTGTAAACCATAATAATTAGCTCTTGATCGCGTAGAATTCACATAAAACTCGCCCATTGGCATTAATGTGGACCCCATACCAAGTTTTAAATAAAAAGGGTATAATTTTTCAAGCAATTGCTCAGTTTCAATGGTAGCCGCCTCAATGGTATCAGTGCTTACGTTGACTGTTAATTTAGGCCCAAGTAAGGGGCGATTTGGTACAGCAGATGTTTTGATGGAGTCAATAATTTTAGGTGCAGAAGCAATACGGTGGGTACGCTCTATGTCTCTATTACCTTTTCCATCGGTTTCAAATACATCAGATTGTGCAAAATACAAGGGAAACCAACCACAAATTAATAAGATTAAATAATACTTCATGTTATTCGGGTTTAATTTCAATAGTCTTTTGAGGTTCTATTTCAAGATTTTTCATGGGATTTTTAAGGTCTTCAATCGTTGCCTTAAGGGCATGAGCTTCGTTCAAAATCCCATCATCTTCTTTAATTGGATAGAAGTCAATTACGGAAGTAATCGTTTGTTCAGCCTCTAATAATTCGTTTCGGTCTATATGCGTTTGTGTTTGCAGAATTAATCCTTTAGCCACCCAGTAATTATAACTGGGTTTCATTTTTAGCAGTTCCTTTATTAGGATAATGGTAGAATCAAGCGCTGCTTTTTTGTATTGAATAGCAGCCAAGGTATATTTTGCTTCAGCACCCTTAATGGTTCCGGTATTTTTAACTAACCAACGCAATGCGGGTTCTGCATCGGAAAAATTAGACAAATAATAAGCACTCATTCCATAGGCATATTCAGCCTCTGTTTTCAAGGATTGGTTGAGCCCTCCAATAGAGAGAACTTGTTGAGCGTAGGAATTTGCATCTTGATATTTATCTAATAGAAAACAGCAACGCATTAATCCAATTTTTGCAGCGTTAATATTGTTTGGTTTCGCTGCAAATTGTTCTAGTTTTAGATAATTTATTAAGGCGTCGTTATAATTTCTTTTTTCGTAGTAATAGGTTGCAATTTTATAAGCTACTGGTTCAAAATAACTTGCAGTTGGACCAGCTAAATATGCTTCGTAATGAGGTAAGGCCGCGATAGTGTCCTTTATTCTTAAGCACGCATTTCCTGCGTAGAAATGTGCGTCTTGAGAAAACTTTCCATTGGGGAACTTCGCTAAATATTGATTAAACTTTGCAATAGCCTCACTGTAATTACTATCCACATAACTCTGTAATGCAGGATTAAAATAAAGGTTTTCTTTCTCGTCTGATGATAATCCAGCGCAATCGTATTCGTTTGCAACTTCTTCTGCCCGTTCAGGGCTTTTCATAGCTACATAAACATCCATTAGACCTTTGGCGGCTACAGCACAGATGTCTTTTCTGTTGCCAAATTCTAAAAGTATCGAGCGATATGCGCTTTCTGCTTGTTGATATCTCCATTGTTTATAATAGATATCTGCTATTTCAACTTTACAATTAACTCCTTTTGGAGATTTTGGATAATTTAATAAATAGGTTTCAAATCCTTTAAATGCTTTCTCGAATTCTGATTGAGCCTTGTAACTCATGGCAAGTTCATAGGAGGCGTTTTGAATATATTTAGAATTCGGATATTCAATAATTAATTTTTCAAGGGTAGAGATTTTCGATAGGGCCTGTTTGTTATACCCATACGATTTTGCTAGATAATATGAGGCGCGATCAGAAAGAGCTGTTTTTTTTGAGAGAATGTCTTTATAGTATTGAATCGCTTGTTCATCTTTTCCTTGGGTATAATTACCATCAGCAAGCTGGAACATCGCATCAAGTTTTTTTTCAGCATTATTTGGTTTGGATTGAATGTAAATACTGAAATATTCGAGGGCATCACTTAATTGGTCTTGTTCAAGGTATGCGTATGCGATGCTGTAATACGCATCGAGTTTTTCTGTTAACAAATTAGCCGAGGGTGCCGCTAGGAAATTTTTAAATTCTAAAATTGATTCTCGGTATTTTCCTTGCTTAAAATAAATATCTCCCTTCCAAAACTTAGCTTTTGCTATTATTTCAGGTTCATTCGGGTATTTATCAACTAAGCCAAAGACGGTATAGGCAGAATCAAGTAGGTTTTTTTGGTACAAATCGACTCCGTAATTAAAAGCTACTGTTTGATAAACACTTTTCAATTGTCCGTCTTTATATGGTATTTTATTGAGTGATTCTAAAGCTTTTGAATAATTACTTGTAGAAGCATACACATTTACTAGATATTGAAAAATATCTGATTTTCGATTAGAATTGGGATATTTTGAAAGATAATTTTCAAAGGCTCTGACAGATTCATCATAAGGATTAATATCAATTTTAAATGAAATCACTGCAAATTGATACAAGGCGTCTTCCGAGAGCAAGGGATTTGAATTCATATTTGAAACGCGCTCAAATGCACCCCTTGCAGGTAACATTTTTTCTGTACTTAAATAACAATTTGCAATGTGATACATGGATGTTTGTCCAAGGCTATCATCAATCCTCGCTGCTCGTTCTAAATAGGTTATAGCTCGATCATATTGTTCTGAATTCATTAAAGAAAAACCCAATTGATAATCGTCTACTCGGGTGGTTTTTGCACGTTTATCATAAGCAGATAAATATGTGGATGCTTCCTTATAATGATTCAATTTAAAGTGGGCGTCTCCTAATAAGTGTAAAATATCAGTATAGTTTCCAAGTTCAACCGTATCGAGTACAGTAGATGCATAAGAAATCACACTGTCGTATAGTCCTTGTTTGTGGTTGATTTGTATAATATAATATGGAGCTATAGTGGTGAATTCAGGTTTATATTTCAACGTGTGAAAGGTATTTTTCGATTCGTTCAAATTTCCCAGTTTATAATTCAAATGGGCATAATAATATAAACTTATCGGCCCATACTGTCCGGTTGAATTTTTTACCTCTTTAAATGAAAGCATTGCATTTTGATCTAACCCTTCCATAAAATAACTATATCCTTTTTTGAAAAAATAAACTTCGGCACTTACTGAATCTAATTCTGTCGCATTTACAAGGCTATAATATGGAAGAGCGTTAAGGTAGTCCTCCCGTTGAAAAAAATAGTTTCCAATCTCAAAATGGATGATATTTCTGTATATGTTTTCAGGATATGCTTCGTTGAATTGGCTGAGCAGCGGAATCGCATCGTCATTATAAAGCGCCAACGCAGCCATACCTCGGTAATAAAGCGCCTTAACATAAAAAGGGTCATTGTGGTCTATTGGTTGATTCATGAAGTTTTCAAATTCAATGCGCGCAGCCGTGAATTGACTTTTTTCATATAAATCCATCGCCCGATGGTAATCTCGATAAATGGAAATTGTGTTTATAGATTCTTGCCCAAAACAGCAAGAACAAATAGCTACCCATGTAAAGAATAGAAAAAAGGGAATTTTTCGCATGTAGCAAAAGTATACCTCAGAGAACGCTTGAATTCGCTGTAGGTTAAAAGTTTTTCACGCATTTTTGTTAAGAGATATTTTAATATGATGTGAATTAACACATTCTCTACACCATCTTTGTAAAAAAATCACACGTGGAACAAATTATTAATTTATCGGGGGTGAATATCCTTCAAGGAGATAAAACCATTCTTAAACAAGTGAACTTATCAGTTCATGAGGCGGAGTTTGTATATTTAATTGGTAAAACGGGTAGCGGTAAAAGTTCGTTATTAAAAACCTTATATGGGGAGCTGCAAATTACAAATGGAGAAGGAATAATTACAGGGTATGATTTAAAAGGATTAAAACCTAAAGAAATCCCATTTCTTAGAAGAAAACTAGGTATTGTTTTTCAAGATTTTCAATTATTAATGGATCGAACAGTTATTCAAAATTTGTATTTTGTTTTGAAGGCTACAGGATGGACTAATAAAACAGAAATTCATAAACGCGCTATGAGCGTATTGCAATTAGTTGGGATTGAACAAAAAGCTGATAAAATGCCCCATACGCTTTCCGGGGGAGAGCAACAACGCGTTTCTATTGCAAGAGCCTTGTTAAATGATCCCAAGATTATTTTGGCGGATGAACCAACAGGAAATTTAGATGAAGAAACCTCTGAAGAAATCATGCAATTGTTGGTGGCCCTTTCCAAGGAAGAAAACACAGCGGTGTTAATGGCCACGCATGATTTACAAATGGTAAAAAAGTTTCCTGCCAGAACTTTACGGGTGGAAAATGAGGAAATACTTGATTAAATTATAGCAAGTCGTTTGCAAGATTTGCTAATTCAGACCGTTCCCCTTTTTCAAGTTTTACATGAGCAAATAAAGGTTGGTCATTAATTTTTTGAATTAAATACGCTAGCCCGTTACTGTATTCGTCCAGGTACGGCGTGTCTATCTGATGCACGTCTCCAGTGAACACAATTTTTGTGTTATCACCAGCACGAGTAATTATCGTTTTAATTTCGTGCGGAGTTAAATTTTGTGCTTCGTCAATGATAAACATAATATTAGAAAAACTTCTACCCCGAATAAAGGCTAAGGGGGTAATCACAATTTTCTTAGATTCTTCCATATCACTAATTGCCTTGTGCTTTTTTTCGTGCTCACCATATTGTGACTTAATAAATTTTAAATTATCCCACAAGGGCTCCATGTATGGACTAATTTTATCGGTGGCGTCTCCGGGTAAAAATCCAATTTCTTTGTTTGACAAGGGAACAATTGGTCGGGCTAAAATAATTTGGTTATATTTTTTTTCTTGCTCTAATGCAGCGGCCAAAGCGAGTAGGGTTTTACCTGTACCCGCAACCCCTTGAAGCGCAACTAACTTAATTTCGGGATTCATTAGCGCATGTAAAGCAAAGGCTTGCTCTGCATTCTTTGGTTTAATGCCATAGACAAACTCCTTTTCAATTCGATCCATCATTCCTGTTGATTGGTTGTAATATACCAGTGAAGACGTTTTCCCATTTTTTAATATATAATATCCATTGGTACGCTTCAATGCGCCGAGAACCCCGCTTTCCTCGCATGTTCCTCTTGTAAATACTTCACGAATTAACTCACTGTTTACATTTTCAATAATATAGTCAGGTGTTAACTCATTTTTTAGCTCATATACTTTACCTGTTTCATAATCCTCGGCTGCAACACCAAGTGCTTTTGATTTTATCCGTAGATTGATATCTTTAGTAACTAAAATGATATTGCGACTAGGAAATTCTTCTTGTAAAATAAGTGCGGCATTGATTATTTTATGGTCATTTTTTGAGGTGGCATATATTTTCTCAGCATTGAGTGTTTTCGGGTTATGATCCATGATTATTTTGAATTTCCCTAGGGGCTTTTCAATTTCAATCCAATTGTTCAATCGTTCATTTCCCACTAGTTTATCAATAAAGCGAATTACTTCGCGTGCAGAAAAGTTCTTGGTGTCGTTTCCTAATTTGAATTTATCTAATTCTTCTAATACTGTTATTGGTATTGCTACGTCGTGTTGTTTGAAATTTTTTATCGCCTGGTGATCGTGAATTAATACCGAGGTGTCTAACACAAAAATCTTAGTTTTCTTTTTCATACATAAGGTCGGATAGATTATTAAATCGAATGTTATAGCCAGATTGGGCTAGTTTGGTGTGGTTAATCTGTAGGGATTCTGTTAATAATAACCCCATCTCCCCAAAAAATAGTCGAATAACAGATGAAGGAATGTTTGGGAGAATGATCACAGATCTCTCTTTTTGGGCAATCGTTTTTGTTAGTTCACTCATGCTTGAATTTTCACTTACCACGTGAATAAGTCCAAGTGGTTTATCTTGCAGTACCTTTAATGTTAAGCCGACGACGTCATCTAAATGTACCCAAGGAACCAGTTGTTTTCCACTGCCAGGAACGGCACCCATGTAAAATTTCATTGGGGCGGCGATTTTTCGATAAGCCCCTCCGTGGCTTGACAAAACCATTCCTAGACGAAAAATACTGAAAGAAGGCAACTGATTAAAAAGCAGGTGGGCTTGCTCCCATTGCGCTACTAATTGAGATAAAAAATCATCCCCGTATGCGTCACCTTCATGGTATTTTCGATTATTGTTAAAACCAAAAGCATTAACTCCGGAAATCCCTATATAACCAATTAAATTAGGGCAATATTTCCGGCATTCATTATGTAAGTATTCTGTTGAGTTTATCCGTGATTTTATTAACTCTTCTTTCCTCTGTTTCGTCCATCGCTGATCTGCTATTCCTGCCCCAGCTAAATTTATAATATGTGTTATTGTGCCAAGAGAAGAGTGATCTAATTCATGATTGTTTGGGTTCCAATATATATGCGTATCAGTCTTGGGGGTTCTGCTTAGTACCTTATAAGGGACACGAATTAAGTCAAGCGCTTTTTGGAGTGCTTGTCCAATAAATCCAGAGCCTCCAACAATCAAAATCTCCATAATTATTTTCGGCTGTTAAATTATAAAATATAGGTGTTTGACTCACGCCATAAAAAAAATAAATCTGCACTTAATTCAGGCTACATGCACAGCTTTTTTATTTTTGTATTCAATGCGAAAAATTATATGGTATTGTTGCTTTGTATTGTGTATCCCTTCGGGATTTACTCAATCCTGTAAATACTTGGCGTTTAAATATAATACGGATCCTGTTCGCGATAAAATTTGTGCATCAGCGCTTATTGAGGATTTAAAAGAGCTCAAAGAAAGGTTATATGAGATTCACCCAGACCTGCACCGTTACACGATGGCTTCGGCGCTAGATTCAGCTTTTTTACAAGCCATTGATCGTTGTAGCACCGATAAAACCTTATTGGAGTTTACCCAAATTTTGAATGATTATCTACAAGAGTTAAGAGATTCACATACATTTTTTAACGTGCGAGAATTACTATCTTATTCTAGGTTTTCTCGACACTATCTCCCGTTTATGCTCCATCCAATTAACGATAAAGTTTTTGTGGTAAAGTCATGGAAATCCATTATTCCAACGGGGTCAGAATTGTTAGCATTCAATAAAATAGAACCTAGGTATTTTCGCCAAACCGCAATGGATTTTACGCCAATTGAGGCTCACGCAAATCATGCTAAAAAAGAGCTTTCAATTAATGTGTTTTGTGGATTAAGCAACCTCCAAACTATTAAAAAAAGAGCAGAAGTGGATTATGTTTACAAAGGTGACACGGTTCATAAAGAAGTAAGTCGGCCGCGCTTAAGAAAAGCGTTTAATTCTACTGATTTTTTAGGTGAAGAAGCAAAAATTACCTACAACAATTTTGGGAAGAAGGGCGTTTTGAGTATTTCATCCTTCTCCCCAACGACGCTTAATTCATTTAAAAAAAGAATGGATGAGGTGTTTAAGGATATTGAAATGGATAGCATTGAATCGTTGGCAATTGACTTGAGAAACAACACGGGAGGATATATACTTTTACAAGAATACTTAATGAGTTTTTTAGTGCCAGAAGGAATAAAATACAGTAATTATTATGTGTACAAACGCAGTAATTATGACCGCTTTGAACAACTTTCAAAAGTTCAGAAATGGAGGTTCAGGCGCACCGCAAGGCGTTATTATCCAAATGGGGCCATTGCACGAGAATGGGATTTTTATAACAGCCCTAAAGGTACAATTGATACAGTGTTCAATGACCCCATATTGCTTAATAAAAATAGGCGTTCATTTTCCGGAAAGTGTACGTTGTTTATAAATGGAATGTCAATGTCTGCATCAGCGAATTTTGCCGCCTGGTTTGCAGCCATCGACAGAGGCGTAATTGTGGGAACACCTGCTTCAGGAACCTATACGGGAACGTTTGCTAATCCAGTAACCATTTATTTAAATAATACGGCGCTTCCTGTTATGATTTCCACAATGAAAGTTAATGCATTCGATGACCCTACTAGCAACAAATCAATTGAGCCCTCGGTATTACTCACGCCAACAATAAGTGATATTCAAGCAGGAAAAGATATTCATTTATCCTATTTTCTTACTCACTAATGGACGACATTTCAGTTCCTTCAACCCCGAGTATTTTTTCTGTGATGACTCAATTAGCGAATCAATATGGTGCGGTTAATTTGGCCCAAGGATTTCCTGATTTTCCAATAGATCAAAAGCTTCTTGATGCCGTTTCTGAGGCAGTTCAAAGTGAATCGCATCAATATGCGCCATATCAAGGTAACTTAGCCTTGCGCACTGCAATTAAAAACTTGATTAATCAACATAATGGATTGCCAATATCATTGGAGGAATTATTAATTACTGCAGGGGCAACGCAAGCGATTTTCACCACCATACAAGCCCTAGTTACTGCTGGAGACGAGGTAGTGTTGCTGGATCCTTGTTATGACTGTTATGAAACCCCGGTATTACTAGTAGGCGCTAAACCAATTCATGTTGAACTTAGCTTAGATTTTTTACCAGATTGGCACGCAATTACTGCAGCTATAAATGCAAAAACAAAATTACTGATCATTAATAACCCTCATAACCCAAGTGGACGCGTGTGGACGTCTGAAGATTTTTCAAAGCTCATTGACATAGTCAATAATAATCCAAATCTCACGATACTATCTGATGAGGTATATGAGTATTTAACATATTCAAGACAGCACATTTCGGTAAGGGCTTATGACATATTGAGAGTGAGATCAGTAGTTGTTTCGTCTTTTGGAAAAACGCTGCAGGTTACAGGATGGAAAATAGGGTATTTGAGTGCCCCAACAAACTTAATGCAGCGGATATTACGCGTACATCAGTATTTGGTTTTTAGTGTAAATTCTGTGATGCAAGATGCTATTTCTAAGTTTTTACCTTTGTTTAATCCTTCATTATTCCGAACCGAATATCAAGAACGAATGATGTTTTTTAGAGAAGGATTGTCAAAAAGTAGATTTATATGTTTGCCCTGCGAAGGCACCTATTTTCAAACAGTAGACTATAGTCAGATTTCAACTCAAAATGACGTGGATTTTTGTAAGTGGTTAATAAAAGAACATGGTGTTGCGGCAATACCTGTTTCGGTATTTTACGAATCAAATAAAGATTTTCACTACATTCGTTTATGTTTCGCTAAAGACCAAAAAACGCTCACCAAAGCCTTAGAAAGACTATGCAAGATTTAGTAATTGGTTTATTACAATTTGATCAAGCGTGGCAAAATCCAAAAGAAAATAGAAGCAGGATTGAGTATGAATTAAAAACACATCCTGGAGCCGATTTGATTTTAATTCCTGAAATGGCCTTTACAGGATTTAGCATGAATGCTAAGGAGTTCGCAGAAGAATGGGATAAATCAGAGTCTGTAGAATGGTTAATGCAACGATCACGGGAATATAATACTGCGTTTTATACCTCTTTGCTAATTAAGTCGGAGGGGAAATATTATAATAGGGGGGTATTCATTGCAGAAGGAAAGATGCTTGCCTATTACAATAAACAGTATTTATTTGCTTTTTCTGGTGAAGACCAAGTGTTCGAATCAGGAAAAAGCCAAACAATTGTTTCCTTCAAAGGGTGGAAAATCAATCTTCAAATATGTTTTGACCTGCGTTTTCCTGAAGCTGCTAGAAATCAAGTTTTATCAGGCAATCCACAATATGATTTGTTATTATATGTTGCAAATTGGCCCACCCGGAGAATTAGTAACTGGGACTCATTATTATTAGCCAGAGCCATTGAGAATCAATGTTTTGTTGCTGCAGTGAATCGGGTAGGGGTCGATGGAAATCAAATAGTATATGAAGGCCATTCCTGTTTAATCTCCGCTGATGGTAGTTATCTTACGGCTCCCATTCTTAATGATTCTACCTTAGTCCTACATTCTATTTCTTATCTTCATTTACAACACATTAGAAGAACGCTTCCTTTTCTAAAAGAAAGAAAATTATAATTTAATTTTTTGATTTATTTTTACACATGAAAAACAAATTTAACATATGAAAAAATCTTTATTCCTTTCTTTAGTAGTGCTTGGTTCAGTGGTCTATGCACAAAAGCAGCCCCTCTTACCAACTGCGAACAACTTAGTTCCCTCGGTAAATGCAATGTGTTCTAAACCAATAATAGATACGAAAACTCTTGGAGTAACCTTGTGGTCTGATAATTTTGATTCACTTGCTAATTGGGTTATTGACAACAGCGGACAGGCAGGAATTGATTTTGGATGGAACATAAATAATACCTCCGATGGTTGGTGGTCAGGCAATGGAATTAATTCAACCGGCGGTGGAAATTATGCGGAATTAGTAAATGGGGACCCAACACAAAATCCAGGTACTCAAGCATTATCAGTTACTTACAACTTAACAACAGCAAATCCAATAAATATTGCAGCGCTTGGCGGAAGTAATCAGATAAGTATTGAGTTTGAGCAGTATGGTGCACGATTCAATGACCTACAAGATATTCAAATTAGTACAGACGGCTCCACGTTTTTCTCTGTTGGAAACAATTTAGATAAACCAGTGCTTTCTGCCTCCGGCGGGTCGCCCTACGCAAATCCAGATTTAAAAATTATTAACCTTGCAACCATTTTACCGGCCAATCCTGGAAACATATGGATACGATTTAGTTGGACAACTAATTATCCGGGCTCAGCAGCGAATCCGAATGTTTGGATTACTTATGGTTGGTATATTGATAATGTTAAGATTGTTACTAATCCAACGAATGACCTAAGTATTACCTCAAAATATTGGGGTACAGCAGGCCTCCCATATTATCAAATCCCCACTACACAAACCGCACCTATTGATTTCGAAATAGATGTATTTAACGGGGGAATAAACAACCAAACCGGTGTTGAATATAGCATTAATGTGAATAACGGCGCTTTTACTTCTGCTAGCCCTTCAAGTACAATTAATTCTTTAGATACGTCCACATTAATAATTGCTAATTCATTTACCCCATCGGGAATAGGTAATTATACCGTAGTTCACGCCTTAACAGCGGATTCAACAGATGATGTTCCTGCGAACAATGTAATCTCTAATACTGCTTTCAATGTTACCAATTATATTTATGCTCGGGATAACGGAACCCCGGCGGGTTCTACCTCAAACGGAACGGATGGTTTTGAGTCAGGAAACCTATTTGATATTTGGAATGCTCAAACCTTAAAAGGAATTGACGTACGAATGTTAGGTGGTGCAAGCGGAACAACAGTAGGAACCGAAGTTTTTGTAAAATTGTATTCTGTTGATGCAACCACAGGAGATTTTGTTTTTGAATCTGAATCAGATCCATATATCGTAACTGCTGCAGATTTGAATATAAATAAAATGCTTATGCTGAATGTTCCGGTAAATTTGGTTCCAAATACTACATATTTAGCCGTTATTGGGGCATATAGTCAAGGATTGAGAGTTGTAAATGCGGGATCTTCTACACCACAAACCTCTTTCTTCTTTGATTATTTTGACAATACTTGGTACTATCAAACAGGAACTCCTTGGGTTCGAATGAATTTTGATCCAACAATTGGTATCAACGAAGAATCGGCAAATATTTCCACTTTAGTTTATCCAAATCCAGCGAATGAGGTGTTAAATGTTAAAATGGAAATCAATAACACAACAACTGGAGTCATAGCAATTTATAATGCTGCAGGAAGCATCGTAAAGGAATCTACATTCAATGTAGCTAATGGTATAGCTGTAGAACAAGTAACAATTAATGATTTATCTGCCGGATTATATACCGTGAAGATTATTACCAATGATGGATTTGCTACACGCAAATTCGCCAAAAAATAAAAAGTATTTATGTTTAATTAAGGCCGGTTAACCGGCCTTTTTTTATGGATTGGATTGAATGGGGATATATTGGGCTGTTTATAGCCTCTTTGTTAGCGGCGACAATACTTCCGGTGGCCTCTGAGGCTATATTCATAACCATGTTGTTTTCATTTAATCCATGGATTTGTTTGTTAGTCGCAAGCACAGGAAATACATTAGGAGGTTATTTGAATTACGGGATTGGGTTTTTAGGTAAACCTGAGTGGTTAGCCAAAATCCGAGTTACACATCATCAAATATCCAGATGGAAGGAGTCGGTAAGCCGTTATGGGACATGGCTAGCGCTTATATCATGGCTACCGCTTGTTGGAGATGTAATTGCTGTCGCCTTGGGGTTTTTTAAAGCATCATGGAAGTCAACCTTCCTGTTTATTTTTATTGGGAAATTTACACGATATTTATTAATTCTTCTCTTTTATTTATATGTTCAATAAATTTCCGGGATGGGCGGTTAAAGTTGGAATTGTAATGCTTTTTACGCTGGGGTTGTTTCGATATTATTCTCATACAGAACCTTATGCAGCAGGTGACGGAATAGAGTATATCTTAACAACAGAGGCTTGGTATAATCATCGTACTCCAGATATAAGGGTTTCAGATTTTAATTCATTTAAACGAGATTTTGTTGCGCATCAATCGTGGGCATCTAATTATAAGGCAGCGGCCTTTGATGAGGTAGAATGCTTTCTTAAGGAAGCTCAATCTAAAACTTCAGTTAGGCGGGATTTTGGAGGATTTTACCAAAACCATAAAGCGGACGTTTACGGGTATCATTTTGTTTTTTATTCCTTATTGAATGTTCCAGCACGGGGCGCGACGGATCTGTTTAATGTTCACCCTATTCAGGCCTTTAAGTACACTAATCTTGCCTGTTGGACACTCTTATTGATACTTGTTTTATTTCTTCCGACAAAGAATGTTTTGGATGAAGTATTGGTTTTTTTATCCGCGTTTTTAAGTGCAGCATTTTATTATAACACGTGGACTCATCCAGAATTAATTACGGTGGTACTTTTAATGTACAGTTTCATGTTTTTAAAACACGAACGAAATCATTTGGCTATTCTTTTCTGTGCGCTTGCTACTTTACAGAATCAACCCTTGTTGTTTTTATTGCTTTGGATGTATATGTTCATTTGGAGTAAAAATCAATTCGCTATAAAATCCATAATCCCATATCTTTTATATGGATTGATCACGTTTATTCCACCCCTTTATTTTAATATGTTATTTGGCACTACCAGCTTGATTAACTATGCAGGATTTCTTGCCGCTGAGAATATATCTGTTACGCGAATTATAGGGTTTTATGTTGATTTAAATCAAGGAATGATTTTAAGTGTTGGACTATTTCTATTGTTATACATGGTGTTATTAGTGCATCGATGGATAATAATGATTAGAAATCGTAAGGCAGAATTTTGGGACTTAATGCCTGTTGTTATATTGTTGATGACCATTCTGGTTTCCTCTATGAGTAATTGGAATCACGGAATGGCCATCGTTAATAGGTATGCAGTTTGGATAGGTGTACCCCTACTGTTTCATGTGTTTCATTTAATGCAGGATTTTTCAATTCGCGTTCAGTTACCACTTGTAGTTTCAGCCTTAATTTCTCAAGTGCTTTTACTTATGGTACATTTGCCTTTTAACCAATTTGATTGGTCTAATCTCCAACACATGCCCATTGCAAAATGGGTGCTTGACCATCACCCAGCATGGTATAATCCTGATCCACAGATATTTATATCTCGAACAAACCGTGTATTTGATTTTACTAAGAACAGCTCTCCGATAGTATATTGCAACCATGAAAATAAAATAGTAAAGATTGCGGTACACCTAGAGAACATTGATACGTTATCAGTATTTGGATACAAGAAGAATTGTATAAGTAGTTATCCTGTTGTAAAGAGCGGTAATGAGCCATGGATTTATTTGAATGATGTGGATAAAGCATCTACTAAATCAAGTAATGAGCTATTGAAATTAATTAAAGAGTCAGAGGAAGAAAGAATTGTTCGCGAAATACGCTCTAATCCCTATTGGATGGAGGAAATAACACGAAAAGCAGCACGTAATAATATTGATATTGAGGAACAATTAATTCGTGATGCGAAGTATCTGAATAATGAGGCACATCGCCTCAATGAAAGGCATTAATTTTCCCATTTTTAATAAGAAACCCATTTTCTGCTAATTGTAATAATGCAATATCGTCGATATTGTCAGAATACGCAAAACCGAGAGTTTGCGTCGGAAAAACATGTCGAAGACGCTTGATTTTTTCTTCGCCTCGACAATTGGTTCCCAAAGAATATCCGTGTTCTGTTATATTCAAGGTTGTCGCTATTACCTCTTTAATACCTAGTTTATTACATGCCGGTATAATAAATAGATCCGGTGATGCTGAAACTACAACCGGTAGGATCATGTTTTCTTTACATGTTTTTAAAGCAATTAATAATTCTTGATTAAACGACGAGGTATTATTCCAAAATTGCGTTGCCATTCGCTCTATTTCTTTTGCAGAATCTCTGGCAATAAAACATATAAAACGAGTTTTAAAGGTCCGGGTATCAATTAGATTTAACTTCCAAGCAACCCAAGCAACCACTTGAATGAATAACCGCCATAATCGCCAGGGTTTTTTTTGATAGTAAAACAAGCAAAAAGAAAGCACACTGTCATAGGTATAGAGCGTTCCGTCGAAATCAAATATGGCGAGCTTGTTAGAGGCCTCAAACATAAATGATTACGATTAAATATAAAACCCAACAAAATACGATAGCTTGTAAAAAATGATCTTTAAATAATAATGTAGTAGGATCACCTTCCCCATCAAATAAACCTAATTCGCTAATTTGAATAAATCGCATTACACCCATTAGTACAAATAAAGAGCTGTACTTTAACCCATTAGTTCCTAAGGCTTTTACAACATTTAAGTCTATAGAATATAACAAATATGCCGTAATGGTTATGGTAGATGCAATGTAAATAAGGGCGTTTAAAAACCCAACGTTATAGGCGGATAACACCGAACGGTGTTTAATGGCATCTGATTCTAATTGCATGATTTCAGATTTTCGTTTTACAACAACCATGAGAAAGGCAAGGAAAAATGTAACCACTAAAATCCAATGTGATGGTGAAACCAGAATAATAGCACATCCGGCTAACACTCGAAGTACAAAATTTATTGCTACAATGAATAATTCTAACAATGGAAGTGATTTTAACCCGAGAGAATAAAGCATGTTTAGAAGTAGATAAATACATACAACCCATAAAAAATTCATTGGTAATTGCGCTAAAAACAAGATTAAAAGTGCAATGGCGAGTATACAGATACCAATCGTTATCGCTAATGCTTTTGAAATGTTACCAGCAGCAATTGGTCGTGTTTTTTTCCGAGGATGTAAAACATCTTTATCAGCATCTTTGATATCGTTTGTTATATAAACAAATGAGCTGACGAGTGAAAAAACAAGCACCCCTAGCAATAAGGAAAACATTAAATCAAACTTCATTAATCGTAATGAGAAAATGGCGGGCAATAACAAAAACCCATTTTTAATCCAACTTTTAATTCTCAGTAAATTAAATATTGTTTTCATTTGCTTTCCTGTATATATTTCCACCCACTAAAGGCATCGCCTTTAAATGGTAAATAAACGGCATGTGTATCAAGGGTATAGTCTGGGGTTATATGGTTTGTTTTAAGCTTCCATTCAAAAGACCTCATCCAACCCTTTTTCACTTTAACGGAAGAATGTTTCATAGGTTCCAATTGCTTTTTTAATTCTCGGTTATTTTCAAATACCCATATCCAGTTTTGACTAACAGCAAAAGCCGAATTAATTATAAATAAAAAGGAAAAAAACATCGCATAACCACTCACCCAAATATTCTTATGTTTCATGGAAGCCAAAACAAAAATAGCGAGTATAAGCAGCAACTGTGGCGCATAACGTAAATTCCAGAATTCAGGCTGTATCAAAACCGAGACAATAAGAATACTTGTCAAAACATATAGTTCAATAGGCTGTTTACGAATAAAAAACACAAATAAAACTGGAATAAACAATACCAAAAGTTCTCCTTCGAACGGCCCAAAAGGACTCATGGTTACGGGCTGATGGTTTTTAAAATATGGAACAGACTCTTTTATTAAACGACTGTTGAATAAGGGTTTTCTTATCGATGCGTGGTCGTGATCGGTATATATAGGAATAGAACCATGCGCCGAGATAAATTTTTGAATGCGATTTTTTTTAAAGAAATCTTGTGGGTATTGAACTTCAGCAATCATTTTACCTTCATTCTTTTTACCCATAATCGGAAATAAGGGATGACCTTTAGAAAAAGTGTTACGAATGTATGTTGGATACCCAACAATTCCCACTCCTAATACCACGGAAAGTGAAAATTTAATAATGCTGTTTTTGAATTTAGATTTTTGTCGGGCAAGAACCCAGATTGCCCCGCCTAACATTAATACCCCGCCATAAACTAATCCAGTAAATTTAATATTAACCAAAACAATGAAAGCAAGAATTAGTAGCCATCCGGATGGCTTATTATAATAGAGAAAGTCTATTAAAAAAATCACGAAAATACCGAGCAAACTATACAATATGCCATCCACATAAAAGCTGTGTGCTTGTCCCAGGCTAATGGTACTTACTGAGAGGAATAATACTAAAAGTGTAGTTTTTACCCATGAAAGCGAGAAACGAGATTTTAAGAAATTTGTTAGGAGAAGTAGGAAGGAAAACCAATAAAAGAAGTGTAAGGACTTTCCAGCCTCTATATTTCCTGTTAGCCTGAAAATAACAGCCTGAATTGTCCAAGAAGCTTTGGGATAATGGTTGATGTAATTGGCATTTGACCCGGAAGCATCGGCATTCGATATTGGAAAATCCCAAATCGGGTTCCATCCATCAGACATTGCAATGATGGCATCTTGATGATACCATTGTCCATCGAAAGAGCAGTCGTATGAATTCATAGAAATATACATACTGCTAAAAACTAGAATCAAGGCAATAGAAAAACCCATCAGATAAATCCGCATGGATTGCTTCTCCATCCAAAAAACAACCCCGGTGCTTAAAATCAAACTTATTATAAAAATCGAACCACTGATGTTTATGCTAAAAAACCAATAGGTGTGAGTTAGGATTAAAATGAAGCTTGGTAAAAGAAACAAAAAAAGGCTTGTTGCGTATAAAATTTTTAGAAAACGATTCATAAGTTGTTCGAATTTAAAAGGAATTTAAATTATAATAATGTTAAAAGACCAAGGAATTTAATGAAATGGGAATAAATTTGTTTAAAATACGTTGCACGCCCATGAATAAACTTCATTTCATTTTGTGTTTTCTTGTTGGTTGTTTCGGTGCATTTGCACAAATAGAAACAGGTATGTGGCGTTTACATACGGCGACAATGAGGGCAATTGATATTGCTAAAGATGATGAATTTGTCTATACGGCCTATGAAAATGGGTTAATGAAATATCATCTTGACTCGAAAGAAAAAACACTTCTTAATAAAATGAACGGACTTTCGGATATATTACTTTCTAGTATATATTACGATAGTATTGATCAGGAGCTTTATATTGGTTATATAAACGGCAACATTGATAAGGTTACTCGTAACCGGGTGATTAATATCCCCGCTATTAAATTGTCAGCCATTTCTGGAAGTAAAAAAATTAATCGGTTTTATCGATTCGGAAATACCATGTATGCGGCCACAGATTTTGGAATAGTATTGGTAAATCCATTGAAAAACGAAATCAAGGACACCTATTACCCAACGAATGGTATGGAACCTATAGTTGATTTAACCATAAAAGATCAACAGATTTTAGCCCTCACCCCAACAAAACTATATATTGGAAGCTTAGGAAATGTAATGTTACCTTCTGAACAGGGATGGATTATAGACCCTAGAGTTCCGTCCCTCACTAACGCTTCATACGCATCCATGGAAAAAGTCAACGAAGATGTTTATATATTACAAAAATCTGCGGGTTATGGTAACGATACGGTATTGAAATTACTACCCACAGAGTTTGAGTATTTTGATTATTACTCTGTTGGTTTAGAAATCATCAATCTTTCTCAACATGCTAATCAATTAGATGTGTTGGCTGATGGCGCGCTGTTGACCTATGATAATGGAGGTATATTGGTGGAATCTGCTTTAGCATTTTATTTAGGCATATTTTTCCGCCCAAATCAAATGGTGGTTCTTGAAAATGGAGAAAAATGGATCGCAGATGAATTTACCGGTCCCATTCGAGTGATAGGAGGATATTCCTATGAAAAAGTAAGTTATCCCGGCCCGCCTAGAAATGATTTTTTCGCAATGGACTGGAATAAAGGTAAATTAGCCATTGCCAGCGGTCGACTCGAATTCAAAAGCCCAGGGTTTTTACGTCATGGGTATTATCTATTTCAAGATGAAAATTGGTCATATAACGACAATACCACCTTATCCCAATGGCAAGGAATTGACATTCATGATTTTATTGACATTTCAGTAAATCCGAAAAACCCAGAGGAGGTTGCGGTATCAACGTATTCTGCATTTCCCCTTTCGATAATAAACACTGCTAATAATTCATGTGAGGTATATGACCAATCAAATAGTATGATTCAACAAAGTTTGGCAGGAAACGGTTGGAGCTTAGCATCTGATGTAAGCTATGATACCAAAGGAAATCTTTGGGTGCTGAACGGTTGGTCGGACCGTCCGTTGGTGGTAAAACGAACGGACGACACATGGCAAGCATTTGACTGTGGCGCAGCTGCCCGTAATAAGTATACCACGCGAATGGTCATCGATAAAGATCAAAACCTTTGGTTTGCAACGGAAACCAATGGCTTGTTTGGTTATATGTATGGGGAATCGATTGATAATACTGGAGATGATTTATATATTAACCTCACCAGTGGAGATTACAGTGGAGCACTTCCCTCCGATAATGTAACCGCTTTAGCGGTGGATTTAGATGGAGAATTATGGATAGGCACCGATGCGGGATTTGCAGTATTATATAACACAACCAATTCATTCACTGCGGGCGCCGGAGACTATAATGCTCAACGAATTAAAGTGCGTTTTGAAGGAAATGTAGAATATGTTTTAGGCTCATCGCATATTACAGATATTGAAGTGGATGGAGGAAATAGAAAATGGATGGCTACTAATGGCGCAGGGCTGGTGTTGTTATCATCGGATGGCTCTGAAATTATAAAACAATTTACTAAGGAAAATTCTGAATTGATTTCCAATAATATTTACGATTTGAAAATGAATCAAGAAACAGGCGAGTTATTTATAATTACAGATATGGGGTTGGTTTCGTATCGATCTGACGCCTCGCAAGACGACTCAGATTATTCATCAACTAAGGTTTTCCCAAATCCTGTTAGACCCGGGTATGAGGGGTTAATTACTATTCAAGGGATACGTTATGATTCTGATGTTAAAGTTACAGATGTAGCAGGAAATTTAATTTTCAAGACAACTTCCAATGGTGGTACTGCAACATGGGACGGAAAACGAGTTGATGGGTCTAGAGTAGAAAGTGGCGTTTATTTAATTTGGACCGCCACAAATCAAGGAACATCTCGGAAAGTTGGCAAGGTGGTTGTAATTAAATAGTTTCTTACTCTTATCAAAATACTGACTATCTTTGAAAAAAAATCAATAATGTATCCGATAGAAATAGTCCAACCGATGAAAAATGACCTAACAAGTGTTGGGTTTAATGAATTAACTACTGCTGATGCGGTTGATCAAGCCGTTTTGAATTCAAAGGGAACGATGCTAATGGTTGTAAATTCTGTGTGTGGATGTGCGGCTGGCAACATGCGGCCGGGAGTAAAAAAGTCTTTGGAACACACCTTGGTTCCAAGCGAATTATTTACCGTGTTTGCTGGATATGATACTGATGCGACCAACAGGGCGCGCTCGTATTTTTTACCCTACCCCCCATCTTCTCCTTCAATTGCCGTGTTTCATAATGGCGCATTAGTTCATTTTTTGGAGCGCCATCATATTGAAGGAGCCACGGCCGATATGATTTCAGAAAATCTCAAGGCCGCGTATGATGAATACTGCAAGTGAAGCGCATTTATCACTTAAGTACCTGTTCAACCTGTAAGCGAATCCTTAATTCGGTTACTTGGCCTGAAGATATTGCTATTACTGACATTAAGCAGGAAGCTATTCCTGTTGAGGTATTGGAAGAGTTAAAAAGCCAATACGGGACCTATGAATCCGTGTTTTCAAAAAAAGCAAGACGTTATAAAGATGTACAAGCAAGCATTACTTGCGATGAAGATTACAAGGCCTTAATCCTATCTGATTATACATTTTTAAGGCGTCCAGTGATAATATACCAAGAGTTTTATTCGGTGGGCAACGACCGAAATGCCGTGGCAAAGGTTCAAGAACGTTTTAAGGCTTTTTAAAGCGAAACAAATGATGCTCGTTTCGGTACACGAAGTAAGCAAAACCTAATAGCATCAAATTACCAAGTAATAACAAGGGTAAGCTGAAGCCTTTTATTGGCACATTCATTAATATTCTAAGCAAGCTATAAAGACAGTAAATTCCTATTGAGCCTCCAAAATACACGTAGAACTTCCGAACGTCATAAGGAATGGGATAATATTTTTTACCTAGATAAAACGAAATAATCATTTGTGCGATATATGCCAAAAGTGTGGCCCATGCACTAGCAATAAACCCGTACATTGGGATAAAAATCACATTAATAAAAATCGTAATTCCCGCACCAATTAATGCTATAAAGGCACCGAATTTAGTTTGATTAGAAAGCTTGTACCAAACACTTTGGTTATAATAAATCCCGAGACATACATTGGCAAGAAGTAAAATTGGGACAACGTTTAAGCCAACATAATATGCTTCTTTACGTATGAAGTATTTGAAGATGCCCAAATTGATTGAAACAAAGAGAAAGGCAATACAAACGATAGCAATAAAGATATTCATTGTTCGCACAAAGACTACATTTCTATCTTGGTTTTTAAGTTGCGAAAAGAAAAAAGGCTCTGCAGCATAACGGTAGGCTTGTAGAAAAATAGTTACAAGCATCGCTAATTTGTAGCAAGCACTATAAACACCAACTTGTGCTGTTGCTTGTTCAAGGGAATTTGGCACAGCAGGGTTATAAAGAATTTGTTTTAACAATACACGATCAAGGGTTTCGTTGACTATTCCCGCAAACCCAGCAATAACCAAAGGCCAAGAATATGAGAGCATTTTTCCAATTAGTACCCAATCAAATGTGAATTTAACCTTGGCAATAATATCATACAACAATAGAAGTTTTAATCCCGAAGAGATTAAGTTTGCAATTAATATGAACATTATACCTTCTTCAGGTCGACTCGGATTAAAAAACCCTAATAAAAAGACAAGGTTTAGTAGTATATTAAGTAAAATAGAAGTCAGCTGCACAACCATGAATCGCTTTGCCTTGTTTTCGGCACGTAATTTAGCCAGGGGCAATGAGGTAATTGCGTCAATACAAACAATACCCCCGATTAGTACAATAAATTCTGTATGATCTCGGTAAAGCATCCATTTAGCAATCCATGGATTGGTAACGTAAATTAAAAGAAAGAAACAAGCATTTACTAGAATAACAGGTACAAAACTATTATTGAAAACGTGTTCGGAATCTTCATGCTGTTGAATAAAACGAAAATAGGCAGTTTCCATTCCTAAAGGAAGAACGACCACTAAAAAGGCCACATATGCAAATAAGTCTGAAAGCACGCCATAATCTGCTGGTTTAGCGAAAATGGCTGTGTACAGTGGAACAAGTAAATAATTTAGCAATCTACCAACAATACTCGGCAAGCCATACATGGCTGTTTGACCGAATAACTTTGCTAGGGGAGCGCTCATTAATCCCGAAAATTTGCTTTTTGTTTTGTTAAAAACGCCTGCGTTCCAATTTGAAAATCGCGAGTTCCAAAACAACGTGCAAAAATTTCAATTTCTTTGTTTAGCCCTTGTTGCATTTGAAAACCGGCATTTACTGCGTTAATTGCTGAAGTAATAGCATTAGGTGAGTTTTTAAGTATTTTCTTTGCTAGGGTGCTCGCCTCATTCTTAAGCGACTCTTGTTCAAACACGGTATTTACTAATCCCCACTGCAATGCTTGTTCCGCAGAAATCATTTCTCCAGTGAAAATGAGTTGATTTGCCCTCCCTCTTCCAATTAGTATCGGAAGGCGCTGTGTGCCACCATACCCAGGAATTACGCCCAGCGAAACTTCTGGTAAACCCATTAGCGCGTTAGATGAAGCAATCCGAATATGACAAGCCATGGCTAATTCTAATCCTCCGCCTAATGCGAATCCATTGATTACGGCAATTGTAGGTTTATTAAAATTTTCAAGTAAATTAAAAAGTTTTTCTTGCCCAGAAGATGCTAATTCCCCACCTTGAGATATGGAATAATCTGCGAATTCTTTAATGTCTGCCCCCGCAACAAAAGCCTTATCACCAAAACCAGTTATACAAACTACACCAATTTCTTCATCCAAGGAAATAGTACCAAGCACGTGATTTAGTTCTGAAATGGTTTGCTTGTTAAGGGCATTTAAAAAAGAAGGACGGTTTATTGTAATCCAACCAATTTTATCAACTTTTTCAAAGAGAATGTTTTCGTACATGCCATTTATTTTATGCTTGTAAAAATAAAGGAATTTGCAAAACCAGCACCTTTTTAAACTTGAATTATCCGACAACAAACGACTGACATTCGAAAGTAAACGAATAAATACCGAACCCCCGTCGTTAATGACTCAACCTTTGCAAAGAAAACGGGTAATAACCGATGTTTAACGTAATTAAAATAAATACAAATGAATAATTTAAAAAATAAAGTGAATTTAATTGGAAGACTTGGTGTAAAGCCAGAAATCATGATGTTTGAAACGGGCCGTAAACTTGCCCGGTTTTCATTAGCGACCAATGATCGATATAAAGACAAGAATGGCGAGTGGCGGGAAGATGTTCAGTGGCACAACGTAAACGTTTGGGGTAAGGCGGCGGATCGAGTGGAAAAACTGCTTGATAAAGGACAAGAAATCCTTTTGGATGGCAAAATATCCTATCAATCCTATGAGAATAACCAAGGGGAGACGCGATATTCTACTGTAATAGAGGGAATCGACTTTGTTTTATTAAACAAACCTACCGGGGAAGCAAAAGCATAAGGAATGAATTTTGTTTCATTGATTGGAACCATAGACAAACATCCAACCGAAGTTGAGACAAACAATGGTCAAAAACATGCAAGATTTAGGTTGATTACTAGTAACACAATCGTTACGGGTGAAGGCATCTCAAAAACATGTCGTGAATCTCATAATATATATGCATGGGGTAAATGGCATCAGGTAATATGCGCATACGCTCAACCCAACTTGCATGTGGCCATTGAGGGACGCTTAGTAAATCGGTATATCCGATGGAAGGGAAGTACAATTAAAATCACCGAAATAGAAATCAACGATTTAGTTATTATTTAAACCAACGAGGGAAAGGGCGCAGCGCACAGGAATCCGGCAACCAATCCCCTTAATATATATGGCCATGAACAATTATGTAACGTTAATTGGAAGCATTTCAAAACCACCCGCGGTTCAACGCTTTAACGATGGAAGTAAGATAGCTAGGTTTTTAGTCTCCACGCCAAAAATGTACCGTAAAAATGATGGAAAATATGCCGCCAGGCTAGATTGGCATCGCGTATTTGCATGGGGTAATATGGCGTCCTTTGTGCAGGATCACGCGGAAGTAGGAAAAAAGGTTGCCATTCATGGGCGCCTAGTGAGTAGAACATTTCTGGACAAACAAGGACGACAACGAAGTTCGACGGAAGTAGAGTTGCGACAGATTATAGGACTTTAAGTTATTTTATTTGGAAGCCCGGGAAACCGGGCTTTTTCAATTAAAATCGATAGTCATTCCAAATAGCTGACCGAATTCCGATGATTGGCGAACAGTGAAAGTGGGTGTTTACACTTTCTCTAAGGTATGTACCTGATATTTCTACAAAAATTTGGGTGTTATACCACTGTTTTAACATTCGAATTCCTTGGATTCTAATATTAAGTTGGTTCGTTTTTAACCCCTGTAACAAGCGGATATTATAATCTTCAGGCCGTAGGGTGTAAGGAGCCAAGATATCTCCACCAAAAGGAGCCCCATTTCCTTTTTGTCCAGCGGCGAGTTCTGCCATGGCGCCCCATCGTTTGGAAATTAAATCAATTCGGGAAAAAATCTCCCAAAAATTTGCTCCTTTTGGGTGAGCGAGCACATGCTGGTTAACCGTATAACTTAATTGGTTACCAATATGGGAATAGGTATATGGACGAACGATATTAAGTTCAGTGCGAAGATGAACGCTGTAATTCTTTTTTTTGGTTAAATGTTTCCACCCTACTTGACCCCCGAGTTTATTCCCCCAATATTTTTCTTGTTGAAGCAATGCCTTCATTAGAATATCGTCAATAACTAATTGTCCATACCAGGTGCTATTTTTTACATATATAGAAAATTCTCCTCCAAGTAGTATATTATCTCCAGAACCTGTAGAATATTCCACAGGTCGAATAATCATAAATGGATTTAAATAGGCGGGTTCAAACGAACGATTACTTAGGGCATCACCACTGTTGAATATAACCGCTTCAAAAAGCGCTAATCGAACGTGTTTTTTAAGACAAAGATGTAAATAATGATTTATCGAATATTTATGTTGGGAGCCTGAGGAATTCAAATACATGCCCATCGCTTGATACGTAACAGGGCCTATATTTAAACGAATAGACGTAAATGGATAAGGCTGGCCAGCATCAGACAGGAAAAGGGACCGATAGCCGTCCCCATAAAAATTTTGATCAAAACCAATCTGAGCACTTAAATAGTTAGACGGAGTGAATCCTAAACGGATTACTGGCCGCACATTGATTATAGAATTCTTGCTTTCCACGAGTGATATGCCATTTTGGACAAAACCCGCAGGCAGTAAAGTATTTATACCGCCGCCGCCGCCCAATCGCAGGAACCACTTACTATGTTGTATATCCCAAAGGAATCCTGCACAGGATTTACCGCTAAAAGAAGGGTTATACCTTAATCCAAGATCGAAAACAGGAATAATTCTATCCCTAAGCATGGGTTTTTGTGCATTTAGTCTAGGTAAAATAGGGGTGTTTTGATTTAATTGAATGGTGTCGAACAAATTCATTTGTCCTAAAAACTCTAATCGTTGCGTTCTTGCGTTTATGCCAAAAAACAGAAAGCTAAGTAATATTAAATGCTTAATACACATTCGATGGTTTAAATATAGCGGTCCTCAAACCAAAGTTAATTGCATTACAATTTTTAAAGCCTCTTGCGTCACGGCGAGTAATACCTAAAAACATTTCAAGCTGCATGCTTTGAGAGGCCATAAAACCAATATCTAGCCGATGTTGTATTATTTGATTGGGCCGTATAAAGGTTTGCATTAATAGGGGTTGTGGGACATTTTGAAGGACACCGAACTGAAATAAGTAATCCATGAAACAGCGTTTATAATTAAAACGATTTGAAAACAAAAGCTCCCTAGCCCCATTCCCTAATAGGGTGCCCAGGGGTAAATTTTGGTGGGTGAAGCTTTTTGTGTAATGCGTTCCGTAGAATTCCGCACCTGTTTGTATCCATGCTATAGATGAACTAAGAATCAGGTTTTGGGTGAGCGACGAATAATACTTAATGCCGAATTGTGTAGCCCAAGCTTCGGGAATAAAGCCACGAGTAAACAATTCTGAGTATACCATGGTGCTTGCAAAAGGACTCCATAAATAATTAATGCCAATTTGAGGCAATGATACCTGCTGTTTCGCTATATAGCTAATCCCAGGAACGGGCACCCAATATAATGGATTTACCATAGCTTCTTTTAAAGAATCTCCTGCTTGCCATATGGTTTGATGGATCAATCCCAATCGATGTTTTTTCAAGCGTAAAAATAACGCACTAAACGCGAAGTTCTTTTTGTAATAGGGGCTTTCTACATTTGCATAAACAGGCTTTCTAATCAAATCGAATAAACGGGCACGCGCCACCATGTATGTTAAATGTTTCCCAAAGTTAATAGATCCTCCAGCTATAAGTGCTTGATTGTGTTGAGACCAAAACACGGACCGAATACCGGGGGTAAAATCTATGGATTGGTTACCTCCAAATATGCAGATTGATTTAGACGCCTTCCACTCAAATCCACCTTGGCTGTACGCAAAGTCAAACCCGTTTTCATGGTAGGGTTTGGTGCGCCCCATTCCGGGGACCATTCCGTTTTGTTGATTGTATCCATTGGCTGTTGGATAAAACTCCCCGTGCTGTGTAATAAATTCTCTCTGAAAGGTATTAAATACGGCTTGGTTTTCTATTAAAAAGGCATGGCAAGTAAATGCGCCATGTCCCCCAATCACTAAAAGCCCCCGAGAATTTTGAAACCTAATTTTCGATTGATCGTTTTCTTTTCCCATGCTGAATACGCATAACGGAGTTGCGGTAATGAATGCCTGATTACTATCTGTATATTGTGCTAGATAGGTTTCGTTAAAGCGAGGAAGAAATCCTTTACTTGTGGAAGGAGGAGCCCTGTGATAACCGAAATTTAATATATCTAGGTTGCCTGGCTGATGTATGTTTTGGTTGAATTGCAAGATTTGAGAGAGCATCGTTAGAGGGACGACACAACCCGCTATGAATAAATACTTCATCGCCATAACGATAAATTTACATCGGAAACAGCTATAAAATGCGGGTTAATTAAAATTTCTTTATTATACGTTAAGGGTAATTTACTTTGTATTTCAAAGACTCCGCCACCGATTCCTTCTAGGATGGCTTGACCCGCCGCAATGTCCCATTCCATGGTCGGTGCAAATCTTGGATAAACTTGGCAATTATTCATTGTAAGATCAAAGAATTTCAAGGCAGAGCCTTTTCGAATTAATTTCGTTTCGTATCCGGATTTAGAAAGTAGATTCAAATACTTTTTAAGTAATGGAGAGTGATGGCTGTTCGACGCAATAACCGAGAGTTCTTTTGGGGTTAAAGATTGCTGAATGGATACAGGCGCATGGCCGTTTAAAAATGAATTAAATCTACTATAATGAGCACCGATATTCGGGCCCCCAACAATAAATTCCTCAAGAACCGGGCTTGCAATAACGCCAAGCACCGCCCGTCCCTTTTCTATAAGCGCAATATTCACGGCGAATTGGTCGTTGCGTTTTAAAAATTCTTTGGTACCATCCAAAGGGTCAACACACCAGCATTTCTCCCAATGTTTCCGTTGTCCATATGGCAGTTTATCAGATTCTTCATCTATCACAGGAAGTTTTGAAAAGGACAGAACACGATTAATGATTTCTGATGCCTTTAAGTCGGCCTCCGTCACCGGCGATCCATCGGATTTTAATACAGACTTAAATTCACGGGAATAAATTTCTTTAATGACAAGGGACGCATCTATGGCCGCTTGAATTGCCAAGCGATATTCTTGCGTATATTCCATTAAATCTGCATTTCAGGAACAAGTTCAGGAACAATCAGTTTACCTGCTGTTTTGGCGATGATCTCATCGACCTCAACACCTGGTGCGCGCTCTATTAGATGGAATGCACCGTTTATAATCTCTAATACGGCAAGCTCAGTAACAACTTTTTTAACGCAAGCAACTCCCGTTAATGGAAGGGTACATGCAGAGAGGATTTTAGAATCCCCAGTTTTATTGCTATGCATCATCGCAACAATGATATTCTCTGCGGAAGCAACTAAATCCATTGCCCCACCCATGCCTTTAACCATTTTGCCCGGGATTTTCCAGTTGGCAATATCACCATTTTGAGAAACTTCCATTGCGCCTAAAACGGTTAGTTGAACGTGCTGGCCTCTAATCATTGCAAACGATGTGGCCGAATCAAAAAATGCAGCGCCTGGATTTACAGTAATCGTTTGTTTACCAGCATTTATTAAATCGGCATCTTCTTCTCCTTCAAACGGAAATGGACCCATTCCTAGTACGCCGTTTTCAGATTGAAATTCTACATTCATTCCTTCCGGAACATAATTTGCAACAAGTGTAGGAATTCCAATGCCGAGATTTACATACCACCCATCTTTCAATTCTTGAGCAATGCGCTTAGCAATACCGATTTTATCCAGTGCCATATTATGTTTTTTTTCTTACCGTTCTTTGTTCGATACGTTTCTCAAAAAGAGGACCTTTAAAAATACGCTGTACAAAAATCCCGGGAGTGTGAATAAAATTTGGGTCTAAGTGCCCAGCCGGAACCAACTCTTCAACTTCCGCAATGGTTATTTTTCCGGCCATTGCCATCATTGGATTGAAATTCATTGCAGTTGCTTTGTATACCAAGTTTCCTTCTGTATCGCCTTTCCAGGCTTTCACTATTGCAAAGTCAGCAGTTAACGCCGACTCAAGAATGTGGGGTTTACCATTAAATATACGAACTTCCTTTCCTTCAGCGACTTCAGTGCCATATCCCGCGGGTGTAAAAAACGCAGGAATTCCTGCTCCGCCGGCTCGACACCTTTCTGCAAGCGAACCTTGAGGTATTAAATCTACTTCTAATTCTCCGGAAAGCATTTGCCTTTCAAATTCTTCATTTTCGCCCACATATGAAGAAATCATCTTTTTAATTTGCTTACGATGTAATAGCAATCCCAGCCCATAGTCATCTACCCCTGCATTATTAGACACACAGGTGAGATTTTTGGTTCCCATCTTGACGAGTTCTTTTATCGAATTTTCAGGAATACCACATAACCCGAAACCCCCGAGCATTATGGTCATGCCGTCTTCAATCCCTTTAAGGGCATCACTTACATGGTTAACAACTTTATTCATAGTTAAAGGCCATTTTCGAATAGAACATCCGTTTCATCCGCATTCTCAGGGTCTACAGCCTCCGAACATTCATAGGTTTTAGGATCATAATCAGGTGGCTCTGGAAAGTCTTCTGAAGACAGGGCTAGGATGTGGTCTTTATATGCTTGTTGCATATAATACCCATATATAGGCAAAGCCATGCGAGCACCCTGTCCCCAGGTCATAGATTTGAATCGAACCGAGCGGTCTTCGGCTCCCACCCAAACACCAGTTACTAAATCAGGCGTAATTCCAATAAACCATCCGTCTGAATTGTTTTGTGTTGTTCCTGTTTTTCCTGCAGTAATAGGGATTGGACCGTATTTACCGCTTCGTAAACTACCTCCGGTCCCTTGGGAAACAACCATTTTCATCATTTTAAGAATCTCATACGCAACGGTAGAATTTAACGCTTGGTCGGTATATGGGGTGGCAGAATAAATCACCTTCCCGTTTCGGTCTTCAATTCGCTCAATGGTTGTGGGACGAACATAATATCCATTATTTGGAAAGATACATTGTGCGGCCACAAGTTTAAATAATGACAAATCCATACTCCCGAGACACATTGACGGAACAACATCGTTGGGATTCAAGTTAATTTCTGTCATTTTTAGAAGCTTCTCAATTTGAAAGGGTCCGCCAGATTTATTTAAAGGATTAAACGGCCCCATTTTGGCCATAACCGCAACGGTAGTTGGATTTGATGATAAAGCAAGGCCCATTTTTACATTTTTTGCAACATCTCCTTTTGGGCAATACCGACCAACTACTTTGTTGTTTGGGTCAACCAAATCAACACAATGCTCGCCGGAGGAAAAAGCAGTACACGGATTAACTACTTTCATGGATAGGGCAGCGGCATAAACAAATGGCTTAATGGTTGAACCCACCTGACGGGTACCTTGACGAACATGATCGTAAGAAAAGTGCTTAAAATTAACCCCACCAACCCAAGCGCGAACGAATCCGGTTTGAGGCTCAATACTCAATAACCCAGCGTGTAGAAAAGCTTTATAATATCGAATAGAATCATTTGGAGTCATAACGGTGTCTAATTCTCCTTTCCAAGAAAACACACGCATTTGTGCCGGCGAATTGAACACCTGGTTAATTTCATTTTCTGAAAACCCCGCGGAGATCATTACTTTATATCTGCCAGAATTTTTACGTGCTGATGCCATAATTCCATCTACAACATCTGAAGAAATGTCATTGGAAAATGGATAATTTTTAAGCCCACGGTTATTGGAATTGAATGCAGGCTGAAGCGATTCCTTAATATGTTTTTCAACGGCAAATTCAGCATACTTTTGAAGCCGCGTATTCAATGTTGTATAAATTTTAAGACCATCGCGATAAATATCATAGGGCTGTCCGTCCTCCCGCAGATACTTGAGTGTTCCATCTTCTTTTTTCTTTAAAAGAATATTTGTAACTTCTTGCCTTAAGGCTTCTCTAAAATAAGGGGCCATGCCTTCTTTGTGGTCTACAGGCTGATAATTAACCAATATGGGTTTTGTAATAAGTTCATTGTATTCTTCTCGCGTAAGACGATGTGTTATTGCTTTATTATTTTTTTCACTATTCCTCAACCATTGATATAATACTTGATTTCTTCTGGATAGAGCTCTTAAGGAGTCCTTTTCTCTTGCCGCCAATACTTTACCCAAAGGCACATTGCTCGGGGCAACACCTTCTTCTTTTGCGAGTACCCGCCGATAATTTTTGATTTTATAGGTATAGGGATTATATAACCCGGGATTTTTACACATACCGACAAGCATGGCGGCCTCCTCTATTTTTAATTCTTTAGGCCGCTTATTAAAATAGACTTTCGCTGCATTTTCTATTCCAACGGCATTGTATAAAAAATCGAATTGATTGAGGTACATGGTAATGATCTCCTCTTTTGTATATCGTGATTCTAGTCGCGTGGCAATTATATTTTCTCTTGCCTTTTCATTTAGCCGTTTAAACTTGCCTATGATTCCACCACGATTTGTAAGCAAGGATTCTCCATTAGCACGCGCAATTTCCTCTCGCTGCCGTTGTTGAAGGGTAAACATTAATTTGGCAAGCTGTTGTGAAATGGTAGAGGCTCCTCCAGAGCGCCCGAGAGACCCAAAGGATCTAGCAATAGAACGGAAATCAACACCCGAATGTTCCATAAACCGTTCATCTTCAGTAGAAATCAGCGCATCAAAAACAAAGGGAGAGATGTTTTTATAAGCCGCACTTGTTCGATTCACTTGCCAATACCGACCAATTGTGTCTCCGGTTTGACCAAGAATTAAGGACGCCTGTAATTCAGGAGGGTTATCAAGCATGGAAATAGGGGGAAGATTATCTTCGGATTGTAAAACGAGCAATCCAAAGACCATTAAGAATGGAAATAATGATATAACCCAAAAGATTCGGGTAAATCTTTTCTTTTGTTCTTCTGTAAGCATAGTTGATTCAAATTTAATATTTATCTGAGTACGTCTCGTCGTTGACTATCTAGTTTTAACAATACGAACAGCATGATTGAAAAGGCCATCATCGAAGAGCCCCCATAACTTAAAAAGGGCAAAGGAATACCGATAACGGGAGCAAGGCCAATATTCATCCCAATATTGATAGCAAAGTGATAGAAAAAAACCATGCCCACACTATATGCGTAAACCCTAAAAAAAACGGAGCGTTGTCTTTCCGCAATTGAGAAAACCCTAAATATTACAAACAAGTAAATTGCAATCAGCATTAAATTTCCTACGAATCCCCATTCTTCTGCGAATGGGCAAAAAATAAAATCCGTCTCACTTTCGGGGACATGATTCGTTCGCATACTAGATACAGAAGCCTTTCGATACCCTTTCCCCATAAATTTTCCACTTCCCACCGCTGCCATCGCTCTATTTCTATTGTAATCTGCCCCATTTGGATCTTCTTTTAGCCCAAGCACCAATTCAATTCTGCTTTTTTGATGGGGAGCAGCCAAATTATTAAAGAAAAAGGTAATGCTGCTGATTAAAAACACTGAAAACAAATAACTACTAACTAAGACCACTAAATTCTTGGTTTTATTTCTTGGATAGCCAAAGAAGGAAATGAAACCAAAAAATAATAAGCCTAGAAGGGTAATCAAAAGGATAAGAAAAAGTGGACCAGACAAAGAAATCCCGAAAGGATAATAAATACTTGTTGAAAGAAATAGACTTAGAATAGAAAGGACCATAAGAAAAAAGAAAAATGGAATAAAGTGTGTTCCTAGCCAAGTTGTTTTCAATTTTACTCGGGGAAAATACCTTAAAACGGAAAAGACTAGGGGGTCAAAGGAAATACCTTCCCGGTAAAGGACAAAGAAGAAGGAAGTAAACACCAACAATGTGCCCGCATCGGGCTGTAAGGCTACGAGAATACAAGGCAGAAAAACTATTCCTAATGTTTCGGATATTGTTCGAGTATTCTGTAATTTTATATTGGTGTCGTCAATCCATTTTGCAAGCATTAAAGCAGTTGATATTTTGGCAAATTCTGCCGGTTGTATCCCCAATCCGCCGAACCCAAGCCATGCCCTTGCGCCATGTACTGGGGGCATAAATAGTACGATAATTAGCAAAACAATGGTCGCTATATAAATATATTCAGTGAATTTACGGTAAATGTCTGCATCGATGAGTAGAATCAAAAACCCTAGGAACAGAGACACGCCGATCCACAACAATTGCTTTCCGTATTTCTGACTAGTATCGAATAACAAGGGGTGTTCAGGGTTATAGGCAACGGAATATACCGTTAATATTCCGACACCCATTAATGCAAACATCCCAATTAGCAACGGCCAATCAATATTTGAAAACAATTCCTTCGGCTGTCTCATTTTATTATTTAGTAGCTTGACATTAAATTGGCATTAATAATTGTTTGCTCTTTTTCCTTGTCTGAAATTACTTTATTTAGATATTTATCTAGCATTAGCCCGGCAATTGGCGCGGCCCAAGCCCCACCCGCCCCGGCATTTTCAACAAAAACCGCAATGGCAATTTTAGGGTTTTCAATTGGTGCAAAAGCGATAAAAACCGAATGGTTTTTTTTGTTTTTACCATTTTGTACAGTACCCGTTTTACCGCACACTATAAAGTTATTGATCCTAGCTTCTTTACCGGTTCCGCCAGGCTCGTATACCACCCTTCTCATACCTTCTATTACTGCATCGAAATGGGTGCGATTTATTGGCGTAATATGTTTTGTGCGATATTTTTTTAGAGGACCCTTTTTTCCTATTGACTTAACGAAATGAGGCGTATAATACCAACCACGGTTGGCCATGATAACGGCAATGTTTGCCATTTGAATAGGTGTTAGTTTAATTTCTCCTTGGCCAATAGAAATAGAACGGATAGTTGAAAACACCCAGTTATGATGTCCTAAATAACGGTCGTAATATAGAGAATTAGGAATTAATCCGTTGCGTTGAGCAAGGGTATCTATGTCTATACCTAAGTTTTTTCCCAACCCAAACCCCATCATATATTTATGCCAGACGTTCATACCATTTTCTGCATCTTGATAAATGTTATTGTATTTGTTTGGCTGAATAACCCGTCTTACTGCCGCGTAGAAATAAGGATTACAAGAGTATTGGATGGCTCGTGAAATGGATGTTGCTGCAGGGTGATCGTGACAGCCAACAATGGCCTTGTTGCATGCAAAACCCGTGTTTGGTGTGATTTTTTTTTCTTGCAAACAGATAAGTGATTGTAATAATTTAAAAATCGAACCAGGGGGGTATTCGGCTTGGAGGGGGCGGGCGAATAATGGTAAATTTGCATCGCTAACCAGGCTAGGGTAGTTTTTTCTAATACTTTTTCTACCGGACAATAAGTTTGGATCATAATTAGGTGCGGATACCATGGTTAAGATTTCTCCTGTTTTTGGTTCAATTGCGACAATACACCCTTTTTTGTTTTTCATCAGAGATTCTCCATATAATTGGAGTTTAATGTCAACACCCAGTTTGATTTTGGGTGAAGGCGTTGCCAGGGTGTCAAACTTTTTGTCAGCATAGGGCTCGATTTCATTATTTGTAGCACTTGTAACAATATATCTAACGCCTTTTTTACCCCTTAAAACTGATTCATAGGAGCGCTCTAATCCTGAACGCCCCACATTCATCCCGGGTCGGTAAAACGGGTCGTTTTCAATTTCTTTCCTCCCAACTTCGTTCATGTATCCAAGAATATTCGCACCCCCCGGATACGGGTAATATCTCGTCCCGGTAGGTTCTTCATAAAATCCCGGAAAATCTGTTAATCTAGGGGCGATGCGTGTTACTTCTTCAAGGGTAAGGTCTTTTACAAAAGGATATGGTCTGTCGGCGCGATAGTTAGATTCAGTTTTTCCTGTTGCTGGGTTTTTATAAACCCCCTCGTTTTTAACAATATCTTTAAAGCGCTGCTTTACTTTTTTAACTTCCCAACCAATAAGTGATGCAAAAGCGCTAGTGTCTAATTGTTTTATACGATCTTCAATTACCATGAGATTGTAAGAAATCTTATTAACCACGATTTTTCTGTTCTTTCGATCAACAATGATGCCTCTTGGCGGAATAATTTCCCGTCTTTTTTCCGCGATTTGAGTGGCTCTTTGTGTCCATGAGTCATCTATCACCTGCATATATAAGAGCTTGAAAATAAACAACAAGGAGGTAAATAAAACTAATCCATATAGTAGATATTTCCTGTTTTCTAAATTCATTTTTTTCTTCCTGTATTAAAAAAGAAAAACTGCGAAACACTAATCACTAGGGCTGAGGCAATTAGTGAACAGAAAAAGTTTCTCAATATCAGAAGTGTTTCTCCCCAACGAAAAACTTCTAGGACAAAAAACCACAGCAAGGAACTCGCAAACAGAATACCAAAAACAACAACAAACCAAACCCAACCCATATCTCCCGCTGTTGGGAACTTAAGAGGGTCATACCCGTCTCTTGGACGAAAAGCCTCAAAGATAATTGGTCTTAAGAAAGCAAAAAGCACCATTGAAGAAGCTGTTAGGCCGAAAGTATTAGAAAGGGCGTCTACTGAGATGCCTAAAACAAATCCAACCAAAATTAGAGCAAACACGTTTGTTTCAAAAGGTAAAATCATTAAATAAAGGGGTAAAATAAAAATATAAGCCCCAAAGCCAAGTTCCAATCTATTGAAGATAAAAACTTGCATAATGAAAAACAAGCCAAATAATAACGCGTATCGAATGATGTTATTCATATTATTCTGGGTCTTCTGGAACCTCTAATTGCAATTCCTGAAGTTCTTTACGAATCAAGGATTTTACTACATAAGCTGAATGTAAGGTTCTGTAATCTTCACGAAAGCGCACCTCAAGTTTCCAAAGTGCCTGATCTTCAATGCGAGATTTAGATATTACTTTACCTAATTTAATTCCTTTTGGGAAAATACCTGAAGCCCCAAGGGTATAAATATGTGTGTTTTTTTTAATGTAAAGATCACTTGAAACCCCTGTAATAATTCCCTTTCTTGGGTTAAATCCATCCCACTTAAGTATTCCCCGAGGCCCATCGATGCCAATCATTACATCTAAATTAATATCTTGAGTCAACAGGGATTTTACCAAAGAGAAATGTTCACCAACTTTAAAAACAATACCAACCACCCCATTAGGCGATATAACTCCCATGTTTTTTTTAATTCCCTGAAGCTTACCTACATCGATAGTGAAAAAATTATTTCTACGGTTAACAGAAACATTTACAATTTTGGTTGGAATAAAGCTATAAGATTGTTCATAGGTGGTGTCTTTAACTTGAATTTTAGCGCGCTCAACACGATAAAAATTTGTGAAGACACGTTTACGTAACTGAGCATTCTCAAGTCTTAAGGCAGCGTTATTTTTCTCTAAATAAAAATGTGAAATTAATTTTCCTTCTGCGGATTGTATTTTTCCATTAAAGGTAGACGCAGTGGATAAGTATACACTTTTAGGAAAGGCGACAAATTGAACATAAAGAAATAGGCATAAAAACTGTAGGGCGGAGAAAAAAATAAACACCCGAAACCTCCTTAAAAAAGCAAATAAATTTTGCATGGTTTTTTATCCTAATACTATAAACCCACTCAACAGGGTTGATTAATCTCGAATTAAGAATTGATATTTATCAATATTCTTTAACGCGATACTCGTCCCTAATGCGACAGCGCGCAATGGGTTTTCTGCAATGTGAACAGGTAGTTTCGTTTTATCTGCTATTCGTTTATCAAGTCCCCTTAACATAGAGCCCCCACCGGCAAGATAAATCCCCGTTTTATAAATATCTGCACTTAATTCTGGCGGAGTTGCCGCCAGTGCGCTGAGAATGGCCTCTTCGATTTTAGCAATGGTTTTGTCTAGGGCTGATGCAACTTCGTCGTGCGAAATCAAAATCTCTCTCGGGATACCCGACATTAGGTCTCGACCTCTTACCGCAAAGGGTTGTGGAGGATCATCAAGATCTTGAATTGCAGCACCCACCTCAATTTTAATTTGTTCTGCTGTACGCTCTCCAACCAATATGTTGTGCTGACGACGCATGTATTCTTCAATTTCTTGGGTGAAATCATCTCCAGCAATACGGATAGACTTGTCAGCCACAATACCTCCTAGTGCAATTACGGCAATTTCTGAGGTCCCTCCCCCGATGTCTATAATCATATTTCCCATAGGCTCTTCCACATCAATACCGATACCAATTGCGGCAGCCATTGGCTCGTGAATCAAATATACCTCTTTGGCGCCGGCGTGTTCAGCAGAGTCACGAACGGCTCGTTTTTCCACTTCTGTAATACCGGAAGGAATACAAATAACCATGCGCAAGGTTGGTCTAAAAAGGGTTCTGCCCGGGTTGATCATTTTGATCATTCCTCGAATCATTTGTTCGGCACTTTGAAAGTCGGCAATTACTCCGTCTTTTAACGGTCGTACGGTTTCAATCAGGCGATGCGTTTTTCCGTGCATTTGTTGCGCTTTTCTTCCGATAGCAACAATTTGACCGGTTTGAATATCCTTTGCAACAATAGACGGCTCGTCTACTACCACTTTATCATTCCATATAATAAGCGTATTAGCTGTACCTAAATCTATGGCAATTTCTTGCGTTAAAAAGCTAAATAATCCCATGTGTTTGTATTCGTATTATTACTGTTTCGAAGGTAGGCAAAAACTTCCAAAAGAAAAATTAATGTTTAAAATGTCTAAGGCCGGAGAAGACCATAGAAATCTGGTTCGAATTGCAGTAATCAATGGATAATTGATCTTTAATCGAGCCTCCCGGTTGAATCACCGCAGTTATACCTACTGAATTAGCAATTTCAACACAGTCAGGAAAAGGAAAAAATGCGTCACTTGCCATTACCGCTCCGTTTAAATCAAAACCGAAGGATTTTGCCTTCAAAATAGCTTGGTTTAACGCGTCTACCCTTGAAGTTTGTCCGGTTCCGCTCGCCAGGAGTTGCTGGTTTTTAACTAGTGCAATTGCATTGGACTTTGTGTGTTTTACAACCACATTTGCAAATTGAAGGTCTAAGAGCTCTTGGTTGGTTGGGGTTAGAATCGTTTTAACCATTAATGCATCTTTTTGTACCGTTTTGAAATCAGAATCTTGAACTAGGGCACCATTTAATATACTTCTTGTGCTTTTTACAGGCAAAGTGAAAGGCTTTTGTTTTAATAGAATCCTATTTTTCTTTTGGGTGAGCATACGAATAGACCCTTGAGAGAAAGAGGGCGCAATTAAAATTTCAAAAAACAAGTTATTGATAGCTGTGGCAGACTCATCGTCTACCGGGTAGTTGCTGATCAAAACCCCACCGAAAGCGCTAACCGGATCTGCTGCAAGAGCCTTTTCATATGCAGCTAATATTGAATTTCCTGCGGCTATCCCACAAGCGTTATTGTGTTTGATTATTGCAAATATAGGATGGCTTGGGTCAAAATCTTGAATTAGCCGAATGGCAGCGTCAATATCGAGTAAATTATTATACGACAGGTCTTTTCCCGATAGTTTCTCAATTACCTCAGACAGGTCGCCATGAAAACTTGCGGCTTGATGTGGGTTTTCTCCATATCTAAGGGTTGTGTTGTTTATGCAACCATTTATTTTTTTAAAATATAAGGAAATGCTTGTGTCATAATTGGTTGTAATAACAAAGGCTTCTTGTGCAAATCGTTGGCGTTGATCTCTTGATGTCTGCCCTTTTTGAGATAAAAGCAATTGTGTAAAGGGTTCATATTGCATTTGGGAAGACAATACCACAACATCTGCATAATTTTTTCCTGCAGCTCGAAGTAGAGAAACACCGCCAACATCGATTTTCTCAATGATTTCATGGTGATCTTCTGTCTGTTTAAGGGTTTCTTCGAAAGGATATAAGTCCACAACGACTAAGTCAATGGACTTGATACCATGTGTTTGTATAGATTTTTCGTCACGGGATAAGCCTCGTTGATATAAAATCCCACCAAAAACCCCAGGGTGTAAGGTTTTAACCCGCCCCCCAAGAATTTCTGGAAAATTAGTTAATGAATCTACCGGAATTACAGGAATGCCTAAACGCTCAATATGAGATAAGGTCCCCCCGGTAGAATAAATAGTTATTTGTAATGCGTGAAGCGCTTCAACAAGAGGGGCTAATCCATCTTTGTTATACACTGAAATTAGGGCTGATTTAATCGGTTTGTACCCGCTCATAATCTAATCAAAATTGATAAAGGCACAAAGGTACAGAATATCGTTTGTTTCGAAATAAAATGATAATGTTAAAATATTTAAGAAATGCTACAAAAAACATAAGTAGCTCAACGAACGCCTTACTGGAATTATAAATCAGATAAACCGTTGCAAACTAATGCTATCCTGAACACATTTCACAGTCTTCAGGATTCTCAAGCGAGCAAGCAATTGCGGCTTGTTGTTCTTCTAGTGAACTCGTACTTGGCTCTTCAACGATATTTTTATCAATGGTAAATTTAATCGCATCCGTTGCTGCCTTCGTACGCAAATAGTACATTCCTGTTTTTAACCCTTTTTCCCACCCATAAAAGTGCATCGATGTTAATTTTCCAAAGTTGGCTTGCTCCATAAATATATTAAGAGATTGACTTTGGCAAATAAACGCTCCCCGATCCGCGGCCTGATCAATAATTGCTTTTTGCGAAATTTCCCATGCTGTTTTATAGAGTTCCTTAATACGGCTAGGTATTTCAGGAATATGTTGAATGGATCCATTTGCGGCCATAATTTTCTGTCGCATATCCATGTTCCACATCCCCTCCTTAACGAGATCTTTTAGTAAATGTTTATTGACAATTATAAACTCTCCCGACAACACCCTTCTCGTGTAAATATTTGAAGTGTAAGGCTCAAAGCATTCATTGTTTCCTAAGATTTGCGCGGTAGATGCAGTAGGCATTGGGGCCAACAATAATGAATTTCTAACGCCGTGTTGTTTAACTTCTTCTTTTAATAGACCCCATTCCCAACGTTTAGTTGGCGTAACACCCCACATATCAAATTGAAATACTCCTTTTGACACGGGCGACCCTTTAAATGTAGAATATGGACCATCTTTTATGGCGAGGTCTTTAGACGCCGTCATGGAAGCAAAATAGATAGTTTCGAAAATTTCTCTGTTTAAGGCGCGCGCCTCTTCCGATTCGAATGGAAGACCCAATAAAATAAACGTATCAGCCAATCCTTGAACGCCTAACCCAATTGGTCGGTGACGCAAGTTTGAATTCTTAGCCTCTTCAACAGGATAATAATTCTCATCAATTATTTTATTTAAATTCAATGTTGCTTGATATGTTACTTCAAATAATTTATCGTGATCAAAAGTGCCGCTTTCGCTGATATATTTGGGCAAAGCTAAAGAGGCTAAATTACATACTGCAATTTCGTCTGGGGCGGTATATTCGATAATTTCTGTACACAAGTTCGAAGACTTTATTATACCAAGGTTTTGTTGATTAGACTTGCTGTTAGCGGCGTCTTTATACAACATGTATGGAGTGCCAGTTTCAATTTGCGACTCAAGAATTTTAAACCATAAGTCTTGTGCGTTAATTGTTTTTCTACCCTTGCCTTCCGTCTCATATTTCGTATATAGGGCTTCAAATTCGTCACCAAAGGTTTCAGCCAAACCAGGGCACTCATGAGGACACATTAAAGTCCAAGACTCATTATTTTTAACTCGCTTCATAAATAAATCTGGAATCCAAAGCGCAAAGAATAAATCCCGTGCCCGCTGTTCTTCTTTCCCATGATTTTTCTTAAGGTCTAAAAAGTCGAACACATCTGCGTGCCAAGGCTCTAGATAAATTGCAAAAGACCCCTTGCGTTTACCCCCTCCTTGATCAACGTATCGTGCTGTATCGTTAAACACTCTTAGCATCGGAACGATTCCGTTAGATGTGCCGTTAGTACCTTTGATATATGATCCTGTCGCACGAACATTGTGAATAGAAAGGCCAATTCCACCGGCGGATTGTGATATTTGCGCGCAGGATTTCAAGGTGTCATAAATTCCATGTATACTATCCTCTTTCATGGTTAACAAGAAGCAAGACGACATTTGTGGTTTAGGGGTTCCAGAATTAAAAAGCGTTGGGGTAGCGTGTGTAAACCATCCTTCTGACATTAAGTTGTAGGTGGTGATTGCTGATTTAATGTCGTTCTTATGAATCCCCAAAGAGACACGCATTAGCATGTGCTGAGGCCGCTCCGCAATTTCCCCTTCAAGCTTCATTAAATATGACCGGGTAAGTGTTTTAAACCCGAAATAATCATACCTGAAATCCCGATCATATATAATGCTTGAATCTAATAGTTCTCGGTGGTTAATCACAATTTGATAAACCTCTTCAGAAAGTAATGCCGCATTTTGTCCGGTTTTTGGGTCAAGGTATTCATAAAGGTCGGTCATTACTTCAGAAAATGATTTCTTAGTCTCTTTGTGAAGATTTGATACCGCAATTCTAGAGGCTAAAAGGGCATAATCCGGATGCTCGGTTGTTTTTGCCGCGGCCACTTCTGCGGCTAAATTATCAAGGTCAGTAGTTGAAACACCATCGTACAACCCCTCAATAACCTTTATAGCTACAGCTTCGGGAGAAACCATAGGATCTAAGCCATAACACATCTTTATCACCCTGGCCGTGATTTTATCGAATTTAACAGCCTCTTTTCTTCCGTCTCTTTTAACTACGTACATTGCTTTCTATTTTATCTAAAATTAAAATTCTTCATCTAGTGTAAATCGTTGAGATTCTTTATCAGACATGACGCTTGCCTTTTGGTATTCTCCAACGCGTTTCTCAAAGAAATTAGTTTTTCCTTGAATGGATATCATTTCCATAAAATCAAATGGATTGGTTGTGTTGTATACACGCTCATTCCCAAGCTCTACCAATAAGCGGTCTGCAACAAATTCGATATATTGGCTCATTAAATCACTATTCATACCGATGAGCTTAACAGGGAGGGCGTCGGTAACAAATTCTTTTTCAATTTCAACAGCATCCATAATAATTTCACGAACCTGGTCTTTAGATAGCTTGTTAATTAGGTGTCTCGTGTAGAGTAAGCATGCAAAATCACAATGTAAGCCTTCGTCTCGAGAGATTAATTCGTTGGAGAATGATAATCCCGGCATAAGACCGCGTTTCTTCAGCCAAAATATGGAACAAAAAGATCCAGAGAAGAAAATACCTTCCACTGCCGCGAAAGCAATCAGGCGTTCTGCAAAGGAGCCTTTGTCAATCCACCGGAGAGCCCAGTCTGCTTTTTTCCGAACACAGTCTAGGGTTTCAATGGCGTTAAAAAGCCCGGATTTTTCGACAGAATCCTTTATGTAAGTGTCGATAAGCAGGGAATAGGTTTCTGAATGAATATTTTCTGCAGCTACTTGAAATCCATAGAAAAATTTTGCCTCGGTGTATTGTACTTCTGATAAAAAGTGTTCGGCTAAGTTTTCGTTAACAATACCATCAGACGCAGCAAAAAAAGCAAGCACGTGCTTAATGAAATGCCGTTCGTCGTTCGTCAATCGCTCCCAATCTACCAAATCTTGTGATAAATCAATTTCTTCAGCTGTCCAAAAACTTGCTTCCGCCTTTTTATAAAAACTCCAAATATCGTTGTGTTCAATAGGGAAAAGTACAAATCTGTTCTTGTTTTCTGCTAAAATGGGCTCGTAGTTCATAGTATTATTAATTTCATTTTTTTAAGTGATAGCTTCTATTACAACCGACGGTCCTCGATTCGAATTTGCTAACAAAAACAATGTTTCCTTTTTACCTCCGAAAGCAATAAAACTGCTGTTTTAAAGTTGTTAAAAAGGCATACAAATTTTGTCAAAAAAAACATTCCTCACAATGCAGTTTTTTTCTGTTTTATATTTTGTCCCTACCACTTCAACCGCTATCCCTTATTAGCACTTTGCTGTATGATTTATCAACAACTTTTAAAAGTTATTAATACGCAGTTCCCGAAAAAGGCACACTAAACAAAGTTTGTATTCAATTGCTCAAAGCTTGGGGTAAACATAATGCTTTTCCTCTGGCGGATATTGTTTTATTAAATTCATTTTCAACACGATTATGTTCAATTCTAATGGGCTCGAATACAGTAATGGAATAACGCTTTATAATTCTTTTTTACATCTATTTTTCCCCTATCGTTGCCTAGATTGTAAGATAGAATTATTGCCTAATGAACCGGGTATCTGCGTGTTTTGTCAAGCGGGAATAGAAGTGGTTCATTTACCCATTGAGCCTCCGCCACACTTAACAGTTGATGATGTAGAGATTTATGCGTTTTTTTATTATAAGAAACAAGGTGTTTCTCAATCGTTGCTTCATGCTTTGAAGTACATACAAAGACGGTCATTATGTGTATATTGGGGAAGGTCTTTCGCGCGGCAACTAAGCCCTAATATAATAGGCTCTTTAGAGTGCTTAATCCCCGTTCCTCTTCACCGCAAGAAAAAATTAATACGCGGGTATAATCAAAGCGAGTTGATTGCGAAAGGAATCCTTACTGAATTTCCGCACGTGCATTTAAACACGAGTTGCATTAAAAGAGTTAAGCATACTAAAAGCCAAACAAAGAAAAAACGAAATGATAGATTAAGTGATTCATCTGAGGTATTTGATTTGCTCCCATTTGACATAGGCAGCTATAAACACGTAGGCATCGTAGATGATGTAATCACTACCGGTGCCACACTAATGGGCATAATCAGTTTAATCCGAGCAAGGGTTCCTCATATACGAATCACTATCTTTGTCCTGGCCGTAACAAAATAAAATGCAAAAAAGAACTTTAATTATTGGCGGAGGCGTAGCGGGCTTATGCCTTGCCCATCACTTCACAAGAAGAAACGAAGCATTCTGCTTGGTTGACGATGGAAAGAATGCATCTTCGGTTGTGGCGGCAGGGATTGTTCACCCCATGTCGTTTAGACGAACGCTGCTTTCTTGGAATGCGACGCCGTTTTATAAAGAGGCTCAAGCTTTTTACAAAGAGATTGAAATCACTCTAAAAAAGAAATTTTATCACCCATTAAAGGTTCGTAGAATCTTTTCTTCCAAAGAAGAGTCTTTAACTTGGCAACAACGGAGGAATGATAAATCATTTGAGCCTTTTTTACACGAATTTTCACCGGAAGATGAGAGCTTTGGGCCGTATGGTTCAGGATGCGTTAAAGGATTTTGGATTGATTCAAAGGTGTTTATTACAGAAAGTTTAAACGATTTGCATGCGCGCAAGCTCCTATTTTCAGATACTGTTACAGGAGACAATTTTAATCCAAAATCTTTAGAATATAAGGGAACAAAATACGATGCTGTAGTATTGGCCCTCGGTTATAAACACAAGGAGTTCCCGTGGTTTTCAAAAGCACCTGTAAATGCAACTAAAGGACAACTTCTAACGGTGAAATGGGATAATCCCGAACTACACACCTCCTTGCACCGTAAAGCATTTGCATTACCCATTTCAGAGAACACATTTAAGATTGGGTCAACTTATGAGTGGAACAATACTACCCTAGGCCCAACAGAAAAGGGGAGGGAGCTTATTTTGAAAAATGTAACATCCATTACCTCTGATTCTCTTGAAGTATTAAGCCACACAGCCGGGATACGGCCAACAACAAATGATAGAAGGCCTTTAGTCGCCCAACACTTGAGGCACAGGCAACTATTTATTTTTAATGGGTTGGGAACAAGGGGATATATGCTGGCGCCTTCGTTAGCACAACATCTTAGTGAGGCAATCATAGAGAACAAACCCTTATCGGAAGAACTAAATCCAAGTAGGTTTTATTCCTAAGCAACTTTCGATACCTTTGCGATTATGATAAAAAGCCAAGACAAGAAAGCAAGGTATGACAGGGCTTATTTACGCCTCGCTCAAAATTGGTCAATGTTGTCTCATTGTACCCGTAAAAAAGTTGGAGCAATTATAGTAAAAGATCGAATGATCATTTCAGACGGGTATAATGGTACACCATCCGGGTTTCCTAATTCATGCGAAAATGAATCTGGGGAAACACATTGGTATGTGTTACACGCAGAAGCCAACGCAATTCTTAAAGTTGCAAAATCAACAAATAATACCGAGGGGTCAACCCTATACTTAACGCACTCTCCATGCAAGGATTGCAGCAAGTTAATTCTTCAGTCTGGTATCCAGCGATTGGTATTTATTGAGGCCTACAAAGACACTAGCGGATTGACTTTTTTACAAAATGCAGGAGTGGAAATTATTCAAATTAAAACCGTTGATCATGTATGACAACAAACGATTTTTATTACCAATTATTGCTTCTATTTTAGTTGTAATGGGTTTCGGATTGGGATATATCTTACACCCAGATGTAGACTCAAAACGGGCGTCTAAATTTGAGGAGATATTAGAAGCACTGGATAATAATTATGTGGATTCAATTGATAAAAACAGGATTTTTGATAATGCAATAAATGACATGTTGCATAAACTTGACCCACATTCTAGATATATTTCTGCCGCGGCTTTAAAAGAAGAGCAAGAATCCATGAAAGGGAGTTTTGGAGGAATAGGAGTGCGGTTTCAGCTAATTAAAGATACGGTTTGTGTAATTAAAGCAATTCCAAATGCTCCTGCTTTTTTTGCCGGGGTGAGAAGCGGGGATCAATTTATTGCAATTAATGGAAAGCCCTTCACCGGACACAAAGTGAATACAGAGAAGGTTATGTCTTTGCTGCGTGGTGAAGTGGGTACGGATGTAGAAGTGACGGTACTCAGAAATGGGGTAAAAAAACGCATTAAAATTCATCGAGGAGAAATACCTATTGAAACCATATCAACAGCCTTTATGATAGATAGAACCACAGGATTTTTACGTATAGACCAGTTTTCTGTTCCCACGCATCAGGAATTTATTGATGCCGCTGATAAATTATTGAGTCAAGGAATGAAAAAATTAGTGCTTGATTTACGAGGAAATCCCGGAGGCGTCATGGACGCAGCCATTCGAATTGCGGATGAATTTTTACCCAAAGGCGACGTGATAGTATCAACTAAAAGCAAAAATCAAGATGCAAAAGTTGAAAGAGCGGAGACGGGAGGAAAACTTGAAAAGATTGAATTAGCTGTATTAATTGATGAAAACACGGCTTCTGCTGCAGAGATTTTAGCGGGGGCACTACAAGACAACGATCGTGGAGTTTTAATTGGACGCAGAACGTATGGTAAAGGATTGGTTCAACAAGATCAAATATTAAAAGATGGTAGCAGCGTACGTATGACCGTTTCAAGATACTATATGCCTTCGGGAAGATCTATACAGCGATCATACTTCGGAGATTATAAAGCATACATGCTTGATGAGGCACGTTATCTTAAGGGTGAGTTGTTTAGCAAAGACTCAATTTTTTTAGATAAATCAAAAGTCTACAAAACAAAAAAAGGCCGCCGAGTTTTTGGTGGCGGGGGGGTTGTTCCAGATGTATTTGTTGCTTTAGATACATCTGGATCTTCTTTTTATTTAACCGAACTTAATCTTAATCAAGCGTTTAGCGCTTATGTCTTTAATTCGTTACAGATAAATCGGATGAAATGGAAAACGGCTAGTGAATTAGGCTCCTATACATTTACGTCTGCTGATCTCAAAGTATTCACTGATTTTGTTAAAAGCACTTATAAAATAAACGGGAATGAGGTGCTTTCTAGTTCAGCACAAGCACGTATAATCCAACAATTGAAAATAGAGTTTGCAAGACAATTATGGGACGAATCGGGGGTATATCAAGTGAATGCTGCAGGGGATAATGAACTACAGTCCGCACTACGGAAATTAAATTAATTTACAGGACTATTCGATTTTAATTTTATCTAGGTCGTAGTCAATGTCCTCGTTAAAAATTTCAAAATAAGGTTCTTTATAAGATTGAGAGGTAATCCATTTTTCATAGGTTAATACCAGTGCAGGAAGCAGGATTAGGTTTGTAAACATTCCCACTAATACGGTTATGGAAATTAATAGGCCAAGCGCTTGAGTTCCCCCAAATTGAGAAAAAACGAACATGATGAACCCAAAAAATAGCACAATCGAGGTATAGGCCATTCCAAGGGCGCTCTCTCGTAAGGCATTGATCATTAGTTCATTGCCTGATAAATGCGGATAGCGTTTCATTTGTTGTTTAAATTTCGCCATTAATAAAATAGCATCATTGATAGTTATACCTAGGGCTATGCCAAAAACCATTAATGTAGATGGTTTTAGAGGGATTTCAAAAATCCCCATAATTCCTGCGGTAATTATTAAAGGAACAAGATTCGGAATCATTGCTGCAATTACGATAGGAAAGGATTTAAATAAAAAATATATAAGCAAGGATATAATTATTATTGCGAAAATAAGGCTTTGAACCAGATTAGTGACTAGATACTTGGTTCCTTCCGACACCACCACCGAAACACCAGTAAAATGTATATCCAAGAGTTCTTGTTCTATCGATTTAGTGAGTATTGATGCTGTATTTTTTTTGGTTTTATAATCTTGTAGCTTTTCGGGATAAACATTAAATTCTAGGGCTAATTCAGGGTTGTTTTGACAGAGAATATCAATGAAATTATTAGCGATCTTTGGCTCAGAAATTAAACTGTCAAAATAGGTTGTTTTACCAAGTTTATATTGCTCTAAAAATAAAGTCCATTGACTTTTTTCTGGATTAAACGTGTTGTCGACTAAAATTTTCAACCCATCAACTTTCTGTGCAACTTGGTAAGACCCTAAATCTTTCATTTGAGAACGAATTCTAATTCTCCGATTGGTTGTGTCTACTAAATCTTTCATCGTGAGCCTTCCGTTGTTTAAACTTGAAAAATCAAATGTGTTTAGGTAGTCTTTTAATTTTAACAAAGAACGTTTATTTGGTATTTTATAATAGGTAGAATCACCATGATGATAAGACATGTTGATTACCTTAAGTAAATCTACATAAGAGATGCTTTTTGAAAATAAGGTGTCTTTTCCCAAAATCTCTTGCGTGGATTGAATTTTCTCTAATAATTCTTGATTTAGTAAACCCATGCCGTCTTTATAGGTAATGATAATTTCAAAAGGAATCGAACCGCCGAAATTTCGTTCTAGATATTTTAAGTCTTTCGCGATGGGGTCCTTAGCCGGAATATCCCCGGTGACATTTCCTGTGGCAACAATGTTAAATGCCCCTATTATTCCTATAATAGATAATACTGCATGGATAAAATATATCTTGGCCCGATGAGTCATCACGACCTTTAATAACCAATCGACTAGTATTTGCGAGGATTTTTTTACGAGGTGTTTGAGGTGTTTTTGTGAAGGCCTGTCAAAGTAACTTGAAAGAATTGGAATGAGCGTAAGGGAAAGAAAAAAAACAACCATAACATTTATGCTTGCAATAATTCCAAACTCCGCAAGCCGGTCACTACTCGTAAAGGTGATAAAGCCTACAGATGTTGTTAAGTTTGTCATAAATGTAATAGGGCCTATATGTCTTATAGTCACAAAAAGGGCCTTGGTTTTATTATTCAAGGCTAAAAAATCCTGATGATAGCGAGTAATGATATAGATACAGTTTGGGATTCCTATGACCACTAAAAGCGGGGGAATTAAAGCCATCATCGCAGTGAGGGGGTAGTTTAAAAGCGAGGCCATTCCTAAGGCCCAGGTAATAGATAAAAGCACTACAAACCCGCTCATGAAAAGAATTCTAAAGGATCGATAGAAGTAGTACAATAGTAGGAATGAAGCAATCAAAGAAAGGGTTAAAAAGAAATACATTTCACTCATTATTCGCTTTGCAATCATGACACGAATGTGCGGCAGCCCGGAAAAATGCAATTCGCCAAAAACGGATTCATACGGTTTCGTAAGTGCTTCAATTTCTAAAACCACTTCAGACTTTTTCTTATCCTCTAAGACCTTTTCGTTTAACCCAATCAACATTAAAGAAACATGGCTAGAGTCATTATATAACATGCCATTATAGGCTGGATTATTTTTTATTATTGTGCGGATTGCATGGATACTTTTTTCTTTATATGTGGTGTCAAAAAAGATTCGATGTACTGCAAATTTTTGTGCTGCTGTGTCGTTTACAAGATTAAACAAAGTGGCTTCAGAAATTACCGTTTCAACCCCCGGCTTGGTTAGAATTTTATCACCGAGGGTTTTCCAAGCATTGAATTTTTTTTCAGTGTAAAGATCTTTTGAAGGTATTGCAATTACAAGGGTTGCGCCGTCTTCTCCAAATTGTTTTTTAAATTTTACATAGTTTTTCTGGACAGGATGGTCTTTCGGTAATAAAATGCCATAACGGTTATCTACGCGCAAATCAGTTACTAAGAAATAACCAAAAAACAAGGTTATCATTAAGAGTATGGTTAAAATATATAACCGATTTCTTAAAATAATACTTGCTATTTTACTCCACATTCTTCTTAATTACCTTGATAATCAAACAAAGGTACAAATTTCAAGTGGTTCAATATGAGATTAAGAAAGGCGATGGTTTTTGAAGGATGGAATGTTACCGTCAAAAGGGAACTAATTCACTATAAAAAAAACCCGAATATTTCGGGTTTTTTTGTACTCGAGGCGGGACTTGAACCCGCACGGGCTAATGCCCACAGGATTTTAAGTCCGGCGTGTCTACCAATTCCACCACTCGAGCAATCCTGAGCGAGAAACGGGATTCGAACCCGCGACTTCAACCTTGGCAAGGT
>JAURMC010000003.1 GCA_030830895.1 Crocinitomicaceae bacterium | reverse complement strand
CGGGGTCACTCTAGCGGAGATTTGATTAAAATTAATCGGATCTCCGCTTTTTATTTCTGATAAAACCGCTGAAAAGGAATTGAGGCGGATTCAATACCACTGAATTTTTTAATTATAAAAAATTTAACATACAGCTTTAGATTCCTACCGTTCTCTATTTGCTTAAAAACCTATTTCTCAAAACAAGGGCTTGATCGATAATTGCCTCCTTTGTGCTGAGATAAAAAAAACATGTAGAAAAACGATGCGTTGATGGGATTATAAATAATACAATAAAAAAGCCCAAAAGGGCTAATATCATTTTCTGTCGTCTAAAATCCGCTTTGGGCGGAATCGCTCAAAAATGTCAATGGTGATCCAAAAGGGAACTATAAAACCTAAAAGAAATAATAGTAACCAAAAAGCCATTCCGAAAATTAAAAGGAATAAAACAATGCCGAATGTGCTGATCATCTTGTAAATTTGTATTCGGTTACAAAGGTAAATAATAAATAGTTACAAAAACAAACCTAATGGAATTTAGAATTGAAAAAGACACCATGGGAGAGGTAAAGGTTCCTGCTTCCAAATATTGGGGTGCCCAAACAGAGCGCTCTAGGAATAATTTTAAAATTGGGCCTGAAGGATCTATGCCAATAGAAATTATTTATGCGTTCGCTTATTTAAAAAAAGCAGCTGCTCATGCAAACTGTGAATTAGGAGTGCTATCAGTAGAAAAAAGGGACTTAATTGCATCGGTTTGTGATGAAATGTTATCGGGAATGCATGATTCAGAATTTCCTTTAGTTATTTGGCAAACCGGTTCCGGAACCCAATCCAATATGAATTGTAATGAAGTCATTGCGAATAGAGGCCATGTGCTAGCTGGTGGTTCATTGAACGATGAAACGAAAGTGCTTAACCCAAATGATGATGTGAACAAATCCCAATCTTCAAACGATACATATCCTACTGCAATGCATATAGCAGCGTATAAACAAACGGTTGAAATCACCCTTCCTGGAATGAACCATTTACGTGAGGTATTAGACGAAAAAGCAAAAGCTTTTAAAGATATAGTTAAAACTGGCCGAACACATTTTATGGACGCCACACCTTTGACACTTGGTCAAGAATTTAGTGGATATGTTGCCCAAATTGATTACTCCATTCGTTGCATTAATAATGCATTAGAGGCTGTATCAGAACTCGCTCTGGGAGGAACAGCGGTAGGCACCGGATTAAACACGCCTGCGGGATATGATACATTAGTGGCTAGAAAAATTGCCGAATTTACTGGGTTACCATTTGTAACCGCCAAAAACAAATTTGAAGCGTTAGCAGCTCATGATGCTATGGTTGAGTTGTCGGGTGCTTTGAAAAGAGCGGCAGTAGCATTAATGAAAATAGCTAATGACATAAGAATGTTGTCATCTGGTCCACGTTGTGGAATTGGTGAATTAATAATTCCCGACAATGAGCCTGGATCATCAATAATGCCAGGAAAAGTAAATCCAACACAGCCTGAAGCATTAACTATGGTATGCGCCCAAGTAATTGGAAACGATGTTTCGGTATCAATTGGCGGATCAAACGGACATTTTGAACTTAATGTTTTCAAACCGGTTATTGCAGCAAATGTTTTACAATCTGCAAGATTAATTGGTGATGCATGTGTTTCGTTCGCAGTTAAATGTGCGGTAGGGATAGAACCTAATTTACCCGAAATTAACAAACACCTGAATAATTCCTTGATGTTGGTTACGGCATTAAATACTAAAATCGGATATTATAAAGCTGCTGAGATTGCAAAATATGCCCATAAACATGGAACCACACTAAAAGATGCTGCAGTAACACTAGGTCATGTCACTCCTGAAGAATATGACATCTATGTTGACCCCTCAAAGATGATTGGTTCAATGGATTAATTCTTGAACAATTACTAACTTTGCACCAAAATTGAAAAGAATGTCAAAAATAAATGTAGCGAACCCAGTAGTAGAATTAGATGGAGATGAAATGACTCGGATCATTTGGAAATTTATAAAAGATAAACTTATTCTTCCGTATTTGAATGTCGATATAAAGTATTATGATTTAGGAATTGAAAAACGCGATAAAACTAACGATCAAATCACCATTGATGCAGCAGAAGCGATAAAGAAATATCAAGTAGGGATTAAATGTGCTACCATAACACCGGATGAGGCGAGGGTAAAGGAATTTAATTTAAAGTCCATGTGGAAATCTCCGAACGGAACGATCAGAAATATACTTGATGGCACCGTGTTTAGAGAGCCAATTGTCATGCAAAACGTACCACGATTAGTAACGAATTGGACGGCACCAATCATTGTTGGACGACACGCATTTGGAGATCAGTATCGGGCAACGGACGCAGTATTTAAAGGCAAAGGAAAACTTACAATAACCTTTACTCCCGAGGATGGTGGAGATGTACAGCAATTTGAGGTATATAATTTCAAAGGAGACGGAGTTGGCATGGCGATGTATAATACAGATGAATCCATCTCAGGATTCGCACGCAGCTGTTTTAACATGGCCTTAAGTAAAAAATGGCCTTTATATCTTTCAACAAAAAACACGATTCTTAAGAAATACGATGGTCGATTCAAAGATATTTTTGAGGAAATATACCACGCTGAATTTAAATCCGATTTTGACGCGGCAGGGATCACGTATGAACATAGATTAATTGATGACATGGTGGCTTCTGCGTTAAAATGGAATGGAAATTTTGTTTGGGCGTGTAAAAATTATGATGGTGATGTTCAGTCCGATACAGTAGCTCAAGGCTTTGGTTCTCTTGGATTAATGACCTCTGTGTTAATTACCCCTGACGGCGAAATTATGGAGTCTGAAGCGGCTCATGGAACCGTAACCAGGCACTACAGAGACCACCAAGCAGGTAAGAAAACCTCTACGAATCCAATTGCATCAATTTTTGCATGGACCCGTGGCTTAGCCTTTCGCGGGAAATTAGACGGAAATCAAGCATTAATTGATTTCTGCGAGACCTTGGAACGTGTTTGTATTGAAACGGTAGAGTCAGGAATAATGACAAAAGATTTGGCGGTATGCATACATGGAAATAAAGTAAATCATGGTGAACACTATGTATACACTGAGGAGTTTTTAGACGCCTTAGATCGTGGGCTGAAATCAAAAATGAATTAATTTTAATCCCGCATTGCGGGATTTTTTATGTCTTATTATTTATTTTTTGGTTCATGGTTATTTAGACTGAGTAGTGTGCTTTGTTAGCAATCAAGCGGAGACTTTGATTTTAATCTGTTTGGTGGGCCCTTGACGCTCATGAATATATCCCAAATAATTGCAGAGGAAGAGGGCTTGGTTTTTGCGTTAAACATCTTCATCCTCTGGTTTAATCAGCATGTATGCTTATAAAAACAATAAAATGAAAACAATTCTATATATCCTTTTAATCGGCTGTTTTTTAACCTCGTGTAAGGTCATTGAAACAGCGGTTCCTGATAATTTTATTGAGCCATATCCTGCACTCAATAATCGGGTATCAGCCATAACGATTCCAGTTGAAATTGATTTAAGCAGTTATTTAAACGCTGCAGAGAAGGAAATCCCGAAGTATTATTCGGGTAAAAATCAGCAGTGCGAAGGATTAAGTACCTCGTATACAATAAAACGAGAGAACATTAAATTTTCTGGTTCGGGAAATAAAATAGGGTATGAAGTGGGGGGGCAGTTAAAACTTAAACTAAATTATTGTCCTAAATGTCATACGCTTACGAATGAAAAAGGATCCTGTCTGATACCGAGAGTTTATATGAGTTGCGGAGAAAATGAACCGATGCGAAAATTCAATTTATTGTATAGCACCGCGGTGAATGTTAATTCAGATTATTCCTTTAAAACAGCAACAAACTTGCAAAAATTTGAGCTTTTAGACCCTTGCGAACTTACCATAGCTAACATTGATGTAACCAATGATGTGGAAAAAGAAATCATCAAACAACTAAAGGTTTTAGAGCAGGAAATAGATAAACAATTTAGCTCAATTGATATTAAATCTATTGCCAAAGAATCTTGGAAGTTATTACAACAACCCACTGAAATTCCTGGCTATGGGTACCTAAGTCTTGCCCCCTCTTCTTTGGCCATAAGTGAGTTGAAATTTTCCGACAAAAAAGCAAGGTTTAATTTTAATATCGATGTTTCGCCATCATTCACAACAGAAAAACCGCAATTAATTTCATCTTCACTTCCCAATTTATCTCAAAACAAGGCGGATAATGGTTTAAATTTTGGACTTGATGTGATATTAGGGTATGATTCGCTAAGTAATTTTATTAGGACTTCTTTTAAGGGCGAGGTATTTGAAATAAAACGAAAAAAAATCATTATTGAAGATATTGCTGTATCAGGATCTACCGACAATCGAATCATTCTTAAAACCACATTCTCCGGTTCGAAACGGGGGGTTGTTTATTTACTTGCAACCCCCTTATTAAATGATTCATTAATGCAAATCGAATTAACCAATGTTGATTTTGATGTGAAAACAAAAAGCGTACTCCTTAAATCTGCAAAGTGGTTTTTTAACTCCAAAATAAATCAATTAGTGGAGGAACAAGGTAAATTTAATTATACAACCATGCTCGAGGATGTGAAGAAGGAAATTAATTCAGCCTTTAATCAACCCTTGACAGAGGGAGTAATGATGAATGGCAGAATAAACAAAATAGCTTTAAATTCTATTTATTATACTACTACTCATTTGGTTCTTCGAACCCAGATGACAGGATCAATGAAACTTATTTTAGATTAACACGTTATTACGCGAAATAAGGGTATTGAAGAATCTAATTAGTTTTTTATTGGTTTTATTCTGTTTGAATGTTCTTTTTGCTCAAAAAGACTTCACGATGTGTGCTGGAAATATATCCATAAGTCCAAATGTGTCTTATCAATTAAAGTTTAAAGGTAAAATAGGAAAAGACAAAAGCGGTATACAGTCATATTGTAATTTACCAATTGCCTCGAATAACTTGATCTGGTTACAATTTAACCCTCCCCACGATGGTCAAATGAATTTAGAGATAAGCTCTTATGTGGATTCATTGATCATATTCGTCTTTGAAACAAATGCAACCGAATATTGTCCATCTATTGCCTCCAAAAAAGCCCTTTTAGTGTCTTGTGAAAACAGGGGGGCGGGGGATACCGTCGTCCCAACCTACAACTGCTTCACAAATAAAAACTATTATATTGCACTGCATGCACAAAAAGGCAAAACGCCACTGTTAGATTTAAAATTGAATTATATTCCTCTAACAAGTGATGGCAGATTGTTAAAGGATTCATTACTCTTAAACCTGGCGTACAACCGAAGCGCGCCGGTGTATGGTATACATTTTAGAGATGAATTAACGGGATTTCCAGTAATTGCCAAATTATCGTTGGTTGCATCTAGCCTTATTGACGGCTCTTACAGGGGCTCTGATATTTTGGTGAATAACCAACGAAAATTAAAAGCAACATTGCGAATTGATGCAGAAGGATATTATTCTCGGGATATTTTTAATCACCCAATTTCATCAACGACACAACACGATACCATTTATCTTAACCCGATAACTCATGGAGCAATTACGAAATTGGATGATATTTATTTCGCGGGAGGGCTTGCAATAATTTTAGATGAATCAATGCCACGATTAAAACGCCTGAAAGATTTTTTATTGTTAAATCCAAGTATTTCTATTGAGGTTCAAGGGCACGTGAATGATGAAGGTGGAAATTCTTTAAGTTCACAGCGATTATCCAAAAAGCGAGCAAAAAGAATTGTGGATTATTTGATTTCTTGCGGAATAGAACAAGAGAGGCTTTCTGCGGTGGGTCTCGGAAATACAAAACCGATTTTTGCTAATCCGGAAACTGAAGAACAAAAGGAAGCAAATCGAAGGGTAGAAGTAAAAATCAAGTAGATTTAAACGTAATACGGGGAAATCATCCAATAAACTAAAACGCCGGTTATTGCAACATAAAGCCAGATTGGATAAGAAAATCGAACCAGTTTTTTATGTTTTTGATAGTTTCCTGCCCATGCATGTAGGTATGAAAACAACACCATTGGAATAACCACCATACTGAGTCCAATGTGGGAGATTAATGTAAAAAAATAAATAATTCTCCATTTTCCGGCTGCTACTTTTTCCGCATCGCTAAGGGAACCATTGTGGTCTAAATCTCCAAAATATGTTGGGTTCGAGGTTAAGTGATAAGCGACATAACAACCAAGGAACAAAATAGAGAGTAACAGGGCTAACCGAACAAAAAGCCGATGTGCTTTTGTTTTTCCGTTTTTTATAGCGATTAATGCAGCAATCAATAATATAGATGTTGCGGCATTAAACCCCGCATAAATGGGAGGAAGGAACGACAGATTCCCGGGAATTTTTTTTATAGAAAATAATACGCCAACGACAATAGGAATGATTATTGAAACTAAAACAATTAGTTTTTTATACGAGGAGATTTTATTTGGAGCTAATGTGTTCATTATACAGGGTATTTAATTCATTAACCATTCGATTGAATTCTTGTTCATTTACCGATAAATCGAAATTGGTGACCGCATACACGCCTCGCACATATCCTTGTGCGTCAACTAAGGTAAAGGAACCGGAATGGGCATATCCACCGGAAGATAAATCATCTTTTCCTGCAAATGTTAAAAAATTTTGAATTCCTAGTCTATGAGTTTCGGCTTCATCCCCCGACAACAAGTCCCAATTCTTATATTGGATATGGTTCTTTTTTTGGTAGTTATATAAGACCGAAGGGGTATCTTTGGAAGGGTCTATTGAAAATGAAAGAAACTGAATATCGTGGTGCATTTTTGGGTTTAGTTGTGAATACAATCTTTTCAATTGGGTTGTCATCACGGGACAAATTGTAGGACAAGATGTAAAAAAGAATTCAACCACCCATATTTTTCCTTGATATGCTTGATTCGTTACGCTTCTTCCTAATTGATTTTTAAAAGTAAAGGATGGTATTTGAGGATAAATAGTATCCGCTATAACCACACCATTTTTTTCTGTATATTCTACATCCGCATTTCCAAGATATGGAAGTTTTGGCGTTTGTGAACAGCCCTGAATTAATAATAAAAGTAGTATGCTACTTACGCATAGCCCGGTCTTTATCATACTGTTTTAATAATAAAGCGATACTTTCTTTCATTCTTCTTATAAGCCCTTCTTGGTTTCCCTTTAATACCATACGAAGGTGATTTTGCTTATCGGTTAATAGCATGAGTTCTTGAAATGCTTCCCCACCATAGTATTGATCTCCCGTTTCCAATAATGTTTGATTATTGTTTTTGATGTCGTAAATACTCCGAACATCGCCAGTTGCAATAATCCATAATTTCGGATCATATCCTTCGACCTCACGTTCCATCATTTGACGAACCATAATTGCATGGTTTGAAGGATTACCCTTCCCGTCAGTAACAAAAGAAATGATGCGCACCCGTTTAAGTTTTTTATGGCTGTTTTTGCGAATGTGCTGATATATGAGCTGGTTTAAACGCCAAAATGAAATCGAACAATCATAGGGGCATGTTTTTTGGATCGTAGTAATGAGTACAAGTTCCTCTTTAAACTCCGAGGCGGTACGCGTTTTTCCATAGCTATCTGTGAAAGAATAGTGTTTTACCTGTCCATAGTCATCAAGCGTTTTAAACCTGTGCTTACACCTGCTTGTGGATATAAGTATTAAAAATAACGCTGGACCAAACACTAAAAGAAATCCAAAAACCTTCCTAAGTTTTTTGGTATTGCTCATTGTAAACTAAGAAAAATAGACCAATACGGACTTAATTGCCGTGGCCTCCCACAGAGCAATGAAAATCAAGTAAAGTATGAAAATAAAATAAGGAACAAGTATGACATAACGCAACCATTTACGTTCATCTCCAAGGTGCATAAATACCATGACAATATAGCCGGCTTTCAAGATAGTTAGGATTAAAAAAGTCCACTTAATAATCGGCCAAATTGCGGCATCTTGTTTTATTGCAGCTCCTAAGACAACTTCAATTATGGTAACTATAGTAAGAAGAATGGTAACCTTATAAATCTTTTTTCGAATTTCTTTACCCTTTTCCTCATCGTGATGGGCATCTAAAGAGTATTCAATTAAATCATCGCGTTTCATAACTTGAAATTAAAGCAGGTAAAAGAATGTAAATACGAAGACCCATACAAGGTCAACAAAGTGCCAATATAATCCAGTTTTCTCTACCATTTCATAGTGACCTCTTTTGTGGTAGGTTCCTGCGACTACGCCTAAACAAATAATGATATTAATAACTACTCCGGAAAAAACGTGAAAGCCGTGAAAGCCGGTAATAAAGAAAAAGAACTGCGCATATTGTTGCGGCCCGTACTCATTCTGTTTTAAGTTTGCACCATAAATCACACGATTTGCTTCTCCAGAGTACAAAGCATCGTAATATAATTTTTCAGCCTTTGCACCTTTAATCACTCGTTTTTCTTTTGATGCCTTGTTAACCGAACCGCTTTTCTTTACAATCAATGTTAAATCGTGATCTTTTTCTTTTGTAATAGATGCTTTTGAACCATCATGCAAGGTGATTATTCCATTTGTGATATCACCCGCCGCCGCCGCATGTTGAAAGGTATGCATTAAATCTTCTTTGACTATATCTCCTTTTTTATGCTCATGGCCGGCTTCTGTGACCGTGAAGTTTTTAATTTCGCCAAAATGACCTTTAACGATAGCAACAGAACCATCCGCTAATTCAATCTTTCCAAATTCAGAGCCGTGAATAAAGTGGTACCATTCCCATGCTTGCGATCCAACAAAGAAAAAGCCACCAATGATGGTAGCAATCATCCATTTAGTCACTCCTTTACGATCCATACGATGCCCGGCTTCAACAGCTAAGACCATTGTTACAGAAGAAATAATCAAGATGAAGGTCATTAAAGCTACATATAAAAGCGGATATCCATGTCCAAGAAACGGAAGTGAATTGAAGGTTTCTTCACCAATAGGCCAGGCGACTATACAATCATGTCTAGTGAAACCATAAGAAATCAATAATCCCCCAAAAGTTAATGCATCTGAAACCAAGAAAAACCACATCATGAGTTTTCCATAACTTGTTGAAAACGGGGAAATTTTGCCCCCCCATAATGTTTTTGAATCAAGTACCTCGGAATGACCTGCCATCGTGTTAAATTTTGTGCAAGTTTAATGAATAAAATTGAAAAACAGGAACAAATAGACCCACAATATGCCTAAAAAATGCCAGAAAAGTGCACCTAAACGAAGCGATAGATGATTGTGCTCGTTGTAAACACCTGTTAAAGAGTTTTTTACCATTACAAACAAATAGATTAACGCACAAATTACATGCAATAGGTGTGCAAAAGTAATGATATACAAAAAGGCACTTGCGTTGTCGGAGGTCTCACGAGCATTTAATTGCGCACTCTCACTAAGAATACGGCCATTAATCCAGAAATTACCGTTTTTGTAATCTAAGGTTTTTCCTTTCAGGATTACATTAAAATCTTTACCATATTGACCTTTTATCATAAATTGCCCACGACCGAGAACAACATTCATGGCCACTTTACAAAGTCTAATTTCATCGGTGTGCGACATAATAGTGGAATCATTAGAATAGAACTTATTTTCCTTTACAAGCAATTCCTCATTATTGATATATAATTTATATTTTTTCGAAGCTACGGCTTTAAGTGGAGCATTTTGTCTACTAAAAATAACTTGTTCAGGAAGGGCATAGTTTTTTAAGTAGGATTGAAAATCCTTAAACTCCTCATCTGTCATAGGGCGATTAGCAATACTAAATTGATTTCCATCGACTCGAATTGGAGTATTATGAATGGTCGCTGTGATCGTATCTCCATATCGGCCATCATTCACCAAAATCTCTGGGTATTTCCAAAATATTGAAGGGTTATAAATTCCTCGTTGAATAAGCTGTTGATATCCAATAAATTGAAAGCTAACAAATAGTAAGCCGGATAACAAGGTTAGAATCATGTTGATTTTTAAGCCAGCTTTTTTTGCCTGTTTAACAGACCGAACTGCCATTATATAAAATAGTGAACTGAGTCCAATAAACAATGTGCTCAAATAAAACCCATTCGGCAAAGGGTATGATAACCAAAACCCACCACCCATATTAACATAGTAGGCAGAGGTTAGCCCAGCGAAAAACATCACCACGGCAAAAATCCCAACATAAACCAAGTTTTTTTTCATTTTTTCTCTGATTTCAGGGCTGAGCTCTTTAGAATAATCCATGACTTAATAAATTTTGAATAATAGAATCTATTTTAGTAAAAACATACGCAAACTGTATGATTGGTAGATAAACAAATGAGGCGAACATTAGTTTTTTAGCGTCGCTGTCTTCGCAAGAAACATATAATCTATATGAAAGAAAATAGAACCAAACCCCAAACACACCAACAATAAATAAAGAGGCGTTATTAGTAATTCCAAGCAACCATGGTATAAGACTAATTGGAATTAAAACAATTGAATACAGTGAAATTAAGTAGGCAGAATGTTTAGACTTACCAGATTTAGAAGGCAATAAAAAATATCCTGCACGTTGATAATCTTCATGAGCAACCCAAGCAATTGCCCAAAAATGAGGAAACTGCCACATAAACTGAATAAAAAACAACAATCCAGGGATAAAACCAAAAACTTCAGTTTGCGCTATTGCACCTAACATTGGGGGTATCGCTCCAGGAAATGCCCCAATAAAAACAGACCAAGAACTTTTACCTTTGAGTGGGGTGTAGATAAATGCATATGAAAGAAAAGCTCCTAATCCTAGCCAGAAACTATTTGAATTAATTGAAAGGAGCAAAATAGAACCACTTATTAAACAACCCATAGATATTAATACACCAGTTCTTTTACTCAACGTTTCTGTGACCAAAGGTCTGTTTTTCGTTCGGTTCATCAACGCATCTTGTTTCACCTCAAGCAATTGATTTACACCGTTCGATGCAGCTGTAATCAGGAATCCACCAGAAAGTAATTTTAATATAATGACCATGTCTCGACCGCCCACAAAGAGATACCCAGACAAAGCAGAAATCACCACTAAAAAGGAGAGGCGGAACTTTGTAAATTGGACATATGGATTAATGCGTTTCAACACGATTTTTTCTGTTTGCAAAATTACAAAATTAAATGTGGACTTTATTTGGGATTTAAACATTCATCCTTACTTCTTGTTATGGATTATTATTTTTAAATTTGTGTGAATGAGTAATCCATACACCCCAGGACCTTATCTTTCCAAGATTCAGTTTCCTTCCGACTTGAGGTCGCAATTTTCGAGAACGGATCTTCCACAAGTATCTGAAGAATTAAGGCAATACATTGTGGATGTAATTTCCGAAATCGGCAACAGCCACTTTGGAGCAAGTCTTGGTGTAGTGGAACTCACGGTTGCACTGCATTATGTTTTTAACACCCCAGAGGACCAATTAGTATGGGATGTTGGGCACCAAGCCTATGGCCATAAAATCCTTACTGGAAGAAGGGAGCGTTTTCATACAAATCGATTGAAAGGGGGAATTTCAGGGTTTCCTAAACGATCAGAAAGTGAATATGATACCTTTGGTGTGGGACACTCATCAACCTCTATTTCAGCAGCGCTAGGGATGGCGGTAGCCAATCGATTTCATGGCTTTAAAGACAGGCATCACATTGCTGTAATCGGCGATGGTGCAATGACCGCTGGATTAGCATTTGAAGGATTAAATCATGCTGGGTTTGAGAAAGATGCTAATTTATTGGTGATATTAAATGATAATTGCATGTCTATAGATCCTAACGTTGGCGCGTTGAAAGAATATTTAACAGACATTACCTCTTCTCATACATACAATAAAGTTAAGGATGAAGTATGGAATTGGCTTGGGGCAATTTCAACATTCGGCCCAGATGCCCAAAAAGTTGCCTCCAAGGTTTCTCACGCACTTAAAAGCACCTTACTTAATCATTCTAATCTATTTGAATCCTTGAATTTTAGATATTTCGGCCCGGTTGATGGTCATGATGTGGAAGGACTGGTTAAAGTATTGGAAGATTTAAAAGACATCCCGGGACCAAAAATTTTACACTGCCTTACAAAAAAAGGGGCGGGGTATAAATTTTCGGAAGAGGGGAATCCCACCAAATGGCATGCACCTGGCGTATTTAATAAAGATACTGGTGAAATTGTAAAAGTAGTTCCAATAGGACCCGAAGCGCCAAAATATCAAGATGTATTTGGACATACTATAGTGGAATTGGCAGAGCGGAACCAAAGAATTATGGGTGTTACTCCTGCAATGCCAAGTGGGTGTTCATTAAATATTATGATGAAAGCAATGCCTGATCGTGCGTTTGATGTTGGAATAGCAGAACAACATGCGGTAACATTCAGCGCAGGCCTAGCAACTCAAGGCATGGTTCCATATTGTAATATCTATTCTTCCTTCATGCAGCGCGCATTTGATCAAGTTTTACATGATGTAGCCTTACAAAATTTGAATGTTGTGTTTTGCCTCGATCGTGGAGGATTAGTAGGTGCCGATGGTGCAACCCACCATGGTGCTTATGACCTAGCATACATGCGCTGTATTCCAAACATGGTGGTTTCTGCTCCCATGAATGAGCAAGAGCTCCGGAACCTAATGTACACCGCTCAACTTGAAAATAAAGGACCATTTACTATTAGATATCCCCGTGGAAATGGCGTTATGACGGATTGGAAAACTCCTTTTGAAGAAATACCTATTGGGAAGGGTCGTCGCGTTTCTAACGGAGAAGGTGTTGCAATTTTAACCATCGGCCACCCGGGGAATTTTGCACAAGAAGCCATTAAATCCTTGTCAAAATCCGGAATTACTCCGGCTCACTATGACCTGCGCTTCGTGAAGCCGCTTGATGAGATGCTTTTGCACGAAGTTTTTACGAAATTTAATAAAGTAATTACTGTAGAAGATGGGTGCCTAATGGGAGGCTTTGGTTCAGCGGTTTTGGAATTTATGTCAGACAGAGGTTACAAGTCAGAGGTGGTTCGATTGGGAATTCCTGATGAATATATTCATCATGGAACGCAAGAAGAGCTTTGGCAGGCTTGTGGATTTGACGCCGACTCAATTATTGCAGCAGTGGAGCGCACACTTATGGTTGAAAAGACAAAAACTACAGCTTCTCAGGCTGGATAATCAAATTAAATTGTATTTTGGTCGAAATTTTGACCATGAAAAAAACCAACTTTAGTGCCTTCGGCGCTCTAATAATCATCTTTTTCTTTTGGGGTTTTGTTGCTTCAAGCAACGATATTTTAATTCCAGTATTTAAGAAAGCATTGGATTTAAAACAAGACAAAGCTCAATTGATATCGGTGGCATTTTATATTGCTTACACAGTAGGGTCATTAATTTATTTTGCGGTTTCCGCTTTGTTAAAGAAGGATTTACTAAGGATACTAGGTTATCGCAATGGGCTTGCTTTGGGTTTGGTAATTTCTGCTTTAGGAACATTATTATTCATTCCGGCAGCAAATGAATCCTCATTTTCATTACTTCTTGCAGGATTGTTCACAGTGGGTATTGGCTTTGCATTGCAACAAATTGCAGCCAACCCCTTAGCGATTAATATGGGGGACCCCTCGACGGGAAATTTACGATTAAGTTTAGCGGGAGGTATTAATAATGTTGGCACTACGATAGGTCCTGTTTTAGTTTCATTTGCAATCTTTGGGATGGCAGGCTCGGGCACAACAAGTCTTGAGTTAACAGCAGTAAAAATTCCTTATTTAATACTTGGGGCTACTTTTATTATAGCTGCCATATTTTTTAAATTCTCAAATGTTCCTGATCAGATTGAAGATTTGGAAGAGGCAAACTCAACTAAGGTCTCGATATTGTCAGTGGCTAAAAACCCCCAAGTGATTTTAGCCATGATTGCTATTTTTTTATATGTAGGGGTGGAGGTTTCCACTGCGAGTAATCTTCCTGAGTTTATGAAACTTAAATTAGGGAAATCCGAACATGAAATCACTCCGTTTGTTTCGCTATTTTGGGGTAGCTTGATGATTGGCCGCTGGGCATCCGCTGCTGGCGCTTTTAATGTTGGCGCAGATATAAAGCAGCGCCTTACCATGTTACTTCCATTTTTGGCCTTTTCAATTTTTATGCTAGCAAATTATATTGCAGGATATAATGTTTCTCAATTTTATCCATATTTATTTTTGGTTATTGTTCTTATGGTGGCAGAAGCATTTACCGGTGGAAATCCTGTCCGTCAGTTGATCGTGTATTCATTCCTTGGAGCAGGGTCTTTAATTGTTGGAATTTTTACAAGTGGCATGGTTAGTGTTTTCGCTTTTATCTCAGTGGGGTTATTTTGTTCTACGCTTTGGCCCTGTATTTTTACCTTAGGCATTGCGGGACTCAATGAGAAAACAAATGCGGCGTCTAGCCTAATGATTATGATGATTATGGGGGGGGGCTTTGTGTCCCAATGGCAAGCGTCGCTCGGAACCATGAATAACGTTGGAATCCAACATTCATATTGGATCGGTGTGCTTTGCTTTTTGTACCTCGCATTTTTTGCCTGGAGGGTTAGTAACATGTTAAAAAAACGCGGCGTCACTCATTTAGACACCACTGAGACAGCTCATTAATAGGCGCAATGTATAAGATAGATTTTTCAGATTTTTTTAGTTCCGCATTTTCAGTGGATTGCTTGATATTTGGGTATAAGGAAGGAAAAATAAAGACCTTACTAATTAAACGTTCTGTGGACCCTTACAAAGACTATTGGGCCATTCCAGGCGACTTGGTGTATCCGGATGAAGATTTACCAAATGCTGCTGAAAGAATACTTCGTGAATTAACGGGTCTTACAAATATTCAAATGCACCAAGCCCATACTTTTGGAAGCCCTTCACGACATCCTCAAGGGCGAGTCATTACTATTGTATACTTCGCTTTAGTTAGAATTGAAGAGTTTTCTATAAAAGCCTCCTCTTGGGCCAATGAGGTTAAATGGGAGCCAGTGCTTGAGGTAGGCGATTTAGCATTTGATCACAATGAAATCCTTGAAGCAACATTTGATAGATTAAAAAAACAATTGTCGATAGAACCAATTTGTTTTGAATTGTTGCCTGAGAAGTTTACGCTAAATGAATTTCAACAATTATTTGAATATACCAAAGGAATCCCTTTCGATAAAGCAAATTTTAGAAAGAAAATAAAAGGAATTCCGTTAGTAAAACATACGGAAAAACAAACTAACGTGAAGCATCGTCCAGCGCGATTGTTTTCTTTTGATGCTGTAAACGAACTAGAAAGGCTAGACCAAAGTGAATGGAGTTTTAAAATGTAAGGGAATCGTGAAGATATTGTAAAAAATACAATAATATACTTATATTTACCATTCAATTGTTATTTAGAATAGTTGAAAAGTTAGTTTTTACTTAGTGCGTGGGGGGGCAACTCCCCACAAAGTAATTTTAAAAGAAAACAATGAGAATAGGATTTATACTTTTAACCTTAATTTTTTCGGCGATTGGTTTCGGACAAATGCGGGTGGTTTCAGGTAAGGTGGTTAACGATGTAAATGAACCATTAGGTTTCGTTAAAATTACTTCCAAATCTCCCAAAGCGAGTGCCTTAACAGTAAATGATGGTGTGTTTTCATTTCAAATGGAAGATACTTCAATTGCTACATTAACCTTTTCTATTTATGGCTATCAAAACCAAGAGATAATTTTGGGCCCAGGAGAACAAAACCTAACAATTACAATGAAACCCGAGTTTTCTGATAAAAAGGAAATCATCGTGATTGGATACGGAGAGGCAAAAAACAAGACCATTACCGGCGCCACGTCAAAAGTAGATGGGGAAGACATTGAAAAAATGAATATGGCGCGAATGGATCAAGCCCTTCAAGGCCAGATGGCGGGTGTGAATATTTCTACGAATTCTGGTTCTCCAGGCGGAAGTGCTAACATACGTATTCGAGGTCTTGGAACCTTTGGTGATAACGACCCGTTGATTTTAGTTGATGGGATTGTTTACGATTCACAAGGACTAAATGCGTTAAATCCATCAGATATTAAATCCATAACGGTGCTAAAGGATGCCATGGCAGGTATTTATGGTGTAAGGGCGGCAAACGGTGTTGTGTTGATTGAAACAAAAAATGGTGCAATTAATCGTAAACCAACGATTGAATATAATGGCTATTTTGGGTTACAGGAGACCTCAAAAAAGTTAGATTTATTACATGCGGATGAATATGCAGTAATTAAAAATGAAATGTTTGCAATGGGCGGCCAAGCCATGCCCTTTGATAATGTAAATGTGGGGCGTGGAACCGATTGGCAAGATCAAGTTTTTTTCCGTTCTCCTGTGCAAAGTCATAATGTATCATTGAATGGGGGAACCTTAAATACACGCTATTCTATTGGGCTGGGTTATTTTAATCAAGATGGTATAGTTGGTGGGGCTAAGTCACACTTTGATCGTTATAATGCCCGTCTAAATTTTTCAACCGACCTTTCCGATAAATTAAAACTAAATTCGGTGCTATTGTTTTCAACGGAGGGTAGAAATACTCTACCCGAAAATGGGATTGGTTCAGTATTATATAATGCCATTAATGCCTTCCCAACCGAATCTGTAATCACGCCAATGGGTAATTATTCATACATGGAAGAGGTAAGTGACATAATTAATCCTGTGGCCCAAATTATGAATGCGTACAATTGGAATCAGGCACAGAAGTTTGTTGGGAAGGAAGAATTTGTTTACAAACCATTGTCTTTCTTAACCATTACGAATCGCTTTAATTACAATGTGTCTTTAGTAGATTCAAAAGTGTTTTCCCCTTTGGTGTGGTATGGAGATGGCAAATATGCCAATACGGCCCTGAATGCGCAATTAGAATCACCTACGGTTGAACTTACTCCAGGGTTTGAAATCGATCGAGGTGCGGCCATTTATGAAGAACGAAATACTTTTAGTGATTTATCGTATGAGGGTTTTGTAAATTACGATCAAGTATTTAAAACAGATCATCAGGTGAAAGCGACCGCCGGAGTCACTATCTTTCAACGCGATGGAAAGTCTTTGAACGGGGTGGCATATGGGGTTCCTAATAACGATGTGAATTATGCGGATATCTCCGCCAACACCACTCAAGGGGGTTACCTGAACAATACAGGTTCTTGGGAATTTACGGAGCGCTTGGTTTCAGCATTCATGCGGGTAGAATACGGATTCAAAGAAAAGTATTTAGTATCCATGGTAGTACGTAGAGATGGTTCTAGTAAGTTCGGACCAAATAGCCGTTTTGGAACCTTTCCATCTCTGTCTGCAGGATGGCTAATTTCAGAAGAAGAGTTTTTTAAATTCAAGCCAATTGACTTGTTGAAATTAAGAGTTAGCTACGGCGTTTCCGGAAATGATCAGATTCCAAATTTCGCGTATCGAGCATTACTTAATGGAGAAGGTGTTTATGTGTTTGATGATGTAATTACGCAAGGTGTGGCTATTGGACGTCCAGCAAACCCAGATTTGAAATGGGAAACGACGCGCCAATTAAACATTGGTCTTGATCTTTCCTTTTGGAAGAAACTATCTTTTACCACTAACTACTTTATAAAAAACACTTACGACCTGTTATTTCAGCCGGATGTTTCCGCATTAATGGGCTCTTATGGTCCGGGAGGGTACCCTCCGGTAATTAATGCAGGAAATGTATCCAATAAAGGGTGGGAACTTGAATTAGGATATCGTTCAGATCGAACGAAAGATTTTCTCTATGAAGCAAATTGGAACTTTACCGCAGTTAATAATCAAGTCACCGCGGTTCCAACTGGCGTAGATTATTTGCCTGGGGCTGCCTTTAGCGTAGGAGGGGATGTTGCAACACGCTTTCAGAAAGGATACGAAATTGGATATTTCTTTGGTTACCAAACTGCAGGAATTTATCAATCTCAAGAAGAAATCGATAATGCCGCTGTTGTTCAAGAAGGCGCAAAACCAGGAGACCTTATTTTTGTGGATCAAGACGGGGATGGGGTAATTAGCTTTACGGATGATAGTGATAAAACCTATTTAGGCTCGGCAATTCCTGATTTCATCATGGGATTCAATCTTTCAGGAAGTTACAAAGGGTTTGATATTTCTGCAAATTTTTATGCATCTATCGGTAACGAAATCATTCGTAATTATGAACGACAACAACCGTATGCTAATCAGATGAGCTATGTGATTGATCGGTGGGTGGGGTCAGAAAGTTCTTTTGATGTGCCTCGTCAAACCACCGAACCGACACGCAATAATGTGTTTTCCTCCTTTTACGTTGAAGACGGGTCTTTCCTACGATTACGAAACCTTCAATTAGGCTATGCATTTTCTAAAGATTGGTTACGTAAAATTAATATGGATCAACTACGTGTTTATATTGCTGCAAACAATTTGATAACGCTTACAAGATATATGGGCTATGATCCAGATTTAGGATCAACGAGTGCATTATCTGCGGGTGTAGATTATGGATTTTATCCTCAAGCTAAAACGGTTATGGTAGGATTACAATTTAAATTTTAATTGATGAAAAACATTAAATATTTGTTGATTTTGTCTTTGGTGTTGGTTGGGATTTTTTCATGTAAAAAGTTCTTAACTGTTGACCCACCTTACACACAAGATGCGGAAAATTACTTCAAAACTCCAGAAGATTATAGCCGCGCTTTGGTTGGGGCGTATGATTTACTACAAACGTCTTTTATGTCTCTATGGATTGGAGAAATTGCCTCGGATAATGCAATCGCTGGCGGGGAAAGTGCTAATGACTCACAAGGACTTCATCAAATTGACGCCATGACCCATGGAGGTGTAAATAATGATTTGCGTAGTGTATTTCGTTGGAATTATGTAGGTATTTCAAGAGCAAATTATATTTTAGAAAATAAAGACAATATCGATTTCCCTGAAAAAGCACATATTTTAGCTGAAGCTAAATTCTTAAGGGCATACTATTATTTTGAATTAGTTAAGTTTTTTGGGGATGTTCCTTTAGTAATTGATAAGCGACTTGGTATTGAAGAAGTTCGTAGCATTGATCGCTCGCCTAAAGGAGAGGTTTATACCCAAATCGAAAAAGATTTAAAAGAAGCATATCCTGTTTTAAATACCGTAGCAAGCCAAAAAGGCAGAGCAACTAAAGGGGCGGCTCAAGCACTATTAGGTAAGGTGTATTTATATCAAAGTAAATGGAGTGAGGCAGATGAAATGTTTGATTTGGTCATTAATAGCGGATTGTATAGTCTTCACCCAACCTATACTGAACTTTTTGATGTAGCTAACGAAAACAACTCGGAAACAGTTTTTGATATTCAGTATACCGGGCTAGAAGGTGGTAGCTATGGATGTTTGGTATGTTTAGAAGGTAACGCAGCCCCCGGATTTCAAGGCATTCGTCAATATAATGGGCCAGTTTATGGTGATGGAAACAGTTATAATTTACCAACGCAAGATTTATATGATTTTTTCCCAGCAGGAGACCCACGAAGAGGGGCAACAATTTTGGACATAGAGGCATTTATCGCTGCACAACCTAATCCAAGTGCAATTTCTTACGCAATTGGAGCGGGCGGCCACACCGGATATTACAATAATAAGTATATTAAACGGCAAGGAGAAATTGGATTACCAGATAATGATTTAACTAGCCCAGTTAATTATCGTGTAATTCGCTATGCTGATGTATTATTGATGTCGGCTGAAGCAAATTATCATTTAGGTAATACTTCTGTAGCACAAAGCTATGTGAATCAAATCCGCTCCCGCGTTTCGATACCGGGAATATCTGTAAATTCATTAGATAAAATTTATAATGAGCGACGATTTGAATTATCAGGTGAAGGACATCGCTTTTTTGACCTAGTTAGAACAGGTAAAGCGGCGACATCAATTCCCGGCTTCATAACAGGGAAACATGAAGTGTTCCCTATCCCACAAGTAGAAATAGATTTAACGGGTGGTCGTTGGCCACAAAACCCCGGATATTAATATCACTTACTATGAAAAAGAATCTCATTTTTTTATTTTTGGCATGCATCGCTTTGTTGGCATGTAAAAAGGTTCGTCCCAACTTGGGCGACCCACCAAGCCTTGCGGACGCAGCATTTACTGTAGTACCATCCGACTCAAACGCTAATATTATCCTCCTTACGGCAAACAACCCGTCTTTGGTGTGTCGTTGGGATTTTGGGAACGGTACAAAGGGAGAGGGTGTTAATGCGACCGCAACCTATCCTTATGAAGGAACATATACCATTACATTAACGGTATTTAATAAAGGAGGTAGCCGGTCATCAACCAAGCAAGTGGTTATTGCCCAAACAGATTTGTCCTTATTGGACAATCCTTTTTACAACAAACTAACTGGCGGGGCTAATGGCCCTGGCTATAAAACGTGGGTGATTGATTCTGTGTTGAGTGGCCATCTTGGCGTTGGGCCAGATCCCGAAAGTCCCTTGGGTCCAACACCGGAGTGGTGGGCCGCCGGAGCCAATGAAAAACCGGGTTGCGGCCTTTATGATGATAAGTATGTATTTCACTTAAATGCATTCAAGTTCGATATGATAACCAATGGCGATGTTTATATTCACAATTCTATTGCTGCAAGCTTTCCCGGATCTTTTGAAAACTTATTCGACTATACTGCTCCATACTCCAATCAAATGGACAAGTCTTGGAATTTGATTGAAGGGGCAGAAAATACTATTACCCTCTCTAATGGAGCATTTATGGGGCTTTACACAGGAGTTAGTACATATCGTATTTTGGAGTTGACAGATTCAACAATGTACTTACAATACGGACATCATCTCGGAGGATTAAATTGGTATCTTAAATTAAAAACTGAATAGTAAAATCATGAAAAAGTTATTTATCCTACTTACGGTTTTAGTTCTTTTGGCGGCTTGCCAAAAAGATAATTATATTCCTAGGGAAATTGTGCTTCCTTCTAATCTTTTAGTAACGCTCGAAATTAATGCAGCAACAGTAGATGTAAATGCCACAGCAGATTCCGCGAATTTTTACATTTTCACCTTTTATGAAAATGGAGATTCGAGCATGATTAAATCTAATTCAGGCGTGGCCACATATACTTATTCATCTTCAGGTGAATATTCGGTTAAAACTGCTGCTTACACAACGTCGGAGCATTTTATTACAGAAACTGATGTTTTTGAAATTAATCTGGACTTGGGAGGAACGGGCGCACCAACAAGTGGCTCTACGAGCCCGATGAGCTACAATGGGTATACCTTGGTATGGCACGATGAGTTTAATGGGAACGCCCTATCTGCAGATTGGATTCATGAAACGGGAAATGGTAATTGGGGCTGGGGTAATAATGAACTTCAATATTATACTAGTCAAAACACGACAGTTTCTGGAGGAGTGCTACAAATTACCGCCAAACAAGAAGCTATGGGGGGACAGAATTATACCTCAAGCCGGATTAAAACTCAAGGTATTCAATCGTGGAAATATGGGCGAATCGATATTCGCGCAGCCTTACCCAAAGGGCAAGGAATTTGGCCGGCGTTGTGGATGCTTGGAGATAATATCACATCAGTTGGATGGCCAGAATGCGGCGAAATTGACATTATGGAATTAATCGGGGGTGTAGGAAATAATGATAGAACGGCCCATGGAACAGCGCATTGGAGTGATAACGGCTCACATGCCCAATATGGGGATAGTTATACCTTAAACTCTGGGGTTTTTGCAGATGAATTTCATGTGTTTTCTATTGTATGGAATGCAAATAGCATTACATGGTTAGTAGATAATAATGTATATAATACCTTAAACACATCCCCATCAGAATTGTCTGAATTCCAAGAAAAGTTTTTTTTAATTTTCAATGTAGCAGTTGGAGGAAATTGGCCAGGAAATCCAGATGGAACCACACAATTCCCACAAACCATGTACGTCGATTATGTGCGGGTATTTCAATAGTGTTGTGTGATGAAAAAACTCTTGTTTTTACTATGTCTAGGGGTATTTTCCTCATGTGTTCTTACAAGAAACCAATATTCAAATATTCTTGTGAAATTATCCCAGGAAGAAAAGGTTGGCCAAACATGTCAAATTACTTTGGATGCCGTTGCACAAACAGATGCTCAAGGACATACCCTGGTTCCGCTGAAATTAGACACGAATAAACTAACAGAGGCGCTTGTTAAATACAAAGTTGGCTCTATCCTTAATGTAAGCTGGCATACACTTACACGGGAACAATGGCAAGAAATCACACAAACCATTCACAAGTACTATTCTTCGGGAAGAATTAAGGTGCCGGTACTTTATGGCATTGATGCCATTCACGGGGTAAATTATACCCAAGGCGCAACCTTGTTTCCTCAGGAAATTGGGTTGGCAGCTACCTGGAATCCCACACTAGCCGAAGAGTTTGGTCGAATTACTGCATATGAAACGAGGGCGTCAGGGATTCCTTGGAATTTTTCTCCGGTATTAGATTTAGGAAGAAACCCTCTCTGGTCAAGAACTTTTGAAACCTTAGGTGAAGACCCTTATTTGGTTTCGGAAATGGGAGCGTCTATCATTAAAGGATATCAAGGACCGGATCCGCACGTAATCGATTCAGTGCATGTTCTCGCTTGTATGAAACATTTTGTTGGGTATAGTGCAGCAGCTAGTGGTCGAGACCGTACTCCTGCTTGGATTCCTGATAAATATATGAAGGAATTGTATTTGCCTTCTTTTAAATCAGCCGTTCAAGCCGGTGCTCAAACGGTGATGATTAACAGTGGAACGGTGAATGGGATTCCAGGTCACGTCAATAAATCCTTAATTCAACATACCCTCAAGGATGAATGGAAATTTCCGGGATTTGCTGTGTCAGATTGGGAAGACTTTAACATGCTCCATACCGTTCATCGCGTAGCACCGGATTTAAAATCAGCTTATGAAAAAGCATTTAATTCAGGTGTTGATATGAGCATGGTTCCTCTTTCACCAGATTATAAAACCTATTGTGAAATGATGTTACAATCCGTAAACGAGCAGAACATTACCGCTGATAGATTGAACGATGCCGTGAATCGGATCTACCGTACAAAAGAAGCCGTTGGATTATTTGCAAAGCACCAACCACGCCTTTCTTCATATACCGCATTCGGTTCCCCAGAACACAAAGCCGCTGCTAAACAAGCTGCCTTGGAATCCATCACGCTATTGAAGAATGATGGAATCTTGCCTTTGAAAGCAAACACTAAATTTCTGGTTGCTGGACCATGTGCGGATAACTTGGTTTACTTGAACGGTGCGTGGTCTCATACTTGGCAAGGAATGGACACCTCGTTTAACACCAAAGGGTGCAAGACGATTGTTCAGGCGTTTCAGGAAAAATATGGAGAGCAAAGCTTGTTTTCAAAGGGTCTTGAACTATATAAAGAAAAGGAAGTAGAGCAATCACGATTTGTATCACTTGAGGACTATATCCAGAAGCTTGATGAGGTAGAAACGGTGATCCTTTGTTTAGGGGAACTTCCTGGTACAGAAAAACCAGGGGATATTCGTAGTTTACACCTTGACTCCAAACAACTTGAATTAGCAAAAATGGCTTATGCCAAGCATAAAAAGGTGATTATTGTATTGGTGGAGGGACGTCCTCGCATCATTCGCGATATTGTTGAGCCTGCTGGGGCCATTGTTCAATGCTACTTACCCGGTGATTATGGGGCGGAAGCTTTAGTGGAGTTATTATCGGGTGAAAAAAACTTTAGTGGAAAGCTGCCATATACGTACCCGAAATACGATGGTGTGATCGAGTTTTATGACCGTCCCCGAAGTGTAGATCGCTCCAATGTTGGCGATTTTGCTGCGTTTAATCCGGAATGGCCATTTGGCTATGGGTTGCATTACGGTGAAGTACGTTACGAACAGGTAAAAAGCACCGAGGTAATTAATAACAACGCCCCTTGGGAAATTACCGTGGATGTAATCAATCAAAGCAATCGCGAAATTGATGAGGTGGTTCAATTGTATGTAGGCGATGAATTCGCGAGTTTGGTCCCTGCAGGAGAACAATTAAAGCGCTTTCAAAAGGTTAAAATCCCTGCGGGACAAACTGTAAAAGTGCGGTTTGTGCTGAACAAGGAAGACCTTATGTTTGTGAATGAGGCAGGGGATTGGGTATTCGAACCCGGAACATTCAATTACAGCATAGGGACTCAAACCGGTTCTGTCTTATTTCGTTAAAATTGCTAACGACTTGATTCTTAAATAACTTCAAAATTTATTGAATTATTTTAGGCTTATTGTAAAAATTACTATATTTACCCGATACAATCTTTAAATTATTTTAATGTTATGAAAAAATTATTACTTTTTCTTTTGCTTCCAATGGCTTTTAACGCGCAAGTTGTGGGGACATGGAAGCTCGCAAATCAAGCTGGTGCATTAGGCGTAGGCCCCAACTTAGGCGACATTTCTTGGTGGTCAAATTCCGTTGGAGATCTGGCGACTCGAGCGTGTTTATTTGACGATTCAATTACGTTGAATGCAAATGGTAACTTTCAACATTACATGGATGGACAAACTTGGTTAGAGCCTTGGCAAGGAGTTCCTGCAGAGACGTGTGGCCCTCCAGTAGCGCCTCATGATGCTTCGAATTTCGCTACTTATTCATATGACGCAACCAATAACACGCTTTCTGTTTATGGATTGGGTGCACACATGGGTTTAGCTAAGGTGATTAACGGAGCAGAAATCAATACACCGGCAAACGCAGCAGATACCATTGTATACATGGCTGCGATTAGCAACGGTGGAAATACACTGACTTTAGATATAAACTTTGGTCCAGGATATTGGAGATTTGTTTATGAGCGTACTCAATTAATCCCTGTAGCAAATTACAACGTTACATTCCAAGTAGATATGGCTCAATATGGCGGTAATACAGCGAATGGTGTATTTGTTAATGGAAACTTCAATGGATGGTGTGGTGGATGTAACCCAATGACTAATACAACCGGGTCAATTTGGGAAGTTACTTTACCTCTGCCCCCGGGAGCAATTGAATACAAGTTTACCGTGGATGGTTGGAACGACCAAGAAAACTTTACAGGTACAGAGGCGTGTATTGATCCAATAAATGATGGGTTTTTTAACCGATACCATGTGGTTGCAGGAGATGTTACCTTAGATCCTGTATGTTTCAACAGCTGTGATATCTGTACAAACGACATTACGTTCCGTGTTAACATGAATGATTTTGTAAATGGAGGCGGATCCACTGCTCCTGGAGTGTTCTTAAATGGCACATTCAATGGATGGTGTGGATCTTGTACACCAATGACAGATATTGATATGGATGGTGTTTGGGAAGTAGTTGCCCCAATTGCAGCAGGTAACATTGAATATAAATTTACCGTTGACGGATGGAGTGTTTCTGAGCAATTCGCAGGCGGTGAACCATGTACAATCACGTCGGGTGGATTTACAAACCGTGCCGGAACAGTAACGTCAGATTCTACCTTGGCGGTTGTTTGTTGGGAAAGTTGTGTAGACTGTCCAGCAGGAATTGATGTTCTTAATGAGAACGGAATTGTGATTGCACCAAACCCAGCAACTACTGCGCTTAATGTTTCTGCGAAATCAGAAATTCAGAGCGTTGTAATCTATGATTTAAATGGACGTTTAATACAATCAGTGGCAGTTAATGGAGTTTCAACTTCACTTAACGTATCGAGCATGAACAAGGGCTTGTACTTAGTGTCTGTAACTTCAAATAAAGGAGTCTATACGAAGCGAGTAATCGTTGAGTAAATAACCGACAGCGTTTGAGAATTTAAAAGGGGCTTCGGCCCCTTTTTTCATTTCCTTTCATACCTTTGCAACATGGATTTTGATACCGAATTACGATTTCAAAAGTTGATTAAATGCTTGAAACCAACCTTTGAAATGGATTTGGATTTAACCGCATTAATTTATTTGATTGGCTTGAACGAAGCCGGGTTTGGTTTTAGAGTCTATTCGAAACAAGAAAAGATGGACCTCATGCATGTGGCAATTTGCACCTTGCTTGCGCCAGGCGGTTATTATGAGTTTTCCCATCGCGACGAACAAAATTGGCCGCATTTCACCTTGGTACAATCCTTACCTTCTTTAAATGAAAAGGAACAAAAGCACGTGTTAAAAGAAGCAATAATCGATTATTTTATTGAGAAGGAATACGTTACTCCAGAAATGTTGATTACCTCGGTTTAGGACCAATGTATTTAATGATGGGATTGGTTCCGGTAAAGCAGGTTCGATTTATAACAACCGTTAACGTGTCTATTTTTCCGTTTCTCTTAATATTTTCCTTACTGCAAAGGGCCCCAATGCTGAAATAATCCAGCGAACAACGGCAGAACCATTCTTCGGGGGTTAAATATGCATACAGCGGCAGTTCTGTTGCGCTATTAGTTGTAGGCAGCGGGTATTTCGTTTTAAGCTCCTCTATGGAAAATGTTTTGTCGATGTCTAGGATCGTAACTTCTTTGTTAACATCCAAGCGACCTTTCCAAAATCCGAACTCATCGGTGCTTATTAGCTTGGTCTTGTTACCTTCTGTAACACGAAACGAATGGCTACAAAATGCTTCCATATTTCCATTTACTTCGGCTGAATCAGGTAACTTCCCACCGCAATATGGCCAATGGTTTTGAACATAGATGACGGTTTTCGGATGGCATGAGTTTAGCACTGTTAGTAAGCCAATCAACACAACATTGATTTTCATTGATAATGTATAATTGAATTAATTTTTGATTAGACCGCTTGCAAGGCGACGTGCTTCCAAATCGGTAGAAATATAATCATCAAGGTTAGGGTTTGAAATATACGCAACCTGATTCATTACTTGTTCATTGATTCGAGCGATATTTAAAAAGCTTGTCCGGTCGTCTAGAAACGCTTGCACAGCAATTTCATTGGCGGCATTAAGTGCACAGGGGATATTTCCCCCTTGCTCCATAGCTTGATACGCTAAATCTAAATTTTTAAAGGTTTTTCGGTCGGGTTTTTCAAAGCTAAGGGTAGGGTAATCCATAAAATTGAATCTTGGATATTCTGTTTGTATTCGATATGGATAGGTAAGCGCATATTGAATGGGCAATTTCATGTCAGGCAACCCCATCTGTGCTTTCATACTGCCATCTTCAAATTGCACCAAGGAATGTACGATACTTTGCGGATGGACTATTACATCGATTTGCTCTGCCTTTAAATTAAACAACCATTTAGCCTCAATAACCTCTAAGCCTTTATTCATCATTGTCGCCGAATCAATCGTGATTTTTGCGCCCATATTCCAATTGGGGTGTTTTAAGGCTTGGGCTTTTGTAACCAGAGCCAATTGATCCGAAGAAAACCCTTTAAATGGTCCCCCTGAGGCAGTTAGGTAGATTTTTTCAATAGGATTCATCTGTTCACCGGGCAAACATTGAAAGATAGCGGAATGCTCTGAATCAACTGGATAAATATTAACCCCATTTTCTCGAGAAAGTTGTGCGATCAATTGTCCAGCAACAACGAGCGTTTCTTTATTGGCTAATGCAATGTCTTTTTTGGCTTCAATTGCTGCGATGGTAGGCTTAAGTCCCGCATAACCTACTAATGCCGTAAGGACTACGTCAACTTCGGTTGATTGAACCACTTGGCATAAGGCCTCTGCACCACAATATACATGAATGTCTTCATTCCAAAGTGCTTCTTTAATTTTACTATATTGGGTTTCGTCGACAATGACGACTATATTTGGGTTAAACTTACGTGCTTGTTCAATTAATAAGTCCGCATTATTCCCTGCGGTAATTACTTGTAAATCGAACAATTCTGGATAGTGTCCGATAACTTCTAAAGCTTGGGTGCCAATGGACCCCGTTGACCCTAAAATTGCTACTCCGCGCTTTTTTTTCATTCGTACATTATTGTTTCGTGCCTGTTGCATCAAAGGAGTTACCACCACCTAATCCATGATAACCACCCGATAGCTTAAAGTGATCCTTATCAATAAAGCCTCCATTTACCTGATAATGCCAATCGTTACTTTCATAGTGAAGTGTTCCATTGGTTTCTAGGAGGTACGAGGTAGAGCCATTTGGACTTATAAAATCCACATAGTATCTTTCCTGTGATCGTTTTACCTTAATGGTAAAAGTACTGGTGTCATTTTGTTGCACTTGCCCCATCACCCAGCTTGAATTATAAGATACTACGTTGTACGCCCCAACATATTTCGAACGGTAATCAATCAAGGGCTTGGTGCAACCAAACCCCATTAACATACCTATGAGGAGGATCAATGCTTTTTTCATACATATAGTTTAATGGGCTTCAAGCCAATTGGTTGCAATTTCCATTTCTACTTCCATGGGCACCGCCAAATGTACCGCTTTTTCCATGGCTTCTTTTACTAGGCGTTTCATTTCTTCTTGTTCGTTTATATGCACATCAAACAATAATTCATCATGCACCTGTAAAATCATTTTGGATTTCATATCTTTTGTGGCCAAGGCCTTATCAACCGCGATCATTGCCATTTTAATAATATCAGCCGCTGAACCTTGGATGGGGGCATTAATTGCGTTGCGTTCAGCATATCCACGCACCATAGCGTTTGCTGAATTAATATCCGGTAAATAGCGTCTTCGCTTCATGATGGTTTCAACGTATCCGTGTTCTCTCGCAAAGGCAATGACGTGATCCATATAGGATTTTATAGTTCCGAATTGTTCAAAGTAGGCATCAATAATTACTTTGGCTTCCGTTCTAGATATGCCCAGATTCTGAGCAAGACCAAAGGCCGATTGTCCGTATATTATACCAAAGTTAACTGCTTTCGCTGCGCTTCGCTGTTCACGGGTAACGGTTTCGATCGGAACCTTATAAACGGTTGCTGCCGTGGCGGCATGGATGTCTTGTCCTTCTTTGAACGCATTTATCATGGAAGGGTCTTCACTGAGCGCAGCAATAATTCTCAACTCAATCTGCGAGTAGTCTACTGACATGATTTGATATTCAGCGTTTCGAGGCACAAATGCACGCCTGATTTCTCTTCCTTTTGCAGTCCGTATTGGTATATTTTGAAGGTTGGGATTATTTGAGCTTAACCGTCCGGTAGCCGTTACGGTTTGCATGAAGTTGGTGTGTATTCTTCCGTCGCTAGGGCTACATAATTCTGGTAAGGGGTCAACGTAGGTGCTTTTTAGCTTTCTAAGCTGACGGTATTCAAGAATTTTGGGAACAATTGGATGATCATGTTCGTGTTTTTGCAATACATCTTCCGAAGTCGCATACTGTCCCGTCTTGGTTTTTTTTGCCTTAGCGGATATTTTCAAGTGGTCAAACAAGACTTCGCCAAGCTGCTTGGGGGAGTCTGGATTAAACGGTACCCCCGCCATTCCGATAATCTCTTCGTGTAATGTACCCAAGGTTTCTTCTAATTCGATGGAATAAGCTTTTAAGGCGTGAACATCAATGGCAATTCCTTCTTCCTCCATACCTCCTAGCACTCGAACTAAGGGCATTTCAATATCATAGAACAAATGCTTCAGATGCGGTTTTTCAACTTCAGGCACTAAAATTTCTTTGAGTTGTAAGGTAATGTCTGCGTCTTCACATGCATATTGATAAATATCCTCTGCGTTGAGGTCCCCCATATTACTCTGTCCCTTCCCCTTTTTCCCAATTAAGGATTCAATAGAAATGGGTTGATAACCTAAATAGTATTGAGCCATGAAATCCATTCCTTGCTTGGCCTCCGGATTAATTAGGTATTGTGCAATCATGGTGTCAAACAAGGGGCCATTGAATGTTACCCCATATCGATGCAATACCTGGATGTCATATTTAACATTGTGCCCAATTTTTTCAATCGCAGGGTGTTCGAATACGGGTTTGAATTCAGCAACAATCGCTTTGGCCTCTTCATAACTAAGAGGTGTCGGCACATAAAAAGCTTCTTTTGCTTTGTATGAAAAGGAAAAGCCGACAAGGTCCGCGCTCAAAGAGTCTATTCCTGTTGTTTCTGTATCAAAACAAATATTGGCTTGTTCCAATAATAATTCAAGTAATTCTGTTCGTTCTTTAGGAGTCTGAATTAAGTGGTATGAAGGTTTTTCACTTTCCAAGGTTTTGTATGCTATAGCATCTTCGTTACCAGTTGATTGGGTTAAGTCTGCCGCATCAAAGAGCCCCAATTGTTCGTTATTAACTGAACGATTTGGTGTTAACGGAGTGGAAGTTATTACTAATTCTTCCCCAAGGATTTTTTTTAGCAAGTTTCTAAATTCCAATTCCGTAAATAACGTTCGAATTGCATCCGCATTCGGCTCACAAATTTTTAAATGATCTTCATCAAAGGGAACGGTCAAATCAATTAAAATAGTGGCTAACATTTTTGAAACGCGACCTTGGTCCGCGTATTGAATCACATTTTCCTGTTGTTTCCCTTTTAATTCATGGGCGTGATTAATTATATTTTCAACGCTTCCATATTTGGCAATGAGTAGCTTCGCAGTTTTTTCACCAATACCTGGAATGCCAGGAATATTATCTGAAGTATCACCCCAAAGTCCGAGGATATCTATTACCTGCAACGGATGCTCAACTTCGAATTTTTCGCACACTTCTTTTACACCAAGAATTTCCGGCGGGTTTCCTCCGCGACCGGGTTTGTATATGAAGGTCGTTTCACTTACTAATTGCCCATAATCCTTGTCAGGGGTCATCATATAAGTGATATATCCACGCTGTTCAGCAACTTTTGCTATAGAACCAATCACATCATCTGCTTCATGCCCTGCGATTTCAATCATGGGAACATTAAACGCACGAACGATGTTTTTTATGGGTTCGATCATCGATCGAATATCCTCTGGCATTTCTTCACGATGGGCCTTGTAGGCTTCGAATTCAGTTTGTCGGTGTTCGCTTCCTCCAGGAGGGTCAAAAACTACCGCAAGATGTGACGGTTTTTCTGTTTTGATTACATCTATTAATACATTGGTAAATCCAAATGCCGCACTCGTATTTTGGCCTTTAGAGTTAACCCTAGGGTTTTTAGCAAAAGCAAAATAAGCCCTGTAAATCAATGCATAGGCATCTAGTAGGAATAACTTTTTCGGCGTGTCTTTAGATAGCAAAACTTATAAGTTACTGAGTTCAACAAAATGCTTATAGAAATACGGAATGGTTTTAATCCCCATTCTATAATTGAATAATCCAAAGTGCTCGTTGGGTGAATGAATGGCATCGCTATCAAGCCCAAAGCCCATTAAGATGGTTTTCAATCCAAGTTCTTGCTCAAACATGGCCACAATAGGAATACTTCCACCACTGCGAACAGGAATCGCTTCCTTACCAAACGTTTCTTTATATGCCAATGCTGCAGCCCGATATCCAATGGAATCCAAGGGAGTAACTGCGGCCTGACCGCCGTGGTGTGGCGTTACTTTTACAGTGACACCTTGAGGCGCAATTCGTTCAAAGTGGGATTGAAATAATTGGGTGATTTCTTGTGGATCTTGATTGGGGACCAAGCGCATAGAAATCTTTGCAAAGGCTTGGGAGGCAATCACCGTTTTTGCCCCTTCTCCAATGTAACCTCCCCAAATACCGTTTACATCTAGAGTTGGACGTATCGATCCTCTTTCAGGTGTTGTATATCCCTTCTCACCATAAGTGTCTGGGATGTTAAGTGCTTTTTTGTAAGCTTCTTCAGAAAACGGGGCTTGTGACATTGCGTCTCGGTCTGCTCTTGAAATCTCCACTACGCTGTCGTAAAATCCGTCAACCGTAATTTTTCCATTTTCATCATGCAGAGAAGCAATCATTTCACACAAGGCATTAATCGGGTTTTTAACACATCCACCATATAATCCAGAGTGTAAATCTCTGTTTGGACCGGTTACTTCAACCTCAACATAACTTAATCCACGAAGTCCCGTGGTAACGGAAGGTACATCGTTCGCAATCATTCCGGTATCAGATACTAAAATCACGTCTGCGGCAAGCTTTTCTTTATTTTCCTTAACAAAGTAACCCAACTGCTCGCTTCCAATTTCTTCTTCCCCTTCAATCATGAATTTTACGTTGCAAGGAAGTTCTCCGCTGGCAAGCATCGCTTCAACAGCTTTTACGTGCATGTAAAACTGACCTTTATCGTCGCAAGCGCCTCGAGCGAAAATTGCTCCCTCGGGGTGAATTTCTGTGGTTTTAATTACGGGTTCAAATGCCGGATTGTGCCATAATTCTATAGGATCTGCCGGTTGAACATCGTAATGACCATATACTAAAATGGTTGGCAAATTGGGGTTAATTATTTTTTCCCCATAGACAATCGGATGACCTTTGGTAGGGATGACCTCTACGGCATTAATACCGATCGAAGTAAGTTGAGAGGCCACCTCATTCGCACAGTTCAAAATACTAGAGTTGTAGGCGGGGTCTGCAGAGACAGAAGGAATGCGTAACAAGCTCATTAGCTCTTCAGTGAACCGCGATAGGTGCTCGTCGATGTATGAATTTGTCTTTTTCATAGGATTTGAAAAATAGATATTACGAAGATACAACTTTCGTAGTGGTTAGCATTATTTCCCTGTTTCAATAAATCAAGGCTTATAAATACTTATCAATATTTCATACCTTTAGGCACGTTTAAACGAATGAAAGTAATTGTTATAGGTGGAGGGCTTTTTGGTTGTTGCTCGGCGATTGAATTAGCAAGAGCGGGTTTTAAAGTGCAACTAGTGGATCGTGAAAATGATATCATGCAAAAAGCTTCCCGCGTTAACCATAACCGTATTCACTTGGGATACCATTATCTAAGAAGTGTTGAAACGGCTGAACAGAGCATTGAAGGTCTTTTGTCCTTTCTCTTCAATTACGGGAAAGCAGTGGAAAATCAATTTCCAAATTACTATGCAATTGCCAAAGAAGGTAGTAAAACTACCCCAGAAGAGTTTCTCGCATTTTGTAATAAGGTTGGGATTGGATATGATTTTGAGTATCCAAGAGAAACCTTTTTGAACCGAGAAGCATTGTCGGCAAGTTTTAAAGTGCCGGAGCCCGTCTTTGATTACGAGATTTTAAAGAAAGAGGTTGGAAAGAGTCTTTTGAATTCTGGGGTTGACCTTCGCTTAAATCATGAAGTTCAGGGTATTACTAAAAAACCTGAGGGAGAATATGAATTACTTGTAAATCAGCAAAAAGAATATTTCGATGTCGTTATAAATGCTACATATTCTGATTTTAATGAGATAAATCATGCCCTTGGTGTTCCATTAAAACCGCTTTTGTTTGAAAAAGTGTTAATACCGGAATTTAAATTTAATCATAATCCATTTGGACTCACCATCATGGATGGGCCGTTCTGTTCGGTAATGCCTAAAGGGAAACAACCGGATAAGTTTTTATTGTATCACGTTACCCACTCAGTAGAACAAGGAGTTCTTTCCGAATTACACCCGAACTTTAATCCAGATAATCCGTTACAAGAGGCGCTGATATACGAACAGGCAACACACTACATGCCTTTTTTAGCACAGGTAAAGCGTACGAATCAATTCAAAACGGTCCGCGTGGTTCATAAGAATTCAGACGACGCTAGGTTGACAGAATTATATATGTATGAGCAATTTGAGAATTATTTTGCCATTCTTTCAGGGAAAATATCAACCTGTATTCAGGTAGCCCTAGAGATTAAACATACCTTACAGCAGAAAAAAACAGAAAAAAGATTTAGAATATAATGGAACAATTGAAATTGCATTTAGGATGTGGTCCGAACGTTAAAGAAGGCTACGTAAACATAGATGGATATGTATCTGGAGAAGGGGTTGTTAATATGGATATCTTAAACTTAACTTATGCTAATAACACCGTTGACGAGATATTAGCGGAGCACTTGTTTGAACATCTTCCATTTAAAGACGAGGAACAATTATTTAAAGAATGTTTCCGAGTCCTAAAGCCAGGAGGGGTCTTGTTGGTAGAAACTCCAGATATGGAGTGGCTTTGTGAGGCATTTCTTCAAGCAAAGGATGAATTTACCAGCTTTTATCAAGCGGGAGCAATTGATCATTACTTTGGTCATGGTAAATCCTATGAGTATCGATGGGGGATGATTACAACGCACTTTTTTGGCAACCAAAACGGTGAAGGCCAGTTTCACAAGAACGGATATACTAAGCAGAAATTTATTGACATTGCAAAACTGGTAGGATTTTCCTCCTGCGAGGTATCAAAATTGGTTAATAAAGGAGCAGGAGCAATTCGTGCACGAATCGTAAAGTAATGAAAGTACTAGTCATTGGGGGGGATAGTTTTATAGCGAAAGGAATTGAATCATATCTTTCTGCGCAAGGCATAACCTTGGTTCGGATTAATCGTGTTGAATTAGACATTACTGATGAGTTAAATATCATACAATTTTGCAATAGCCAAGACCTCCCTAAATTTGATGCCGTATTATTTGCTCAAGGAATTAATCCTTCATTGAATACAAAAGAAACTACGATAGAACATCTTTCTAATATGCTTGCCGTTAACATAAGCGGGCCCGTGTTATTATTGAAACATATAATTCCTCGGTTAAATCCTGAAGGGAACGTAATTTTTTTTAGTTCTATTGCGGCAGAAAAAGGAAGTTATGATCCAGGATACGCTGCATCCAAGGCTGCAATTCAAGGCTTGATTAACAGTTTTGCTAATGAGTTTCAATCCATGAGGTTTAATGCAATTGCGCTTGGACTGGTTGAGAATTCCCCGGTATTTAATAAAATGACACCGGATTTTTTACAGAAACATCGCGACCGAATGCACCAGGGAAATCTGATTCAATTGGATCATATCGCATCAATAGTCAACGTAGTTTTGACTAACGAAAACCTTAATAGAAGTATAATCCCATTAACTTCCGGATTTCGCTAAATGAATCTTTCCATAGTAATTCCTACTAGAGATCGACCTGATTACTTAGCAAGAGCAATGTCGTATTATGCGCAGTTTAATTCAATACAGCTTATAGTTTGCGATAGCTCTTTACAACCGTTTAATGGGGAAATCCCAATGCAAATATCTTATCATCATTTTCCAAATGCTTTTTTCGTAGATAAAATAAAGGCAATACTTCCTTCCCTCACGTCAGATCATGTTGTATTAAGTGCTGATGATGATTTTTTGTTGGAACATGCATTAAATGAGGCAGTCACTTTTTTATCTGCTAATCGCACATTCATCAGTGCTCAAGGAAATTATATTGCCTACTATAATCTTGGCAAGTCATTATATTATTTACCGTTATATACCCAACGCATTGGCAAGTCAATTGATTTTGAGGAACCCTCAAATCGTATGAAAAGTTATTGGGGATCTGGAACACAATTGTTTTATTCCGTCTATCAAAAAAATGCCTTTTGTCAGATATTTCAAATGGCCGATAGCGCCATTCGGAGTTTAAATTTATTAGAATATCATATAGGATTAAGTGCGCTATTGCTAGGTAAAAATAAATATCTTCCTGTTTTCTATAGCGTTAGAGAGCTAATTAGTAACTCCGCAGGAACTAATATTGGTCTTGACGTATTGGTTTCAGACCCGAATCAATCTGTCCAATATGAGGCGTTTGTTTCTGGTATTTCCAAGTTGTTTAGAATGGTAGAACCACAACTTATGAACCACGAAGATGTTATTAGAGAACAGATGGTTCAATATTTATCTTCATCAGGAGCTAAAAGATTTTATAGGGTCCGCAATCGAAACAGACAGATAAAGAGATATATTCCAGCACAATTACGCTCGTTAATCTATAATTCATGGCTTTCTTTGAATCGAAAAAAAAATACTCAAAACAACCTCAAAATGTCTTCTATATATCGGGGTTTTCCTTTTGGAAATCCGGTTGATGAGGCTAGGCTAAAACCAATAGAAGAAATAATCTTAAAACAGAAATAAAAAATTGTGCCTTATATTTGTTTGAAGTGCAACTTTGTTTGGATGTTGTAGGTCATTAAAAAAAGTTAATTATGTTTAGTATCCATAAATTATTGTTGACATTGATGTTGCTGCCGGTTATAGCATTTGCACAGCCAATAGCAGTTTCCTCAACTCAAACACCTCAGCAATTAGTTAACAGTGTGTTGTTGGGGGCGGGGGTTGTTGCCTCAAATATTACAATTAACGGAGTGCCAGGACTAGCCTCAACACCATTTGGAAACATTGGATACTTTACAAATTCTAATGCGAATTTTCCGATGTCTAGCGGTATAATTTTAACTACCGGTGATGCTTCTGGCGCTATGGGTCCAAACATCGGTGGAAGCACTACGAATCCAGGATCCTCCCAATCTGTGGCAGGAGACCCGGAGTTAAATGCTATTGCCAACGGCAATGTTACCAACGGGGTCGTTTTGGAGTTTGATTTTATTCCTGCGGGAGACACCCTTATTTTTAACTACATGTTTGGTTCTGATGAATACACAGAATTTTCTCCATCAAATTTTAATGATGCCTTTGGTATTTTCTTGTGGGGACCGGGAATATCGGGCCCATTTCCATTAGGAGGGTATCCAAACGGTGGAGATAACATTGCGGTTATTCCCGGCGGTACACCTGTTACTATTAACAATGTGAATTGGGTTACTAATACGCCTTATTATGTATATAATGAGTTTCCTCAAGACACGTATGGAGATGCTATCGAATACGATGGAACCACTGTAAAATTGACTGCAAGTGCTAGCGTCCAATGCAACCAAACCTACCACATTAAGTTTGCAATTGCAAATGTGTTTGACCAAGCGTACGATTCAGGTGTTTTTTTGGAGGCAGGTTCGTTTTCATCGTCTGCCGTGAGTGTTGCCGTTGCTACCGTTTCTGGAGATACTACAATTGTTGAAGGATGTACATACGCAGACTTCATATTTACGCGGCCTGAAGGACAAACAAATGATACATTGATTATTAATTATACTGTAACAGGTACCGCAATTGAAGGGGTGGATTTTAATAATATGGTGAATCCAATCGTGTTTTTACCTGGCCAAGACTCAATTGTTTTAAATTTAACTCCTATTCAAGATGGAATAAATGAAGGATTTGAGTCTGTTACAATAACTGTTTCGATAATTAATCCATGCGGAGACACAATCACTTCTCAAGGGACCATTTATATTGGTGATGGGCCAATCATTAATATTACAGAAACAGACCCTTTGGTACAATGTTATCCAGATAGCGTTTTATTAACTGCTTCTGCTTCTGGCGGGTATGCCCCTTATTCTTATACTTGGACCACGTTAGGAGGAATGGTTCTTGGGACTAATGATTCATTAATGATAAATGTTACTCAAAACGGCGTCATACAATATTTAATAACCGCCGTAGATCAGTGTAGCTTTTCTCAAACCGATACAGCAACGGTAACGGTGAATCAATCCATTGCTATTGATGCAATAAATATGACAGAGGCTACTTGCCTACCAACCGGAACTTTAACAGCTGTTGTTTCTGGTACTAATGGGAATGTGAATTATTCGTGGTCGAATGGTCAGCAGGGGCAGACCATTCAAAACTTAGCTGGTGGGTGGTATACGCTAACCATTACTGATCAGGTTTGTTCCGCAAATGATAGCGTATTTGTAGGCACTATTCCTTCACCCATTGCCGACTTCGCTGTAACCCCTAACGGAGGCTGTTCCCCATTGAACGTTGTTTTTGTAAATAACAGTGTTAATGGAACTGACTACGCATGGAATTTCGGCAATGGTCAAGGTGTCGTAGTACAAAATACAGACCCGCAGAACATGCAATATATTACTTTGTCTCCAGAAAGCTATGAAGTTACATTGGTGGTGTCTCAAGGAGTTAATTGTCTAGATTCAATGTCGATAATCATTCCTGTTGATGTGTGTGATTGCGCTGATCCAGAGGCATTAAACTATAACAGTAGCGCTAATGTGAATGTACTTTCAGCCTGTATATATCCTTACCCTGAGGTGGAAGCGCCAAATGTATTTACTCCAGATGGTGATTTGACTAATGATGTATTTTTCTTACAATATAAAAATGTTGTAGCGATTGAATTAATAATTTTCAATCGATGGGGTGTCATTATGTACAATGGATCGAGTACGGATTTATCCCTGTCTCAGCCTTCATGGGATGGAACGTTAAATGGCAACCTGGTTAACGACGGCGTTTACACTTATACCTATAAGGCTACCGGTGTTTCCGGAGGTGAAGTTTCCGGTCATGGCTTCTTCCATTTGATTCGATAGAATGACCCTAGAGATAGGAAACTGGGGTGAAGCCTTAGCGAAAACCCATTTACTTGAAAAAGGGTATGAAATTCTTGAGACGAATTATCGATTTAAAAAATCAGAAATAGACTTAATAGCTAAAAAAGAAAATCTAATTATTGCTGTTGAAGTTAAAACACGAACCGGAACGAAAGTTGGGACCCCATTCCTTGCTATTACAAGAGCGAAACAAAGGAATTTGCTGTTAGGGATAAACCACTTTGTTTTAAACCTAAATGAGCCCTTTGAAGTAAGAATGGACGCAATAAGCGTCACTAAACATGGGGAGATTATCGATATTATGCATTTAGAGGATGCGTTCCCTGCATTTTAACTCCTTGAATTAATGACGTACATTTGCAGAAACTGCTCGTGATGAACACAAATAAAAAATCTTCTTCCCAATCAGGGAAATCAAGCAAGACTCCTTCTATTAAGCCTTTAGGAGCAGGAAAATCAAGAAATTTAAGCAGCGTAAAAACTCAGAATGCAGTTAAACTTACCAAACCTGATGGCAACAAGCATATTACCCCACGCGATAAACGCAAGTATATCGACTTTAAAATTAAAGTTAAGAAAGGCGACCCTCTTCCGAATTTTAATGAAAATGAGATTAGACTTAATAAATTCCTTTCAAATGCAGGTGTATGTTCTCGAAGAGAGGCTGATGTTTTAATTCAAACGGGTGTAGTTACTGTAAACGGTAAGATTGTTACTGAAATGGGGCATAAGATTTCGCCAACAGATGTAGTTCAATACGATGGTGAAACGATAAATGCCGAAAAAAAACGCTATGTACTACTCAATAAACCTAAAGGATTTATTACAACCATGGATGACCCTCAAGGAAGGAAAACAGTCATGTCTTTGGTTAAAACCGCCTGCCGCGAACGAGTTTATCCTGTTGGTAGGTTAGACAGGGAAACTACGGGATTATTGCTTTTTACGAACGACGGGGACATTGCGAAAAAACTAACACACCCTAGATACCAAGCTCGTAAAATTTATCATGCAGAATTGAATAAACCTTTTAAAGCGGATGATTTTGATCGACTTTTGAAAGGTGTTGATCTTGAGGACGGAAAATCAAGGGCAGACAAAGCGTCTTATGTGGAGGGTGGAAATTCCCGTGAAGTAGGCGTGGAAATACATTCGGGTAAAAACAGAGTCGTTCGAAGAATGTTTGAGTCTTTAGGATATGTTGTCGTTAAATTAGACCGAGTCGTATATGCAGGGTTGACGAAAAAAGATTTGCCCCGTGGGATGTTTCGGCACCTTACAGACGAGGAGGTTAGCTTTCTTAAAATGACAAAAAATGTATAAAAAGACACATTTGTTTTTCTGGTTTTTTCTAACAGTCCTACTTCTTAGTGCTTGTGCTTCCAATGAAATCAAAAGCAAACACCCTGCAGCTCGGTTTTTTTATCCAATTCTAGATGAACCAAAAATCTATGTGTATAGAGATATGATTGGTGGACTTGAAGAACAATTTCACCGAGTTTATGCGGTAAAAGACCATTTAGGGTACCATGTTGTAGTGGAACGATATGCCTCTGATGGCCGAATACTTGAGGCATTGAATTTTAATGTGGACTCTTTGGATATTCAAGATCATATGGTTGTGAATAGAAATCAAAAGAAAACGCAAGCGGCGGTATATAAAACGACCTATTTTCCATGGAAAGGTTCTGACGAAACATGGTTCGCAACAAAATTTGAAGGGGTTTTGGATTCTACCTTGATTTTACAAGAATTAAAACGTAAGCAGGATAGCGATCATGTTTTCATTGAGGTAATGGGAGCGGAAAGACAATGTATAAAGTATAGGGATTTAACAAAATTCACCCTAATAAATCCCTTTGCTAAAACAGAAAAGAAACTTGAGATTGTCTCATCGACTTACTATGCAGAAGGGGTTGGATTGGTTGAATGGAAGGGGAGCGGAAATAAAGTTCATTTTAGGCTGGAACAGATAATGGACCAATCGGAATGGGTGAAATTTATCAGACCATGAAAACAGCTTGGGTCCTTTTGTTTTTTTTGAGTAACATTTGTTTTGCACAACGCGGAGTATTTAATTCTGCTTATAAGGGAAATTTATCCATTGAAGCGGGTATGTCAAGCAATCATTACGCTAAATCCTCCTTTTCAATGATGGGGAATGAGTTCACCTTTACTTTGAACAATGCAAATTTCAATCAACCATATAAAGGGATACCAAGTCCAAACATGAGAGATTTTTTATCAAATCAATATCGATTTGCCATTGGCTACACGGTTAAACGTGGGGTTCAATTACAATTGGGTTTAGATAATTTGAAATATCAATTAGCAAATCAACGATTGAATATTGATGGGTATATTAATCCCGGATTTGATTTAACAGGGGGGCTTGGGGGTAATTTTAGTTCAACCAATGTGGAAATGGATACCATTGGCTTTAGATTTAATTCAAACAGCACAAAAGTCATTTCGATAAATTTAAATCTTTTACAAAATTTGTTTAGATTGAAATCACGAAAGTTCGTGCTAAATGCGATTTATGGTATTGGATTGGGGGCCTTGCATACTACATCGTCTATTACGTTTGGACCAGCATATCAAAATGAACTATCCGGAATGTCGGGGTTTGCAGCTATAGCCCATGGCGGAATTCGCATAGAGTTCTTTAGGCATTTATATATTCTGCCCAATTTTTCGGGAGGATTATTAGCCCAAAATAACATTCGAATGGATATTTCTGACGCTTCTCAGCGTGCTAGCCAAAGGTTATGGGTATCGCAAATGAGTATAAACATAGGCACCGTTTTTTTCCTGGGAAAAAAAGAAAACTGTGATTGCCCTCATTTTTAATCTTTTTTACCGCCCGCTCTAAAATCAATCTTGTAATAGAAAATAGGTAAAAAGCCTAATTGAGTTTTTTCCGTTACGGGTTGGTAATTTGCTGAATTAAAAACGGCCGGGTCTAAGGAGGGTGCGTAGGCCAAGCTTAAGAGGTTTTTTGTATTAAGAATATTCACTAAATCCAACCCAAACTCATGTGTCATGGCTTTGGCATTCATGCGCCAAGAGATTTTTAAATCCATCCTGAAATAATCTTTAAACTGATATTCATTGAACATTGAATCCTGATAGATTAAGTCTTTTTCTTGGTTTGTTCGAGCAAGGTCGACTAACCCATATCGTTTTCCTCCTGCCGTAGTAATTTTTGCACCCATCCCAAGTATACTTCGTTTACCCACATTAAATTCTTTGCCCGCAAGTAAATTAGCTACGTATGCTCCATTGTATGAAGTATTTCTCAAAACACCATCACTTCCTGTGTATTTTGAATCGTAAAGGGTCCCAGAAAACAAGAAAAAGAAGCTTTTATCAAAATACTTTTGAATCGTTAATTCTAACCCATAATTATACCCAGTCCCAGTGTTTTCTAAAGAATCAGCGAAAATTCTCGTGAAACCACTGCCCATGTTAATCATCGAGAAGGCACTTGGTGTAATCGTTACCGGAATGTTATACAAATATTGATAATAGGCCTCCGTTCGAATACTAAATCCTTTATTAAAGAACTTTTCGTATCCGACACCAGAATGAAGGCTTTTTGTGAAATCCATTCCTTTGTTAAAGAAATTATCTGTCCCCTTTCGGTTATCTACATACGTGTACAACGGTTGTATTTGACTGTGCATGCCTCCCCCGGCAAAGATGGATTGATTGCCAGCAAGTTTATGTTTAAATCCAAGTCGAAGCTCTGCAGGACTTAAACTATTGCTCATTGAAAAATATTGGCTGTGAATACCCGCGGTGAAGTCGGTGTTATCAGACATTCTCCATTTCCACTGAATGAAGGGCTGAATAAGCACACAAGAACCCTCATAATCCCATCGAGTGAAAAACGTGGTTGGGTCATCATAATCAACAAGGGCCGAATCCTTCATATTCATGATGAAAAAATCCGCATTGTATCCGAATTTAATTAAGTGTTGCTTGTTGATTTTATGATTGACGGCGGAATAGCTAGAAATTTTATTAGTTGTAAAGGTGTATGCCATTAACGGATAAATACTATCTATGATTATTGTAGTTAAGTCTATAGAGTCTAAGCGGCGCTGTAAGTAGTCGTGATTCGCTCGTTGAATCTCTTGAGATATGGCAAGAGTGCTGCTCACAAATGTTTTTTCATTTATAGCTTTTTTATACGTTAGCCCAGTAACACCCATCGATGTTCCAAAATACTGGTCACGATCTCCTTCGCCATATAAATCGGTAGTATATTCTGTTTTTTCAGAGATCATAATGGCGATGTTACTTTTACCACCCATACCCCAAGCAGATAGATTTCCCCCTTTTCTCAATTTAAAATTTAACTTAAAGGCAATATCGCCATAGGTTGGAATAGCGTCTGTTCCTAATTTAATGCCGAACGTTTGAAAAAGAGACAGGGTTGAATACCGCCCCATCATAAGAAAGGAGGCGGTTCCTTTTTTATTCAGCGGACCCTCAGCCAAAAATTCAGTTCCTAATAATCCAAACTGTCCGGTGAATTCATGACGCTGATCATTACCACTTCGGAGCTTTAAATCAAAGACCCCGGAAACACTATTCCCATATTCTGCGGGAAAAGCACTCATTAAAAAGTCAGAGTTGCCAAGAATTTTATTGTTTAACACGGAAACTGGACCCCCAGAGCTTCCTGCAATGGCAAAGTGATTCGGATTTGGAATGTCGACGCCCTCTACACGCCAAACTACACCCAAGGGACTATTCCCTCGAATAATAATGTCATTTCGGGAATCATCAGCGCCTTGTACTCCTGCAAAGTTAGAAGCCATACGTGCTGGGTCCATTCGTGAACCGGGATATCGGTTCGTTTCTTCAACGGAAAACTGTTGTGCCGAAATCACGGCCAATTCATTTATAATTTCTCCTTTTTTCCTTCCGGTTACTACCACTTCTTCCTTATTGGTAACTAGTTCTTGAAGTGAAATAACTAGGATGAGTTCTTTGCCTGATGTAATTTCAATCGTTTGATTTTTCGTATCATATTGAGCAAATCGTGTACTAAGCCCATATTTACCTACTGGGACATTAGAGATTTTAAATTCCCCTTCACCATCAGTAAAGGCTCGATAATTAGTCCCAGATGGATCTTTCAAATCTATTTCGATTTTTGCCCCTGCGAGTGGGAAATTTGTTTCTGAGTCCATTACTTTTCCGCGCACGTTTTGTGTTTGTGCAACAACGCTTATGCTAAATAGAAGCGAAAAAAAAGATATCAGTAGTTTCATTCGATTTGGTTTATATGCGAATATAGCAGAAATCCAGTTACCTTGCTAAAAAGTTAAATAGGTGTTAATTTGCTAATATTGCAAGGATTAGTTTGATATTTGTAAAAATCAATTATTAAAGAGCGCCTTATGAAGTCTTTTATATTAACAGTTATCCTTTCTTGTAGTACGCTTATTACATGGTCGCAAACGGCCACGAACCTTAGTTGGTATAACGATGTTTCGCTGGCATCTCAAGCTGCCGCAACTGAGAATAAACCAATGTTGTTGTTTTTCACAGGTAGTGATTGGTGTGGGTGGTGTCATCGTTTGCAACGTGAGGTTTTTAACACTCCTGCTTTCACAACATGGGCATCAAGTGATGTGATTTTAGTTGAACTAGATTTTCCACGAAATAAAGTCCTTCCACAAAACATCATTGAACAAAATCAAATGTTACAGCAGCAATTTGGAGTCCAAGGGTATCCTACAGTTTGGTTTGTTAATGTCACCAAAGAAGCGGATAAATTTAACTTAGCCCCCCTCAGTTCAAGTGGATATATGCAAGGTGGCCCTGAAGTTTGGATCACTAATGCTAAGTCAATCATCAATGGCGGCAAGTAGCCATTAATAGATATGTAATATGCTGCCGTGGTCAAGTATTTTTCCGGTAGTGGTTTTTGTGGCAAGCATACCTGTGCGATGGTTTCGAGTTGGAAAATAAATCTCGGCAGTTTCTTTTAGTATAATAGGATCGATTTTGTTGGAGTAGGTAGTAACGATAAGTTTCCCCTCCGCTTTTAGTAGCTTAGCTGATAAACTCATTAATACATCAATGTGATTCTCAAGTTGCCATTTTTTACCTTTTGTTCCGATACCCCAAGTTGGCGGATCCATTTGAATAAGATCATATTGATGCATGCGCTTTACTTCTCTTTCCATAAACAATATGGCGTCTTCAAGCACTAATTTACACCCGTTAAATTGATTGAGATGAGCATTTTTCTTGGCCCAAGTCAAAGCAGATTTAGATGAGTCCACGTGAATAACATCCGCGTTTTTATACAACGCCATCATGCTAGAAGCCCCGGTGTATCCAAATAAATTTAAAAAATTTCCTTCTGAATTAAGGGATTCTATTATAATTTTCCAATTAAGGTTTTGCTCTGGAAAAACCCCTGTGTGTTTTGTGTTATTTAAAAAGACATTCAATGTAACACCTTCAAATTCAATGTTCCAATGGACAGGCAAGTTTTTGGGGTTAATCCAGGTTCCAAAAACACCTTTTTGTTCCTTAAAAATAAAATTTGCCTTAAGTTCCCATTCTTTTTTGGAGAGTTGAGGGTGAAAATATGCATTTATATCTGGACGAATGGTGATGTATTTTCCCCACCTTTCTAGCTTTAGGCCATTTCCCGCATCTATAAGTTCATAATCATCCCAATGCGGTGCGTAGATTCTATTTTTCAAGGATTAGCGCATTTTTGGCATTTTCTTTCTTCCTCCCATCATTTGTGCCATGCGCATTTGGTTTTTAGAGGGAACTACTTGCATTTGACTTTGTAGCATTTTAATTTGATCTTTTAACATTCCTTTTTTATCAAATTTTTTTGCTTCGGTTAGCAGGGCATTCGCTTCTGGCCGACGGCCAGTTTGTGCACATATTCCTGCCAAATGCATACGTGCAACGGCATTATCTTCACTTGTCCGCAAACCAAGCGTCAACGACTTTCTTAGTAATTGTTCGCTCTGGGAAAACCCTAAATCTTGAGCATTCATTAAAGCCTTTAAATAGAGAACATAAGCGTGTTGCCGACGCGGCATATATTCTGGTGATTTAATTCGATTGATATAGCTCTTTGCCTTATCTTGATTGCCAAGGCGCATCTGGTTTAAAGCTAATATTACATATTCATTTCTAAAAAAGGAAAAAACAACGATTGAAAACGGTAGCAATGCCGTTAATCCCCACCCCCAATATCCAGTTGCAAATAACGCAACCATACCCGTTAATATTAAAATCGTTACTAAAATTCGAATAACAAACCCAATCATATTGTTAATTTTTAATAGTTGCGATACACTTTAATTCAATGCAAATCGGAGTAGGGAGGGAATTGATCTCCACAGTAGTTCGGCAAGGCTGGTTGCTTTCAAAGTATTCTGCATATAACCTATTATAAGTTTGAAAGTCTCGCTTCATGTCGGTTAAAAAAACTGTTACATCTATTAATTCATCCCAACTAGACCCGGATGCCTCTAGTATTAAGCGTACATTTTCAAATACACTTCGACATTGCGCTTCAAAATCGAATGCTGTATAGTTGCCATTTTTATCGAGGGCTAAGCCAGGAACTAATGAGTCTGATGAGTCTGATCCAGCAACGCGGGGACCTACTCCGGAAAGAAATAATAAGTTCCCAACACGTCGAGCATGTGGATACAAGCCAACAGGTTTCGGGGCATGTTCGGTATTAATTTTCATGAGTTCTTAAATCTTTCACAAATATACACAAACACTAAGGGGATTGTTATCTTTTTGATTCAAAAAAAGCTCGGATGAGTTGTGCGCATTGTTCTTCTTCGATTCCACCTTGTATGTGAGTTGAGGGGTGGTACAAGGAGGGTTTATGTTTTGTTGACCCCCGTCTCTTATCTTCTGCCCCATAAAAAACCTTACCAATTTGACTCCAATATAACGCACCAGCGCACATCGGACATGGTTCTAGAGTTACATATAGGCTACATTCTTTTAAATATTTTGCCCCCAAGAAATTTGCAGCCGCCGTTAACGCTTGAATTTCCGCATGAGCCGTAACATCATGTAATTTCTCAGTTAAATTATAACCCCGACCAATAACTTGATTTCCCGACACAACCACTGCACCAATAGGGACCTCATCGTCGTCAAATGCCTTTTTAGCCTCAATAATTGCTTGCCGCATGAAATACGGATCATTAAATAAATTAAGCATAATCAAACATAGAAAATGTTTGGCAATAATAGGATGCCATGAGCTAAAACAATTTAAATTTACCGAATGAAATACGTATTATTGTTCTCCATATTTCCCTTTATTGCTTTTAGTCAAAAACATTCAAGGTTAGATTTTTCGAAAATTCAAAACGGACCCTATTTGGGTCTTCAGCAGGGACGTAATGTTGTTTTAGAGCTTGGATTTGAAAAAAGAATAAAGGATGTGAAATGGAAAAAACCTAACACACATGCGTTTAATATAGGGGGGAATTATGATTATCGATCCAGTGTTTTGGGCGCAGATGCGGGATATTGGTTTCGGCCAGGGAGAATTAGTTTTACCTTTGGTGCCCAGGCCGCCGTGCGTTCTAATTTTGATCAAGCTATGATTGGATTGACACCGACTATTGGGTATAAAATTTGGTTAATTCATGCGAATGCTGGATATTATTTATATCCGAATCCTATTCCTGGAGTCATCACCAATAACTTATTTCTTCAGGTGCGATTGGTACTAACAGAAAGCACAAAATTTAGAAATAATAACAATGAGTAAGGGATATTTTTTAGTTAAGTCTGGCATTCCCGAAAAGGCATTTCGTCTACAAGAACTTAGTTTACCAGATCTCCTTCCAGGTCAGGTTGTCATTGAGGTAGAGGCCTTTGGGCTAAATTTCGCTGATGTAATGGCCAGGAATGGAAAATACCGTGACGCTCCTTCATTACCATTTGTTCCTGGGTATGATATAGTAGGAGTTGTTCTTCGTGTTCATACTCCAACCGATCAGCATTGGGTAGGAAAGCGAGTTGCTGGTTTTTGCAGATTTGGAGGGTATGCCCAACAAGTGATAACATCGGTCGATGCAATAGCGGATATTAATGAAATATCATCAGCCCATGCATTATCATTGTGCACTCAAGGAGTAACTGCCTCATTCATGGCTGATATGATTCCGAGTGTTCATAAGGGGAGTTATGCTTTAGTTCATGCTGCCGCAGGCGGTGTGGGAAGTTTATTATTGCAACTACTGCACGTTAAGGGGATACATACCATTGCAAAGGTTCGTTCTCAAGACAAAGTTGCTGCATTGAATCATGTTAACCCCACACATGTTATCGTTTCTGGTCAATTGAATTATGAAAATAAAGTCAAAGATATTGTTGGTAAAGAAGGATTAATCGCATCGTTTAATGCAGTTGCAGGAATTACCGTTAAGACTGACCTTAAATTATTAAGCAACGGGGGCACCCTATTTTTATTCGGGGGGGCAGGAATTTTACATTCGAAATTCGGTGTTTTTTCATTGTTGAATTTTGTGAGAAAAACGGGTATATATTCGCCCATTCCATTAATGATGCAATCAAAAGGAATAATTGGTGTTAATATGTTGAAGATTGCAGACGATAATCCCTCTTTACTAGCTTATCATCTTAAGCTATGCTTTGAACGCTATAAAAATCAATTGTTAATACCGATACCCGCGACCATTTTTCATCATTCAGAACTTCATTTGGCACATAGACAATTAGAAAGCGGAAATAGTACGGGAAAACTTGTGGTTTATTGGGGTGATTTAGATGGAGAGAGAAATGATTTAAAAAAGTGAACAAGTTGTTTTCTGAATAGAAAGAGCAATATAAGATAAGGGAAAGCCATTAAATATAAGATTCCAAAATTAAGATTACTAGCAAAGGTACTATCTTCAATTCCAATACCTTGCTCAGCCATTAATTTACATTGACTGCACCCTTGGGCGATGGTTTTTGAATTTGCAAGGATTATTAATAGTAAGAATGTGAAAATGCGCTTCATGTTTGTTTTTTTACAAAAATAACACTTTCATTTTGTTTAATTTTGCATTTATGCTGAAGCACGTAGTTTTTGGATTGTCTATAGTTCTTTTTTGTGCATGTGGTACAATTGAAGAAAAGAAAGACAAAAACATAACCCTAGATCAATTAGTTCAGAAATATCCAGATAGTATACCCTTGTTACAAAAACGGGCGAATCGTTCCTTGGATTCTTTAGATTATAAGTTGTTACTCATGGACGCAGCTCATGCATTCAGGTTAGATAGTTCTGATTACGATAACCGATTGCTCTATGCCTTGGCGCTAATTAATAAAAAAGATTTTCTAGATTCCGACCTTACTTCGGCTCAATATCATTTTGGGAGAGTATTAAAGAAGGACCGTAAAAACTTACGGGCCATTATTGGTATGGCTAGCATTTATTCTTATCGTGGAAATCTTGAAGAGGCGTTCAAAGAGATTAATAAAGCGCTAAGAATTAATCCTCGTTATAGGGATGCTTATATTTTAAAAGGGTCAATTTATCTTAGCCAGGCGAACTACAAGCTAGCAAAATCCTCATATGAAACCGCAGTGCAGCAAGATAATAAGTTTTTTCTGGGGTATATGATGTTGGGGACTATTTATCAATATGAGAAAAATGACTTGTGTATAGAGTATTTTACAACTGCAAGCAAGCTCCAACCCAAAAATGCTGAAGTGCTTTATTCTTTGGCCTACGCGACTTATGAATTTGGAAAAATTGAGGAAGCAAAACAACACTATCGACGAATGGCGGGATTAGATAGTACTTACTGCGAGGCATATTTTCATTTAGGATTTATTCAACAATTTGATGATATAGACTTAGATAGTGCTATGTATTTTTACAGTAAATCCTTAGAAATAAATCCAAAGCATATTGAATCACTACATAATCTGGGGTTGATTTATGAAGACCAAGGAGATGTTTCTAATGCCTTATTGTCTTATGCAAAGGTTTTAAAAGTAAATCCGGCATATCAAATTACTCTTGACCGTGTTGAGGCATTAAAAAAGCGGAAATGACGGATATTCGGATTCAACGCTTATTAGCTGAGGTACTCCTGCCACTTATTGGAGTATTTGCGTGGAACTGGTCCTTTGATTTTATTTGCTGGTTTTATGCCATAGATTTGTTTATAAATGCTTTAGTTAGTTTAATTCGGCATCGCAGATTTCATAATTCTATGGGGCTTATATTGCCTTGGTTTGAATTCATATTGGTAATTCTTCTTATTGATTTATCCGGTAATAATTGTTGGGATTCGTGGAAAAATTTCCTCACATATAAAGATATTGGAATTGCTCAAGGATATGTGTTAGTCCCTTTGGTGCTTGTAAATGAATGGATGCGTTGGAAGTTGGAGCGACGCACAAATCAAGTTACGTTTGCTTCAAATCAAACCTACTTATTGAAAATTTCCGGGTTTATAATACTTGTATTTTTTATCATTTTAATTGAAGCTCCACTTGGTGCGTCCTTAATTTTTTTAGGGGTATTAGCGTTTGCCAATCTTTTTTCGAAATCGATTGTTATCATGAAATAGTGTAATTTTGAAGCCAATGGAAGATAAAAATCAACACCTTGTGTCTAAACGAGACCAAGTCCATACTGGAGGAGGCAAAGAGCGTATTGATAAACATCATGCCCAAGGAAAATTAACAGCAAGAGAACGGCTAGAGTTGTTACTTGATGAAAATTCTTTCAATGAAATTGGCGCTTTTGTTGAGCATCGATCAAGTGCGTTTGAATTAGATAAACAACGTTTTCCGGGTGATGGGGTGATTACGGGATTTGGAAATATACATGGACGATTAGTGTATGTTTATTCTCAAGATTTTACTGTGTTAGGGGGGTCTCTCTCTGAAACTCATGCAGCTAAAATATGTAGAATCATGGATTTAGCCCTGAAGAATGGGGCACCAATTATTGGAATAAATGATTCTGGAGGAGCTAGAATTCAAGAAGGTGTAGTTTCTCTGTCTGGGTATTCTGAAATATTTTTCCGAAACACTCGGGCAAGTGGGGTGGTACCACAGATTTCTTTAATCATGGGACCTTGTGCAGGAGGGGCTGTTTATTCACCAGCACTTACTGATTTTGTTTTTATGGTGGAGGACACATCATATATGTTTGTTACCGGACCAAATGTGGTAAAAACAGTAACGCATGAGGAAGTTAGTTCGGAGGATCTCGGCGGTGCAAAAACTCATGCAGAGCGAAGTGGCGTCAATCATTTTGTGTTAGGAAATGATGTCGAGTGTTTGAAGAATGCGCGAGAATTACTTACATATTTACCTCAAAACGCATATGAAGAGGCTCCTAAACCAAGCGTTTTCGAGTTTACAATATCAAAAAAAGAAACCATCAAAACGATCCTTCCTGCGAATAACGGGTTGCCTTATGATTGCCGTAGGGTCATTGATTGTTTGGTAGATGACACATCATTTAAAGAAGTACAGGAAGAATATGCAAAGAATATTGTAGTTGGATTTGCTAGGTTGGAAGGAAGAACTATAGGCGTTGTTTCTAACCAGCCATCAGAATTAGCTGGCGTATTAGACATAAATGCATCTAGAAAAGGGGCCCGGTTTGTACGATTCTGCGATTCATTTAATATACCATTGCTAATATTAGAGGATGTGCCGGGATTTTTACCAGGAACAGATCAAGAATGGAATGGCATTATTTCTCACGGAGCAAAGTTAATTTATGCGTTTGCTGAAGCTACGGTGCCCCGAATTACAGTGATAACTAGAAAAGCATACGGTGGCGCATATTGTGTTATGAACTCCAAATCGTTGGGCGCCGATTTGAGTTATGCATGGCCAAGCGCTGAAATTGCTGTAATGGGCGCAAAAGGAGCTGCAGAGATAATTTTCAGAAGAGAAATTAATACCGCCTCGGACCCATCTCAAAAATGGATTGAAAAAGAAGCGGAATATGCCGACACCTTTGCAAATCCATATAGGGCAGCAGAACGAGGGATTGTAGATGATGTGATTTTACCCGAAGAGACGCGCCAAAAATTAGTTTTAGGATTTAATATGCTTGAGAAAAAAGCTGAAAATTTACCGTTAAAAAAACATGGAAACATCCCCCTTTAATCTTTATTAATAATGAAAAAATTAATCTCAACATTTACCAATCAACTAGAAGAGGCATTTGACATCGCATCTAAGCAAACATTTAATAAACCAGACAGACCAATTCAAAACATTGTGATTTGTGGATTAGGGGGCTCTGGCATCGGGGCTAAAATCGTTAGTAATTGGGTTCAGGATGAAATCGTGATTCCAATAACTTTAGTTAATGAGTATACACTTCCCGGTTTTGTAGGGCCTAACACTTTAGTCATTGGGTCGTCTTATTCAGGAAATACGGAAGAAACGACTATGGCATTGGCTGAGGCAAAAGACAAAGGAGCTTTTATTTTTGGCATTACTAGTGGAGGCCATTTAGCTAGGTTTTGTATCAAAAATGGCTATGATTGTGTTATTGTCCCAGGGGGTAATCCTCCACGAAGTGCCCTAGCTTATTCCTTGGTTCAATTACTTAATTATTTCAATAAACTTGGATTTATATCTAGTGTCTCTTTGGATCAAGTTCAATTAAGTATTAGCTTGATACGTAATAATTCCGGAGAAATTGACTCAATAGCAAGGGCCCTTTCGAAGTATTTATATGGTAAGGTAGGCGTACTATATGGAGAAACTAAATATGAGGGCGTGATTGTAAGAGCGCGTCAGCAATTCAACGAAAATTCGAAATACTTGGCTTGGAATCAAGTGATTCCTGAAATGAATCACAACGAACTTGTTGGATGGGGTGGTGGAGACGAGCGATTTGCCCCAGTATTCTTTAATGCAGCCGATATACACCCAAGAAATAAAAAACGTTTTGAAATAACGAAAGAGGCGGTTTCTAAAAAATCTAATGCAGTGTTTAATTTAGAAGCAAAGGGCGAATCATTAATTGAACGATCTTTGTATCTAATACATTTGGTTGATTGGGCTTCGTACTATTTATGTGAGCTTAATCATGCCGACATCATGGATATCGAGATTATTGATTATCTTAAAAGTGAGTTAGGAAAAATGTAATGAATCGCCCAAAGGTGAAATACCATCCCTTAGGTAATGTCGATTACAAAGAAGCTTGGGACTATCAGGAGTCTTTGTTTAACACAATAATTTCACGTAAAAAGCAGGGATTATCGAATGAATTGAGTCACCTGATAACCTGTGAGCATCCTCATGTATTCACTCTTGGAAAGAGCGGTAAGGAGGATCATTTATTAGCAGATGAAGCCTCATTGAATGAGTTAAATGCATCATTCTATCGAATCAATAGAGGTGGAGATATAACCTATCATGGCCCGGGACAATTAGTGGTCTACCCCATTTTAGATTTAGATCAGTACTTTACCGACATACACAGATATATGCGGTTTTTGGAAGAAGCAGTGATACTTACCTTAAAGGATTATGGTATAATTGGTCATCGGATTGATGGACTAACGGGTGTTTGGATTGATTTAAATAAACCTAGGAAAATTGCTGCGTTTGGAGTCAAAAGTTCACGTTGGGTAACTATGCATGGAATAGGATTTAATGTCAATACTGATTTAACGTATTTTGATCAAATAATACCATGTGGCATTTCAGATAAACAAGTGACATCTATGAAGCAGGAATTGGGTCATCCCTTAGATTTAAAGGAGGTAACGGAAAGGTTAGTTAATCACCTGCAGATTCTATTTGAATTTGAATTAATACCATAATATGAAATTAAGTGAGCTTGTACCCAAGGTAGAAGGGATTGAATTTGCGGTACTATTAGAAAATGATTCACCGGAATTTGCGGTATATCTACGAAATGCTAAAGAAGACATAATCGAAGGGATTATTATTACTAGTGTCGGTTATGGTGAGAATCCGACTACAGGGGAAGCAATAAAAACGGCTACCCTTAGACATTCATTGGAAGTAATGTTACCAAATGAAGTAGCGAAAGTCGAGATAATTGTTCCAGAAGTTTTTGGACTATACAATGAATATTGGGTCAGTTTTTGGATAAATGATGAGTTGTATGATAAAAGATTTTTATTCTTGCCGGATGCAATTCACACAGATAATCTAACGATGTTAGAATCTTTTGGTAAACTTGGAGTATTACTCAGCTAGTTAATGATTCTAATTCCTGAAAAGGAATCACCCCACTTTTTCGCCATAATTGTTTACCATTTTTATATAAAATTAGTGTAGGAACGCCACGAATACCTAATTGTGCAGCGATAGTTGGATTTTTATCTACATCGATTTTTAGGATTCTCAGCGATTGTCCTTTGGAAGCTTTTAATTGTTCCAAAATAGGAGACATGGTTTTACATGGGCCACACCATGTAGCATGAAAATCCACTAATGTTGGCGTTTCACTTTTAATAATTTCATTGAATTTTCCCATAATTCAAATTTAGGAACATTCCAATGGACAGAATGTAACTTATGAGACAAAAAAAAGGCAGTCAGGCTGCCTTTTTTGGAAACAAAATATGTTATTGCTTGTCATAGATTGCCATACATGTACCTGAACCTCCAATCAAAGGGGCACTATTGTCATAGTTATATGTGATTTGTATTTGTGTCCCAGTAGCGTTCATTGATCCTGTACCAGAAAATGTAACATCTCCAATGGTAATGTTTATTATCTGCTCCGGTATGGTGATGTTCGCACCATTAATCGTTCCAGTTGCTGTACCACCTACTAAATTGAAAAAGTTTTCAATATTTACAGCACTCTCACTTCCTCCTGCAGTAATACTAGGTGACGAAGACAAAGGAAATTGTGTGCCGCTGCAGGTAGAGGTCAGCGCCCAAGAAACCTCAGTCCAGTTTTCTGCTCCGATTAAGACATCTACGCGCCGTTGAGCCGTCGAAGTTCCATTCGCGTTGGTTGCAGAATAATTTACGAAATACGTGCCTACAATAGAAGTATCGACTTGGTTATCTGTTGTTACAGCCACGGATGAACCGTCTTTGTTAGTCGCGGTTGCACCAGCATCGGCATATGACGCACTTACGTTAATGGTAACTAGTGCATCACCATTAAGCGTTAGAAATGGTTTATATAAACATGTACCGTCATCTTTTTTTGCTTTTGAATTATAATTTACAGCTCCATTGTCGGTACATCCTTTTTTCTTGCATGAAGTAATACTAACTACTCCAAAGCCAATCATTAATAGTAATAATGTTTTTTTCATAAGAGATTTTTAGGTTGTGTAAATATAAAAAAAGGCGGTGAATACACCGCCTTTTCCTCAAAGAATTGCAATTAGTCTTGCAATACAGCTTCTATACCTCCAGTTAAGGCATGTTTGATTTTAGATTCTAATTCTTCACAGAGTTCAGGATTGTCAAGTAATATAGATTTAATCGAATCTCTTCCTTGTCCAAGGCGGGTTTCACCGTAAGAAAACCAGGAACCACTTTTCTTTAAAATATTTAATTCAACACCTAAATCGATAATTTCTCCAATTTTAGATATCCCTTCACCATAAAGTATATCGAATTCAGCCTTTCTAAACGGAGGGGCTACTTTGTTTTTAACGACTTTGACTTTAACACGATTCCCAACAATGTCTTCTCCTTCTTTTATTTGTGTTGCTTTACGAATGTCTAGCCTTACTGAAGCGTAGAACTTCAATGCATTTCCTCCTGTAGTCGTTTCTGGATTCCCAAACATAATTCCAATTTTATCACGCAACTGGTTGATGAATATACAACAACAGCCCGCTTTATTGATTGATGAGGTTAGTTTACGGAGCGCTTTTGACATTAGTCGTGCTTGTAAACCCATTTGAGAATCTCCCATTTCCCCCTCAATTTCAGCTTTTGGAGTTAAAGCGGCGACCGAGTCAACAACGATTAAATCTATAGCTCCGGACCTAATAAGGTTATCTGCAATTTCAAGTGCTTGTTCGCCATTATCAGGCTGAGAGATCAATAAATTGGCAACATCAACGCCGAGTTTTTGGGCGTAAAACTGATCGAAGGCATGTTCAGCATCAATGAATGCGGCAATGCCACCTTGTTTTTGAACTTCAGCGATAGCATGAATTGCAAGTGTTGTTTTTCCTGATGATTCTGGACCATATATTTCTACAACACGGCCCTTTGGGTAACCGTTAATCCCTAATGCAAGGTCAAGGGTTAATGACCCCGTTGGGATTGTATCTACTTTTTCTACAGGATTATCTCCCAATTTCATTACGGCCCCTTTCCCAAATGTTTTATCTAATTTCTCCATTGTAAGTTGGAGGGCTTTTAATTTTTCTGCTTGTAATTCTTTATTTGACATGTTAAATAAGTTTTATAGTACAAATTTCGATGCGCTAAACGTAATCAATTTACGTTTATTGAAATTCGTTGAAATAATTAATAATTTCTGTTGCGTGATTTTTCGTATTTGGTTTTTCAATAACCTTAACTAAAATACCTTTATCATTGAAAAGAAAGCTTGTTCGATGGATACCTTCGTATGTCTTTCCCATAAATTTTTTAGGCCCCCAAACGCCAAATGCGTCAATAATAATTCTATTTGGATCTGATATTAGGGTAAATGGAAGGGAATATTTGGAGCTGAATTTTTGATGTGCGCTCACGGTGTCGGCGCTAATGCCGATTACCGAAATCCCTTTGTTCGCCAAATCCTGTTCTCCATCGCGAATGCTACATGCTTGTGCGGTACAGCCAGGAGTGTCATCTTTAGGATAAAAATATATAACCGTTTTAGTTCCAAGCGTTGTACGAAGAGAAACGTCCTCTCCTAATTGATTTTTCCCGTTTAAGTCAGGGATTTGTGATCCAATGGTTAACATAGCCGCAAGATTAATGATAAAAAACTAATCAAAAATACTGATTAAAATAATATCAAAACGAGTTTATTCAAAAAAAGTTCAATCTTTAGAACAATTTCTGTTTATTTTTCTTCAATGTCCTCTGTTTCCGTAAGGACAGACAAGCGATTATATAATTCCTCTAATGATTTTATCTTATTTGTTAATACAATGATCGTTACATTATCTGTTTGTGGATTAAGGGCTTCTATTTTTTCAGTTATTTGTTCACTTTCCTCATTAAGAATTGCCAAAAATCGTTCAACAATTAGGTCATAATACCAACCTGTATATTGATTTCCATTTGATTTTACATAGCTTAAAATCTCTTGACTGCTGACCATTGCAACGCTTCCTTTTCGAATAACAAAATAGGCATAAGCGAGTAGGGTTCTAAGTTTATTATAGTCTTTAATCCTTGTAGATTTAATGAGATTCTCAATGAAAGGTAAGTCCTGGGTATTGCCGTATTCTCCCAAAATTTCTGCGGCTCCAACTTGTATTTCAATTTCTTCCGAATTACTTAATTCTCTCGCTAAGGATAAAGCCTGTACGGTATCAATCTCTTTAAGCTTATTTAAGGCATTACCTATGACCATCAGTGAACTATCTTGTTTAAGCACCTTTCGAATAATTGCAACTGCCTCGTTTTTTTCTAAGGTTGATAGGGCGCTTACCGCAGCATTCCTAACCTTGGATTTTGGGTCGCTTTCAATGATTTTTTTTAATGATGTTTTGTAAGAAGGGTGTTTATCGGCAACGTCCATATCTTTCAAGTATCCAAGCGCTTCAGAGCGAATGCCCCAAAAGTCAGCATTCAATGCACTTATAAGAATGCTTGTTCTCTCTGAATCAGTCGATTTGGCAATGTGTTTTAGCGCCATAGATTTAGCTCGAAATTTATCTGCGTTATTGAATTGATGAATATACTGAGCAGTTGGTTTTTCCTCGTATACTTTTGCCAGTAATATTTGATCATCATCTAACAATACATTCTCTAATTTCCCTTTGAACGGAAAGGTGAATTGTTGGGTTGTACTATCTAACACCACGGAATAACTATGTTTCCCTGATTCATCCCACAAGGCAATTTTAACAGGTAATCTAAACAAATTAAACGATTGTGCCTGCTGAATGCGGAGCGTTACGGTTTGTTGTTCTTGGTTGATCGCTTGTTCTGTGAAAATAACGGGATGCCCTTTACCTAAAAACCATTGATTGAAAAACCAATTGAGGTCCTCTCCGCTAACCTCTTCCATTGCTAAACGAAGGTTGTGTACTTCAGCACTTTTGTAGGCATTCGAAGTAAGGTATTTATTCAATCCTTGAAAAAAGGCCTCATCTCCGAGGTGATTTCTCAACATATGTAGAATTCTACCCCCTTTATTATATGAATGCCCGTCAAACATTTGTTCCTTGTCTTCGTAATAAAAGTTAATCAGGTCATGATACCCTCCAGATTGGTAATATCCATTGGCTTCGTCAATCGCATTGTAATCCGCCTCATCAATCCCATATTCATATTCATCCCATAGGTATTGAGAATAGTTGGCAAAGGATTCATTTAGGGGAAGATTAGCCCATGATTCGCAGGTTACTAAATCACCAAACCAATGATGAAATAACTCATGCGCAATGGTGGATTCATCGTTCCCATCTATCAATTCGCGTTTCGATTTATAAACATAATCACCAAATATCACCGCACCTGTATTTTCCATAGCTCCTGAGACATAGTCTCGCACCACGATTTCAGAATATTTATCCCACGGATATTCAACCCCAAGTTTATTTGAAAAAAACTTAATCATCTTTGGTGTCTTACCAAAAATTGCTTTCGCATCATTTTCGTATTCAGGTTCAACATAGTAATTCACCTCAATTTTCTTCCCATCACCTCGTGTATAAGAATCTTTTACTACTTTGAATTCTCCCACAGCCAACATAAATAAATATGGTGCATGCGGCAGATCTTGTTTCCAATAATCTGTTCTTGTACCATCTGAATTTTTCTTTGACGAAATCAATATCCCATTGGAAAGCGTGGTGTATTTATTATCTACTGTTAGAAGTAACTCTTGGGTTGACTTCATATTTGGGGCATCAATTGTAGGGAACCAAACTGAATTCGACTCTGTTTCTCCCTGAGTCCATACTTGAGGCATTTTGCCATCTTTGTCGCCTTTGGGGTTGATAAAATACAATCCTTTATCGGATGTAATTGCAGCACTTCCGGAAGTTTCTCGTTCCTCCGGTTTTGCAATGTAATCAATGGTTAATGTAATGAGCTCATCTTTTTTATAGGTTCTCCCCAAATAGACAGTTAAAACATTTCCATCTGAATAGTCATACGATAATTCTCTCCCAGCTTGGTTTACCGATTTAATTTCCATTCCTTTAGCATCTAAAACCACACTATCAATACTATAAAAGTGAGGCTTCATACTCAGGGTTGTGATACCGTTTAATTGTGACTCATTCCAGTTTAAGTTGGCTTCAATTCTAGTGTGAATTAAATCAACAAAACGCTGACGGGAGGGATTATATCTTGGTTCAACATATTCGTCAAAATCACCTTCATAATAATCCCCCCAATCAAAGTCTGAATCAACGGAATCTTCCATGCCCATATCATCTGAATCAAGAACAAATTCTAATTCGGGATTAGACGGGTTTACAGAGCATGACGCTAACAGCACTAGGAATATAACCCAAAACAATTTGTTTTTCATAGTCATTTACTTTTAATTGCAAATCTGCTTATTTAATTTGATTCAAACTGATGTTTTATAGATTTTAAGCAAATTTTATTTAATAGTTTTGAACTTAAATAAAGTCCAAAATGAAGATACATACTTACGATTTTAATGATAAACGTGCAATTATACGGGTAGATTTTAATGTACCGATTGACAAAGATAACAATCAGGTTCAAGACGATAAACGCATTCGCGCTGCTATACCCACAATAAAACATATTTTATCACATGGCGGATCAGTGGTATTGTTGTCTCATTTTGGGCGGCCCCAAAATGGCCCCGAAGATAAATATTCACTAAAACATATTGTAGGGGTGGTTTCTGAATTACTCACTTGCCCTGTTGCCTTTTGTGAAGATATTAATGAGGCAAGGGGCAAGGCTGCAAAACTTAACCGAGGGGAGGTTATGTTGTTGGAAAATGTTAGATTTCATCCAGGAGAAACTGCCGGAGATCAACAATTTGCCTCACAGTTAGCTTCCTTAGGGGATTGCTATGTAAATGATGCATTCGGTTCTGCTCACAGAGCGCATGCAAGCACTACCCAAATTGCCTCTTTTTTTCCAAATGATCGAATGATGGGTTTTTTGATGGAAGCGGAACTCACGAATGCACAACGAATATTAACAGCCCCAACCAGGCCATTTACAGCCATTGTCGGTGGAGCTAAGGTTTCTGACAAAGTACTAATTATTGAAAATTTACTACATATCGCTACTGATATTATTATTGGAGGTGGAATGGCCTATACTTTTGCAAAAGCCCAAGGTGGTGAAATTGGGAATTCCTTGTTTGAAGCGGACCGAATTGATACGGTATTGGATATTTTTAAAAAGGCGAATGAATTGGGCGTTAATTTGCATCTTCCATTAGATAGTACGGTGGCTGATTCATTCTCAGAGGAGGCACTAACTCAAACTGTACATACTAATAGAATTCCTGAAGGGTGGATGGGTCTGGATATTGGCCCAACATCAATACAACAGTTTCAAGAAGTCCTTCTAAACAGTAAAACAATTTTATGGAATGGTCCAATGGGAGTTTTTGAATGGAATTCCTTTTCTCGAGGAACGCATGAAATTGCATTATCAGTAGCAAGAGCAACAAAAAGCGGAGCATTTTCATTGATAGGCGGAGGAGATAGCGCTGCGGCTATTGCTAAATTTGGACTTGCAGATGAGGTCAGCTATATTAGTACAGGTGGCGGCGCCTTATTGGAATTATTTGAAGGTAAAGCCTTGCCGGGAATAAATGCGTTGGATTAAATTCGAATGATTAAATCAACTAATCGTGCGGAATAACCCATTTCGTTATCATACCAACCCACAACGCGCACTAGATTATTTGAAACCATTGTTAATTCAGCATCAAATAAGCAACTATATTGGGAACCTATGATATCACAAGATACGATAGGGTCATTCGTAAATCCTAATATCCCATTCAGGTTGGTTTCAGAGCCCCTTTTCATCGCTTCATTCACTTGTTCCACAGTTAACTTCGATTTAGTGACAAGAGTTAACTCCGTCATAGAACCATCTATTACTGGAACACGGACACTGGATCCGGTGAGTTTACCTTTTAAATGAGGAAAGATTTGAACAATGGCTTTTGCTGCACCTGTTGATGTTGGGATAATTGAATTCACAGCGGCTCTTGATCTTCTAAGGTCTTTGTGCGGCGAGTCGTGTAACCGTTGATCAGATGTATAACTGTGTATCGTAGATATATGACCTACTTCGATTTCTGATAATCCAAGAATTACCTGAATCATCGGGGCAACATTATTGGTGGTACATGAGGCATTTGATATAATATTATCTGTTGATTCTATGGTATTATCGTTTACCCCAAGGACAACGGTGCGGATATCTGCATCACCTCCCGGCGCGGAAATAATAACTTTTTTCACTCCACCTTGCAGATGCAACCCCGCTTTTTCTTTGGTTAGAAACAATCCGGTAGCTTCAATTACATATTCAACGTTATGACTAGACCAAGGAATATCTTTTGGGTCTTTGTGTTGGGTAAACAATATGCGCTTTCCATTTGAGAAAATTATTTCATTTCCAATCCGTTCGAAAGTGTAAGGCAATGGGCCATGAACAGAGTCGTATTTCAATAAGTGTGCTAAGGTTTCAGCATCGGTTAAATCGTTAACGATGGCGACAGAAATATCCGCCCTTTCCAACGCAATTCGAGTAAAACACCGACCAATTCTCCCAAATCCGTTAATCCCAATTGCTTTCATTTATTTTTTTTACAAAAATACAACAGCAAAAGGAATAAAGGGTTCAATTGCACCTAATTTAATATTCTACATATACAAATCCGTGCTTCTTAATCTCAATCCCACCATCGAAGGTGGCAAATATTCTATAAAAATACGTGCCTTCATCAACTAATTTACCATCTTCGGTTTTTCCATCCCAAAAACCTGATGGATCGGTGAACGTATAAATTACATTACCCCACCGGTTTAAAATCACACACTCAAATTCTACCACACCCTCATGGTCTATTGTGAATAGGTTGTTCCCAACTAGGGAGTTTAAAGTAATGATATTTGGAACCTCAATATCGCAAGGTTTTATTATGATAGTCGAGGTGTCAGTAGAAGTGTGACAAATATTGTAAGCGGTGATATAATATTGTCCTTCCGTATTAACCACTATAAAGTTATCTGTAGAACCATTGTTCCATGTCAGTTGAATGGGTGGATTATAACCTCCTTGCAAAGTGCCTGAATTTATTGAAGCAGCAATTAAATCAATGGTTGCTCCGTTACATATGGATGAATCAAGGATATCTACATACACATAAGGGGGGAATTCAATATTTGCACTTAATGTATTGTTACAGGCATTATCGGTAAACGTGACGCTATAAACTCCGGGAACAGAGGTCGAAATTAAAGGATTCTCAATGGAAGTGTTTGAGAATGAAATCGCTGTGTCTGAAGCGGCCCATACACCGCCATTATAGGAGGATGTCCCAGTTACTTGCAAAAATAAATTACAGGTAAGGGTATCTGAGAAAATTATAGGAAGTGGCAATACCTCGAGCATTACAGTTGTATCATAATTACATCCAAAATCATCCACTACATTGTACGTATAATAACTTGTTCCAGGTGTAATTGGTTGAATTACAATTGCTGTATCGTTTTGTCCAGAAATAATAGAAGGACTATTTGTCCAGTTGTCTGATACAATTATATTTTGATAACCTTCTTGGTCAGGATACAAGCTTTGATTGAAATAAATTCCCCATTGAAAAATATACCCATCATCAATACCTTGGTTGTCTTGTACGGTAATAGTCCAGTTACCATTTACCGGGCATCCAATAAAGTTATTAAAGTCCCCATCGGGCAAATAAACGCCATTTGGATTCATTGAGTTGAATCCGTAGGAATTAATTATTGTGTTTCCGGCAGCATTTTCAGAACAGATCGTTCCAAGTGTGGCTTGTGTGGGGGAAAAACAATAACTCCATACCGGTGAACCGGGAGCACCGCCGTCTAAATTTGTATCATTTCCTAAAAATGTTCCAATTCCACTTCCACAGCCACCAGGGATCAATTCCACCCCCCATCCAGAATTGTATGCATTTAAAATTGATACAGTAGTGCCATTTGGACAAGTCAAAGCAATTTCTAAATCGCCAATGTAAGAATGTTCGATATCTATACAGATTTGATCGAAATCTGCAGCACTTGTAATGGTTGTGGTGTCTTCGAAACCAGTGATTCCAACATTCGTGTAATATTGTACACCGCTTCCATCGGGAAGTTGAGTCAATCCTGCGAATACACCACCAATCTCGAATTCTCCAAAAGGAATTTCTACTCCAACGGTATCCTGCAATGTAACTCCTCCAATTAATATCGTATTCTGGCCCAAACATACGGTATCTTCTAACGGACCGGTTCCTGCGAAGCTCGGCAATTGAGAGACCCTAACTTTTGCGGTGATGCGCTTAATTTGTGGGAAAATGTCGGTAATTCGAAGATCAACAAAATATCCTGCACGCGACGGAGGTGTAAACCAAATTGAGTCGTTATTAAATTGGCCAACTCCTCCAATGGTCCACTGATAGGTGCAATTTCCTGCATTTTGAGAATAACCGGTATTAGTCACTTCAAATGCAAATGGGTAGCTAGGGTCAGCTACGAATAGAATACTGTCGCCGAAACATACATCCACATACCCAGTATCTGCAGGGTTTAAAGCATCAGGACCAACCCCGTTTACATAAGCATGCATGTGAGGAAAAAAAGGTTGTTGGGGGTTTCCACAAGCAACATTGGCGTCCCAACCTGTGCCTTCGGAACTTCCATTTGATTTAAACCTGAGGGTTAAACAGCCGCTGGGGTTGTTTTGAAAAGATGCTTGTACAAAAAATCCATTTGGGTGTGTACTAGAATTGTACGCACCAAGTAAGGGAGAAGCAATTGATGGACCATCAAAAACATACAAGGTATCGCTGGGGTCAATATTGAATGTAAAACCAATGTTGGTAGCAAAAGCAATTGAGACTTTTGAGCCTTGTGTAAGGTCTGGACAAAAAGTGATTATTTCGTCCATGTTTGGGAGATAATTTCCAGGGCCATCACTAAAATTCGTTCCTCCAGCTGGGGGAATAATTGCTGCACAATTCAAAGGGTTAGCCTGAGGAAAATCTGGTCCAGTTAATAATAACTGACAATACGATACACCTAGGCAACATATTGAAAAAAATAATAAGAGTGTTTTCATTCGGATGCTTTTGATGTTTTCAATGCTTCTTTGTATTAAATTCAAGGGTTAATTGATATAGAGATTTTACTGCGATAAGTTGATTTGGAAGAGCCCCTTGAAAATACTGCGTGTATGCATTAATTTTAACGCCAAGGTCCGTAAAATGAATAATTTCAGTCTGTGGTGCTTTTGGGTATTGATCAATGGTCTTACCCCCGTTGTTTTGAATAAAATAAATGCCATTTTCAAATGCATAATATAATAATTCCAAACTACCATGTTCTTGTTTAAAGGCATTTAATGCCTTTTTTCCATATATTTTTTTTAATGCTTTTAAGGCTGGTTCTTTCTGACCAAATACGGAACCAACTAAAATAAATAAGCAAATAAAAAAGACTAATTTCTTCATAATGCAATAAATTTTAAGGGCGAAGTTACCAAATTGTTTCGATAAACATTGGTAAGGTCAATTGATAGACGCAATCTGCTTTTATTCAGTTGCAGAGTAAAATTTAATATTCTGACGAATGCATTAAAAAAGTAGTTTTGTAAAAAATATATAATGGCAGATTTAGAGTCGATAGCAACACAAGTAAGAAGAGATATTCTACGAATGGTACATGCGGTAAACTCCGGACATCCAGGAGGGTCTTTGGGATGTGCAGATTTCTTTACTTTTATGTACACAGAAAGATTAAAGGTGAATGGGAATCAATTCACAATGGAAGGGTTGAATGAAGATATGTTCTTTTTATCAAACGGGCATATTTCTCCCGTATGGTATAGTATATTGGCTCGAACAGGCTTCTTTCCAATAAGTGAATTATCCACATTTAGAAAGATTTCTAGTCGACTACAAGGTCATCCTTCGGTGGATAAAAATTTACCGGGTATTCGAATGGCTTCAGGATCACTTGGACAAGGGCTATCTGTTGCTATTGGCGCTGCGACCGCTAAAAAAATGAACTCGGATCAATCTATGGTCTATTGTTTGATGGGTGATGGTGAGTTACAAGAAGGACAGGTTTGGGAAGCAGCAATGTATGCGGGAAGTAAGGGGATTAGTAACCTTATTGGTATAATTGATTATAACAATCGTCAGATTGATGGTGATGTCAGTGATGTCATGGGAATTATGCCGATTGAAGGTAAGTGGAAAGCATTTGGATGGGATGTTTACCATATGGATGGGCATAATTACGATAGCATGCGTGAAGTATTCGATACCATAGATTTAAATAAATCAAATGGAACGCCGAAAATGATCATTATGAAAACAGAAATGGGCAAAGGGGTAGATTTCATGATGGGTACCCATAAATGGCATGGTTCTGCCCCGAATGATGAACAATTGGCAATCGCCTTGTCGCAACTTCCAGAAACACTCGGAGATTTTTAATAAATGAAAGGAATTACTTTTTTCGTTTTTATTTTTTATTGCTTTACGATTTTGGGGCAATTAAACCCACCAATTCGTGTGCTTTTTATTATTGACGCGTCCAATAGTATGAATTCCGCATGGGGTAATCAAACACGCATTCAAGCTGCTCGAGAGGTCCTAAACCAAGAATTAGAAGTTTTACGCAATGTTCCTAATGTAGAAGTTGCATTGCGTATTTATGGCCATCAAACACCCTTTAATAACCTAGAGCAAGATTGTAATGATACCAAATTGGAGGTCCCATTTGGAAACAACAATCTTGAACAAATTAAACTTAAAATTAAATCAGTAGAAGCAAAAGGGGCTACGCCAATTGCTCGTTCTCTCGAGGCCGCAGCAAATGATTTTCCAGACACACTAGCAAGAAACGTTATTATATTAATTACGGATGGCCTAGAATCCTGTGATAACGACCCCTGCATTATTGCTAAAAAACTTAAAACAAAAGGAGTAAAGGTTACCCCTTTTGTTATCGGTTTAGGAATGGATATGTCTTACTTGGATCAATTCAGTTGTATTGGGACCTATTCAGATGCCGAAGACAAAGAATCCTTTCGAAATGTTTTCAAAAACATATTAAATACGGTCCTGGATAAAACAACCGTGCAGGTTAATTTGAACAATATTGAAGGGAAAGCGCTTGAAACAAACGTTACTATGTTTTTTTACGAGTCTGGGACGGCAAATTTAAAATATACTTTTGTTCATACATTGAACCGTTATGGCTTTCCTGACACGCTTTATCTTGACCCTTCTATCTCTTATGATTTAATCGTAAACACTATGCCGGCTATAACAAAAACGGGCATTAAGCTGAAAGAGCATGTACATAACACATTGGTAATTCCAGCAGCACAAGGCGTTATAAAGTTAACCTCTCCGAAAAGCAATTTCAATCCAATGTTTGAAATGAGAGTAATTCGGAAAGGAGAACCCCAACCATTAAACGTTCAAACATACAATGAAAACGCTAAGTATTTAATTGGAAGTTATAATGTAGAGGTATTTACTATACCTCGATTGTATAAATCGATAGAGGTTACCCAATCTTCAGTAACCACCGTTTCGATAGATGCTCCTGGAGAATTAACTTATACCTTTAAAAAACCACTTATTGCTCAACTTTTCCTGCAAGATAATCGTGGTTTTTGGGGAGAGGTATATACGTTTTCAGATACAAAAACCGCAGGGAAATTATTATTACAACCGGGCACATATAAGATGGTTTACCGAAATAAAGAGATGAAATCAAGCGGATATACCAACGAAAAAATCATAACGATCTCAAGTAATAAAACGCAAATTTTAAATATTAATTAAACTAAATATGGCATTCAAAACGTTCGGAAATAAAGACACAAGATCAGGGTTTGGAGAAGGGCTAAGGATTTTAGGAGAGACGAACCCAGAAGTAGTTGCATTATGTGCGGATCTTACAGGCTCATTAAAAATGGATGCGTTTCAGAGAAATCATCCAGATCGGTTTTTTCAAATTGGGATTGCCGAAGCAAATATGATGGGAATAGCCGCAGGAATGTCCATTGGAGGTAAAATTCCTTTTACGGGAACCTTTGCAAATTTTTCAACCTCACGTGTTTACGACCAAATTCGTCAAAGCATTGCTTATTCCCGAAAAAATGTAAAAATCTGTGCTTCACATGCTGGGCTTACCCTCGGTGAGGACGGCGCTACGCATCAAGTATTAGAGGACATTGGAATGATGCGAATGCTTCCGAATATGACGGTTGTCGTTCCCGCAGATTATAACCAAACGCTTCAGGCTACCTTGGCTATTGCTGCTTGGGAAGGCCCGGTTTATTTGCGTTTTGGAAGACCTTCTGTTCCCATTTTTACACCTGAAGATGCGGTATTTCAAATCGGAAAAGCAGATGTTTTAATTAAAGGAACAGATGTTACCATTATCGCCTGTGGCCATTTGGTATGGAAAGCCCTAGAAGCTCGAGACCAGTTAGCAGAAAAAGGAATTTCTGCTGAAGTGATTAATATGCATACGATTAAACCTTTAGACATCGAAGCTATTTTGAATTCTGTAAACAAAACGGGTTGTATTGTAACAGCTGAAGAACATATGATGAATGGGGGCCTTGGTGATGCCGTTGCTCAAGTATTGGCGAGAAATATGCCAATCCCTCAAGAATTTGTCGCTGTTAATGACACGTTTGGTGAAAGTGGAACTCCGAGTGAATTATTAAAAAAATATCGTCTCGAAATGGTAGATATCGTACGTGCCGCAGAAAAAGCACTGAGAAGAAAAGCAATTTAAGCGACAATTTTACAATTTTTTGCCGCTAAGAGCCCTGATTTTTTTCTTCGGTATAATGTGGTTAATTTCGTTGTCTTAAATAATATCCAATTAGTAGTCCATGGTATTTTCAAGTTTAACTTTCCTTTACTTGTTTTTACCTTTAAGTCTGATATTTCATTATTCGACCAAGAACGACTTGTTTCGAAATATTTTCCTCACTGTTTTTTCCTTAGTGTTTTATGCATGGGCGGAACCCATGTGGATTTTTTTAATGGTATTTACGGCATTATTTGATTACTCTACCGGACTTTACATCGAAAAAAAACGTGATACATCTTGGGCCAAGGTAGGTTTAATTGTTAGTATTTCCGTTAACATTGGTCTACTGGTTGCATATAAATATGGAGGTTTTATATATGATAACCTAAGCTATTTTTTACCGCTACCTTTTGATCGCCCTCATAATTCGCTACCTGTTGGTATATCTTTTTATACGTTCATGGTTATTTCTTATGTGGTAGATATCTACCGAGGAGAAATTAAGGCACAGCGCAATCCATTGAATTTCTTAATGTTTATTAGTTTGTTTCAGCATTTAGTTGCCGGTCCGATTGTGCGTTATAGTCAGATTTCGGAACAGGTGGAGAAACGAAATGTTGATTGGTCTAGGTTGAGTGAAGGAATTACACGGTTTTGTATTGGATTATTTAAAAAGGTAGCAATTGCCAATGTAGCGGGAGTATTAGTAGACAAGTATTTAAATACGCAGTTGTATTCTTTGTCTTCTTATGAAAGTTGGTTTGGAATTGTGATGTTTTCAATTCAGCTGTATTTTGATTTCTCAGGTTATTCGGACATGGCAATAGGCTTAGCTAAATTGTTTGGGTTTGATTTTCATGAGAATTTTAAACATCCTTATGCCGCAATTTCTGTGGGAGACTTTTATCGTAGATGGCATATTTCGTTAGGACGGTTTTTTCGAGACTATGTATATATTCCATTAGGAGGTAATAGAAGGTATCAGGATAGAAACATTTTAATTGTTTGGTTTTTAACCGGTTTGTGGCACGGTGCAAATTGGAACTTTGCCCTTTGGGGAACATATTTCGGTGTTATGATGGTGTTGGAAAAACACTTAAAATTTGTTTTGGATAAAACACCACGCATATTCAAGCATGGCTATACCTTAATTCTTATTGTATTCAGTCGGGCGATTTTTTACTTTGTAGATTTCAATAAACTAACCTATTTTGTTGGAAATCTATTCTATTCTAAACATTCCATAAACGCAGGTTTTTTATCAGACATTACCACACATATGTTTTGGTTTATTTTAGTTGTCTTATTATGTATTCCATGGGATGAAATCTACCCAACTGAGCACCCCCTTCGAAATCGAATTGCCTTGCAATATGCATATGTGAGGCCATTTGCTAATGTCTTTTTATTAGTACTATCTACCATGTTATTGGTTAATGCAACATATAATCCTTTTCTATATACTCGGTTTTGATGGATAAAAAGATAAATGTTTTCTTGTTTTTTGCCTTAGTATTTGGGTTCTCAATAGGGTTCATTTTTATGCCAAAGGCAGATATATCAAATAAGGAAAAACGCAAACTGGCAACTTTTCCAACTCTCAATTCAGAAAATTACTTAGCAGGAATCTGGACAAAACAAGTGGATAAATACGTGGATGATCATTTTCCTTTCCGAATGAGTTTTATTTCGGCGACTGATTTTTTTCATGCAGCTAAAGGATTTCAGCTTGAGCATAGCGAACGAGTTGTTGTATTACCAAAGAAAAAGGCAAAACATCAAGAAAAAACTATTGATAGCACTAAGAGTCAAATGGCTTTCCTAGATGAGTTTGAGGAAAAGTACGCAGGTTCAATGCTTATTATTGATGGTTGTGTCTATCCAATGGGTGGAGGGAGCCCTGCAATGTCTAAATACTTTGCAGACATGATAAATGAGTACGCAAGTACATTCAAAGATCAACGAGTGTTTTCTGCCGTTGCACCATTATCTTCTGCCTTTATTCCTGTCGAAAAATATGCCCATTATAACAGCCAAAATAAACGGACTTTGTTAGCAATTAAACATAACCTAAAAGGGGGCTCGATTTTTTGTGATATATTTAATGAATTGAACGAGCACTCAAATACGAAATTGTACTTCGGAACTGACCATCATTGGAAACCCTTGGGAGCCTATTATGGCTACGTTGCTTTTTGTAAGGCCGCGGGCTTAGACGCAGTCCCCTTAGAAAAAATGACCCAAAAGGTAAAATATAATTTCTTGGGAACTATGTATCAGCATACACAGGACCCTACCGTTCGTGACCATCCAGACACCATGGAGTATTGGATTCCTAAAGTTCAAACAGAAGCGTTTAAATTTGGGCCGTATACTACGGATAAACCTTTAAAAACAAAGGTCTTTTATGAAAGTAGTAGAGGGGGGAATACCTATTCAACCTTTTTAGGGGGAGATGAGCCTTTAATCAGAATTCAAACCGGAATTAACAATGGCAAGAAAGCGGTTGTAATTAAGAATTCTATGGGAAATGCATTCGCGGTGTTTTTGGTGAATCATTATCAAGAAATATGGGTAGTTGATTTTAGATATTCTAAACACAATTTAACTAAGATCATTAAGGAGAATAATATAAATGATATTGTCTTTGCTGTTGGCATGTACGCAGCGATGAGCAATGGTACCATTGGAATGATGCGAAGGCTAGCAACACAAAGCGGTGTATATGTCCCCCAAAATAATCCAGAGTCACACGACCCAAATATCGAACAAAACCAGCACCTGGATAGTACCGATAAAGAATGAGAAATATTGTATATATTTTTTTTATTGCCGCTTTCTCTACTTTCGCACAGCTTCCAACGGAACTAAAGATAGATTCCTCTTTTGCCTATATTCAAGGATATAGTTCTGAAACCTTAGGTCGCCTAAAAAGTAAGTTTGATGCTGTTGATTCGAGTAAATTGGTGATCTTGCATTATGGGGGTAGCCACATTCAAGCGGAGAGACCTACTACGGTTGCCCGGGATCTCCTTCAAGCAACCTTTGGAGATGGAGGCCGAGGATTGTTATTCAATTATGGTGCAGCAAATACCTATTCCTCAATTAATTACTCTTCAACCTATTCAGGGAAATGGACATACAATAAAAGTTATCAAGGCAAAAAGCAGGACTTGCCCCTTGGGGTTTGTGGTATGGTCGTTGAAACTACAGATACACTTGCCTCATTGAGCTTTGGAATCAAAAAGGTGATTGATTCGAATTTTAATATTGTGACGGTATTGTTTGAACGAGATGAAAGAACCATGAATTTAGAGGTGAAGGTTAATGATTCCATCATAACTACATTCAATTATTTACCCCAAGGGTTATCCTTTACCTGGAGGGATTCTATTTCTTCAATTCAGCTAATTGCAAAAAAAAGTAAGGAAACCGACCGGTTTCGGTTTTATGGAATCAACATAGAGCACGCGGTAAGAGGAGGGATAATTTATCATTCAACAGGAGTGGGGGCTGCGGCATTTAGATCGGTGTTAATTTTGGAAAAGCTTCCAGAGCAACTTCCCGTAATTAATCCGGATATCGTGATTTTGGATTTTGGAACTAACGATATTTTGTATGAGAATAAAATTGATTCCAAACTTTACATGGAGGTAGAAAAAGCCATAAACTGGTGGAAATCTATGGTTCCGGAAGTCCTAATTGTGTTAACAAGCACTCAAGATTTGTATTATAAGAAGCATCCAATTACCGCGGGAGTATTGTTTCGTGACTTAATGGACAGTTTGGCAAAAAAGAATAATTGTTTGTTTTGGAATTGGTATGACTTATCTGGCGGCTTAAATACCATTAGAACGTGGGCCATGCTGGGTTATGCTAAAAGTGATCATATTCATCTTACAAATAATGGTTATCAAGTTAAAGGCGGGCTATTATACACCTCATTTATGAATACTTTAAAGGCATTGAGCGGAAATATGAGCATGAAAGAATTACGTATTCCTTTAAAAGAATACCAGGAGAACGTAGCGACTCCAATAGCGCCTAAAAAGACTTCAAGTTACACGGTTAAATCTGGAGACACCTTGTCTGCCATTGCCCGAAGATATCATACCACAGTTTCCAACATAAAACGGGTTAATGGACTTTCCTCAGACACGATTCGTGTTGGACAACGGTTAAGAATTCCTTAAAGGACGGCTATTTCACACTAAATTAACCTTATCAATAGGATCCCTAACAATACACGTACTTTATAGTCTTAATTAGCAAAATAGAATGGAATTTAAAATACATGCATGAAAACTTGACAAACCCTATTTAAGGGTTGTATCTTTGCAAACAATTTAGAATATATGAGTAAAATGAAATTGTCGGAGTTTAACTTCGACCTTCCCCAAGAATTAATCGCAGAATATCCTTCAGAAAATCGTGATGAGTGTCGTCTCATGGTAATTAATCGTAAAACCCGTAAGATTGAGCATAAGTTATTTAAGGATGTTCTTTCTTATTTTGATGAGGGCGATGTGATGATTTTAAACAATACTCGAGTATTCCCTGCTCGGATGTACGGTAATAAAGAAAAAACAGGGGCTAAAATTGAGGTGTTTTTGCTCCGAGAATTGAACCGAGAAAGCTTTTTGTGGGATGTTTTAGTCGATCCGGCTAGAAAAATACGCATTGGAAATAAATTGTATTTTGGTGAAGATGATTCATTAGTAGCTGAGGTTATAGACAATACGACTTCGCGTGGACGAACCCTCCGTTTTTTATTTGATGGGCCATATGAAGAATTTAAGAAGATAATTACATCACTTGGCGAAACACCCCTCCCAAAATATATTAAACGAGAGGTTGAGCCAATGGATGAGGAAATGTATCAAACGATCTTCGCAAAGGAGGAAGGAGCTGTTGCCGCTCCAACAGCGGGATTACATTTCTCTCGAGAATTGTTAAAGCGTTTAGAATTAAAAGGAGTCAATTTTGCGGAGTTAACTCTTCACGTTGGATTGGGAACGTTTCGTTCTGTAGAAGTGGAGGACCTTACCAAGCATAAAATGGATTCAGAGCAAGTAATTATCTCAGAAAAAGCCGTGAATATTGTAAATGAGGCCAAGCGCAACAAGAAAAAGATTTGTGCTATTGGAACAACTAGTGTTCGCGCAATTGAATCATCTGTATCAACCGAGGGAATGTTAAAACCATTCGACGGATGGACTAACAAATTTATTTTTCCCCCTTATGATTTTATGGTTGCAGATTGCTTAATTACAAATTTTCACACGCCTTTATCTACACTATTAATGATGATTTCGGCGTTTATGGGTCACGAATTAATGATGGAGGCCTATCATGAAGCCATTAAAGAAAAGTACCGATTCTATTCGTATGGAGACGCCATGCTAATTATTTAATCTTACTGCTTAATTCGTTTTTAAGGCCATACCATCCAACAAGGTGCATCTTTATGTTTCCTACTGGAATTTTTGCTTTTACTAAAATCGGAATTCTGTTTTTATCCTTGGTAATCCAAAAGCTAACATCTTCTTCATGTTTGAAATACCTTCCAGTTTGAACCACTGGAACAAATCGCATGCAGCGAAAAGTTCCTTTGCGAATTTTTATTTCTTCATCCTCTTTGTACTTGATTTTTAATATAAAGAGTTCATCATCCATAAAACATGGGATAGAGAATACCTTTCCTTTTTTTATGTTTTTAAAATCAAGGGTGCGGGCATGGTAAAAACAGGAGATCATATCTTGTACACCCATAGGTGTTTTGAAGGTTTTACCTTTCCCGTTATCCACTTTCTCTATGTTGTGTTTGAATGTATAATCTTGCTTTATTTTATATCCTCCTTCGTCCACACGTCGTACGAAATACCATGGCATAATGCTTTTTTTGTCGATATAGGATTCATAACGGTCATCCACTTTAAAAACGGAATTAAATGCGCCTAAGGTTTTTCCAATCCCAACAACATGATATAAACTTCTACTATCGCCTTTCTTATCGGTGTATTTGGTTTCAAGTGTTGCTTCGCCAGCATCTATAAAACCAAAACTAATTCGATATCTTAGTTTTTCGCCAATCTGGAAGGATTCATTTTTAATTTCGGGATATTCCGAGGTGTTGCTTGAAGAAAGTAATAAGATGCAAGTAAACAAAAGTCCAATAATATAAATGCTTGTTCTCATAGCAAAGATTTTAAATTACCGCATCAATGATTGTGCCACGAAAGAGTTACTGGCATCGGAGAATAAAGTTGGTTTTTTTTCCTTTACCCAACAAGACAAACTGATTATTTAACAAATGACTTTCATTTAAAAAAAATGATTCATCAACTTTTTCCTTGTTTACAGATATTGCATTGGCTTTTAATTCACGTCGCGCTTCTCCATTTGATGAGAGAAAACCTGTTTCTTTTACCAAGGCATCAATGATTGTTAACCCATCCCGGATTAAGGATTTCGATACAATGGCTTGTGGAACGCCTTCAAAAACTGCTAAGAAATCTTCTGTTGAAAGCTGCTGTAGGCTCTCCTTGGTTGCTTTGCCAAACAGGATCTCAGAGGCATTAATTGCTGCTTTAAGTTCTTTTTCTCCATGCACACGTATTGTAATATCTTCAGCGAGAGACTTTTGCAGGATTCGTAAATGGGGGGCTTCTTGATGTTGGATTTCTAGATGTTCAATTTCGGATTTAGATAATAATGTGAATATTCGAATGTAATTCTGTGCATCTGCATCACTTGTATTTAGCCAATATTGATAAAATTTATATGGACTTGTGCGTTCTTTCGATAACCAAACATTTCCGCCTTCCGTTTTCCCGAATTTACTTCCATCAGCTTTCTTGATCAGCGGTGTTGTCACTGCGTAGGCTTCCCCGCCTGATTTTCTACGAATGAGCTCGGTTCCAGTAACGATATTTCCCCATTGGTCTGAACCTCCGAGCTGCACAATGCAGTTTTTATGTTGGTTGAGATAATAAAAATCAAATCCTTGAACCAATTGATAAGAAAACTCGGTGAACGACATACCTGTTTCTAAACGATTTTTAACTGAATCTTTAGCCAACATGTAATTTACACTGATGTGTTTACCAATATCCCGAATGAAATCTAAAAACGATAGTTGTTTAAACCAATCGTAGTTATTTACAAGTTCTGCCGCATTTGGCCCATCAAAATCCAAAAATTGTTTGAGTTGTTTTTTAACTCCCTTGATATTATAATCTAAGGTTTCTTTATCTAATAAATTTCGCTCATGAGATTTTCCAGAGGGGTCTCCTACCATTCCTGTAGCCCCTCCAACTAAGGCAATAGGTTTATGACCCGCTCGCTGAAAATGTACGAGCGTCATGATTTGAACTAAACTTCCGATGTGTAAAGAATCCGCCGTTGGGTCAAACCCGATATATCCACTCCGCATCCCTTTGCTTAAGGCCTCCTCGGTACCAGGCATGATATCGTGAATCATCCCTCGCCATTTCATTTCTTCAATAAAATTCATCCTAGTTTTTTGTTAGTTCCTTGAATACAGTCTCTAAGCTTTTTTTCTCTAGTTTCAAGGTCAAAATTAACCACCCCGCTTCTTGAGCTTTTTTAGATACATTCTTCCGAAGATCTTGGTCTGAATTCCCTTCAATTAACCACCCTTTATCTAAAGACTTAACCGTGGTGACACCCGTTATTTTTGAAAGCACTTGATTGCTTACTGGACCTTCAAATTCAATATATATCGTCTGCACTTCCGGCCTTGAATCTAAGTATTGCTGATTATTATTCGCAACAATTTTCCCCTTATTAATAATAATTACACGATCGCAAATTGCTTCAACTTCTTGCATAATATGTGTGGAAAGCATTATGGTTTTTTCTTTCCCAATGGTTTTTATTAATTCTCGAATTTCGACTAACTGATTAGGGTCAAGCCCCGAGGTTGGTTCATCTAAAATTAGGACTTTAGGGTCATGAATAAATGCCTGTGCAAGCCCTACCCGTTGCTTATACCCTTTGGAAAGAGCCCCGATCTTCTTATGTTGTTCTAGTTCCAACCCAACCATTTGAATCATTTCCTTAACTCGGTTTTTTAATTGGGATATTTTATAAATTGACCCTACAAAATGAAGATATTCTTTAACATACATATCAAGATATAAGGGGTTGTTCTCTGGAAGGTAGCCGATAATTTTCCGAGTTTCTAGATCATCCACATCTACGGTTATATCATTCACTTTAATTAAACCTGAACTTGGTGGTATATATCCGGTAATCATTTTCATGGTGGTGGACTTACCAGCACCATTAGGGCCTAAAAAAGCAACAATTTCACCTTTGCCAATTTCAAAAGAAATGTCGTTGACCGCGGCTTGCTCACCAAAAAACTTACTTAGATGCTTAACTTCAATTGACATACGTGCGAAATTAGTAATTTTTAGTGGTCCACGCTGCCCTACCTTCTCGTCCGCAAAGAAGCGCTATAAAAAACCCCACGAATGAAGACCCTGCTTGGGTTTCAAAACTATCTTCTAAGCACATGGTAGTGAATACAATGGCACAAAATGCAAGAAGCATTGGTTGATGTTCTTTGTATCCAATCCATCCGAAATAACCTATACCCCATAACATTATCAATATCCCAAGCACTCCAACTCCCATCCAAGTAGTTAAATACATGTTGTGGCTACGGTGTCGATTTTCAGGGGTAAGCAACGAACCTGTTTCCTTATATTTATTATTCATTTCACGATTGATATCTCCAATTCCAACTCCAATCAATGGATGGTCATTTATCACAGCCAATGCAGTTTTCCAATATTCTAAACGCTGCAACAGAGAATGGTTATTAGGATCCGTTGCCTCATGCAGCTCAAATCTTATTTCTTCGATGCGACTTAATAGGCCTCCTCTAGCGGAATGTTCACTGGTAAAGCCGTTTTCAATATTTAATATATCTTGTTGACTTAGATTTTGTATCGATTTTCCTGTAAGTGATTCTCCTTTATCACATAAATAACGTTCAGCAGTTCGCATGATGCGTTGTCCTTTACGGTCTAATAAATCCATCGGTAAATCAGAGCGTAAGGACCAAGCTTTGATGGCTTCTTCCGAAGAGGTAAAGGACCCACAAGTGTTACTAGGGGTGGCAATAATATTTATAATCAGTGCTCCCAAAACCCCAATAAACACAATAACCCCGACCCCAATTATCCGGGAGTAATTGGTCGGCTTGATAACATCATATGCGATGACTAACAATACAAACAATGCGCTAATGTATGCGCTAAGCGTTTGACTATAGAGGGTATACATTCCAATTAATACTAAATAAGCCATTAACCAAAACGTTGAAAGCAATTTGTTTTTCCATAAATTAAAAGCCAAGATTCCTGAAAATACCACCAAAATTCCAAACCGAATGTGAGAACCAAACCAGCTAAGTTGACGGATGTCTAAGGCAAGATTTTGTCGTTGTAAATACCAATAATGAAGCACATTTAAACTTATCACTACGGTAATCGTGAGCATTAATATAAGGACGTATCGATTAAGGACCCTAGGGTTAAAAGGTAAGGTTCCAATGTAAAGCAGAGGTAATGAAACCATGGAAATCCGAACTCGGAGTGCATTCCACCCTTCATGTAAATCCGAAGTCCATAGTAGGCTTAGGGCATGGATACCCCAAAAAGCGAGTAGTAAAAAAAGCCATTGATTTGATTGAAGCCGTTTTATAAATAGCACGTAATTACCAGCGAGAATAAAAATAAGCGCATGTAAAATGAGTGACACAGACATCAAAAACTTACTACATGTCAAGCCAATTAAGAAACCAAGACTTAAAAAGAAGTAAAAAGAATCTAAGTGTTGCTTAAAAAACTTCAATGCACTCTTTATTTAATATGTAAGGTTGATTTATATCCCTTTTCGTTGGCTAGTATTTCTAAACCTTCAATAACCACCTCATCAGATTTAAAGGCATAAATCAGTTTTCCTTTCTGAAAATAATAACGTCCAATAATTTCTTGGGTTAATAGGCCTTTAATTTCCGTTTTATTATTTTCAAAATAACCATTCGAAGCTTTTATCAAACGATCATTTAATGCGGAAAATTCTCCTGAAACCACATTGAATTGTTCTTTCTTTTCCAATGCTTCTTTAATGCGTTCTAATGCTCTTAACTCAGGAGAGATATAGACATATCCCTTACTCATCAGGTAGGTATGAAATTCTTCTAATTCCTCATTGGATAATTCAAAAGTTTCTGCCGATGGAATTGAGGGATGGGTATTTCGGTAGGCACTTGCGTAATGAAATATGTGATGTTTTGCAAGTAATGCGCGAGTATAATCACTGTATACAGAATCTTCAATTTTTATATCAGGCTCAATCCCCCTTCCATCTATGACTATTCTGCCATTTTTTGTATTAAATTTTTGCAAAAGGCTATCTGCTATAATCCTTGGCTTTCCACCATTTGCATCGTCATAATATTCTAACCGCTGTACACATCGACCTGAAGGCGTATAGTATTTTGCGATGGTTAGTTTCATTTTGGAGCCGTATTTCAGGTCAAACGTCCGTTGCACCAACCCTTTACCATAACTGGTTTTTCCAACCACTACCGCTCGGTCTAAGTCCTGCAAGGCGCCAGCCACAATTTCACTGGCTGAAGCACTGCCTTCATCGATTAATACTACAAGAGGTAAATTTTCGGCAATGGGCGCTTCCATAGTTTTATATACCATGTTCTCTTGCTTTGAACGACCTTTAGTGGTTACCACGATTTGACCTTTTGGCACAAAAAAGCCCACTATTTTAACCGCTTCCATCAAAAGCCCACCTCCATTGCCTCTCAAATCTAGAATCATATTGGTCATTCCTTTTGCTTGAAGGTCTAGAATATTTTTTTTAACTTCTTCTCCAGCTGTTTGGGTAAAACTGCTTAGAGATATGTACCCAGTTGAAGCGGTTAACATTCCTGAATAAGGAATATCGGGAATTTTAATTTCATCACGAACGATTTCAAGAGTTAATATCTGCCCATTGCGCTCAAATTCTAAACTAACAGTCGTACCCTTGGGTCCTTTGAGCGCATTCGAAGCTTCCTCTACCGACTTACCTGAAATTGGCTTCCTATCAATTCGTATAATTTTATCACCTGCCTGTAAGCCCGCTTTTTGGGCGGGATTTCCTTCATACGGGTCGGTTATGTAAATTTCATTATCCAGGCTACCGATTAAGGCGCCGATTCCCCCGTATTGTCCCGTTGTCATTAATCGATAATCTTCGATGTTCGCTTCATGATAATATACAGTGTATGGATCAAGCTCTTTGAGCATGGCATCGATGGCTGTTTTTGATAATTTTCCGTGCGCAATCTCGTCTACGAAATACAAGTCAAGATGCTCATAAATTTGATCCATGAGCTCTAAGCTTTTAAGTTCTTCAAAAGACTCTGATTGCCCATAGAACGTGCCGAAAAACAGTAGAGAAAAACAAAAAAGGATCTGAGTTAAGAAAGTTCGCATATTCGGGATATTAATTTTTTCATTTTTTGCTCAATGAGTTCATCAACCGGGATTTCTTCCCAAAGATAAACGATACTAAATAGAATTTTACAGTTTTGAGAATTCGCTCTCGTCAACAAGGGCGCTTTTTCTTTTCGAAGGCTTTCGCGAATTAGCCGTTTGATTCTATTTCGATCATGTGCCTTTTTTATTCTCTTTTTCGGAACGCTTATTAAAACTGCAAAACTCGGGGTTTCGCTCTTCTCAATTGAAACATGTGATAAAAAAGGAAATACACGCACCTTTTCTTTCGTTGTCAATACATGGTCAATTTCCTTTTTTAAGAAAATTCGATTTACCTTTCCGAGGGTTTCGTCCATAGATACAAAAGTAGGTAAATCCTAGGTTGATTTTACTTCTGCTTCAGCGGTACCGTCTATTAGTTCAATTTGAATTAAGGCACCTTGGTGAAGTGCATTTTTTGATTGTATGGCCTTTCCATTGCTTCGCGCAATTGCAAATCCGCGTGCTAATATAGCCATAGGACTCATCAATTGAACTTGTTTTTCAAATGAGTCTAAATTCGTGTTCTTTCTTACTAATTCACGTTCTAGCGTAAAAACCAGCTGTTGTTTAAGCATCGTGTGTCTATGATACTCCTGCTGTTGTGATCGATTTACAAGTCTATGAATAACCAATGAAAAGGAAGAGATAATGTCTTGACGTGAATTCAATGTTCTTTTAGTTTCTTCAAAACTTTGCAGTTCAAGCCTTTTCAGGTGGTTATGAATACGTTCAAAACGCCACTTGGTAACACCGTTAATTTTAGAAACGGTTTGGTTAAAGGTGTTTTTTGAATTGGTTAACAGTCTGATTTGAGCTCGTGTTAGGCTTGAAATAAAATTTTGAAGCTCAAATAGCTTTAATTCAAACACTTGTAATAAATCAGATGCCAAAACAGACGGAGTAATGGCGTGAGAAAAAGCAACCATCTCTGCAACTGTGAGATTTGTTGAATGCCCAATTCCACACATGATTGGAATTGGAAATTCTGCTATGCGTTTACAAAGATTGAAATCGTCATAGCAGGACATACCCACTTCAGCACCCCCTCCTCGAACTATTACAACTGCATCAAAATAATTACGAAGACGTTCAATTTTTTGAAGTGCAGACAAAATAGAATCCACCGCCTGATCTCCTTGAACAGTTGCGTTAAATAAAAAGGTGTTAACTCCGAATTTATGACTTGATGAGGTTAATACCTGCATGAAGTCAGAGAGCCCTTTACTTGATTTGGTAGAAATTACTGCAATTCGTTTCGGTAATTCAAAAGAAAGTAGTTGGTTTTTTTGTAGGATTCCCAATTTATTGAGCGTTTCTATGGTTTCTAGTTTTAGTTTATGAAGCGCCCCCAAGGAATAACTTGGATCTATGTCAGAGATTTGAAGGCTTAGTCCATATACTTCACTAAAGGTGATTTTAATTAACATCAACATTTCTTTTCCTTCACCAAAGGGTTCTTTGACCTCAGCTTCGAATTGTTTAGAAATTTTAAGGTAGTTTGTTTTCCAAATAACACCATTTAAATTTGCGACAATCTTACCATCTGTTCGTTGAACAAGCTCTGGAAAAGCATGTCCGCTTTGGAAAAGATTCAATTTGTATATCTCAGCTTTAACCCAGTAGCTGCGATCATATCTTGATTCCAATGTTTTTCGAATTGATTGAGCAACTTGTTTCAGTGTAAAAACTTCTTTAGACATGGATTAAAATTAATCAAATTGGTGTCAGCCAGGTATTTTGCGAACAAGATTAATTGTCTTATCTTTGCCGTCCTCAAACAGATACACATGGGCGTAAAAATTTTTGCAGGAAGGGCCACTCAAACATTAGGTTCGAATATTGCCTCATGTTATGGTGTTGACTTGGGGGATGTTAAAGTAACTACATTTAGTGACGGGGAGTTTCAACCTAGTTTTGAAGAAACCGTTCGCGGGCAGGACGTTTTCATTATTCAATCAACTGTTCCACCTCAGGATAATTTGTTTGAGTTATTGCTTTTAATGGATGCAGCACGACGTGCATCGGCGAGAAAAATCATAGCGGTAATTCCCTATTTTGGATTTGCAAGACAAGACCGTAAAGACCAGCCAAGAGTAGCGATTGGTGCCAAACTAGTAGCTAATATGTTAATGGCCGCAGGTGCGGATCGAATCATGACCATGGATTTGCATGCAGATCAAATTCAAGGTTTTTTTGAGGTTCCGGTCGACCATTTATTCGGATCGACCATATTTATTCCAGAAATTCAAAAATTGAATTTAGACAACTTAGTCGTTGCGGCCCCAGATGCTGGAGGTGCGAAGCGCGCGAATTCATACGCCAAAATGCTTAACTGTGGGTTAGCCTTATGTCATAAAAACCGAAAAAAAGCCAATGAAATTGCTGAAATGACAGTGATTGGAGAAGTGGAAGGTAAGGATGTCATCATCATCGACGACATGTGCGATACCGCAGGCACTCTTACTACCGCAGCTGATTTGTTAGTCGAAAGAGGGGCAAATACGGTACGCGCGTTTTGTACACACGCAGTTTTATCCGGTCCGGCATATGAACGAATTGAAAAATCTCATTTAACAGAGCTTATTGTTACGGATACCGTGCCATTGCGAAAAGAATCTGAAAAAATAAAAGTAGTTTCAGTGGATATGCTATTTGCCGATGTAATTCGACGAATGGTTAATAATGTATCCATAAGTTCACATTTTGTAATACCTTAAATTAATAATAAATGAAAACAGCACAATTGAGCGGTTCGCTTCGAGCGAACGTAGGGAAAAAGGATGCTAAAGCCCTTCGCAATGAAGGATTCGTACCTTGTGTGCTTTATGGGCAGGGCGATCAAACGCATTTTGCAGTAAAGCGAGTACCACTTGAAAAACTAGTTTTTTCCCCAGATATCTATCAAATTGAACTTGATATTGACGGTAAAAAGGCAAAAGCGATCATTCGAGAGTTGCAACAGCATCCAACGAAAGATTCCGTACAGCATGTGGACTTTTTAGAATTAAACGAAACGAAAGAAGTTCGTGTTAAATTACCTGTTCGATTGACGGGTTCTTCAGAAGGTGTTCGGGCAGGGGGTAAACTAATGCAAGTGTTTCGCCACATGCAGTGTCAGGGATTTCCTAACGTTCTTCCAGAAGAAATCAAAATAGATATAACTCCAATGCGAATTGGACATTCTTTCCGTGTTTCGAATATTGATATTCCTGGTGTAAAAATATTAGACCCTGCGAATGCTGTAGTCGTAGCCGTTAAAATGGCTAGAGGAGCAGTTAAAAGTTCTGATGCTGATTCCGAAGTGGAAGAAGAAGCATAGTGTTTCATTAAACCGCTTCGGCGGTTTTTTTTTTGCTTTACAAATCAGGGGGCTAATAAAAGCTACTCCATTATCTTTGTGAAAAATTATATCCATGCAAATACAAGAAATTTTAGACCAATTTCAAATTAAATCGACAAACCCAGGGGGCTATGTAGGTACTGAATCGCTTGGTTCTGGGGCACATGCAATTGAATCGGTGTCTCCGGTGGATGGCAGAACGATTGCCTCTGTAATTCCCGTAACTCCGCAAGATTATGACCAAATAATTCAAAAAGCGAAAGAGGCTTTTAACTCTTGGCGATTAATTCCGGCTCCTAAACGAGGAGAAATTGTTCGTCAATTAGGGGATCAATTACGAGCACACAAAGAGGCGTTGGGAGTTTTAGTTTCATATGAAATGGGTAAGTCATTACAAGAAGGACTTGGTGAAGTTCAAGAAATGATTGACATCTGTGATTTTGCCGTAGGATTATCTCGTCAGTTGTATGGACTTACCATGCATTCTGAACGTCCGGGGCATCGAATGTATGAGCAATACCACCCATTAGGAGTTGTTGGAATAATTTCCGCATTTAATTTTCCTGTAGCTGTATGGAGTTGGAATTCCGCATTAGCTTGGGTGTGCGGTGATGTTTGTGTTTGGAAACCCTCTGAGAAAACCCCAATTACGGCTTTGGCATGTCAATACATTACCAATCAGGTTTTTAAAGCGAATAACGTTCCTGATGGTGTTTCTTCCTTGGTGATTGGTGGACCAGAAATTGGTAAGTTGATGGCCGAAGATATGCGGGTTCCACTTGTTTCAGCTACAGGGTCAACACGTATGGGTAAATCCGTAGGCGAAGCAGTGGGGGCTAGGCTCGGACGTTCATTATTAGAGTTGGGCGGAAATAATGCCATTATCATCACACCAACAGCTGATTTGAAAATGGTCATTCCTGGTGCGGTGTTTGGTGCTGTAGGCACGGCTGGCCAACGCTGTACCTCAACACGTAGGTTAATTATTCACGAATCAGTATATGCAAAAGTAAAAGAAGCGTTAATAAATGCATATAGTCAATTAAAGATTGGAAACCCTTTAGATCAAACAAACCACGTTGGACCATTAATAGATGCCTCTGCCGTTGCAGCTTATCAAGCAGCCATTTCAAAAGCAATTCAAGAAGGGGGCAAGGTGTTAGTCGAAGGAGGAGTGCTTTCTGGGTCTGGCTATGAATCCGGATGTTATGTTAAACCTTGCATAATAGAAGCAGAAAATCATTATGCAATTGTACAGCATGAGACTTTTGCTCCAATCTTATATGTTATCACATACAGCGGGAATGTGCATCAGGCAATCGCTATTCAAAACGATGTCCCTCAGGGATTGTCCTCCGCCATAATGACTAACGAGTTGAAAGAAGCAGAAGTGTTTTTATCTCAAGCGGGCTCGGATTGTGGAATTGCCAATGTTAATATTGGTACTTCAGGCGCTGAAATCGGGGGCGCCTTTGGTGGAGAAAAAGAAACTGGAGGAGGAAGAGAATCTGGTTCTGATTCTTGGAAAATATATATGCGAAGGCAAACCAACACCATTAATTATTCAGATAGTTTACCTTTAGCACAAGGGATAAAATTTGATTTATAATTTAAGCATTTCCTGTTCCCATTCCCACTTTGCTTTCCTATCTTTGTAAAAAGATTGGCATGCAATTATTAACTTTAGGGAGTGTGGCTTTTGATGCCATTGAAACTCCGTTTGGAAAATCCGATAAAATTGTTGGGGGTGCTGGGACATATATATCCCTTGCCGCTTCGTTTTTTAATAAAAATCAAGCCTTAATTTCTGTAGTTGGCGAGGACTTTCCGTCGGAAGTTCTATCCGCTATGGCCAACCGAGGTATCGATATTCGGGGTATTCAAATACCCGAGGGGGGAAAAACATTTTTCTGGGCGGGCAAATATCACAACGACATGAATAGCCGAGACACATTGGTTACAGAACTAAATGTGCTTGGCACCTTTGATCCGGTTGTTCCATCAGAATATAAAAACGCACCATTCTTAATGTTAGGAAATCTAAGCCCAGACGTTCAACGAAAAGTGGTTGAACAAATGGATTCACGCCCTAAACTAATTGCGATGGACACTATGAATTTTTGGATGGATGTCGCTTTAAAAGAACTTCACAAGACCCTTAGGTTGGTAGACCTTCTCATTGTTAATGATGAAGAAGCACGACAACTAACAGGTGAATATGCACTTAAAACAGCGGCTAGACGCATTATGGATTTAGGCCCGCGGTTGGTAATCATTAAAAAAGGAGAACATGGGGCCTTGTTATTTAGTATGGATGAAGTGTTTTACGCACCGGCTTTACCACTTGAAGAGGTGTTTGACCCAACTGGTGCCGGGGATACCTTTGCCGGTGGCTTGATGGGATATCTTTCAACTCAACAAGAATTGACCTTTAATACATTAAAAAGGGGAGTTATTGCCGGTTCTGCGTTGGCGTCATTTTGTGTTGAGAAGTTTGGAACACAGCGTCTAGAAAAATTAACCCAAATTGAACTGGATGAACGCATCAACGAGTTTTATACACTTTCTAAATTTGAATTAGCCTAAGCATGGAACAATTACGTCTTTTTTTAGAACAATTAATTGCCCTTGAATCACAAGATAATTTAATCGCCATAGGTAGAGAAATTAATGAAGTAAAAAGCGATTTTGAAGATCATTTAATGGAAGCTGAGCGCATTCAACAAATCGCTGTTCTAGAAGCTTCAGAAAAAGGGGAATTGATTGATATAGTAGACTTTGTTGATATTAAGAACGATTTCAGAACACGCTATAAAGCCCTTCAAGAAAAGCGTAAACAACAAATTTCATTAAAGGAGACCTTGGAACGAGAAAATCTGAAATTAAAAAAAGGGTTGTTAGATGAATTGAAACGCATTATAGAGTCTGAAGAGCATATTGCATCGGCATTTCAATCATATAAGAATATTCATGAAACTTGGAAAAAAATCGGCGATATCCCAAGAGATCAAAGGGATGGCATTCAAAAAGAATATTCCCGATTGCTAGAGATTTTCTTTTATACCATGCGAATTTATCGAGAGATAAAGGACCACGACTATAAGCGCAATTTACAATTAAAACAAAAGGTCTTACATAAACTTCAACAACTTCGCAACGAGGAAGAAGACATTAAGTCTATTGAACAACAGTTACGACATTTTCAAGATGAATGGGAAGAAATAGGCCCTGTGCAAAACGAAGAATGGGAATTGATTAAACCAAAATATTGGGAAACAGTTAGGCAGATTTATGAAAAGATTAATCTTCATTATGAGGCTCAAAGACAAGTTTATATTCAAAATATCGCAGCAAAAAGGGCTTTGATAGATGAAATTCTTGGCTTGCACTCAGCAGCATCTGAAGCGAAGTCCAACAAGGATTGGGATAAACTGATAGAACAATTGAAGGCGTTGCAGGAATCGTATAAAAAAATTGGCCCAGGATCTAGAAAGGAAAACAATGAGGCCTGGAAAGCATTTCGTGAGGCATGTGATGGATTTTTTGAAATAAAGAAAGCATTCAGTAAAGCGCAGTATGAAGCATACTCTGGGCTTATTGAAAAGAAAAAAGCATTAATAGTTTCGGTGAATGAATTAAAAGACTCTACCGATTGGAAGAGCTCTGCTCAAAAAATCATTGGATTCCAAAAAGAATGGAAGGCTATAGGAAATACAGGTAAAGCGGAAAATCGATTATGGGCGGAATTTAGATCCGCATGTGATGCCTTTTTTAACGCCCGAGATAATGCCAATCAGTCTGCTGAAAAAGATAGAGAACACAACCATACGTTGAAATTAGAATTAATAAAAAAGATTGAAACGTTAGACACTTCAAATCGTTCAGAAGCGTTAAAATCTTTACGAAGTCTTTCCGCCGAATTTTCAGAAGTAGGTCAGGTGCCGCACGCAAAGAAGGAAGAAGTGTATGCCGCTTACAAAGGGGCACTTAATACACGCTATGGGGAATTGGCAGTAAGCGCAAAGGAAAAAGAAGAAATGGCATTTATTGCAAAACTTGAAAGTATTCAAGCATCTACTGATCGTTCGAAGTTGTTACAAAAGGAACGATTTGATATTCGGAAGCAGATTGATCGATTAGAACAAGAAGCCAATCGGATGGAAACCAACTTGTCTTTTTTTGCCCGATCTAAAGGGGCAGAATCATTGCGCGCAGAGGTTGACAAAAAAATTAACGAGATTCAACAACAAGTATCGAAATTGAAAACCAGGTTGAAACAATTACCAAATGAATAGACTCACGAATTCATTTTTATTGGTCTTGTTTTTCCCAACTTTGGCTTTAGCTATTTTTGTTGGATTCGATTTCCCCATTGAATTTATACGAAACTCTGGCGCTAACTTACCCTATAAGGAATATATATTTGCATTCTTAGCCTTGTTGATGGCTATTCTTGCAGTAAATCGGAGTATTCGAAGGTGGGTTGCACTTTTTACTATCCGCCAAACGGATGGATTTGTATTTCATACCAAGGTAAGTAACGAACGTAAAAAAAGGGTTCTAGTTTATACCTTATTGGAAGCGGGAATAATAGCCATTGTGGGTATTGCACTGTTCATAGTTTCTTCAGAGTCAATTCTTTGTTCTATGGTGTTTTTAGTATCATCAATTGATAATTTGATCTTCTTGATTATCGGTCTGCCTCGTTTTGGTGTAGGGTTAAGTAAAAAAGCAATTATTATAGCGGACAGGGAGGTAATTGTTTTATATTTTTCAGGCCTGAGGAAAGTTAGTTTATCTCAACAAACCTTGTTTTTTGATTACATACAGGCGCTTCAACTTACATTTCCCGTGGATTGTATTCCTGAGGAAAACCGCAAAGAATTTCTTTATAACTTAGAGGCAGTTACGGATAAAGATCGTGTTTTTATTGAGAATTTAGGGGAATGGAAAACGTAAACATTTTAATTGTAGAAGATGATATTTCTTTTGCAAGCCTCCTTCAGGAGCGTTTGGTGCTTTTAGGCTATCGCTCATATGACATCGTGTCAATTGATTCAATAGCAGATGCCTTAGAGGTTAAAGAAGAGTACACACCGGATGTTATTCTTCTTGATTTAAATATTCGTGATTGTTCGGGAATTACCACCTATGAACGCATTCACGAGATTTTTGATGAAGCAACAATTATTGTGCTTTCTGGGATGGATAACCGCACCCTTTCACTTGAAATTGTTTCTAAAGGAGCCCAAGATTATTTGTTAAAGAATGAAATTAATGCTGGGGTTTTAGACAAAACAATTAAGTATGGAATGCTGCGCCGAACATTCCAAGTCAAGTTAACAGAATCAGAAAAAAAATATAAAGACCTCTTTTATAATTCGCCGCTACCAATGTTAAAATTAGCTGTGAATACGTTTGAAGTTTTGTTTTGTAATCAAGCCGCACTATCCTTGTTTGATGCACAAAACCCTAATGAAATTGTTGGTAAATCATTAAACGAATTTATTATATCCGAACCTAATTTAACTTCCGATGAACATACACCACGTTGGATTGGATTGTACAAACAACGCACCTTGCTTAATCGGGAATTATCTACACAAGTAGTTTTAAATCAATTAACGGAAGATAAAGAAGCTTACATCGCTTTGATTGTTGATAAAACCGATGAATTACTATTTGAGCAGAGTAAATATGAGATAATTGCGCAAGCTGAAGAAGGGGAAAAAAAGAAAATTGCTCGTGAGCTTCATGATGGGATTGGACAACAATTGGCGTTATTAAATTTGTTGCTACAGAATTTAAAGCCAAACACATCTGAGGAGGAGGCATTAGATCAAATTAAGCAGTTACTTCAAGGATCGATACAGGAATTAAGAGAAATGGCCTATAATTTATTGCCGCCCGCTTTAGATAAGGGATTTTTAAATGCATTAGAGCGATTTGCTCATCGTATCAATGCCACAGGAAAGATGAACTTGAAACTATCTACACATGATCAAATACATGAGGATAGCTTTGCAAAGGTAGATCGATTTAATTTATATCGGATTGTTCAGGAGGTATTGAATAACGCCTTAAAACATTCGCAAGCATCGGAGATTTCAATATCCATTCAACCTATAGAGGACTCAAATATTAGCGTAATAATCACCGATAATGGGGTCGGTTTCGATGACAAAGGTCTTATTGAAGGCTTGGGAATGCAAAATATGAAATACCGCATGGAAATGGCTGGGATTAAGGGGAAAATATCCAGTGAAAAAGGTCGTGGGGTGATTGTTGAATTGACGTTTAAAGGGTGAAAATTCTTGTCATACGTTTTAGCTCCATAGGAGACATTTTGTTAACGTTTCCAGTAGTCGAAGGGCTAAAGCACAAGTATCCTTTTGCGGAAATTCATTTCTTAACCAAACCAAGCTACAAACCAGTCTTGGATTTATTATCTACTAATATTCATTCGCGATTTTTACAAGAATCACTTTTTAAAACATCCCAACAATTAAGGAGAGAACGTTATGATCTAGTAATTGATTTACACAATAATTTACGAACCATGTTACTCCAAGCCTTAATGTTCCAAGGTACATGGAATAGGTTTCGTAAATTGAATTTCCAAAAGTTCCTGTTTACTACTTTGAAATGGAATACACTACCAAAAGAACATGTAGTGGACCGTTATGCGAAAGCCGCCAATGTTAGGCCAACTGTTGTCAACCTAACGCTTACAAATAAAGACAAAGGGTCAGAACCATTACCCTCAAAATATGTGGCTTGGGTATTAGGTGCTACTTTCTCAACCAAACAGTTTCCGATAACGAAACTAATTGAAACCATCGAACGAATTAATATGCCAGTTGTACTATTGGGAGGTGAAAAGGAAATCCCAATGGCCAATTCACTGAAAGCACACTTCCCATCAATTTATTCATTTGTAGGAAAAACAACTCTTTTAGAGGCGGCATCCGTATTATCTAGAGCAAGAGTGGTGGTAACTAACGACACCGGGCTAATGCATTTGGCAGCGTTCTATGCCAAACCCATGGTGTGTATTTGGGGCAACACGGTCCCCGCGTTTGGCATGTATCCATACCAATCAGAACTAGTTTTTCATGCACAAGTGAGTGATTTATCGTGCCGACCATGCTCCAAAATAGGACATAACACCTGTCCTAAAGGTCATTTTAAGTGTATGATGAATCAGGATTCTGTAATGATTTCTGAACAAATTACTTCGTTATTCTATGAAGAAATATAAGGATTTCTTTAATCGCTGTGTCATCAAAGGTAACTTCATTAGACCCGTATTCATTTGGATCTCCTGTTAAAGAAGGCTGAAACAGGTGGTTTAATCCATTGAGTGTTTTGATTTCTTTGATTTTTCCTGGTCCAGGATTGCAAAAGGCATTAATCGCGTCTAAATTCATTTTTGCTGGAACCTGTAAATCAGTCGTCCCGTTCAATGCAAGATAATGACAATCGATTTTCTTTAAATCGACCACGGGGTTATAATTTAAAAAATAGAGCATCCAAGGATTTACATAAGCCTCAAGATTCATATTAATCCAGTCTGTTCGGGTTGTTAACCCATATTCACGAAGTTCTTTTTTATTTATTGATTTGGCATATTTCGTTAAAAAGGCTTTTGCATTTTTCCTTACAATAGGTAGCGAGTCTAGCGTTAACAATGGAAAGAATGATTCTGAGAATGATCGCATTTGTGCAAGTTCTTTTTTGGAAGCTCCAACTGCTGTTGATATTAAATACTGTTGTTCAATAAGGAGCGTTGAACCCAAGACTCCTGGTCCTGCCAAGGAAACTACGCCATATACTTCAGGATGTTTGGCCGCCACTATGTTCGCAATCATTCCTCCTTCACTGTGTCCCATAAGAATGATTTTCTGGGAATCTATATAAGGAAGCGTTTTAACAAACGCAAGGGCAGCTTCAATGTCTGTTGCAAAATCTTCGGAAGTAGCGCCGATAAAAACACCTTCAGATTTACCGGTTCCTCGATCATCCATACGTAGAACGCCATACCCAGCAAGCGTTAATCTATCGGATATAACAAGAAACGGACGATGCCCAAGAATCTCTTCATTACGATCTTGTGCCCCACTTCCAGTAATCAAAATAACACACGGAATCTTAATTGATTTATTTTGTTCGGGGCGAGTCAAAGTGCCACTCAAAGAAAAATTGCCTATTGGATTTTGAATTCGAACTTCCTCTTGTAAATAGGGTAAAGGTTCTTTGGGATCTTGTATTTTTTCCCCCTCTTGTTCTGTAATTGCGAGTTGATTAAAATTGAGTTCGGCTTTGAATGTGCCTTGTTTGAACGTACCATAAATAAGCATTGAATCGTTGATTTCCCCCTCATAAGAGGCTTGCAATTTGTCAATGGTAAATCGTAATTTATTGCCGTTAACACTTACTGTAGACATTGGTATGCCATTTGCTTGTTGTTTTGGGCTATCAAGTGTTCCACTCCAAACACCCGAACTATCGCTTAGGTGCAATACTAATGGGAGTTTTTGACCCATAGCAACTAATGATCCAAACCAAGTACCCGACAACGATTGTCCATATATTGTAAAATAACTTATTCCGAACAGAAAGAGAAGCTTATAACGCATCATCAAAAAATAATTTTTTAATTTCCAAGGCTTCTGACGGCTTCAGTTTACCAGCAAGGATTAAATTCAATTCCCTTCGCCTCAATGCACCATGAAATCGTTCAACTTCTTCCTCAGATTCTGGTGCTAATTCAGGCACTTGAATCGGCCCACCATTTTGATCCACAGCAACAAATGTATATATGGCTTGATTGCATTTCTCCCTAATTCCAGTAACGGGATCTTCAACAAATACATCCACAAATACTTCCATACTGCTATTAAATGCTCTAGAAACCTTTGCTTCAAGCGTTACAATAGATGATTGAGGAATAGGCCGCTTAAATGAGACGTTGTTTACTGAAGCGGTAACTACAACGCGTTTACAATGACGGTGTGCCGATACACTTGCAATCACATCCATCCACGCTAATAATTGCCCACCAAATAAATTTCCGAGTGAGTTTGTATCATTTGGAAGCACAACATATGTAGTTATTGAGATAGATTCTTTGGCTTTTTTTATTTTCATGGGATAAAGATAGATAAATGAACATTAATAAGCATGTAGCGTTTGAACAGGGTAAATTAAATTGTATTTTAGCAAAGAAAACTAGAAACATGAAGTCTTTTTACACCTTATTTGCTGTTTTTTATTTATTAAGCTTTAGCGCTCAAGTGAAAACGAAAAACACATTTGATCCTAATAATGCTAGAGAAGGAGAATCGGTAGAATATTGCCATCAACATAAGAAAATGGCTTCTTTAATGCTTGATGCCGCATATCAGTATCAACATATGATAGACTCATTAGAAGAAATCCAGCTTTCTAAAAAGCCTATTCAAAAGGCAACTGTCTACAAAATTCCGGTAGTTTTTCATGTGTTACACAATAATGGTGTGGAAAATATTTCAGATGAACAGATTTTAAATGCCTTAGATATATTAAATCGAGACTACCGTTTGTTGAACCAAGACGCAAATAATGTACATGCTGAATTTCAAGGAATGCCAGCAGATATCGAAATAGAGTTTTTATTAGCAACTAAAGCGCCGAATGGTCAATGTTTTAAAGGGATTACGAGGACCTTATCTACCTTAAGTTATGACGGTTCTGATGGAGGAAATCAGGTAGATGCGATCGTTGCGGGGAACGACGTTTATAATGGAAATTGGCCAGGAAATAAATATTTAAATATTTTTATTTGTGGTGATATAGGTGGTGCAGCGGGGTATACCTCAAAACCATCGGGTTGGTCTGCGACTCAAATGACTAATGGAATTTGGGTCCTTCATGATTATGTTGGATCGATTGGAACAAGCTCAGTTGGAACAAGTCGGACCTTAACTCACGAGGTTGGTCATTGGTTAAATTTGGATCACACATGGGGGCCAAACAATAACCCTGGTAATGCAACGAGCTGTTCAACCGATGATAATGTGCAAGACACACCCAATTGTATTGGTGTTCAAGCGTGCCTTATGAATTCAAATACTTGTAGTTCAGATAATGCGTATTGGGGATTTAATATACGTGATAACGTGGAAAACTATATGGATTATTCATATTGCTCCAAAATGTTTACTCAAGGACAAAAAACACGTATGAGAACAGCATTGCAAAGCAACAATACCGGAAGAGCCAATGTGGTTTCACAAGCTAATTTAAGTGCTGTAGGTGCAGGAGCGGTTCCTTATTTGTGTAAGGCTGACTTTTCTTCAACACGAACTACGATTTGTGCAGGGGATACGCTACAATTTACTGATGAATCCTATAATTTGGTGAACGGATGGAATTGGGCTTTTACAGGGGGAACTCCTGCAACTTCTACGGTTCAAGATCCAATCGTCACTTACAATACACCAGGTGTTTACAATGTTTCATTAACTGCTACGGATGGTGCGACTTCAGATTCTGAGGTGAAAAACAACTTTATTCGCGTATTACCGGCCCCAGCCAACCTTCCATTTTGGGAAGGATTTGAAACGTATGCATCACTCAATAATTTAGTTAATTGGGAAGTCATAAATCAAGAAAATAATAATGCGTTTACCATTGAAAATACAACTGGTTACTCAGGAAATCAATGTGCGAAATTGGTAAATTTTGGCCAAGCTGCGTCGAATGTCGATGAGTTAATAAGTTCTCCCATCGATTTGTCAGTGGTTCCAGCAAATGGAACAGTTACCCTAAGTTTCCGTTACTCCTACAGGAAAAAATTAGCAGCAGACTACGAATACCTTAAAGTATTTATCACAGGAAATTGTGGAGAAAATTGGGTGCAGCGAAAAACCTTAGGCGGGTCTCAGTTGAGTTCAGTGGCAGTGGCTAGTGCATGGAAACCAGCAACACAGGCAGATTGGGCCACAGTACATATGACCAACATCACCAGTAATTATTTCGAACAAAATTTCCGAGTGAAATTCCGATTCGAAGGGGAAGGGGGCAATAACTTCTATTTAGATGATATCAATTTATATAACGGCTCACCATCTAATACGTTAGTGTTAGGGGTGAAGGAAGACCAAAACCTAAGCAACATTTCCTTGTTTCCAAATCCTGTTCAAAACGAACTATCGATCACCTATACGGCTAATTCAGCATCTGAGCTCACCGCTACAATCGTGGATATGGCTGGAAAACAAGTGCAAGCACATTGCATCAAGTCTAATTCGGGCCAGAATATTATTATGATGGACATTAAAGAACTTTCCGCAGGAAAATATACCCTGTTGTTGTTCGGAAGTAATGGAAGAACCTCACTTCCTTTTATAAAACATTAAGTTAAATAGGCCCTTAATTTATTTGCTAAACTATTTCCTAGTTTTTGATTTTGTTCTTCAAAGCTGGCATTTTTAAATTGGCTTAAGCTTGCAAAATGAGCTTGTATTTTTTCTCTAGATTTATCTCCAATACCTGGTATTTGATTGAATTCAGACTTAAGAAACGAGTTACTCCGTTTATTCCGATGATGTGTAATTCCGAATCGATGGGCTTCATTTCGAATATGTTGTAGCAGAAGTAGCCCAGGATTGTTTCGGTCCAGTTGAATGGGATATTTATCATTAGGAAAAAAGACATCTTCAAGCTTTTTTGCCAAACCAATTATAGAAACGGTACCTCTGAGATTTAAATTTTCTAGTGCCTCTAAAGCTGCGGAAAGCTGTCCTTTCCCGCCGTCTATTACAATTAGGTCGGGAAGTTTTTGTTGTTCAGCTATCATGCGCTTATAACGTCTCTGAACGATTTCCCTCATCGAGGCAAAGTCATCTGGACCTTCAACGGTTTTAATATTAAAATGACGGTATTCGGAAGTAGCGGGCAAGCCGTTTCTAAATACCACGCACGCAGCCACCGCATTAGTTCCTTGAAAATTAGAATTATCAAAACACTCAATGTGATAAGGCACGTTAGGTAAACGCAATCCTTGTTGTAAGTTTATAATGCGTTCGCTGACATTAACAACATTTTTTGGCGTTTTTATTTGATTGGTTCTTTGCTTAATATTTTTTAAGGAGAAGGAAACAAGGTCGACTTTTTCTCCTCTAATAGGTTTAGTAAAATGAAATCCAGGTAGGTCGTTCGTAATATCAATATTACTTATGATTTCATGTTCTTTGCTATTAAATCCCATATACAGTTGATGCCAAATAATTTTAGCAACGTCGTCCATAGATTCGTTGATGGGAAGAATCACTTGATCGGAAACTGAGAAATCTACACGTCCTTCCCTTACCCAGAGGTAATTATAATAAACAAGATGATCCTCAAGTGATAAAGTCAAGACATCACAATTGATTTTTGGATTATTTACCATTACCGACTTCGCATGAAATCCTTCGAGCACGTTGATTTTGGATTTAACAAGATGAGCTTGTTCAAACTCTAAGTTACTTACATGCTCATTCATTTGTCGTTTAAGGGCCTGTATTAAAGAAAAAGTTTTTCCTTTTAAAAGTAACCGGATTTCCGCAACATATTCTTCATAACGTTCAATTAGCGAGGCATTGATACATGGACCATCGCAACGTTTTAAATGATATTCTAAACAGACTTTGTATGATTTCTGTTCAATGCTCTTGGGCGATAAATCTAGGGAACAGGTACGTATTGGATATAGTTCATGGATTATATCTAACAATTGTCTATGAATTTTTCCTTTAGGATAGGGACCAAAATATTCATCCTTATTAGCGTATCTCTTCCGAGTAATGAAAACTCGTGGAAAAGGCTCTTTTTTTAGACATATCCATGGATATGATTTATCATCTTTTAATAAGATGTTATAACGGGGTTTACTTTCTTTGATGAGGTTGTTCTCTAACAACAATGCATCCATTTCCGAGTCGACCAGAATCACTTCAAGCGCTTGAATTTTTCTAACGAGAATTCTCGTCTTAGCATCATCATGCTTTTTATTAAAATAACTGGAGACTCTTTTCTTTAGATTTTTGGCTTTGCCAACATAGATCAATTTCCCGATGGAGTCATAGTATTTGTAGACTCCAGGAGATTGGGGCAGGAGCGTAAGAAATCCGGGATGGCAAACTTCAATCCGCATGAAGCGAAAGTACTAAAAAAGCACTAATAAGGCTTTAAGGGCATGAAATGCTTGCTTATTGTTTAACTACTTGTTTGGTAATCGTTCCTTGATTAGTTGAAATAACTACATGGTAAATCCCCTTGGCGAGGTTGTTTAGTTCCAATTCAGCAATTGTTCCGTTAATTCTTGTAAGCTGATAAACTATTTTGCCTGTGATATCAACCACATCAATGTGATTCGTCTCTTTGGCTAATTCACCCATTTGAATACTTATTTTGTTTTCAGTTGGATTTGGATATAAAGAAACTAAGTTAGCATCTAGTTGATTAACTCCTGCTGGACCGGTTAAAATCACAGTATAATCTTCTGTTTCACCAAACGTGGCTACTGCGCAAGGGTCTATAGCGCCATCGGGAGAATATGAAATACGCACCCGCATGGTTAAGGGGCCGGTAGCCGCAGACATAGGGACCGTAAAATTAAATACATTGCTCCAACCAGTGGCTACTAATACATATCCAATTTGCTCACCCGCATCGTTGAAATCCATATCGTTATTGTAATCAATCCAAATCGCGATTTCATCGTTTGTATAAGCTCCAGGATTTGCTTGACCTACAATACCAGGAAGAATTGTGGCAGCGTACGCCGTTCCTTTGGCAAGGGTGGTAGACATGTTGGTATAGTCAACGTAACCTCCAGCAGTACATGAACTAGTGTTGTTTAAAGTATTCAATTGAACACCGCCAATAAACTCATCACAGGCATTTGATATTGAAGGCGTACACGGCCCAGTTTGCTGTACAACATTAATATAGTTTGTTTTAATTTCAGAATCATTGCCCAAAGCGTTCGTGGCCACAAGGGTTATCGTATACATCCCTACTGTGTTAAATGTAACAACAGGATTTTGGGAGGTTGCACTAGTGCCGCTTGTATATGCCCATCCGCTTCCAGATATAGTCCAGTTCCAAGACGTTGGGACCCCAGTTGATTGATCAGTGAACGTAACATTATTTCCTACGTTTACAGTAGTGGGTGTACCAATAAAATTAGCAACAGGGACAGAGGGCGAGGAACATGGGTCTGCAGAACCATTTTGTGTTAAAGCGCCGGTATTCGCAGGATCTAAGTATGGTTTCAATCGACGGTTGTTAGTTGTACCGTTAGAAATCCAGTGGTATGAAACTTTACCATAAAAATCAGGTTGGTTCGTTGCATTACAAAAAGATCCACCACCTGTTAGCGTACCAACAATTCTTCCTGAGGAATTATTAAAAATTGGGGAACCGGATGACCCGCCTTCGGTTACTCCATGTCCGTTAGTATTTGCTGTCCAAATTAATCTCCAATGTGTATTAGGGGTACCTCCCCATGTACTAGAAACCGTATTTCCACTGAACGTAGAGATTTTTTTAATATCTCCGGCCGGGTGATGAATTCCAACACCTCCAGAAGTGGCTGTGTTATTTGCATCCCACCCATTCCAATAAGCATTAAAATTGGCGGATTTTAGTGTAGAAATCGTGGTTGCTTGATTTGCAGCGGTTCCTAATTGTACCAATAAAAAGTCTGAACCAGAGCTGCCTCCGCCATCTCCGGAATCAGAAAGCTTTACACACCCGCTAATGAAGTAATCATCTAGTGTTCCTGCAGTATTTGGATTAGTGCAGTTCGGGGATTCGTATCGAAAGTAAAATTTCCATTGGTTGAAATCTGAAGCACTACAATTTACTCCACAATGTAAGGCTGTTAAAAATAATGGCTTACAATCATTGGCTAAATTATTTATTAATGATCCAGTACACCACCCTGCTTGGTTCCCTTCAACTACGTAAATTCTAGCTACGCCACGTTTTTCGTCTTGCCAATTGTCACCAACGGGACTACAGTTTACATTCACTTCACACGCTTCAGATTCATTGATTTTTTCATTAATGCTTGTATGTGTTGAACGGTAGTTGTGAATGATACGATCAATAAATATCTCTGAAGGTGTTACATTTTTTGGTTCCGTTAAAACAATTACCATTTCATCTCCTTGGCATAACGCTGCATTGTACATGAAATGTTCTTCAACATTTTTTTGAGTTAATACTGGGTGGAGTAAAACACCTTGATTATTTTTAATTTCTAATTTGGAGTTTCCATAAATTTTAAAGGTTTGAAATAAGAAACTTAACGCTTCCGCACCTTCTGAGCTTACTCGTAATTTCCACTGTCGGTCACCATTCTCTAT
>JAURMC010000012.1 GCA_030830895.1 Crocinitomicaceae bacterium | reverse complement strand
TTGAAGAAAAAGAGAACTTGTTATACCTCTTATCGTTATTGAAAAACGCAGAACAAAAAGTTAATCGGGAAGAATTGAAGGATTACCGTAACGCTATGAAATCAGAATTATATTAACTTTTAAGCAACCGTTGTTAAAGTGTTTGCGTCTTTACTGTACTGATAAGCATTCGCTTAGATTTATTTAACTTGCAGAGAAAGCCGAAAAAGGTGATTTTTCGGCTTTTTTAATTAACAATATCCGCAGTATTTTGCTGTATCTGAATGAGTAAAAGGTTGATTTTCATCAAAGATTTGTGTAACTACTTCCGTAATTAACGCCTGAAAATCCATCATCAAATCGTGAGATGTTAATGCGGGTAGTTGCAAAGGATAAAAAGCATCGGTTTTACGTTGTATTGCATAAATACCCATGATTTCTGGGTATTTATTGTAGTTGTATTTAAACAAAAAAGCATATGTGGCTAATTGCAATGCATGTTTACATGCCTTAAAAGACTCCGTAACCGTTTCTTTTTGTTTATAGGTAATGTCTTCGGTTTTAACGCGCCCACTTTTATAATCTACTAATCTATATGAATCGCCAACCCGATCTATTCTGTCAATAAACCCAATCCAATTTACAATTCTGTCCTTCCCTTCTATTATCAAGGTCATTGGAGCCAAAAGTTTCGCTTCAACCCGATGAATATATACAGGCTCTGTTTGCGCATTAATATATGCAATGTCGTTTTTTAACAAATTTACCACGAGTTCTTTTGCAACCGCGAAGGTTAGCCAGTTTTTGCCAGATTCTATAAGTTTTTCATCTTGACTTAAAAACATCAAAAACTCCTCTTTTAATATCTCCGGTGCGCGAGTGAGCATATTTTCTATATCTGTTGTTGTGATTGCTGGGGGCGGGGGCGTGATTATGTTACCGAAAGCATCCATTTCAATAAATGGAGTAAAGAGTTTTTCCAATGTATTGTGAATAAACCTCCCCATACTGTTCGTTTCTAATTCTTCTTCCACAGACTCTTCTTCTCCAAATTCAGCTAAATAGCGATAGTAAAAATCTAAAGGGCAATTCAAATATTTCCCAATTGCACTTGCCGATAAATATTTAGAAAAATAATTCTCCAATAATAAACTTATTTGAGGACGCTTAATAACCACTGCAGAATTGAATGCATTATGTTCAGGAAATGCCGTGGTATAAAATTTTCTTTCTATCGAACATAAAGGGTTTATACTTGCTAATTCCATTTCTAATTGTGCGATATACCGGCTAGGTTCGAACGATCCAAAAGAATCATTGGAAATTGCATACGTAATGATTACGTCACCCGCGGTATGTAATAATCGATAAAAATGATGCGCAAACAGCCCTTGCTTTTCGCGAGCAGTAGGGAGCCCTAAGCCCCTTCTTAAGTCCATTGGAATCGTAGATTCTATTGGATTAGTTGATGGCAACATCCCTTCATTCATTCCTAATACGATTACTTGATTAAAGTCTAACATTCTTGTTTCTAGAAGGCCCATGATTTGAAGGCCTTCTGTGGGGTTTCCATGAAAAGCAATTGCTTTTTTTGTCCAATGCTGATTGAAAAAAGTTCGAAACGTTTTAAGTTCCATTACAGGTAAACCCTCCTCAGTTAAAGCGGCGATGGTTACTAAAGCTTCCTGAAGCATTGTGATTTGCTGAAACTCCAACTCAAACCCTTTTTCTAATCGTTTAGCCAATAGCGCCACAAACTTATTTATTAGCATTATACCTTTATGATAATTAGCATTCCAAGCTGTAAATATCACTTCAGTAATTTCATCCAAATCAGACTTAAAGGAGAGTCTGTTAGTGTATTGAAAAACCTTATTTTGTTTTATGGTATTTCGTTCCCAGTCATTGATTTTAAGAATGGTTTCTTTATCCAACCAAACGGAAATTAATGGGTGCTGAAAAAGCAACATAAGATCCTTATGATATGCTGCATCCGTTTTAAATCTTATTTTATTTTCTTGAATCGAAAAAATTAAATCGATTAGTGATTTAATTGAAGTTTGTTTCAAAGGAAGTCCAATGGTTATGTTTGCCCTAAGTACGGAAGATGGAATATTCTTCATTAGTGGAACAACTAATGATTCATCGGCCAATAATAACAGGGTTTCATTAAGTTCACTATCTGACTTCTTAGCGAGTTCCGTGGCAGCTAATTTCACTTGACCGGTCACTTGAGAACAGGCAACAACACGAATTTTTAGCGGTTTTTTGGCCATTCTATCGGAGATAAATGGCGTTTGTTTTATGTTGAAAAAATTTAAATTTTGGCGAATAAACGTCCCTGCTTCATGAATCGGATTATCCATATAAAATCGATCGCCATCTACCCAATATGATGCCTGTTCTCGCTGCATCAATGTTCGTATTAGAGATTGTTCTCCCAGTGATAATGCATTGAATCCAATAAAATAGTAGTGTTTTTCTAATGGTATTATATCTGCAGCTTTATGGACCAGCTCATTTATAGCTTGTCCAGGGGTGATTTTGTTCATCTGTACCAAGCGCTGTTTAAATGCTCTGAATACGGCAGGGAGCTCATCCCAAAACTCCATAAACTTACGTTGACTTTCAGATAAGGGTTGTGAATCATCTAAATTCCAACTTTCAAGTTCTTTAATTGCATGCAAGTTTTTAAAAACCTGATTTGCATCCAATAAATAACGATTGATTTCCTCAAAATCATCAATTACCATTGGTCCCCAATTTAAAAACTCATCAAACGCAATGTCCCGAAACTTTTCGGTTTCACTCATCACGCGATACAATAGAAATAGTTGGCGCGTTTTATCAATGGTTGCCGAGCTAGTCCATAAGGCTAAAAACTCCTCCATGGTATAAACGACGGGTAAAAAAACTGGCTTTTGATAAGCTTTGGCTATCGCCTCCAAAAGATACTTTTTTGCTCGTTTAGAGGGGATAATTAACACAAAGCTAGCGCTATCTTTGTGTCTTTTTACTAGCTCCTCTGCACAATCTTGAATAAATTTTTTCATGAATTAAAATAACGTTTTAATATCTATAAGATAACGAATGTGAGAGAATAAGTCTTAAACATTTATAAACCCTATTCTAATACAATGTTGTTAAAAAACCTCATCGGACGGTCTGAATTCATAAATTTATTTCCCCCATAACACCTAGCTATTACCAAGTGAGTTTCATTGATTAGAAGTCTTGTCCACACTAATCCCTCAGGATATACATCGCTTAATCCTTGTGTAAATTCGGTGCCATCATCCAAAACACCTAAATAGTATGGGCTTTGTAATGGGCTAGCTATAAATATCTCAGAATATTCAAGTAAGGAAAGGCTCGTGTCACGGTCTATACACTTTATTTCATAGGTATTGCCTTGACCTAATTCTTTATAAATAAATAGGCGCTCCTTGGTGCTTGAATTTGAAATTTGTCTTGGCTGGCCAGGCATGTTAAACTTAAGCCATGTGGCATCAATTTGCTGATTAAACTCGCAAGTTTGTGTCGATTTTAATGTCCGTGCAGCAGTACACGGCTTCTCAGATGTAGTAAGTTGAACCGGGCGTAATTTAAAGCCTTTTTCCCTTAACAAGTTTAAAATACCCTTCTCTCCGTACAAATGCCCTGCGCCAACTGCACAAAAGAAAGAATCGGTTAAACAATGCTTGGCAATATTAATCGCCATCATGACATTTCTTTGTTCAATTAGTTTATCATACCCTTCCTTGTTAACAGATAATCCGTTTTTAATTAGGCGATCAATCAAGTCTATTCTTCCCTCTAAATAAAGCGATTTTAAAGCTTGTTCGACTGAAAGCCCAAAACGAAACCGGTCTTGTTGTACTACCATCGGAATTTCTTCAGCCGCTTTTGTTTGCTGTTCAATAGACTCTAGTGCCACAACCGGCATCTTTAATAATTCAGCCTTTTCTTGAAACCAAGCATCCATGAATTGGGGCATACCATCTTCATTTCCATAATAAGTGTCAGTAGGTTTTCCAGAGGCAGTATATAATTTCCCTTCTCGGTCTAACAATGGTTTAACCCTATTCGGTATCGGGTCTTTGTTAATAAACAAGTCGAATAAATTAACTTCAACAGCAAGTGCATTACAAGTAATAAAAGCTTCATAAACAGAATCTGGGAAATCAAAAACGGATTTATCGTTCGTGTGAAGGGTTCCAAATAGGTAAGACCTTCCTTTTGGGCTAATAATTTCCCATAATAATAATCCCTTTGAATTATATGTTTGGGCATAAAAAACCAAACTGTATGCTAAACAAAAGCTAGATAATAAATACTTCATTGATTAATTTATCATCGTGAACACGTGATTGGAAGCAAATGAATAAGGAAAAAAAGCCAGAGAAGGAGAAATATTCGTGATAATTAGCTTTCCATTATAGCCCTTATAAATTGTGCCGTGAGTGCTTTGGAGACCCATTGCAAATGCGGCGTTAATTGTAAGAGCGTTAAATGCTTCCTCCGGCGTCATTTTCATTTTTATACACGCTAAAGACCAAACAAAAAATAAATTTGAAGTAGGTGATGACCCCGGATTAAAGTCGCTAGCCAGCGCAATAGGAATCCCTTCTTTAATTAAATCCCTTGCGGGGGAAAACGGAATGTTTAAAAAGAATGAACATGCTGGAAGCAATGTCGCGATTGTTTTTCCTGATTTTAAGGCCTCAAGGTCTTTGGGGTCTAATATTTCAAGGTGATCTACAGAAACTGCCTCGTTTTTTACCGCTGCTTGAATCCCTCCAATGGCCGTAAATTGATTCACATGAACCTTTAATTTCATTTTCGACCCTTGAATTGCATGAGCGATTAGTTCTAAATCAGTCGCATCAAAGTATCCAGTTTCACAAAAAACATCTATATAATCTGCTAGGTCTTCGGCTATTACATGAGGAATCCACTGGTCCACCACTGCTTGAATAAAGCCTTGTTTGTTTGATTTATACTCATCTGGTAGGGCGTGGGCAGCTAAAAACGTGGATTTAATCGGTATATCAACTATTGCTTTGATTCGTTTAATTACGCGCAATATCTTCAATTCATCTAATAGCGTGAGACCATACCCACTTTTAATTTCCAACGCTCCTGTTCCGCCCGCAATCAATGCTTTAACTCTAGGAAGCGAAATCTCAAACAGTTCATCTTCAGAAAGTGCTTGTACGTGTTTTGCGCTATTTAATATTCCACCTCCCTTTGCAGCAATTTCTTGATAACTTAAGCCCTTAATTTTATCCGTGAATTCTGTGTCTCTGGGCATTGCAAATACAGTATGTGTATGGGAATCACAAAATGCAGGGAAGATAAAACGACCTGACACATCTATTAAATCCTGCGGGTCATATAACCCATGATCAAAAGACTCCATTTTCCCAAAATCAACGACAACATTATTCTCAATTACCAAAAAAGCGCACGGTATCGACGGGACATGTTGGAATTGACTCCCAGTTAGTGGAGCAATTGGAATTGGCCTTACTTGAACAATCTCCCTTATATTTATATATACCTGTTTGGTCATTGCAACCAAAGGTAATATTTCTCACACAAGCAAGGAATACCCTATGAGAAATTACCAAGAAAAAACAATTAAAATAAATATGGCTATTGGATAAGCCAAAGAATATTTAAAAGCAAATTTTGTATCAAATCAAGATGACGACATGAACAAGATTTTAGCCCCTCTCTTTCCGAAATAAGCATACTATTACACACGCTTGTTTTATAGTACCCCGGGCCGGAATCGAACCGGCACTCCCGAAAGAACAGGATTTTGAATCCAGCGCGTCTACCAGTTCCGCCACCGGGGCCTCATAATGAGGGGACAAATATACAATAATTCTAAAACATTGAAAGGGCTATCTTAGGATGGTTAGGGAAGAAAACTGATGATGCCAGGTGCCGTTTTCGTCTTTCGCTGTAAAATAATACTGATATGACCCTGAAGGAGCTAAATCACCATTCTGAAGTAAGCCATTCCACACAAAATTTGGATCGGTTGTAGAAAAAACAACCTTGTTAAGTGCGTCCAAAACAACCAAGCTGAAATCAGATAAACCTTCTGTCTTCAAAGTAAGTACGTCATTGATTCCATCGCCATTCGGAGTAATAGCATTTGGCATTACCAAGGGGGTAGATATAGAACTCTTAGGTGTTTCTATGATTGTGTTGTTTTCTTTCGGAATTGGTTCAGAATTAGAAATATTTGATACAGCCGATATCGGTTTTTGAGGGATGACCTCGATTGACTGTTGTTCTTGATTATTTTGTAAATCGACAAATTTGCGGGTTTGTTCGCTACTAAATTCTATTGGTTTTTCATCGATTACTGTACCTGTAGAACAATGAATTGTTTGATCATTCCTGTCTGGTTCAACAGGTACATATTGTTCGCTTCCTTTTGATAATATTACATTCTCCTCTGATAAATCCGGTTTCTTAACCCTCGTAATATCCTCTTGTTTTTTGGGTGATGCATCAGAAACTTCTTTTTTCGAAGTCGTAAAATAGTACCCTGCTGCCGTTATGGTAACTAAGCCAAAAATAATTCCAAGCCAGGAGCCTATACCCAAGCTAGCACTTCCGGAAGAAAGGCCGGCTTTTGAAGAAACATTTTTCCACAAGGATGGATTCACTGGCATTTCATGATTGCCAAGTTTTTCTTTCAATACCGATTCAAAGGTCTTTTTTTCCATATTATCGTTCATCAATACGTTGTCTTAAGTATGCTCTGGCTCTTAAATACTGTGACTTAGAGGTGCTTTCTGAAATATTTAAACGTTCGGCAATTTCTTGGTGTGAAAATCCTTCAATTGCGTACAAATTAAAAACCACACGGTATCCGGCTGGCATTTTTTGAATTAGAGCAATCAAATCTTCTGCCATTAACCGAGAAGAAATTTCTTCTTTAACCTCAATTAGAAAAGAAACATCATCCAGGTTTTTATCAGCAACAAAGCGTTGATTCTTCCTAAGTTGATCTAAGCAACTATTTACCATAATTCTTCTTATCCATCCTTCAAGCGGACCCTCCCCTTTAAAATCAGATAGTTTATTAAACACCTTAACCATCCCTATCTGAAATACATCTTCTGTTTCAGATTGGTTCTTCATATATCGGGAACAAACCGCCAACATTTTTGGAGCAAACTTGTCAAATAACGCTTTTTGAGCCCTTGGTTTACCATTCAAACATTCCTGCACAAGTAACGCATCTTCCATTGGCTCAGGAGTATTGACTATTTTTGAGGAATAAAGGTTGCATAAACATGAGAAAGGTACATATTTTAATTTTGTTTTTTTTTAATTTCTGGTTTACTAATTCGATTAATTGGGCGCATGGGAATTCGGAAATAACATATCACGCTTCCTTACAGCTTAATGATAGAAGATCCATTCCGTTCGAGGTTTCTTATGTTTCGGGTAAACAACCCCAATTATGTATACACAATGGAGAGGAACTCATCAAATTGTGTTTTTTATTTGAAAAAAAAGATTCCATTTATATGGAATTCCCAGAAATTGCAGGAAAAATCATCTTTCATAAAACCTCTTTAAGCGGGCGCTGGATGAATTTGAATAAATTGAATGCTACGTCATATCCTTTTAAATTTTATCCCGTTGCACAAGGTATTGATGCTCGATTTGATGCGATGCTCGATCTTAATGCACCATCATTTGAAGGCATCTACGACGTTGTTTTCACAGACACAGAAGGCAGTAGTTCGGCCATAGGAATAATTAAACAACAAGGCAGTAAATTAGAAGGAACGTTTCGGACGGAAACTGGCGATTACAGATATTTATCCGGCGGGATTTACGATGGCATCATGAAACTCAGTTGTTTTGACGGAGTGCATACCTTTTTATTTGAAGCAACCAAAGATTCAAAAGATTCTTCTGTAATATTTGGTGACTTCTATTCAGGAAGTAAGTATCACGCCACATGGTACGGAAAACTAAATCTGAATGCCAAACAAAAAGAAGCAAACAATATTAGTTGGTCTACTGAGCCTTTGGCAGCCCTGAGAATTACCGTAAAAACTAAACCAAGAAAAGAAAAGACCCTAGACACTGATTTTTTTTACGGAAAACCAACTGTGATTCAACTAATGGGGTCATGGTGTCCGAACTGCCTAGATGAAAGCAAATATTTTATTGAACTAAGCAAACAAGAATCCTTCCGAGACATTCGTTTCATTGGGATTGGCTTTGAAAATGGTAGTTCAGATAAAGACCGATTGAGGCGGTTAAACAATTATGGGAAAAAAATGGGTTTTACATATCCCCTATATTTAGGTGGAGGTGCTTCCACTAAAGATGCGCATACTTTATTTATTCAACTAAATGGGGTTTTTTCGTTTCCAACCACTGTTTTTCTCGATAAAAAAGGCCGAATTGTACAAGTTAATTCTGGCTTCGATGGGCCCGCCACGGGAACTTACTTTAATGATTTAAAAGCGGAAACAGAACGTTTATTGTTAAAATTACTCCAGGCGGATGAATAGCATATATATTCTAATTCCTACCTTTGAAGAAAAAAAAGAGCATGTGGTCGATGACGGGATTCGGAAAAAGTAGTGGAGTATTTGAGGGCAAAAAACGATCTATTGAAATACGCTCGTTAAATGGAAAAGGGCTTGACCTAGCCGTAAAAGTTCCATTATCTTATCGCGGTGTTGAGCCGATGATTAGAACTAAAATTGGACAATCTCTTGAGCGTGGTAAAATTGATGTGGGACTATACCTTGAAGATGGACTAAACTCGAAAATCAATCATGTAGATATTGACCTCGCAAAAGCATTTATAGCAGATATTAAGATTTTATTAAAGGAAGAGTCGCTCGAGCCCTCCGAATGGGTTGGGGCGCTTACAGGGATGCCAGGAGTTATAAAACAACCCTCGGAACAAATTACCATTGACGAACAAGAGTTTATTCTCAAGTTGTTGGAAGAGGCCATTCAATCTGCAATAAAATTTCGAATGGCAGAAGGTACGATATTGAAAAGTGATTTAGAAGCTTCATTAATTCAAATTGAAACCCTTCTTGAACAGCTTAGTCCCTTTGAAAAAGAACGTATAGTTACCGCGCGATTACGACTAAAACAAGCAGTAAAAGAAATAGAAAATCAAGACATTCAAACCCGTTTAGAGCAGGAGCTTTTGTTCTACATAGATAAACTTGATGTCTCAGAAGAAAAAATTAGACTGCAGAGTCATATTAATTATTTTCGAGAAACCATGTCAACGCAAGAATCCTGTGGAAAAAAACTCGGTTTTATTGTTCAGGAGATGGGAAGAGAAATTAACACCCTAGGAAGTAAAAGCAATCATTCAATGATGCAGCGTATGATTGTGGAAATGAAAAATCACTTGGAAAAAATTAAAGAACAAGTTCAAAATGTCCTCTGATTCATTACGTCAAGGGAAGTCAATAATTGTATCTGCGCCTTCTGGCGCAGGAAAAACAACCATAGTTCATCGGTTAATGAGGGAAATCCCCTCTTTATCCTTCTCCATTTCAGCATGCTCTAGAAGCGCTAGACCTAAAGAACAAGAGGGCCGGGATTATTATTTTTTGGGGGTTGAGGACTTTAAAAAAGCCATTGATAACCAGGAGTTTATTGAGTGGGAAGAGGTGTACCCTGATCACTTCTATGGTACATTAAAGCGAGAAATTCAGCGCTTATGGGATGAAGGCCGGGTGATTATTTTTGATGTTGATGTGGTTGGGGGCCTAAATTTGAAAGCAATCTTCAACGAGCAAGCATTATCTATTTTTATAAAGCCCCCTAGTGTTGACATTCTTGAAAAAAGACTCCGCGCAAGAGAAACTGAAAGCGAAGAACGCATTGCACTAAGAATTGAAAAATCAACTTGGGAGCTTTCACAAGCTGGGGCATTTGATGTTTGCATTTTAAATGAAAACTTGGAAAACGCGGTTTCCGTCGCAAAAACGCAAATCAAAAACTTTATCGCACAATGAAAATAGGATTGTTCTTTGGTTCGTTCAACCCTATTCATTTAGGTCATCTTATGTTAGCAGAAGGGATTATCAATCAAACGGATTTAAATCAAATTTGGTTTATCATTACACCTCACAACCCAACGAAAAAAAAAAGTAATTTATTAGCGGATCATCACCGATTAAATATGGTTAGAGATGCTATCCACGAAAACCTGAAGTTTCGGGCTTCTGATATTGAATTCCACCTCAGCCAACCTAACTATACGGCTATTACGTTAACGCATTTAATTGATAAAAACCCTGAACACACCTTTTCATTAATAATTGGTGAAGATAATTTAAGGAGTATTAAGGCATGGTATAACTCCGATTTTATTCTATCCAATTTTAGAATCTTAGTATATCCAAGAAGTGTTCAGGCGAATGAGGCTAATGCTTTGGCAGAGAGATTATCGAATAATAACATTGAGTATTTGTCCGATTTACCTTTCTTAGAATTGTCCTCCAGCCAAATAAGAGCATTGATTAAACGTCAAAAAAGCATTAAATATCTCGTGCCGGAAAACGTAGAACGTATGATTAAAGAAATGGGGTTTTATCGCTAATCTGAAATTACTGCAGGATTTAACAAGTTTGTACACTCCCATAAAACCACGCCAACACATACACTTATATTTAAACTGTGTTTAGTTCCAAACTGAGGGATTTCAAGCACTCCATCACACTGGTCTATTACCGCCTGATTTACCCCATTTACCTCATTACCAAAAACAAAGGCAATTCTTGTGTCTGCGCGTTTTTTTAAATGTTGAAGGAAAATAGTTTTCTCTGCCTGTTCTAGGGCATAAATCGTATAACCGGAGGCCTGTAAGTTAATTATCGCGTCTAGAGTTTGGGAAGCGTAGCTCCAAGAAACCGTTTCTGTTGCGCCTAATGCGGTGCGATGGATTTCTCGATGTGGGGGTACGGGTGTGATTCCACACAATATTATTTCTTGTATATTAAAGGCGTCTGATGTTCTGAATACAGATCCTACATTTTCGAAAGATCGTATATTGTCCAAGACCACCACCACGGGCAATTTCTTTTGAGTTGAAAATTCTTCAGGAGAACACCTTTTTAATTCCCATAGTTTTAGTTTTTTGTTCATGTTGATAAGTCCTGAGTGCTTAATTTTGATTTTCGAGTAAGTCCTCCTAATTTAGTTGCTAAATTCCGAAATCTAACTCATTTGGCGAAATCTAACTCTAGCGAAGAAACCCCATTGATGAAACAATATCATCAAATTAAAGCCAAACACCCAGGTGCATTATTACTTTTTCGAGTTGGCGATTTCTATGAAACCTTTGGCGAGGATGCCGTAAAAACGTCACGAATCCTCGGGATAGTATTAACAAAACGGAAAAACGGTGCTGCTGCAGAAATTGACTTGGCGGGATTTCCCCATCACTCATTGGAAACCTATCTGCCCAAACTAGTTCGAGCCGGACAACGGGTTGCTGTTTGCGACCAATTAGAAGATCCCAAAATGACCAAAACCATCGTAAAGCGGGGAGTAACGGAATTGGTCACACCTGGAGTGGCATTTAACGACCAAGTCCTCACGCAAAAAAGTAATAATTTTCTAGCATCTGTTCATTTTGGAAAGCAACTTGTTGGGATTGCATTTTTAGACGTTTCTACGGGGGAGTTTCTGTTAGGTGAGGGAAATATTCATCGAATTGAAAAATTATTGTCTCTTTTCAATCCGGCAGAAATAGTTTATCAAAAACAAAAGCAAGAAGACTTTCAAGCGTTACATTTCACAATTGATTGTTTTTATCGCTTGGATGATTGGATTTTTACACCTGATTTTGCTGATGATCATTTAACCTCCCATTTTGGAACTAAAAACTTATCTGGATTTGGTATTTCGGAGTATGCCCATGGTATCATTGCTGCCTCTGCTGCGCTTCATTACGTAAAGGAAAATCAACTACAAACGTTGCATCACATACGCTCTATCTCCCGTATTGAAGAAACCGAACATCTTTGGCTTGACCGATTTACGATAAAAAACTTAGAGTTAGTTTACCCACAACAAGAACGAGCAACAACCCTGCTTGATGTTATTGATTTTACGTTAACCGCTATGGGCGGGCGCTTATTAAAGCGTTGGCTACTTTTACCGCTAACCAATCTCCAACAAATTCAAACAAGAAACGGAGCGGTAGAGTGGTTCTATACAAATGAACAACCAACCGTTGCTATTAGGGATTATTTGTCCTCCTGTGGAGACCTTGAACGACTCATTTCAAAAGTCGCGGTAGGGAAGGTAAATCCTCGAGAAATTAGACATGTTCACAAAAGCCTCGCGTTAATTGAACCAATACAAATAATACTTCAACAAGGCGTCTCAAATAATATGATCAGAGGGCTCTATAGCTCTTTTAAAGCCTGTGGTGAATTGCTCCATCAAATAGATGAAACCATCGATGCTACTCCCGCTCTTTCTATTGGCAAGGGTGAAGTTATAAAAACAGGGGTTAGCAAAGAGCTTGATGAATTACGGAACATTAAAAACAACGGTAAGCTATACTTAGAAGAATTGCAAAACCGTGAAGCGGAAAAAACAGGAATAACAAGTTTGAAAATTGCCTTCAATAATGTTTTTGGATATTATATTGAAGTGAGAAACACATACAAAGACAAGGTTCCCGCCGAGTGGATAAGGCGCCAAACCCTAGTTAATGCAGAAAGATATATCACGGAGGAATTAAAGGAGTACGAAGAAAAAATACTAAGTGCTGAATCAAAAATCATTGCACTTGAACAACAATTATATTCGGATTTGTTGGTTTCCATGGCAGCACACATTGAGGTAATTCAACAAAATGCCGCAACCTTAGCTCGTTTAGATGTTCTCAGTAGTTTTGCTATTTTAGCAAAAGAACATCACTATTGCATGCCGGAAGTTAATGAGTCTTTAGAGATTCACATTGAAGAAGGCCGTCATGCCGTTATTGAAAAACAACTAAAAGAAGGAGAACTTTACGTCGCTAATGATTTGTATTTATCTAATGCAGACCAACAAATCATGATGATTACTGGGCCGAATATGAGTGGGAAAAGCGCCGTGTTAAGGCAGACAGCATTAATCGTAATCCTCGCTCAAATTGGGTCTTTTGTACCGGCAAAGCGGGCAACTATTGGACTAATTGATAAAGTCTTTACTCGAGTTGGGGCTTCAGATAATTTATCTACTGGAGAATCCACATTTATGGTTGAAATGAATGAAACGGCAAGCATATTAAATAATCTTTCAGAGCGCAGCTTGGTAATTCTTGATGAAATTGGGAGAGGCACTAGCACCTATGATGGAATATCAATTGCATGGTCGATCACAGAATACCTTCATGAAAACAATAAATATCGGCCGAAAACGCTTTTCGCAACACACTACCATGAATTAAATGAAATGGCAGGGAGATTCGAGCGCATTAAAAACTATTCAATTGCAGTTAAGGAAATAGGAAAAAACATATTGTTTTTAAGAAAGTTGGTTGCGGGAGGGAGTGAGCATTCGTTTGGTATACATGTAGCGCGATTAGCGGGGATGCCCGATTGGGTGGTTGTACGAGCCGAACATGTACTTAAAGATTTGGAAAATTCGCATCAACAAGTGGGGCAAACGAACCACCACTTGCCCGAGAAAACCAACAAATACAAGGGAGTAAAACCCATGCAACTCAGTTTTTTTCAACTCAACGACCCTGTGTTGGAACAAATTCATGAAAAGCTAATTGCAATAGATATCAATGTGTTAACTCCTGTTGAAGCGTTAATGAAACTACACGAAATCAAAAAACTCATCGGGGGTTAATTTCCTTTTTGGATAAAAAATTGTTTTTTGTACATTTGCAATGCAGATGCGGTTAACAAATCGTTATTTGTTACACAAGCGAGAATAGCTCAGTTGGTAGAGCGCAACCTTGCCAAGGTTGAAGTCGCGGGTTCGAATCCCGTTTCTCGCTCAGGATTGCTCGAGTGGTGGAATTGGTAGACACGCCGGACTTAAAATCCTGTGGGCATTAGCCCGTGCGGGTTCAAGTCCCGCCT
>JAURMC010000011.1 GCA_030830895.1 Crocinitomicaceae bacterium | reverse complement strand
TGAACTTGGCTCCGGGCGTATACTACATCCAAATTGTAAATGGAGAGCGCGCAACAGAAGTCTTGAAAGAAGTGATTCGATAAGCCAATATCAAAAAAATACGTTGAAATCCCTTGCTCTTATGAGTAAGGGATTTTTTTAGAATTTAATTTCTAGTTTTATTAAAAATAAATAAATTTAGCGTACTTTTTAAAACTTATGCCAAATAGTAAAATGGGGGTGTTAAAATCAACTATAGATGTTATGGCCCCAACGTTAAAGTTTTGTTTTTTAATTTCCATGCTTGTTTTAGGATTATCCTTGAAAGCTCAATCTGCTGGGTTTAATAATACCTTTATTATTTTGTCCTTAAATGGCGGTGGTAATACCTATTACGATTTAAATGCAGCAACAGGAAATTTAGATTTTCATAATGCTAACTTGGGCACCTTTGATATATCATCAAATACGCTAGAATTAAAAGGCGCTGAGCACAATGTATGGAAATGTGGAGGTTGTGATTTAACTGCCACTACAATTCATTATAGGGTATACCCAACAAACGGCAGTCCAGGGGCTTTTAATGCGTTAGGGTTACCATGGACTTCTGGATTTAATAATGGTTGTGGCGGTCAAGATCAAATGTGGTCGGCAACAGGTAATAACATCAATTTATTATCTGGATTGAATTCTGGTTCATACTACCTAGAGGTTTACAGTTCCTCTTCAGTTACCTGCTCTGGAGGAACAGTTTATGCATCTAACGGGGGAGTCAATTATACGGCAACTTTTTCCGTTTCTAGTCAAGCGCTTCCGGTAGAATTAATCGGGTTTAATGGGATTTGTTCGGAAAATAAAATATCCTTAGAATGGCAAACAGCAACTGAATTCAACAGCGATTTTTTTGAAGTTTCGAAATCCAGGGATGGAGTTAATTGGAATCTTCTTGAGATAATTAAGTCTGCAGGAAATAGTACTCAGATGCTAACCTATACGTCAAAGGATGAACTGGCGATTGAAGGAAATAATTATTATCGATTAACACAAGTTGATTTGGATGGAACTAAGAGGCTATATGATGCCATTAATGTGCGTTGCGGAACTGAAAAGAAAGGATTTTTTTCTATATATCCGAATCCAAGTACCGGATCATTCCAAGTATTATTGAATGATAAAAACTTAATTGGTACAGGCATCTTAAGTGTAAAGAATATGAATGGTTCGGAGCTATTAAATCGTATAATTGAGGTAAAACCGGGCATTAATATGTATAGCGTTTCAGACCTCAAACTAGTGTCAGGGATCTATCAGATACAAATATTGAGCGGTGATCGTGCAACCGATCCTTTAAAACATGTCATTCGTTAGGTTATGACTATTAATTAATGGAATTCTGTGGCCGTAAGAGCAGGGTACTATCTATTAAGTCTAGCCATTGGTTAATGATTTTCGCTTCATATTTAGTTATTATCATTTAAGTAATTATCAAAGTTTGATTTAAACGCTTAATTTTTTTACAGTTTTTTCAAAATCATAAAAGCAAAAAGAAGGCTAAGCTATATTATAGTAAGGTAAGGAACATTTGATATAATCAAACTCAAATCCGATTAAAATTCTTGATAAAAATTACCCAACTCTTGACTTTAGTTCATATGCAAATGGATTCTATTGGCTTAATATTTTGGGTCATAAACCCATGGAGGTCATTAAACAATAAATTATAAAATCCTGAGTTTTTCTGGGGATTTTTCATAAAATAAGCAAATAAGAAAGTTATCACATTGCAGGTATTGAATATTCTCTCAATGGTTTAATACGAAAACCCTAATTTTACATCGTGGAATTTAAGATTAATCTCGGACAAACCTCTCCCTATCCTTTACTCATCGAAGTAGATCGCGCAGAAGGGATATTCATATATGATAAGAAAGGGAATGCCTATGCCGATTTAATCTCAGGGATTGCTGTGAGTTCCTTAGGACATGGGCATTCAACTATTAAAAAAGCAATTCACGAACAAGTGGAACGTCACCTTCATGTAATGGTGTATGGCGAGTTTATTCAGGATGCCCAGATGGATTTTGCACGCCAATTGACATCTATGTTGCCTGCAAATCTACAGGCGGTTTATCCAGTAAATTCAGGTACCGAAGCTAATGAAGCCGCCATGAAATTGGTTAAACGCGTTACCGGCAGAAGCGAAATCGTTGCATTCAAAGGTTCGTATCACGGAAGTACTCACGGCTCGATGAGTATCTCTTACAATGAGCTTAAAAAAACGAAATATCGGCCACTCGTTCCCGGAATTCGCTTTATTACACTTAATTACGTACAAGAGTTAGAACAGATTACTAATGCAACGGCAGGAGTTATACTGGAGACCATTCAAGGAGATGCTGGTGTTCGAATTCCAGACCCTTCATACCTACACGCCTTAAGAGCCCGTTGTACCGAAGTTGGGGCCTTATTGGTGTTTGATGAAATTCAATGCGGCTTAGGTCGGGCTGGTTCCAATTTCGCTTTTGAACAATTTAACGTGATTCCCGATGTGTTAACTTTGGGTAAATCCCTTGGGGGTGGGCTTCCAATTGGTGCGCTCGTGAGCAGTTCGGAATATATGTCAGCGTTTAAAGAAAATCCCGTTTTAGGGCATATTACTACTTTTGGAGGTCACCCTGTGGTATGTGCTTCAGCGGCAGCTTTTCTGAAAGTACTAACCTCGGAGATTGACTATTCAACCCTCCCAAAAATAGCATCTATTTTTCATGATATCCTTATAGCACACCCAGAGGTCAAAGAAATTCGGAACATTGGGTTAATGTTTGCGATTGATATGGCATCGGCAGAGCGCGTAGAACGCGTCGTAAAACGCTGTCTAGATAAACAGATGTTAACTTTTTGGTTTCTGTCACACCCTTATAGTTTCCGATTGGCCCCTCCATTAACAATTACTGAGGAACAAGCCCTTCATTTTGCTCAAGAGATTTATCAAGCGATTGAAGATACGAAAGCATAATGGATTCATTAAACTTGTCGTATCTTTGTACCCCAGATATGAAAGTAACTGAACATATTAAAGCCGCGAATGATACCTTATTCTCCTTTGAGATTCTTCCTCCATTAAAGGGAAAAGGAATTCAAACCCTTTATGATGGGATTGATCCCTTGATGGAATTCAATCCAAAGTTTGTAAATGTTACCTATCATCGAGAAGAGTTTGTTTATAAAGATCGAGATAATGGACTCCTAGAAAAAATTGCTGTACGAAAACGTCCAGGAACGGTTGGGATCTGTGCGGCTATTATGAATCGTTATAATGTTGATGCAGTTCCTCACCTCATTTGTGGTGGATTTAATAAGGAGGAAACTGAAAATGCATTAATCGATTTACAATTTTTGGGTATTGATAATGTACTTGCTTTGCGCGGAGATTCAATTAAAAGTGAATCTGTATTTGAAGCAGAACCTGGAGGCCATAAACATGCCAATGAGTTAATCCATCAAATTAGTCAAATGAATCAAGGGCATTACCTCATAGATGATTATAAAATGGACCCCACCGATTTTTGTATTGGTGCAGCGGGTTACCCGGAGAAGCATTTTGAAGCAATGAATCTAGAGGATGACTTATATCATCTGAAGAAAAAAGTTGAAGCCGGGGCAGATTATATTGTTACACAAATGTTTTTTGACAATAAAAAATTCTTCAATTTCGTAGAAGCTTGCCGTGGCGTGGGCATAACTGTCCCAATTATTCCTGGTTTAAAACCTTTAAAGAATCTTACCCATATATCTTTTATCCCTAAGTATTTTCATATTGATTATCCCGTTGAGCTATCACGAGAATTGGTCAAGTGTAAAACGAATGCCGATGTGGAACGAGTCGGGATTGAATGGGGAATTGAACAATCTAGGGAATTGAAAGCTGCAGCCGTCCCGTGCATACATTATTACACCATGTCTAATTCTTCTTCAGTGAAAGCAATTGCATCTGAAGTATTTTAACCTCACGATGAAAAATCTATCCCTTGTCATATTCTTATTTACCCTCCATGTTTCTTGGGCTCAAGCGTTTGATTTAAATGAATGTGTAGTTATCGGTCAGTTTGAAAAACCGGAAGATCGTTATGCCTTAGAGGTCACCATGTGTGAGATATTTACCGCAATGCATATCAAATCAATTCCCGCAACCAATTTTGTTAAACAAGGAGGTTCAAGTCAGGTTCTGGCATCAGACAGTTCTTTGATGGCTTTAAAAGAAAAAGGCTTTTTAACCTATTGTTTGGTAAATGTAAAAGGATTTGATAACCGCTTTAAAAAATCCGAAAATCCCCCATTGTTCCCAGAAGGCCTAGACCGGGCAACCATCTATAATTTATACAAGGATGAAATTTCAAACCTTACCTTGGAGTTCATTTTTTACCGCGATGGGAAATCCGTTTTCAATGATGTATTTAAAATCAGCAACATCGGTAATCGAGACGATGTCATAAAACGACTCAAGAAAAAAGGACCGAAATACTTTTTGAAAAACTGGTTTTCCTAGTTTTTATCCCTGAAGTTTTTATTTCGCTCCATATCTTTCGTATCCCCGTAAGCCCCGCATTTAGGTTGCCGTTCAAATAATTTAATGAAGCGTATTTGTCCTTGAATTGGCCAATATGTGGATTGAAACCAATTCATGCGGGAATTAAACCCATTCCATTCATGTAAGGTCACAAACGGGATCGAAATCCCAGGAATCATCATCCATGCTCTATTAAAACGTACCCCAATGCCAATAGAATAATGGAATTGTGCCACTAGAGGCTTGTAGAATTTAAGTTCGCTTACCTCCTGCGGTGAATAGGATGATGTATAGGGTTCATACGTGGTGGAACCTTTCAGAAGATTATAATCGATATTAATCCCAATGGATTGGTCAATAAAGTGCTTACGAGCCACATCAATTTTCTTTTTTCCAAAATACAATAAGGTGTGTGCATCAAATCTTCCGAATATCAATCCGTTAGAATAATTACCAGTAGATTCAAAACTATTCGTCACTTCGCCAAGGGCATTCGTGAACTCCGTGGTTACTAGTTCTTTACCACGGTATTGTCTATAACCCAAGGTGAAATCCATATAATCCAATAAGCGCGATTTTTTCAATGGTTTAATAGGTAATAAGGCTTTCCATTTAGGAAAGACGACCATACCAAATTCTCCATAGAATCCAATTTTTCCTGCAGGATCTATCACGGTAGTACCTCTACTACCCGCATTGTCGGTGATTTCATAGGTTTCAGTTTTGGGTGTGAATTGCCAAGTCGGACCAACTGAGAAGGTAATTCCTTTGTTTCGAACCATCAAATAATCATTTCCTTTTGAACCCTTTTTAAACCCATAATCTTGGGCGAATAACACACAAGGAAACACAACAGATAATATCAATATTCTATGCATGGCTAAAGTTAAATTGAGCACTTTTTTCTAATAATAAATTCATAACTTCCTCTGAATCCCATCGGTCTTCAATACCTTCTATGGCCATAACCTCGTCCATGATACCATTTTGTACTTGGCCTTGCTGATAGGCTTCACTATATCGTATATTGCTGAATGTGACCTGCGAATATAACGGCATCCATCGCTCAGGGTACAGTTCGCTAAATTTCGCTTCAATTTTTTTGCGTAAGATAAAGGCGGGATCTGCCACATAATCGCGCATCACTAAGTAGTTGTCCAAGGATAAATCTTGCAATGCATCGCCATCCGGTTTGCGCAGGGTACTGTAAGCCTCGAATACTTTAGGCCAATCCTCATGGTGTTGTTCCATTAATTCAAATAACACCCTACAATCTTCAAAACCGGCGTTCATTCCTTGCCCATAAAAAGGTACTGTACCATGTGCCGCATCCCCCATTAAAGCCACTTTACCGGCATGCCATGGTTTACAACGTATTATGGACAACGAAGACAAGGGGTGGTCTTCCCACGCGTCAGCGACATTCGGCACCATGGCGTAAAAATCTGGAAATACCTCTTGGAAGAACTCATCTACCTTTTCCTTAGATGTTAATCGATCGAAGGCATATTTGTCATCTTCATACGGCATGAATAAGGTACATGTAAATGACCCATCTTCATTCGCTAAGGCAATCATCATGAAGCGTCCCCTTGGCCAAATGTGTAAGGCATTTTTGTCAAGTTTGTACGATCCATCAGCATTGGCAGGTAACAAGAGTTCTCGGTATCCGTCGGCAATATAGTTCTGACTGTAACTAAATCGATTTCGTTTTTGAAAGGAGCTGTAGCGCACACTGGAAAAGGAACCGTCTGCCGCAAAAACTACATCAGCTTTCACCGTGAAGCGTTCCCCTGTAAGTTCGTTGTGTATGATTGCTTCGCCTGTTTCGGTATTTACGCTATCGCATGAATGTCGATAATGTATGGTGGCCTTTCCGTGTTTCTCAGCTATATCCATCATCGTGGCATTAATTTTACCGCGTGAAACAGAGAAAATTGCTTGACCTTCTTTGCCATAGTTCTGATAAGTCAAGTTTCCTTCCAAATCATGCATCATTCGTCCGTACATTGGGATGGCAATTTTTCGAATTTCATCGCCAACTCCAACCTTGTCGAGTGCGGTCCAACCACGTACTGAAAGCGCTAAATTGATGGATTTTCCTGCGGAAATTTCCGCTTGACGAATGTCTGAGCGTCGTTCGAAAATCGTCACCTTATAACCCGCTTTTGATAAATATACCGCCCAAAGCGATCCCACAAGACCTGCTCCTATGATTATTGCTGTTTTCTCTTGTTCCATGTGTTTTGTATTACGGGTAAAACAAATGTAATTAGTTTTTGCTCGTTGAATTTGGGATTTATTTCATCTTTTCCACACTGCTTCGTGTCCTATTTAGGTGCTTTAATCCACTTTCCTTATTTTTGAATCAAATTCTTGGCATGTCAGTACACAAAGAAGTAAAAAAGGTAACCACACATACCTTGCAAGAAATGAAGCAAAGCGGACGGAAAATATCCATGTTAACAGGATATGATTTTTCTTTGGCTCGCATCATTGATGAAGCAGGGATCGATGTAATCCTGGTTGGTGATTCTGCCTCCAATGTGATGGCAGGACACGAAACCACCTTGCCAATTACCTTAGATCAAATGATCTATCACGGCGCATCCGTCGTTCGTGCAGTACAACGCGCACTAATTGTGGTAGACCTTCCTTTTGGTAGTTATCAAGGAAATTCAAAGGAAGCATTAAATAGTGCCATACGAATTATGAAAGAAACTGGGGCACATGCTGTAAAAATGGAAGGCGGAAGTGAAATCATTGAATCCATCCAACGCATCTTAACGGCAGGTATTCCTGTTATGGGTCACCTTGGGTTGACTCCTCAATCAATTTATAAATTTGGAACTTATGTAGTTCGCGCTAAAGAAGAGGAAGAGGCTCTTCGCCTTATTAAAGATGCAGAAGCATTAGAGCAAGCCGGTTGTTTCGCAATCGTTTTGGAGAAAATTCCAGCTTCATTAGCATCCAAAGTTGCGAAAACCGTACAGATTCCTGTGATTGGAATTGGTGCAGGTAATGGGGTAGATGGACAAGTGCTCGTGGTTCATGATATGCTGGGTATTAATAACGAATTTAATCCTCGTTTTTTGAGAAAATATCGAAACTTACACGACGAAATGCTTGGCGCCTTCACTGAATATATTCGAGATGTACAATCGGGGGATTTTCCGAATGAGAAAGAACAGTATTAAGTTCCTATTTCTTGGTTTTTTCTTCGTTTTTCTCGGGTGCAATACCCCAGAAAAGAATGGGGTTAAAGCAACAAACGGAAAATCGAGGTACAGTCAATGGTTATCATATGTCAAAACAACAGATGGCATTAAACTCTTTATAAAAGATCCGGATAAAAAATTACCCACACGAATCATCTGGTGTACCACAAATCCTAAATACATTAAAGCCTCGCACGCTGATGAAGTATTGGATATTAGAAATATAAAGATAGCCACCAATGCGGCAGCACACGTCGGAATGTTAGTAGCGCTTGATGCACGTGATAATATTGGGGCGGTGTCCATGGGTAAATATTTATATGACCCCACATTAAAACAACGATTTGATAAGGGCCGCTTGTTAGAACTGGGAGGAACCTCTATTCCGTTTGAATCCCTCTCAAAACAACACATCAACATATGGGTTTCTGCGGGTATGGAGCCCCTGGATCAGTCTAACGAAGAACGATTCAAGGCCATAGGCATCCAATGGATTCCCAATTACGATTGGCGTGAAGAACACCCGTTAGGAAAAGCAGAATGGATCTTGTTTTTCGGAGCAATTACCAATCGTTTTGATGAGGCTGTGGCACAATTCAATGCCATATGTAAACGCTACCATGCCTATGATGCCTTACCCAAAGGCAACCAGTGTATGAAAATCTTGGTTGGAAATTTTGCCGGAGATTTTTGGTATACCCCCTTACAACAGAGTTTTCAGGCGCGGTTCTTTTCCCAAGTTGATTTTTGCACCTTCTCGATGAACAATAAAGGGACAGGAAGCATGGCGGTAGGGGCGGAGCGTATTTATCAAGAGGCAGAGTCGTGTGAACTTTGGTTAAATCCTGGATTCCCAAGTAAGCAAGCCATCTTGAGTGCTTTTCCAAAAGCAATTCAACTTCGACCCTTTAATCAGGGTTCAATTTTTTGCTACTCACACGACTTGAATAAATTTTGGGAACAAAGTGCCCTAAAACCAGACATTGTACTCCGTGATTTAATTCGAATCAAACAAGGGAATACCACCAAAAGTATGTTGTATTTTTACCGGGAAGTAAAATGAACCGAACTAAATCTCACCTGATCCTGCTACTCTCCGCCGGAATATTGCTCCTGGTTGTGTTCTTACTGTATTTGAAAATGGGATATTTCAACACCACATGGGAACACGTTTTTCAGTCCCTAACCAATCCGAACGATGAAGTTTCTTCTACCGTGGTGTGGTCGTTCCGTTTACCCCGTATTCTCATGGCGTTCATTGCAGGGGCGGCCCTTTCCGTGGCGGGAATGTTGATGCAAAATTTATTTCAAAATACCTTGGCTGGACCCGATGTATTGGGAATCACTTCTGGCTCTTCTTTGTTAGTTGCCCTGTGGATGATGTCCGGAATTACAGCCTTGGGATCCACTACGGATTTGATTTTTCTGGGGATTTTGGGTGCCATGGGAATGGGCGCAATCATGTTGCTCTTTGCCCTTAAATTGCGATCAGCAGTTCATTTATTGCTCATCGGATTAATGCTCAGTAGCTTTATTGGTGCCATCATCGCAATTATTCAGGCCGCTTCTGGCACTCAAGATTTACAGCAATATGTGTTTTGGAATTTTGGTAGTTTGCAACGGGTAACCATTCAACAAATTCCTTGGATTGCCATCATTACATGCCTTGGTGTAGTTCTTTCGTTGTTTCAGGTGCGCGCACTTAATGCCATGGTGTTGGGAGAAGACATCGCCAAATCCCTTGGGGTTTCTATTCGTCAGGTACGTCTCCTGAGCATCCTGATTGCGGGGATACTAACAGGGACCATCACAGCTTTTGCTGGACCGATTGCTTTTGTTGGATTGGCTATTCCGAACGTAACGAAATTGCTTATGAAAACCCAAAATCATGGCGTCTTGTTGTGGTCCAATATCCTGTTTGGGTCTTTATTTTTAGGGGTGTGTGACTTTTCAATAAAGTTACTTGAATCTTACATTGCGATTCCTTTGAATGCCTTGACTGCCCTCTTGGGCGTGCCTTTTGTAAGTTGGATGATTTTAAAAAACAGGCATGTTACAGGTTAGGCAGTTACATATCGGGTATTCGGGAGTTATCGCAACCGCTGAATCGCTTCAGTTGAATCCGGGTGATTTGGTAGCCTTGGTAGGTAGGAATGGCAGTGGGAAATCTACGCTACTTCAAACCTTACGTGGTTCTCTCCCCATGTTAAACGGGTCGGTTCGAATTGATGAACATGAAATAACGCATTGGTCAACGCAATCACTAGCTACTAAAATTGCATGGCTTACTGCCCATTTCTCCGGGGTGTCGCAACTAAAGGTGTTGGATTATGTCTTGCTCGGAAGAACTCCTTATTTAGGAGTGATGGGTCACCAAAAGGAATCTGATTTAGCGCTTGCCTTGCACGCGCTGCAGCGGGTAGGGGCTGATCACCTTAGAGATAAACAGACTTCTTCATTGAGTGATGGAGAGCGACAATTGGTCGGGCTTGCAAGGGCTTTAGCACAAAACACACCCTACATCCTCTTGGATGAACCTACCGCCTTTTTGGATTTTTATCACCGAAAACAACTCTTTACCTTACTTAAAGAAGTGGCTATTACAGAACAGAAAGGCATTCTCCTTTCAACCCACGACCTCGATTTGGTGATTGGTTTTGAATTACCCTTATGGTTAGTGCCTCGGGATGGTTGCATACGAGCTCAAGAACCAATGCAAAAACGAGAAGCGTTAGAGGGGCTTTTGATTTAATAGATAAGGATTCGTTTGGAAGGCATGTTCCCTAAACGAACAAAGTAAACTCCCTTAGCAAGTTGACTACTCGAGAAGTTTATACTTGTTGCATTTACGACCTCTTGGTTAATCATCCGTCCCTGAATATCTTGTAGACTTATGTTTCCTGAATACGGTGTATTCGTACTTATTTGAATTAAATGTTGTGCAGCTTGATATATCAACTGATAATCAAGCGGTAAGGCACTTATGGAACCTTGCAGGGTAATGAATGAGCTAGTTTCACAACCTGATGGAGAGAATACCGAAACGGAATAATCTCCGCCTAAATCTACCGGTGGTACTAAGGTGTCATTGGTTTCGCCTTGCATAATTTGCCCATTCCAATACCATTGATACGCTGTTCCCGGAGTGGTAGTCCACAAGGTTGACATATTGTCGTAAAAAATTGTAGCATTAGCGCCTGAAGGTGCACATGTACCTTGATTTACAGTTCCAATGGTATTATTTAGTTTCCATTGAAAATCAGTTAATGCGAAGCAATCAGAACCTAACACATACTTCAACCATGGATCTAGCAACCAATACGTTTTGTCTTGTTGTTCCGCCCTTGAAATTGAAATCCCTTGCGATGAGGTTCCTTCGCCAAAATCACAATTAAAATTGGAGTTGGCAAAATAACAGTGGGCTCCACCTGTAATGCTCACAAAGGATTTACAGGTTGAAGCGATTCCTTGATAAATTGGAATATGGTGTTCAGCAGGAGGGGTTACCCCATCACTGGAACCCGAAAATATGAGGGCAGGTACGGTGATGTTCCCACAAACTCCAATGGCTGTTGGGTTAGTTTCGGCAGGAGCTAACCCAACAATTCCTGCAATACTCGTGTTGTTTGAGGCCGCTAACATCGTGGCACCGCCACCCATAGAATGCCCCATGATAACAGATTTTTGTTTAACCTTTCCGTTGAAAGGGGAACCAGCCGTACTGTTGAGCGCTAACATTTTGGTGGATACTAAGGCCAAATCTTGGCCAAAATCTCCATGACTTGGTGCAGGGATTAAACTACCTTCAGTTCGCACAAAGGCCATGATGTAGCCCTGTGGTACTAAGTGTTCCCAAATGTTTTGGTAGGCATCCCAACCCATAGCAAATCCATGACCAAATACTACAACCGGAAAATCGGGAAAGGTAGCAACGGGTGTATTTTCCCCTGCCGTATAACTCGGATAGTAAACCTCGGTTTGAATTTGGCGTCCTGGCCCTCCACCTGAACCAAAGCCACCATTTCGTGTAGGGTCGTTAAAGGTGAGGGTGGTATGTCCGATTTGGTATTGGCTTAATGCCCAATATGGCACAAGCACTATAAACAATATTAATTTACTCATGGTCCAAATGTATAAAATCTAACCTTTATTTCATCTGCCCCAACGGCTTTTGTCTAGACTTCTATATTGTATAGCTTCCGCTACATGCGGCGTTTGAATATTTAATGAACCCTCCAAATCAGCAATGGTTCGTGCTACTTTTAAAATGCGGTCATACGCTCTAGCAGACAAGCCTAGGTGTACCATGGCTTGCTTAAGTAAAGCCCGCGACGCCTCATCCAATATGCAATGCGTTTCAATTTCACTCCGACCCATTTGAGCATTGTTATGCGCCAACGAGTTTTTATAGCGCTTCTTTTGAATGCTACTTGCTGTATCAACCCTGCCCCGTATGCTGCGGCTATCCTCTTGAGGCATCGTTCCCGTTAATTCATCATATTTTACCGGCTGCACCTCAATGTGCATGTCAATTCGGTCGAGTAAGGGGCCAGAGATTTTATTTAAATAGCGATCTACCATGCCCGGCCCGCAAGAACATCCTTTCTCCGGATGATTTAAATACCCACACGGACAGGGATTCATTGCCGCAATTAACATAAATCCTGCCGGATATTCAATGCTGAATTTGGCTCTTGAAATACTCACTGTGCGGTCTTCCAAGGGCTGCCTCAATACCTCTAATACGGTTCGTTTATATTCGGGGAGTTCATCCAAAAACAGGACCCCATTATGCGCTAAGGATATTTCTCCAGGTTGGGGATAACTTCCGCCTCCGATTAATCCAATATCGGATATCGTATGGTGGGGCTTCCTAAACGGACGTTGTCGAATCAATCCGCCCGCATGTTTTATTTTACCGGCAACGCTATGAATTTTCGTTGTTTCTAAGGCCTCCTCCAAACTCATGCTTGGGAGTAAGGTTGGGAACCGCTTAGCTAACATGGATTTGCCAGATCCCGGAGGACCGATCAAAATAATGTTATGCCCTCCAGCTGCAGCAATTTCGAAGGCGCGCTTTACGGCAAATTGCCCTTTAACTTCTTTAAAATCCACCGGAATTTCAAAGTTTGCATTTTCGTGGGCATCTATGGCTGGAGCGATTGCAGGTGAGGTGCTACTTGGGTCGTTCAAGAAGTTTACCACCTGAGTTAAGGTGGATAAGCCATATACGTCAAGTCCTTTTATAACTGACGCTTCTGAGGCGTTTATTTCTGGGACAATAATTCCTTTAAATCCCTCTTCTCGTGCTTGCAAGGCAATAGCTAATACGCCCCGTGTAGCTTGAAGCGATCCATCCAAGGAAAGTTCACCTACAATAAGGTAATCACTAAGGCTGTCATGTTTGAGTTGATTACTCGCAGCAAGGATTCCAAGGGCTATGGGTAAGTCGAATACCGAACCTTCCTTCCGTATGTCGGCAGGGGCTAAGTTCACGGTTATTTCTTTTCCTGGGAAATGAAATCCGTTATTTTTAAAACTTGCTCGAATGCGCTGTTGACTCTCTTTAACCGCATTGTCAGGTAAACCAACTAAATAAAAATTTAATCCGTTGTCGATATTTACCTCAACGGTGATGGTGGTGGCAGTGATTCCAAAAACACTGCTGGAATATAATTTTACTAACATAAGATGTGTATTGTTGTTTTCTATTTAAGTTAGCTAGAATTTTTAAGGCCTTCATTTTTTTAACGTTTTATAGCACATGGCTCACACAGATTTTCATCAATTGGTTCCGCAGTTTGCTGCTTTAAGTACCGAATTATCGATGCACGAAATGCTTCAGGAAGTAGGGCAACAACTAGAGAAAGACATCCAAGCTGTTGGGCTGCATATTCCACCGGTAAACGAATTGGAATTATCTATAATGCATCGCGAGCTTGTTGGCTTTTTACATGAACTTTCACCGAGTTCGTTGCCTGAGTTTTTATATCGAGTTGATTTACCGGAAATATCTGAAGTATTAATCTCATATACAACGAATTTTTTTGAGAATTTAGCGTGGAATATCCTGCGGAGAGAAGCCTTTAAAGTGTACTTTAGATTGCACTATAAGGGATAATTGAATGTATTTAGTCTCAATTCCTTACCTTTGCACTCAATTTAATCCATGAGTGATTTACTTTCTAAACTTGAAGCCATCCACTTTCGATTTATCGAAGTTGGGAAATTGATAACCGACCCGGATATTATTTCTGATATGGATCGATTTGTTAAATTGAGCAAGGAATATCGAGAATTGGAAGAACTCGAAAGTTATTACAAGCGTTATTCAAATGTTTTATCGAATTTAAGCTCCGGTAAAGCATTACTCGAACAAGAAACGGATCCTGAAATGCGCGAAATGGCAAAAGAGGAGATCGATTCATTAGAGCAAGTAAGGCCCCTTATGGAGGAGGAAATAAAAATGATGCTCATTCCAAAAGATCCGGAAGATGACAAAAATGCCATCGTGGAATTACGTGCTGGAACAGGTGGTGATGAGGCCTGTATCTTCGTTGAAGATATTTTCCGAATGTACACTATGTATTTTAAAGAAATGGGTTGGCAAACAGAAGTTATTAACTCTTCGGAAGGTACAATTAAAGGCTTCAAGGAGATTTCCATGCAAATCACAGGTACTGGAATTTATGGAGCACTTAAATTTGAATCTGGCGTGCATCGCGTGCAACGTGTACCAGAAACGGAATCACAAGGACGAGTTCATACATCTGCTATCACGGTTGCCATTCTACCAGAAGCAGAGGAAGTTGACTTTAAATTAGATATGAACGATGTCCGTAAAGACACCTTTAGGGCCTCTGGTGCTGGTGGACAGCACATTAATAAAACGGAATCGGCCATTCGTTTAACTCATATTCCAACTGGAATGGTAGTTGAATGTCAAGATGGACGTTCTCAGCATAAAAACCTAGAGCAGGCAATATCAGTATTACGTTCCCGCTTATACCAAGCAGAATTAGATCGGTTACATAATGAACGTGCAGCGCAACGAAAAACATTGGTTTCCACAGGGGATCGATCCGCCAAAATTAGAACGTACAATTATCCCCAGGGGAGAATTACGGACCACCGAATTAATAAAACCATGTATAACCTGGCTTCGTTTATGAATGGTGATATTCAAGAAATGATTGATTCCTTGCGCATGGCAGAAAATGCTGAAAAACTTAAAGGTCAAGATTAATGACAAGAAGCGAACTCATACATCAAATTTTCGCAAAACAATCCTTTCTGTGTGTTGGCTTAGATCCAGTCATGGAAAAAATACCTGCCCATTTATTGGAATTCGAAGACCCAATCTTTGAATTTAATAAGCGGATTATTGATGCAACCTCGGAATACGCCGTAGCATATAAACCGAATACCGCATTTTATGAAGCGTTGGGAGTGAAGGGATGGAAAAGCCTCGAGAAAACAATCAATTATATTCCGAAAGAGTGTTTCACTATTGCCGATGCAAAACGCGGAGACATTGGTAATACCTCAACAGCCTACGCGAAAACTTTTTTTGAAACACTTCCATGCGATGCGGTTACGGTAGCGCCTTACATGGGAAAAGATAGTGTTCAACCCTTTTTGAAGTTTGCCAACAAATGGGCCATTGTACTTGGATTAACTTCTAATGAAGGCGCAACCGATTTTCAGTATATTATTAGCCAAGAGGAACAACCCATATACGCCAAAGTGATTTCCACAGTAATGGATTGGGGGACTCCGGATAACTTAATGTTTGTGGTGGGCGCCACGCGAACCGAGCAATTAGCGGACATTAGAAGAATTGCCCCCGAGCATTTCCTCTTGGTTCCCGGGGTTGGAGCGCAAGGAGGCTCCTTAGAAGACGTATTTAATGCAGGTGTAAATTCAGATTGTGGCTTATTGGTTAATGCTTCGCGATCGATTATTTATGCAGGATCAGGATCTGATTTTGAATTAGCTTCCAAAAAAGAAGCGCTGAACATACAATCCGAAATGGCCTTGTATCTCCAGCGCTTAAAGCGATGAAAAATGCTAATATCTTACTTTGAAGCTAAATCGTTCGAATGAATTTCAGTCTTCGTTGACCCGTAAGCATCGCATCCTGCTTTTCTTGAAGCACCACACGATGATAAAATCACAGATGCAACAACAGCTAATAGAATTAAAACATTTACCTTCGTTTTCATAGTTGTGTGTTTTTGTTGTTTGTGTATCCTCTAACGAGTCCCGAGGAGTTAAAGTTACAAAATTTGTGAAAAGGTTTCGTAAATGTTGAAAATTTAATGTTCAATTAAAGCGTTACACGTACGTTGAAGTATATAAGTTTACTTAGTTTCTTGCTCCTTTTTCTAGGGGTTTCCGCTCAGCAGGTGAGTGTGAATTATTTATTTACTTCTCCTTCAGAAGTTTCAAGCTCTGGATATTTCAAAAAATCACATACCCTCGCTTCACGCCAATTCCTTGCCATGGAAATGGTGCAAGCATCGATATACCTAACAGAACTTGGGTATTACACAGCAGCGCTTGATGTAGATTCGCTCACTGCAGCACCAAATTTTATTGTAAAGGTATTTCCTGGAGATCAATTTCATGGGGTTCAACTTACAGTTTCCCCAGAACTTGTTTCTTGGTTTGAACAATATGCGCGTTCTTCAGTTCGTGTTGGAGATGCATTTGTGTTTAAATCCCCAAAAGCTTATGCAATAGCATTACAACAAGTAATTCGTACCTTTCAAAATAATGGATACCCCTTTGCTTCATATCATTATGATTCCTTGGGTTATACAAAGGGATTGATTTCATTACAAGTTTCGTTGATTAAAGGGCGTAGAATGCAATGGAAAGAAATAGTAATTAAGGGAGACTCCTCCATTGCCTTGAAGCCTATTCAACAGATTATAGGTATACAATCAGGTGATTTGTTTTCAATTGATAAGCTAAAAGAAGTTGATTCACGAATTGAGCAATTGACCTTTGTTGATGCGATAAAATCCTCGGATTTTGTATTTGCGAAGGAGGGCATGACCCTTTTTCTATATTTGAAGGCTTCAAAATCTTCCAATATTAATGGTGTTTTAGGGTTACAACCAAATCCAGTGAGTCAACAAATTGGTTTAACCGGTGAATTACAGTTGAAACTAAACAATTCCTTGCGGCACGCAGAACAAGTAGATTTTAACTGGCGTAGTATTAAACCTGCGACTCAACTACTAAATCTTCGATTGCTTTATCCTTACCTCTTTAATTCATTACTCGGAACTGAAATGAAATTGAACTTATATAAACGGGATTCGACCTTTCTAGAACTCAAATCAACACTTGGAATACAATACCAAGTGGATAAGCATTGGCAGATGAAAGGCATGTTTTCCTATTTCGGGAGTAATCGATTGTATGCGGCCAACAGCAGTTTAGAGTTTTTAAATGTTGCCTCGCTGAAAAATTCAATGTATGGGCTTGGGATAAATTATAAAAAGGTGGATTATTTACCCAATCCAAGAGCAGGCCTTTCATTTCTATTAGAGGGATTCGTCGGGCAACGGAGCGTTTTGGACGATTCATCAAAAAAAGTGATCAATTCCAAAGTTGCGATGATTCTAGAACAGTTTATCTCCTTACACAAGCGATGGGTTCTCCGATATCAGGTTTCTTTTGAAACCTATTTAGCACCATCGATTTTTTCAAATGAATGTTATAGATTTGGGGGGTTAAATACTCAAAGAGGGTTTAATGAAGAACAATTTTTTGCTACCACTAAAAGTGTAAATCAAGCGGAACTTCGTTATTTACTTGATCAAAATTCTGCCGTTTTTGTGTTTTTCGATCAATCTATTTACGAAAACACAAGTAACAATAGTTACCGAAAAGATTCCCCATTTGGATTTGGTATCGGAGCAAATATTAGCTCTACCGTAGGGATTTTTTCCATAGCCTACGCTATGGGCATTGAAAAAAATAATCCCTTCGATGCACGTTCTGGAAAAATCCACTTCGGTTATATTGCCTATTTTTGAAGCATGTGCCTTCACGGAAAAGCCCTTTACTTATCCTATGACGGATTAACAGACCCCTTGGGACAAGCTCAAATCTTGCCCTATCTACTCGGACTAGAACAACAAGGGATGCAGTTCAGTATAATTTCTTTTGAAAAAAAAGAGGCCTTATCTGAAAATAAACAGCTCGTTCAAAAGCAAATTGAAGGCAGAAACATTCACTGGATTCCGCTTTCATACACTAAAAAACCAGCAGTCTTATCCACGATATATGATCTCTGGAAAATGAAGCGTGCAGCTAAAAAAGCACTCACTAGTGCTCATACTGTAATTCATTGTCGAAGTTACCTCCCAATGCTTGTAGCTCTTTCATTGCGTCAAGGTCGGAAGGTGCTATTTGATATGCGTGGTTTGTGGGCAGATGAGAGGGTTGATGGCAACCTATGGCCACAACATAAGCCTCTGTATCGAATGATATTTAGATACTTTCTACGCAAAGAAAAGGAATTCGTGATTCAATGCGATTCGATAGTTTCTCTAACGCAAGATGGGATTAATGCCGTTTCAGAGCGATATGGTGCAACACTTATTGAAAATAAATCAATAGTAATTCCATGCTGTGTTGATACACAATTATTTCAACCTATGCCACCCTCCGTTAATATGAAACAGTTCCTTAATATACCCGAAGAAAGTAAGGTATTAATTCATGTGGGCTCCGTAGGAACGTGGTATCGCCTTGATCAAGAACTTGTTTTCTTTAATACCTTATCGGCGCTAGATCCAAGGTGGTATTTTTTGATTCTCACTAAAGATACAACTTCGGCAACATCAATAGTTAATTCAGAGCAATCGCTTTCCTCCCGCGTTGTCATTCACAGAGCACCCCATCATGAGGTGCCCTCTTTTCTAAGCATGGCCCAAGCGAGCATCCAATTTATAGAGCCAGCGTTTTCAAAACGCGCCTCCTCACCGGTCAAATTCGGAGAGTCCTTAGCGATGGGAGTGCCAATTATAACCAATAATGGTATCGGTGATTCACAGGCGCTTATCCAAAATGGTAAGGCTGGGATTTGCATTCAATGTTGGGATGAAATTCCTGAGGCAGTAGGTCAATTATTGGACACACAATTTGATTCAAAAGCAATTCGAGCGTATGCGATACAGGCCCTTGGACTTGAAAAGGGTATTGCGGCGTATCAACAAGTTTATGCAAAAATCCTTTCACATGATTAAAGTGGTTATCCTTTGTCCATATCCAATAGGAGAAGCACCTTCGCAACGATTTCGCGTGGAGCAATATCTCTCCTGGCTGGGTACTCAACACATTCATACCACCTCCTATCCCTTTTTAAGTTCTCGCGCTTGGAAAATATTTTATCAGTCGAATAAGCCCTTATCCAAATCATTTCAAATCCTGCTGGGATTCATTCGACGCTTTATGCTCTTGGCAAGGTTGATTTATGTGGATTTTGTATTCATTCATCGCGAAGCGACACCGGTCGGACCTCCGATTATTGAGTGGCTAATTGCTAAGGTGTTAAGAAAACGAATTGTTTATGATTTTGATGATGCCATTTGGTTGCCAAATTATAGTAAACAACATCGATTCATTCACCGGTTGAAAGCTTATTGGAAAGTGAAATTTATTATTCGTTGGGCATTCCGAGTTTCTGTTGGTAATGATTATTTAGCTAAATATGCATCAATTTATAATCAGCGGGTGGTTGTCATTCCCACGACCATCGATATGGATTACCATGCACTACCTCATGCAATCAATCGTCAAAAAATTCCTATTATTGGTTGGACAGGAACGCACACTACGGTTGAATATTTAAAACCTATTGTTCCATCTTTAGAAAAACTTGCATCTATACATGCCTTTGAATTTGTTGTGATTTCTAGTGAACCCCCAAATTTCCCCATTCCTAAACTGCGGTTTGTTCGCTGGAATAAATACACCGAAATTGAAGACTTAAGTCAGTTTTCAATAGGAGTTATGCCCCTTGAGGATACCGAATGGGCCAAGGGAAAATGTGGATTCAAGGCATTACAATATATGGCGCTTGGGATTCCGACAATTGCCGATAACGTGGGAGTGAATTCTTCAATCATAACCCATGGTCAAGATGGATTCATTGCAACCAATAGAGAGGATTGGTTCGAATATTTGAATTCCTTACTTTCTGAACCCTCGCTTGGAAAAATTCTTGGAGCCAATGCTCGAACATGCATAAGGAATCGGTTTTCTGTACAAGCAAATAAAGAAAAATACAGCGCACTTTTTACCCAATGAAATTACTAAGGTCTCTTTTTCAGAAAAGATAGTGTGCTATGATTAGCCGGATATTAAGCGAGGTACTATAGGTAGTTGGACAAATACAATTGCACTTCAACAAAAGGATGCAGACGGGGATATTTTTTTTGAACGTATTTTTAATATTTAACAAATATCGGATCTATTGCTGTAATTTTAAAACGATCATCCTCATCTCGCATAGTATTATTCTCATATGAAAATGATTTTGAAGCATTTCGTAAATCAATTGTAACCTTCGAAGGCAACCATCCTTTATTTTTTTCAGAATTCCAACCTGCTTGGAAATATTTATCTTTTTGAAATATACCAAAACAAAGTAATTCTACTTCCCATTGTAATACGCCATCTTTGATAAATTTGCATCGGTTGCGAGCAAAATCCATAATATATACAAAATTTCCAGTGATAGTAGATATATTTCCATTTGTATCTCGTTGTGTAGCTGTCGTAAACGAAACATCTACACGCGAACCACCACACTGTGTGCATTGAGCATTACATAATGACGTAACAAATAAAAACAAAAACAACATTAAACGTTTCATAATTTAAGTTTTTTTATTGGTTAATTATATTTCAATTAATGTTAAATGCAAGCGCAGGAGAATGTTACATCCCTATTATATGAATTCCTTTATTTTTACTCTATGAAATTACTTTTCGCAACACAAAACGAACACAAAGCTTCAGAAATCCGAGCCTTATTACCCACGGGATTTGAATTACTGAGTCTCAATGACATTCAGTTCACCCAAGACATTCCGGAAACAGCGGAGACCCTTGAAGGCAATGCCCTGATCAAAGCCAATGCAATCTTTGGTCATACCGGGATTCCTTGCTTTGCGGATGATTCAGGTCTAGAGGTGGAGTTTTTAGATGGTAACCCTGGCGTGCATTCAGCGCGCTTTGCAGGACCTGAGAAAAATGATCGAGCTAACAGCGAAAAATTACTTTCCCTGCTCGAACATTCCCCCAATAGAAATGCGCAGTTTCGCACCGTCATCGCCTATGTGGATGGAACCGAACCACGGTATTTTGAAGGCGCGGTTAAGGGTACTATTCTGACTGATTTTCGAGGTAATCAAGGTTTTGGTTATGATCCTATTTTTCAACCTATTGGATGGAATAAAAGTTTTGCAGAAGTTTCTACAGCTGAAAAAAACAACATCTCACATCGTTCTTTGGCATTTAACCGGTTTTTAGAATACCTACATGGTGTGAATAAAATTTAAGGCTTTTATTCTCTTTCTCGTTTTGCATCCGAAGTGAATTCTGTACTTTCGTAAAAAGACATTCATCATGCATTTTTCACAAGATTTAGCTGATCGCTTCATGCGATATGTACGTATCGATACTGAGGCAGATCCAAACTCGAGTAGTTTTCCTTCCTCTAAAAAACAAAAAGACTTAGGCCGCTTACTTACTCAAGAACTTATAGAAATGGGTGCATCCGATGTTGAAATGGACAAATGGGGCTATGTATTTGCAACCATTCCGTCAAATTCAACGAATCAAAACTTACCGACCATTTGTTTCTGTTCTCATATGGATACTGCACCGGATTGCAGTGGTAAAGATGTGAAACCCATCCTTCATCGCGCTTGGAATGGTTCTCCAATCACCTTGCCAGATGATACGACTCAAATAATTACAGTAGAAAATCAACCCTATTTAAACGGTAAAATTGGCCAAGATGTAATTACCGCTTCTGGTTTAACCTTGTTGGGTGCTGATGATAAAGCAGGCGTTACCATTATTATGGAACTTGCAAAACACCTGTTGTTACATCCTGATATTCCACATGGAAAAATTCGAATTCTATTTACACCGGATGAGGAAGTTGGCCGTGGCGTAGAGCATTTGGATATGGATAAACTCGATGCCGATTATGGCTACACGCTGGATGGGGGTCCCTTGGGTGAAGTTGAAGATGAAACATTTTCTGCCGATGCCATGACTTTCACCTTCAATGGGGTAAGCGCCCACCCGGGATACGCTAAAGGTAAAATGCAACATGCCATCAAAATGGTGAGCGATTTCGTTGCGGCCTTGCCAAGCGATCGATGGTCCCCTGAAACAACAAGCCACCGCGAAGGATTTGTACATCCCACAGCCATTTCTGGAAGCTTAGAGTCTGCTACCGTATCTTTTCTTTTAAGGGATCACAATACAGCAAAGCTTTCTGAATATGCCGACCAATTAGTGGCCCTTGCGGATGGGGTGCTTTCCAACTATCCTGGAGCGCGCATGACACATGAGCGTGTGGAACAATACCGAAATATGAAAGAAATATTAATCGATTGTCCATTTGTTACTGACTATGCCGTTGAAGCCATGGAAAAGGCGGGAATCACCCCAAATCGTTCCATCATCCGTGGTGGTACAGATGGCTCGCGATTATCTTTTATGGGCTTACCTTGTCCGAATATATTTACAGGAGAAATGGCCATTCATTCTCGACAAGAATATGTGGTAGTTCAGGATATGCAAGCCGCAGTTAATACCTTAATTGAGTTAGTTCAAATTTGGGAAAAACATAACTAATGGAATTTAAAGCATTACAAAAGAGTATTAAAGCCAAGGAATTTGAGCCCGTGTATCTACTTCATGGAGACGAATCATATTACATTGATAAGTTGGTGGATTTATTTGAGGATACGGCGCTTGAACCTTATGAACGTGATTTTAACCAACAAGTAATTTATGGAAGGGAAGCCGATTTATTAGGCTTAGTTGGCATACTCAAGCAATACCCAATGATGGCAGAACGGCGGTTGGTTATCTTGAAAGAGGCGCAAGAATTTAAGCAATTAGTAGAATTAGAAACTTATTTAAATGAGCCATTATCAAGTACTGTCTTTGTCATCGCATATAAATATAAAACGGTGGACTCGCGTACCAAATTCGCTAAACTTGCACAGCAAAAAGGGGTGGTTTTTAAGGCCGAAAAAATTAGGGATTATCAGCTCCCAGAATGGATTTCCTCCCTCTTAAATTCTAAGGGTTTTACGCATTCATCCAAAGTTCCTCATATTTTGGCAGAGTCAATTGGAAATGATTTATCAAGAATCTCAAACGAAATAGATAAATTGGCAATTGTACTTCCAGAAGGTCAAAAAATAGATGAAGCTCTCGTAGAAAAGCATATTGGAATTTCTAAAGAGTACAATATTTTTGAACTAAACAATGCGGTGGGCGCAAGGGATATGGTTAAGGCCCTAAAGATTGTAGCCTATTTTGAGGCCAATCCGAGGGCAGGGGAATTAGTCCCAATAATTGGAATTCTATTTAAGTTTTTCTCACAGTTGATGCGCATTCATTTTATTCAAGATAGGAGTAGGGAAGGTATCGCAAAAGCTATCAATGTACATGCATTTGTAGCCGGTGAACTCATGAATAGCAGGAACCATTATAATCCAAAAAAAGTTGCTGAGAATATTGAGCTGCTGTATCAATATGATTTAAAATCAAAAGGAGTGGGGAGTTCTCATGAGGGAAGCGATACTTTGCTTAGAGAATTAGTAATTCAATTAATAGCCTAAGATGTTTTACGATTCTCGTCTTTTACCTTCTGCCGAATACATTGTATTATCCGAGGAAGAATCTTCTCATTGCATTCGCGTTTTGAGAAAACAAAAAGGTGATGAAATTCAGGTTTTGGATGGGAAAGGCGGGCTATTTACTGCAGCCATACTCGACGCACATCCTAAAAAATGCACTGCCAAGGTGCTTAATTATTGCTTTGAAGAACCTACCATTTCGGTTCATTTGGCGGTTGCACCCGTCAAGAATATGGATCGCATAGAATGGCTTATAGAAAAAGGAACGGAATTGGGATGCACTCGTTTTACATTTATTATTACCAAACGCTCAGAGCGCACCAAAGTGAACATGGAGCGTATTTACAAAATTGCTATATCGGCCATGAAACAATCGAAGCGGGTGTATTTGCCTATCCTGGATCCACCATTTACCTTGAGCGATTTTTTAACTAAACATCCAGGGGGATGGGTAGCACATTGTGATAATACCTTACCTCGTGATCAGGTAGATGCGGATGCACCCTTACGAATGCTGATTGGTCCAGAAGGAGATTTTACACCGGATGAGGTTAAAGCAACCTTGAAGGCCGGCTATCGACCTGTTACCTTGGGAGGTGCGAGGTTACGTACCGAAACAGCGGCATTGAAATCCATAATTATCCTTGAGGGTTTAGCGGGATGTGGGTGATGTTTCCTTCGGAAACTAAGGGTTCTAAGTGCATTTTTAGATAAACCTGAATCAAGGCAATTACGTCTTTTTCACAATACGCTGCAATGCGTTCTAAATCCATATCTTCATAATATACTCGAGCTACGTCGGCTCCAGTAATGTCATCTTTTGGTGTCGGAATTCCGAATACATGACATAACAACGCTAATCCAGTAAATGCTTTGTAATCTCCGAATTTCCATAGCTCCATAGTATCTAGGTGCCGGATTTCCCAAGGTTTTTTACCCGCTATATCTAACACGGAGGGAAGGGATATTCCATTTATCAACATTCTTCTACAGATATATGGAAAGTCAAATTCTTTCGCGTTGTGTCCGCAAAGTATGGAGTTTTTGTAATGATCGTCCAATAAGCGTTTAAATTGACTTAATAAAGCGTATTCGTCATCATGTGCAAATGATTTAACCCTAATGATTCTTCCGGTGCTGCTGTCTTTTACCATACCCACCGAAATACAGATGATTTTACCAAATTCAGATTGAATTCCTCCAAGATCTCTGTATACCAATTCACCAGGTTTTTCCTCGGTTATTTTCATCCGATTTTTTCCTTCGAATAACGTGCGAGTTTCTTCTTCTAGATCTTCATAGCGATAGGTCTGTGGGACTGTTTCAATGTCTAAAAAGAGGATTTTTTCAATAGGTGGATTGTCCATAGTTAAAGTTAATATAATTGCGAATTACGATTAATTATTGGAATTTTGTGCCATGTCTGAACAATTAATTATCAGTGGCGGCGATAAAAACGATAAATACATTGCCTTATTGCAGCAATTGCCTGCATTACTTGATGAGCGGGTAGATAACGTAGCGAACATGTCTAATTTAGTGGCGGCGTTAAAACAAACTTTTGGTTTTTTTTGGGTTGGATTTTATCGGGTACAGGCCGATGAATTAGTTTTGGGTCCTTTTCAGGGTCCAATAGCATGTACTCGGATAAACAAAGGACAAGGTGTTTGTGGTATAACGTGGCAGGAAGAGCGTACAATGATTATTCCTAATGTACATGAATTCCCGGGACACATTGCATGCAGTGATAAATCTAAGAGTGAAATTGTTGTTCCTTTATTCAAGGAAGGAAAGCTAGTTGCTGTACTTGATGTGGATAGTGATGAATTTGCTAACTTTGATGAGGTTGATAAATCTCAATTAGAAAATATCCTAGAATGGTTCAGCGCTTATTATTAGGTGGTTTTATGCTCTTACTTTTGAGTTGTGCTCAAGTAGGTGCACTGAGCGGCGGGGGACGGGATTTAAAAGCACCAGAATTAATTTCTAGCTCACCAACTATGGGTGCATTAAATACCCAACCAACTCTAATACACTTGAAATTCGATGAATATATCGAATTAAAAAATCCTCTTGAAACATTTCGTTTAGAACCGGCAGATGCAAAAATTTCCGTTGTTTTATCAAAAAAATCTGTGTTGGTTACACTCAAAGGAGATTTGAATCCTAACACTACATACAGTTTATACATTGATGGTGGAGTAAAAGATATTTCAGAAGGAAATGACTCTGTTTATCAGTTTGTTTTTGCCACAGGTTCTACCTTAGATTCGGCAAAACAAGTATACCGCGTTGGAGATGCCTATTCAAAGAATTCCATGCTAGGTGTAACGGTTGGTTTGTATGATTCAGATACAAGCGCGAAGCCACGTTATCTTACCAAGAGTAATGAAGATGGATGGGCTAGTTTGCAATATTTACCTCAAGATTCATTTTATATTAAAGCCTTTATGGATTTGAATCGAAATGGGTTAATCGACGTAAACGAACCCCAAGATATTCGATTTAAGGCTTGTATTCCATCGGGGGACTCTATTCCTATGTTACTTTCCAAACCGCGTGAACGTACTCGGATGCATTCTTTCAAAGTTATGCCTCCTGGGATGATTGTAGGCCATCTCCCGGAGGAGATTTCACTAAGCGATGTACGTGTTAATGGCCGTAAAGAACCAATATATCGGATAAATAGGGATTCTGTTTCGATAAGTCTTGGTCCAATTGAAACAGGGCCAATTGTGGTCACCACCCCGTTCGATTCTGTATCTTTATTATACACAGAAAAAGATAAAGCTACACCCCTGAAACTACAAGTTTCTCAACCCTGCGTGGGTCCGTTTATTATGTTAACAGGAAATGCTATTTTCGATTCATCTATTAATACCAATGCTATTTATTTGTTGGGAGCAGACTCAAGTAAAGTCCCAATTAAATCAGTAAAGGTGGATTGTAATCGAATCCAACTTGTTCCACAAACCTGGACCACAGGAAAATTGAAATTAGTTATTGGGCCAAATGCAATTAAGGGAATTGGGGGTGTTGCATTAGTTGAAACAATACTTGACTTGCTTTGTATCGGCGAGGCTGAATTAGGTTCTTTGTATGTAAATTTTAATAGCAATCTATCGGGAAAACTTCTACTGTTGGAAAAAGACGGAAAAACAGTGCGTTCTGCAAATAATTTTTTGGGAACAAATAATCAAGTTTCTTTTAAAAATTTGGTATCAGGGGAATATCAATTGGTAGTGATAGATGACCTAAACGGAAATGGAGTATGGGATGCTATTCGTCCAGAAACAAAAGAAGCAGCGGAACCGGTTCAACGATACACCAAAATTCCTAAAATCCGTGCAAATTGGGACGTGGAAGTGAACTTGGAATAATTCCAATTTTAGTTTTCAACAATCAACTTTTGAGGCGAAAATCTAAGTACTTTTAAGGTTCGCAAATTTCATCCATTATGTTCTTAATTTTTGATACGGAAACCACAGGTTTACCACGTAATTTCAAGGCGCCTATTACGGATACGGACAATTGGCCTCGTGTGGTTCAATTAGCATGGCAATTGCACGATGAATCCGGTAAATTAATGAAACATAATGCAGCGATAATAAAACCAAACGGATATACCATTCCTTTTGATTCTGAAAAGGTGCATGGAATTTCTACAGCCTTGGCTCAATATGTTGGGCGCGAATTGGATGAGGTAATTGCTGAATTCTCGCATGATTTAAAACAAACCAAGTTCATTGTTGGCCATAACTTGAAATTTGATGTCAATGTAATGGGCTGTGAATTCGTTCGCATGCAAATGGAATCCCCATTTGATACTATTCCGTTGTTAGATACCTGTACCGAGGAAAGTGCAGCTCTCGTAAAATTGACAGGAGGAAAAGGTGGGCGTTTTAAACTACCTACCTTGACTGAATTATATGAGTTTTTATTTAAAGAGTCATTTATTGAAGCCCATAATGCCACCGCAGATGTTGAAGCAACTACACGTTGTTTTCTGGAATTAATTCGTCGGGGGCATTATTCTTCGGTACAATTACAAATGGATGAAGGGTATGACCAGCGATTTAAAGAAGCGAATCCGAAGACTATCGATTTGGTTGGACTTGAACATCAAAATCTAAAAGAGGCAAGCAAAGCCTTGAAGCATTCGGATACAACGCAGCGAATTGAAACTACAGAATTGCCTGTTGAATTAGAAGATGCTCCTTTTACACATTTGCATGTTCATTCTCAATTCACCTTATTACAATCAACTGCAGAAATTAAATCACTGATAAATAAAGCCATCGAATTAGATTTACCAGCACTTGCATTAACAGATAATGGAAACATGATGGCAGCCTTTCAATTTGAAAAGCTATTGAGTGAATATAATTCGAAATTATTGCAGGAGAAGGCGGAGGCAGAAGAGAACGGATCCCCATTTTCGAAGCGCCCAATTCTTCCAATCATTGGCTGTGAATTAAACGTATGCGCGGATCATAGAAATAGAGACACGAAGGATAATGGCTTTAAAATGGTTTTCCTCGCAAAAAATAAAAACGGATATCAAAACCTGATAAAATTATCTTCACTCGCCTATACCGATGGATTTTATTACGTCCCAAGAATTGATAAAACGTTAGTAGAAAAATATGCTAATGATATAATAGCGTTATCTGGTGGACTCGATGGAGAAATTGCTTCTCTTATTTTAAATGTAGGTGAAGTTCAAGCAGAATCGGCACTATTGTGGTGGAAGTCAGTGTTTAATGATGATTTTTATCTTGAGTTAAATCGGCATAAATTGGAATCCGAAGATCATGCCAATGAGGTGTTAATCCGTTTTGCAAAAACTCATCACGTCAAATTGGTGGCGACAAACAATACCTATTATTTGAACCAAGAGGATGCCAATGCACATGATGTGTTGTTGTGCGTAAGGGATGGCGAATTGATGTCCACTCCAATTGGTAAGGGAAGAGGTTATCGTTATGGATTTGATAATGATGAGTTTTATTTCAAAACACCAGAGCAAATGAAGCGAATATTCGCTGATTTGCCTGAAGCCATTTTATCGATTTCTGAAATCATAGATAAATGTGAAAACTACACCCTGACGCGTGATGTTTTACTGCCAAACTTCGAAATCCCACAAGAATTTATCGATCCGGACGATAACATTAATAACACTAAAAATGGTGAAAATCGTTTTTTAAAGCATTTGACCTATCAGGGTGCACTTAAGCGATATGGAGAAATCAGTGAAGAACTTAAAGAGCGCTTAGATTTTGAATTAAAAACTATTGAAAATACGGGTTATCCAGGATATTTTCTAATTGTGCAAGATTTCTGCAATGCGGCGCGCGAAATGGGAGTTTCCGTAGGTCCAGGAAGGGGATCTGCTGCGGGATCGGCCGTAGCATATTGTACGGGAATTACAAACGTGGATCCGATTAAGTACGACCTCCTCTTTGAACGGTTTTTAAATCCTGATCGAATTTCAATGCCAGATATTGATATAGATTTTGATGATGAAGGTAGAATAAAAGTTATTGATTATGTGATTCAAAAATATGGGGCAAATCAAGTGGCTCAAATCATTACTTATGGTACAATGGCAGCGAAATCAGCCATAAGAGATACTGCTAGGGTATTAGATTTACCATTACCAGAAGCAGATAGATTGGCAAAATTGGTGCCGGATATTTCTTTGAAAAAGTTATTTGATTTAGATGAGAGCGAGCTAACCGATTCTTTTAAAAATAATCAAGAAGCGTTGAATAATGCTAAGGAATTGCGTAAAATATTTCATGGCAAAGGACCTGCTTCCGATGTCTTGAGACAGGCAAAGGCAATCGAAGGATCGGTAAGAAATACAGGGATTCATGCCTGTGGGGTGATTATTACACCTGATGACATAACTAATTTTGTTCCTGTTGCAACGGCTAAGGATTCTGATATGGTTTGTACACAATTTGACAATTCTGTAGCAGAATCAGCTGGTTTACTTAAGATGGACTTCCTTGGTCTGAAAACGCTTACCTTAATAAAGGATGCGGTACGTGTAATCAAAGAGAATCGTGGGATTGAACTCGATTCAGATCAATTCACGATCGATGATGAAGCCACCTATAAACTATTTCAACGTGGCGAAACCATAGGGATATTTCAATATGAATCCCCGGGTATGCAAAAGTACATGCGCGAGTTAAAACCTACCGTCTTCGCTGACCTTGTTGCAATGAACGCGCTATATCGCCCGGGGCCACTAGAATATATTCCTTCATACATTAAACGAAAACATGGAGAAGAGCCCATTATATATGATTTACCTGATTGTGAGGAATATTTAAATGAAACATATGGAATTACAGTATATCAAGAGCAGGTGATGTTGCTTTCTCAGAAGTTGGCGGATTTTACAAAAGGTGAGGCTGATACCCTGAGAAAGGCAATGGGTAAAAAAGACCGAAAGGTGCTTAACAAAATGCGCCCGATTTTTATCGAGCGGGGTAATTCTAAAGGTCATGCTAATGATAAATTAGAGAAAATTTGGAAAGACTGGGAAGCATTTGCTTCCTATGCTTTCAATAAATCGCATTCAACTTGTTACGCTTGGATTGCCTATCAAACCGCTTATCTTAAGGCAAATTACCCGGCGGAATATATGGCCGCCGTGCTAAGTAATAACATGAGTGACATCAAGCAAGTTTCCTTTTTTATGGAAGAATGTCGTCGCATGGGCGTAAATGTTTTAGGTCCCGATGTGAACGAATCTCGCTTGGATTTCACCGTGAATTCAAACGGGGATATTCGATTCGGTTTAGGTGCCATACGTGGTATTGGCGAAGGACCCGTAGAAGCTATTATACAGGGAAGAGCAGATGGAAGATATACGAGTATTTTTGATTTCAGCCGTCGTGTTAATCTTAAAGCAATCAATCGAACAGTTATGCAGAATTTAGTTTATGCGGGAGCGTTTGATTCATTTAGTGAGCTTCATCGGGCACAATATTTTAAGGAAGAGGGTGCGAATCGGTTGTTTTTAGATCACATCATTCGTTATGGTATTTCTTATCAGGAAAATAAAGGATCAAATCAGCATGACCTTTTTGGCGAAGGCTCGGGGTTTGAAGTCGTTGAACCTAAGGTTCCAAGCTGTGAGGAATGGTCTTCAAGCTATAAACTAGCAAAAGAACGGGAAGTGATAGGGATTTTCATTTCAGGACATCCCTTGGATGATTATAAAATGGAAATTAGTGCTTTTTGCACTGGCGCGCTAGCTATGTTACACGATATGGAAACCTACAAAGGACGTGATTTGACCTTGGCAGTAGTGGTTACTTCCATAGAACATCGGATTGACAAAAACGGGGATCCATTTGGCACCGTGGTTTTTGAGGACTACACTGATCAGTACAAGCTCAATATCTTCAGGGAGAACTATTTAAAGTATAAACATTTACTTCAGCCGGGGGTATTTTTAACTTTACGTGGACGTATAGAGATACCAAGGTATAGAAAACATTACGAATTCAATTTACATGATGTTGAACTGTTGCAACACTTACGTGAAAAGCGGGTGAAAGGATTACACTTGAGTATCCCGAATAAGGAACTTAATCACCTCCTAATTGATGAGTTGAATGGCTTGTTTTTAGCAAATCAGGGTTCTTGCAATGTGCAGTTTACTATTTTTGATGCGGTAGAAGGTCTTGAATTAAATATGCCTTCCAAGTCGGTACGTGTAAAACCAGATCCGGAATTATATAAGGCACTGACAAAAATGAACATACAATTTCGTTTGAATTAATTATCTCAAGCAAAATCCCATAACAGCATCAAAAAATAAATCTGGTTGTTCGGCATGTAGCCAATGTCCCGCGTTGGGAATCGTTTCAATCGTTGCATCAGGAAAGGCCGCCTCAATGCCTTCAAAATCCTCTGGTAAGATGTAGTTGGATAGCTCACCCCTTAAAAAGAGCGTAGGGGTCCAACATTCCTCAGTGGGAAGGGCCGAAAGGATATTTGGCATTTCGCGTTCCAAGACAGCCACGTTCATACGCCATGCTAATTTCCCTTTTTCAATCCAATATAAGTTTTTCAATAGAAATTGACGTATTCCGTCATTTTCAATATAGGTTTCAAGAATAGATTCTGCTTCACCGCGTGTATTGATTGAATCCAAGTGCAATGCATGTATACCGGCTAAAATATGCTGGTGATGCATCGGATAGGCTTTTACCCCCATATCTGCGACTACAAGTTTATTCAATAGGTGCGGATAATGTTGAGCAAAACACATGGCCACTTTACCGCCCATGGAATGACCCAATAAAATGGCATCTGTGAGTTGCTGCGCTTCGATGAAGGCGTACACATCATCCATCATGTATTCGTACCCGTGTTCCTCACTCCAAGGGGAACGCCCATGATTTCTAAGGTCCACACAAAACACCCGATAAAACGCTGCGAATCGCTGGGCTAAGCTTTGCCAATTATCTGAGGAACCAAATAATCCGTGAAGGATAACCAAAGGTTTTCCTTCGCCATATTCACGAAAATGCAGGGTCTGCATAGTACTTACTTTGACGCTGAGATTGGTCTTTCATCGATTACCGCAAATTGACCATCATTGGTATTTTCAATGATATTCTTTAATGCAATAGGGCTCATTTTAGTACTGTCATAATAAATAATCACTTCTTGACTTATTGCCTTCTTATCAAAGTTAATTTCAACACGCTCAACAGAGCCACTGTGGATGAGTGATTTTCGAATGGATCCACCACAAGCCATTTTACAGACCATACCTTTTACTTCAAAAGCGATTTCAGCATTGGCTTTAACTGGATTGTTCTTGGTATTACTTACCTTTACTATGGGCTTGGATGGCATGGATTGATCACATGAATTTAACGCTAACGCAACTAAGGCTAAGAGGATAATTTTAACTTTCATCGTAACTTTTTACAAAGATACAGCGTTAAGTGATTGCGAATAATTTTTTAGAAACTTTTAAATCAACAACAATGAAAAAAACAGTTTTATTTAGCATGGCCGGCCTATTTGGGATGGTTTTATTGGTTGGTTCTTGTGGTAAATATCCTGAAGGACCAAATTTTGCACTAAGTTCGAAAGCCGCTCGATTAGAGGGGGATTGGAAGGCCACGTCGGTAAATCAATCTGGCACGGAATGGAATTTAACGAATCTTAGCCTAAACAATACTATTTCGAAGGATGGAACGTTTAATTCAAGTACGGTTATTACAATTCTTGGAGTGCCAACAACTTATACGAGTTCAGGTACATGGGAATTTTACGATAAGAAAACAAAATTGATTTTTACAGAAACCAACCCAGCCACAAATTCGAAGGATACCATGCAAATTTTGATGTTAAAAAAGGACATGGTTAAACTAAAACAATTCGATTACAATTCAGGTAACATGTTTACATATACATTTGAGCCGAAGTAATTGGTGATTTATTTGTCATGCCCCGAAAGGGGCTTTTTTATTTTCAAAAAAATTGTATTTTTGAACAACATTTAATTCATTATGAAGTTTTTAATACTCCCATTGCTCGCCATAAGTTTAATATGCTTTACGTCATCATGCAGTAAATATCCAAATGGTTCTAAATTCACCTTGTTGACCAAATCAAATCGCGTTGTGAATGATTGGAAATTAACGAGTTATATGATCAATGGGAATGAGTTCATTGATTATCAGCCGGAAATTAAATTAGTGATTGAGAAAGACGGTACGTATTCATGGACTGCAAGCCAAGTCGTTTTAGGACAAATTCAATCAACATTTGAGCATGGAACCTGGATGTTTAATGATGACAAAACTTCCTTTATGTTACTAAAAGATGGTGAAGATATACCCGTTTCATATTCAATAATTGAACTGAGGGGTAAAAAGCTAGTATTACAGTATTATGACAAAACGACCAATATCACATACGTTAGCTTCTTCGAAACGGATAAGTAATTACTATATAAATCGAGGGTCAGTGTCCATTATATGACCACAGGATTTGCAAGTTCGCAATGACTCTGAAGCGTAAAATTCCCGAAATCTAGGAATAAAATCTTTTTCAATGTTTTCTAAGTGAAAGCGGTAAGATTTTAATTCTGAGTTACAATTTTCACAAAACCAAAATAATCCATCTGTTAGTTCAGTTCCTTTTCTTACGCGCTCTATTACCAAACCAATGGTATTTTCTCCTCGCATGGGTGAATGGGGGGTATTCGCCGGTAATAAGAACATTTCTCCTTCCTTAACTAAAATATCTTTTGGTTTTCCTTCGTGTTGAATTCGAACCGTGATATCTCCTTCAATCTGATAAAATAATTCTTCGCTTTCATTAAAGTGATAATCCTTACGAGCATTAGGTCCTGCCACAACCATTACAATGAAATCTCCTGCCTCATGGTATAAGTTCTTATTGGATACTGGCGGTTTTAAATGATCTCTGTTATCATTTATCCACTGCTGAAGATTAAATGGTGCAATCATAGTTAAGGTTTATATAAAATTAATAGGTTATTTGGAATATTTGTATATCGTAAACCCGTAGTCATGTAGATCATCGGGAATTTGTGTTTGAATGATAGTTTTTCGCCAGTCGGCTTCGTCAAAATGAAATAAAAAAGTATCGGCATCAAATGTATGGTCGATTTCGGTAATGTATAATTCATCCAATGTTAGTGTTTGCAAAGCTTGGCGATAAATATCACCCCCACCAATTATAAAAAGGGTGCGTTCGTCATTTTTATATGAATTTATACACTCATGTAAATCATGAAACACTTTGCAACCGGGCGCCTCCATAGAAGTATTTCTAGTAATGACACAATTCTCTCGATTCGGTAATGGACGAAATCGTTCCGGGATGGAGTCGTAATTCTTTCTGCCCATAATTACGATTTGACCATATGTCTTTTCTTTAAAGAACTTCATGTCATTAGGTAAATTCCACATTAGATCATTGTTTTTTCCAATACCTCGCGCTTCATCCATAGCTACGATTAATGCTAGCTTTGTCATACGGCTACCTCGGCTTTAATGTGTGGATGTGGGTTATAATTATCTAATTCGAAATCTTCAAATTTAAAGGCAAAAAGATCCTTAACACGGGGATTTATTCTCATGGTCGGCAAGGGTCGGCATTCCCTTGAAAGTTGAAGTTCGGCTTGCTCTATGTGGTTAGTATACAGATGTGCATCGCCAAAGGTGTGGATAAACTCTCCGGGTTGCAAGTCACAAACTTGAGCCATCATTAAGGTGAGTAATGCATACGACGCGATATTAAAAGGTACTCCTAAAAAGGTATCTGCGCTTCGCTGGTAAAGTTGGCAACTTAGTTTCCCTTCGGCTACATAAAATTGAAACATGGTATGACAAGGTGGCAAAGCCATATCGTTCACGCATGAAACATTCCATGCAGAAACTAATAATCTACGCGAGTCGGGATTCTTTTTAATTTGTTCAACTACTTGGGTGATTTGATCGATATGACCCCCATCTTGAGTGGGCCAAGAACGCCACTGATACCCATATACAGGTCCAAGATTTCCATCTTCATCAGCCCATTCATCCCATATAGATACATTGTTGTCTTTTAAGTACTTGATGTTTGTGTCCCCTTGTAAAAACCAAAGAAGTTCATGAATTATCGACCGAAGGTGTAATTTTTTGGTAGTCACTAAAGGAAACCCGTCAGCTAGGTTAAAGCGCATTTGATAACCAAAAACAGAATAGGTTCCAGTACCGGTTCTGTCTTCTTTTTTTACTCCCTCTTTAAGGATGTATGTTAAGAGTTTATGATATTGTTCCATCGTTGTACGAAAGTAAACTTTTATAAAAAAACAACTAATGTTGAAATGATGATTTTATTAACGGGATAATAAACAATGTTGAATTTGTGTACTTTCGTGCCATGAAGAGGTTAGTGTTTTTGGTGTTTTATTTTGTTCTCAGTCAATCCATTGTTGCGCAATCAACCACCATGGTGCCCAAAAAAATGTGTGGTACTTACCTTGGTATACAACCGGCATATTTGGTTTTACAGCACAATCAATCCATTCAAATAGACTCAGTAAAAATGGAAATTGAAGTGAGCAGAAATGAGATTAGTATTTGCTATAAAATTCCCGAGTTTTGTCCAGTTTTAAATGGACGCATTGCTGTGATAAATAAATTAGGTAAAGGCAGGCGTAAAACATGGACTGTTCAAGTAACGTCCACAAATTCAATGATATTCGAAGAGCTTGTATTCAATCAAAAAAGGAAAGTCCTCACTAGAAAAGGAGTGTTTCCTCAGCCGGATACCCAGTTAATAAAATCAAGGAAAAAACAATGAGAAAGTCGTTCCTTTGCCAGGAGTACTTTTAACATTTACCTTACCTCCATGGGCATCAACAATTAGTTTCACATAGTAAAGTCCGAGCCCAAATCCTTTAACATTATGTAAATTTCCCGTTGGAATTCGATAGAATTTGTCGAAAATCAAGGTTAGGTTTTCTTTTTTAATTCCAATTCCGTTATCTTGAATCTCAATCCAAATTCCCTGCTTTTCATTTTTTGTTTGTATAGTAATATTTGGTACTGATTCACAGTACTTTACAGCATTTTCTAATAAGTTATAAATCACATTAGTAAAATGAACTGCGTCTGCTTGAATAATGTGTTTACCTGCAGATAATTCAATGTGAATTACCCCTCCCTTTTCAAAATGATGCAGTTCAAAATTTTCTTTAACTTCACCCAATAATTCATTTACGTCGAATTGATCTTTATTTAGTACTACTTGATCTTTGTCCAATTTAGCGATGTTTAGCACTCGCTCTACCTGATGTTCAAGTCGCTTGTTTTCCTTGTATATGATGCTTGAATATTTCTGTACTTGTTCCAACGTTATTTCAGGCATCCTCATCATCATCTCTGCAGATAAACTGATAGTCGAAATAGGCGTTTTCAGTTCATGTGTCATGTTGTTGATGAAATCTGTTTTTACTTCTGCTAATCGATATTGACGCATTATTACTGTTACACTAAAGGCGAAAAATGTTGCGATCACAATAAGCATTAAGGTTAGGTATATCCATGGGGCATAATTTGGTTTAGCCTTAATTTCTGGACTTTCTATTTCAGTAAAGTATACAGAAAAGTAATGCCCATCCTTTTTTAAATCCATTTTTGATTGGATGTCAACAGGTGTACTTTCTCTGTCTAAAACATATATAGAGTCTTTTTTATATTTAACAATATTGCTCGTGTAAATACTATCAGTAAAGCAATCATAAATGGCATAAACAAAATCTCTATTTACATTCTCCTTGTAAAAAGCCTTTTTTAACAGAGTTTCTAAATAGTAGGGGTCAAGTTCCGCGGACAAATCAACAATAAATTGGCTATTAGAGACCATTCTAACCGCCCCATATACATCATTTGAAGTATTGCGTTCTATGGTTCCGATTACTTCACGTAATGCAATTTGTACATCATTTTGAAATTCCCTCTGGTTAAGACTGTCCTCTCGCTGTTGAATTGAGATGCTAATACGCTGTCTTTCGATAGTTTTCTGCACCCATAGTAATTGGATAATTAGAATTGAAAGCATGGAGAGGGCTCCAAAAATAATTACCGTACTAATGGATTTGTTTTTCATAAAATCTTAGAAGCCTTGAACGCCATTTACAGTGGTATACTTTAATACATTTTTCTTTTCTGGGAAGATACGTGCAAACGCTGATTGAACAGCAAGTGTTCCCTCATGAAATCCACAAAGAATTAGCTTTAATTTATTTTCATAGGTGTTTACATCACCGATTGCATAAATCCCGGGAATGTTAGTCGAATAATCTAATGTATTTACCTTGATCGCATTTTTTTCTATCTCTAAGCCCCAATCTGAAATGGGTCCTAGACTTGGCTTTAAACCGAAGAGAGGAATAAAGTGATTCGCTTTTTTCCTTAGTTCACCTTGAGTTTGATGGGTTATAATTACTTCTTCCAATAAACCTTTTCCTTCCAGCCCAGTAACTTCAGCTTCTGTAATCAAGTTTATCTTGCCTTTTTCAGCCAAATCAATAACTTTTTGTACCGAATCTAAATGCCCTCGGAAGGATGCGCTTCGATGTACTAAAGTAACTGAGGAAGCAATGTTGTTTTCGGCGAGGAAGATTGACCAATCCAAGGCAGAATCTCCACCACCTGCGATTACACATGTTTTATCTTGATAAAAGTTCGGATTACGTATGATGTATTCGACCCCTTTGTCTTCATAGATTGAAAGGTTATCGATGGGGGGCTTTCTTGGTTCAAAAACGCCTAATCCACCAGCTATCATCACAATTGGGGCACAATGCTCTGTTCCTTTTACAGTAGTTACTTTAAAGCGACCATCATTCATGGTGTTGATCGTCATCGCTGCTTCACCCAGGGTGAATCCAGGTTTAAATGGCGCCGCTTGTGCCATAAGATTATCAATGAGGTCTCCGGCTAAAATTTCCGGAAATCCGGGGATATCATAGATTGGTTTTTTAGGATAAATTTCTGAGCATTGTCCACCAGGCTGTGGTAACGAATCAATTAAATGGCAGCGTAATTTTAGCAGCCCAGCCTCAAAAACAGTGAAGAGACCTACCGGGCCTGCGCCAATTATAATAATATCAGTTTGAATCATTGGGTAGAATTATTGCAATAAAAAGGAAACATTTTTTTGAGGCATTTGTTTTAATAGTCGGGTTTAAGCGGTTTATTATCCATAATAAGCTCAATTCGTGCCATAACCTCAGAAGTAAGAAGGGATTGTATTTCCATGGCTTCCAAGTTCTCAATTAATTGGCTTTCATTACTTGCTCCTAAAATTACCGTACTAACGTTTGGATTTTTTAGGCACCAAGCCAAACTAAGTTTTGTGCTTGAGGTGCCAAGCTCTGTTGCTAAACCATCAATCTTAATGGCTTTTTCTATCCTTTCCGCTGTTACATTCTTATCGCGAAGCCATTCTAACCCTTCAATACCAAGTCGGGTTCCGGATGGGTTACCTTGGTTGTATTTTCCTGTTAATACGCCAGAGGCTAAAGGAGACCAAATTGTAGTTCCAAGCCCCATCGTACTATAGATTTGTTCATACTCCACTTCAACTTTATGTCGACAAAATAAATTGTATTCTGGTTGTTCCATAGTTGGTCCAATTAAATGATTTTGCTTAGCGAAAACATGCGCTTCCATTATTTCTTGAGCGCTCCATTCTGAGGTGCCCCAGTATAGGATTTTGCCCTGTTGAATTAAATTGTGCATGGTCCAAACCGTTTCTTCAATTGGCGTGCTCTTATCGGGACGATGACAAAAAAATAAATCAATGTAATCTACTTGCAGTCGTTCAAGGGCTTGATGGCACCCTTCTACAACATGTTTTCTACTTAATCCGCGCTGTGTAGGCCAAGTTCCACCTGTTCCAAAGTAGACCTTACTCGATACTAAATAGCTGTCTCGACTCCATCCAAGTTTCTTAAGAGTTTTACCCATCACGGTTTCACTCATTCCTCGTGCATATATTTCAGCATTATCAAAGAAATTGATACCATATTCATATGCAATCGTCATTAATCGCTCTACAGCGAGTTCATCAATTTGCTTTCCAAAAGTCAACCATGATCCAAGCGAAAATCGGCTTACCTGTATCCCTGATTTCCCGAGCTTTTTGTATTCCATGAGTTTTTTTTGCAAAAGTACGCAAATAACTGTGAATGCGAATGTAACAGATCGAGCCGGTTTTCAATGATTTCTTTATATTTGTTAAATTAATTTTTAAATATGTACGGCCTAGTAAACAAAGCAATAAAGGATCTGGTTGTCTCTAATTACGGTGAAGCAACTTGGCAAGAAATAGCCGAAAATGCGGGATTTGAAGAAAGTGAATTTGTTGGCTTACAATCATATCCAGATAAACTTACTTACGATTTGGTGCATCATGCTTCTAAGGTACTCAAATCTGATGCTCCGGTTATCCTTGAGGCATTTGGTGAATATTGGATTACCTATACCGCAGAAGAGGGATACGGAGAATTAATGGATTTATCGGGTTCTACTTTTCCTGAATTTTTAGCAAATCTTGACATGTTACATGCACGAATGAGCAACATTATGCCTCATTTAGCACCCCCTTTGTTTACCACGCGCAATGAAACGTCGAATTCTATAGAATTGGAATATCGTTCGCATCGAGTAGGGCTAACACCAATGTTATTTGGATTAATTAAAGGTCTGGGAAAACGCTTCAAATTGAATTGTCGGGTTAAACAAATTTTGGAGAAAGGAGATGATTCCGACTGTCATGTCTTTCTGATTGAATGGGAATGAATATCGATTATGATCTTGATTACTTATTCAGTGCGTTAGAATTCGCAAACCCACATACCTTATTTGTTGGGAATGATTTATCCCTGCTAAAGATTGGCAAGGCCTTTCAAAAAGCAATTAAGAGCCCTGCATCTGCTTCGTTTGACTCTTATTTTGAATGGGTCACAGGAGGTTCATTCGATAAACTGCGAAATTACAGTGCCCAATTATTTTTTATACAAACAATAGACGGAACAAAACGCTATAAAATTTCCGGAAGAGCTGTAGAGTGGGGTTATATTCTACATGGTTCACCGGTGATTAATTCAAATTTCCATATATCTGAGTATAATCTTACCCTTAAAGATTTCCCACAACAAGATTACATTGCAGAGTATTTGTTTCTGCTTCAAGCATCGAATAAAGCTTTGGAGGATTTACAGCGACTCAATCACGAATATCGACTAAAAAACAAAGCGTTAGAAGAGAGTAAGCAAGAATTATTGAATACCTCCTTATTTCCTGAGGAAAACCCAAATCCGGTGCTACGAATTGGTATGGGTTATGAGTTGCTCTATGCGAACCCGTCGTCGAAGCAGTTTTTACAGGACTTCAATTTTACCATAGACCAACTAGTCGATAAAGAGTTAAAGGAACATTTGAATTATGTAAATACCAATTTATTAGAAAATCATTCAGTATACCTTTCACGAAATAACAATACTTATCAGTTGAATATTCGAAAAAAAGCAACCAATAAGTTTTTTAATCTGTACGCCGCGGATATTACTCATTTCGTAAATGATGTTTCACAAAAAGAAAATGAACTCACTTCGCTGGCCATTAGACTCAAGGATCAACAAGAATTTTACGAATTCATTTTAAACAATATCCCTTCAGATATCGCCGTATTTGATGAGCAACACCGATATCTTTTCGTAAACCCTCAAGGAATAAAAAGTCCAGAAATTCGTGAGTTTATTATTGGAAAAGATGACTACGATTATTGTGAATTAAAAGGAATATCGAATGTTGGAGCGGATTTCAGAAGGGCGAAGTTTCTAGAAGTACTAAAGAAGAACAAGGAAGTAGAGTGGGAAGACGACCTCATTGACTCTCAAGGAATGCGCAGAGTGATCATGAGGAGGATGCACCCGATTTATAACCCCAATAATAAAAAACGTAATGTTGTAGGTTACGGAATCGACATTACACAAAGAAAATTGGCGGAAGAGGAAGTTCAGAAGTCGCATTTAAGACTCACCCTTTTGGAACAATTCTTGAATGCTGCTTCGGATGCTGTGCAGGTGGCTGATGAACATGGAAATTTCGTATATATCAACAAGGCAGCATCAGATCGATTGGGGATATCTATCGAGGAAATTACTCAGTATAAGATTTCGGACATTGACCATCAGTTTAAAGATAACAAAGCATGGGAATCCCATTTATCCTTATTAAAGGAAAAGGGTTCTTTTTCATCAGAATCTGTAAATGTCAACCAAAAGAATGGCAAAACTATTGATGTTGAGGTTTATGTTCGATATCAAAATATAGAAGGAAAAGGATTTATTATAGCAGCATCTAGAGATATCTCAGAACGTAAACAAGCAGAACGCATCGTTGACTATAAAAATAAATTCCAATCCGTTATTATGGGAGTTGCAACGGAGTTTATCGATATTAATCCAAATGAATTAAATGGATTAATTGAAACAACCTTGCAACGACTTGGTACATTTATGAATGTAGACCGTGCTTATTTGTTTGAATACGACCATGAAAATCAAACGACATCCAATACGCATGAATGGGTTGCTTCGGGAATTAGTCCCGAAAAAGATAACCTTCAGAATATCCCTTTTGAACTTGTTCCAGTATGGGTAGAAACACATAGTAAGGGCGAGAATATTGAAATCGAGAATACTGATAAGCTTCCCGAAGGAATGTTTAAAGAATTATTAGTAGTCCAAGGAATTAAATCACTGATTGCTTTACCTTTAATTCATCAAGGAACATGCATAGGATTTGTGGGCTTGGATTCCGTAAATGAGTATCGAAAATTCTTTGAAGATGAGAAGGTGCTCCTTGTTCTGCTTTCACGGATGCTTGTAAATGTTAAGGAACGAATTCGAAACATTGTGGCGCTCCAAGAATCTAGCATTACCATTCAACAAATGAACGATGAGCTTAAGCATATTATTCAAGCCGAAAAAACCATCAATTTATTGGCAGATTCCTTCCTTACAGGGACACACTATGAAGAGATATGCTGGGACATAGTTGAAAATATCATTTCTCAACTGGATTTTGAGGATTGTGTGATATATAAACTTGAGGATAAGTTTTTGGTCCAAGTAGCTGCAATGGGTAATAAAACTAAAGGCCGTAGGGTTATAGTGGATACTATGAAAATCCCCTTTGGTCAAGGAATTGTTGGTACTGTAGCTAAGTCCGGTAAATATTTACTAATAGATGATACCACGCTCGATAATCGGTATATTGTGGACGATGAAACACGCCATTCGGAGTTGGCTGTACCAATCCAAATAGGTAAGAAAATATGGGGAGTTATCGATTCGGAAAACAAAAAGAAAGGGTTCTTTACAGAACTGCATTTAAGGGTATTAATGACGATTTCGAATCTTCTGTCACAGAAAATCTCAGCATTAGAAGAGCAGAAATTAAAAGAAAAGTTGCAGCTTGAAATATTAGAAATAAATGCAGATCTTGAACAGCGCGTGCTTGAGGAAACAAAACGGAATTTTGAACTTACTAAATCTATGTCTGATCAGGAGAAATTGGTTACAATAGGTGAAATAGCCTCTGGCATCGCACATGATTTAAACACACCGCTTGGTGCTATTAAAATTGGCGCGGAAAGTATTCGATTTACACTAGATAAACTGTTTGGAAATGTCGTTTCAAAATGTTCTGAATCCCAAATAAACTTGGCATTGAATCGTTCAATTGAACATCAAGGGGAGCTCTTTGTTGGGGGGCTTCAACAGCGTAAGGAAATGAAAGTACTCGAATTGTTTTTTACTGAAAATTATCCATTAATAGATGCGGATTCTCGCTCAAAGCTAGTTTCAATGTTCGTAAAGACGCGGGTGCTGCCAGATCAAAAGGAATTTATTAAGCAAGTATTAGATTCGAATAATCCATTTGAGTTTTTGGAGTTAATTTACGGGTTACAAATTGTTAGGAATTTCATAGAGACAATTCTAACTTCCTCGGACCGTGCAACCAATGTGGTACAAGATCTGAGGTCTTTTATAAAAGATCAGCGCAACAGCGATAAAGGTCCGGTTAATTTGTATGAGAACATTAATACGGTCCTGAATGTCTTCAATTATGAGTTAAAACGAAGTGTGGAACTTGTTTTTGAGGTGGACCGCTCGCTGTACATTGAAGGCTTTGATATTAAGTTATTTCAATTGTGGTCAAATATTCTTAAAAATGCCATTGAATCTATGGATCAACTCAATGACAGGGGAATCATAAAAATTACAGCCGAGTCTACAAAAGAATATATTACCATTTACATTGCTAATAATGGCCCAAGAATTCCAACAGAGGTTAAAGAGCGAATGTTTGAAAAGTTCTATACCACCAAAGCAAAAAGAAATGGTTCTGGGCTCGGATTGAGTATTGTTAAAAGCGTGTTGGAAGAACACGGTGCACAAATGACTCTTGAATCAACCGATGATTGGACTACATTCTCGTTTGTTTTTCATTGTTTAAATAATCAAACAGAGGAAAAAAATGAAGTTGAGATTGAATTAATATAATACCTTTGTTATATGGATGAAATTAAATATGCGGTTGTTTGTGTGGATGATGATCCATTCATTTTGCAAATGTTGGGTTTTCAGCTGGGAAAAATATTGGACCAAAAATGTACTTTACTCGAATATTTTACAGACCCTTCAGAAGCCTTTCTAAATATAGACCAGCTGGTAGCTGAGAAGATAGATATTATCTTTATAATCGTAGATTATCAGATGCCACAGATGACGGGGGAACAGTTGATCCGATCAATCAAAGACAAATATCCAGAACTTAAATGCGTCATGCTGTCAGGTCAAGCTAATGCAGTTTCCGTGGATGGATTGGTTCAAGACAATTTACTCGACTCTTTTATTTCCAAACCTTGGGATGAAGAAGTGCTCTTTAATGCGGTACGACCGATCCTAGAAAATATTCATTAAATCTGATGAAAACCATATTGGTATTGGGAGCGGGGCTATCTTCTTCCTCATTACTTCGCTACCTTTCGGATCGTCTGGTTTCGGAAGAATGGATGCTAATAATTGGGAATACATGCATTGATTCCTTATACAGCATGTATGGCGATAATCAACATATTCAATTAATTCAAATGGATGCCAGTATCGCTGCGGAGCGTCGTGAAATAATGGCCAATGTTGACCTTGTTATTTCCATGCTACCGGCTAGATTTCATGTAGAGGTAGCTCGGGATTGTATAGATTTAGGAAAGGATTTGATAACACCAAGCTATGTTTCTTCAGCGATGAAACAACTGCACGAAGAAGCAGTATTAAAGGGAGTTACCATTATGAATGAAACCGGAGTGGATCCGGGAATAGACCATATGAGTGCCATGCGAGTTTTAGATGAAAAACGGCAAGAGGGTGTAAGCCTAAAGGTGTTTAAATCTTTTTGTGGGGGCCTTATTGCTCCCAATTCTGACGATAACTTATGGCATTATAAATTTACTTGGAATCCACGTAATGTGATTCTCGCCGGACAAGGCGGAGTCGCTGCATTTCGTCAGAATAAAGAACTCAAGTATATTCCTTATTCTCAATTATTCAAAAGAACAGAGCGATTTATTATTGAAGGATATGGTGCTTTTGACGGTTACGCAAATAGGGACTCATTAAAATACATGGATAGTTATAACATCCCTGAGGTAGAAACTATTTATCGTGGTACGTTGAGAAAACCCGATTTTTGTCAAGGATGGGATGTGTTCATTGAACTTGGTCTTACTGAAGACAGTTACATACTAGAAAAAAGTAGTTTACTTAGCCCACGTCAATTATTGAATGCATTTCTGCCATATCACCCGGTTGATAGTGTAGAGGTGAAATTTAAAAAATTCTTACGACCAGAACGTGCCCATCTTTTCCCGCTTTTTCAAGAAATTGGATTTTTTAATGGAGATGTGTTCATTTTTCCAGAAGATGCAAGCCCCGCTGTTTTGCTTCAAACCCTTTTAGAACGATCATGGGTGCTTAAACCAATCGATAAAGATATGCTAGTCATGTTACATGAGTTTGTTTTTGAATATGATAGGAAGCAAACTAAAATTACTTCATTCATGGTAGCACTTGGAGAGGACAATCAATTTACAGCCATGTCAAACACCGTAGGGTTGCCTGTAGGGATTATTGCTAAGCAGATATTAAAAGGATATTCCAATCCGGGGGTACAAATTCCGGTTCAAAAGGAAATATATATACCTGTACTAAACGAATTGGAAGAATTTGGAATTAAATTTAACGATATTATAACTGAAATAAACTAAGCCATGGAACAACAAGAAAATCAGATGAATATTGAACTTTCAGAAGAAATTGCCTTGGGAATTTATTCTAACCTTGCTGTAATTACGCATTCACCTGCAGAAGTCGTTTGTGATTTCATTCAAATGATGCCTGGAATGCCAAAAGGGAAAGTTCGCTCACGGGTGCTAATGACTCCGCAAAATGCAAAACGATTTTTGCATGCTTTAGCAGACAATATTGAAAAATACGAGCAGAATTTTGGCGTAATTGAGGAACCAAAATCAGGGGTGCCTCCGATGCACTTTGGCACACCGAATACAATGGCATAATGCTTAGTATTTGCATTCCAGCCTATCACTGTAATGTAGATACCTTGGTGCTGGCCATTCAACGGCAGATTGAATTATTACCTACCTCTGTTGAGGTGCTTGTTTGTGACGATTGTTCACCAACTCCAGTCATTACAAAAATTCCTTTGTTCTCAGGGTTTAGATTAATTAAAAATCAAAAAAATCTTGGACGTGCGGCAACTCGTAATCTCATGGTGCAAGAGGCTAAAGGAGACTTTGTCCTTTTCTTGGATGGTGATTCAGAGCTCACGAATTCAAAATTTGTAAATAAATGGTTGGAAGTCACTGAAACTAATACAATTAGTATATCATATGGAGGCAGTGTCTATCAAGAGAATAGACCAGCCTCTGAAAAGCTTTTACGCTGGAAAGTCAGTAAAAAGAGAGAAAGTAAAAGTCTGCATGACCGTATACATGGTGACGTGGGCTTTAAAACAAATAATGTGCTTATTCGGAAATCCATTTTTGAAAAAGTATCCTTTGATGAAAGGCTTGTTGGATATGGACACGAGGATACCTTATTTGGTGTTGAGTTGAGTCTATTAGGATTTAAAATTCACCATATAAATAACCCAGTAAAAAATGCAGTACTGGACTCGAATGAAAAGTTCCTGATGAAGACTGAAGAAGCAATTCGAAATCTTAAACGTTGTATTCGATTTACTACAAATTCCGATGCATTTATTTCTAAGGTAAGGGTACTTCGGGTTCACCGTGTCTTAACAAGGCTCCACCTATTATGGTTATTAAGAATGCTTAATTATTTGTTCTTTCCCTTAGTAGTAAACCGCTTAAAATCTGGGAAATCGGCTGGGATGAACCATTTGTTTGATTTTTATAAACTGTCTATGTTCGATCGGATTAATCGATTAATGTATTGAGTATCGATTCCAATTCCACTTTCTCATTTTCCCAGTGTTCAGTTTCAGAAGCTTTTTTTGAATTTTTTTTATGAGTTTCGAGAATTTCTGGGTGTTTTTGATAAAAGGTAATCGCCCAACGAATCGATTCAGGAGTAATATGCTTCATAATGTATCCGCATTCATAGGAGGCTACCAATCCCGAGATTTCCGGTTGAGGGCCACTAATTATTGCAATACCGGCTTGAAAATAATCAAAAACTTTATTAGGCAGAGCCATTTGAAAATTCAAACAAGGGTCTGCATCATATGCTAGTCCGATTGAAGCGATTTGTGTGTATCGCATCATTTCCTGGTAAGTAACACGCGGAATAAAATGAACTTTATTTTCCATTCCAAGTTCCGCCACTTTTCGTTTCGCGTCTTCGATGGCATTTCCTCCACCAATAACCATTAAGCTTATTCCAATTAGTGGGCTTATGGCATCAATGGTTTCATCTAATCCTCTACCTTTATTAATGCCAGATCCCTGAATTACCAATACAAGGTCGTTTTCAGGTAGGCCTTGATCCATTTTTGTATATGCATCAGGAAGTTTAATTCTTTTTGGTACATTTCTAACCACCCTTGCATTGATTCCATATTTATGGTTAAAGTAGCGGGCCAACGAGTGGTTAACAGTAAGGAATATATCTGCATTTATAGCAAGGTGTTTTTCTACAATACTCCAAATTAATTTTTTGATAGGAGCATCTTGTAGTTCTGGAACTTCAGTAAAGAGCTCGTGAGCATCAACAGTAAAAAACAGGCGACGTAATTTACTAATGGCAAAACATGGTGGTACCGTATCGAGATCATTAGCCCATATAATGTCTACTTGCCTAAAGAGTAAAATGAAAAACAGCCAAAGTTGAAAACTGATGTAGAAAAAAGGGCCCTTTGTAAAAGGGAGTTCAACTCGCCGGCTCGCAAATGGTAACTTGGGCATCGGTGGGCTTGATGGAAGCTTCCTGCCCAAAACAAGTACCTCAAAACCAGTATCGTGCATGAGTTCACAATGCCTCAAAACTCTATTGTCCGTTGCTAAATCCGAACTAACGCATACAACTATTTTTTTCATAGTTTACTGCTCAAAGGTATGAAACCTTTCAAGAACTCCGCTGAATATGAATTAAACTCAAAAAAGTGAACAAAAATTTTTTCAATAAAAAAAAGCTTTGTACATTTGCAATCCGAAATTTGTCGGATTTGTTCTTTTATTTAATGAATACCAATAATTGCCGATGTAGCTCAGTTGGCCAGAGCAGCTGATTTGTAATCAGCTGGTCGGGGGTTCGAATCCCTCCATCGGCTCGATATTGTTGGGGAGATACTCAAGCGGCCAACGAGGACAGACTGTAAATCTGTTGGTTCATACCTTCGCAGGTTCGAATCCTGCTCTCCCCACAAAAGACTGCATATAATAAGCGGGAGTAGCTCAGTTGGTAGAGCGTCAGCCTTCCAAGCTGAATGTCGCGAGTTCGACCCTCGTCTCCCGCTCAACTGCGTGCCGGTGTAGCTCAGGGGTAGAGCGCTTCCTTGGTAAGGAAGAGGTCACGAGTTCAAATCTCGTCATTGGCTCAATGAAGAAATTGATTTTTTGGAATCATGTTAAAAGAGAGTATTAACTAGTAATAAATAAAGTAAAATGGCTAAGGAAAATTTCGATCGTTCGAAACCACACGTGAACATTGGAACCATTGGACACGTTGACCACGGTAAAACTACGCTTACTGCTGCAATTTCCAGCGTATTGGCGTCAAAAGGTCTTGCGCAAATGCGCGACTTCTCTTCAATTGACAACGCTCCTGAAGAGAAAGAAAGAGGTATCACGATTAATACTTCTCACATTGAATATGAAACAGCAGTTCGTCACTATGCACACGTAGATTGTCCAGGTCACGCGGATTATGTAAAAAACATGGTAACGGGTGCTGCCCAAATGGACGGTGCGATTTTAGTGGTTGCTGCAACAGACGGTCCGATGCCACAAACTCGTGAGCACATCCTTCTTGGACGTCAGGTTGGTGTTCCTGCAATGGTTGTTTTCATGAATAAAGTGGATATGGTTGACGACGAAGAACTTCTTGAATTGGTTGAGATGGAGATTCGTGAATTATTATCATTCTATCAGTATGATGGTGACAATGCTCCAGTAATCCAAGGATCTGCATTAGGTGCATTAAATGGTGAAGCGAAGTGGGTAGAAACCGTTGAAAAGTTGATGGATGCCGTTGATACATATATTCAATTGCCTCCGCGGGATGTTGATAAACCTTTCTTAATGCCAATTGAAGACGTATTTACGATTACTGGTCGTGGTACTGTAGCAACTGGACGTATTGAGACAGGAGTAATTAACTCAGGTGAATCAGTTGATATCTTAGGAATGGGTGACGCTAAACTTTCTTCTACCGTAACGGGTGTTGAGATGTTTCGTAAAATCCTAGACCGTGGTGAAGCAGGAGATAACGTAGGACTATTGTTACGTGGTATAGAGAAAACTCAAATCAAGCGTGGAATGGTTATCTGTAAGCCAGGTTCAACAAAACCTCACCAAGATTTCAAAGCTGAAATATATGTCTTGAAAAAAGAAGAGGGTGGTCGACATACTCCTTTTCACAACAAATATCGTCCACAATTCTATTTCCGTACAACGGATGTAACCGGTGAAATTAGCCTTACTGATGGTCGTGAAATGGTTATGCCTGGAGATAATGTGACTATTAATGTGAAGTTAATTGTTCCAGTAGCTATGGATAAAGGTCTTCGTTTTGCGATTCGTGAAGGAGGTCGTACCGTAGGTGCGGGTCAGGTAACTGAGATCATTGGATAATAATTTGAGTTATTAAAATGTTTAAAAGGGGAGTGGATTCTACTCCCCTTTTTAAACGGGTGTAGCTCAGCTGGTAGAGTAGTGGTCTCCAAAACCATTGGTCGTGGGTTCGAATCCTACCGCCCGTGCAAATAAATTTAAACACTGTGTTTCAAAAAGTT
>JAURMC010000010.1 GCA_030830895.1 Crocinitomicaceae bacterium | reverse complement strand
TTCCGTAGCTGTTGCCGTTGTTGAGTTGTTGATCGTTAAGTTCAATGTTGAAGTCAATGGACAACCAGACGCATTGGTTCCAACATGGGTATATGTACCGGAAGTTGTATATGTAGTTCCGTTGAGCGCCCAGGTGTACGAATCACATGCGGTTTCCGTAGCTGTTGCCGTTGTTGAGTTGTTGATCGTTAAGTTCAATGTTGAAGTCAATGGACAACCAGACGCATTGGTTCCAACATGGGTATATGTACCGGAAGTTGTATATGTAGTTCCGTTGAGCGCCCAGGTGTACAAATCACATGCGGTTTCCGTAGCTGTTGCCGTTGTTGAGTTGTTGATCGTCAAATTCAATGTTACTACTGAGTCGCAACCAGCAAAATTCGGTAAAGTATAGGTAGCGGTATTATTAGAAGAGGTATAAGTTATTCCATCTATCCAGGTATATGAATTACATGCTGATATTACGTCGATTCCAGATGAAGAAGAACATTCCGATAGTTTAAGTATGTAAGACTCATAAATCGCAGACCCACTGAAAAATGCTACATTTGGACCTGGGTCGAAGTCTATTAGTGTACTATTGAAATTACCGGCTAAATAGATTAAGCCATTTGCATCGGAGGTAATTGTAAAACCCCATTCAGTGTTATTACCACCAATATTTTCGGCCCAAACTAAATTTCCTGAAGAATTATATTTGCTACAAAAAATATCCGAGGAGCCATTGGAGTTCAAGATATTGCTTCCGACCCCAGGATCAAAATCGACTGAACCCCAGAATAAACCAGTTATGAAGACTTCATTTAATGTATTTGTGAAAAATCCGTAGGGCCTGTCATCTCCCGAACCACCTGTAGATAAGGACCAATTATAATTGCCATTATCATCAAAATTTATTAGAACGAAATCCCTCGAACCAATTGATGTATGTTGTGTAATTCCGGGTCCTGGATTAAAATCTACTGTGTTATTGTAACTTCCGATAATATTCAATATTCCATTTTGAACAGCTATTCCTTGAGGATCAACCACACTCGATGAGCTGCCAATAGTTTTGGCCCATTGAAATGCACCTGATGAATTTAACTTTAGAATAAACATATCCGTAGCATTGGTATTAGATGTGACACTTGTTGTACCGATGCCTGGATCGAGATCAATCGTTGAAGTAAAGGTACCAACAGAATAGATATTCCCAGAACCATCTGCGGCAATTTCTTTCCCGTTACTTGTTCCAATACCACCCATTGTCGCAACCCAAAGAAAGTTTCCATTTACATCAAGTTTTAAAATATATGCATCACTGTTTGCAATGGCAGTCTTGTTTGCGGTTCCAGCACCGGGATCAAAGTCTGTCGTGCCATTAAAGTACCCAGTTATTATAAGATTTCCAGAAAAATCTCTAACAAAGGAATAGGGTAATACACTCTGTGTTCCACCAAAGGTTTTAACCCATTGGAAGATTCCATTAGACGAAAGTTTCAATACAAAAACATCTAAAGAACCCAAAGCTGTTACAGATGCAACCCCAACTCCTGGATCAAAATCCACGGTATTACCGAATTGGCCAACGGCATAAATGTTATTTGATGCATCCAACTCTAAGCGGTAACCGTTTTCATTTGAAGTACCGCCAAATGTTCTTGTCCATTGCAATACTCCAGAAGAATTATATTTCTGCAGATAGACATCATTCCAATCTGCTGTTCTGATGTCAGTTGCTGGGCCTGGATTAAAGTCCACTGTACCACTAAACGTTCCTATTACATATACACTTCCAGCTTGATCAACTTTTATATCATTAACACTACTATTACTGTTAGCAACAATATTATCAAGGTCAACAGCCCAGTCCAATGAAATTTGAGCACTAAGATCTCCAGTTGTAATTGATAAGAAAACTATAATTAATTTTTTAATCATAAAAATTCGGCTTGAGCGGATAAAAATTCTTTTTGTAATTGAATTTAACTTGCTTATACCCGCCATAAACCTTACTCAAGCACACCCTATTTGGTTGTATATGCGCTAGTTTGTAGCGTAGGTACAAAAATAATGGATTTTTAATAATTGGTACATAATAAAAAATAGCAGACTGCACAAAAGCATTCACTTCTTCACAAACGCCGCTTCGTAGCGTTCAATCCATTGTGCAGGTGAAATTTTTTGCATCAATTCACCGATCAAGGTGAACGGAATCGGAGTGGTCTTCTTAAATCGAATACAGCTTTTTCCCATGTCGGGTTTCTTGCCTATCTCCTTCCTGTATTCTGTTTCAAACCATGCCAACATTTTCACATCAGCATATAAGCCCATGTGGTAAAACGTGATGATGTCTTTTCGAATGACCAAATTCACAAAAGGTAAGGGGAGTTCGGGGGAACAATGGTAGCCTTTTGGATACAAGGCGTGCGGAACTACATACCCAATCATCCCATAGTTCATGGTTTCTTCGAATCCCTGTGGTAGGTTGGAAGCGATGACATCCCTCAACTGAAGGAATAGATCCTTTCTTGGACCTTCTTCGATTGAATTTATATATGCTTCAACGGTGCTCATCTTACAGTTCCGGGGTATTGTTCTAAAGCTACACGCAAGCATTCCACCGCATTACGCAAGGATTCCTGGTTGAGCACATAGGCAATACGCGCCTCGTTTTTACCTGCACCTTTGGTCGCGTAAAAGCCGTTCGCTGGAGCCATCATCACGGTTTGACCTTTATGCTCAAATGACTCTAACAACCATTGACAAAATTGCTCTGCATCATCGACTGGGAAACGTGCCACGCAGTAAAAGGCTCCCTTGGGTTTGGGACAATAAACGCCGGCAATGGAATTTAAACCGTCCACCATGATGTTTCTGCGCGCTACATATTCATGAACCACTTCATCAAAATAGGATTGTGGCGTAGATAGAGCTGCCTCTGCAGCTACTTGGTCAATGGTGGGCGGAGAGAGCCGTGCTTGACCAAACTTAAGGGCTGCGGCCATGACTTCTTTATTCTTGCTCACCAAGGCGCCAATGCGTGCACCGCACATGGAGTAACGTTTTGAAACGGAATCAATCATTAATACATGATTTTCTAATCCAGCAAGGTTTAAAACCGAATGGGGTTGAGCGCCGTCGTAGCAAAATTCGCGGTACACTTCATCCGCATACAAGAATAAGTCGTGTTTTATTACAATCGATGCAAGGGCCTCCAATTCTTCTTTGGTGTACAGATATCCTGTGGGATTTCCAGGATTGCAAATGACAATACCTTTGGTTCGAGGTGTAATTTTAGCTTCAATTTCCTCCATGGCAGGAAGTGCAAACCCATTTTCTATTCGGGCAGTAACTGGTACAACGTGCACACCAGCTGTAACGGCAAAGCTATTGTAATTCGCATAAAAGGGTTCAGGGATAATCACTTCATCGCCAGGATTACAAGTACATAACATGGCAAAAATCAAGGCCTCGGACCCTCCAGTGGTAATGAGAATGTCTTCCGTTTCAACTGGAATACCCTGCGCTTTATAGGATGCAGAAAGTTTAATGCGATAACTTTCAATACCCGCCGAATGGCTGTATTCCAATACCTTATCCTCGAAATTATGGATCGCTTGCAGGGCGGCATCTGGTGTTTGAATATCCGGTTGACCGATATTCAAATGGTACACGGTTTTTCCAGCTTTTTTAGCAGCCTCGGCAAACGGAACTAACTTACGAATGGGGGAGGCAGGTACGATTTGTGCTTTTTCTGAAATATGCGGCATGATGTTATTTATCTTTAGAATTCAAACTTAAGTTCTTTTTTTGAGTGAGAAAAACAAAACCGTTTTTCATGTATAATTTCCTGAGGTTAGGGTAAGCTTTCAAATAGTTTTCATGCATAGGAATGCGCGCCACATAATAAACGGGTAAATCGGTTGAATCAGAACAAACCCACGCTTCGTTGAAGCGATTGTTATTTTGATGCGGTTTTATTTGTCCATAAAACAGATGCGCATAGGATTTAAATCCGAGGGGAATTAAATATACATTCTTTGCAGCTTGTTTTTTATAAAAAGTGATTGCAGCGCGTTGGGTGTATTGCTCAACGTGTGGTAAGATGGTGGCTTGGATGCACATAATTCCGATTGGTACCGCAATTAATAAGGTTTGAATCGCCTGAGGAATTCGTTTTGTAAGCATAAAGTAAAGGCTAACAGCCGCCGCGAATAACCAAACCAAAAACGGCGCAAAATCAATTATACGCCATGGTTCCTTTGCCCTTAAATTGGCTACCGCGAACGGGTCGTTGGTGAACATGTACTGCGCGATTCCCTTTCCAAAGACTTGAACATATACCAAAATTCCAATTCCTACAGTAATAAGCAAAAGATAAGATAAGGTGGCCCAGGTACTAATTCGGCTTGATTTTTCTGAATTGGAAACCGCCAAGGAAGCGAAATAAGTTATAAAGAAATAACAAAAAGATGAATAGTGTAAGATCTTGGTTTGTACAATGGAGAAGAGAATCAGTGTAAATATCCCTGAAATAAGCACCATGGTGTTGAACGAATTTTGATACGAATCTTTTCGGAAGAAACTGCCAAGCGCAAAAAATGAGGCAGGAAAACATCCGAGCAATAACACCAGCCAATGGTAATAAATTGGCCCCCCGTGACCGGCATCTCTGGTTTGAAATAGGCGAACTTGGTATTCAATGAATTGTGTAATGATGGCTTTATTGCCGCTAATCCAAAGCAGGAAGAACCATAAAAAGCTGATGACTAGGGCAGTGATCATCGTTAGGACAACATACTTGAATTTCGGAAAGGATTTGAATTTGGTTAACAGGTGGAATATGAGAACCGAAACCCCAATGAGCAGAATGGCTACGGGACCTTTGGTCATTACGGCAAGTCCTACGAACAACCCTGCGAAAAGGAATTCATGAATCCGGTGTTTCGTTGTACCGAGGTAATAAAAGGCGATGGAATTAAAAATAAATAGGTTAAACCATGGGTCAATAATCCCTGAATGAAAGTACATGTTCGGTAAAAAAGAACCGATGTAAAAGGCAGCCCACCAATATCCAAATTTTCTATTCTGATGTTGAGTACCATGGTAAATTAAGGTGAGGATGGTAAATAGTGCGGCGAGAACATTCGGAAATCGCGCTGCGAATTCATTGATTCCGAAAATTTTCATGGAAATCGCCTGCATCCAGATGAATAATGGAGGTTTTTCCCAGAAGGGAAGGTAATCAATCGTAACGGTGGTATAGTTCCCACTGGTAACCATTTCTCGTGCGCATTCTGCAAAATTGATTTCGTCCCAATCAAAGAGATGAACGCTTCCTAAAAAGGGCACAAACAGTAGGACGCATACGGCAATTGCAATTCCAATGGTTTTAGTATTCATCGCTTTAAATAGGGAGTTTGGATGATAAACCATGTACTTGGTATAGCGGCACGAAGTAGGTAGACACTCGTTACTCCGATGAGAGATCCTACCATTACATCTACCAGAAAATGTTGTGAAAGATAGGTTCTTGAGAACCCCACAATACAAGCTGCACCCAATAAACCAAGAGCAGCGATGGGTTTGTTTTTCACTGAAAAACTCAATAAAGTCGCGAGCGCGAAGGCACTGGCAGTATGTCCGGATGGAAAACTGTGGTATTCATAGTACAGGAAATCCGGAATGGTATGAAAACTTGGAATGGATTTTAAATAGAAATAGGGACGCATGGCGTCAGGGAATAGGACATGTTTGCTGAATTGTACAATCAATGAAGAAAATAAGTAGCTAATGATTATTAGCCATCCGGTGCTGCGATTAACGAAAAGCAAGCATATTATGCCGAGTAAAAGAACGAAAATCCCATCGCCAAGCAGCGTGAGGTAAGGCATGATAGCATCCAAAACGGGTTGGTGTAATTGATTCGTGGCGAGTTGAAGCGCAATTTTTTCGTTCAGAAATAAAGTCAAGAGGCAAGCGCTCAACACAAGCAAGTATCCAATTATATAAGGCGACCGTAAGGCTTTCACAGGGTAAAATTAAGAAAAAGCAGCGGCTATCCGTTTAACAATGTTCGTCTTTGTTCGATACAATACTTGTAAATAATACGGCATCATAGGCGGTGTGTGCCATGATGGCAAACCACAGTCCAAACTGTTCAAAGCCATACGAGAGAAGAATAACAAACGGCAAGATAATCAGGCCATAAAGGCTGAATCGCCAATTCCAAGGGTTTAAGTAGCCATGAATAGCGACAAAGAGAATAGAAGTAACCCAAATTCCCAGGTAAGGTTGAATGGACGCTCTAAACAATAATTCTTCTCCAACCCCTGCGCATACGGATAAAAATAAGCCTTTAACTAGTGTAAGCTTAAGTTGTTTCAAGAGATGTTCCATGCGGTTTTCTAAGGAATCAAAAATCGGGGCATCCATAAAAAGTAGGGCAAGGAAAGCATAAGAAAATCCAAACATAAGTCCATAGCCTATTGGGATTATGGTAAAGGAAGGTAGCTTTAGAAATGCGATTACCTGCGTAAAATCAAGGCCATAGCTTAGAAAATATCCAAGGATTGGAAATCCAAGTAGGGTAATTAGTCCGATCACAATTGGTTTGTTCATCCAATAACTAGAAATATTCAATGAAAGTAATAAAAAGTTAAACGATTGGGTGTTTACACAAGAAATCTTTACTTTTACGTTTTACAAATTTAAACGAGCTCGCCTATAGACATCAAATTTACTTAACCCCAAATTCTTGGATTAATTGTAAATTATGTCGATAGTATCATTAGGAGATCAAGAGCTAGTAAAGCTGTATGTTAATGGAAATGAAAAAGCGTTTGAACTATTAATCACACGCCACAAAGACCGTGTTTACCGATTTATTTTATCAAAAATAAAAGACCCTGAGTTGGCTAATGATTATTTTCAAGATACCTTCATGAAAGTGATTGTTACACTGAAAGGTGGCAATTATAACGAAGAAGGGAAATTTTTACCTTGGGTTTTACGAATTGCACATAACTTGATTATTGATGGTTTCCGTAAGAATAAGAAGGTGCGATTCCTTTCTGAAACCCGTTCTGCATCCGAAGATTATTCTGTGTTTAGTCGCTTATCCAATGAAGATTTAAATGTACTTCAAATTACTTGTAAAGAGGAATTAGAGACCCAAGTGGTGCGTTTCTTAGACGAATTACCTGCTGCTCAAAAGGAAATTATTTATCAACGCTTGTATCAGGATTTATCCTTTAAAGAAATTGCTGAAATGGAGGACATCAGCATTAACACCGCCTTAGGTCGAATGCGTTACGCACTTATAAATTTGAGGAAACTAATGGATAAGCACCAGGTAGTTACTTCGTATTAATTAGTTTTTTTAATTGATTGAATCCCTTTTCGGCGGGATTTTTTTTATTCGTTTAAAACTTCTATCAAGCTGGTGTCATTAAAAATTGCTCCTGGAGAAATGACCGTTTCGTGAAGTGGGATTTTATTTCCATACCGTTCTTTTAACTTTTGAAGCACGATTGGATGGCTAAGGTCAAAGTCTTGTAATTCTTGCAAGGTCCCAATAGAAATACCTGCCCCTCTGTTATAAATTTTATACACCAATTCTGAGCAATATATGCGGTCATCGCTCCATTCAAAGGTGAGGTCATAGTTTTTTCCAATAAATTTTTTTGCTTCAGTTTTCATATTCGACTTCACCTCAGGGGTTAGTAACTCCATCGCTTTTTTATAACGTTTTATCACATAATGGTTATTCTCACCTCGATCAATCCACTTTGCTAATGGCGTAGATTTAACCGGTTGCACTCCTTCAAAAACCATCCATTTATTCTTTTCTTTAAACAGGATGCCACAATGCGAATACTGAGAGTGTGTTGCTAGTTGGATGGCTTTCCCTTGTCCAGAAGTTGAAATTTGAAAAAGAATGTCACCTTCCATTAAACTGTCTACAACTGCTTTGGGATTCGTGGGTGAAACGATCTCTTTTGACGCCTTATCCTTTTCTTCTTGACAGGACATTAAGGCGCATAGCGCGAGTACAAAAGCAACTTTAGCTGAGGTGAATACATGTTTCATTCTGGTCGCAGATAACGGATTTGTTCTATGAACGAAAACCAACACTATTGTTTCAAAAAATCCTCGAAAGACAATATCTCTGGCATTTTAATCGCTGTATCCTTTTCAAGGAGCGACTTAAACGCTTTAATTCTTGTTTCTTGAATTACTTTAAACTGTTTTTTTGCGTTGTTCAATTCATTGGACAGCGCACGGATATTAGCTAATTCAGAGGAGGATGGAGCACCAAAATAACTGGAAACAGTGCCGTATATTTCGTTGATTTTTTCCCGCAATTGGTCCTCAGCTGTACCAACATAGTTATCCCCTGTTGTTACAACAAGCGAATTCCTTAAAGAAGTTAAGTCTTTTGTTAGCCCAGAAACCATTTTATTTGGTTTGCTGTTTTTCGAAATGAACTCCAAGGCTTTTTCATCCCATTGATCCACCTGATAAACCAAGTATGCTAAATCTTGGATCATATCAAATACTTCCTTTGTTACTGCTTGTTGCGTTAACCGATCCGTCATAGTGAACGATGAGGTTGAATCGTAATTAACTTCGATTTCATGCTGAAATACTTCATTTCCTTTTGTAATTTTCACTAAGTATTTTCCAGCGGGGGCATAAGGTGGAGGGGCAATTGCAAAGCCCTTGCCTTTTGCTACTTTCGGTGCCGTGGCGTTAAATCCCCATTCAATGGTATTTATACCTTTATTCTTTCCAACTTCAATTTTTGACACTAATTCACCTCCAAGGGTGGTTATTTCTCCGGTCATTTTTCCGAACGTGTGACGTTTAGGTAGGAAGTAACTGATTTTCGCATTGCCGCTTGGATTGTCCCCTACAAATTGATTATTCAAGGCTGTTCCTCCAAAATTGCTTTTTTCAGATAGGGTAAATGCTTGGGTTTCAAAAAATGTAAGGTTTTTAGTCAATAGGCCTTCGTTAATGTTCCTTAGTGGACGAATGTCATCCAATATGATAATTCCTCGTCCGTGTGTTGCCGCCACTAAGGCATGTTGTGTAGGGTGCAGTTCAAGGTAATGTACAGCCACTCGAGGGAAATTGTTCGTAAAAGGGGACCACGATTTCCCACCGTTAAGGGAGATATAAAGTCCGTTTTCGGCACCTACAAAAAGGAGGTCTTTATTCACATAGTCCTCTTGTATGTTCCGTACAAAACTTGTGATTTCTGGTGTCGCAATGGCTATCCATGTTTTTCCGTAATCGGTTGTTTTGTATATATAAGGAGTGTAATCGTTTTTTGTGTGCCCGTCAAATACGGCATAAGCAATTTCTTTTCCATGCACACTGGCTTCAATGTGATAACACCATGTATTGGCGGGTAAGCCCGTGATGTTCTTTACAAGATTTTCCCAAGTCTTTCCTCCATCCTTGGTAAGCTGTATGTTTCCGTCATCAGTCCCAACCCAGATTACTTCATCGGTTATTGGTGATTCTGCGATGGTAAATATGGTACAGTGGTTTTCAGCCCCAGAGTTATCAGCAGATAGGCCTCCAGATGCCTCTTGGTTTTGTTTTGTTTTATCGTTTGTCGTTAAGTCAGGTGAGAGTTGAATCCAACTGTCTCCTCGGTCATTCGATACATGCACATACTGACTTCCTACATAAAGTCGATCTGGATTGTGTTTACTGGTTGTTAAGGGAGCGTTCCAGTTGAATCGAAGTTTAGGCGCTCCTTCGAGCGCATAAGGTTTAACGGTCTTCAATTGTTGCTTCTCTACATCGAAGCGCCAAATCGCTTCGGCTCCTTGCATTTCAGAATACACAATGTTCGGATGAGTGGGGTGGGGGTAAACCCTGAATCCATCGCCTTGTCCTACCAATTCCCAATCCCGGGCTTCCACGCCTCCAGGGCTGGCCGACGGACCAAACCATGAATTATTGTCTTGCAAGCCACCATAAACGTAATAAGGTTTCCGATTGTCCAAACTCACATGATAGAATTGGCTCAATGGCAGGTCTTCAATCATTTCTAAGCTAGAAGCCCCATTTAACGAACGGTATAGCCCTCCGTCGGTGGCCACAAACATTTTGTCGGGTTGAGCAGCATCGAAAACGATGTCATGTATATCAGAGTGCATGGACCCTAAATTTTTAAACGTTTTGCCACCATCCCGGCTAATCGATCCAAATAAACCCGCTTTAGCGATGATGTTGGGATCGTTCGGGTGTATGCTAATTCTAGAAAAATAAAACGGACGTACAGTTAGGGCAAAATCTCCGTTCAAAAATTTCCACGTGTTACCCCCATCATCAGAGCGATAAAGCCCTTTCTCTTCTTTCTTTTTAGCTTCTATGACCGTATAAACAATGGATGAATTAGAAGGGGCAATAGCCACAGCAATCCTGCCTTTTTCTCCGAGTGGTAGGCCTTGTTCAATTTTTTTCCATGTGGCACCTCCATCTATACTTTTATACAAGGCACTATTCAGTCCACCAGAATTGAATCCGTATGCCGTTCTCCTAAATTCCCAAAATGCAGCGTACAAAATGGAAGGATTGCCCGGGTCCATTACTAAATCTGAGCAACCAGTAGTATTGTTCACAAAAAGCAACTTGTTCCACGTTTTACCGCCATCGGTGGACTTGAATACACCGCGTTCATCGCTCGGACCCCACAACGCACCGAGTACGCCTACAAATACTTCATTTGGATTTTTTGGATTTACTTGAATTGAAGCGATGCGGTCTGATTTCTCCAAACCCATTTTTGTCCAATTTTTTCCACCATCCGTTGTTTTGTAAATGCCGTCACCAGCAGATACACTGTTTCTGGTCCAGGGTTCTCCTGTGCCCACCCAATAGGTGTTGTCGGGGTCACTTGGATCAATAGTCACACACCCGATGGATTGGCAGTATTGATCAAAAATAGAAGTAAATCGTACTCCGCCATCCTGGGATTTCCATACGCCGCCGCCGGCAGCTCCAATAAGTACCACATTGGAATTGGTAGGGTGTAATTCGATATCAGAAATTCTTCCACTCATTAAGGCGGGGCCAATGTGTCGTGCCTTTAAATCACCGAAATAATCTCCTGCGTTTAATGGTGAAGTTTGTGCCCATGAAAGTGCCACCATTCCGATGGTGGAAAGGCATAAAAAAAGATTGTACATTGTCTATTTATTAGGAAAAGAAAACTTGGAATCTTCAATCTTAGGATTGAGTTCTATGTTTTCGAATTGAATGGTTTGTGTCATTCCATCTTTAATTCCTGAGGAATTAGAGTAAGCAATGATTACCCCCTCTATTTCTTGGTAGTCAGAATATTTAGTTTGTGAAATTTTTCCTTTCATTTCGCCGAATTGAATCTCGGTTTCTGTTAAAATGGGCACATTATTTTCTTTATCGATATAGTAATATTCTACATTTGGAACCTCCTTTCCTTCTACTAGCATTGTTTTCTTTTCAAGTTTAATTTTATGGCAAAGGGTTCCTTCAATTGTTTCAGAACCGATTAATGTAGGTGTATAACCTAATCTCTTATACCCAATTAATCCGTTCGGAAATTCTTTAGCGGCACGCTTTGCATTTTCTGTTTCATCGGAAGGAGCTTTTTCGGCCTCCATGGACATGAAGTTTGTGGTCCAAACCGTTGTTCCGTCAAATGCTTGCATTATCATGGGATTACCCATTAGCGTGATTTCTGTATACATCCTGCCGTCTTTTAACATAACAACTTCTACAGGTATATTCATGCCCCCTTGTTCAACTTTTGCGTTCATTCGAAGCCCAGATACATTTTCCCATTTAGACCCACCAATGGTTTGGTAATAAGCATTTATTATATCATCAACGTTTTGTGCCTTAACGTTTGAAAATAGGCTACCTAAAAGAATTAAAAACAGAATATGTTTCATAACAAGTTGAATTAAAGTTAAAGAACAATATTACGATTAAATATTGAAAGCTAATTGTTAGAAATTGCAAAACTTCAGCAGGGTCAAATTCCGAATTGCTCGAAATGATGGGTAATGTGTTTTCTGTGTAGTAATATCCACTCTGCTTGATTAAGGGATCCGAAGTAGGGGTGAGGATGAGAGGCATTTGGATTGGATTCATAGTATTCGTCGAAAGCGATAAATCCCTCAATAAAACCATCAACCGCTAATTCTAACTCACTATAGGTTAGTGGACTTGAGGGATTAACAAATCCTACTTTAATGTCTTTAGCAAAGGGTTTGTCAGTGAATAAAAATGGTTTTGATTTCGAGGCTTTTTCATCGGAAACTTCCATAGGTAAGTTAACCACTCCTATGGAAAGTGATAAGCCATTCGCTAAGTGTTCAACCATATGTTGTGCGCCAAATTTACCCCAATGTGGTTTTTTGTCAGCAGATAACGTATTAAGCCGAATTAAAATTTTTGGGAGATCCCAATCAACAAAGTTCATGTTATTTTACAATAATACGCAGGCTTTGAGGGACAACATCTACTTGGACTTTTTTCCCAGAAGATATTGGTTCACCGTCAATTTGACCATATGAGTGGGGAAGGACTAAGGTGGCGTGATCCGTTTTAATAACTTCGGTTAATCCGCTGCGGTCAGTTCTTCCTGAAAAGTATCGGAACAACATAGCTGGGATGTTCCAAAAAGAAAACGGTTTAAGGATTACTACTTCAAACTTTCCATCTGTTGCATCTGATTTGGGTGACACGACAAAACCGTTGCCAAATTCTGAGGTGTTAGCGATAGTGCAAAGAAATACAGGTAGTTTTCTAACTTGACCGTTAGCGTCAATTGAAACGTTTATGGGGTTGTACTTGAAAACTTCTTTGAGAACAAGTTTGACATATGAAGAAAAGCCTCTTTTTCTAGAACTTGCGAATTTTTTTGCAATCAATGCATCAAAACCATATCCTCCAAAGCCGAGAATGGGTTTGTTGTTTACCCTTAAGGTATCCATCACAATGTATTTCCCTGAATTGATACATTCCAATGATTTTTTGATTTTTAACGGAATCTTCATGTGGCGAGCTAGGCCGTTTCCGGAGCCAAGTGGAATAATCGCTAATTGAGTATTAGAACCAATTAACGTTGTTCCTACTTCATGAACGGAACCATCACCTCCAACAGCACAAACAATGTCAATTCCCATTTCAATGGCTTGTTTAGCTAAATCGATGGCATGACCTTTATATTCGGTTTGAATAATATTATAATCAAACTTTTCATGATCCAAATGTGAAGCAATAAGTTCCGGAAGTTCCGCTTTTTTTCGGCCTCCTGAAATTGGATTTACAATAAACCAAATGTGCTTCTTCATCGGTGTGTTTTATTCAAACGTAAGTCTCTTCTAAAACGTTGCAGTAGGGATAAGAAATTTGTTTTAGAAGCTTTAATGCTCAAATGTAGTAATTTTTTGTTGTCTTCAGACGATTTTTTATGCTTTTTTAATTGTATTCTCCAATTTTGCGTTACTTCATTAAATTGCAATGTATACCTATCGTTCCAAATGTAATATACCCCATTCATGTATCGTATTACGTCCGAATTCTTTGGGTTGTAAAAGGAATAGAGCTTAGATTTCCAATGCATAGCCCTACATAGTTCAGGGACTATATCTTGTTGCTCTCTCATTGCCAATTCTCCTTGAAATCCATGAGGAGTGATTACTAGAATTGGAACGGAAAAGTAGTCTGAGATTTGATATTGTGCGTTATCTAAATGTACTGGTGTGTGATCACCCGTTATGATAAAGATTGTGTTTTTAAACCATGATTTTTTACTGTTTTGTAGAAAAAACAATCGAAGTTGATCATCAAGATAACGGTATGATTGTTTTTCTTTACTTAGTTTGGGATAATTATTTAATTGCGAACTTGGAATATCGAAAGGTTCATGTGTTGATAAGGTAAAAACAGTCATCATGAAGGGAGATTTAATCAATGGAATTTTCTTGCTAAGATGATTAAAAACGGCATGGTCATGCACTCCCCAACTGCCTAAATTGCTTGGTTTTTTGGGTAGTTCATTCTGATACCATTGATTTTGAAATCCAAGTGCATTGGCCATTGCATCAAATCGCATGGTGCCGCGCTTTCCCCCATGAACAAAATAGGTATGATATCCCTTCTCATTGCAAATACTTGGGAAGCCAGTGAGTTGATTAGTGCTATAATTACTGAGGATGTAGGGTGTTTCCATTAAGGAGGGGATGCCTGCAAACATGGCAGGGAGACATTCAACAGAGGTTTTCCCTTCAGCAATTCCCCGGATTCCAAATGGGTTTGCTTGATTAATGGCAAGCGAATCCAAAAAAGGGGTGAGTGGATAGCCGTTTACCGTTTGAAAAAGTTGATTGTTTCCTAAGCTTTCCACAATAATAAACATTAAATTATAACGAGATTCACTCCCATCTCTTTGAAAATTAAGTTGAGGGTTAACATATTGATGCTCAATGTTTTTCGGAATATAAGTAGTTGTCGGAACCGGCTTGTTTTGTATGGTCTTAAGTAACACAAATGTTGAATTCAGAGTGAGTTGAGCAGTAATAGGGTCTTTTACAACTAGTGCATCTGCCACGCCTAGTGGTTTGGGTCCAAAACTATTCCTAGCAAGCACAAAAGCTAAACATGCATATACAAAGAATCTTGTGCCTGTAGGAATGAGTTGAAACCGTTTAATAGGTATACGACTTACTTTCCTTAGGAGAAAATAAAATAGTATGAAATAACCTAGTGCAAATAAAGGGATATACCAGAATCTAGCGAGAAGAGCGATAAGTTGCTCCTTGTCTTGTCCCTTAGAATAAAACGCATACACGTCAAAAGTGGCTCTTTTCGCGGCATACTTAATATATACCAAATCCCAAGATTCTGAAAATAATATAAATAGAAACTCTACCGTAGCCAAGAATTTAATTAGTATAATTCCCGGCTTAATTTCGACAAGAGAAACAAATAAGGCGAGTGCAATGAGCGGTAGACTGAGATATGCGGTAATACTTACATCAAATCGTAATGCATAGAATATTGACATTGATTCTGGCGGAATCTTTGAACCATTAATTATGAAGGTTTGTATATGAAAAAGGAAAAGAAAAAGAAGAAACAGTCCACTGATTTTTAAGACATATGTAAATGCGGATTGCTTCATATTATGAATTTGAAATTACTCAAAATCATCCGTATTTTTGTAAAAACAAGCAAATGCCAAAGCAACAAAAAGTTACACCTAAAGAACAAAATCGTATTCAACTTACGCAGTTATTACAAAACAAGGCGGCCTTAAAGCAGGACATTGCTGCCGATGCTGAATCGGTTTTCTTTGAATTAAAAGAAACCATAAAATCCGAGTTGAAAGCGTTGCGTGAAATTGTTTCCGATCAACGCGTTCGCCTGCACTACAAAGAAAGGGGTGACTATGAAATCCATGTGTACATCGGTAGTGATGTGTTGGTATTTTCCCTACATCACAATGTTTTCCGCTTGCCCGACCATAATCCACTGTGGGGTACCGGATATTTTCAACAAAATGAGCAACGAGGTTATTTTGGGGTAATTTATGTGTATAATTTCTTAGCAGAGAGTTTAATTCAAAATCGACTGGATGATTCTGGGTATTTGATTTCGCGCTTGTTTGTGAATCATGAAAAACATTTTTTCATTGAAGGAAGAACCCAATTGTCGGGGATTTTTAGAGATACAGAGCGCCATTTATGGAATAATGATATATGCTCGTTGGTAGTTCAAATGACCTTTGCTTACGCCTTATCATTCGATTTGTATATTCCTCCATATGAGATTCAGGATGAGATATCTGTGAATCAGATGCACTACATGGGAGAATCCCTAAAACTTCAAACCGGAAAACGTCTGGGGTTCAAAATGCGCTCGGATGATACAGACAATTCTTAAAAAATTGAATTCGAGGCTTTGCCCGTATCGTTTTTAGACTTATATTTGCACTCCCAAATTCGGGGTATTTTATTGGCCCATTCGTCTAGTGGTCAGGACGCCAGGTTTTCATCCTGGAAACAGGAGTTCGATTCTCCTATGGGCTGCCAAGAAATTTGGCCCATTCGTCTAGTGGTCAGGACGCCAGGTTTTCATCCTGGAAACAGGAGTTCGATTCTCCTATGGGCTGCAAAAAAAAATGTTAATAAATTAAAGCTATGGCAAACCACAAATCGTCAATTAAAAGAATCCGTTCTAACGAAGCGAAGCGTACGTTGAACAAATATCAACATAAAACTGTACGAAATGCTGTTCGTAAATTACGGGGATTAACAGATAAGAATGAGGCTGTTACCTTATTCACTACGGTTTCATCCATGTTGGATAAACTTGCGAAACGAAATGTAATTCACAAAAACAAAGCGTCAAACCTCAAGTCTGGTTTGCAATTACGAATAAATTCGTTGGCGTAATAAGCATTCGAATACATGAAATGTAGTGGGGGCATTTGCCCCCTTTTTTGTATGTTTGTACTATGAAAATCCATGCGTTTCTTGCATGTTTTATATTGTTTTTTGGGCCGAATTGTTTGGCTCAAGGAATTTTCATAGACACAATTCTTCCAAATACATCCTTTTTAATTAATGTTGATTCAATCGAGCACTTCACGAATTCAAGTCGTTCGACTTTTCCATTACTTGAATTACAAGGGGGTGTGTTTAATGATCCAGTTGCTGTTTATCGTCCTTTAGGTGTATTGATGTATCCATCTACATTTTCAGAAAAACCAATCCGATTTACTGCTTTACCTTTGCTTGGATTTGCTTATGGTTTTGGAACTCAAGGAAGTCAACATATAAAATTTGCCTATGCTCAATCCTATCAACATGGTTGGATATTGAATATACATTACGAAGGGCATGGTTCTAATGCTTACTTGCGTAACAACGCGTGGAAAAGGCGCGATTATAGATTTGATATAGCTCGAATTTCTGGCCGATTTAAATCTAAACTTACTTTTGAAGGGTTAATGGACCAAAGACAGTTTTCAGGAGGCATCGAAATGGATTCATTAGCTGAAAGTTTTCCCTTAGCCCTGCTCCCTGTTCGTAAAGATAGTTGTAATTCAAATTGGAGAATGCAGCGATTCTCCTTAGAGCAATCCATAGATTTATTGGATGACTCAACAAGGTTTTTAGGTATAATTCATCGCAGCGCGATTGGGTTTCAAAAGAGAGTATACGGAGAACAAGACACGCTCTTCGGGATATATCCGAACATCTTTTTTGATTCCATTAATTCCCTTGATCGATATGAAAGGGTTAATACAACCCATCAATTAGGTTTGGGATTTTCAGGTACAAATTTTTCTGTTTCAGCAGCAATGTTGGGTGACTATTGGCGCATGCGGATGGCAGGTGCTCAGCATGATACATTAGAAATAGGGGTGTTAAGTGATTTTTCAGTAAACATTGGTTCCTGGTTATTTTCTGCACATTTGGCACAGAATATTCTTGGTGGCTTTGGTGCAATTCAGATTGGATTAAATGCTGAAGGATCAATTTGGAATAAACATCAATTACAAATCAGTGCTTTTCAAGGAAACTTGGCACCAGATGTATTGCAGCGGTATTATTACGGGAATACACTTCAGTATCAAATGCAAAATCCAGGATTACAAGGATTGCTGCAAATGAAAGCATTAGCGCATGGGTCAATTTCGGGTTTTTTATATGAATTACAGTTTGATGGATTACGCACACAAAATGTTTATCAGTTTAATGGCATGTCTTGGGTTCAGAATTCATCCGAATCAAGTAGAAGTCTCGCGGTGCTTAAGTTCAGCTTAAAAAAATCATTAAGTGGGCTCGTTTTAAGTCCAATGGTTAGCTACTTAATCATGAAGAATGCTGTCTTACCGAGCCTTGTAACTGGAGGGAGTGTTGGATATGATGGGTTTGTATCTAAAACTAAAAACTTGTATCTATTTTCAAAGATTAACTATCAATTTATTAATAAGTATTCACCTCTTTCATTCGATCCACGTTTGCTAGTGCTGGATTTAATCCCATCAGAATCAGCATTATTTTCGTATCATAACGTATCTGCTACAATCGGATTTAAAGTTAAAACTTTTAGGTTGTTTGTTTCTGGTGCAAACTTGGGTTCTTTTTGGATGAATCGCTCGCAACTATTATATACCCATTTTCCCATACCGAGCTGGCAATTGAATGTAGGGTTGATATGGGAATTTTGGAATTAGCACCTCCTTAGTTTATATATTCAAATAGAAATTCGTGTTTGTTTTATTTAGATTTAAATCGTGTCTTTGAAATTTATAAAGCAATAACTTATCTGAATAATAATTTGATTATAAATTATTATACTTTTGCACATATAATAACAAGATGAAAATTTTCCTTACGGGTGCGACAGGGGTCTTAGGTTCTCAAATAATGTATGACTTCTTGGAGCATTTTATTGTCAACAAGCTTGATGGTAAGATTTATTTAGTTACCCGTCACAAAGGAAATGTTGATGCGAGAGCGCG
>JAURMC010000009.1 GCA_030830895.1 Crocinitomicaceae bacterium | reverse complement strand
TTAATCCGAATTTCTCCGGGCTATCCCCCAGTACAGGGTAGGTTGCATACGCGTTACGCACCCGTGCGCCGGTCGCCACCGAATTAGTAAACTAATTTGTGCTGCCCCTCGACTTGCATGTGTTAGGCCTGCCGCTAGCGTTCATCCTGAGCCAGGATCAAACTCTCCGTTGTATAATAACTTTGAATTTGTAAGAGCTCGAGATGTTGTTTTATTCTTTAAAACGCTGTTTCCTTGTTTCTCAATACGTCAATGAACTTCATTTGTAGCAGTAATGTTTTCAAGCTTTATCTGCCATTAAAAATCCTCTAAACTTTATTAGCGGGGTGCAAAGATACAAACTCTTTTTTAAATCCAAAGAAAAAAAATAAACTATTTTCTTTACAACTTATTTTCTCACTCGTTTGTGATAATTTTATCAATTGCGGGGTGCAAAGATACACACTCTTTCGCATTCACCAAATTTTAACTAAGAATTTTTGAAGTTTTTTTAACGCCTTTGGTACTCAAAAAGTTTCAATAAGGATCTTGGTTAATTTTAACTCCTTGCAAACGAATAATTTAAATAAAGAAAAGGCCTCTGTGTATGGTTCCCGAATAGTTATTGAATATAAATTCTTTCGGTATACAATATTCTATTAACGCTCATGGAAACAAAGTAAATTCCGTGAGTTAGTTTTACATCCCGATTAATCGTAAGTTCTCCATTATTTACTTTGATATATGGTGAAAAAGAAATCATTTCTCCCGTTGAATTAAAAATAGCCACCCCATTAACCTGATCAATTTCATCCGGTATCTTAAATCTAACATAATCACTGGTTATTTGAACAAGCTGAATTGATTGCTCTGTTCCTTCTGATACATTGCTGTTGGATTCTTCTTGTATTACATGCTGGGATAAATAAATTACATCGCCATTATTATTACCATTGTTGTTGGTTTTATTCGTGGCTACATAAAATGTGATCGGACCGGATCCTGCAGCGGGCGCCGTCCAAGTCCAAGTCCATAAAGGAGCGGTAGCACTAGTATTGCTCAATGAAGTGTGATTCGCATATTTTTTTACTCCCCCATTTATTGATGTATTACCCGCTTGGCCAGTAAATCCTCCTGCCATGTTGTTAGATGCGGTTAACGCAGTTGCTTGGAATCCTTTTTTGGCGGGGTTAGAAGCCATAATAAGGTTAACGTTATATTGTTGACCAGGTGTGTAGGTATTAACGGGGGTTGGACCATTAAGGATAGTAAGGATGTTTTCAGTATCTCCGTTTTCTACTGATCCTGAATGACACTGAGTACAGTTGCTTTCGTTTGGGGCTCCGGTCATTCCCGGCGATGCGCCACCGCTGTTTTTAGGCGATTGCACAAATCCATGTTGTGACGAATCTAACGAATTATATACAAAGCCAGACATTAACAATGCTACTGCGGGTAAAAGTACTTCGATACGCATTCTATTGAATTTTTAAATTTCTGATAAAATTAATTATTTTTTTTCCCCTGTTCAACCCAACACGCCACTTTTTGAATTATTGAGTCTGGCAATGCTGGGCCTCCTTGTGGCATCAATTGATACCCATTTGCATTCATGGCTCCAAGAATAGCATTTGCCGAGGCACTTATATTCGAGTGATTGGTAAGCACATATCCCGTTCCATTACCTGCACCATGACACCCGGTACAATTAGCTTGTATTATTGGTAAGACTTGGGTGCTAAATGATATTGTGTCAAGACAATTGACCTGAGGGAGATTGGTTACTTTATCTTTCGTGCATGACATCATCGTTGAAACCCCCAGAAGAATTATTGTTAAAATAGAATATACAAAATTTTTCATTCTATTTATAATTGGCAGAATTACCCATAATAAAAATTGGTTGGCTTCCCATCCATATTAATGGCCAAATATATACCAATGGGGTGCCAATAATTTGAAAAACATCCCACCCATCTCGCAAATAAGACAACACCAAATAAAATCCTAAAATAGAAGCTGCACTAACAAGGACATTCATGCCAAATACTCCCCATTTGCCCAAAAAGCGATGCAAACTGGATAGAATTAATGATGAAAGCATTGAAATTAGGGTGTAAATTCCAATCATTTTAATTGCTGTAAGCTCTCTTCTCATTGGTGAATCTATTTCAACAAGTGGATCAGGAGAGCCCTTTGGAACAAAATTATAAACCGAATATAGATAAAATGCAACCACTACAGAAGAAAGAGCGGCAGTGAATAAACCATGATATATGAACTTTTTCATTTTTCTGTCTTTTTACTCACAGGTAATTCGTATACTATTTTCATTTTATCGGGAACCGTTTCACTTTTCTTTCCGACTTTAAAATCAATTCGATTAACATAAAAAGTTCCTTTAAAGGTATATTTGGACGAGCTCCCGGTAACTTTCGCGGGTATGGTATATTCCTTTGTTGTGCCTTTTATCGTTAAATCCCCTTTTATTTGTAATTCCCCTTTGTCATCTTTAGTAACGCTAGTAGATTTAAATTTGATATTAGGATAGGTTTCTTCTTCAAACCACTCCTTGGTTAAGGCTTTTTTATTCATCATTCCATTTCCAGTACTGATTGTATTTACCGGTATTTTTAAATTAAAGGTGGCTTCAGTAGGGGACCCTGGATTGTAGGTCACATCCCCGCTAATGTCTGTAAATTTACCTGAGGGGTCCACACTTTTAAATGCAATAGAATGGCCTTCTGATACCTCATAGTCTCCAGAGGGGGCAATTACAACGGAGGTAGCAGCAATTAAAAGACCAACATACACGAAAGGTAATAACGCTTTTTTCATAAACAGTAATTAATTTTCAAATTCAAATTTTCTTCCAACACAAAAACCTAGCCGAAATTGTCCTTTTAACCAATCTGAAGTAGTATAGGGGATAAACTGTGTTTCTCCAATTCCTTGGGCATTGGTGAGATTAATTGTGAAACTATGTCCAAAAGTGTACCACTCTAAGGCAATTGCTAAACTTTGCTTGTACAAATCACTAGGCCGAAGACCCTTTGCTGCAAAGCCATGGTAATATTCAGTAATCAAGGCAAAACGTCCAGTTAATTTTACACGCATGGCAGCACCCAATGCAAAAAGGTCATTTTGGTCATTTGAGGAGACGTAATTCCTATGCACAAATGTTGGCATTAGGGCGATTGATACTCGATCTCCAAAGTGTCTTGCCGCATTCAATTGTGTGAAATAAGCAAACCTGTGGGTCCATTTTGGAAAATGATTCACTTGAGCTATATCTGAAGAAGCCGTCATGTAAGTAAAGGTTGACCCTGCAATTACTGAATAGGAAATTTGACTATGATTGCCTTGCCTTAATAGCCGATATTTAACAAACCCATCGAGTAAAGACCGATATGGTGATGCAGTTCCTTTCGCCCTTCCGAAACCCACCATTAAATCTTTGGAAATCCCATATTCTAATGCAATACGGATATCTGCTAAGTTATCAAATCCAAACATGTTTTGTGCCCCTCCGTTTGTTCCTAACATATCTCCAAAGCGATGCTCAATTCTAAAGTCCATCGTATGGGCAGGTAACGTTTCTACAGAATGTCCACATATAATTCTAGAAGTGGTAAAGGTTTTAATTTCAAATGGTTCATCGAGGATTTCGGGATCTTCTTTTTGCGCATACAATAATATCGGAAAAAGCATCATCCAAGTAAAGTACGTAATTTTATCTATCATTCGAATCATTTAATACATCAAAAGTATTAATAAAACAGTAAATATGGCCCTTACAAATCTAAAAGTTCAGTTAAGACAGGAAGCAAAACAACTGAGAATGCTTTTTTCTCGTGATGAAATAATTGAACGGTCTTTTGCCATTACTAAGCATGTTTCTCAAACTTTTAATTTTAGCAATCAATGCATATCATGTTTTTTAAGCATCGAGACACTGGGAGAAGTCGAAACCCCTCCATTAATTGAAAATCTTTCAAATAAAAACCAAATGTTTGTTCCGGTAAGCAACTTTTTGGATGGTACAATGGAACAGGTGCCTTATCAGCCAGGTGATGAACTGGTTTTAAATCAATTTCAAATTCCAGAACCAAGAAACAAATGTTTTCCAATTGAGCCCGAGGAGCTAGATGTCATGTTTATTCCACTTTTACATGCAGATTTGAAAGGGAATCGATTAGGATATGGCCGAGGATTCTATGATCGGTATTTAGCTAGATGTAGGCCAGACCTTATTAAGATTGGTCTTAATTTATTAGAACCCATTATTTCGGTTCCTAATGAGTCCACAGATGTTCGGTTATCATATTTAATAACTCCAAATGGCATTTATAAATTTGAATGAATCTAATTGAAACCTTTTTTTAACATCATAAATAGCGCTATATAGTATTCCAGTTTATACCCGTGATTGACGAATAAAATTATTAATGCTGATCGTCTGTAGACGGTTAATTATTTTCCTTTCTTGAAGATATCCATTTAATTCCGTCCCCTTCGAAATTCAACTTAAATTCAGGTTGATTAATCTTATTTATTTCTTCTCTTGTTTTTCCGGCATCTTCTGCAAAATGTCGTAATGCCTTAACCGAAACAGTATCCCAATAAGCCACCCCGTGGATGTACGCTTCTGTTCCAATTGGAGTTGAAGGTGGTATGGTAAAATGGTTTTTGAAACGGACCATTAAGGGTTTTCCATCCGGTTTAGATACTTGTACCCAACATCCCGCATTTTGACAAACAGCTGAAAGTGGTGCTTTAATAGTTATAGTTTGGGGCTCCATTGAAATATTCATTCGTGCCACTAATTCTGAAACACTTATTGCAGATGTTTCATCCACTTTAACTAAACCATACTCATTTTTTAAGCTCGCACAACTTGCTAGTATGCCGATTAATACCAATAAACTAAACGCCTTCATGTTATTCTTCCTTAATTTTCATAAATTTCTCAAAATATGAATATAACTCGTAAGACTCTTCACCAACAACAATTTTGTTTACTTGGTTTGCACCAAGAAAACGCAACATTATTCGCCTAACTTCCTCTGAATCCACCACGGGATAAACATCTACCCTTTGTGTGTTGATATCATATGTATAGGTAAACGAAGTGGTGTAATATTTGGCTGTGTTTTGAATTGATTCCAGTGTAGTCCCTTCAGGAAAAACCCATTGAAAATGACCTGTTTTTGCTTCTTGGTTGATTTCAGCAGCGTTTAATTTTGAGCTTACTGTTATGTGTTGAGCGTAACTTAACAGCCCAAAGGTCATAATACTCAAGAGGAAAATATTTCGCATATTAGTTATTTTAATGCGAATTTAGCAAAAATGAAACGTGAAAAAAAGAAGGATTTGCTTTTTTCAAAATCGGGCAATAGGTTCGAGGCTGGTTGTGATGAGGCCGGCCGTGGTTGTCTTGCCGGGCCTGTCGTTGCTGCTGCAGTGATTTTAAAAACTCCTATCCCAGGTTTAAATGATTCTAAAAAACTCAGTGAGAAGCAACGAATCGACATAGCGGAAAAGATTAAATTGATGGCACATGCTTACCATATTGCATTTGTTGATGAAGGTAAAATCGATGAAATCAATATTTTAAATGCCAGTATCTTAGCAATGCATTTCGCACTAGATGGATTATCGGTTCGCCCTAATCATATCCTTGTGGATGGAAATAGATTTATCCCATATGGCAAGATCTCACACTCTTGTGTTATTAAAGGAGACGGGCTTTATCAATCCATAGCAGCTGCATCGATTTTAGCAAAAACAGCAAGAGATGCTTTCATGAAACAAATGCATGAAACATATCCACAATATCAATGGAATATTAATAAAGGATACCCAACAAAATCACATGTTGCTGCTATTAAGAACTTTGGAATTTGTTCAATACATAGACGAACCTTTGGAATTGTAAGAGATATTTGTCAAAATCAAGGATTTGATTGATGATAAACAGCTTATTGTTGATTAGATTTTACTTTAATTCTAATTCAGTGTCAAGTTAGCCCCTAGCTTTGTGTTATGTTGCAAAGAGTATCATTAATAACATTTCTATTATTAATAGTAGGATGGACAAGTTTCGCACTTTATTCCATCCTAGATTCTTCGGATAATAAATCTTACTTAGCGTTTTTTCAACCCAACACAGACGAATTAATTGTTGCAATACATCATCCAGGAGATTTCGGCCTTGAGGATTTGGAAGTGGATTGTAATCAAAAAAACTTATCAATTTACGCGTCTCTTATTCCAAAAATTAAGGACCTAACCACGGTTTACCTTAGCAAAAACCGAAGCCTAATGGTCTTTAAAACCCGAGAAAAGTGGTCGATAAATCGGATAAAAAAAACCTTTGAGCGCGGGATTTACTCCTTCGAACTTACTGGACCAAACACCTTCAAATTTGGAAAATTTTTGGGTAGATTTAGGGGGGAAGAAGTACTCTTGTATTCCTACGAATTATCATTATTCGAAAATCGAGCGTATTCGGCTTGGGACATTGACCCTCAATCCTCTTACAGTATCATTTCTTTATCAAATCCCAATCGAACTATACGGGATGTTTATCATAAGACCAATTTAAAGATTAGTTATACTAGCTCGGAATTTAAACGAAAAAATCCAAAATTAATTAACGATTTAGCCCTATTTGGCCATCTAATCCCGAAAGAAACAAATGCCTATGAGTTTTTCGAGCGAAACTATTTAATTGAAATCGATCATACTTTTAAGCATAGTCCCATTAAAAAGTTAATTAAAACTGGGATAATGATTATTTATGTTGCAGAAAAGCCTGTTTTGGTTTTTGATATGAATCAAGGCATTGGGTTAAGCACCTTTTTGAATGATTTTTACCGCTTACAAGAATCTAATCAGGATCGCGGTCGATTTAAAAGTTTTCCAGTATGTGAAGCATTTAATGGTCCCCTTTCAATAGGCCAAGAAGATATTAAGTCAAAGCAAATCATCGCATACAGCCTCGATGGTTTTGGATTTATAACCCGCGATGATGCGGCGCTTGATGCCGTATTACTTGAATTGGAAATGCAGAAGTCCATTAACACCGCAAGCGATGAGTATTCTATATTTAAGGTTCCTCTGCCTAAACATGTCTCCCATCGTTCACTCGGAAAAAATACCCAACGCAGCATTAGTTGGATTGGGAAACGTTTGATCGAGACAACTTGGGAAAAAATCAGCGAAAAAAAGGACGATAAACAACTTGAAGAAACAAAAAACTATTTTACAATGAATCCAGGGTCAACGGTATTATCATTCTGTGCTTTGTCTGGCAGGGGTAATGTTGTTATGGAAATAGAGCACGAGTTGATTGGATATAAAAACGGGAGTTTAAAGTGGCGAAAAGCACTTTCGGAAAGCCTAAATGACCGTCCTTCTGCATTGAATACGCTAAATATTGAAAATGAATTTATTCTCCTCCCGTTTGATAATCATATTGAAGTAATTGATAAAATGGGGAGGGCGATGTACTCTATTAACGGAGCCTATACCGGACTACCCATTCCATGCACTATTAATAAACAACCGGCATTTAGCATGCAAGGAAAGGATGGAATTTACTTTTTTACAACAGCCACAGGGAAAATGTTAAAACGAGTTGCCTTGAAAGACCCTATTGAATCATGGGCTATAATGTCAGATGCAGGTAAACTAACCCTGATGATCAAAACGGATAAACAATTACTTAGTATGGATTATTCAAATGGGAAAAAGCAAATACTACTTACAAATCCTGCTGATTTCATAACCTTTTCTATGTCTGGTTATTTTCGAAGTGGCACAAAAAGTATGCAAGAAGTAATTGGCTCAAAAATTAGGGACATTCAAGTGCCTTCTTTTTGGAAATATCGTGGTGAAATGATGCTCGGATTGGAAAAAGGTCACCTGTTCCATGACAGGAAAACCATGGCCTTAGTGATTAACGGTAAGGTGCGGTGGAAAAAAACAATAGCGCACTCTGAAATTTCAGATCTCATTTATTCATCTCAATCACCTAAGCTATTTGTGCTGAGGGATGCGCTTGAAAACAAACTCTATCTATGGGATCAGCAGGGCACATTGTTAGATAAAGAGGAAAGGCCATGCCAAGGGTTGATTCAGGTGACCCCAATGGGCGCACATGGTTCATCCATTACAACCGTCCTAAATGATTTCATTATTCAATATAATTTTTAATCTCAACCATTAACTGCTATGAAAATTAAAATTTCGATCTTATTTTTATTTTGTGTATACGCATTTGGAAAAAGCCAAACTTATTTAGGTGTTTCAACAAGTAACTATGCTGGAAGTATGGGGACTCAATTGCAACCTGCAAGTTTTGTAGATGGACGATTTGTATTCGACCTGAATATACTTGGATTAAATACCAATACATTTCAGAATTTTGGATATTTCGATGCAAAAGCTATGCGTAGTGCACAAGGAAACGGAGGGTATTGGTGGGTAAAATCATTTAGGCAACCAACGCCGAATAATTGGGATCAACCTGATTCAACATTCCAAGATCGATTTATTATTCGGAATTATTCTCTAAATACTAATAAAACACTTGGTTTTTACAGCAACTCGCAACTTGACCTTCTTAACTTAAATTTTCACATCAATCCAACCATTGCCCTTGGTTTTTTCGCCAGGGGTAGGTCTATTACCAACATAGACAATCTAGATCCAAAATTAGCGATTCTTGCTGAAAAAGGGCTTGATTATTCACTCCTTTGGAATCAAGTGCTTAATGAGGAGCTTGTTAATTTGAACCACTTAACTTGGACCGAATACGGGTTTAATTACGGGCAAATTGTACTTGACCAAAAAGAGCACTTTTTAAAAGTGGGAGGAGCCATTAAATTGCTTAGCGGAAATACTGCCGCTTATTTTTACACGGATAATTTCGAATACAATCTCAAAAACTCAGATACTTCCTTTCGTTTAAAAGGTGATTTTAACTATGGGTATTCTCAAAATTTGGATGAATTTCTTTCAGGAAATTCAAGCGATTATATCAAGCGCTCTTCAAATTTAGGTTACGGAATAGACCTTGGAGCGGTGTATGAATGGAGAGGAGATTATGAAAAATATCAATATGATATGGATGGTGAAACAGGAATTTGGGCACGGCATAAAAATAAATATAAACTCCGAATTGGCGCCTCGTTATTGGATCTTGGGGGAATGCGATTCAGAAAAGGGGGTTTAAGTCGAAATTTTAGCGTGAATTCAAACAATCCTTTCGACTTAACTGTATTTGAGAGCGCCAGTAGTTTGTATACGTTTGACGAAATTATTGATTCTTTAATTCAGGAACCAAATCAAGAATGGATAGCCCAACAAGATACCTCTACTACGTTTTACATGAGAACGCCCAGTGCATTTAGTATTCAAGTGGATTATCACATTTGGAAAGGCTTTTATGTTAATGCAACAAGCATGATTAATTTGATCGGTAAGAAAACTGATACCAAAGTAAAAATTCCAAACCAATTCAGTATAACCCCAAGTTTTGATATTGCCGGAATTGGTGTGCACTTGCCTTTTTCATATAATAAGTATAGTGGCTTGAAAACAGGGATAGCGACAAGACTTGGCCCGCTTACCCTAGGAATTACCGATTACCGTCCATTACTTGCCAGAGGGAAGGTTAAAGGGATTGAGTTGTTTGCAGGACTTCGTTTACCTATCTTATATGGCGAGGTTAAAGATGATGATAAAGACAAGGTTTCGAACAAAATGGATGAATGCAAAGATACTCCCGGTATTTGGGCATTTAAAGGCTGCCCAGATACGGATGGAGACGGAATCCCTGATTTAAAGGATGATTGCGTTGATGAGCCAGGTCTCGAGGAGTTCAATGGCTGCCCTGATCGAGATGGGGATAAAATAATTGATAAATATGACGATTGCCCCGACCTTGCAGGCCTTGCGGAATTTAAGGGCTGCCCAGATACAGATGGAGATAAAGTCATAGACCCAAAAGATCAATGCCCAACTATTGCGGGTGAATTATACATGAATGGATGTCCTGATCGTGACCACGATAGCATTTCAGACATTGAAGATTTGTGTCCAGATAATTATGGGCCTATCGAAAATAAAGGCTGTCCGGATACCGATGAAGATGGCTTATTTGATTTCATTGATGAATGCCCTTTAGTTGCAGGACCCAAGGAAAACAAAGGTTGTCCGTGGCCGGATAGCGACAACGATGGAATTCTAGATAAAGACGATGAGTGCCCAACACTTTCCGGGCCCATTGAAAACAAAGGTTGCCCTTACAAAGATACTGATGGGGATGGATTGTTAGATAAAGACGACGATTGTCCAAATACACCCGGACCCAAAAGCAATCAAGGGTGTCCAGAGATTGAAAAGGAAGTGATAGAGGTATTGAAAACGGCATTTGATAATTTAGAATTTGAGGTAGCAAAGGATATCATCCTTGCAGGATCCTTTAGTTCATTAGATGAATTAGCCGATGTATTGATGAAAAAACCGTCATGGAAACTAGAAATTACTGGGCATACAGATAATGTTGGAGATGATGCATCTAATTTAATATTGTCGAAGAAACGTGCTGAGGCAGTAAAAACCTATTTGAGTTCTAAAGGAGTCGATGTTGGTCGTTTTATAATTCAATATTATGGAGAAACAAAACCAATTGCCGACAATAGTACAGCCGAAGGAAGGGCAAAAAATCGACGGGTTGAAATGAAGGTTGTATTTGAATAATCCTCCAAATATTAATGTTTACTTAATATTAGCTTAATCCACACGTGAGATAACAGGCCGAACTTTGTATAAAAATTTGCAAAGGATGGTACGTTTTTCAATGGTTTTATTGTTTTTATTAGGGATTTACAACATCCAGTATGCACAATCCACCGTAAAAGGAATTGTAAAGGATGGCAGCAACGGCGATCCTGTAGAAAACGCAAAAATAATGTTAATAGGTTTTGAAAAGCGTTGCTTATCTGATGCTAACGGGGCTTTCGAACTTTCCGGCATTCCCAAAGGCAAATATTCCTTGGAAATAAAAGCTACTACTTTTAATGTATATGTGTTAAACGATTTTTCTATCGGGGAAAATGAAGTAAAAGAACTGAATTTCGCCATGGAGGCAGCAGACTTAGTGAAGGGGCCGGTTGTTGTTACAAGAAAAGTAAAAAAAGATGGTGTGGTAGAACTAATTAGAGTTCAGCACAACCTTGGTGTAGTTTCTAACGGTATAAGTGCCGAAGATATTAAGAAGAATAATGATTCCAAAGTTTCGGATGTGATGAAACGGATTTCAGGAGCTAGTATTCAAGACAATAAGTTTATCGTTATTCGTGGTTTATCAGACCGATATAATTATGCCTTCTTAAATGGTGCGAGCTTACCTAGTTCGGAATCGGATAGAAAAGCATTCTCGTTTGATATTTTCCCGTCTAATGTATTAAGTAGCATCAATGTCTTTAAAACCGCTTCGCCATCTATGCCCGGAGAATTTGCGGGAGGGGTAATTAATATTACTACCGTTGAACCATCCGATAAACCAATTAACAGCCTTTCATTAAGCGCGGGATATAATGCTATTTCTACGTTTAAAAACTTCTACAGAAGTAGTGATAGCCAATTAGATGCACTTGGATTCGGAGGTAAAGACCGATTACTTCCATCGGGTATACCAGGACCTGCAGAATATTCTACCTTAGACGTACATGAACGAGCACGCTGGGCTAATAAAATGAACTACAATTGGTCTCCGGAACAGCGCAATGCGATGCCAAACACAAGCATCCAGTATAGCATTGGGAAAACATTTGAGTTTAAAGACAAGCAAAGTTTAGGTTATGTCGCTGCATACAGTTATCAAAACAACCAAACTTTTTCATTTAACACACGTCGAGAGTTTGAAGAATCCGCTACTGGGGTTATTCAGCGCATGGAATTAAAAGATTCTGTATTTACACAGAATGTCCTTAACACTGGAATGTTGAATTTAAAATATTCAATTAATCCAAAAAGTATCATTCAATTTAAGAACCTTTATAGCATCAACGCCGAAGATAAAATCAACGTACGAAATGGGGTCCGAGAAATGGATAATGATCCTCGACAGTGGGAAAAAGCAACGAACTTTTGGTATACCCAAAACAAAGCGCTTTCAAGTCAGCTCTATGGAACTCACGATAATGAAAAATTGGTTTTTAACTGGAATCTTGGATACAGTAATGTAGACCGTGTTATACCAGCCTTACGACGTGTTATTCACAGGAAATATAGTCTTAATGAAGACGATCCGAACGAACAATATATTGCCGTTGTACAGAACAACGGTACTATACCTACAGCTGCTGGGAACATGTTCTGGTCTGATGCGAATGAATCCATATATAGCGCTATTTATGATGTTGAAAAAAGGGTTCAATTAGATTCATTCAATATTAATCTTAAAGTTGGAGCCATGCATCAATATAGAGACCGCGATTTTCAAGCAAGAAATTTTGGTTTTTCAAAGTATAACGGTGGAGGTGTTAATTTTTACGACTCGCTATTATTGGCTTCTCCCTCTTCTATTTTTAATCAAGAGAACTTAGGCTTAATGGAAAATGGACGAGGAGGATTCAAATTGGATGAGGCAACAAACGTTGACGATAGTTATCAAGCAAGTTCTTTTTTGAACGCAGGAGTCCTTCAAGTGGATGGCAATTGGAAACAAAAAATTCGTGTAAACGGTGGGTTACGGGTAGAATCTTACCGTCAAGCGTTTAATTACATTGAATTCGGATCAAACAACGACAGGAATATTACAACAACCGTAGTTGATTTTCTTCCATCAGCAAACTTTATCGTATCCTTAACGCCTCGCATGAACATCCGTGCAAGCAATTATAAAACGGTTTCTCGTCCTGAATTCCGCGAATTAGCACCATTTACCTTTTATAATTTTGTAATTGATAATATTATTTCTGGCGACCCAAACCTACAACGGGCGACCATCATGAACTACGATTTACGATATGAGTATCTAATCGGAAATGGTCAAATCTTTAATATTTCAGGATTCTATAAAGACTTTACCAACGCCATTGAATTAGTAAACCGCACAGGAACATCAGGTGCTCCAGAACTATATTATACCAATGTTCCAGGTGTTACAAACTTTGGTGCTGAAGTTGAATATCGTTTTAACCTTGGGTTCTTAAGTAAGAAAGAAAATCACAAGCTTTGGAATCAATTAACCATGATTTTGAATGCATCCTTAATTCGATCAAAAGTGGATGTAGGAGATTCCTTATTTGGACAAAACGAATATCCTGAAGGTAGGCCTCTTCAAGGACAATCACCTTACATTATCAATGCAGGTATTTATTACCAATCCCAAGACAATAAATGGGCATTTAGTGCTGCCTATAATCGTGTGGGTCAACGCATTTATATTGTTGGAAACGAACAAGAACCAAGCGTTTGGGAAAATGGAAGAAATTTAGTTGACGTTCAATTAGTGCGCAACTTCGGGGATAAATTTGAAATGCGTTTAAATGTAAAGGATGCCTTGGCGAACGAATTAGTATTCTTCCAAGACCTGAACAAAAACCAGAAGTTTGATGCAGGGGATAATGAATGGCAAAACATCACCTTTGGACAAACGGTTTCATTAGCGTTGAAATATAATTTTTAAGATAACGCCTGTAGAGTTCCCGAAACCTTCACTTAACAATTTAATAAACACGATTTAAGTTGTTCATAACACATTAAGCACTAGTAAAACGGAACTTTGTAAAAAATTAAAAAAGATGAAAAAGTTTTACATGTCTATTGCCTTAATTAGCGCCTTATTTACCGCATCAGCACAAGATGCATTTTGGACCCCTACCACATATCAAGGAGCATTTCCTGTTACTGATGGTACGCCAGCAACAGATTGGACTTCAGGCTGGTCTAATTTCGATCCAGAAAACACCGTGTATCCAGCTACCGTTACAACGGTTGCAACGGATATCACCTCAAACACAACATGGAGTGGAGTGATTTTACTTCAGAACAAGGTGTATGTTAAAAATAATGCGACATTAACCATTCAACCGGGAACAATCATTCGCGGTGATAAATTAACTCAAGCAACTTTAATTATAACACGAGGAGCAAAAATCAATGCCGCAGGTACTGCTGCAAACCCAATTGTTTTTACTTCAAATGAAGCAGTAGGAAATCGAAATGAAGGGGACTGGGGTGGTTTAGTTATCCTAGGATTAGCTAAAAACAACCAACCTGGTGGAGTAGTAAACATTGAAGGGATTCCTCCAACAACAGACACACAGCACGGAGGTAACTTTGATAGCGATAATTCCGGAGTGTTACAATATGTTCGAGTAGAATTCGCTGGAATACCGTTAGAGCCAAACAAAGAAATTAACGGAATCACGTTTGGATCTGTTGGTTCAGGAACAACTGTTGATCACTTGCAAGTTTCATTCAGTGGCGATGATTCCTATGAGTGGTTTGGTGGAACCGTTAATTGCAGATATATTATTGCTTATCGTGGAATAGATGACGATTTCGACACTGATTTTGGTTATCGTGGTAAAATTCAATTTGGTTTAGCGATTCGAGATAAAGATTTATCTGATGCCGCTGGAGATTCTAATTGTTTTGAATCAGACAACGACGCTACAGGATCTACGGCTCAACCAAAAACTTGTCCAATTTTCTCAAATATGACGATCGTTGGCCCTAAAGGAAATGGTAGCATTACACTACCTATCGGTGAGAAATTTGAAAAAGCATTCCGTTTAAGAAGAAATACAGCTACTTCTTGTTTCAATTCTTTAGTAGTTGGTTGGGAAAAAGGATTATCCATTGAAGGTACTGCAGTAGTGGCTAATGTTAACGGAGATTCTTTAGTATTTTCTAACAACAGTTTAACAAACTTCACAAACGGTGCAAACACCATTCTATCTTCAGGTGTTACGCCAGCATTTTATCAATCTTTTTGGACACCAGACGGAAATGATTCAACAGAAACGATTGGTCAAATTAACTGGGTGAATTTATTTACTGCACTAGGAGTTACTCCTGATGCGCGTTTAAATGCAGGTTCTGTTGCTGCAAATGGTGCTACATTTATCCATCCAAAATTCTTCTCTATAGCTGCTCCTGGTGTTGCAAACCTAACGTATTGTCAGGGAACAAGTGCACCTGCATTAAGTGCAACTGCAATCGGTGGAAACACCTTGTATTGGTATGCTACAGCTTCAGGTGGTGTTGGTTCAACAACAGCTCCTGTACCTTCTACCACAAATGCAGGAACATTCAACTTTTATGTAAGTCAAAAAAATGCAGCGGGTGATGAAAGTCCACGTGTTATGATTACTGTTACCATCAATGCAAGTCCAGCTACACCGATAATCTCTGCAAGTGGATCTACTTCATTATGTTCGGGAAGCTCTGTTAACCTAACTTCTTCATATAACAATGGAAACGTGTGGTCAACTAACGCAAATACTGCTACAATTTCTGTGAATTCTACCGGTGCTTACACGGTAACTCACACAGACGCCAACGGTTGTTCTTCTACTTCTTTACCTACGATTGTAAGTGTAAGTAATGCCCCGGTACCAACCATCCAGGCATCTGCTCTGGAGGCATGCTCAGGAGATACCGTGACGCTCACATCATCTACTTCTGACAGCTATGTTTGGTCAACTGGTGAAACGTCACAATCTATTGCCGTAACCGCAACAACCGCAAATATTACAGTAACTACAACTAATGCGAATGCATGTGACGGAGTTGGCACATCTTCCCCAGTAAATGTGACCTTCAACACAAATCCAACAGCTATTGGTTCATTTACAACTAATGGCAACGTTGTTACGTTTTCAAATACTACTGTTGGTGCTAGTTCTTACTCTTGGGATTTTGGTGACATGACCAATTCAAGTGCAGAAGCTCCTTTGCACGCCTATGCGGCAAATGGTTCTTACACTGTAACACTAACAGCTATTAACGGAAACTGTACTGATGTTACTACCTTTACCGTAAACATTGCGGTAGGTTTAGATGAATTACCAGGTGTAGCATTAAGCTTGGCACCAAACCCTGCAACTACTGAATTCCACGTATCATTAACAGGTGCTACGTTAGAATTAGTGACTTTTATCGATGCATTTGGCAGAACGGTATTGACGGCTACAGAAGCTGCTGTAAACTTAAACCAAGTGGCTAACGGAATGTACCAAGTAGTAGTTACTACCGACAAAGGCACTGCCGTTCGCAAATTGATTGTAAATAACTAATAATGTATTGAGGAGCCTTCGGGCTCCTTATTTTTTATTGCTATGGAAAACAGTAAAGGACATACCATACTTATCGTTGATGACGAACCAGACATTCTAGAATTCTTATCTTATAATGTACGAAAAGAAGGGTATCGTGTATTTACTGCTAACAACGGAGAAGAGGCGGTTAATCAAGTACAACAGATAAGTCCTTCATTAATTCTGATGGATGTGATGATGCCTCAAATGGATGGAATCGAAGCGTGTCAGATTATTAGAAAAGACTTACAACTTGCCCAACCAATCATAGCATTCCTAACGGCTAGATCAGAGGATTACGCGCAAATTGCAGGGTTTGAAGCAGGGGCAGATGACTATATTAGCAAACCGATAAGACCACGATTACTAATTAGCAAAATTGAATCACTTCTACGGAGAATTAATCCAGAAGAAACAACTGAAGAACAGCTGAAATCGGCAAGAATTCTAATTGATCGAGAAAAATTTGTTGTAGTAGTAAACAACAAAGAACTTCAACTTCCTAAAAAAGAATTCGAATTATTAGAATTACTAGCTAGCCGGCCTGGAAAAGTCTTTAGTCGCGAACAAATACTAACCATTGTATGGGGCAACGAAACTATCGTTGGCGAGCGAACCATAGATGTACACATTAGAAAACTACGTGAAAAGATCGGAGAATCGTATATTCGTACTCTAAAAGGAGTTGGATATACATTTAACCGGTAATGAAACATCTAAAACCAGCATATTTACTTGCTTTTATCAGTACCCTTGTGGCACTTTTAGCATTTTGGTTTGAGGTTGCTAGCTTTAGCCTTCCGTTTAGCCCAATAATCTCTGCACTAGTCCTATCCCTTTTTTTGGGAATAATAACCTTTTCCATACTCTATTTTGGCATCAAATTGTTTTTACAAAAGCGTCTTAACCGCCTCTATAAGAATCTTCAAAATCCTCCTTTGATCAAAAGCCATCGATTAAATGAACTAATTGAAGAAGCCGAAGAACAGGTTAACTTAATTTCCAATCTCCGGACTAAAGAGATTTTAGAATTAAAATCTCAAGATTCATTTCGAAAAGAATTCATTGGTAACCTAGCGCACGAATTAAAAACACCTGTTTTCGCTATTCAAGGCTATTTAGATACGCTGATTGATGGCGCAATTAAAGATGATGAGATTGCCATGAATTTTCTCAATCGTGCCTCAAATGCAAGTGACCGAATGATTCAATTGTTAGCAGATTTAGATGTGATTACCCGATTAGAAAATCCTGAACTAGCTATTGAAATGCGACCCTTTGACCTGGTTGAGGTAATTAAAGAATGTTTTGAATCACTGGAGTATCTTGCCGTTGAAAAAAAAATTCAACTAAACATGAAACGGGATTACTCAAACATATTTGTACTCGGTGACCGAAACAAAATCGGCCAAGTAATTACCAATCTTTTAAAGAATTCAATATTATATGGTAATAACCATGGATATACTACCATTTCCCTTGATACGATTGATGATTTGATTCTTGTAGAAATAACAGACAACGGTATTGGTATAGATCCTAAACATTGGCCAAGATTATACGAGCGATTTTATCGGGTTGAAAGAAGTAGAAATCGCCATGAAGGGGGTACTGGACTTGGATTATCAATTGTTAAACATATTTTAGATCTACATGGACAAAATATTACGATGAATAGCACAGTTAATGTAGGCACCACATTCACCTTTGGTCTGGTAAAAAGCTCTAAAAATGTTCAATTAAGTTCACGAGGCGTAACGATTCGATAAATTAAATCTTGGTTTTAGGTACTTTTGTGCCATGAAAACTAGGTTGTCTACCAATTCTTTTATACGACTAATCGCATTTGTTAATCCGTACAAAAGGCTTTTTATTGGCGCCTTATTGGCGGTAGTCACCTTATCCATCCTGGGTCCTCTTCGACCATTTCTTATAGGAAAAGCGGTAGATCAGTTTATTGTGAAGGAACAGAATACGGTAAAACTACTTGGGTCATTGCTTGGTGTTCTTATTATTTTACTGGTTGAAACTATTATTATTTGGGCTTCAGTATACTTGTCTAATCTTTTGGCACAATCAGTAATTAAGGATCTAAGAATCCGGGTTTTTAAAAAGGTTTTGTCATTTAAAACAAGGTATTTTGACAATTCTCCAGTAGGTTCTTTGGTGACTAGGGTTGTGTCAGATGTTGAATCTATTTCGGAGGTGTTTTCTGCAGGATTAATGGAGATATTTGGAGATCTTCTTTCACTCATCGCAATTTTAGGCTTTATGTTTTGGGTCGATTGGCGTCTTAGTTTTTTAACATTAATTCCTATCCCCATCCTGATTTTTGCAACACGATTGTTTGCAAAAGCCATGAAAAAATCGTTTCAAAGTGAACGTACACAGGTTTCTAAATTAAACACCTTTGTTCAAGAGCATCTTATGGGAATGAACCTAATTCAATTGTTTGCCTACCAAAGAATAGCCGAATCAAAGTTCCAAGCGATTAATGAAAAACACAGGGACGCACACATAAGTGCTGTTTGGGCAAACTCCATTTTCTTTCCAGTTGTGGAACTTTTGAGTTCATTATCAATTGCTTTTCTCCTAGTTTGGGGAGCAATGATGGTAGAAGGAAAGAGTCAACAGCAATTAACTCAATTGTACGGTGAAATAATTGCATTTACCCTTTGGATTAATCAACTTTACAGGCCGATACGGCAGCTAGCTGATAAATTTAATATATTCCAACGAGGTGTTGTTAGAGCTGAACGCTTATTTGAAATACTAGATGAAACAGAAGAAGTAGAACCAAATGAATCATCTCCAATCCCATTCACAAATGGTGACATTGAATTTAAAGCGGTTTCGTTTTCATACTCGGCTGATTCCCCATTATTTTCTGAATTAAATCTACATATTAAAGCAGGAAAATCGACGGCTTTTGTAGGATCAACGGGTTCAGGAAAAACCACTATCATTAACTTAATAGGTCGATTTTATGAAATCTCAGCAGGAGAAATTTGTATTAACGGAGTAAACTTAAATAAAATTAATCGTAGTGAAATAAATAGACATATTGGTTTTGTACTACAAGATGTATTTTTATTTTCTGATTCCATACACAATAATATCACACTTGGTAATACCTTAATTACTCGAAATCAAGTAATTGCAGCGGCGAAGTTAATTGGAGCACACGAGTTCATTATGAAGATTCCACAAAATTATGATTATGTTATCGGAGAACGCGGAGGAGTTCTCTCCGTTGGACAGCGTCAATTGCTTTCCTTTATTCGTGCTATGGTATACCAGCCTGATATACTCATCTTAGATGAGGCTACTTCGAGTATCGATAGTGAATCAGAAATCTTAATCCAAAAAGCGATAGAAAAAGTAACCAAGAATCGGACCTCAATCATCATTGCTCACCGTTTATCGACGATACAGCAAGCTGATCAAATTCATGTCATGGAGAATGGTAAGATTATTCAATCAGGAACACATACCAACCTACTCGAGACAGAGGGAATGTATAAAACCTTGTTTGATAAACAATTTAAAGAGCTCGATGAAAAAGTTTAAAATTGGCGGTGTGCCAGAACATTTTAATTATCCTTGGCGAAAAGCCATCGAAGAGAAAGCTTTTGACAAACTAAATGTTGAGCTTCATTGGTCGGATATGACCGGGGGAACTGGGCAGATGATTAAAGGATTAGAAACCAAAAGTTTAGACATTGCCGTTTTGCTTACAGAAGGAATTAGTAAAGCGATTTTACAAGGAACAAATGCGAAAATTGTAGATATTTATGTAAATTCTCCACTGCAATGGGGAATACATGTGCCTAAAACTTTTGTACCTGAAACAAAACATGATAATCACCGATTTGCAATTTCTCGATATGGATCTGGTTCCCACCTAATGTCTTATGTCCTAGCTAAAGAGGAACAATGGCAAAAAGACTCATTAAGTTTTAATGTAATTGGAGATGTTTATGGGGGTATTTGGGCCTTAGAAAATAACGAAGCTGAATACTTTCTTTGGGAGAAATATACCACACAGCCATTTGTAGACAAAGGTAGTTGCACGCGTATTGGTCAAGTCAATACCCCTTGGCCGTGTTTTGTAATTGCTTGCCGCGGAGATTTACTAACCCAACATGCAGAAATTATTCAAGAAATTATTAAGATAACAAAAACGCAAGCTAAAAAAATTAAAATTGATTCAAATTCTGCAGAGTCCATTGCTTGGAGATACCACTTGAATCTCACAGAAGTGAAAAGCTGGCTCAGCGAAACCGAATGGAATACACATACCATAGACTTGCCTAAAGCAATTAAACCAACCATTGACTTTCTTATAGATGCTGGACTTATTAACGAAAAAGAATCGGAAGAATGGGCTATAAAAATATTTTAATTGTCTTTATTGCATTGCCTTATTTCTATTTCTCCCAATGGGGATGCACCGACCCTCAAGCTATTAATTACGATATAAATGCCACCATAAACGATGGGAGTTGCGTATATCCCAACACTAATTATACCCTAAGCTTAGTAAACAACCTGAACGATACACTCCACGAAAACTCAGGGCTGATTCGCATTGGAAATTTTCTTTATACATTTAATGATTCGGGTAACGAGGCATTGATTTACGAACTTGATACCTTGGGTATTGTGCTACGTACGATAATCATAAACGGAGCTACCAATGTGGACTGGGAGGCAATAACTTCAAATTCAACCCATGTATATATAGGAGACGTGGGAAATAATTATGGCAATCGACAAAACCTATGCCTTTATCGTTTCCCAATATCTGAATTGAGTTTAGATTCGGTCCAAGCAGAAAAACTCCCGTTTTATTGGTCAGACCAAACACAATTCGCCCCACTTCCAAACGCAAACAACTATGATTGTGAAGCCATTGTTGCCGATGCAGATTCTATTACATTGTATTCAAAAAACTGGATAGACCTTAATACCAGAAGGTATCGGCTTCCTTGTTTTTGGTATGATACTATAGCCGCACAATTAAGGGATAGCTTCGCCGTAGATGGATTAATTACTGATGCCTGTATGGATACCTTATTAAATCGAAGTTATTTACTTGGATATAAAAACAATGGGAATAATTTCTATACGAGTTTTGTTTGGTGCTTATGGGATTATGAAGCCTCGCAAGTATTTTCAGGAAACCGAAGACGTATTGAAATTGGAAATGTAATTAACTTGGCTCAAACAGAAGGGATCACGCTAACATCTGCCAACAAAGGGTATATAAGTTCAGAAAAAGTAAGCTCTGTAATCACTATTGCTCCGAAACTTTTTCGATTCGATTTTGAACAATTCTTTGTATCAAATGCGGCAGATGTACCTATTAAGCCTGTGATTGAATATCAACTCATTCCACACTTGACTGAAGGGTATTATGAGATTATAATTCCCCAAGCATTTAATGATTGCATGTTCTCAGATTTACAAGGTAGAAGGATACATAACGAAATAAGCCATAAATTCAATATTTACGAGCATGGCCTCATGTTGCTTAGCGTTGACGGAATAAACACCTTACTGTTTCTGCCTTAATCTTTATTAAATATTGTAGCAGAAGCTTGGGCTGAAGGCATTATAATTAAATCTTGAATACAGACATGTGGGGGTCTGGTTACTATAAATTGGACTGTTTCCGCAATATCTTTGGCTTGAAGAGGTGTATATCCCTTGTATACCGCATCCGCCTGGTCAGAATTTCCCTTAAAACGAACTAACGAAAATTCTGTTTCCGCTGCACCTGGAGCAATAGCACTCACCTTAATTCCATAAGGAAGTAAGTCTATTCGCATTGCCTTTGTAAGATGGTCAACCGCTGCTTTAGTAGCGCAATAAACATTTCCCTGAGAATAAGCTTCTTTTCCTGCAATACTTGTGATATTAATAATTTTTCCACTTTGGCGAGATTTCATGAGTGGAATAACCGCCTTTGAAACATAGAGTAATCCTGTTAAATTGGTGTCAATCATTTGCTCCCAATCTGAAACATCTCCTTGATCGATTGGCGCACGTCCCGCTGCTAATCCGGCATTATTTACAAGAATTTCCAAGTTTTTCTTAACCTCTGCAGGCAATAAATCAACCCAGGTATTTACAGCTAATGGGTCACGCACATCCACTGATCCAATAATTATGTCCGGAGAAATACCTGAAAGGGTTTCCTTTAATTCTTTCAAGCGATTCAACCTCCTCGCAGTTAAAATTAAACCATAACCTTCCTTTGCTAAAACTGAAGCAATGGCGGTACCAAACCCTGAGGATGCTCCCGTTATAAATGCATATTTAACCATTGATAAATGCTATTTGAAGTAAATTTAAGTTTGATTTTCTGTATTTGATAATGCGATAAGCTCATCCATAAAAAAGGTAAAACAGGAGCTTTGTATCGCACCATTGCTCCGACTACCGGGGCAGTCATCCCTACCAGCGAAACAACCGCAAGACTAAATAATAACATAGGAAAACGCCAATCCAGCTTCCAAGTCAACCCCTTTAAGCGAATAACAGCGCCGAGAAAAACCAATAAAATCAGGAAATTCTCTATAAATGCAACGACAGATTGACCATTTTTTAACATCGTGAGGTCAGGATATACCAATACATTCCAAATTCCTATAGGTATTAAGGTCAAAATAGTTGTAATTTTTCCATCCATTGGGATAATAGGCACAACACTACCCGCATTCACTGCTTGAGCCATTTGAATAAAATCAAATTGTTTTCCCTGTATCGTCGATAGCGCACTCCAATTGGGAAAAAAAAGTGCATGGCAAGTAATACATAACCCCATAAAGATCAATATTATAAATGCCCTGTTTTTCCAAGTTTTAGTTCTCTCCCAAAGCCAAGTCATTAATACCAATGGAAAAAGAGCTATCAAAATATAAATTTTCAAAAACAGCAACAATAATAAACATACAATACCTAAGGTTAATAACCCCAATCGAAAACGCTGATGTAAACGAAAAACACTAAACAAAAAACCGCCCAATGCGAAAAACAACAATGCCTCTTTTAAAATTCCACTACTCCAAAAAACCGTTGAAGGTATTAGAAATGCAGCAACATACGAAGTTATTTTGGAAGACGAAAGACCAAGAAACAACTGAAACAACCAGTACGCACCAAGCCAAGATAAAGCTAAAAAAACGAAAAGATTAAATCCATAGGACCCTTGGCTGATTAAATTCAATAATGCGTTAAAACGTATAACCAACCTGTTATCATTCACAATTCCATGATCATAAGTGCGAAACCAATAGTTCAATCGATTAAGATATAGTAAATCAGATTCTGTCCAAACTCCTGTCATAATTCTAACAAAGGCCTTGGGATGTTCTTCAGAAATTTCATACAGAATTATACCATCATCAAAGTACTTAAATGCATCTGCCTCCGCTCGTTTTGGATAGACCTGAGTGTATACATAAAGCAAAGCAAGTGCAGCAACAACTTTTACTACCCAGGAAAAAACTAATGCATTTTTTGATACCCCAATGAATACTGGAATAATATATATTAATCCACCGAACACGAGTGCTCCAATACCGAAGGAGAAGGCATCCATCACGCCAGCAAAAGTACCAAAATATGTCAATTTGTAAGCGAATACAGCTTGTAAAATATGGTAAATATGCCAATCTGTCACCATGCCTATTTTGGTATATATATTGAATACAAAGGCTGTTTTAAAATTTATCAAATGAAAACAGGTCAAATAAATGTTCAAACGGAAAATATCTTTCCAATCATTAAAAAATTTCTATACTCAGATCATGAAATTTTTCTCAGAGAATTGGTATCGAATGCAGTGGATGCTTCGCAAAAATTAAAGGTACTTGCTACCAATGGAGAATTCAAAGGCGAAATAGGCGAATTAAAGGTTGAGGTCCTATTAGACCGTGAGGCCAAAACAATAACCATCAGAGATCGTGGCATTGGAATGACTGAAGAGGAGATTGATAAATATATTAATCAAATTGCCTTTTCAGGTGCAGAAGAATTTGTTAATCAGTACAAAGGCAAGGAAGGGGCCGAGCAGATTATCGGTCATTTTGGACTCGGGTTTTATTCTGCATTTATGGTTGCAGAGAAAGTACAAATTCAAACTTTATCTCGACTGGAAGGCGCAAAAGCGGTGCAGTGGGAAAGTAATGGTTCCCCAGAATTTACTATAAAAGAGATCGAAAAAGCTGAACGAGGAACCGATATTATTCTTTTCCTAAATGAGGATGCCCTTGAGTTTAATGATAAACCTAGAATTCAAGGAATTCTTTCCAAGTATTGTAAGTTCCTTCCTATTCCGGTATTTTTTGGTACCAAAACAGAATATATTGATTCACCAGATGGAGAAAAAGATGATAAAGGAAATTTGAAACGTGTAGCAATTGAAGTACCAAATCAAGTAAATAATGTTAAACCGGCATGGACCGTTTCACCGTCATCATTGAGTGAGGAGGACTATCAATCCTTTTATCGAGAATTATACCCTTCTACGTTTGAAGCGCCTCTTTTTAACATCCATTTAAATGTAGACTATCCATTTAATTTAACCGGAATTCTATATTTTCCTAAGATTAAAGAAAATGTTGAAGTTCAGCGAAACAAAATCAATTTATACAGCAACCAAGTCTTTATCACGGACAGCGTGGAAGAAATTGTACCTGAGTTTTTAACCTTATTACACGGGGTTATTGATTCTCCCGACATTCCTTTAAATGTGTCAAGATCTTACTTACAAAGTGATTCAAATGTGAAAAAAATATCCGCGCACATCACAAAGAAAGTTGCGGATAAATTAGCTGAAATGTTTAATAAGGATCGGAAGGATTTCGAAGAGAAATGGAATGATTTGTACATTTTCGTCCAGTACGGGATGCTTTCAGATGAGAAATTTGCTGAAAAAGCTAAATCATTTGCTTTGCTTAAAAATACAAGTGGTGAATACTTTACCATGGAAGAATACCTTGAGAAAATAAAAACCAATCAAACGAATAAAAGTGAAGAAACCATCATACTTTACACTTCTGATGCGGAAGGACAATTCTCCTATGTGAAACAAGCAACCGATCGAGCCTATGATGTAATAGTTTTAGAAGGTCCATTAGCATCACATTGGATTCAAAAACTGGAACAAAGCAATGAGAAGGTTCGCTTTAGTAGAGTTGATTCAGATAGTTTGGAGAAATTGATTGACAAAGGGGAAGAAATACCATCCAAGTTAAGTGCTACAGAAGAAGAAAAATTAAAGCCCTTATTTGAGGGGGTGGTTGATAAAGAGAAATTTACAATTCAATTAGCATCGATGCCTGAACAAGATGCACCAATAATAATTACGCAACCTGAATTCATTCGACGAATGATGGAGCAACAAAGAATGGGTGGCGGTGGATTTTATGGCGCCTTTCCTGAGATGTATCAACTGGTTGTAAATGGCAATCATCCGGTAATTAGTAAAGTACTCAAGATGAAAAACGCACGTCAACAGGTTACGGTGAAGCAGCTGGTAGACCTGGCAATGTTGTCGCAAGGGTTACTGAAAGGTGAAGCACTAACCGAATTCATACAACGTTCTGTGAGCGGAATGGTAGAATCTTAGTAAGTTTGTGTTAAAATACGAAGTTGTACAAGTGGTTTTTAGGGGTTGGATTCCTCATACTTACAGGGGCTGTTAAATACGCTGTCATTGGATTTATAATTGGAAGCATCATTGATTTCTTAGGTAAAGGGAATCAAACCAAAACAAGTAGTCAAACAAGTTCAAGAAGTGGCTTCGAGTATTACCGCCAACGCGCCACCCAATTCGATTTCCCAACTATGTTGATGGCTTTATCTGCCGTTGTTATGAAGGCAGATGGGACGGTTAAGCGCGTTGAACTTGATTATGTCAAGAGTTTTTTTACTGCCCAATTTGGGAATAAATTTACAAGAGAGCATTTACAAGTACTTAAGCACTTTTTAGATAGAGGTCAGATACCAATTTCTGATATTTGCAATGATATTCGGAACAGAATTTCGGTAGATGGCCGCATTCAGATGGTTCATTACCTCTTTCAGGTGGCTAAAGCAGACGGGCATGTGGATGATAGCGAAATGAAAATAATCGAGCAATTAGCCAATAAACTTGGAATTCCAGCTATGGAATTTGAAAGTGTCAAAAACATGTTTTACCGGAATGCAGATTCCGATTATAAAATTCTAGGCATTGACGCATTAGCGAGTGACGAAGAGGTAAAACGTGCTTATCGAAAGATGGCAATTGCCTTCCACCCAGATAAAGTAACTCAAATGGGGGAAGAATACCAAAAAGGGGCCAAAGAAAAATTCCAACAAATCCAAGACGCCTACGAGAACATTAAAAAGAAGCGAGGGATTAAATGATTTAATGTGTTTTCGTCATATTCTCCGGAACGCATATAATAAAATCCGCTCTCCCCAGGTGTTCATTATCTAAAGAATTAATATCAGCTTGTGTTACTGTAGAAATCGTGGTGATGCGTAAATCCGATCTTGCCTGCAATAAATACCACATGATGCCCTGATAGAAATCACTATGATACGCCCCATTATAATGCATAAAAAAGGTAGTTGCCTGCATATTCGCTAGAATGAACTTAGCCATCGTCGCATCTTTAAATGCTTGACTTTCCAACATGAATCCACCCCCTGCAGGCATGTGACTTGCCATCTTGCGCAACGCGCTGTATTGTGAAAGTGAGGTATCTAAATTAAAATAAGGATCGGCCATTTGGTTAAGAATCGATGGGGAAATTGTATCAAAGGCTGAACGACCTTTTTTAAACATGAGACTTGCATATTTACGTTGTATATTATCCGCAATGCATGGAATATTATTGGTTTTTGCAAATTCAATTAATGGTGCATAATCGGTTTCATAATTAGGCCACAGGCGCAAGGAATCTTTCAAATTCTTTTCGGGAAATGCACCCTGCAGGTAGCGGTTTAATATAGCTTGTTGGTCTTGCTCAAACATTTCAAAACCTAGCATGAGGTTGTTACCGTGTTGATCGAATGCATCTCGCGTTAATTCCAACTGTAACCAATGCACGATCGGATTATCGTGATATTCACCAAAAAGCAACACATTTCCTGCCAAACTCTTTGATTTGAGCTCTTTGTACTTTACCACTTTCCCTTTGGCATTATAAATCACAAAAGCCTTGTCGTGTTGACTAAAACTAAGTGAACTCCAAATAAAGAAAGAACTTATCAATAAAATTTTCATTGCGTAGATTTCTTACGAAGGTAATTAATCTAATAAGGTATGCAATGCCTCTTGAATATGGCTAGACTTTACAGCGCCTACGATTTCAGCCAAAAACCCATTGATGAGCATATCGATTGCTTTTGTTTCACTAATTCCCCGAGTCCTCAAGAAAAACAAGGCTTGTTGATCCAACTGTCCAGTAGTTGAACCGTGTGAGCATTTAACATCATCCGCATAAATTTCCAGTTCCGGTTTCGCATTGATGGTTGCCTGGTCCGACAACAGAATGTTTTTATTTGCCTGGTATGCATTAATTTTCTGTGCGTCTTTATAAACCTTCACTTTTCCATTGAAGACTCCCGTAGCCTTATGCGAAAGTACGCCCTTATAATTCTCATCTGAGGTACAATTAGGGGCCATATGATGCACATATGTATGGTTGTCAATGTGGTTGTTTTCTTGGCCAATGAATGCGCCGTATAGTTGGGTGTGGGTGCCTTCTTCTTGAGAAAACACCTCGATCTCATTCCGTGTAAAATGGGTATTCGCGGTAATGGTTTGTAACGCAAACGTACTGTCTTTTCGTTGGTAGATCCGTTGTGTATGGAATCCGTAATGTGTTCCCTTGGTTTGTTGTAACATGTCTGTATGCAGTGTAGAACCGACTCCGAGGAAAAAATCAAAAAGTATGTTTTCATATGAATCATCACCCAGCCCCTCAAAGATTACCTCCAATTGAGCACTGGCATGATTATCCAGAACGAATTGATGATGCAAAATCAAGCCGGTATGTTCCCCGTTTAGACGGTGGATAATTCGTATGGGTTTAATAAGCTTAGTGTTTGCATCGATGCGTATAGCTACGCCACCTTGGGCGGTTAACGCATTGATGTGTTGTACATGTCCCTGGAGCGTGCAGGCATTCCAAGCTATGGAATCGATGTCACCGGAAAAATCAATATGTAATCCCGCGGTAGGTTGAGCACAATACCACGTTCCGTTTTCAAAAATAATATCAATCGAATCAGAACTGGGAAGCGGGTCTGCACTTGGATTAATTTTTACGGGGCTTAATTTCAGCGCCGAAACTCTTCCGAGCCGCGTATATTTCCATGCCTCATCTCGAGTCGTTGGAAAATGATGTTGAAATTCAATCCCGTCCTTAGCTGCTTTTAATAATGCCTCAGGTAAGTTTAATGGGGTTGGGTTAAGTTGCTTACAAAAATCTATTAATGTACCACTCATTACTCCGCTGATTTTATCCAATCGTATCCTTTTTCCTCTAATTCCAAGGCTAATTCTTTCCCCCCTGTTTTAACGATTTTTCCATCGTAAAGAACGTGAACAAAATCTGGGATAATATAATCCAATAGGCGTTGATAGTGCGTAATTACCAGGGTAGCATTATCCTTGGATTTTAAGGCATTAACCCCTCCAGCGACAATGCGAAGGGCGTCAATATCTAAGCCTGAATCGGTTTCATCTAGTACCGCTAATTTAGGTTCCAGCATGGCCATTTGAAAAATCTCATTGCGTTTTTTTTCACCGCCCGAAAAACCCTCATTTACTGAACGAGAAGTTAAAGATGTGTCCAGACCGACAAACGATGATTTTTGTTTTACTAAACTTAAAAAATCTTTTGCAGAAATTAACGGGCGGCCTTTGTGTTCGCGTATCTCATTAATGGCAGTTTTTAAAAAATTCACATTTGAAACACCTGGGATTTCTACTGGGTATTGAAATGCTAGAAATACTCCTTCTCTGGCACGCTCCTCAATTGACATTTCTAACAAATCTTTATCTTCAAAAGTGATAGTGCCTGACGTTACTTCATAATCTTCTTTACCTGCTATAACACTAGCTAAGGTGCTTTTTCCTGCACCGTTGGGACCCATGATCGCATGAACCTCACCGGCTTTTACTTCTAGAGTTAAGCCTTTTAAAATTTCCGTACCATTTATGGCCGCATGTAAATTATCTATTTTCAACATAACTAATCTATTCTATCCAACACTTCCTTCTAAACTAATACTCAATAATTTTTGCGCCTCAACTGCAAACTCCATAGGCAATTGATTGAGCACCTCTTTACAATATCCATTAACGATGAGGCTAATAGCTTTTTCTTCCGATATCCCACGTTGCTGGCAATAGAATAATTGATCTTCGCCAATTTTTGAGGTTGTTGCCTCATGCTCAATTTGGGCTGTAGAATTTTTACATTCAATATAGGGAAAAGTATGTGCCCCACACACACTTCCCATGAGTAATGAATCACACTGTGAAAAGTTTCTCGAATGTTCAGCTTGTTTTTGAATTTGAACCAACCCTCTGTAAGAATTTTGAGATTGCCCTGCGGAAATCCCCTTTGAAATAATCGTGCTTTTAGTATGCCTTCCCAAATGCACCATTTTAGTTCCAGTATCAGCTTGCTGAAAATTATTAGTAACCGCAACGGAAAAAAATTCACCAACAGAATAATCTCCTTTTAAAATACATGACGGGTACTTCCATGTTACTGCAGAGCCAGTTTCTACTTGGGTCCAAGAAATCTTAGCATGATCCTCACATATACCTCGTTTTGTGACAAAATTAAATACACCCCCATTCCCATTTTTATCTCCGGGATACCAATTTTGAACCGTTGAGTATTTTATTTCAGCATTATTCAATGCAATTAATTCAACAACTGCTGCATGCAATTGGTTTTCATCTCGTTGTGGGGCAGTACAACCCTCTAAATATGAAACATAAGATAATTCGTCGGCAATTACTAACGTACGCTCAAATTGACCTGTACCCCCCGCATTAATCCGAAAATATGTTGACAATTCCATAGGACATCGAACTCCTTTTGGTATATAGCAAAAAGATCCATCCGAGAACACAGCTGAATTTAGCGCTGCATAAAAGTTATCTGAAATTGGAACAACCGTTCCAAGATATTTTTTGACTAACTCCGGGTGCTCTTGAACTGCCTCTGAAAAGGAACAAAAAATAATGCCTAATTCGGCAAGTTTTGCTTTAAATGAAGTTCCTACTGATACTGAATCCATAACGAAATCCACGGCAACCCCAGTTAGGCGTTGCTGCTCCTCTAAAGAAATTCCCAATTTTGACATGGTTTCTTTCATTTCAGGGTCCACATCATCCCATGATTCATACTTCTTAACTTGTTTTGGGGCGGCATAATAAGATATTGCTTGAAAATCTGGTTTTGGATAAGCAACATGAGCCCAATTCGGTTCAATCATTGTTTTCCATACTTCAAATGCCTTTAAGCGATATTCTAATAGCCAAGACGGCTCATTTTTTTTAGCTGAAATTAAATGAATAACCTGTTCATTTAATCCCGCCGGAACCACATCGGCATCGATATTAGAGACAAAACCGTATTGGTATTCCCTATCCGCTAAATCTTTGGCTAATTCGTTTTCAGTATATCCCGCCATCATTACACAGAAAAGGACTCACCGCAACCACAGGTACGGTCAGCATTCGGATTATTAAACACGAAGCCCTTGCCATTCAAACCACCTGAAAAATCAAGGGTTGTGCCAATCAGGTATAAATAACTCTTTCTATCCACTACCACCTTAAGACCATTATTTTCAAATACTGTATCATTCTCTAATTCCTGATTATCAAAAGTTAATTGATACATAAGTCCTGAACATCCTCCACCGGAAACTCCAACTCGAATAAAAAAGCCAACTTTGCCTTCATCTTCCATCAAACGAAGTGCTTGCTTTTTAGCCTGATCAGTAACGGTTATCATCTTATTTAGATTTATTTTAAATAATGCCCACAAAAATACCACAAAAGAGGTATTTACTGCAAGTATATAAAACAAAAAATCCCTAAATGTTTAGGGATTTCTGAAATAAGGAAAGTACAGATGTCTTTCCAGAGTATTTTTTTAACGATTCACCTCAATAACTTTAGTATATAATGTTTCAGTGGCCGATTTAAAAATCAACGTATAATTTCCGTTTATCAAATCATTCATATGTAGTGACTTGGCATCGGAAACTGGAATAATTGGCATGAATTGTCCATTAGATGCAATTATTTCGATAAACTCGATTCTCGAATCATTCCAAATGATTGTGGCATTCCCGGTAGACGTATTGCATGTGACTTGAACTTTATCATCCTCTAATTTCACAGGAATCTCATGATTTGCTTTAATAAGTGAAATGGAAGATAAAATTAAAATTAAGGTTATCATCAGTGTTTTCATAGGTTGTTGTTTTGTTATTACTTGATCAAAGTTGCTAGAGTTTATCGTTTGTTGCAAGCATTTGTCCACTTTACGAAAGAAAATACGATTTGTTACATAAAACGTCATACGTATATTTACGTAGAGTACAAATGTTCATTAGAAACTTACTTTTAATCAAATTTAAAAGCCTAATAGTCATTTAGTGTTGAAAACATGACTTATCCTAGTATATTAGATATAGAAATAAGGAGAGATACAGGTGGCTTCTTAAATCGAGTAACTGCTTGGAGAGGCAGAAAAGTTTCTAGTCAAAAGTTTTTTCGCACTCGATTTAGTTATAGAAGCCCCTGTTTTTTTTGTAACCACTCAGGCATTATGCCTACTACAATAGAAGGGAAACTTAGGTTTCCTTTCTTTTTTTATACAATAACGGCCTACTAGGCGCTGCATCGTTATTAAAATTCGAAACTTGGAGCTCGAGTAAGTATGAACCATCTTTAACTTCCGATGGCACATAAATTAATTCAGTAATTGTACGATTAGTAATCGGACAATCTGGGACATTCCAAAAGGCATGATGAAACGCCAAAACCCCACCATCGTTTTCTTTATCTACTGACGGGATATCCACTAATAGGTGTTTAACACCGCAATCGTTGAGTTTCGCAACACAATTAACATCAATGTATGTTGGATTACTATCCGAATAATTCATTTGATATTTATTCGTATCATTGGGTTCGGTTCTAATCACCAAGGCTTCACATGGTTGTATGTTGTGCAATTGCTCAAGAGTAATTACGGAATCTCCATCAATTATTATTGGTTTAACGGTAATTAACTGGGCATTAAAAAAAAACTGATCAAAGCAACTAGAAACGGGGTAAATATCCTTTGAAATGTGTCCATAGGATTCCGTATGGGTTCCATGGCCGTGGGGATTAAAATAAATATTTCTAAAATTTACCGCGCCACCATATGCCACACTACCAACAAAACCATTTTCCATAACTGGAGTTATGCGCGGCCGATCCAAAAACCATGCACGTACTCCATCTTCGGAAACACCGATAGAAAGGTCTATAAACTCAGAAGTGTCGATATACCACTCTTTATCAAGAAAAAATTTCATAGTCAAAGCTAATCAATTCCCTGTACTTGACAATTGAGTGTAAATAAAGTTAATCACGAATTATAGTGCTAGATTAATAAGCCCTTATCTTTGTGCTATGGAACAAAAAGATATACTAAAAGAAATCATATCCCATTGCAAAGAATACGGATTTGTTTTTCCCTCTTCAGAAATCTATGATGGCCTTGCCGCGACATACGACTACGGTCAACTTGGTGCAGAATTAAAAAACAATATCAAAACATATTGGTGGAAATCCATGACTCAATTAAATAGCAATATCGTTGGGATTGATACGGCGATTTTTATGCACCCAACCACCTGGAAAGCATCGGGGCATGTCGATGCGTTTAATGATCCGCTAATCGATAATAAAGATTCAAAAAAACGCTACCGAGCGGATGTGCTCCTCGAAGAATATCTTGAAAAGCAATCCCATAAAATTCAAAAAGAAGTTGAGAAAGGTATAAAACGCTTTGGGGAAAGTTTCGACAAAGAACAATTCCTTGCTACCAATCCAAATGTCATTCGGATAAAAGAAAAGCAAGCCCAAATTGAAGCGCGTATGAAAACTGCGCTCAATGAAAATAATTTGGAGGATTTGCGTCAATTAATCATTGACCTTGAAATTGTTTGCCCTATTTCAGGATCAAAAAACTGGACAGAAGTTCGGCAATTCAATTTAATGTTCTCTACCTCACTCGGCTCGGTTGCAGGAGAATCTTCTACGATTTATCTAAGACCTGAAACCGCACAAGGCATATTCGTAAACTTTTTAAATGTGCAAAAATCGGGGAGAATGAAAATTCCATTTGGAATCGCACAAATTGGTAAAGCTTTTCGAAATGAGATTGTCGCACGACAATTTATCTTTAGGATGCGCGAATTCGAACAAATGGAAATGCAATTCTTTGTTAAACCTGGCGAGGAATTAACTTGGTATGAGCACTGGAAAGAAGTTAGAAAAAAATGGCATCTCAACCTTGGACTTGGAGAAAGTAACTACCGATTCCACGACCACATTAAATTAGCACACTATGCCAACGCAGCCTGCGACATAGAATTCAATTTCCCGATGGGCTTCAAAGAACTTGAAGGGATTCACTCACGTACAGATTTCGACTTGAAACAACATGAGCTACATGCCAGTAAGAAACTTCAATATTTTGATCCCATAACGAATGAAAGTTTTGTTCCTTATGTCATTGAAACCTCAGTAGGCTTAGACCGTCTCTTCCTTTCCGTATTAAGCGCATCATACACGGAGGAAATACTTGAAGATGGAAGCGAACGCATCGTATTAAAAATTCCAGCCGCTCTTGCACCCTATAAAATTGCTATTTTACCACTAATTAAAAAAGATGGTCTACCAGATAAAGCGCAAGAAATCATGCGCATGCTTCAATTAGACTACACCATTCAATACGATGAAAAGGATTCGATTGGAAAGCGCTACCGCCGTCAAGATGCTATTGGAACACCCTTTGCAATTACTGTAGACCATGAAACTCTTGAATCTAATACGGTAACTATTCGAAATCGAGATACTATGATTCAAGATCGTATTTCCATCGAATCTTTACCTACCTTTTTAAACTCCCATTGCAGTTGGTCAACTTTGTTAGGTGCGTTAGCATAATAATCTATTCATTTTTTTTTAACAATTGGGTTATTTACAGCCAGTGGGTCAATGAACCTTTTCATGCATTTGGAACATTGCCCTTTTTAAATGCCGATTGCGTTAAAAAAGCACAAATTAGCCATTTAAACGGTAAAATTTACACCAAACTTCCTGGCGAAATGATAGTGAAAACTGAAGGTTTCGTCAAGTACCAATTTAATTCGTTGGGTCAGACCATTTCCATGGTATCCTACCGACCTTATCTTACATTTAAAGATTCCATTTGTTACTTTTTTAAATATTCTGAGGGCCATTTAATTGAAATAAAAACAATTAGGAAAAAGGACTACACCATCCAGTTATTTACATATTCAAATGATAAACTGGTTAATTCAGAAGAACATATTGGACTGCTTTCAACTGGTAAAGAAATTCAAACCAATTCACTTTTATATTCCTATTATAATATGGGGGATGACCGGTATACAATCGTTTCATATAAAAGTGGGAACCCATATAAACAAATTAGAAAAAGCTATGACTCTTTACAGCATTTAACTTTTGAAGAATCCATAGATTATATCAGTCAGGATACCATTACAACACAGTACACATATGATGCAAACGCCAACCTCATTTTAAAACAAATAAATGGAGGCGCACGGATAGAAGAAACTTCTTTAATCTACCAATCCAATAAAGAATTAGAAGCGATTAAACACTACCGCAACGGGGAACTCAAAGATGAGACTCAAATTATTTATCACAACGGCAACCAAGCATTAAGCTCAGTAATACATTTCGACCACCTGACTAAATTGATGGAAATAATTCGGTTTTAATGCTTAATTCGATTTTTTACTTACCAAAAAAGCTATTCCGAAAATCACTATCAACCCAGCAAAAATCATTACAAATGACCAAATTCCGTCTGTATTTGCTAATAACATAGTTATTTTGATTAATAACATTAAGTTAATAGTTTTTTCATCATAAACAACGCTATTTGACAATTCGTAAACTACTGTTTATCAAACATATAAAATCCTCGAATATTCAAATCAATTTCTGTAAAAAATCATCCTAACTTATTTATAACTTTGTAGAAAAAAATGTTTCGAACGCATACTTGCGGTGAATTAAGAGCCGAGCACATAGGAAAAGAAGTTACACTCAGTGGATGGGTACAAAAATCAAGGGACTTAGGAGGCATGACTTTTATTGACCTCAGAGACCGTTATGGTATCACCCAATTGGCATTCAATTTAGAAAAAGACCATGCCTTGTGTTTGGAAGCAAGAAAACTTGGTCGCGAATTCGTGATTCAAGCAGTGGGCTCTGTCATCGAACGTTCAAGCAAAAATCAACACTTAGCAACTGGAGATATCGAACTGGAGGTGAGCTCTTTTCGGGTATTAAATGCCTCAAAAACTCCCCCTTTCACCATAGAAGATCAAACCGATGGAGGCGATGAATTGCGGATGCAATACCGTTATTTAGATTTACGCAGAACGCCGGTTCAACAAAAATTGTTGCTTAGAAATAAGGTGGCGCTTGAAACCAGAAAGTTCTTAGATAAGCTTGGATTCATGGACGTTGAAACCCCGGTATTAATCAAATCAACCCCTGAGGGTGCACGTGATTTTGTTGTACCGAGCCGCATGAATGAAGGTCAGTTCTATGCCCTACCCCAATCCCCGCAAACCTTTAAGCAATTACTGATGGTTTCTGGGATTGATCGATACTACCAGATCGTAAAGTGTTTCCGCGATGAGGATTTACGTGCAGACCGTCAGCCCGAATTCACACAAATCGATTGTGAAATGGCTTTTGTAGAGCAAGAAGATATTTTACACGTATTCGAGGGCTTAATTAAGCATTTGTTTGCAGAAATAAAAGGCATTGAATTTAACGAGCCCTTCCCGCGAATAACCTATGACGAAGCCATCCATATGTACGGGTCAGATAAACCAGACTTACGTTTCGGTATGAATTTTAACTATTTGAATGCACTCCAAGGAAAAGGCTTTGCCATCTTTGATCAAGCTGAAACCGTTATTGGTATTGTCGTGGAAGGCGCTTCAGAATATACCCGAAAACAATTAGACGAGCTCACCGAATGGGTGAAACGTCCGCAAATTGGAGCCAAAGGAATGGTATATGTAAAATATAATACAGATGGAAGTATTAAGTCTTCAGTAGATAAATTTTACAGCGAAGCAGACTTTCAATCCTTAGCCGAAACACACAACATTAAGGCCGGTGATTTGTTATTGATATTGAGCGGAGGATTAGCTAAGACACAAAAACAAATGAACGAACTTCGACTTCATGTAGCTCAGCAACAAGGACTTCGAAATACCGGAACATTCTGTCCGGTGTGGGTTTTAGATTTTCCATTGTTAGAAAAAGATGAAGCCTCTGGAAGGTACTATGCGATGCACCATCCCTTTACATCACCGAAGGCAGAAGATATCGCACTGATGGATTCCAATCCGGGTGCAATACGCGCAAACGCCTATGATTTAGCGATGAACGGCGTTGAATTAGGCGGTGGATCCATTCGAATTCATGACCGTAGCTTACAAGAAAAGATGTTCTCCTTACTTGGCTTCACTCCAGAACAAGCACAAGAGCAATTTGGGTTTTTAATGGGCGCGTTTGAATACGGAGCCCCACCTCATGGCGGTTTAGCCTTTGGTTTGGACCGATTGGTGGCCACCATGTCCGGAGAAGAATCCATTCGAGACTTCATCGCATTTCCAAAAAACAACAGCGGAAGAGATACAATGATCGATGCGCCATCCCTATTAGAACCTGCTCAATTAACTGAATTAGGAATCAACATAGTACCGAATGGACATTAAGGATTTACAAGCACGCATTACACCGCTTCGCGATAAACTTATTGCTCATGCCGTTTATCAGCAGATTGCAACAGAACACGAATTGAGATCTTTTACCGAAGAACATGTATTTGCTGTTTGGGATTTTATGAGCTTATTGAAAAGTTTACAGCGTCATTTAACCTGTGTAAATGTGCCGTGGATGCCCACAAAAAACAAAGAAACATGCCGCTTTATCAATGAAATTGTTGTAGGAGAAGAAAGTGACTTTGATGCCTCAGGAAAGACTGTGAGTCATTTTGAGATGTATGTTGAGGCGATGCATACCATGGGTGCAGACACCCGTGAAATCGAACAATTTATTCAACGCATTTCAGCGAATACTCCCCTTGACGAAGCCTTGGATTCTTGTGCGATTAATGCCGAAACTAAAGACTTTGTGCGGTTTACATTTTCAATTATTCAGCGCGGTAAAATTCATGAAATCGCTTCACTGTTCACCTTTGGACGAGAAGATTTAATTCCGGAAATGTTCATAGAAATGGTGAAAGAATTGAAAGCGAATCATCCAACGCAAATGGCAGATTTTCTCTTTTATTTGGAACGTCACATTGAAGTTGATGGAGAGGATCATGGGCCACTCTCCTTAAAATTAATTGATGAGGTTTGTGAAAACGACCCGATTAAGTGGGAAGAAGCAACCCGTGTGGCCGAAGAAGCCTTATCAATACGCATTCGCTTATGGGATGGTGTGGTAAGAAAAAACCATGTGCTTAATGGCGCGCTAGTTTAACCTTTCTGCGATCTTGATACATCCGCCCTTGGCGAACACTCGATTAGCGGAATTTCTTTGATGTCTGTTCAAGCTTCCCGAGTGCGCCTTTAAACTTTCTGGGTGCGGGTTTAAACCCGCACCCGGGGAAAACACTATGTTCAGAAAGTAATCACTTCCCCCTGCGCTTAGCCAACCAAGGCGGAAGCTGTTTTTGGTGTGCAGTTTCTACTAATTTATTGCTTAAATCGGGTCTACCCGCGCGTTTCAAGCGGCTCGAAATCCATTCTTGATTCTCTCGTTTATACCAGAAAAAATAACGGTTCTGATTTTTCTTTTCTTCTGGAGATTTTGCCGTGAAGACCGGTTTTAAGGTGTACGGATGCAAGCCGGTATAATAAATTACCTCAGCTACGGTCATGGGAGTTGGGGTAAAATCTTGTACTTGCTCCAATTTAAAGCCCATTTCCTTGGTTTCTGCAGCCAGTTCAGCCATGTCCGTTTCTTCACAGCCCGGATGGGAGGAGATGAAATATGGGATCAAGGGTTGATTCAAGTTATGCTTGGCGGAAATGGCCTCGTATTTATCCTTGAATTGGTGGAAATACTTAAAAGATGGCTTACGCATCATGCGCAAGGTATTGTCGGCGGTATGTTCCGGCGCTACTTTCAATCGACCGCTTACGTGACGTGTAACGACTTGCTCAAGGTATTCATCGTGGTTTCCGTCTTCGTTGTTCTTGTTAAAATCATCCACCAATAAATCGTAACGAATTCCTGACCCCACAAAAGCCTTTTTGATTTTCGGATGGGAATCGATCTTACGATACAATTCCGTCATGGGTTTATGCGAAGTGTCTAGGTTGTTGCAAATCACGGGATGTATGCAACTCGGGGCTACACAGCGGGCGCATATGCTTTCGTCCTTGCCTTTCATCTTGTACATGTTCGCGGATGGTCCGCCCACATCAGACAAATACCCTTTAAAATCCGGGTGCGCTGCAATTTCTTCTAATTCCTTCATAATGGAACCCTCACTGCGCGAGGCAATGAATTTTCCTTGGTGGGCCGAAATCGTGCAAAAGCTGCACCCGCCAAAGCATCCTCGGTGAATGTTCAAGGAGAACTTGATCATTTCGTATGCGGGAATCGTGCCTCGTTTTTTATACTTAGGATGCGGTAAACGCGTATAGGGTAATTCAAAGGAGGCATCAATTTCATTTTCCGTCATGGTAGGATAAGGAGGGTTTACGACCAAACGCTCCTCACCTACTTCTTGAAGAATCCGGTTGGCGCTTAATTTATTGCTTTCAACCTCGACGATTTTGAAATTCGCCGCATAGGCCACTTTGTCTTTTAAACAGGATTCATGGCTTGCTAAAGAAACGGTTTCCCAATGTTTGTTTTTTAAAACTTCTTCGGATTTAGGATGAACGTAGGCAATTTGAGGTAAGGTTCGAATTTGGTTGAAGGGAATGCCTTTTTTAAGCAACTTTAGAAAGGCGCGCAGCGGCTGTTCACCCATACCATAAACCAAGGCATCGGCTTTGCTGTCTACAAGAATGGAAGGAAAGAGTTTATCCGCCCAATAGTCGTAATGCGTTACCCGACGCAAGGATGCCTCAATTCCACCTAGAAGCACAGGAACATCCGGAAAAAGTTCTTTTAAGATATTCGAATACACGGTGCTGGCATAATCTGGACGAAATCCCGCGGCACCTCCTGGGGTGTATGCATCCGTTGAACGCAGCCGTTTCCCAGCAGTGTAATGGTTTACCATGGAATCCATGCATCCGGCTGTCACTCCAAAAAAGTACTTTGGGGTGCCTAGTTTTTTAAAATCTCTTAAGTCATCTCGCCAATTGGGTTGGGCAATGATTCCAATGCGGAACCCTTCATCTTCAATGATACGACCTATCACCGCGGTCCCAAAAGACGGATGATCCACATAGGCATCACCGGAAACTAAAATTACATCAAAGGCATCCCACCCACGCTTTTCAGCTTCTTTAAGTGATAAGGGCAACCAATCGGAAAGGGGACGTTCTTGCATGCCGTAAAATTACGAAAAGCAAGGTGTAAACGGAAACGATTAGTGAACGATAATCTTTTTACGTTGAATTCCTTTGGCATCGGTATAAGAAATCACGTAGGTCCCTGCATACAAGGTACTCACATCGAAAAAGGCCATAGTTGAACCGGGTAAAATCACCTGCTTATCGATTACTTTACCTTGAATATCGGTAAGGGTTAACTCCATATTGGTCTCCACCAAACCAATCGCTTGCACGATGAATAGGTCATTGGTTGGATTTGGGAAAATACGCACTTCTGAAATGGACTGCTCAGGCAAGTTGTTCACTGGATTGTAAATTGTGGTAGCTTCTGTTACTGAGTTCACCTTTGCTCCTGTTACCACACCGTAGTAGGTTGGTCCGATTAAATAAGGGTACGCTGAATTCCAATCGGAATCTACGGTTGCAAAGTAGCAATACATGCCGTTCGGATATTCTGGAGTAACGCAAAAACGGCCGTTATGCACATCTAAATAATCCGCTGCGCCGGCGTGATTCACAAATTCATAATCTTCTCGGAAATAGCCCAGGGGATAGGTGACAGAAACGGCAGGTCCATCGGGTACATCTGTACCGTCTGCCCAAACGGTTCGGGTCGAAATATTGCGCAGCTGATACCCGGATTTAATACGGGTTATCCCACCAGTTCCGTCGGCATTTTTATAGCCATACGCTCCATACACGGGATAACCATCGTATGAAAATCCAATGAGGGGCGAATGCACGGTAGAATCTATTGCGTATAGTCCTTCCGCATCATACAAGGTGCACACATTAGAAATCACCGTGAGATCCATATTAAATGCACTTGGATTTTGGTGGTGGTGGTAGTTCCCCATGGCAGGATGGCCTTTCGAACAATCAAACCCAGCTTTTTCAGCAACCACTGCGTCCCGATTCCATGACATACTGGCCGTCGGACCTCCGGGACAAGGAGGATTTCCCGGGCCTCCGCACAAGGCGTTCGTGGACGTATTCCAAGCTACCCCATCACGGTAATCGAACATCGCCGTACCATTAATAAAGATTCCAATGTTTCCCGCCGAAGTAGCCGTACTTGCCCCCGCATTTGGGATAGGGTTTAACGAGATTTTGAAAATTGCGTTTTGGTCGCTCGTCAGCGATGGATTGCCGTCCATGAACGGGCCCGTAATGTACGAAGGAACTCCTGTTGCTGAAACATAGACCCAATTGGTAGAATATTGCACGGTTTGGCAATTAGCTAAATCGGCATCAACAATCGGGGTTGAATTGCCTTGCACGTAGTGCCTACCTGTAGTGCCGTCGGTATTAATCAACCATGACGTAATGGCAGGATTTAGTTGTGCCTCAACCCCTCCTACCAAGAGTAAAGCAAAAATCAAATGTTGTGTTTTCATACGTAAATTAAGTTATACCAATAACTTGGTTGCTTAAAGGTAAGAAAACTTGTCTTCTATAAACTAGAAAAGGGGGATTGCTCCCCCCTAACTAAACCTAACTATTATGAAACTATTGATTTGAATCAGACTTCGCCAAAGAGTAAATGACTAATCCAAAACCAATTTTATTAACCGCATCTCCAATGTTGTAAACCACATCCATCCACGGATTATTTAATTCACTTCCAAACATTCCGAACAAGCCGCCGGGTGTTCCGATAATATAACCTAACGGGTAAATCGCCCATCCAACTAAAACGAACCACGCCAAAATACGGGTAGCTTTTGCTACAGAAGGACCGGCGGTTTTTGCCAAACTCGCCACTTCACCAAACCAAACTAAGTATGCAATATAGAAATATGCTGCTCCGGAGATTACTCCCCAAAGTACGCTGTTATCGCGATCTGTAGATTCCCCAAAGAATCCAGTAACCAACATCACTACAGAGGCTAAAATTAATTTCCAAAGTAATGCTGGTTTAGCGCCTGCCTTTTTAGTAATTAAATAAAACTCAACGCACATTAACGGAACAGTCAACAACCAATCCACATAGCGGAAAAATGTTGGTGATGTCCCTGTATTTAAAAACCAATCACGCATGTAATAGTAATGCACTGCAGCAATAAAGGTGATTATACCTGAAACCAAAACGGATGTACGCCATTTTTCGCCTACATTTCTGATTTCAAAAAAGAAAAATGCGGAAGCAGCCATCATGGCCATAGTTCCGACAAAAAAGGTGAAAGCCGTAGCTTGGCCGATTCCGAAGCCTTGGCTAGCATCGAACAAGTCCGAAGCAGTAATAGATAAGAACATATAAAAAAGTTTTAATTTTCCCTACTCTATAAAATGGATTTTCGGGATCCTCCGTATTATAATACATTGTAAAACAAGAGGATGTGAGTTTTGTTTAATTTTCACTAAAATAAATTAAACATTTTTTTTATTTCAACCTATATCCAAAGGATGGATTAAATAAAAACTCTTTATCTGTTAAGGTTTTCAGGAATTTTATTAAGTCTTTTTGGTCCTCAGGCGACAATGAATTATTTTTCAATTTTAGTTCTTTACTTATTGGATAGACCCAATTACTTGAATTCGCATAATGATGAATTACATCCTTTAATTTGGTTATGCGTCCATCGTGCATATATGGGAAACTGTATTCTATGTTTCGAAGCGTGGGTATTCTAAATAAATAAGCATCTGATGCTTTTCCTGTTATTACTCTTCTTCCGGAATCATTAATTAGTGCATTTGGACCAATCCCGTTAGCTTTAAATTCGAAGTTAGTAAACAAAGGGGCTGTATGACACTGATTACAATGTTTGAGGAACAAAGAATACCCGCGTTGTTCTTGTTCATTGAAGCTGCTTTCTTTTCGCATCACACTGTCGTACTTGCTATTTGCAGAAACTAAGGAAACGGTAAATTGCGCTAATGCCTTTAACAGGTGGCTCGTTGTAATACGCTCTGTACCAAACACCTTCTTGAACTCACTTTTGTAGGCTTCATTTCGATTAAGTTTTACAAGTACCCCTTCCAATGTTTCCCCCATTTCATCAGGATGGGTAAGTGGATTAATGGCTTGCCCGTTTAAACTCAAAACGCCCCCGTCCCAATGAAAATTTGGATACCATGCCAAGTTCATAAGACCTGGGGCATTACGCTTGCCTGCTCGTGAATTGATTCCATGACTGGTAGGATGATCAACATGTGCAAAAGCCGTAAACTGTAAATGGCACGAGGAACATGAAATCGTTGAGTCTTTTGAAAGTATAGGGTCATAAAACAACGTGCGACCAAGGGTATAACCTTCGAAAGTTAAAGGATTATCTCTAAAATTATAGATTGGTTTTGGCCATTTTTCAGGGCGATAAAACAAACCGTCAATAGGAACAAACATAAGCGAAATCAACGGAATACCTATTAACAAAAAAATGAACCACCTCATCATTTAAATGAGCTTGTAAAGTTGTAAAAAATCTCTTGTGCTATTGGCCCTGGCAACATAATTTTAGGCGTTGAATAGATTGGTAATACACTAAAAAAATGTTTAAGATCTATGGTCAACGGAGCATTGTTTGATTGAACCTTAACAACTTTGTAAGTAAGATAGGGTACTTGGTAACCTCCAATATGGTAATCAAAGGAACTATTAAATCCCTGGCTATAGCAGTTGCCTTTAATTTTTAATTGAATATACCCGGTATTCCAAGCCCAATACATGCCTAACAGTGGATCGAAAACCCCATCAAGCTTTCCCGAAGTGTTGGTTACGCTATCCATACCTATGATTAAAAATTTGTCATCGAAAGGTAGCTGATACGTATCGACATCCGATGCATCTACTAACTGATAATCACCCCGTTGATTCCCTATATAAAATTTAAATAGGTCAATTCGAATTGAGTCAACGCCATTTATCAAATAATTGGAATTCAAATTGAAGGGTTCAGAACCCACTTTAATTATGATATTGCGTTGACCATATGTTATACCAAATAAAATAAAGTATAACCATAAAGACATTAAAGTTAACGTATTTTTTGCAATCATTTTAATTGATTTTACAGAAAACTTATCACTAATAAAGATAACATTTACGGGTAAAAGTGTACCTTTAGGGCGCTTTGAAAGAATCTAAATTTGTTGGTAAAAATAAGGAAAAATGGCAACGCTTTGAGTCGATGCAAAAAGACCTTTCAAGTGATCCAGAGGCATTGAGTGCTTTATATTTAGATATCACAGATGATTTAGGGTTTGCACAAACCTATTATTCCCGCAGGACAATCCGAGTTTATCTTAATCAACTTGCACAGCGTGTGTTTATTGGCGTAAATAAATATCAAAAATTTTCTTTTAAGACTGTGCTTGATTTTTGGATCATTGAACTCCCGTTGGAATTATATCGTGCGAAAAAATATATGGGCTTTGCCCTGATCAGCTTTTTAGCCTACATTGCATTGGGGTGGGTTTCTAGTAGTGTTTACCCTGAATTCACTGCGACGGTGCTAGGAGAAGGGTATGTTGAAACCACAATGAAAAACATTGAACAAGGAAACCCGCTAGGTATTTACAAAGGAGGGAGTTCTTTTATGATGTTTATACAGATTACCGGAAATAATCTGATGGTGTCTATATTAACTTTTTTCGCTGGTATTATTTTTACATTAGGAACGCAGTTTTTACTTTTTGGCAATGGGGTCATGTTAGGGGCATTTCAGCACATGTTTTTAAAAAAAGGATTACTGATTACCAGCTTCTTGGGGATTTGGATACACGGTGCATTTGAAATTTCGAGCATTGCACTATCAGCTGGCGCAGGAATAACAGCTGGCGCAGGATGGCTTTTTCCAGGAAGTTTTTCTAGAATTCAGGCGTTTAAATCAAGTTTTTCTCGTGGCGCTAAAATCATGCTTAGTATCCTGCCTTTTATTGTAATTGCTGGTTATCTAGAAAGTTATGTTACTCGAAATTATGACTCCCTCCCGGATGCTTCCAAATGGACCATTATTATTGGATCGTTTGGGTTAATTTGTTTTTTATATGTTTTCCTACCTATATATCAAGCCGAGAGATATCCTGAGCGCTTGGTTGAAGAATCAAATTTTAAACACCCTCATCGCGAGACTATTCAATTATTGGCAGTACGTTCGGTATGGCAACTATACCGTCAAGGAATTATGTTGTTTTTTGAGTCATTAGAAGCCCTAATAAAACCTATAATGACGCTTACCGTTCCTGTCGGGTTATTACTAATTTCAGCACGTGCCATATTATTTCCAGATGATTTAACTTTTGTATATTGGTTTGATTGGGCAAGTCATTTGTCGTTTATGCTCGGCTACGCCCTCGGAACAGGCATGGATTTATTTTTTGTTTTCACCTGGATCGGATTAATTACGGGTGTTTTTTTAGTTATCTATCATTTTTTCCTTGTAAAAGCAGCATTAACTGATATGGCATTAAAGTCCTATTTACGAAGGTTTTTTATTAGAACATTTGCTTTATTCATTGTCATATTTATCCCAATATTTCTTTTACCATGGTATCTTTTATTGCCATCCATGATTTTATTGCCCTTTGTGCTTTACCTTCCGGTTTCCTTGGCTCTTCCCTCCCATAATTTAATTCTTGGTCTGAAAAAAGGATTAAAGTATGGTAGCCGTGCCTTCTTCCCTCTTTTATTTCTCACCATATTCGGTGTTGGAACGGTTGCAATTGCTGTGCAGCCCATTGCCTCTGTTTTTAGTATACAAAATGAGGTACCTGACTTGCTAGACCTTATTACCCAAGGGTTAACTCCGTTTATTGATAATGCTGGCCTCAACAGTGTTTTTTGGACCAATATATTGCGCGAAATTATATACCTAATTGCATTCACATTTATACTTCTGTTTTGGATAGTGTTATTGATATTATCTTATTTCTCAACACTTGAGAAAAGAGAGGCTGTCAACTTAAAAAAAGAAGGGCGGTATTTCGGGGAACGGAGTCGATTAAAAGAGCAATTGGGGGGGGCGGAGTTATGAAACCAATACAAATTATTTGTTTTTATATAGTTTTTTTTGGTGTAGTTCACGCGCAAAATAATATAGAAAAAGCGCTTAAAAACACAAGATATACAAAGCAAGGCAACCAAAAACTAAAAAAAGAGTGGAACAATAGTTCTGGTGGAATTATTCAATCTAGCGTTGAATCACATTATGATTCTGATCGAGTCCTAGTAGATAAACAATCATATTCTGACAGTATTCTAGCTGGATATCACGAAAAATATCAAGCACATCTCGCCAAAAAACAAATACGAGAAAAAAACCTGCTAAAAGAACCTGAACTCCCTGAAATGCCAACTTTTGATGGTCCTGATTTTCATGAACCAGATATTCCAAAACCGGGCACGCTACCACCATGGATATTAAATGTGTTACTTATCATTGTTATAGGATTTGGTTTATTTATAATCTTCTATATTATACTTAGGAATACCGGAAAATCCAAAAACAATTTTAAAAAGTTTGATGATTACTGGAATCCCGAAATTATTCCTGTTTCAGACTTAGAACAACGTCTTAAACAATCAATTATCAAGAAAAAATACAGAGAGGCTGTTCGCATTTATTTCACAATGATATTAAAGGAACTAATTCGACTAAATCAAATCAAATGGACGCGAGAAAAAACGAATCTTGAATACCTCATTAGCCTTAGAAACCGATCATTTTATACAAATTTTAGTTCCTGTATTCATGTATTCGATGTTATTTGGTATGGGGAATATGAAATCGATTTTGATCGGTTCAACGAAGTGGAGCCCATATTCATCGCATTTCTTAACACCTTGAAGACCCATGAATAAACGAGGTGTCTACATTGGGATTGCGGTGGTCATTTTGTTAGGTGGAATAATAATCTATTTAATTCAAGACAAGAGCCCACAAGAGACTTTTGGGTATCAAAGTTCAGACTGGTATACACATTATGGATTTGATAGTAAAGACCCATATGGCTTGTACTATTTCAATACGCTTTTAAAACAGCGAATTAAAACCAATAATATTCAAGATGTTACGGATGATAAGATGCTAGACACCCTTCTTAACACAACAACAAAAACCCTGTATGTTATGATTGGTGATACGGTTACCTTGGAACCCAAACAATTTCAACAAATTATTACTAAAGTAAAAGAAGGGGATGGGCTAATGCTTTTTGCCAATAAAACTTACCAATGGGTATATGACAGTTTAGCACTAAAAGGTAACCTTAGTTATACATATTCGAATGAAATTGCCTTAATTGCACCCGAAAAAACCTTCACTTTACACCATTTATATCAGGCCGATACTATATTTGGCAGAACGTTTGGATTACTAGGAAGCAATAAACCCAATCTTTGTATGAATGAAGGCCTCTTAGTTGAGACCTCATTTCCCATTGGGGCTGGAGAAGCATTAGTTGGATTTTTCCCGAAAGCATTGGTTAATTATCAATTCTTAAATCCTGATGGGTTGGCTCATTCACAACTGCTAATAAGTAGATTAAGGCCCTATAATAGGATTTTGTTTTTAAGTTTTGCAACACTCAAATGGCAATCGGAATATCAATGGGAAGAATCCATCCCTAGAGAACAAAGATCCTTACTTAAACTAATTAACGAGCACTCCCCCTTGAAAAATGCAGTTTATGCGTTATTGCTTGGTTTGTTAATGTTCGTTTTTTTTTCCGGAAAAAGAAAACAAGCCATAACACCACTTATGGATGCTCCAAGCAGGCTCACTACTAACTATATAGAAACGCTCGCCTCGATTTATCAATCTCACGAATCCCCCAATGTTGCTTTTAATCTGGTTAAACAGCAGTTTTTTCATGCAATTCAGCGCTCCTATTATGTGGATATAAGCAAATTTTCCATAGATGATCAAGCTCGAACCTTGAAAGAAAAAACTAGTATAGAATCGGCTTTAGTGGAAGAAACCCTAGGCCTATTGAATTTTCCTGGTGATCAGGTTGGAATGACGCATGTATATTTAACCGCGAATCGAACTCATTATTTCTTGGAGCAGGCAGGTGTACATCGATTGCGATCTAACCCTAAACAATTTCCATATATTCTTGGTCGTAAATCAGTGATCAACTTTTTATGCGTGTTTGTTGGATTTGTTTTTACATTCATTGGAAGCTACAGCCTCGCACATTCAAATGCTCTTGGGCCAGGGCTAGCTGTAGTTGGAACACTATTATTCGGGTTAGGAATATTTCGTATTAGAAGGCCTTTACTACGCGTGTTATCTCATGAAACCGCTACCTACTATCCCTTATTTGGCCGTTCCATTCAGTGTAAAATCATTTACAATGAGCTCCAACAAAAGCTTAGTATAGTTCAACTGAATGGGGGGCGCAAGTTAATCCTGCCAACGTGGGATTATGATAAGATTTCATTTTCCTCATTAATCACCTTAATTAAACACAAAAGTCATGGAAGAACAAAAACCAACAGATAAGCTCAGTTTTGAACGCAATAATTCTGAATTATTATGGATTTCGGAAAAAGTAACAGCAATTCGGTCTGAAATCAGTAAACATGTAATTGGGCAAGAGCACATGGTCGAATTATTACTGGCCGGAATTTTTGCAAACGGACATGTATTGCTGGAAGGAGTTCCGGGCGTTGCAAAAACATTAAGCGCAAAATTAATTTCACGGCTGATGAAGGTTGGTTTTTCAAGAATTCAATTTACTCCGGATTTAATGCCCTCAGACGTAATCGGAACGAGTGTCTATAATATGAAAGAAAGTAGATTTGTTTTTAATAAGGGGCCAATTTTTTCAAACATTGTATTAATTGATGAGATCAATCGTGCACCCGCAAAAACTCAAGCGGCGCTGTTTGAAGTTATGGAGGAGCGACAAATAACCTTTGATGGTACTCAGTATCCCATGGAATTTCCATTTTTAGTTGTTGCTACACAAAATCCTATCGAACAAGAAGGTACATATAGCCTACCAGAGGCACAATTAGATAGATTCATTTTCAAGATCATTATGAACTATCCAACCTTCGAGGAAGAATCACAGATACTATTACGATATAAGGCATCCAATGGCCCAATTGATATGGATAATATTGAACCACAGTTTTCAAGTGAAGACATCAAACGTATCCATAATGTTATGCAAGAAATGGTTATAGAGGCTAGCCTTATTCAATATATTGCTTCAATCACGCACCGCACAAGAAGCCATCCAAAACTATATCTTGGGGCCTCACCTCGCGCCTCATTATCCATGTTGCGAGCCGGAAAAGCTTTGGCAGCATTGCGTGGTAGAGATTTCATTACCCCCGAAGACATTCAATATATTGCAATCCCCGTATTAACGCACCGTATTATTCTTACTCCGGAGGCTGAAATGGAAGGAGTTACAACCGAAGAAGTGATCCATCAAATCCTTTCTGAAATCGAAATACCCAGATAAGTTAGATGCGTCAAATCAGCTTAAATAATCGGTTTTTCTTTGGGTTTGGTATCGCTATAGTTCTCACAGCACTTGGATATGTTGCCCCAACAATAATCTGGCTTTCTGCAATTTCCTTTTTTTGCCTTGGTCTATTATTGTTGGTGGATTTACTATTCTTGTTTTTAGTAGTAAAACCTGTCAAATATGCCAAACATTATCAAGAAAAACTCAGTTTAGGCGACCCAAACCCCATTAGAATTACCCTAACAAACGTAAGCAATGTAACGATTTGGATTACCTTAAATGAAGGGTTTCCAATTGATATGCAAGCGAGGAACATTCACTACAATGTTTCATTAACTTCCTTTGAGAGTATTGAAATTAACTATGAGTATACACCAAAGAAACGTGGCGTATATGAGTTTACGGACAGCTACCTATTTACTAAGTCAATTTTCGGTTTGGTTGCACGAAGGACCATCATTCCACATAAATCACCAATCCATGTTTATCCATCCATTTTACAAATGAAGCGTTTTGAACAGATGCTGTTTCAACAAAACAAACTTCAATCGGGTATCAGACGGATACGTAAAATAGGCATGTCTAGAGAATTTGAACAAATTAGGAATTATGTTCCTGGTGATGAAATTAAAAGCATCAATTGGAAAGCTACAAGTAGGAAGAATGAACTCATGGTTAACCAATACCAAGAGGAAAAATCACAAAGTGTATATTGCGTGATTGATAAGGGGCGAATCATGCAAATGGAATCTAAAGAGTTAAGCATGCTCGATTACGCGATTAATTCAACCCTTGTGTTATCAAACATTTGCCTACACAAAAGTGATAAAATTGGGTTATTCACATTTTCAGATAAACTCGGGACTACCCTTCAAGCATCAAATAAAAGAATTCAACTAAAGAAAATCCTTGATCAATTGTATACTCAAAAAACAACCTTTCAGGATTCTAATTTCGAGCTATTGCAACAACACATTTCTGATAAGGTTCGAACCCGATCTTTGCTACTTCTGTTTACTAATTTTGAAAATCCTTTTACGCTACAGCGATCTCTCCCATATTTGCTTCAAATAAAAAAAAGAAACTTATTGGTGGTTGTTTTATTTAAAAACGAAGAACTTGAACAATTTGCTAGCTTGAAACCAGACAACCAGCGAAACTTCTATCAAGGTATTATAGCGAGTAAAATGATTATTGAAAAAGAAAAAATGGCTAAACAGCTCAATGCAATGGGAATTCAAACCATACTTACCAAACCGGAAGAGCTCTCTACTGCGGTAATCAATAAATACCTAAGTTTAAAAGCAAAAGGACTTTTATAGAATAAATAAACAAAACGACATGCTTATTTGTACTTTTGTAGTAAACTATTAAAACATTTACTCATGGCTTTTGAACTACCTAAATTACCTTTTGCTTACGATGCGCTGGAACCGCATATTGATGCTCGAACCATGGAAATCCACCATTCAAAGCATCATCAAGCATATACCACAAATCTAAACAATGCTATTGCTGATTCGAACTTAGCAAACTCATCTATTGAAGACATTTTAAAAGCGTGTAAAGACAATCCAGCTGTTCGAAATAACGGTGGGGGGTATTGGAACCACAACTTGTTTTGGGAAATCATGAGTCCAACTGGTGGCGGAACACCTAAGGGAGAATTAGCAAACGCTATCAACGAGGCATTTGGTTCATTCGAAGGATTTAAAGATGCCTTTGCAAAGGCGGCTACGACACGCTTTGGTTCAGGGTGGGCTTGGCTTTGCGTGAGCAATGGGTCATTGGCCGTGTGCTCAACAGCGAACCAAGATAACCCGTTAATGGGTGAGGGATGTCATGGAACCCCAATCCTTGGCCTTGACGTTTGGGAACATGCTTACTATTTAAACTACCAAAATCGCAGGCCGGATTATATTGAAGCCTTCTTCAATGTTATTAATTGGAATGTGGTTGCTGAAAAATTTGCTGCAGCGAAGTAAAAAGACAATCAAACAAGCTAAAAAGGGGCCAGGCCCCTTTTTTTATGTCATTAACTTTTTATCCTAAAAATTAACTTGTGCTTGAATACGTAGTAAATTGCCCCGCTGATAGTTGTCTTGATTAGTAAAGTCCTCAAATCTTCTTGACGACATCGTATACATTACCACTAATTCAAAATACTTGGACATCTGCCATTCTGTGCCTATTTCTAATTCTTCAACATGATAACTTCTTGCATCTAATTCGTGTTTCTTACCTCCTTGATAAACTTGATATCTTACAAATGGAATTAATATATTGTTTTTAAAATTTAGCATATAAGAAGCCGTAACATACCCTCCGCGAAGTCTTTGGGTTGTAATAGAGTCTATGGTTTTATCAAATTGAGGTCCTTTTCCAACCGTATATTCTGCTAATAGACCAAAAGGTTTCGGATACAAAACAAATGTTCCTGCAACACGCTTATCATCATATAATTTATCCGTTGCATAACTAACTCCCGAAGAAGTTGAGGTTAGGGTAACTTTTCCTGTATATGCTTGTATCCCAGTTTCAATAATTTGCTTCTTTATTTCGAACGGATAGGTAAACCTGGATACAATGTGTTTATTAGCATTTAACTCTGGTCGATTAGCCGTTTGGCCATTGTAGATTCCCAAACCGAAAACCCCATAATCACCGGAGCCTTTTAAGCCTGTACGAACTAAACTCGAAAATAACTTTCGTTTCGAGCTGGGGGCCCAATAAAAGAACACACCTAAATCACGTTCATTTGAAACCGCTGAGTTAAGTGCATCATTACGGTCCAAGGGCAGGCGATTTTGAGAGGACTGCATATTTTCAAATCCATATGGCACTTTTGACTGCCCAATTCTAAATCTAAACTGACTTTTTTGATCTACCCCTACGTCAAAATAAGCATCTCTCAATTGTCCATAATGTAATGAGGTAGTGCTAGAGGAGCTCGCAAAATCCGGTTGTATATAAAAATAAATTCGTGGTGAAATTTGACCGTAGAAGATTAATCGAACTCGTCGAATAAAAAACTTATTTTCTCCACCCCAACTTTTATCGCACTGTTCACATTCTAATTCTTCATTTGTTTGTAGCAAACCATTATAACGAACCTGAGCATAACCACGTAGTTGAATTCTATCGTACCACTTTGTTGTGTCTTTCAATAATTGAGCGGAAAAATTAAGCGAAATCAATAAGGCGGTAAATAAATTAATATTTTTCATGATTATTATTTTAGGCAAAACTAATCGCTTAACATTCATTTAATATTAAATTATTCTATTCTTAACTTATATTTAATATTGTTAATAATTTGATAACATCAAGCCATCCTCGTATTGTGCAAATATGTTATTTAGGTCAAAAAAATATTTATAATTAATAGGATTTTTAACCTTTTCAATGTTACCATTAAGTTAACATTAGTTGTTGGGTGGTTAATTTTTCCAGGAGCTTAATACATTTGAAAAAAAATTGATTATGGCTGGATTTTTAAGTTATTTCTTACCTAAAGACAAAGTGTTTTATGAGTTATTTGAAAACGCAAGTAACAACCTTCTTTTAATTTCAGAGAAATTAGTCCAAGTGGTATATGAACCGGATTACAACAAAAGAGAAGCATTGATCAAAGAGATGCATGACATTGAACATCAAAACGACAATATAACTCACACCATTTTTGTTGAATTAGGACGAAACTTTATTACTCCCTTTGACCGCGAAGATATTCATAGCCTCGCAAGTGCATTGGACGATGTGGCAGACTACATATTCGCCGCAGGTAAAAAAATCAACTTTTATAAAATCGATCCACTTCAGGATCAGGGAATTCAGAAAAGTGCGGAAGCAATACGAGAAGCCGTTTTAGCATTAAAACAAGCTGTTATGGAGCTTCGTAACCTTAAGAATACACAAAAAATCATTGAGTGTATAATAAAAATCAATAGCGTTGAAAACAATGCAGACAATATATTCGATATGAGCATAGAGCGCCTCTTTGAATCCGACGTTGACGCAAAAGAATTAATCAAACGCCGAGAATTATATATGGTGTTAGAAACCGCTACCGATAAGTGCGAAGATGCTGGAAATGTAATTGAATCAATTGTTGTAAAGTTCGCTTAACTTTAATATTGCCTTTATCATGTTTACTCTTCTATTAGTTGTTATTGGCATTGCCTTATTATTTGACCTTGTCAATGGATTTCACGATGCGGCGAATTCTATCGCTACGGTGGTTTCAACAAAAGTGCTCACTCCATTTCAAGCGGTTATTTGGGCTGCTTTTTTCAATGTCTTGGCTTTTTGGGTATTTGACATGAGCGTAGGTAATACCGTCGCAAAAACAGTTGACAATACAGCCATTGATTTGTGGGTAATTCTCGCCGGATTATTAGCGGCAACTACATGGAATTTACTTACTTGGTGGCTTGGAATACCCTCTTCTTCCTCGCACACTTTAATTGGTGGTTTCGCAGGGGCGGCCGTTACCCATGTTGCCATTGCTAAAGGGTCCCTTTGGGAAGGCTTTAGTGTGATTGCAGGTAAAGAAATTTTAACCGTGGTGTTATTTATTTTCTTGGCCCCAATAATAGGTGGGGTTATTTCATATCTCATTACCGTTGTTACCATTGCTCGAAAATTTTGGTACAAAATGCCAGTAATTCTGTTGCTCACGGCGATTACGATTATTGCTATGTTTTACATGATTGAATATTTGGATGTAAAACCCATTATGTTATACATAGTAGTCGGAATGATTCTGGTGTTTATCCTTGTATACATCTACCAACATCTCGTGTACAGAAATCGTCCTTCTGCGTCACGCGAAGCCGGAATGCATAAAAAACTTCAACTCTTATCCTCTGCGGCCTTTTCATTGGGACACGGTGGGGCGGATTCTCAAAAAGTGATGGGTATTATTTGCGCAGCGCTTTTAGTCTATGGAAACACCGCGCGAAAAGAAGGGTTGGAAAATCAGATCAGCAAACAATTTGCAATTACCGAACTTATACAGATTGAATATCATAATGAAGATGGCAAATTAGAGAAATTCAAACCATCCTATGCCATAATTGATTCGAACTTATATTACCTAAACCACAAAGAAATAGTTGATGCAAAAGGCAATGTGTTATACGACAAGAAAGGAAAACTTGTAGAAAAGAATCAAGTAAACATTCCCCCCTTTGAAACCATTGATACTGCACTAAGCAAACTAGAGGTTTATATGATGGGAACGGCATTATGTGATGCTAAAACCAAAGACACCATTTTCAATGAAAAATCATTGAATCGTAACTATGTGAATGCTGATATGTTTAGCAATTTCGTGGACCAAAATGGGAAACTAAAACATGGGTATAAACTTAAAACAAAAGTGCATTCTGAAACCATGCCTTTTTGGATTGCTTTTGGATGTTATTTAATGATCGGTTTAGGTACACTAATGGGGGGATGGAAAATAGTCAAAACAATGGGCTCTAAAATCACTAAAGTAACGCCATTAGAAGGCGTTTGTGCAGAAACCGCAGGGGCGTTAACCTTATTTACAGTATCTAATTTTGGAATTCCTGTATCGACCACTCATACCATAACAGGATCCATAATTGGTGTTGGGGCCACACGCCGTTTAAGTGCCGTACGTTGGGGGGTCACTATTAATCTTTTGTGGGCTTGGATATTAACAATACCCGTAAGTGGTGTCTTGGCCGCACTCATATATTCAATTATTTATTTTTTATAATTTTTTTTTCAGGATAACAATTTGCTTTCATTTGAATAATTTACTACATTCACAATGAAAATTTAAAATTATAAAACCTATGAAAAAACTGTTACTTTCAATAAGCGCGCTCTTTTTCGTTGCTTATGCATCTTCTCAAGTTATTTGTAAAGGTGTTTCTCCAGCTGCAATTGCGGGGAACTATACCTTTACTTGGGCTGATCCTCCTGGAGGCTGGGGCACTCCAGATTTTTTAATTCCAAATACGTGGGTTGAAGATACCCTAATGCTGGTTGAAGATGGTACTCCTGGGTTAAATCCTCAAGGGAATCCAATTTCGCAAGAAGGGTGTAACCCCTTGATTAATGATCTTACAGGTAAAATTGCGGTAATTTTCAGAAATACTTGTGAATTCGGATTAAAAGCTATCAATGCAGAAAATGCAGGTGCTGTAGGAGTAATTATTGTTAATCGAAATCCAGGTGAATGGCTTAATATGGGGCCTGGTGCTTCAGGGGCTAACGTAACCATCCCGGTAGTAATGCTTGACCTTACAGATGGTATGAATATAATTCAAGAAATGCAAAATGGTCCAGTAGTTATGTTTATTGGGAACAAAATCGGAATGAATCCAAATGATGCGGGAATGAGTGCTGCAACTACGCTAATCCCAAAACAAGGCGCTGTTGTTTCTTTCTTGGCACAGAATGGAGCTGAGTTTAATTTTGACTTAGGAACACGTATTTATAATTACGGAAACCAAGGACAAGCGAACGTATCGTTAAATGCCACGGTAACAGATCCAAGCGGTACCGAAGTATACAACAATACCGTTAGCGGATTGAATATTAATGCCGCTGACAGTGTAGACGTTGATCCCACCCAAGCAAATGCTTTACCACAATTCTCATTGGCGACCTACCCTATGGGGCGTTATACGCTAACATATACCATTGCCCTTGATAATACTCCAGACGATGATCCATCCGACAATTCGGTGAGTTATGATTTCGTAATACAAGATTCGTTATATACGTTTGCAAATGTGGATGTTGCTACAGGAAATGCCACGCCGTCTACACATTATAGACCTAGCACAAATAATGCAACATATTCAATTTGTACGGTTTTAAAAGATGCCAATGCAAGTAGAATTGCGGCTGTTGGCCTTCATTTTTCAGCAACAACGGCTGCTGCTTCAGGAGTAACCTTGGATGGTGAAGAGATTGCCCTTACCTTATACAAATGGGAAGACCCCTTCACTGATTTGAACGACGTGAACTTTGGATTTAATACACTAACACAAATGGCCGGTGGATACTATTATTATCCATCTGATCTTCAAGGCACTTTGGTTTACGGTGCATTTGATCAAGCGGTTGTATTAGAAGACAATGTGCGTTACTTAGCTTGTGCTCAAACTGTAAATCTCGATGTTTATTTAGGATTCGAAAGCGAAAGAGACCATACTTGGAACTACGATTATTATCTACAACCAATGTCCCCAATTGAAAGCGATGGCACATACTACGCGGCTGGATTTGGTACAGATGTTCCTAATGCGTTAGTTCTTCGCGTGATTGACGCAAATAACATTGGATTAAGTGAAGTATCAACGATTAATGGTAAAGCGTATCCTAACCCAAGCGCTGGCCAAATAGATATAAATATTGAAGGTGAAGGTGCAGCTCAAGTAGTCGTTACCGACATTACTGGTAAAGTCGTTTCTAGGAAATCCATCCATTTGGTGAATGGTATTTCAAGCTATTCATTAGAAGGGTTAAGCAACGGTATGTATATTTTCAATGTAACGCTTGAAAATGGTAAAACAGCACAATTTAACGTAGTAAAAAAATAATCTGTTTCCAATTTTATTGAAAGGGACTTCGGTCCCTTTTTTTATGTGCTCGTTTGAGGTATCTTTGCGTCATGAGTAAAAAGGCATTTACGGTAACCGCTGCACTGCCCTACGCCAATGGTCCATTACATTTAGGTCACATAGCAGGGGTGTATCTTCCCGCTGATATTTTCGTTCGGTTCCTTCGTCTTCGTGGAGATGATGTCTTGTTCATTTGTGGAAGTGATGAACATGGAGCTGCCATCACCTTACGAGCCAAAAAAGAAGGAATCAGTCCCCAAGAAATTGTAGATAAGTACCACCATCTAATCAAAGATTCATTTGAACAATTTGGTATCTCATTTGATATTTATCACAGGACAAGCAGTGATTTGCACCATGAGGTTTCATCCGAATTCTTTAAAATCCTACACGAAAAAAAGGCATTTACTCAAGAAACATCCATGCAATATTTTGATGAGTCGTTCCAACAGTTTTTAGCCGATCGATACATTACAGGGACATGTCCAAAATGCCAACATGATGCCGCCTATGGTGACCAATGCGAGAAATGCGGAAGTGATTTAAGTCCAACTGATCTAATGAATCCCATTTCAACTCTTTCTGGACAAACCCCAGTACTAAAGGAGACATCTCATTGGTACTTACCCATGAATAATCACGAAGATTGGTTAACCAATTGGATTCAACAAGGAATCTTGAATGGTGAGTACCAACATAATCCTGGGGAGTGGAAAAACCAAGTTGTCGGACAGTGCATGTCATGGATTAATGCCGGGTTAAAACCGCGGGCAATGACCAGAGATTTGGATTGGGGAGTCCCTGTACCTCTGCCTAATGCCAAGGGAAAAGTATTGTATGTTTGGCTAGATGCGCCGATTGGATACATCTCCGCTACTCAAGCGTGGGCAGCGAAGAACGGCAAAGATTGGAGGTCGTATTGGGGAAAAGCTGAAGGAACAGGACGTAAACTTGTGCATTTTATTGGAAAGGACAACATTGTGTTCCATGCCATCATATTCCCAATTCTACTCAAAGCACACGGCGATTTAATTCTCCCAGACAATGTACCTGCCTATGAGTTTTTAAATTTAGAAGGCGATAAATTCTCTACATCCCGAAATTGGGCTGTTTGGTTGCATGAATATTTAGCCTCTTATCCAAATAAAATTGATGAATTAAAGTATGTGCTAACGTCCATTGCTCCTGAAAGTAAAGATGCTGAATTTACTTGGGCGGATTTTCAACAACGGGTGAATGCTGAATTAGCAGATATCCTAGGGAATTTTGTCAACCGAACCATTGTTTTAACCCATAAATACTTTGAGGGCACCGTGCCCGCAGCTGAACAATTACACCCGGTGGACAAAGATGTTCTGGAAAAATTAAAAAGCGTAGAACAGCGCATTAGTGCCTTGATGTATGCCTACAAAATACGAGAGGCGCAGCAAGAAATGATGAACATTGCCCGTATTGGGAACAAGTATCTTGCGGATGAAGAACCATGGAAAAAAATAAAAAATGATCTTGATCGGGTAGCTACTATTTTAAATATAGCCATTCAAATTACCCGTGAATTGGCGCGCATGGCGCAACTTTTTATCCCTGACACCGCCGCTAAGATATACGGCATGCTTGGAGTTTCCCCTGACACCTTACTAGGAGAAGTTACGCCTATTCCAGCGGGTCACACAATCAATCAACCCGAAATCCTTTTTGAAAAAATTATGGATGAGCTAGTTGCCAAAGAAAAGAAAAAATTAATTCACGCCGCTCCTCAACAAACACCTTATCCTGCCATGAAAGAACTAATACAATTTGATGACTTTACAAAAATGGATATCCGCTTAGGTAAAGTGTTAAGCGCTAAAAAAATGGAAAATGCCGACAAGCTGTTGGTATTAACCGTTGATACTGGCATTGATGAACGCACCATTGTTTCGGGTATCGCCCAACACTATTCTCCTGAAGAAATTTGCGGGAAATCCGTAGTTGTGCTAATGAATCTTGCGCCACGCAAAATACGAGGGGTAGAATCAAACGGTATGCTCCTAATGGCAGAAAATCATGAAGGAACGCTAAGCGCACTAATTAGTGACCGCGGCTTTGAAGCAGGACCCACAATCGGTTAATGCCGACTAAACGTACCCTTTATCTTTCGCCCAACTGCTCAATTGAGCGGCATTTGGTAGGTCGAGTTTTTTAAGGATATTATGACGATGGGTTTCTATGGTTCGGTGAGATACAAACAACTTATCCCCTATTTCTTTGGAGGTAAGTCCTTGAGCAATCAATTTGACAATCTCAATTTCTTTCATTGTTAATTCCTTTTTCTCGCTTTCATCCACATTCAATAGCGAAGCAAAGTAACGGTCTTTAATTTCTGCAGCGATGAACAATTCCCCTTTATTTACAGCGTGGATTGCGTTAATCAACTCGCTTTTATTAGTGTTTTTAGTTAAGTAACCTTTCGCTCCCAAAGAAAGAAACTTCTTTACATAAGTAATGTCATCGTGAAGCGATAGTCCAATTACTCGCGTTTTTGGAAGGGAATCTAAAATTTTCGTGGCAGCATTCAGACCGGATCCGATGCCTAAATTAATATCCATTAAAACTATATCTGGCTTGTGTATCAGCGCCTGATCAAAGGCCAATGCTTCAGAGTCCGCGGTACCGCATACCACGATTTGTGGTGCATCTTTTAATAAACTCGACCAGGCCTCACTAATGAGCTTATGGTCATCAACAATAAGAACCTTAATGATTTCACTCATAAGCTATCTCTTTTTGAGTAAAGTTACGCATTCAAGGCTTCTGCACCACCAACAATCTCTAAAATCTCGTTGGTAATGGCTGCCTGGCGCGCTTTATTATAGCTCAATGTTAGTGATCTCTTGAGGTCGGAGGCATTATCGGTAGCTTTGTGCATTGCAGTCATTCGTGCGCCGTGTTCTGCCGCCACCGAGTCTAATATTGCTTTATAGAGTTGTGTCTTTAACGATTTTGGAATCAATTCCGATACTATCTCCTCTTTATTTGGCTCAAAAATATAATTACTTGGCCCCGCAGAAACACTAACCTCTGGAATAATTGGCAAGAACCCTTCCACCTCAATTGATTGGTTTGCCGCGTTTAAAAATCGATTATAAACTAGCACAATTTTATCAACCTCTTTGGTACGAAAAAGTTTCATTAATTCTTCTCCAATTTCTGCTGCGCGATTAAAGGAAGTATTTGCCATGATATCTTCTAGGGGAGCCAGCGTATCGTTGACATAATATAATTCCGTTTTTTTAATGACGTCCTTAATTTTTTTACCCAAACATATCACAGAAACTTTAGAATTGGAGAACTCATTTTTTACCAAGCTATTAACACGCTTAATAATGTTACTGTTGAATCCACCACACAGGCCCCGATTTGACGTTATAGCAACAATTAATACGCTTTCCTGGCCACGATCCTCCGCGTAAACATTCTCGGATAAGTCAAGGGAACCACTTACGTTTTCAAGGATATAGCGTAATTTTGAAGCATATGGTCTAAGGCGTGTAATGGCATCTTGAGCACGTTTCAATTTAGCTGCCGAAACCATCTTCATGGCAGAAGTGATTTGCATGGTTGAAGATACTGAGCTAATTCGATTACGTATTTCCTTTAGGTTTGCCATATCAATATCTTCTTATTATTTAATATTTGCCAGAGATGTCTTTTGCACTTTTTGTTAGCACATCCGTTATCTCATCAGAGAATTGCCCTGCTTTCAGCGATTCTAAAACTTCTCGATGATGGCTCTCAAGAAACGTTAAGAATTCGGTTTCAAATTCTTTCACTTTAGATACCGGAACGTTTTGCATTAATCCTTTTGTACCCACATATATTATTGCAATTTGCTTTTCTACAGGGTAAGGGTCTCCCTCACGTTGTTTCAAAATCTCCACATTTCTTGCTCCTTTATCTAAAACAGCCTTCGTTGCTGCATCTAGATCCGAACCGAACTTAGAAAACGCTTCTAACTCTCGATATTGCGCTTGATCTAATTTCAAGGTTCCTGCCACTTTTTTCATTGATTTAATTTGAGCAGAACCCCCAACTCGTGAAACAGAAATACCTACATTAATTGCAGGCCGAACACCCGCATTAAATAAATCTGATTCTAGAAAGATCTGTCCATCTGTAATAGAAATCACATTGGTTGGAATATAGGCCGAAACGTCCCCCGCTTGGGTTTCAATAATCGGTAATGCCGTTAATGAACCCCCTCCTTTTACTTTTCCTTTCAAAGATTCAGGAAGGTCGTTCATTTGAGCAGCAATAGTGTCATCTTTAATCACTTTTGCTGCACGTTCTAAAAGCCTTGAGTGCAAATAGAATACATCTCCCGGATAGGCTTCACGGCCAGGCGGGCGACGCAAAAGAAGAGATACTTCACGGTAAGCCACTGCTTGCTTAGACAAATCATCATATACAATCAAAGCTGGTTTACCTAAATCTCTAAAATATTCGCCAATTGCAGCTCCTGTCATGGGTGCATAAAACTGCATTGGTGCTGGATCGGATGCATTTGCTGCAACCACAACGGTATATGCCATTGCTCCTGCATCTTCAAATTTCTTAACAATTCCAGCAACTGTAGAACCTTTTTGACCAACGGCTACATAAATACAAAACACAGGCTCTCCTCGGTCATAGAATTCTCTTTGGTTGATAATCGTGTCAATAGCCACAGTAGTTTTTCCAGTTTGACGATCACCAATAATTAATTCACGCTGACCTCGCCCGATTGGGATCATGGCATCAATTGCTTTAATTCCTGTTTGAAGTGGCTCATTTACTGGTTGACGGAAAATAACCCCTGGTGCCTTTCTCTCAATCGGCATTTCAAACAATTCACCTGAAATTGGACCTTTACCATCAATTGGGTTTCCTAAAGTATCTACAACTCTTCCAACCATTCCGTCACCTACCAACACTGATGCAATTTTCCCCAATCGCTTTACGGTGTCTCCTTCTTTAACACTTGAAGAGCGTCCAAGTAAAACGGCTCCAACGTTGTCTTCTTCAAGGTTTAAAGCGATCCCCCGCATTCCACCATCAAACTCAATTAATTCACCATATTGTACACCATTCAATCCGAAAATTCGTGCGATACCATCTCCTACTTGAAGCACGGTACCTACTTCTTGTAATTCAGCTTCAGTTTTTACACCTGACAACTGCTCTCTTAAAATTGCTGAAATTTCTGCTGGTTTTAAATCTGCCATTGTTATCTAATTATGTGATCTTTATTTTACTAATTCTTGTTTCATTTTTTTCAATTTGCTCGAAACCGAGGCGTCAATTTGTTTGTCATCGATGCGAATAATAAATCCTCCGAGTAACGATTCATCCACTACTTCATCCAAGGCCAAAGTTCCTTCGAACGTAGATGAAATTTTGTCTAAAATGGATTGCTTTGTTTTCGCATCTAACGCTATTGAACTGGTAATCGTTCCGGTAACAATATTTCTTTGTTTTTTTAACAACCGATCAAACTGATGTGCAATTTCCGGTAACAAATGCTCGCGACCATTTTTAGTTACTAGATTAAAAAAAGAAATTGTTATTTGATTAAATTCTTCAAATAGCATTTTGTATATGGCTATTTTCTTATCGTCACGAATTACAGGCGAATTAAAAAGAATTTTTAACTCCTTTGAACTAGATAGCATGACAGTAAATCGAATTAAGTCCGCCTCTACCTCCTCTACTTTACCTTGTTCAAGGCATAAGTCTAACAATGCAGTGGCGTACCGAACTGAAGATTTTGTAGAAGCCATTTTAATTCAATTTTAACTCTTCAGCCATTTTATTAGCTAATGATTTTTGTTTTTCATCCGAACTCAAGGACTCTTTAACAATATTTTCTGCGATTTCAACAGAAAAAGTAGCAATTTGAGCTTTCATGTCTGCAATCGCTGCATTGCGTTCGCTTTGAATCGCTAAACGAGCAGACTCTATGAGCTTCGCACCTTCTATCTTTGCTTTGTCACGTGCTTCTTCAATCATTTTAGTCCCTGCTTCCTTAGCCTCCATGATAATTGAATCGCGCTCAGCTTTAGCCTCTTTTAATATGCGTTCATTCTCTGCATGCAAGTTTTTCATTTCCTGACGAGCCTTCTCTGCCTCTTGTAAGGCCTCGTCTATTTTTTGGCTGCGCGCATTTACTGCATTTAATACTGGTTTCCAAACAAATCTTGCTAGCACAAAAAGCAATAGGCAAAAGGTTAAACCTGTCCAAAACAACAAACCGTAACTTGGGGTAACTAATTCCATATAAATTGTATATAAACTAACTATTTAACTAATAAACAAGCCCCCGCCAACCGCAGGGGCATTCATTAAACTTTTACTTCCCCCCTAGGAATCCAACTACCACGCCGAAAAGAGCTACCCCTTCAATTAGGGCCGCAGCAATCAACATGACAGTTTGAATCTTTCCTGCAGCCTCTGGATTTCGAGCAATCCCTTCTACCGCAGATCCACCAATTCTTCCGATTCCAATTCCGGCACCTAGTACAGCAATTCCTGCACCTATCGCCGCCACACTTCCAAACATTCCTGGCATAATATATAGTTTAAAAAATTACAAATTAATGATGATCATCTTCTACCGCCGCTCCAATGAACAGCGCGGACAACATCGAGAACAAATAGGCTTGTAAAAAAGCCACTAAAACTTCTAGTAAAGAAATGAACAGCGCCATTGGAACAGATAAACCAGCCCAACCCGCAGATTTATTTACAAAAATGATAGAAAATAACGCCAATACAATGATATGTCCGGCGGTCATATTTGCAAATAAACGAATCATTAATGCAAAAGGCTTGGTGAAAATTCCAACAATTTCAATTGGAATCATAATAGGCAATAAGACCAACGGCACCCCAGGAGTAGCAAAAATGTGTTTCCAATAATTTTTATTGCCACTAAATAACGTAATCAACAAGGTACAAGTAGCTAGGAAGAAGGTCACGGTAATGTTCCCTGTTAAATTCGCACCCCCAGGAAAAATTGGAATCATTCCTAGGAGATTGTTAATTAGAATAAAGAAAAAAACTGTAGTTAAAAACCCAATATATTTCTTGTGCTTTCCATGGGGTAAATTAGGAATAGCAACTTCATCCCGTACAAAAATAATTAATGGTTCAATAAATTTAGCAATACCTTTCGGGGCTACAGCGCCATTTTTCTTGTAGTACCTTGCTGTAGAAAGTAAAATAACCAAAAGTAAAAAAGACCCTATAAATAAGGATAACACATTTTTTGTAATGGAAAAATCTAATGGCATATGGTTGGTTGGATGATCTTCATGAAATTGAAGTTTGCCATCTTTGAGCGAGTAAATCTTTTCGTGAAACAATGCATATCCTGATGCCTTGCCAACCCCCAACATGTATTCGTGGGTATTATTTGTATCACTTTTTTGGCCGTGATAAAAATCCTTAGAACTAAATAATTTAATTCCATTGTCGTATAGAATTATCGGTAGATAAATTGACTTTCCACCATGCCCTTCACCCCATAAATGCCATTCATGGGCATCTTGAATATGATGCATAATGTCAAATTCTTCATTCGCCTTAAGGCTAAATGGCAACAACAAGAATAGCCCAAAAACTGCAAAAAACGAACGAAATGTATATAACGACATGAAATTACTTTTCTAAATTCGGTGCAAAGATAGTAAATCTTTCGTTTTACTACACCTTGTCACTGGCTTTTTCCTCTTTATTTCTAATTGCTTGGTACATTTTGATTGCAAGCATTAGTAAAAGAGCAACCGCAAAGAATCCTACTGTGGCATATACCCAATTCAAAGAATCTTTAAGAACAATTATAAACACGATAATTACCAGTAAAAGTGTTGCTACCTCATTCCAAACCCGCAAGGCCGCTGAGCCCCAAAAAAAGCGGCCGGCTTTAAGATCGAAATATATTTTCTGACAAATAAAATGATAAACCAAAAGCAACAGTACAAATCCTAACTTTAGGTGTATGTACAATAGCGATAAAAGATTTGGGTTTGCCACAAGCATCAATACCCCAAAAGCCACCGTAAGTATCATTGCCGGGGTTGAAATTACCCACCATAATCGTCTTTCCATTATCAAAAATTGCTTAGTTAGTATAGACTTTTCAGGATCCCCTTTCTGCTTGGCCTCGACATGGTAAATAAACAAGCGTACCATGTAAAATAGGGCTGCAAACCAACTCACCATGAAAATTATATGTAGCGACTTAATTATTCCTACATTTGTTTGTATCCATTCCATGATTCAAAATTACATTTTTACAGGTATAATTGATAATTCCGGTGGAAGGTTTTAATATTGTAGTCATGATTTCATTTAAATCTATAGGATTACTGTTTAGCTTTTTTATTACCAGTTTGGTGTCAGGTCAAATTCTTTCTGTAAGTGGTTACTATGAAGGAATGAACCTATTTGTCTCAAATCCGATAAAAAACGATGGTTATGGATATTGCATCCATAAAGTTTTAGTAAATGGAATCGTTCTTCCAGCATCGATTCAAACCGATTATTTTGAAATTGATATGAGCTTGTTCAATATAAAAAAGGGTGAAGAAGTATTTATAGAATTAGAACATGGCGAGGGATGCCTTCCGACTTTTTTAAATCCAGAAGTCTTATTGCCATACAGCACATTTGAGTTAATTTCAATTCAGGCAAATAATGCTGGGAAGATTTCCTGGAGTACAAAAAATGAATCCGGGAAACTAACCTTTTTGGTTGAGCAGTATAAATGGAACCGATGGGTACTTGCCGCTGAAGTGCTGGGCAAAGGATTAAAAAACACCAATCAATACACCATTGATATTCTTCCAACGAGTGGTTACAACAAGGTGCGAGTTGCTCAAGTTGATAATACGGGCCAAAAACGCGCTTCTAAATCGGTGGGATTTACATCAACCATTAAATCCATTAAAAAAACACCCTCTAAAGTGAAATCGAACCTATACTTTAAGGCGGAATCAGAATTAACGAAAACTAAATTTGAGATTTACGATGCCTACGGCAATCTCTTAAAAAAAGGGTACGATCACACCATAAATTGTACTGATTTATTGAACGGAATTTACAATATCAACTACGATAATAAATCAGAAAAATTCATTAAATACTAATGCTTTTAAGAATTGAACACCTTGGGATTGCGGTAGAAAGTCTCGCTGAAAGTATTCCGATTTATGAGGCACTGCTAAATACCCCTTGTTATAAACAAGAGGCCGTTAATTCTGAAGGGTTAATGACAGCCTTTTTTCAAGTTGGACCAAATAAAATTGAATTACTCGAGGCAACAAACCCAGATTCCCCTATTGCTAAGTTTCTTGCAGCCAAAGGTAAAGGGTTTCACCACGTTGCCTTTGAAACAGACCATATTCAAGATGAAATTAACCGGTTAATAGCTGCAGGATTTGAGTTAATTCAGCACAGCCCTAAACCAGGTGCTGACAATAAAATAATCGCATTTCTGCATCCAAAATCAAGTGATAAACTATTGGTTGAGCTCTGCCAAGACACCATTCACTTAAAAAAATAATTTCAATTCGTTTTTTATTTTTTTGTGACACTTCGATGACAAATAACCTTTGGTTAATGATAATCTTTGCGACACTAGAAACAATTTATGTCAAAAGAGATTTTGAATCAATTGCATACCGTTGCTATTACTCATCGAAATTTTGATGTGAATACCCTTGGGGGACTTCATATTCCCCCTGACCAACAATCTGCGCGCTTATTGCCAATCAAGCAACAATTTAGGCTAAAAGAATTGTTACTGCTTTCTACTTGTAATCGGGTTGAATTTAGCTTCGTTAGTCCGCGCGATATCGATGCCCCTTTTTTACATTCCTTTCTTGAAGCAATTTATCCGAACATGGATCGGGAAGTACTTACTTCTTTTGTTATTAAACTCGAACATTATAGAGGATTGAATGCAGTAGACCATGCCATGTCTGTAGCCTCTTCCGTAGATTCCATGATTATAGGTGAACGAGAAATAATAACTCAAGTTCGTCAGGCATATGAACATTGCAGTTCGATTGGCCTTACCGGCGACTTGCTGCGCATTCTTAATCGGCATGTAGTTGAAACCGCCAAAAAAGTATACACTAGAACCTCTATTTCTTCAAAACCCGTATCTGTGGTTTCTCTAGCTTATCACCAATTAAAAAAGCTTCAAATTCCTTTAAATGCTCGATTTTTGATTATTGGTGCTGGAATAACTAATACCACCATGGGGCGTTTTTTAAAAAAACACGGTTTCAAACATTTTGCAGTTTTTAATCGAACACTTTCCAAGGCAGAGCAGTTGGCAGATGAATTATGTGGCACAGCACATGACCTGAACGCCCTTTCTACTTACAATCTTGGGTTTGATGTCATCATTAGTTGTACAGGCGCTGATCATCATATAATTACCCCAGCGATATATGCACAGATTTTACAAGGTGAACAAAACCAAAAAACAGTCATTGATATTGCGATACCACAAGATTTAGACCCTAATATCCTTAAGCAACATGCCGTTAATCATATTTCTGTTGGCTTTCTTCAAAAAATTTCCAATGAAAACTTAAAGGAGCGCACCAAAGAATTAGCACATGTGGAAGAAATATTAGCGGAAGCGCACACTGAATTTCAACAAATCCTTCAAATTAGACAAGTTGAATTAGCAATGCGTTCCGTACCGGAAGAAATCAAACGAATTAAATCCGATGCAATCAATGAAGTGTTTAAAGAAGAAATTAATTCCTTAGATCCTCAATCTAGAGAGGTCTTAGAAAAAATACTTGGTTACGTAGAAAAAAAATACATCGCTGGACCGATGAAACTAGCCAAAGAAATTCTGGTTAATCATGGTTAAGCCACACATTCGCATTGGAACACGCGGCAGCGATTTAGCTCTTTGGCAGGCCAATCACGTAAAAACACAACTTGAAACCCTTGGATGTTCAGTTAGTATTCAGATCATCCAAACCCAAGGAGATCGAATTCAGGACTTGGGCTTTGATAAACTTGAAGGGAAAGGGTTTTTCACCAAAGAAATAGAATCCGCATTACTCAATGGTAGCATAGACTTAGCTGTTCATTCCCACAAAGACTTAGAAACCACACCCCCTCCTGGACTAGTTATTGCCGCTGTATCTGAGCGAGAAGACCCTAGTGAACTACTTCTGTTACGCACCGAGTCACATGATCCTTCCAAAATCTTTGAATTAAAAGTCGGCGCTCGAATCGGAACGAGCTCTGCTCGAAGGCAAAGCATAATACGGAATTTCAGGTCTGATTTAGATATCGTTGAGTTACGAGGTAATGTCCCTACACGCATTGAAAAACTTCGTAATGGTCAATACGACGCTATTTTATTAGCTAAAGCGGGAGTTTCGAGATTGCGCTTAGACACCAGCGACTTAATCACAATCACCTTGAATCCTAAAGAATTCGTTCCTGCTCCTGCACAAGGAGTACTTGGTCTACAAGTACGTGAAACAGATAATAAAACCTATAATTGGGTTAAAAAATTAAATTACGTACCAAGCGAACAAATCATCCAAATAGAACGCGGAGTTCTTCAAAATATGGAAGGTGGATGTCAATTGCCGCTTGGTGTATATAATGATGGCGAAGTGGTTCACGTTGCTTATGCAAAATCCAACCATGAAGCTGCTTTGCTTATAAAGTTTCCATTAGAAGGAAATCAAGACCCCGTTCCTTCGATTGTTGAATCCTTACTATCCTTGTAATGAAAGTGTTTGTTTCATCTGAATTAGACCTGGGTCACCCCTTAGTTAGAGCGTCAAACGTCCTGGGGATTCAACTGATACAACAATCCTTACTTTCCTTTTCGGCGGAAGCAGGCGTACCTACTCAACCGTATGACATTGTGTTTTTTAGTAGCCCAAGAGCGTACGCCTTTGGTCAACAGTTTATTCTTCCAGAAACAAAGGTGGCCTGTGTGTCATTGGGAACGGCTAAGCATAGTACATATCCCGTTGACTGGTATGGAAATTCCCCAAATGAACCAACACAAACCGCAATGGATTTTAAACAATGGGTCGGAGAACGGCGAGTATTATTTCCCATTTCTTCCCGGAGTTTAGGAAATATATCATCCGCATTTCCCCCTTCACAAATTGAATGCGTTACGGTTTATAAAACAATACTGAACTCACGAGTTATTGAAGATTGTACGGTTTACATTTTTACAAGTCCGAGTAACGCAGAAGCCTATCTGCATCAAAACACCATTCCCGGCGCGGCTAAGGTGATCGCTAAGGGAGCAAGTACGCAAGAATTTTTACAACAACATGGAATCGAATCCACCTATTTTACGGACGAATCGATTCATTGGGAAGAGGCCCTAGCGCCATGGGTAAACCCATAGAAGTTCGTACCTTTGTACTATGAATCAAGATACGATTGTTGCCTTAGCTACTGGAGGAACAGGTGCCTTATCGGTAATTCGTATTTCTGGCCGTGAATCTAAGTCAATTGTTCAGGCATATTTTAGTAAAAACATAGGTGCCATGCCAACACATAGTGTACGCTATGGATTGTTTAAGGATGAATGCCAAGAACCCCTCGATGAGGTGTTAGTAACCTTCTTCGCACATGGAAAGAGTTTTACGGGGGAGGAAACCATTGAAATACATTGCCATGGATCGAGTTATATTCAACAATCCATTTTACAAGCCCTAATAAATCGAGGTGCTCGTTTAGCAGAACCCGGTGAATTTACTCAGCGTGCATTCATTAACGGGAAACTTGATTTATCCCAAGCTGAGGCCGTGGCCGACCTCATCGCTTCTCAATCAAAACAGTCCCATGTCATGGCATTGAATCAATTGCGAGGGTCATTTTCGCATGAATTGATTTCCTTGCGAGAAAAACTGATTGAATTTGCAAGTTTAATTGAATTAGAATTAGACTTTGGCGAGGAAGATGTGGCGTTTGCGGATCGGAGCGCGCTTATAAACTTAGTGAACGAGGTCTTAGTAAAAATTCAACGTTTAGTGAACAGTTTTGCCCTAGGAAACGCAATGAAAGAAGGGGTTCCAGTGGCCATTGTTGGGGCTCCAAATGCTGGAAAGAGTTCCCTGCTGAATGCCTTGATCGGAGAAGACCGGGCTATTGTGAGTGAAATCGCAGGTACGACACGCGACGTGATAGAAGAGACGATCAATATTAACGGTATCCTATTTCGGATAATGGATACGGCTGGGATTCGAGAAACCACCGAAACCATTGAAACATTAGGTATAGCGCGTACACAGGAAAGAATTGTCCGTTCGCGTATGGTACTTGTGATTAGTGATGCAGCCGACAAAGCGCAATGCGAACGAGATGAAGCATGGGTGCAAATGCTCCAAAAATCGCATCCAGATAAGGCGATATTGTTGGTGCTGAACAAATCGGATATCGCAGCTAATATCCATTTAGGAGATGTGCAAATCAGTGCCCTAACAGGAGCGGGAATTGAAACTCTAACCACGTCCATGAGCAGATGTATTCAACAAGACTTTGATGTAAACCAAGAAACCATTGTTTCTAATATACGCCACCTAGAAGCATTGAATCAAACTCTGGTGGCACTCAACGCAGCAAAGTATGGGATCGAACACGAGGTTCCTGCTGATTTAATAGCAATGGACATTCGTGCAGCCATGCGTTCTCTTGGGAACATAACAGGCGAAATCGAAATGGATGCCGATATTTTAGGGACGATTTTTAGTAAGTTTTGTATCGGTAAGTAAGGTTCTCCCTACGGCATCGGATCTAAGATACAACGAACGGAAAAACCATTCCCTTTTAAATTTAACTTAATATTACTGAACTGCGTTTTACTGCGTGCATCAGTAATGAGTTCATCCGAATCAAACGATAATCCAATTCGGTTGGCATGATCGCCGTAGATCCCGTATTGCCCACTTGAACTAGTCCAATAATTCACATACCGTCCTTTGCTCCACCCATCAAACCATTCAAAAGAACCACCTAAATCGGTATACCGACTCCCCACAGGGGCGGCATTGAACACATTGAATGGATGCGTTAGAGTAGCTTGAGGCCGACGCCAACCCTCGCTCGATTTAAATATGCGTGCACATTTTTTAATGCCCCCCAACTGATTGATTAAACTGGTCCATTCATTAATACTTGGAATATGACTCCCATTAGGAGCGAGGCCACGTGGGTCATGCACAGCATACCAATTGTATAAAACTGTTGATTGATTGATTCCTTTTTCGTCCTCATAATAACACCACGCTGGTTTCTTTTTGTTTGAAGCACTTTGCCATTCCTCTGCACTTTGCGCTTGAGGAATTGGATCTCCATTATTAAAATGGGTCACTCGCAAATTATCTGTTGTCCATTGATTTTCATTCATAAACAGAAGTTCGTAGATGTTTCCATCAAAGTCTCGCAATTCTTGGGAAAATAAAAAGTACTGTAAGTTCAGTAAGATAAGCAACGTTAAAATGCACCCTCTTTTCATAAATTTTAGTTTCATCTGCAACGAGTAGAAAAAAAACCGTTACATAAAAATAGAATTAAAAAAAAAGGCCGCTAGTGCGGCCTTCATCCTCTAAAGGTGTTAATTAATCACGTTGACGAGCTTCTGAAACATTAATGTTTCTTCCGCCGATTTCGTAATTTGCCAAAGCCTCCATGGCTGATTTAGCTTGATCGTCATTTGGCATTTCAACGAAACCAAACCCTCGTGAACGCTGAGTTTCACGGTCTTTAATAATTTTTACAGAGGAAACCTCTCCATACTGAGAAAACAAATCTCCCAGTTCTTGCTCACTCAAGCGAAAGCTTAAGTTTGAAACGTACATGTTCATAAATAAAACTTAAATAAATAAAACAAATGCAATGAACATCAGAGTTGGACATGCCCCCAAAACCACAAGTGATTCCAAGAGAACATACAATGATCGTCTGTCATTACACTGCGAAACTACGCCTATTTATTTAATAAACAATGAATTTGAGCTTATTCCTCATCATTCACCGCATAATTTCCACAGGCCTTTAGCAATGGGGTTAAATTATACAACCGTTTATTTAAGTTATTCGAAAGGGCAATGATGCATATCGTATCTTTTCGCAGCGAGCAATATAATCCAGTATTGCCATGCCACCAACCCGTATGAAAAAAGAAAGTGTCTTTGCCCTTTTTTTCTTTTAAACGAATGCCCAATCCGTAGTTTCTCGTTCCTGGATGCTCATAACTATATCCCCTGAACATTTGTTTTCTTAAAGAATCACTTAAAAATGAGGATAAGTAGGTACCTCGATCCAATTTAACTAAATCCCTTGCCGTAGTATACAAATTCTTGTCGCCATAAATCGCATCCAGGTATGTAAATCCGTTCCACATTCCATTTTGATTGTAGTTTCTACAAAACTGATCATATTCCTTTTTGGAAGAGGCAACGGATGAATTTTTCATGTCAAGCGGATCGAAAATCAAAGCTTTCATCGCTATTGGGAAAGGCATTTTGGTAACTTTTTCTACAATCAGTGCAAGCATAGCATAATTAGTATTACTGTAGGCAAATCGGGTGCCCGGTGTACTGTTTAATTTGATGTTGTACCGTATCATCATACTAATTATATCTTTATTACTCAGCACGGTCTTACGGTCGCTGTTGGCATCGGCAAAATAGCCATAGTACGGAAGTCCACTTCGGTGGCTCAGTAACATTTGAACCGTGATTTCTTTGAAAGGGAATTGAGGTAAATATTCAATGACCTTTTGATTCAATGCAATTTTCCCTTGATCTACTAAGCGTAAAACAGCTAATGCCGTTGCCACCTTGCTAATTGAGGCAACATGAATTGGTGTTTCTAGGGTCATTTTTATTTGCTCTTCAGCACTAGAGAATCCAGCCGCTCGAGAAAAAATAACGTGCCCATTTTTAGCAATAAGGTATTGCCCACTAAAATTGCCTCGGCTAATCCACCGCTGATAATATCCTGCTGCACTGTCTAAAAGGTACTGTTTTCTTGCGGCAGTTGGCTTGGGCATCATCACATCAACCTCCTTTTGAATATCTTTTGGAGTAGCATTATCCTCACAGGATATTAGAAAGATTGTTAATCCAATTAAAAAGCGATATAAATAACATTTCATAGCGGGTAAAATTAGTAATTTTGAGTATGGAACCAGAAAGTTATTCCCTTGCTTTTGACGAATTACAGCGAATTGTTTCAGAAATGGAACAAGGAGATGTTGGCATTGATGAGTTGGCATTAAACGTAAAACGCGCAGCGGAACTCATTCAATACTGTAAGAACAAATTGAAAGCAACGGAATTGGATGTAGCTGAAATTCTTAAACAACTTGAAGAGGAAGGCGACGGCGCTTAAGGCTTAATTACTACTTTTACAAAAAACAATTATGTCGGATTCTCGCTACCAGGCGCGGGGTGTATCAGCTGGAAAAGAAGATGTTCACCAAGCTATAAAGAATATAGATAAAGGGTTATTCCCTCGTGCCTTTTGTAAAATCGTTCCTGACTATTTAACCCACGATACCGACTATTGCATTGCGATGCATGCCGATGGAGCAGGAACAAAATCCTCATTAGCCTACATTTATTGGAAAGAAACGGGTGATTTATCGGTCTGGAAAGATATTGCGCAAGATGCTTTGATTATGAACATTGATGATTTATTGTGCGTAGGTGCAATTGGGCCAATTTTAGTTTCTTCAACCATAGGAAGGAACAAGCGCTTAATTCCAGGGGAAGTTATTAAAGCAATCATTGAAGGCACCGAAGAGGTGTTGGCCATGCTGCGAAATGCCGGCATGAATATCTATTCAACGGGAGGAGAGACCGCCGACGTAGGGGATTTGGTAAGGACTATAATTGTAGATTCTACTGTTGTTTGTCGAATGAAGCGGAACGAAGTTATAAGTAATCATACCATTGCACCCGGAAATGTAATTGTCGGGTTCGCCTCATATGGAGAAGCAACATACGAAAGTGGATACAATGGTGGTATCGGCAGTAATGGACTCACTGCTGCGAGGCACGATGTCTTTAATGACATATTGGCTAAAAAGTATCCTGAAAGTTACGACCAAGGGATTCCAAAAGAGTTGGCTTATAGCGGTTCAAAATCACTCATGGATATCGTTGAGGGTACTTCAATGAATGCCGGTAAGCTTGTGCTATCACCTACACGAACTTATGCTCCTTTACTCATAGAAATCCTTTCCAAATATCGAAGGCAGATAACAGGCATGGTGCATTGCTCGGGGGGCGGACAGAGTAAAATACTTCATTTTGTAGATTCGCTACATATTGTAAAAGATTGTTTATTTCCATGCCCTCCCATATTCAAAATGATTCAAATGGAATCTGGAACACCATGGGAAGAAATGTATAAAGTGTTTAATATGGGGCATCGTTTTGAGATTTACACCGATACATCAACGGCTAATGATTTAATTGCTATTGCGCAATCATTTAACATTGATGCTCAGATAATTGGTTATGTTCGGGACTCTGCACAAAAACACTTGACTCTACGAAGTGAATTTGGCGAATTTCAATACGATTAATGTCTTTTTTTTAAAATTCTTTTAAGAAAAGAAATGGTTTTCTTACTTTTGCCTCCCGTTAATAACGGTGGGATGGGTGAGAGGCTGAAACCAACAGTTTGCTAAACTGTCGTACGGGTAACTGTACCGCGGGTTCGAATCCCGCTCCCACCGCAAGAACGTGAAGGTTGGAAGGGATTAGACGACTTAGGGTACTAAGAAAAGAAACCACATTAACGTCGGTTGATGTGCAATAAAGATAAAAGAAGATGATTTGTTCGGGGCGTAGCGTAGTCCGGTCATCGCGCCTGGTTTGGGACCAGGAGGTCGCAGGTTCGAATCCTGCCGCCCCGACTGGGGATGAGCGATCATCCCCTTTTTTTTTATGGTCCCGTAGCTCAGCTGGATAGAGCAACTGCCTTCTAAGCAGTAGGTCTTTGGTTCGAATCCAAACGGGATCACAAAAGGAGTCCACTTCGATACGAAGCGGACTTTTTTGTTTTAAACGCGTTTGAAATTTATTTCAATAAGCGGAGAAAACAAAAAAGGCCGGGCCTTGCGAATGCAAGGTGGACTTTATGCTTGGATTGAGCCGAATACTTTGGTTCACGAAGTAATCCAGAAAGGATATATTGAAAGAAATTTTACTGCTTAATCAATTTATTTTGCTGAATAAATTGACCTTGTTCGGTATAAAAATTTAAAAAGTAGGTTCCTGATGCTAGGGTGTTTTCAAAATCAATTTCTAAGCGCGCATCCTCCAAGGTATACTCAGCAATCAGCTTTGCATTAACATCTAATAATTGTAATTTAATGGGGTCTTTTTGCTCCTCTGGTCCTTCAATAATGCTAAATGTAGTTGTAGGATTTGGATATACTTTAAACGTTGGATTAGGTTTATCCATCATTACAATTGTGGGACTTATTGGTACTAGCTTATCAGGTTGTTCGAATCCATTGTGAATAAACCTATTACCCACTTGTCCACCAAAAATTATTGGTTCACCAATGGTGTAAGCCATAATTTTGTTATTTATAAAAGAAAATCCTGTTGCCGGAGATGCCCAGCGTCCAGCTGCAGCATAAACTACACGGTCAGGCATGTTGGTTTGCGCTATCAATGAGCTACTTGCAACAAGAAAAAAGAATAAAAACTTCGTTTTCATTAGGGGATAATATTAAATTCAATAACACTTATTTTATTCAGGCAAGTTCCACCTGATAAGTTAGTCCCCGCAGGCAACCATAGTGGTAAAATGGTGTAGCTATGTGTGTATACCAAATTAGAATATGAAGCGGGCTGAGTCCCTTGGCCTACCTTGGTTGGAACGCCTGCAACTTCTATGGCTGTTGATTCATAAGAGTTTGAGCTACAACTTCCAGCGCCTGATTGGTAGCCTGTAGCAGTTGGAGCAATATTATAAATTACACTTTCTACCTTCCATACTTTTCCTGCCGGAACCGTTTCCTGGGTTGAAACCAATTTAACCTGATTAAACTGAAGATTCCCTTGGGCATACAAAAAACCAAATATAATGATATAAACAAAACACAAAATTGTTCTCATGGAATTACGTTAAATTCAATAATACTTAGGAGCCCTCCTGCCCCCCCCCCATTGCCACCAAAAATTACTGAAGTACCTGATGATAACCAAAATGGAAAATTGACATTATGAGAAGAGGATGATTGTTGACGCATGTTATAATATACTCCGTTGTAAAGCATATAGGCATAAATATTTGAAGGAGTATTTAACATACAATTCTCAATTTTCCACACCTTGCCTGCCGGTACAGTCACTGGAGTAGTATTCGTTCCAGAAAAATCCAAGTTAATTACCTGATTAAACTGTAGGTTCCCTTGCGCTTTAATTCCTAAAAAACCAAATAAAATAATAATAAATAATAGCTTTTTCATGGAATGACATTAAATTCTAAAACGGAAATCGAACTTACTTTAGTCCCAGCTGCTAACGTTGCCCCCGAAGGCAACCATAATGGCAATTTTGTGGGTTGTGCCGAAACTTGAACCAATACTGGAGTGGTACTATTCACAGACATCCCAACATTATTCATCCAAAATCCGCCTCCACAACACCCATTAAATCCAACGCCTGTAGTAGCCACGTGTTCTTCATGCACACAAATAGCGGCGCCATTTACTTGAATAAATCGACTGTTTGAAGGTAGGGTTGTGCCGCTTGTAGGATAGCGTTCTTCACCTGACAAGGCACTTTCAACTTTCCATACTTTTCCAGCTGGTACGGTTTCTAATGCTGTAACTAATTTAACCTGATTAAACTGTAAATTTCCCTGTGCTCGTAGACTTAAGCACATGAATAAGAAAGAAAGAAAAATTAGCTTTTGTATCATAATTAAAACCCATCGGTCGTATAAATTAGAGAATTTGCCGTAGAAGAATATCCGGCAGCACCACCACCCCCGGCAGCCGCCCCTGCGATGGCAGTCCACGCTGATCCATTAAAGTAATAAAATCCTGGCGTATTGTCTGATTGATAAATCAATAATCCAGTTGCCGGAGTTGAAATTGCATTTCGTTGGGTTTCAGTCATTGTCGGCAGTAAGAATCCTTTTGTTGTAGAATTTACTTCCAAGGCGGCCGATGAATTAGGTGAAACCGTTCCTATTCCTACAGCCGTACCATTATTGAATATGTTTGAACTATTCAACACCCATTGATTCCCATCCCAATATGGCGTGTTGCCTGCCGCTGAACCATTAGCCAAAATACCAGAGGGGCCTTGAGGGCCTATCGCACCCGTGGCACCTGTAGCACCCGTTGGACCCGCAGGACCTATAGCGCCTGTTGGACCTGCTGGACCTTGAAGTCCCGTGGCGCCTGTTGGACCTGCTGGACCTTGTGGTCCAACTGCACCAGTTGCTCCCGTGAGACCTGTTGCTCCAGTTGGTCCCGCTGGACCTTGTGCGCCTTGGGGACCAACCAAAGAAACTCCTGAAGGCCATGTTCCATTTACCTTAGGACCGTATATTGTATTAGTTGAAGTATTGATGTAAAAATCGCCATCAACCCCTTGGTTATTCGAAGGCGCAATTCCGCCATTTAATATGCCATTTCCGTTTGTTCCGGGTGCGCCTTGAGGACCTGTAGCCCCCGTTAATCCCGCAGGACCCTGAGGACCTGTTGCTCCTGTAGGACCTTGTGGACCTGTTGCACCTGTTGGACCCGCAGGACCTTGAGGGCCTGCAGCACCCGCGGGACCAGTAGCGCCAGCTGCACCCGCAGGACCGGTAGCACCAACATTTCCTTGTGGTCCTTGAATATTGCCAGTTAAAGTCCAAGTAGAAGTGCCAGATTTATAATATACATCGCCCGTTAACGTATTAAGGTAAAAATCTCCCATATTGCCTAAAACAGCGGCAGGAACGGTTGATCCGTATCTCCATTGATTTAATTGTACCCCTGCGGTTTTTGCATACAGTGCATAAGGGGCACTCATCAAGCGCTGCGAACCATAATCTATATAATTGGTTCCGTTTACAAAATCAACCCCTAAGTTCACCCAATAATTGCCGGTAGACCAATTAATCGCTGAAAATGTTCCTGAAAGAATGGTACCCTGACCAATTACAAAGTTAACTAAGCCATATTGAGAAGTAATGACACTTTGTCGTTCCGCATAAACGACGGTTCCATTCGCGGAATTCTGCTTAATTTGAATACGTATCGCTACCGTAGTATTGGTTACTAAGGCTCCATTGGTTTTACGGATAACCGCTTGATAATTAATACCCTCTGGAGTTTGCGCAAAAAGCAAAAAATTAAAACTGAATAACATTAATGCAAGAAAATGCTTTAATCGTAAGGTAGTAATTATGTTCATATCTTTAAATTTCTGTTCTAAGTTAACAAAGAAGTTTGAAAATAGAAATCAATATCGTGGTGAATTAACAAAAGCATAATTTCCAAAGATGAAAACTATTATATAATTTCGAACAAGCTAACCTATATATGAAACCTCTTCTAACTATAATTATTGCTGGATTTTCCATCTTGACGCTTGCACAAGGAAACTTACAGTTCAACCAAGTCCTTTTAATTGATAATAATACAGCGACCGTTCCCGCAGGTAAAGTTTGGAAGATTGAAAACATTGTTTATGAAGCTGTTCCTTATTTTCAAGCCAGTAGCGGCAGTGGTAGTTGTTCTCCATGCAATGGGTCCACTCAATTATGGACCAGTTACACAACACAATCCTGCCAAGTGTCTTCAACGAATCCAATCACGATTAACGGTGTAAAAGCTAGCGCAGGAAATACAGGTTCCCCTCTTTGGCTTCCAGCCGGAACAACGCTTTCCGGAGAAATCAAAACTTGTACACCCAACGCCGGCTCCTACAGTAACAATTGTATTTGTCCTCCTCCAAGTGTTACTGCAAAAACCTATATTAGTGTTATCGAATTCAATATTATCCCATGAAAAAAATATTATTTATCAGTTTCATTTGCCTTTGCTTGACTGGATACTCACAAGGAAATCTTCAACTTAATCAAGTGCTTAATTTAACCTTTACAAGTAATGGGAATAATTACAGCGTTCCTGCCGGAAAAGTATGGAAATTGGAAGGTGTTGGATTGAGTTCCTATAGTTCTTTTTTCAGTGTTTCTGTTGCGGGTCAACAGGTTTTTCTTAAAAATACGCACACAAGCTATGGCCCAGTTTTCGATAGCTTTCCTTTTTGGATAACTGGTGGGCAAAATGTTTTCTTAAGCGGTTTAACGAGTGGCGTGGCGAGTGTTTTAGAGTTTAATATCGTTCCGTAATGATGCGCCTAATCTTCCTGATTTTTTTAATCATTTTTGTTGGTTGTAGCCACGCCCAAGGCAATTTGCAATTTAATCAAGTAAAAATAATTTCAAACACAGACCCTCCCCATACCGTTCCCGCAGGTAAGGTGTGGAAAATCGAAAGTGTGTTCAGTGATGCTGGAGCTGATACCTACGCAGTAGATGGGAGTGGATCTACACAGAGTTATTTCACAGCCTGTGGTGCTGCTAGTTTTTATTATCACTATTATGGTAGATACCTCGCTATTAATTCCATTCCCATTAGTTTTGGAATTCATAGTGCCGGTAACCAAATGACCAACCTTCCAATTTGGGTGCCTGCAGGATCCACCATCTGTACCTGCACCAGTCCTACGTATTGTGCCCGGGGTTACTCGGTCATTGAATTCAACCTTATTCCATGAGCCAGCTGTTCACTTTCTTTATGTTAATTTGGGCTGGGATGGCGTTCTCACAAGACACCTCCTTTGTTAAATCCGCCTACGGAGGAAGCAGTTTAACTGTTCCTGAAGGGGTGCGTTGGTCCATTGAAAAAGCCTTCATAAATAGTGGAGACGGATACAACATCCTCATCAGTAAGGGTAATTTCAAACCCGTTTACGAACCGGGCGAAAAAATTCAAACCCCATATTACATGGCCGAAATGGAATTGTTGGATAAAAAAGATGGGGTATTTTACATTTTGTACATTCGACAGCAAAAACAATAAGGAGAAATTCCTATACTTGTAAAAACTATTTTTTATGAAATTATTCTATTCCCTACTTTTTATTGGAGTATTTACAAGCAACTCCATGGCTCAACTTGGATTCGACATTGCCGCCAAAGGACAATTCAATTCCACCTGGCTGTTTAATCAAAACATCTCTGATCAAGGGAAAGAACAAGATTATGCACCAAGTTGGGGAAGCAATTATGGTCTCGGGTTTGGTTTACGTATGGGGTTCTTCAGCCTAGGATTAGAAACCAATTTTGGAGCCCACAATGCGGAATATGCGGGTGAAATCCTTTCTCAAAGCTACACTTCTATGGTAAATTTGAAAACGATGCAATTACCAATTTACGTGCGATTTCAGAATGAGGGAGGCGCGTATTTTGAATTGGGCGCCCAATACAATAAGATTCGTAGTGCGATGTACTCGCGCGAAGGGCTGTTTTCGGGAACTTCAGATGCTTCCAGCGAATATGCTAAAAGTTACTCCAATGCATTTATTGGATTTGGTATTAATCGGAAAATTTTAAAAAGTGTTCCATTAGGAATCATTTTCGGTGTGCGTTTACAATATGGAATTAAAGATGCGAAGGGAGTGGATGCATATGGAAATTCTCTTTCGAATAGTTTATTATATCCTGACTACTACAAAACTCGCGCTGCGGCCGCAGGGTTAAACTTCGGTTTTGTATATACCATCGATACCAAAGAAAAAGAATCTGGTTACTAGGCCTTATTTTTTGAATCTATTTGAATGGTAACAGGACCGTCATTAATTAAACGCACCTTCATGTCGGCACCGAATATTCCCGTTTTTAAACGGTTGCCTATATACGATTGAATAACTTTGATGAATTTTTCATACAAGGGTATTGCTATTTCCGGAGGAGCGGCCTCTATATAACTTGGTCGATTTCCCTTTTTTGTTGATGCAAAAAGCGTGAATTGACTAATTAATAAGATTTCACCATTTACATGATCCAGGTCCTCATTCATTTTCCCTTCTGGATCTGTAAAAACACGCAACCCTAAAATTTTTTGAACCAGGTAATGTATGTCTTGTTCGTCATCGGTTAGACCAATACCTAAAAGTACTACTAGGCCCTGATTTATTTGATTAAACACTGCCCCATCGATCATAACGGAGGCTTCCGAAACGCGTTGAATGACTACCTTCATTGGAATTTACTTCTTCGGTATGGATCGTTTCCTTCTTCCTCTAATATCGATTTATAATTCGAATAGCGTTCATTATGTATTCGCCCTCCTTCCAGCGCTTTTATAACACCGCAGCCAGGTTCATTCAAGTGCATGCAATTATTAAAGCGACAATCCTTCATTGCGACACGTATTTCTGGAAAATAATGACCTAAATGTTCCTTTTCTAAATCGACCAATCCAAAGGATCTTATTCCTGGAGTGTCTATCACATACGCTCCAAAACTCAACTTGTGCATTTCTGCGAAGGTGGTCGTATGTTTTCCTTGTTGATGAGCAGCCGATATTTCCCCTGTTTTTAATAGTACAGTAGCGTCCAACGCATTAACAATTGATGATTTTCCCACCCCGCTGTTTCCTCCTAGCATCACCTGCTTGCCATGCATGAGCTTTTTCAGAAATGCTACGGATTTCTTATTGGTACTTTGTATTTGATAACATGGATACCCAATGCGCTCATACATTTCAGACAGAGATTTATACATCGCCGCCTCTACCCTGGTATACAAATCCACCTTGTTGAAAAGTAATATAACGGGAATTCTAAAGGATTCCGCCGCCACCAAAAAACGGTCAATAAACAACGGGTGTGTCTTAGGGTTCTTGAGGGTAACGATAATGTATAGCTGATCAATATTCGCTGCTAAAATCTGCATTTCCTTACTTAAATTGGTAGATTTTCTGGAAACGTAGTTTTTCCTTGGTAAGATATCTTCGATTACAAGATTCCCCTCCTCGTCTACCTCCGACTTTAAGGTTACTCGATCTCCTGCTGCAACGGGATTGGTTAGTCTTAAGCTGGCTTGTTTTAATTTACCCCGTAGACGTGCATTGAACACTTCTCCATTTGATTTTTCAATCAAATACCAACTTCCCGTTGACTTTAACACCCTCGCTTCCAACCTTATTTTATAATAATTCCATTTTCCGGAAATTCATAAGGCAGCGAACACCCCGTTCTCTTCTTAATTCGTATCCGCTTGCGTAGGCGCATTAAGAACTCCATCTCACACTCCGTTTCATTGGTGGATCTAGTGGATATAACTACCGCACGAAATCGCTTCTTATTTTCTTGAATAAGTATAATTTGTCGCTCAAAAAATTGCGTTCCTGATTGAATTGGCGCTATGGCAACCGGCTCTACCTTTCTTAATTCATCCCTTAATTTATTGTGCACATTTTCCATAGAATCAACCTCCTCATAAAACTTTCCTAGCCAAAAGGCCCCCCTAGTTTTTGCCATCGCAGCATCAAATTCACCCATCTGTTTGTTCAATGAATCCAATCCGATTTCACTGACTACATCATCTCCTGCATACTCGACCTTAAAACCCCAAGACCGACCTACTTCTTTAATCGCATTATTCCTACTCACTGAAAAGGGGCGGCCAATAAGATACATGGTTTGAGAATAGGCGCCCAATGTTATCCCTAAAGCAAATAAAAGCGCACTAACACGAATCATAGTTTAATGAGTTTTTGAATCGTTACCCGATTAGCTCCACTAAGGCGCACGTGATACACACCCGCTGCAATGTTTGTTAATGGCAATTCCACTGCTTGAGCTTCGTCTGTTACCAATAACATTCGTACAACTTTTCCTGCCTCATCGAGAAGTTCAACCGCTTCAACAGCATCAGAATACCATTGAATCAACACACTTTCATTGGCTGGATTAGGCAATAATCCAATATTAAAGTCCCCTTCGTTTAGTCCAGATTGATCAACACTTATGCACATTGAAGTATCAGAACACCCATTTGAAGTAACAATGACGGCATAGGTGCCAACCGCTTCTGAGGTGGTAAAGCTTTGATTGGTAGCACCAACCACGGGTTGATTAGTGATGCAATCAATCCATTGATACGATACCCCTGTCGCTGACGCCGAAAGCGTAATTCCATTTTGAGTAATAGCATTAGAAGGGACAGGATTAATGGTTATTGTCTGATTCAACGAATTACTACATTGCCCTACATCGGGGGTAAATGTTACAGTTATATTTCCAGTTTGTGTGGTATTTACTTGTGGGTCCCAAGTCCCGGTGACACCATTTTGTGCAATGTTCGGCAATACAAAAAGATCGTATTGACACAAATCCGTTGGATGCGTAAATACAGCCTCTACCTGAGGTATTACGATCAACTGAGCGCTGCTTGGAGAAGCACACTCTACCGCTAAAGGTGTAAAATTATAGGTAAATGTTCCGGGTAAAGATAGATCAAGGGCTGGTGTCCAAGTCCCAGTGATTCCATTGTCTGAGATACTCGGCAAGGCAAAGAACGCATCATTTTGACACGCGGTTGGAAGGGCATTAAATACGGGAGATTGGTTGGTACCACAGGTTATTGTGAAATTGTTATTTGAAATATCAAAGAAGGTTTGTGCTCCAGACATTACCATCACTCGCGCCGTATTTGTGGTTAGATTGGGGCAAGTAATAGTCTCTGTTCCGTCGTTGGCCGTACTTGAAGAAAGCACATACGGATAGGTTTGACCTCCGTCTACGGAAAGGAGAATACGAACATTAGCACAATTAATGGGAGCAAGATCCGTATTCGCAACCGACCAAGTTACCGTTTGAGAGCTTCCTCCAACCCAGGTAATCCCATTTGCAGTAGGATAGGTTACCACAAAGGGGCCCGACCCGGCATTCGTTGTAACCGTTATGTCCGTATAATCATTACAAGAACCAATACCATGGTTGTCGCGTACTGAAAGCCTAAAGTCCATTACCCTAGCAACTGAAGGTAATACCTCCCATGTAAAGGGACCATTTGAAGCGAGCGATGAAAGTTTTGGAAAATAACGACTTGAGTCTAAAGAAGGGTCAAAGCTTCTAAAATTCGGCCCGCCGGTTGCAGTTGCTACCGGTGGTTGAGTGCTTGCCTCATTATCCATTTGTTCCCAAAGGTATGTGAGGACGTCGCCATCTGCATCCGTTGCATGTGCGGTTAGAATAAACGGTGTAGAAATTGGAACCACAATATTACCGCTGGTTGAATTAATTACCGGTGGTGTATTATTTAACGCAGTAATTACCTCACATTGATGTCCATTACTTAAAATTTCGTTACTTATTTCTTGTAGGTTATAACCATGAAAATAATCATCGCTGTTGTTTTGCACATTTGGCGCACAAATCCCGGCATACCCCATAATCGTGCTGGCGCTACCTGGTTCTCTTCGTGCTGCTGCAACACTATTACAATTATTGTTTTGAGTATGATTCCCACCAAATTGATGCCCCATTTCATGAGCAACATAGTCAATATCAAATGGGTCGCCAATTGGTGCTGCACTTCCTGTTACCCCTCGTGCTTTTTGACCTCCAGTACATACGACACCAAGTCCTGCTAAACCACCACTATTCGTCCCAAACACATGTCCTATATCATAATTTGCACTACCAATCACTGCGTCAACATTGGATTGGTTTTGGTTTATCATAGTTCCTGGAGTACCATTGGTGTAAGGATCATTGGCTGCCGTTGTATAAATCAACGAATTGTTATTAGGGATAATCACCATGGTTATGGCTATATCTTTTTCGTATACCCCGTTTACACGATTCATGGTAACCACTTGAGCAGCTGCTGCCTGGGCAACGGTGCCACCATGAAAAATGGTATACTCCGCCGTGGCAGACAATGCTAAGCGATAGGTGCGGAGCTCACAGCTTCCAAACATCGATTTATTGGTCGGTGAGGGTTTTGATTCGTCGAAATTCTCCACATCACATTGAATGATTTTGTCCGTAATAAAGTCCTTTTTTTTATAGACGATATAGTATTCATTATTTCCCTCGAACATGGGATCTATAAACACGGTAGACTGCCCAGGAATGAAAATCATTGCATGTAATCCCGTTGGTGTGATGTCCCATTTGCCATAGGCCCCCGAACCATCTGAAGCATATGCGTCAAGCGTAATTAGTTCTGGAAATTTTCCATTATATGTGGGATGCATGGTTTGATTTCGTTTTGCGGTAAACTGATGCAGGGTACCGTCAGAATATGGAAAAGTTACCGATGCAATAAATCCATTCAACATTCCCTCTCGATAGGTGATTCCTTCCAATGAAGAACGAATTGGAGCTGTATTTAAGCGAAATACTTGGAACGCTGCTGCTTTTATGCGCGGCTCCCCATATGCAGATAAATCTTCAGAGGTTACATTAACCCATGGTAAATTAATTGATTTAACCTGTTGAGCCCAAGCAGGAGCGGACAAGATTAAACACAACATGCAAAAAACTAACTTGGTATAATAGGTCTTCATTGGTAAAGATTTTCCGTAAAAATACAAAATGACTGCTAACTAGCTTGAACTTCTTACTTTTGAAAAAACATGCTAATGAAAATTTTCATTTTTCTACTTTTTACTTCGCTCTTGTCCGCTCAACTCGGCTTTAGCCAAACCCTACGTGATTTCAAGAAGAAAACCGAAGAAAATACCAAGGAACGGACGTCCATGCTAGATCTTCTTAGAGCGGATATCAAAAATTATTTGGAGCAAGATGTTGTGTTTGTGGTAAACCACTTCAAGGTATATGGATCGTATGCATGGATGGAAGGAACCGTTCAACGTAAAGACGGAAAAGAAATCGTTTTTACCGAAGATGCATATGACTGTTGCCATGTTGAGGCCTTATTCAAAAAGGTAAATGGTTCTTGGATTTTAAAAGAAAATGGCGCGTTTTCAACTGACGTATGGTATGTATGTATTGTTTCTACATACCCAGAGGCGAGCCGTCAAATTTTCTCCGAACGAATCCTATCTAGTCAAGAAAACTGTACCGATTAATGCTTCAGTTTCTACTGTTTATTACATGTTATATCAATTTGGGAGCTTGGTCGCCTTGGACCACTGCGTATCCAGATCACGTCAAGGAAATTAAAGGAAACACCCTGTTGTTTAAGTCCGGTAAATCACTGATCTATAACGATAAAAAAGAAAAAACCACCCAAGAATTGCTTGATTCACCCGATATCGAAGATCAACTGCATTATACTTACAACCAAGGAGTAGCGAAGAAAAACACGGATGCAGGAAGAATACGAAACGATGACTTTTTCAAAGAAATTTATGGAAAATCAGCTGCGGATGTACAGGCAAATTTAACCACCGTGACATGGTGTCCAACCCTCGTGAATCAAAAAATTCAATTTTCTAAAGTCAACGGGGCTAGCAACGCGCTAATCAAGGTTTCTAATGAACTCGACCAACATCCAGAATGGAAAAAATACCTGTCCAACATCGGTGGCACGTTTAATTGGCGGGTTATCAGCGGGACCACGCGCTTAAGCGCTCATTCGTTTGGAATAACCATCGACATCAACGTAGCATATTCCAATTACTGGCAGTGGGATTGCGGATGCAAGAATGAAGATGCTGTGCTCGGATATAAAAATAAAATACCCATGGGAATTGTAGCTATTTTTGAAAAACATGGATTTATATGGGGAGGTCGATGGAAACATTATGACACCATGCATTTTGAATACAGACCTGAATTCTTTGTACCATGAAAACATATGGCTTAATTGGAAAATCGTTGGGGCACAGCTTTTCGCCTTCCTTTTTCAATTCCTATTTTGAGGAACACAGCATCGACGCCCAGTATAAGTTAATTGAACTTGATGGCATTGAACACGTTAAATCAATACTTGATGGAACCTATCGCGGTTTGAACGTTACAATACCTTACAAAGAAGAGGTTATTCCCTTTCTGGATGAATTGAGTCCGGAGGCCAAGGCGATTGGGGCGGTAAACACCATTTTGGTCAGCAAAGGAAAGACCATAGGATTTAATACCGATGCCTTCGGATTCCAACAATCCATCAAACCTTTTTTAACCTTTGAACATGAACGAGCACTAATTCTCGGAACAGGCGGAAGTTCCAAAGCGGTGGCTTATGTGTTAAAAAACTTAGGGATTCAACTTAATTTTCTTAGCCGGAATGAGCCTAGCGGTCGACAATTTTCATACGATCATGTAAATGAAGCCATGCTGAGCGCCTGTAAACTAATTGTCAACTGCACTCCCGTTGGGATGTTTCCCGCGATGGATGCTTGTCCTTTACCCAGCTTCCAAGGCATTGGATCTAGTCATTTAGTAGTAGATTTAATATACAACCCGGAAGAAACTCTTCTGTTAAAGGAGGCAAAATCACATGGGGCAGTAACCCTCAATGGGCTTCCTATGCTTAAAGCTCAAGCATTGAAAAGTTGGGAATTATGGAATCAATTCGACTGATCTAGTTTTCTCACCATCGTTAGAATTGTTGCTAGGGCTACGGTTTCTCCCGTTTCATCATAGACATCTACGAGAAACTTTACAATTCCTTTTGCAATGTCTTCCTCAGATCGCTTCTCCTGATCTATCTTCTCTTTTACCGTAAACCGAACTCCCAAAGTTGCCCCTGGATACACAGGTTTTGTAAATCGTGCCTCATCCAGTCCATAATTCAGCAAGACTGGCCCCTTTTTCGGATCGACAAATAAACCGGCAGCTTTTGAAAGCACAAAATATCCATGCGCTACACGGCGTTCAAATATGGTTCCTTCCAGGGAAGTAGCATCCATGTGCGCATAAAAATTATCCCCAGAAACATTAGCGAAATTCACAATGTCTGCATCGGTAACGGTGTGTTTATGCGTAAATACCGTTTCGCCAATCACTAATTCTTCAAAGTGCTTTCTAAACACATGTGGATTTGCTTCTGGCATGTCGGCACCCACTTGAAATTGCTGGGTGATTTTTGTGATGGTTGTTGGATGACCCTGTATTGCTGTACGTTGAAGATAATGTAATACCCCTCGTTTACCCCCCATTTCTTCACCCCCACCGGCACGTCCTGGTCCGCCATGGGTAAGTAAAGGCATTGGGGAACCATGTCCGGTACTTTCCTTTGCACAACGCTCATTGAGCACTAATACTCGTCCATGCATGCTTCCTGCGCCAAGCACATAGTCCATAGCTTCTTGATCGTCTGGTGTAACGATGGAAGAAACCAAGGAACCTTTACCCATCCGAGCTAGCGCAATAGCATCCTCAAGCGACTTGTAAGGCATTATGGTAGAAACAGGCCCAAAACACTCAATGTCGTGCACATCCATGTGTTCAAATGGATTGTTATTTCTAAATAAAATCGGAGAGAAAAACGCACCGTGTTTTGCGTCAGCACCGTGAACCTGAACCTCATCCAAGGAACCAAACACCATTTCTTGTGATTTAGCCAAAAGGGTTGCGTTTTCTCGAACGCGCTCCACTTGTAATTTTGTGGCCAAGGCCCCCATGCGAACCCCTTCTACAGAGGGATCTCCAACGTTGGTACTGGCCAATCGCTTGATAAGCGCGGATTGAACCTCGTCAATTAATACATCGGGCACAAAAATTCTGCGTACAGCCGTACATTTTTGACCCGCTTTAACCGTAATTTCCTTTGTAACTTCTTTGATAAATAAATCAAATTCTGCCGTCCCGGGAACTGCTTTTTCACCCAAGATACAGGCATTAAGGGAATCTGCTTCTAAATTAAACGCAACACTCCGATCGGCAATTTGAGGAAGGCCTTTCAGTATTTTCCCTGTTTTAGCTGACCCCGTAAAGGTTACAGTATCTTCCGTTTGCACATGATCAATAATGCCCCGTCCTAAACCTACAATTAATTGAAGGGATCCTACGGGTAAGATATTCGATGTAATGATATCGCGCACTACTACTTCGGTAAGAAAACTCGTGTATTCGGACGGCTTAACAACAGCTGGTACACCCGCCATCAGGTTAACAGCGATTTTCTCAAGCATTCCCCAAATTGGAAAATTAAACGCGTTAATGTGTATCGCTACTCCGTGCTTCGGTAACATGATGTGATGCCCGATAAAGGTGCCGTTTTTTGATAAGGGTGCCGCTACGCCATCAACATAATAGGGTAAATCCGGAAATTGGCGTCTTAACGAGGCATTGGCAAACAAATTCCCAATTCCTCCCTCAATGTCTATCCAAGAATCAATGCGTGTGGCACCAGTAAGTGCGCTAACCTCATAGTATTTTTCTTTGCGTTCCAATAAGTAGAGTGCAAGTGCTTTCAGCATCCTTCCACGTTCCTGAAAGGTCATTTTCCGCAAGGGATGTCCTCCTACTGTTCTTCCGTAGTTCAATACCTCGGAAAAATCTATCCCCGCACTTGAAACTTCGCCGATTTTTTCCCCGGTTATGGCATTAAACTGTTCTGTTTCTACACCCGCGCCGCTTATCCATTGGCCTAGTATATAATTTTGAAATGTTTGCATGTGCTCTTGGTTTTTCTTTGGTAAATTTAATTAAAGATCGCTGACAAATTCGGTTAACTCTCCCCCTTCAAGGCCTGAAGTTTTTCAAAAGCATCTTTAATGTGGAGGATAGGCTCAATCACCAAGCGTAGTTTATCGTCTTTTTGAACGAGTCGATACCCAACGCCCATGGCATTGATACGATGCAGCAAGAGCGTAAAGGCCTCGGTTTCATAAAACGGAGATTGCGGATTAGAAATAAATGACGCCACGAGTTTTCCTGATTTTACCACCAAGCGCTCCATACCCAATTCTTGCGCTAACCATCGTAATTGAAACGAAAACAAGAGTTCTTTTCCTGCTCTTGGAATGGGACCAAATCGATCAATTAGCTCCTTCCTGAAATTCTCTAGTTCGTCTTCAGTTTTTAAATTGTCCAGAGCCTGATACAAACTCAAGCGTTCTGCTACATTATTTACATAGGTATCTGGTAGGCGAACTTCAAAATCTGATTCAAACACACACTCGTTCACAAAGCCACTAAAATTATCGGTGGTGCGTTCATCGAATAGCGTTTTAAATTCTGTTTCTCGCAGCTCTTGGAGTGCTTCATTGAGTATTTTCTGATACATTTCAAAGCCTATTTCAGAGATAAATCCGCTTTGTTCTCCTCCTAGCATATTTCCTGCGCCTCGAATATCCAAATCCTTCATGGCAATATTAAACCCGCTGCCTAAATCCGAAAACTGCACCAAGGCTTCCAAGCGTTTTCTTGCTTCTGAATTTAATACGCTAAAACGCGGTGCAATCAGATAACAGAAGCCTTTTTTATTACTTCGTCCAACCCGACCGCGCAATTGATGTAAATCACTTAATCCAAACTGATGAGCTTCATTAATGATGATGGTATTTGCATTAGAAATGTCAATTCCTGACTCTATTATTGTGGTCGCCAAAAGTACATCATAACTGCCTTCTATAAAGTCCAACATGACTTTCTCCAACTTTTCTCCATCCATTTGGCCGTGGCCTACACCCACCCGTAAGCCTGGACATAAGCGCTGTAATAAGCCCGAGATCTCCAACAAGTTAGATACCCGATTATTCACGAAAAACACTTGTCCTCCCCGACTAACTTCGTAAGAAATGGCATCTCGGATAATTTCTTCGTCGAAGGAAATAATCTCTGTAAGGACCGGTTGGCGGTTCGGAGGCGGGGTGTTAATGATGCTCAAATCACGTGCACCCATCAACGAAAACTGTAGCGTTCTTGGGATGGGGGTAGCCGTTAAGGTTAAGGTGTCTACAGTAGCCCTAATCGTCTTTAATTTATCCTTAACCGCAACACCAAATTTTTGTTCCTCGTCGATGATCATGAGTCCGAGGTCCTTAAATTTCACCTTACCTGCAACTATGGCATGCGTTCCAATGAGAATATCAATTTTTCCTTCTTTTAAGCGCTGAAGGGTATCGCTTGTATCTTTTGCCGACTTAAAGCGATTGATATAATCCACTGTGCACGGAAAATCTTTCAAGCGCTCTTTAAAGGTTCGGAAATGTTGCATCGAGAGAATAGTTGTTGGAACTAATACCGCTACTTGCTTCCCATCACATACCGCTTTGAAAGCAGCCCTCACAGCTACCTCTGTTTTTCCAAATCCTACATCACCACACACCAAGCGATCCATTGGCAAAGCGGACTCCATATCTTTTTTAACGTCTTGCGTGGCCTTAAATTGATCTTGCGTGTCCTCATACATGAACGAGGCTTCCAACTCATTTTGCAAGTAGGAATCTGGTGAGAATGAAAACCCAGGTTGAGCTTTTCGAGTCGCGTATAACTGAATCAAGTCATAGGCTAACTCCTTAATCTTCTTCTTGGTCTTATTCTTTAAGGTTGCCCAAGCCTGCGTTCCAAGTTTATTTACTTTTGGAATTGCCCCTTCCTTGCCTGTAAACTTTGATATGCGATGCAGAGAGTGAATTCCAACGTATAGTACATCGCCGTCTTTATAAACCAACCGAACAGCTTCTTGTGGCTTCCCGTTTACATCAATGGTTTCAAGGCCAGAGAACATCCCCACGCCGTGATCGATGTGGGTCACATAATCTCCTTTTTGCAGGTTATATAATTCCTTAAGGGTAAGGGCTTGGCTAGCCTGACGAAATCCTTCCTTCAATTGAAAGCGATGGAAGCGTTCAAACACTTGATGATCTGTATAACAAAGTAATTTTTGAGAAGGAAGAATAAATCCTTCATGCAATGCAAAATGGTTTTGAATAATTGGGATTCCATCGCCTGTATCCAAGAAAATTTGTTCTAAACGTTCAAGTTGACGAGGCTGGTTAGAAAAAAAATGAATGCTATATCCTTGTGATGCATACTTTGTCAGGTCCTTACGTAATAAATCAAAATTCTTATTGAAAACAGGTTGTGCAATGGATTCAAACACGACGCTTGCCTTGATGTTTTTATTAACCGCTTTACCCCAATGTATGGTCTGTATTTTAGCAAAGGAAGCCTGCAATTGATTGCTATCCAAAAATAATTCTTCCGGAGGAGTTAATTGGATTGTGTTATTTGATTTATTGAAAATCGTTTGCGCCTTATCAAACATGCTAGAAATGGTGTCTTCTAACAATTCCACATTATGAATCCAGCATGTTGCATCAGGGCCGAGGTAGGAAAACAAATCAGCAACTTCAGACAACAAATGATTGGACTGAACATTTGGAATAATGTTGAAAAACTTGTGGTTTGCTTTTGAAAGTTGTGACGTTGGATCAAATCCCCTAATGGTTTCAACCTCATCTCCAAAAAACTCTATTCGAAATGGATGATCGGCAGAAAAAGAAAACACATCTAAAATTCCCCCACGTATAGCAAATTGTCCAGGATGATATACAAAATCTACGCGTTCGAATCCATATTCAAGCAATAACTCATTTAAAAAATCGACGGTATATTCTTTTCCAACTTCAATTTTCATGGTGTGATTCACCAGTTTCCGTTGGGTGGGTACTTTTTCGAATAAAGCTTCTGGGTATGTAACAATGAGTACTTTTTTATCGGAGTTCATTCGTTCTAATACCTCGGCTCGATATACCACATTGGAATTATCGGTATCCTCTATCTGGTAGGGTTTTTTCATGGACGCTGGGAAGAAAAGCACTTTTTCTTGACTCCCGCAGATTCCTTGTAAATCATTCAGAAAATAGGCTGCCGCTTCCTTGTCTTCTAAAATAAACAAATGTTTACCCCCTTTTATATCCGCTGTAGATGCCGCATAAAATGCTAAAGAAGAGCCGACTAAACCTTGCCATAAAAGCGCTTTTTCTCCATTACGCAAAAGATTTAGCGTTGCTGAAATTTCCGGAGATTGTTGTACAATCCAAAGCACCGAGTGGTTTTCCATGCGGGGCTCAAAGGTAGGCAATCAATCGAATATGAAAACTAATTATTTCAAAAAAGACATGGCTTTTTCAACCATGATTTTAGAACCAACGAAGTAAGGTACGCGCTGATGTAATGAGGATGGCACGATGTCCATAATTCGATCCTTCCCAGTTGTTGCTAAGCCCCCGGCCTGCTCAGCCAGAAAAGCTAGTGGGTTGCATTCATATAATAAACGTAATCTTCCTTCGGGTGATGCTTCCACGGCAGGATAAATATAAATTCCGCCTTTAATTAGGTTTCGATGAAAATCCGCTACTAAGGACCCAATATATCTTCCAGAATAAGGCTTCCCTGTCTGATTTTCTCTACTTTGACAATACCTAATGTACTCGACCAGTCCGAGATCACATTCATTGATGTTTCCTTCATTCATTGCATAAAAACGCCCATTTTCTGGCATGTTCATGGATGGATGTGAAAGACAATATTCACCAATGGAAGGATCGAGGGTAAATCCATTTACCCCATTTCCTGTGGTGTAAACCAACATAGTTGAGGAACCGTAAAGCACATAACCCGCTGCTACTTGTGCTGTTCCCGGTTGAAGCATGTCATCAAGGGTTGCTGGACCACCTACCATAGAAACTCTTCGGTAGACAGAAAAAATTGTCCCAATAGAAACGTTAACATCAATATTACTTGATCCGTCGAGGGGGTCAAATAGAACGACATACTTTCCTTTTTTTGCATCTACAGTTTCAAAGGCAACAAAATCATCGTTTTCTTCGGATGCAATACCACAAACCACACCACTCGCCATAAACGCGTTAATGAATGCATTGTCTGCAACAACATCCAATTTTTGTTGAGCCTCACCCTGTACGTTAATATTTCCTTCAGCTCCTAAAATATGATCCGCTAATCCCGCCATTCGAACATCTCGACTTATGAGTTTTGATGCTAAGGCTATATCATTAAGGATGGAGGATAATTCTCCCGTTGCAAAAGGAAAATCCTGCTGATTGAGCAGGATAAAATCATTTAAGGTAGTTAATCTTGACATCGCAATTAATCAAACCAAGCGCCATAAATTTCAGTGGTTTCAACTGGATTCAAAATTAGCGTGGGAATTAATGCATCATTTGTAATAATCGCTTGCTCATAACTTGTAGTGAACACCCCAAGAATTCCTTGACGGTTTAAGTTCATAATCGAAATAAGGTCTGCATCAATACTTACAGAATAACGAATAACCTCATGATCAAAATCCTTTCCAGGTAACACTGATGTATTCATTTCAATTCCTAGTTCCTTGAAGTAAGATTCGGCGAACAATATATTTGTTTCCACTTGATATTTTAAATAAGAATCTGTTTCTTCAGGAGTAACAATGTGAACTTTAGAGGTAAAGTAACGTGCTAGTTTTGCAACAATCGCTAATTTTTGCTTGGTTTCCTTGTGTAAATCCAACGGCACAACTATGTTTTTATAACCTCCAATCTTAGGTGCCTTCTCTTGAACAATTACGAACGGTGTTGGAGAACTGGTAACCACTCGTAATGCATTGCTTCCAACTACATGCTGCCATCCGTGGGCACCATGAGTCCCCATAAAAATCATTTCTGCTTTATGCTCTGCGGAGAATTCGGCAATACTGGTGAAAATATTACCTATCCTTACATTATTCGTTATTGTTATACCCTCAACCGCATGTATTGCAATAAGCTCATCAATTTTATTGGCTGCTTCATCGATATGTTCTGGTTTATCGACAACATGTAGAATATGTATGGTCGTATTAACTCGTTTGGATGTTTCAATGGCATGATTAAGCGCAATGTTAGCGACCGGTGTAAAATCATGGGGAACAATAAAAGACTTATGTTTCATAACAGTATAATTTCTAACAAAGTTAATCGAAAGTAACAAGATTTAATAACTTTGACCTAAGGAATTTAGATGATTTTAATCCGGGTTACCAAAATGCATGTACGCGTATGAAAATTATTGGCCGACTTATAAAAAAAACAACGGAACTTGGTTACAAGCGTATAAATCGAAAACAAACTAGTTACCAACATCAATTAAATACCCTTGTTGGCCTATTAACTAAATCACAACATACTGAATTTGGGTTTTTTCACGATTTTAAAACGCTTTTGAGAAGTAAAGACGCGGTGAGTAAATTTCAAGGAAGTATTCCTATAATGGATTATGAAGAATTTTACTCAAAATGGTTACACCATACGATTGCCGGTAGAATCGCTTGTACATGGCCAGGAAGAATTAAATATTTTGCTTTATCGTCAGGTACCACTGGAAGTCCAAGCAAGCGAATTCCTGTAAGCATGGAAATGATTCGGTCATTTCAGCGAAGTAGTATTCGGCAATATGCTATACTACATGCACTAGACTTGAATGAAGAATTCTTTAGTGCCTCAGGGCTTGCAGTTGGAGGGTCTAGTAAACTTAAAAAGGTTGGGTCGCGTTACGAAGGTGACTTAAGTGGAATATTAAAAAAACACACTTCTATTCTTGTTAAGCCAATAACAAAACCCGGAAATGCAATTTCAGCGATTACAGATTGGAACGAGAAGCTGAATGCAATGGTCGAAAAAGCACCTCAATGGAACATTGGTATTATAGCAGGAATTCCAAGTTGGTGTATTATGCTCATGGAACGAATCGTCGAGAGATACCAACTTGAAAGCATACATGATGTTTGGCCTAATCTTAGAGTCTATGTTCATGGCGGTGTTTATATGGATCCTTACGTGGGCCGATTAAAGAATATCTGTAGCAAGGAAATTTTTTTACTTGACACGTATTTAGCTAGCGAGGGCTATTTCGCATTTCAAACCTCTCCTTTTGAGCAAGGAATGAAGTTATTGCTTAATAACGGAATCTTCTTTGAATTCATTCCATTTGATTCAAGATTTTTCAATGAAGATGGCGAATTGGTATCGAAATATAACGCCCTTACTGTAAGCGAAGTCAAAGAAGGTGTTGATTATGCAATTGTAATTTCAACGAATGCGGGCTTGTGGCGCTATTTAATTGGAGATTTGGTTCGTTTTATCGACGTGAGAGAACACCGGCTCATTATTTCTGGAAGAATAAAACAATTCTTGAGTTTATGTGGTGAGCATCTATCTTTAGATAATATCAATCAAGCATTAAATCGCATAAACGCACCTAATCGGTTAATTGAACCAGAATTCACCATATTTGTTAACAAAGAGCACCAACTTCATCATTGGTTTGTTGAACCTGTTAATTCAATCAAGAACCCCGAAGAATTAATTCAGGCCATTGACCGGGAATTGACACTCTTAAATGATGATTATTATTCTGCACGAAAATACAACTTGAAGAATCCAAACATTACCTGCCTTCCTAAAGGTTCAATTTATCGATATATGAATTCCCTAGAAAAAATAGGGGCACAGAATAAAATGCCTAGGGTATTAAATGATGACCAAGCGAAGAGTTGGTTTGAGTTCTTAATTCGGGAAAAATTAATTTAACCAATTTTAATTCCTTTGAAAAGGGAAGACTGTGTAAAAGTATAAGAAAAAGAGCATTCGATAGAGCTTCGGTATGCCCTGCTCATTTTGGATAATTCTAAATCGTAATTTAGCCCAATTTGAACCCTGCCTAAATTCAAAAGGCATACTGGTGATAGCGTTCCGGTAGAATTTATATATAAACCCGAACTAAAAAACGCATCATTTTTTAATCGGGTAATTGATGCTCCTTGCTTCATAACAGTCTTAAACAATATCCCATATCTGCCTTGGTAATGTTTGCCCTGGAGCAATTGAATCGTTTTTAATTCTAGAGTAAGCCTATTTCCCATATTTACTTCAGTTTCCAAATGTCCCCCGAACTTCACATAAAGTCGGTCATAGGTAATCTCATTATACCTCAATTTAGGTCGAGCAATATGCTGTGCAAATACACCAATATTGACATAGCGCTGACGAACTTGAGATACTCGATTACCTTTACTTGAATAGGTATATGATAATCCCGCACCAGCATCCACATAGCTAAATCGAGCGATTTGATTGGGCTCATTGGTAGGAATACTTGGGTCGAATACACTCCCATTCCATTGAGAAAAGAAAAGTAAATTTGAAAGGTCTCCGCTGCGATTACTCGCTGCCATTTGAATACCCGCTGAAAACTTAGACTGTTTTGAGGTAACCAAATGACCGCTTAAGGAGGCACCAAATTGATTACTCCCAAAACGCGCATCACCCCCAACGTCTCGGGTTACATGAATACCCATACCCGCATAAGATTTATTGTCAAAATTATTCTTACCAAAAGTTAATTCCGCTGCTGCTAATGAGGTCATAAACCGGGTTCCTGCGCCCACCCATTGATTTCGATTTTGTAATGAAAAGCGCTCAAAACCATCAAAACTGCCTGCTGATGATGGATTTAACAAAAGCATCACCCTATCATATTGGGTAAATAAGTAGTCCTGTGCAGAGAGGTGAAACCCTACTAGAATAAATATTGGAACGAACCAACTACTTTTTTTCATGTTAACGAATTAGGGTTATATTTCCGGAAAAAACTTTTTTCTCTCCATTAACATAAACTACGTCAGCCATGTAGGCATAAACTCCCATATTACAAGGAATACCTTTATAGGTGCCATCCCATTTCAATGATTTACTTGATGATTCAAACATCACATTACCCCATCTGTCATAAATGTAGAAAACAAATTCTTTTATGTCTTTCCCAACTATTATTTTATACTGTTCATTTGAAATGTCGCCGATTCCGTCCGGAGAAAATGCTGTTGGAAAATGTATGCCTTCTGAACATTCTGGGGCGCTATCATCTGGATCACAAGGGTCCAATGGATCACTTGCCATGTTTACCTCTTGACTGTCCGTATACCCATCCCCATCGGTATCAGGATTTGATGGGTCTGTACCAAGAGTGGCCTCTTGAGCATCTGTTAAACCATCACCATCCGTATCAACCTGACATCCGGGCAACGTATCATCGGGGTCACAGGGGTTTAGTGGATCCGAACCACCAGCCATTTCAGCGCCGTCAGATATTCCATCCCCATCTGTATCGGGGTTGGTAGGATTCGTTCCCGCGTTTGCTTCTTGCGTATTAGTAAGTCCATCAAAGTCCTGATCACATGGACCAGCATTTACATTAGGAATGCAGGGATTATTATTGTCCGGGTCTGATTCATCCATTACCCCATCCCCGTCTGTATCTTGTATCGAAGATTCTAATGCATCAATAATTCCATCTCCATCCGAATCTGTTGGTGAGGCAGGATTTCCGATTTCAATACAATCATTTTCTCCATCGCCGTCAGTATCAGCAACCGAGGGGTCGGTTCCTGCTAAAATCTCATCAACGTTTAAACAACCATCCCCATCAATATCAGGTACGTCTGGAACAAATACAGCAACAATTGTGTCTGGCCCTAATAGGTTTATGTAATTAATAGGCACACTTGTGGCTAAGCCCATGGTCCCCATAGAAACCGCCCAATGACTAAATACCCATCCTGCATTTGAATTTGCCTCCAAATTGGTTTGAATTCCACCAAAATATGAGGTTGACCATGGATACTGAGGTGGATTGATAGAATTTACTTGTAACGTACCTGCTCCCGCTGGAGTAACATCGAATGTTACCGGATATGGCCCTGATAATTGATAACAATCTATTAACCCTTGCTCTAGTGCGACACAGCGCTGGTTGATAAAATTGCGCAATTGGTTTACCCGGCTTTGCCAACCATTATAGCTCCCCCCCCATTTGGCGCAATGTCCAGCCATTTCCGGATCGATTTCGTTTACCATACTATCCAAAAGAGCAATCATATTGGCACAACTAAATGAGGTATTAATCAAATCCGCATATCGTGTGATGTAATATTGTTCTACAATCGGATTTTCTAAAATTAATTTTTCGAGAATATCTGTATGTCCTTGTCCTCCTGGATTGGGTAAATTTTCAGCATTACACGGATCGGCATTGGCACTAGGGTCAGGAATTCCTGTATAATTTATGTAATGTCCGAACGTGGCATCCATGTCCCACAGTGCATATCGCCATTTTTTCTTATCAGCAGCAGTATCAAGTCCACGCCACCAAGAGGTATTCCAATTCAACCAATCCTGATTTACTGTATATGAATTAATCATAAAGTAATCTGCCAATGATTTCCAATTCAAAAGTGAATCCACGTAATTAAAATTAGTGGGGTTGCCCATATTATTGTTTAGAATAAAATTTCGAAGTGATGTCCAATTTGGTTGTGCATTTGGAGAACCATACTCCTGCCATGTCCCCCCCCATGTTTTTAGGTAATATAAATTGAATTTATCTTGTCCAAAGTAATAATCTGTGTAGTCATGATCGTCTACCTTTTCCCGGATTTCATACACACCCCAATAATTACCATTCAAATAAACAACCGCCGGACGCCAAGTCCGCTCGTCTAATTTCATTTCCGCTCTAATTGATAAAGTATGAATAAACGCATCACGAATATGTGCGCCATTTTCAAATGGGTAATTGTCACTTGCTCCCGGTTTTAGAATAACCCGCTGAAACTTATTACGCGATTTTTCAGGAAAAATTTGATGATCCAAATCCCCATTATACCCATATTGATCGCGACATACATAGTCAAACCCGCGTTGGTTGTACGCCCATGAATCATTTCCATGTTTATTAAAATCTCCTTGACCTTCATCGATGAACAACCCATTGTCCTCAAAAAGCTCAAACGATCCAATACGATTTGGCGGATTCTGACTTCCGGTTTGGAGCATTTGTTGTACTCCTTGGCTGCAAACAGAAATAACTGGAACAGTGTGAGTAACATCAATAAAATAGGTGTTAGTTTCTGTGAATGAAGGAAGACTAGTGCTGTAAGCTGCTGCACGAAGTACTTTGGTTGAAGTTATAGAAATTGGAACCGTATATAGAGGTGAGGTAACCGTTGGATCTGTGCCATCTAGCGTATATCTTATGCTTGCACTTGGATCAGTGCAAGTTATGCTTACCGTTTGACTTCCAGCATAAAAGCCTGGTGCCAAACTAAATACAGGCTTAGGTGTATAAAATGGAATTGGGTTTGTATTTGGAGCATTGGGAGTGGGGGTTGAAAATAAAGAAAACGTTGCTGCACCGTTAGTGGTTCTTCCAATGGAATGATTCGCTTTTGTTAGATGGGTTATTTTAAATGAATCAACAACTACCAAAGAAGGGTTGGTAAGAATAATCCATTCTCCATCAGTTTGAGATAAATTAAAGTTTGGATGATATTCGTTGCCATTGACTGTATTGCGCTTAGAGCAGAAAACCATTTTATAGCCATTTGCAGCGATGGAACCGCTTGGTATTTGCCACTTGGTTAAATTCGATGGTCGATCCGAAAGATACCACCCCGTTAAATTTACAGCACTCGCTGTGGTATTAAGCAACTCAATCCAGTCCTCTTTTTCTCCATAAGCATCTGAAGGACCATTGATATTCGAACATGAGTATTCATTGATTATTACCTGAGACGAAACAGGAACAATTATTACAAACAAAAGCGAAATAAAGAAATAAACCCTCATATAAAGTTGTTATTAATATGCAAGTTACGTGAAAATTAAAAATTAGATGTGTGATTACTTAAAAAAGAATAACTTTACGTTAGTACAATTATCAATTTGTTTTATGCGTAGATTCCCATATTTCTTAGTTTTTATTTCCCTTGTAGTTTTCTTTTTTGGTTGCTCTAAGCCTCCCGGAGTAGGTGGAAAAGCAAGCATTAAAGGAAAACTAACCGGAAGGTTCTATTCGGATAACGAACTCACCGTATTTACTGGAATGAGCCCGTTAGGAGATGAAAATGTCTATATCATATACGGTAATGATCAAACCTTTTACAATGATGACATTAGTACGAGTTATGATGGTAGCTTTGAATTTAATTATTTGCGCCCTGGGAAGTATGTAGTTTTTATGTATGAAAATTGCTACCCCTGTGCTTCTTTACAACAAGAGAAATTATTTGAGGTAGAAATAACTGAAAAAAATCAAGTTGTTGACCTTGGAGAAATTATTTTAAATAAAGAGCAATAGGTGAAGATTATTGTTGTTGTTTTATTTTGCCTATTGATTTCAAGTCCAATAGCACAAGTCATGGATCAACAAGTATGGGTTGAAACCGGGGTAAAATATAACATAAGTAAAAAGCTTAGCTCTTCCTTCGATTTTACGCAGCGATATGGATATAAGGGGTTAGGCACCCTCTTCCCACAGTTAAGCGTTCGCTACAAAGTGAATTCTTGGTTAAGACCATCTCTTGATTACCGCATAATTCTTTCAAAGTCATTGGATGGTACCTATACTTCGAGCCAACGCATCAATGGAAATCTACAGTTTTCATATGCTAAAAACGGCCTTGAATTTGGTTTTAGAGTCCGTTATCAATACCGCTTCGAACGTATTAATTCCGCGTACGATTCAGAGTTTGACCACGCTTTTCGCTTTAAACCTAGTGTAGAATACACCATACAAGGAACTCCTTTGACCCCAACATTGAGTACGGAACTATTTTATAATCCCGAAAATAGTGCCAATGGTAAACAATTCAATCGCGCTCGTTATTTTGGTGGAATCACCATCGATCTACCCCACAAACAACATGTAAGTGTTGGAATTTATTATGACAAATCGATTAATATTATACCTAAGTCCCGAATAATGTATGGTTTATCGTATCAAATTTCCTTAGCTGCCTCAAAGTCCAAAAAAAAATCTACTACAAAAAACCTACGTGATCTTTAACCGTATCGATTTGCCTTATATCGTTCTAAAATCACTTGTAAGTGTTCTTTTTTCTTTTTCTCTCTAGTCAATTGTGCGGTATGGGTAAAATACTTATGCTGTTTTAAGAAGTTGATTTGCATGTGATCCCATGCTTTATCTGAATGAACCTTATCCATTTTCATCAATTCAATCTTCAACTTATTGGCTGTTTCTTCAAAGGAATCTGTTCCAAGGTAATCTAAATCTGCATCACACATAATTTCTTGCAGTTTATTTACGGGTTTATGAGGGATTTGTGTTACATAAATAAGCTCCTTTATGGTCATTATGTGCTGCTCATTATATCCATGTTTAGGAAGCATTTCTTCGGCCATTGCCGCACCTATCGGTTCATTATTGTCATATGTTTTGATAAATCCCGCATCGTGAAACAAGGCGGCCGACTTCAATAAGAACAATCCCTCATCGCTAACTCCTTCCAATAATGCAATTCGTTCAACTGCTTTAACCACATCCTTGGTATGCTCCAAAGAGTGATAACTCAAATCCTTCGATAATTCCTTTGCAAGTAATTCAATTATTTCATTTTCTGCATTATAATACTTAATTGAGCTGTAATGATACAGGCTAACGATTTCATAAAACAAATCATTCGGTATTAATCCTTCTCCCTTAATTGATAGTTCAGGTTTAATTCGAAGCACTTCATACCTATCTATGAGCTCCATAGATTTCATCTGAGCCTTGCCTCGATGTATGCACTCGAAATAAGGTTCTACTAATTTAAAAGTATGTTCAGATATGGTAACGGCACCGACGGCGCCCAACATCTCCATCCGTTGAGCTTGATTAACTGCCGAACCCCAAACATCATAAGCCATTTTTAATGAACCAATAATCCCGGCGGTAACGGGGCCAGAATTTATTCCTAATCGAATTTCCCAAAAATCTTTTTGATTTGAAATCGCTTCGATTTTTTTTGATTGCATGTAGTGTTGTATTTGTAACCCTGCAATGCACGTATCAATAGCATGTGTTGAATTCTGTTCTGGAAGTCCCCCTACCGCCATGTATGCATCTCCGATGGTTTTGATTTTCTCTAGGTTATTTGCTTTGATAATTTGATCAAATTTTCGAAACAATACGTCCAATCGATCAACCAATCTTGAAGGAGTAATAGAATCAGAAATTTTAGAAAACCCAACCACATCCGTAAAAAGAATTGATACTGAATCAAACGCTTTAGCGGGAACTTTTCCATGGACCTTTAACTCTGTTACCGCTTGAGAAGGGAGGGCGTTATTTAACCACTTCTCCGCGCGCTCTTTTTCAATAAACAACAATTTCTGTTGTTCCAGCACTTTTTCTTTCTCTTGGAGAATCTGAGTGTTTTTACGTTCAATCTGAATCTTTTTTTCCTCAATTTCTTGCGTTCGCAAAGACACTAAGGATTCGAGCAGAAAACGTTGTTCTCGCTCTCTATTTACTTTAAATCGAACATAAAATATGGTTAATAAGATTAACAACAAAGCAACCCCGAGCCAAAATGGGAAGGTCGCCCAAAATGGTGAATTAATCGTTACAGTTAGAAGGGCTGGAGTATCTGTCCAAGGCCCATTCTCATAGCGGGAATATAGCCGTAAATAATACGTGCCCGATGCCAAAGAATTAAATGCGAGTTTATTTGTATTACCTATGTTAATTGTATCTGTTTCTTCCCCAATGAGAATATATTTGTATGATACATGATTTGCGCCGTATAATAAATTCGGTTGAAACCGCACTTCAAAATCACGCGCATTATATGGTAATTTTATTTCATATGCGCTTTTTATGAGTTCAGATTTTTGCAAAAAGCCATCTGGGTATTGCTCCGTTTTTTTATGGAATGATATTTTTGTTATAATTGGGTAAAGTAAATAATTCGTATTTAAAACCTCCTTGGGGCGGAAATATACAAACCCGAAAATTCCTCCAAAAAATATATTTCCATGATGATCAAGAAATGCTGCGTTCATATTGTATTCATTTGGCTGAATCCCTCTTCGTTCTATTCGCGCGTTCAAAATCCCGCTCCGTTTTATACATATCAACCCCCGATTGGTGCTACCCCAAACATTTCCATGAAGATCCGCAATCAAACTGTTAATTGTATTATTTGGCAATCCTTGATCCTTTGAAATGGATTGATAAGTACCATCAAATGAATTAATTTTTGCCACCCCTCCCCCCATTGTTCCAATTAAAAAAACTCCGTTTTTTAAGGCCGTAAAAGTTGTAAATGGATCTCTAGATAATTCTCGTAACTTTTTATTGAACTTAAAGGGTTTTAAAACAAATCCCGTAGCAGTAAATTCCCCATAATAAAGCCCTTTAGTTTCAAATAAGACCCATAATTTACCTCTTGAATCGGTGGTGATTTTTCTAACCTGGTCTTGAAATGGAACATAAATTTCTTTAATTTCTTTGTTTGAACTATTAAATTGTAAGAGACCTGCAGAGGTACCAACTAAATATTCTTTTTGAAACTTAAATACTTCAAAAAAATGCGTGTGTTTAGCAACTATTGCCGGGTCTTTTATCGAAATTGATTGAAATGAGTTTTCTCGTGTTGGGTTAAACTCAAATAGTCCATCATAGCACGCTAGCAGAAATTTATTCTTTGCCATTGAGACAATATCCATTACCGAAACATCCTTTTTCATGGATGGATCTCTGAGAAAATTTTTAGTAGCTTCGTTTTTTCGATTGTACCTAGTGATCCCTAAATCAGTTCCTATATATACTTCCTCTCCTTGCGAAGCAAAACTCCAAACATTTTCACTTGGCAACCCTTTATTAAATTCTTTTGATGCTCCAACGATTGTATATCCTGGTTTTGAGAGCAGAGCACATGAAATCCCTCTATCAGAGCCTAACCAAAGTACATGTTCCTTCGATAAAAAAAGTGTGTTTAAATTATTGGAGTTGAGTTTATTTAATTGAAACAAATCTGCCAGATGTCTTGTAACTTCTCCTTGTTGATTTATGGTAACTAAGCCTTGCTGTGCGGTAGTTATATAATAAATTCCCGACATATAACCTAGGGAAGTGATCTGGGAAGGGCTAATATCGGGCCATTTCCAATTTAAAGGAACCCGTTTAGGGGAAGAGGACAATGGGTTCAAAGTAAACACCTCATTTGCCGTAATTACAAATAACTTTTTATTAGAAACATGAATAGAATATATTGTGGACTTTTCTGAAAACCACCGGATGACCTTTTCCTCTTTAGTAATCTTGTAAATGACATTATTGGTTCCCAACGCATAAATTACTTCGTTCACACGAACTATTGATTGAATTGGGGTGCTTATATGAATTCGAACGAGCGCATGCGATAACTTATTATAAACGAAAAGCTCCTTTTTATTGGTGAGTAATAAAAGTTTATTTTGGGAAAGATTTTGTATTTGTTGAACCGCTTTCGGATGATGCGCATCGAAAAGAAACGAAGTAAATTTTCCATGTCGAAAAGAAAACTTAACTATGCCGTTACGAGTACCAAACCACAGGTCATTTCGAAAGTCCTTAGTGCTACAATAAATGTATGTGTTATTTAGTGCTGAGGCATTCTGACGAGTAAAGCTCTCAAATGAAATCCCATCAAATCGATTTATTCCTTCTTGAGTACCAAACCACAATTGCTGATTTGCATCTTCAACGATGCAAGTAACCGTTGACTGAGAAAGTCCATCCGCAATTTTGTAATGCTCAAAATTTAACTTCGTCTGAGAAAAACAGAAATTTATTTGGAGTACGAAGGCAAGAACTGCCAAACATGCGTTCCTACCCCTTAATTTTTGGAGCATTTTCCGTTGAATTCGCAATTTCTAGAATTTCCCTATCAAACAGATACATGCCACCTTTTTCATTTCCAATTAACCTTAGTTTATCCAAAATCGAACGGGCAAGAGCTTCTTCTTCCATTTGTTCAGAAACATACCATTGCATAAAATTATGTGTTGTATAGTCTTTTTCCTTAAGACAGATATCTACCACTTCATTGATGGCTGCTGTTACAGTAAGCTCGTGTGCCAATAATAATTCAAACATTCGATGAACGGAGTCGAAATCAGAGGGCGGTTGGGCAATCTTAGGAATTACTGCACGTCCACCGCGCTCATTTACAAACTTGACCAATTTTAACATATGAAACCGTTCTTCATCTGCATGAGAATACATGAAAAAGGCAGTTCCAGAAAGTCCGTTGACTTCGGCCCACGATGCCATAGATAAATAATATTGAGACGACGATGCCTCCTTGCTAATTTGATCATTTAAAGCGGCTTCTATTTGCTTATTCATAGTTATATACTTTTGAACTAAGTTACAAAAGATTCTTAAGCTAAGGGTTTAAGAAGGGGGGCAAAAACTCAAAACTACTAGGATATTCCTAAAGCTTTGTTAGTGGCACTTAACGTTTTTCTAATTCCTAAGTAATTGATAAAAAGACCAATATATAAAAAAACATGGGTCAAATCGTTACGATCAAACCAGGGCGAAATATTAATTTTCAAGGCTTGTGCAAGCCCTCCAAACACATAGAACAACGCACCAATCCAAAAATATTTAAACCATGAAGTATATGCTCGCTGATAATAAATTGCCAAACCAAATAACGCCACTCCTAGACCAAAAACGGCATTTAATGTAGGAAACCGCATGCCTTTAGGTACGGAAAGATTATAAAAATTTGATGCAACATATATCATCAACCCCAAAAAAAATACAGTAGTTTTAGTTAATGCTATCCATTTAAACACTTTTAAAAGTCGTTGATTAGGAAATAGAGAAATCATCGCCCATTCTGCCCAAAAAGGCGCTATAATTCCAATAATCCATGCGGGAATTCGCCCGAAGACATGCCAATAGTTAAAAAACGCGTGGCTTAATCCTCCCAAAATAAAGGAAAATGCGAAAAACAAGAAAAACTTTCTCCAATGCCGAATAAATGAGTTGGAATTAAAGGGTTTTAATCGATAAAATACGAACAAAGAATAAGCGAAAAGCAAAGAATCACCGAGCAATGCATTCGGTTCAAGTAAATGATAACCACAAAAATCCCAAGGTATTTTTTCAAAATCAGCGCCAATCCTCATGGTTATTCATTATTAATGATATTCTCAAAGCGCTGCTTATATTTACCTACTAATTGATGCATCGAATAAAAGTATTGACTTCGTTGCTTTGCGTTAACCTGGCTTAAAGGACTCGAGTTTTCAATTTGCCGTTGCAAAATACATTTTGAATCGGCAACATATTCCTCATCCATAGTGTGTAAATAGTTCATGATATTATGGGTTAGATAAACCCCACTTGTTTTTGATGTTTCATATAAGATGGTGGAGTCTGTATTGACTGTTCCGGTTAAAAAAACATTTAATTCGTTACCAGAACTTGGTTTTTCGTTCCCATAAATAAATTTTTTTCCTGTTTCTGCTTGAACCATATAATGTTCATATAACATCACTACACGGTCGGCAAGAAAAATAGCATAATTAGGATCTTCAAACAAATTTGACTCCAAATAATATAAAACTTGTTTCAAAAACCCGTGCATCATTTCTTCATCCACAATTTCCTTCGTTGGAATCCGATTGTAAGCCGACAATATTTCTCTTCCCATATAAAATGCTTCACTACTTATTTTTTCATGTGCAAACCGCTTTGATTTAAATTCAGGTAACATGAGGTGCGTTTTTGCCCAAAAAAACAAACGAAAACGGATTATTTGAGGAAAATTTAATGCTTGGAAAAAGTGCACGTTGTTAACACTTAGATAAATGGTTGCATCCTTTGCCGATTTTAGGCGACTTAAGCCATTCAAAATCCCTTCTAAATATTTTTCTATTGTAAATTGTCCTTCTTTAAGATTCTGGTATGAAAATATCGCATTTCCAGCCTTCATGTCCATTAGTGCATCAAACGAAATATTAAAATGAACACATAGTTTGCGCGCCTCTTCAATAGTCATGATTGTTTCTTGACGAATTCTTCTATAAACGGCATCAGTACTCAATGAAAGTACCTCCGAAACAACTAATCCTATAGATTCGTCTTCTCGTAATGATTGTTTAATCAGCTCGAATAATTTTACTTGAATACCTGAAACCACTTAGATTATATTCGTATCATACAACTCAAAGGTAATACTATTCAGTAAAATAAACTCGATGGACCCGTTCAGAAATACCCGTCATAACTTCATATGGAATTGTATTCATTTGATTAGCTAACGCTTCCAATGATACCGCGTTATCGAATACCACGACCTCATCCCCTTCTTTCAAATCTTTTATTAGTGACACATCGACCATAATCATATCCATACATACTAATCCTACAACTGGGCAACGTTTTCCTTGAATATACAATCCCCCTTTACCATTACTAAGGGTTCGTGAAAAACCGTCTCCATAGCCCAAAGGAATGATGGCTATTTTCATGTCTTGACCGGCAATAAAGCTTCGGGAATAACTGACACTTTCTCCTTTATTAACGTGCTTGATCTGCGAGACTACACTTTTCCAGGCCATTACGGGTTGTAATTGATTTTTTATTCGGGAATTCGTCAGACCAAACATCCCCAAACCAAGACGCACCATGTTGAAATGTGATTCTGGATAATTCACGATACCTTCAGAATTCGCCAAGTGGCACAAAAGCTCATGTGAAACATGCTGTTTAATTTCTGAAACAACCTCCTTAAAACGATTGATTTGATTAAGGCTAAAGTCCTGATTTTCTTTTTGATCTGATTCTACAAAATGAGAAAAAACACCCTTAATGTAAATTTCAGGCTGCGCTTGACATAATTCTACCAAGTCTTTAATCTCTGAAGGGTCAAATCCTAACCTTCGCATACCCGTATCAACTTCAATGTGAATAGGGTATTGTCTAATATTCTGGTCTATCAAGGCTCGAATAAATAAATCTGCTTGACGAAACGTGAATATCGTAGGTTCTAATTCGTAGGCAATACAATCCGTATAACTGTTTGGATCTGGATTCAACACTAAGATCGGTGTTTTAATTCCAGCTTTACGCAATGTAACCCCCTCTGAAGTGAACGCTACACCTAAATAATCGATGCCTTGCGCTTCCAAAAACTCAGCTAACCTTTCTAAGCCAGAACCATAGGATTGTGCCTTAACCATCGCTAAAAGTTTCACCTCGGGATTAATAAGCTTTTTAAAGGTTACCAAGTTATTTCGCAATGCTGTTAAATTGATTTCAAGAATAGTTTGATGCTGTTTTTCACGTAAGAGGGCTGCAAATTTTTCCATTTTCGCTTTACGCGTACCTTTAAGCAGAATAATCGAATTTTCCGGAATAGTAGTGGGCAATGAGGAGGGATCGCAAATTGCCAAAAAATCTGGGCAATAAGGTTTAATAAGAGCTTCTAACTGACTTTTCTTTTCTAAAGAGCTTGTGTCTAAGCCAACGTATATGCCATGGGGCCTAGAAGGATCTAAAGTTGCCCAATAGGCTAAAGAATACTTAAACGCATCAATGTCCAAATTATACGTATCGTTCAATATAAGGGTATTGTTTTTACCATTGAACGATTCCATTCGCAATGCCAAACGCTGTAAAGCGGACACTTGATTACAGATATGTTCAGAAGGAATGCCTAAGTGCTTTGAAATACCTACAGCAATTGCTGCTGCCTTAATAGAAACGGCGTCATTGAAAGTAAAATACTCTAATTCAGGGCGAGCAAATTCCTCATCCAACAGCACTACTTCTGGTGGACATGCCTCACAAGGACCCCAAGTAAATCCACTTCCTACAAGCTCCAATAATTCCATTAGCTCACGATCCGTTGCTTCTTCATGGAAGAAGCTAGTTACCAAAAAATGGGTTGGGTGGATTAAATTATAAAGGATCCTTAATTCTTGCGGAGAGGAAAATCCTACTTCAAAAATTCCAAAATTAGCCTCCCTTGAAAGCTCCAGTAAGGATAATGGAACCCCGATTTGAGAATTATAGCTCTTTGGGCTCCGGACCACACGATAATAAGATTTAATGAGTTCATAAAGCCATTCTTTTACCGTTGTTTTTCCGTTTTTTCCAGCAATAGCAAGGATTGGGAAATCCATCTTAGAACGATGGACACTCGCCAAGGTTTGCAAGGCATATATTGGGTCCTCTACAAGCAAATAAACCGCATCGGAATGCTGAATGGTGGGTGGCTCAGTCATAATGAATACCCTAATATTCTTTTCGTAAGCTGCATCAACAAATTGCAATCCTGAGCGAAAACTACCCGGTAAGGCAATGAAACAACCATGTTCAGCACCAATTAAATTTCGCGTATCGATGCTTACAAAATCAATGGGGAGGGTTGTTGACCCTAATACTTTTTTAGGTTGTATCCATTGAATGAAATCTGTAGACCAATAGTTTAATTTCAATGTGTTACTAAATTAAAACAGGAACGGCACAACGGCTTGTATCGCTCAACCGCACCTACTAATACTTGACCCGATTCTTCAGAAAATCGATATGAAAACTGCGCTAAGTTTCCGCAAGAAACACAAATGGCATGAACTTTTGTGACATATTCTGCGATTGCAAGCAAGGAGGGCATCGGGCCGAATGGATTTCCTAAATAATCCATATCCAAACCTGCGCAGATAACACGGATTCCACGATTAGCAAGAATCGAACACACCTCAACAATACCCTCATCAAAAAATTGAGCTTCATCTATGGCTACTATTCGCTCATCCGTAACAATATCTAAAATTTGAGCAGAAGTAGAAACCATTATTGCTGGCGCAGCTGTTCCTTGGTGGCTTACAACATCCTCCTCGCTATAACGCTTATCAATTTCAGGTTTAAATAAAATCATTTTCTGATTGGCAAATTGAGTTCTTTTTACACGACGAATTAACTCCTCCGTTTTACCAGAAAACATAGAACCACAAATCACTTCGACCCATCCATTGGTTTTATGTTCAGTTGGAAATTGTTCAAGAAACATAGGCATTTTGTTTTTAACAAATTTAATTGAATTAAAACTTAATTCGAGGAGATAAGTAATAAGATAAGCAAGTAAATTTGTTCACATACTTTTTTAAATTGTTAATAATATGGAAACCATAGGCAAAAGATTAATTGAGGAAATCCAAGAATTCACCTCTGGGTCGGGTGATGCAAAATCCATAGATCGGGCGATTGCCACCGCCCAGGAATTGCTCGAAAATCTGTTTATTATACGCTACAAGGCCTACGAAGCTGGGCTCTTTAAACCGGTAACAGAGGATTTTCCCGAAATTGACCTTGCTAAAGATAACGAATCCGCCACTACGGATTTGTTTAGTGATGAAGCTGTAAACCAAGATCATAATATTCAAAACGTGCCGAAAGAAGAGACGACGGAATTCCCATTATCCAAAGAACAGGAACAAGAAACCATGAAAGACATTGATGACTCAATAGAACACCAAGAATCATTATCAGAAATAGTCGAAAATGTAACGGTGGAATCTGACTCTGAAGGCCAAGGGTTTCAGGCTGAAATCCCAATGGGATCCTCGGATACAATGGATTTAATGGAAATAATCTCCCAGTCTTATGGAAAACATGAAAAGATCGATAAACTCAATGGAAACTACTCTTTAAAAGAAAAAATAACATTCATCAACGATCTCTTCAAGGGCTCAAGTGATTCCTTTGGGGCTGCTATAAAACAAATTGATGCCAATTCAAGCATTCAAGAATTAATGCCTACATTAAATTATTTATCTGTTACCAATGAATGGGTTACGGCAAACCAAGACACATTAAAAAAATTCATTGAAAAAGTTGTAGCTAAATATGCTTAAACTTACCTTACTTCCTTGCGTTTTTGGAATATTGCTTACTTGTTGGTCTCAACGGAATTTAACTTCTAATGCGAAAACTCATACAGACCTTTTATGTTCCCCCCTTATGGATGGTCGTGGGTATGTAAATAATGGATGTAATAAAGCCGGGTTTTATCTACTAAATGAATTTGAGCGTATTGGCTTAGTACCGATGAATGGATGGAAAAACCAACCCTTTTATATTAATGTAAATCGATTCCCTGGAGCATGTAAAATTAAAATAAATGGTACTAAAAAAATTCCTGGAATAGACTATTTGATCCATCCCAGTAGTGCCCCATTCCATGGCAAACTATCCTTGACCGCAATCAGTGCCGAAGAAATTCTAAGCTTACCATTTAAATCGTTTCCCCCGAAACAAGGCATTGCATTTATTCAACCTAAACAAATCTCGAGAGACACCCTTCTAATGGTTCGGGCAAAATTAGAAAAACTAGCTCGAATTCAAGTGCCAGTTGTTGAATATACACACCGCAAACTCACTTGGAGCGTATCCTCTGAGCAATTTATGTTTCCATACATTCAAGTGTTCGATACCTCTGGTCGAATACAGCTACACAAATTCAAAATCAAACTAAACGCTGAGTTAAAAGAGAATTATGAGGTTTCGAACATCCTAGGGGTCGTAAAAGCTATACAGCCAAGTGACAGTTTTATTATTGTTAGTGCCCATTATGACCACTTGGGCCGAATGGGAAAAAACACTTACTTTCCTGGGGCAAACGACAATGCAAGTGGTGTAGCCATGTTGCTTAGTTTAGCCGAAGAAATACAACAACAGCCCCTTGTAAAACATAATGTTTTATTCATTGCCTTTGCTGGTGAAGAAATAGGGCTTTTGGGCTCGCAGTTTTTTGTCAATCAACCAATACTTGATTTAAAACTAATTTCTTGTGTGTTAAACTTAGACATTATGGGTAGTGGAGAAGAGGGTATTACTGTTGTTAATGGAGCCATTCAAAAAGATCTATTTGAACGGCTTATTAATTTAAATGAGCTCACGGAATCGGTAAGTGTAATTAAAGCGAGGGGGCAAGCTGCTAATTCCGACCATTATCCATTTTCAGAAGCGGGAATTCCTGCTATTTTTATTTATACAATGGGTCCAAATAAAAATTATCATGACGTAAATGATAAATCTGCCATGTTAACCTTTAATAAATTCGACCAATTGCATTATTTACTTTTAAGGTTTCTCCAATCGTTTTAAGTAACGGATTTGTTCTATAACTTGAATAAATAATGTAATGAAGAACACAATGAGGACATACAGCATCGGTTTTACTGCCCAATCATTTGATATAACGACAAAAAGAACGGTTAAAAAGGTAAATACTTGAATCGTTACCAAAGCAAGCGCAGGGATTATTATTTCTCGTTTTTTCAGTTTATAAACGCGTAAAAAAGTAATGAGATAACTAGACTGCAACATTAAATTTATTGGTAAAACTATTTTGTATTCTCCAATTCCAATTAGCGCTAGAATACTTGAGATGCTTAAAACCCAAACATAGCCCACAACAAAATACATACGATTAATTTAAGCGGTTTAGGGCGCGGATAATGTATACCATAGAACCAATTACTCCAAACACTAAACCAGTAATTAACAGATAAGGGGTTTTAAAGTCAAAATACAAATCTCCACGATATCCCAAATACCCGAAAATCCCCATAAAGGCAAGTATTTGAAAGCCTATTGAAGAATACTGAATGAATTTATGTGGTGTTTTTGAGGGGTTAGAGTTAGTCATCTAGCGATACGTCCGCCGTAAATGTAGTATGGGTTGAAGGAGACTTCATCACACAAGAGCCTTCAAAAATAGCCCCTTCTTGGATAATTAATTTAGTGGTTTGGATGTCCCCGTTAATTCGAGCAGTTTCATTCAGGGTTAACAACCCTTCAACGGTGATTTCTCCATCAACGGTACCGTTGATTTCTGCATTGACACAGACTAAATTACCCCGTAATTTTCCTGTAGAACCAATCATTACTTTTCCAGAACAGGACAAATTTCCATTCATTTCGCCCTCTAAAATAAAATTGGAGTCAGAAACAATATCCCCGCTTAATTCCGTTCCAGCAACAATTTTATTCGTATCTGTGCTTTCCTCATACTGGGAAGTGCTATTAAAAAAGTCTTTTCTCTTTAACATTGAATCAGTAGTTAAGATCGTAAAATGTCTTATAACCCTCAAAGTTATCGGATTCAATCAACTTTTTCAAATTTTCTTGACTAATTATTAAGATTTTATTGTTTTGGAATTCACCTAAAACGTCTATTGACGCCTTATACAGATTAATATAATCCATGGCTAATGCACTACTTTTAAAGTCGGCAACTAGGACCATTTTTGTTTCTTTGGTACTTAATGCACTCGTTACTTTTAATTTATTTTTTTTATACGATTTGGATGTAAAATCGGAAACGGTCGCCTTTAAATCATCAAAATCCTCTTCATCGTCCAATAAAACCATAATAAACTGAGGAACAGAATCATTATAGACAAAAATTCCGTTAGATTTTGCAACGTAAGGCTGAAATACTGACACCCCTTTTTCTAAAATTGTAAGTAGTTCTTTAGCCCGAATGGCTTGTGGCGTACCTGGCTTTTCTTCAACAATATTCTTAAGTATTGGTATCAAATCGTTTTTATTGGTGGTTAATTGGCCTTTGGCTAATGCGTTTAATAGCAAGTATTCCGCTCGAAATGCATTTGACTTATCAGTTTGTACAACATTTTCAGTAAGATCAAAAGCTCCCTGAAAATTAAGCATCTCATATTCGTGTAGTGCTATTAAATAATCTTTTTCCGCTTTCACTCTATTTTCTTTCAATTTTTCAAAGAAGGCTGGGTCTTGCAAATAATTTGCGGCGTCAGATTTCGGATAATGCAATAAAATGTGTGTTTTGTATGGCTTTTCTTTCCCGGAAGACTCATTTATTTTATATAATTGATACGCTGCGGATAAATCAGTTACATTTCTTGTTTCTTCCAACAAGATTAGTTCGAATTGTTCAGAGGCCAACAAAGGTTCTTCTAATAAATCTTTGTAAAGGGACCCCGCAGTATATCTGGCCTCAATTTCACGAATAACCGATGCCGAATAAGAGCTATCAGTAAGCGGTAAACGGTTCCTCATAGTTTCCAAATCCAAGGTGTCTTCTTTCTCACTTAGTGTTTGTATAGATGCTATGGAATCCCCATCTAGATTATTCCCGAAAGGTTCTAAAGCCATGTTCAGTTTTGTGGAACGACGCCAATCATCCTCATTTATTCGGTCTCCCCATTGCTTTCTAAACTCATCGTAGCCCTCTTGCTTCAGTTTTGGATTATTAAAAATCCATTTGTCTCCAGCTCCTAACTTTGAGCCTGTTTGTGCTTGTTCTTGTAAGGCCCGCAATTTTGCAGCCTCCAATTCCTTTCGTCGTTGGGCATCTTCCTTTATTTGTTTAATTACATCTTTGATGAATGCCGTTTGTGTTTTATGGTCCATTTTCGCGATTCGCTGCACGCTATCTTCGTGCATAGCAATTTCCATAGCAGACACTAAATTCGCTAACTTAGAGGCTTTTGTTCTGATAATATCACCATTTGGATACCCTTCAGGCATGTTCGTAGCACAAGAATCATAATATTTTTGAGCTGACAAATATGATTTTTCCGTGTAGGCTAAATCCCCAAGTTTTTCGTAGGCTAATGCTTTTTGTCTTTTATTTTTGGTGGAGTAAAATGCCGCTCTTGTGTAATAGACCTTTGCCATAGCAATGTTTGATCTTGAATGCTCTAATTGAGCTTTAGCAAAATATATTTGGTCTTTGTATCCCGCGTTTTTCTCATCCCTTAACATTCGCTCTAACATTTTTACATCTCGTTCCTCCGTACCCAAAACAGCACAGGACAATTTAGCATTGAAACTAATGTCATAGGTCGTAGAAGGCGAAATTGCCCGTTTAAAAGAAATTAGGGCAGAATCAACTCGATTACTACTCAAATATAATTGTCCTAATATAAAAGAAAGCCTAGATTTCTCCCGTTTGGTTTTGCACATATTAACCGCCATAGTTAAAGGGAACAATGCTTCTTGAGCTTGTTTTTTACGCATGAATAAATCCGCTCTTGTTTTATAAATTTCAAATTGGATGAGCTCATTCATTTCTGGTCGATAGTCATCGTCATTTTTATCTTTCGCTTTTGTTTTGATAAGCTTCTGAAAAATGGACTTCTTTTTTTGTAGTAGGGCTACTTCTTGTAATTCGTCTAAAATGGTAAGGGCCTCAGTTAACCTATTCTCTTCAATATAAATTTTTGCAATCCATAACTCAGATAAATATTTTGATGGATCTTTTTGAAAAAACCGTTTTACAAATTGAAAGTTTTTAAGTGCTTTTTCAAAATCACGGCGATAATAATAGGCTTTTCCGATGGTAAGCCAATTCTCATCAATCCAAGGATTATATTCGGCCTCCTTCGGGCTATCCGCAGAAGGCATAGAATGGTTTCTGATGACTTTAGTACACTTAACGATTGCCGTATCAATAGCTGAATACATTAATTTCGATTCTTCTTCACTGGGAATGGGTTGGATGCTCAACCAATCATAAAAGTCTTCCTTACGATTCTTTTCATAACTATTGATGCCCAAGGTTAATAATTCATTGGCATTGAAGTACCCATTATATTTAGCCGTCATGCCATGATAAGTCCGATTCAAAAAAGCATCCTTGTTGGTAGTGCAAAACACCAATACTATAGGAGATAATAATAGAACTGCTTTAATGTATGGATATATTGTTTTCTTCATTCGTGCGCGCGTAAGAACGTATCTTCCCGCCTTTTATTGTTACTTATGCGATGTTGGTAAACACTTGTTGTATGTCATCATCGTCTTCAATTTTATCCAACATTTTCTCAATGTCCACGAGTTGTTCTTCCGAAAATTCAACAGGCGAAGTTGGGAGACGCTTTAAGCTTGACTTTTGCACTTCAACTTGCATATCTTCTAAAGCTTTAGCCAAGGTGCCAAAAGCAGTGTAATCACCATAGATAATTATCATTTCCGTCTCCAATTCAATGTATTCGCATCCGGCATCAATTAGATCAAATTCTAACTTTTCGGGGTCAATGGATTCAGATTTACTTATTTCAAAAACACTTTTTCTATCAAACATGAATTCCATAGATCCATTCGGAACCACACTTCCGCCAGACTTATTAAAATATGATTTCACATTAGCAACTGTACGGGTAGGATTATCCGTAGCACACTCTACATAAACGAGTACGCCATGGGGCCCTTTCCCTTCGTAATTAACCTCAGTAAAGGATGCTATATCTTTTTGTGCTGCACGCTTAATTGCCGCTTCTATATTATCTTTCGGCATATTCTCAGACTTCGCATTCTGAATCGCAGTGCGCAATTTAGCATTAGCAGTTGGGTCCATTCCTCCTTCTTTTGCAGCCATTGTAATGGCTTTTCCTAATTTAGGAAACATCTTGGACATCTTATCCCAACGTTTTTCCTTTGCGGCTCTTCGGTATTCAAATGCTCTTCCCATAGTACAATGCTGTGTTACAAAGGTAAGATAATCCATGCTAATTTTCAAACAGCTATAGCTGTGTCAAGACCATGCTGATGTAGTTTAATACTTGTTCTTTTCCACTGGCAGTCGTGGATGAAGTGGCAAATAATGGCGGGAGTTCTTCCCAGGTTTTTGAAAGTTGTTTTTTGTACTTGGCTAAATTCCTATTTAACTCTGTACAGGAAAGCTTGTCAATTTTTGTGAAAACCATAGCAAAAGGCACCTGATTTTCACCACACCAGTTGATAAACTCTAAATCAATCTTTTGCGGGTCTAACCTTGAATCCAATAACACAAATACTAAGGTAAGCGAGGATCGTTTTAATAAATAGTTTGAAATGATTTTCTGCCACTTTTCCCGTTGATTTTTAGATACCTTGGCATAACCATATCCAGGAAGATCCACCAAAAACCATTTTTCATTAACGATAAAATGATTTATTAGCTGTGTTTTTCCTGGAGTACCAGAAGTTTTAGCTAGGCTTTTATTTCCCATTAGCATGTTAATCAAAGAAGACTTACCAACATTTGATCTACCGATGAATGCAAACTCTGGAAAGCCTGTCTCTGGACAGCCTTTGTAGTCGGCGCTTGAAATAAGGAATTCAGCGGTTTTTATTTTCATATTCCAAAGTTAACCTTTAGATTGGGCTTGAACAAAATTGTTGTTCTCATGTTTAAAAGTTATGGGAATTTATAAAATCAAAGACGTTGAGGTTTTGACCGGAATCAAAGCGCATACTTTGCGTATTTGGGAACAACGATATAAAGTACTTGCACCAGATCGGACTGAAACTAAAATTAGAACCTACACCGATGAAGAGCTTGTATATCTATTAAATATTAGGATTTTACTTGACCATGGAATGAAAATTTCTAGGATATCTGAATTTTCACCCTCGGAAATTCGCGCGAAGGTGGCTGAAATTAAACTCAATACACCCTCAGGAAGCGCTCAAGAAAAGCTGATTTTATCCTTAGTTGAAATGGATGAATTAGTATTTCATAATACTATTAACGAATTAGTACAAGAAACATCGTTGGAAGAAACCTTTAAACAGTGTTTAATTCCTTTTTTTGATCGGATTGGGGTGATGTGGTTAACAGGATCCATTAACCCAGCACAAGAACATTTCATTTCAACTTTAGTCCGTCAAAAAATAGTTTCGGAAATCGATAAATTAGCCGTGCCCAGTGAACGACAATATCCGATATTGCTTTACCTTCCAGAGCATGAATGGCATGAACTTGGCCTATTATTCTATCATTATTTATTAAGATGTGAAGGGGTTTATTCGCTTTATTTAGGACAAAGTTTACCTTATGAGGCTTTGGTATTAAGTATTAATAAAGTTCAACCGCGTTGCATCGTTACCTCTTGGCTAACCTCTGTAGATGAAGGATTTATTTTTGGGTATTTTTCTCAGCTTCGTCGGCAATTTCCAAAACTCTCAATTATTGCGGGGGGTGCACAGCTAGGCATACATCAAGCAAAAGTAGGTTCGTTAGTTACCCTGCTTAGACAGTCTGAAGATTTGCTAAACTTAGTTAAATCACCAAGTTTACAATTTTCCCCGGAACAATAATTATTTTTTTTGGTGATTTACCTTCGAGCCATTTGATGGTTTCCGCTTGTGATAAAACGTTAGCTTGTATCTCTTCTGTATTCAATGATAAGGGTAAAGATATTTTAAACCGCATCCTTCCATTGAAAGATACCGGGTACTCATAATCAGATTCAACTAGATAATCTGGATTAAATGTTGGATAAGACGCATTAAACAATGAGCCGGGCTTATTACCTAGTTTCTCCCAAAGTTCCTCCGTAATGTGCGGGGCAAATGGCGCAAGTAAAACCGTTAATGGTTCTAAAATTTCACGATAATTACCTTTAGATTCGGTAAGTTCGTTAACACAAATCATAAAATTAGAAACGCCAGTATTAAAAGAAAATCGATCTAAATCCTCTCTGATTTTTCGGATAGTTTTATGTAGTATTTTGTAGTGTTCCTTAGATGGTTTAGCTTCATTCAATTCAAATTTACCATTTAGATGAAATAAGCGCCAATACTTTTTCAAAAACCCCTGTACTCCGGTAATTCCTTTTGTATCCCACGGCTTACTTTGCTCCACAGGACCAAGAAACATTTCATACATTCTTAATGTGTCTGCACCGAACCTTTCAACCAACTCATCGGGGGTTTGTACATTGTACTTAGACTTAGACATTTTTTCTACTTCATAACCACACAGGTATTCGCCTGAAGGTTCTAAAATAAACTTGGCATTCTTGAATTCACTTCGCCACGATTTGAATCCGTCAATGTTTAATCGATCATTGGTTACTAAAGAAATATCCACATGAATTGGCGTGGTTCGATATGCATCCTTTAAACCAGCGCTCACAAAGGTTTGTTCTCCTTCAACACGATATACGAAACTACTTCTACCTAAAATCATCCCTTGGTTTATCAACTTCTTGAAGGGTTCTTCAAATGGAATTATTCCAAGGTCACTAAGGAACTTACACCAAAAACGCGCATACAACAAATGACCCGTTGCATGCTCTGCCCCCCCCATATATAAGTCTACACTTCCCCAATAAGCAATTTTATCAGGCGCTGCGAGCATATTTTCATTGCTAGGGTCTAAATATCTCAAATAGTACCAAGAGCTTCCTGCCCAACCCGGCATTGTAGATTTTTCATATTCAAATAAGTCTTGAAATTTCCAGTTTGCTGCCCTTCCAAGGGGAGGGTCACCATCTTCTGTTGGGAGATATTTGTCTACCTCTGGTAAATTCAATGGTAGCATTTCAACAGGAATCATGTAAGGTTGATCTCCTTTAAAATATGCAGGTATGGGTTCTCCCCAATACCGTTGTCTACCAAATACGGCATTTCTCAATTTATAGTTTATTCGTTTTGAACCATGCCCCTCATTCACTATATTTTCGGTAATTATTTGTATTGCCTCATACACAGAAAGGCCATTTAAAAGTTGAGAATTAATTAAGACTCCTGATTTTTCTGTCCATGCCCCCAAATTGAAATCATGGGATTCTTGAGGTTGTATTACCTGCTTTATTGGGAGGGAAAAATGGCTCGCGAATTTAAAATCTCGCTCATCGTGAGCAGGAACCGCCATTACAGCCCCTGTTCCGTAACCCGCCAACACATAATCACCGATCCAAATAGGAATAGGCTCTTTAGTAAAAGGGTGCGCCACATAAGATCCTGTAAAAACCCCTGATATAGTATTAACATCTGCTATTCGTTCACGTTCGCTTCTTTGCTTTGATAAAGCAATATATGCCTCTACTTCCTCTAATTGTTCGGAGGTGCACAACGCGCTTACCCTTTCATGTTCGGGAGCAATGGTGAGAAATGATACTCCATATAAGGTGTCTGGCCGTGTTGTAAATACTTCGATCCATCCCTCATGCTTTATTAAAGGGAATCGAACAGAGATCCCTTCACTTCTACCAATCCAATTTCGCTGAGTCTCCTTGATGCTTTCAGGCCAATCCAAGGCATCTAATCCCTCTAATAATCGTTGAGCATATGAGGTTATACGCATACTCCATTGCTTTAACAGTTTACGTTCAACAGGATAACCTCCTCGCTCTGAAAATCCGTTCACTACCTCGTCGTTAGCCAGCACTGTTCCTAGTTCAGGACACCAATTAACAAAAGATTCACCTAAATAGGCTAAACGAAAATTCATTAATACATTCTGCTGTTGTTCTATAGTAAATCCCTTCCATTCCGCTACCGTAAAAGGCTTTATGTCAGCATCCATTATTCCTGGGATCTCATTTAAAAATGCTGATGATAATCCATTTTCATTTAGAAATTGAATGAGCTGGCTAATCGGTTCGGCTTTAGATGTTGTTGGATTAAACCAACTGTTATATAATTGAATAAAAATCCATTGAGTCCATTTATAATAGGATGGCGAAGACGTTTGAATCTCTCTTGACCAATCATAACTAAATCCAAGTTTGTCTAGTTGCTCACGATACCTTGCAATATTCTCTTTTGTTGTTTTCGCTGGATGCTGTCCCGTCAGAATCGCATATTGTTCCGCTGGCAAGCCAAAAGAATCAAAGCCCATTGGGTGCAGCACATTAAACCCTGTATGTTTTTTATACCTTGCGTATATATCTGAAGCAATATATCCAAGCGGATGCCCCACATGTAACCCTGCCCCAGAAGGATATGGAAACATGTCTAACACGTAATACGGAGGATTGGTTGAATTTTCGTCTACTCGATAAGTTTGATTCGATTGCCAGAAATGTTGCCATTTCTTTTCAATTTCTTGAAAACGATATTCCATGGATATTAATAAGAAACAAAGATACGAAAAGCACTCTTATAGATAATCAATGAGATTCCCCAATGCAAACAATAATAACCCTGGATCTAATGGAAGCGCAAAAGGCTGTTTCCAGTTTTTTAAGATAAAAAATGAGGAGAATAGACTAAAAAAAACAACCCCAAGGTTCCATTGCGGCACCCATATCCATATAAGTAAAATGAGTATGAAAATCAAACTAAGAAGTACCCATCGCAACATGTACCATGGAATAATTTGTGGAATTGTCCCGAGCGATGGGGCATCATTATGACGATCCTTAACATCTGAAGATACTGCTAAAACTAAGAAAAACAGAAATAGGACCGTGGCCTTAATAAGCGTCTCAAAACCCAATATCTGTGTCCACGCGCTCATCATTATAAAGGTCCAGCTGAGTGCAATAATTGGCGTTTTGACGCTTGTAATCTCTCTGAGCCATGGATATAAAACACTTAACAACACCAATGGAATTAAAAACGGAAATGGAATCTTGTAATTTCCGAAGTGCAGAATTAGAAATAGGAATAATGCTAAGCTCAAATAAATCCATATTGATTGGGGTTTTCTTGGAATTACATAATATAGAAATACTGATGTCCCGACAAATAAACAATATAAGGGTTGGGTTGATTGATCAAGCGAATAGGCAAATAAAAAAGCCGAAAATCCTAATAATAATGGTTCAATCTTTGACAGCATGAAAAATTTGTTCAACAGTAATTTCAGAAATACACAAACACTCCTGTTGTGCTCCGCATTGCTTACAGAACGGGTCTTTTACCAAAGCAATAGAGCGCATTCCCAGCGGTTTCCATCGTCCTGGATGAATTGGGGTGCGTGGAGAAAAAAGACCAACTGCTTTGATATTCATAAGACCTGCCAATTGAAGCGGTCCCGTAGAACATGCAACAAGGGCTTGCGCCTTGCTTATCAATGTAATAAGCTCACCAAGCGAATATTTTCCACATACATTTTCAACTCCTGAAATTCCATCAAAAGCATCCCCAATTCTTTCTCCTTCTTGGGCTGTCCCTGTAATCAGTACTTGAATGTTGGCCTGAGAGAGCAAATGAGCGAGCTCTATATAGCGAAATAATGGATACTCTATCGCACTTCCTTGTGACAAGGGGTGCAGCACAACATAGCCACCATCCGGCATACTCGATATCTCAGGTATCGAAAAACTCGAATCAACAGATTTAATTTCATCAAATGTGGGTAGCATTTGTAGACCAATAGGTTTAAGTAAATTAAAGTTGAGTTGCGCTTCGTGAAGCGATGATTTTTTTCTTGTGAATGAAACACGAAAATTACAATATAGCCAATTAAACCATCGATGACTTGTTCCAATGCGATAAGGTATTCCTGCTTTTTTTGACCATGATGCAATTCGTTTATTTGGAAAAACATGAATAATAATGTCTCCTTGAAGTAAGGTGTTTCGAGTTTTAAGCGGTGCTATTTCAAGGTCCTCCAACAGTAAAATCTCATCTACCGGTTTAAAACATTGTACTACTTCGTTGGTGTATCGTTTACAAAGAAAAACAATAGTGGATTCCGGATACTTTGATTTAAGCCAACGACAAATTGGAAGGGTAAGTGCCACATCACCAATGCTATCGGTGCGAGAAATAATAATTCGAGGTGTGTTACTTAAGTTCACTTTTCAATCGTTGGACTTCTTTGTATTTATAAAAATTCGAAGCGGCACTTATTCGAGCAATATGGAACCCCGCGATCCCATCTAAAAATCCAAATTTAAATAAATACATTGCGAAAAAGCGAAAAACTGCGCTCAACACTGGTTTACCAATAAATACTGTTTTCCCTTCGTTGGCATATTTTATTGCCGTTAGTGATGAGTAATAATCAGCTCGTTTTCTGTGTTGTTCAAGCGAATAATATGAATAATGATTTAAATGCCCTTTTAAAAAAACAGGGGTAATTCCCTTAGGAACCCTAAGTGATTCATGTACAACATCACCTTCCCAAACATACTCTTTAGGAAACAATCTAACTTTAAAATCTGGGTACCATCCAGAATGATAAATCCAGGTTCCACAATAATTAGTCAATCGATTTAAGGCAAAAACGCCATGAGTACACTCTTTTTTTAAGGCCAGAATCTCCATGGATAATGCTTGGGATATTTCTTCATCTGCATCAATTGACAAAATCATGTCGTAGGAAGCTTGTTTATTGAGGTGATTTTTCTGTTGTGCATAACCCAACCAAGGCTGAAAAAAAAACTTAACGTCTTTTTCTTTACAAATTTCTTCCGTCCGATCAATTGACCCAGAATCCATTACCAAGATTTCGTCTGCAATATCCCTTAATGAATCTATACATCGCGCAATATTACGTTCTTCATTAAGTGTGATAATTGCTGCGCTAATTTTCATGGGTTATTTTACTCGTATTCGATCTCCCACATGAATCACATTTCCTACCCCCGGATTCAGCTTTTTCAATTGTACAAGGGAAAGGCCATAACGGCCTGCAATTTTACTTAAGTTATCTCCAGCCTTTACGGTGTAATATTTTTTCGGTGTTACTGGTTTAGCTGGTGTCGGGGAAACGGTATTAATCTCATGTAAAGTAAGACGCTGACCTACATAAACATTGGTGGTTTGAAGCGCATTCCATTCCATTAATTGCTCAGTAGATACTTGATATTTTTGTGCAATGGTTGTGAGGGATTCCCCTGCTTTTACCTTATGAAAACCATACTGTCCGGCAGAGGAATCTGGCAATGAGGCATCTAACTCATGTGAAATAGTGTCGGGAGTCAAAGGATTAATGGATTGGGTTGGATTTTCTAGGAGGTATAAAGAATCTTCATAGCCAACCAACAAAATAATTTTATCTAGGGGTCCCGTTACACAGCGTTTTTTAATGGATAGTGGTATATACTCCGTTTTATAAAGTGGATTTAAGTCTTTGATTTGTTGAATATCCCAATCTAATGCATCGGCAATTGTCTTCATATGTAATCCGCGTTTCAAGCACATCGTATCCAATTGAGCATTATGGATTTTTGCAGGGGCTGGCATTAAGTTATGTTCTGCGTGGTAGGTCATGAGATAAGCCGCAGCAATAAAATTTGGAACATACCCTTGAGTTTCCCTCGGCAAGCTAGGTCTAATAGCCCAGTATGAGCGTTGATTTCCAGATCTTTGAATTGCACGATTTATCGTTCCTGGACCTGCATTATACGCCGCGAGCGCTAAATTCCAATCTCCATAAATGCCGTACAATTTTTTTAATAATCTACAAGCGGCATCTGTTGCTTTTTGTGGATCCATGCGCTCATCGATGTAAGAGTTTTCTTCAAGTCCATAATACAACCCTGTTCTATACATAAATTGCCACAAACCAAGAGCGCCCGCTCGAGATTTAACTTGAGGGCGCAAACCACTTTCAATACAAGCTAAATATTTTAATTCCAACGGCAGGCCATATTCGGATAGTTTTTCTTCAAACATATCAAAATATAGGGCAGATCGCCCTAAAACTATTTTCACAAAAGATCGCCTGTTTTCAGCAAAATATCGGATTGAAGAAAGGGTAATGGCGTTACAATCAAAACCAAAAGGACTTTGATTATTCATTTCATTCAAACGTGAGCAATATACATCATCGCCAAAAAGCGGAATGGTTGATGGCTCATAATTAAGGGATTTGATTATAGAATCAGAATATTTTGTGTTTGCATAATCTGCATAGAAATAATTCAGTGATTGTTCTACGGTATTTAAAAATGGGTCCGGGTTGAGTGTGTCGTTTGGATTATTTAAGTAGGGGTTTTTTTGTCCAAATCCGTAGAAGGATAACACAATGAATAGATGCCATACGGCAATCTTAAGCTGTAATCGTTTCCACCAATTCCGTTGCATAGAACAATTCTTTTTCCCGAAATAAATCGGTCATTAATTGAACACCAAATGGTAAGCCATTTGAATGTGTTCCGAGCGGAACGCTAATCGCAGGATTCCCCGTTAGATTTGCATGTACCGTGAAAATATCTTGCAAGTACATTTCAATTGGATCCTTAACCTCGCCAAGTTTAAATGCCGTGGAAGGCGTTGTGGGCATTACCAAACAATCTATCTGAGAAAAAATTTCAGACGTTTTATCTTGCAATAATCTTCTCACTTGCTGACCCTTTCGATAATAGGTATCGTACTGCTCATTCGATAAAACAAATGTGCCCGTCATGATTCTTCGTTTAACCTCTTCACCAAACCCCTCATTTCTGGACCTAATATATGTATCTTCTACTCCTTCCGCCACATGCGATCGATACCCAAAATGTACGCCATCGAAACGCGCCAGGTTTGAAGATGCCTCTGCGGTAGTCAATACGTAATATACTGGAACTACAAAATCCATGAAAGGAAAGGAAAACTGCTGGACAATGTGTCCTTTACTCCGAAGAGTATCCAATAAGGAATTTAAGGCAGATTTAACTTCTGAATCTATTCCAGGATGGTTCAAATACTCACTTAAAACGCCAAATCGCATTGGTGCCGAATGACTTACATCGCCATCGATTAAATTTGATGAACTGGTTGAGTCCTTCGGGTCTTTTCCTGCCATTATTTGATACAATATGGCCGCATCAGTTACATTGGTAGTGAAGGTTCCAATTTGGTCAAAAGAAGAGGCATAGGCAATTAGGCCATATCTGCTTATCCTTCCATAGGTTGGTTTTAGGCCATATGTTCCGGTCCATGATGCGGGCTGACGAACCGAACCGCCTGTATCACTACCAAGGGAAACGGTACATAAACCGGCAGATACCGCCACTGCCGAACCTCCAGAAGACCCTCCGGGGACATAATCTGGATTAATTGAATTATGCACAGGGCCATAAGCGGATTTTTCATTAGAGCTTCCCATCGCGAATTCATCACAGTTCAATCGGCCCAAAATAATTGCATCTTCATCAATAAGACGCTGAATTGCTGTTGCGGTAAAAAGCGACTCAAAACCCTCTAACATTCGCGACGAAGCAGAAACTTTATGATTTTTATAACATAAATTATCTTTAATACCAACAAAAGTCCCGGCTAGTTTTCCTGCATTTCCTTGGGCAACTTTATCTTGAATTATTATAGCTGCTTCACGAGCCGACTTTTCAAAAACTTCTAGATAAGCATTTAAATGTTGATTAGCCTCAATTTGAATCAAATAATGTTCTAGTATATCCAACAAGGATGTCCCCGACTCTAAAGCCGATTTATTTTCATGAATCGAATTAAACATGGACTACTTCTCCTCGATTTGTTTTTCGCTTGAAGTATTAGATTTATTCTCTTCGTTTTTAGAAGCATCCTTAAATTCCTTAATTCCTTGACCGAGGCCTTTCATAAGTTCTGGGATTTTCCTTCCTCCAAACAACAATAAAACAATAAGTAAAATCAGGATAATATGACCCCCTGAAAAAAGCTGTGCGTGTTGGATTTCTTGCATACTAAGAATGTTTAAACACAAAGGTACGGAATTCTAATTCAAATAGGCAATGTGTTAGAGCTTTCTTGCAACTTCAACCTCTTCGTAAGCCTCTACTAAATCTCCAATTTGAATGTCGTTAAACTTATCGATATTCAATCCACATTCGTAATTGTTTTTGACTTCCTTTACGTCATCTTTAAACCGTTTAAGTGACCCTAAGATGCCATTATGAATTACGATTCCGTCACGAATGACCCGAACTTTGGATGAGCGTTTGATAATTCCATCAACAACAAAACACCCAGCAATTGTGCCTACCTTGGTGATTTCGAATGTTTCACGAATTTCAGCAGTACCAGTGACTTTTTCTTCAATATCCGGAGATAACATTCCCTCCATCGCTGCTTTAATTTCCTCAATCGCTTTATAGATAATGGAATATAGGCGTATGTCGATTTGTTCGGTTTCTGCTAATTTTCTTGCCCCAACGGTTGGTCGAACTTGGAATCCAATGATAATTGCATCCGATGCTGAAGCTAAGTTAATGTCCGCTTCAGAGATTGCTCCAACTCCTTTTAGAACTATATTTACCTGAATCTCTGGCGTTGATAAATTAAGTAATGCATCTGAAAGTGCTTCAATAGAACCATCAACGTCTCCCTTTACAATAATATTCAATTCTTTGAAATCACCAATCGCTAAACGACGTCCAATTTCATCGAGAGTAATGTGTTTATTCGTTCTAAGGCCTTGTTCTCTATATAATTGCTCTCGTTTAGCCGCAATAGCTTTTGCTTCTTTTTCATCATCTAAAACGTGAAATTTATCCCCTGCACTCGGCGCCCCATTGATTCCTAAAATAGATAGTGGTTGTGCCGGTCCGGCAGCCTTCAATGCTGTCCCGTGTTCATCATGCATTGCTCTAACTCGCCCGTAATGCCTGCCAACAAGTACCACATCTCCGATCCGCATCGTGCCAGCTTCAACTAGGATATTCGTAACATACCCCTTTCCTTTATCCAACGAAGATTCAATCACTGTTCCTATTGCATTTTTATTTGGATTTGCTGTAAGCTCTAGTAATTCTGCCTCAAGCAATACCTTATCTAACAATTCAGAAATGTTTAAACCATTTTTGGCGGAAATTTCCTGTACCTGATATTTTCCTCCCCAGTCTTCTACCAAAATATTCATTTGGGATAATTGTTCCCGGATACGGTCTGGATTTGCCCCTGGTTTATCAATTTTATTTATTGCAAAAATCATGGGTACATTGGCGGCTTGCGCATGAGAGATTGCCTCTTTTGTTTGAGGCATGACATCGTCGTCCGCAGCAACAATAATAATTGCAAGGTCTGTGACTTGAGCACCTCGAGCACGCATTGCGGTAAATGCTTCGTGGCCTGGGGTATCCAGGAAGGTCATTTTACGACTGTCCTTTAATGTGACCGAATACGCACCAATATGTTGGGTAATTCCTCCTGCCTCACCATCTGTAACGTTTGCATTTCGGATTCTATCCAATAGTGAAGTTTTACCATGGTCCACATGACCCATTACTGTAATAATAGGAGGCCGAGGAACTAAATCTGTTGGTAAATCCTCTATGGTGAGTACCGCGTCTTGAACTTCAGCACTAATAAACTCTGTTTCGAAACCAAATTCATCCGCAACTATCTGGATTGTTTCAGCATCTAAACGCTGATTAATTGAAGCGAAAATCCCTAAGGTCATACAAGCAGAAATAACCTGTGTGGGCTGTACGTTCATCATGCTAGCCAACTCTGAAACCGTAACGAACTCGGTCAGTTTGAGGACCTTATCATCCAATTCTGCGGCAAGCAATTCTTCTTGACGTCGTTGGGCTACATTATCTCTTTTAATTCTTCGATTCTTCGAAGACTTAGACTTAGATCCTTGACCAGAAAGTCTTGCGAGAGTTTCTTTAATTTCCTTTTGAATATCCTGTTCAGATATTTCCTTTTTCTCTACCTTAAATGCACCAGGTTTTGCGGGTTGCGATTTGGCACCTGTACCGGGTGTTTCAACCTTCTTTATACGTTTTCGCTTGCGCTTTTCTTCTTCTGAGGAAGGGTTTGAGGCACTTGTTTTAGGCCGCTCTGCTGGCAAATCAATTTTTCCAAGCACAGTAGGTCCCGACAATATTGTGCGTTCCGTTTTATGGGTTTCAATTACTTGAGCTACTGGTTTTTCATCTACTTTGGCTTCGGTAGGCTTGGGGGCTTCCACCTTTGGTTCCGGTAATTTCTCTTCCGGCTTTTTCTTTGGTTTTAAACCCTCCAAATCTATTTTTCCTACTACATTAACATTAGATTTCGGCTTTATCGTTTCGACTTCAAGCACCTTACGTTTAATTTCTTCTAGATTAATGTCATCCCCCTCATCTTCTTCTGATTGTTTTTCTTGAATAACCGATGTATCTTGCCGTGTATCTCTCAATGAGATCGATTCTTTTTTCTCTTTTTGAGCCGAGCCTTTTGTTTGTTCTTTCAGCGTTTGATCAGCAGCAAATTCAGTACATAAAATCTGAAAATGTTCTGGGTCCAATTTGGTATTTGGATTAGAATCGATGGTTATGCCTTTCGATCCTAAAAATTCCACTAACGTTGGCAATCCAACATTTAATTCTCCTGCTGCTTTTCCTAAACGAATGGGTTTCCCTGCCATAATATTATTCCCTAATGTAATTCAAAATTATTCAAATTCCGCATTCAATATTTTGAATACCTCTTCAATTGTTTCTTTTTCTAGATCGGTACGTTTAACTAATTCATCAATATTCATTTCGAGCACAGACTTTGCTGTGTCGCAACCAATGGTTTTTAATTCATCAATAATCCAACCGTCAATTTCATCTGCAAATTCCTCTAAGTCAACGTCCTCCACATCTACTTCACCATCTCGATAAACATCTATTTCATACCCTGCTAATTTGCCGGCGAGCTTAATATTGTTGCCTCCGCGACCAATAGCTAAAGATACTTGATCTGGTTTCAAGAACACTTTCACCCGTTTTTGTTCTTCTTCAATTTCCATTGACGTTATTTTCGCTGGAGATAGTGCTCGTTGAATGAGTAACTGATTATTCGATGTGTAATTAATTACATCAATATTCTCGTTGCGCAGTTCTCTAACAATACCATGAATTCTACTTCCTTTCATTCCGACACAAGCCCCAACAGGATCTATACGATCATCATAAGATTCAACAGCAACTTTCGCACGCTCACCTGGCTCGCGAACAATCTTTTTAATTGTAATTAAGCCGTCAAACACCTCTGGAACCTCTAATTCAAACAATCGCTCCAAAAATTCTGGGGCTGTTCTTGATAAAATAATCACCGGGGTGCTGTTTCGCATATCAACTTTAGAAACCACGGCTCTTACAGTTTCTCCTTTTTTAAAGAAATCTGAGGGAATCTGTTCGGATTTTGGTAATATTAGTTCGTTGTGATCGTCGTCCATTACAAGAATTTCTTTCTTCCAAACTTGATATACTTCACCAGTAACAATTTCTCCAACCCTTTCTTTGTATTTTTTATATAAATGATCTTTTTCTAACTCAAGAATTCGTGAGATCAAATTTTGACGTAATGAAAGTACGTTTCTGCGTCCAAAATCCATAAATTTAAACTCTTCCGTAACCTCTTCGCCAATTTCAAAATCCGGTTCAATTTTAATTGCATCAGAATATGCTATCTCTGTATTTGGATCTTCTACTTCACCATCATCAACTATTTCCTTGTTTAGAAAAATCTGTACATCGCCTTTTTCTATGTTCACAATTACATCAATATGTTCATCGGTATTGAATTTCTTTTTTAGCATAGCTCGAAACACATCTTCTAGCACATGTTGCATCGTTTGCTTATCAATGTTCTTAAGCTCTTTAAACTCGGAAAAGGATTCAACTAAATCAAGACTATTCATTGGTTTTTATTTAAATAATATTACACGTTTAATTTCTTTTATTTCTTTCACAGGAATTTCAAGTTCTTCTGTTATTAGTTCTTTTTTATTCTTTTCATTTCTAATACTTCTTTCAATCGTCACAAAAAAACTTTCATCACTAAAAGACTTTAAAACACCTTCAATTTGCACACCATCTGTTTTTAAAAATATCAAACGTCGGCCTGTGTTTTTTATAAACTGTTTTTGATGGCGCAACGGCCTGTCCATTCCGGCTGAAGAGACATTAAGTTCAAAATCATCCGCCTCTCTATCCAAGTTATGTTCCACGTTTCGAGAAACAGAAATACAATCCTCAATAGAAACACCACCCTCCTCTTTATCTAATTCAATACTGATAACATTTCTCGTAGAAATCGATAAATCCACAATAAAGAGTCCTTTATTCAATTCTCGAATGCGTTCTTCCGCTAATTTTTGCACTAAATTCTTGTCAATCATAGTAAAAAAAGAGGGGACTTTCGTCCCCTCATTATCAAATATCGTTGGACAAATTTAGGTTAATTATAAGAAACTTCCAAATTAAAAATTCGCATTAATTTTGAGTCATGCTAATTGAACTCGACAATACTATTATTTCCGCAGAAATTTTCAAACGAAAATTCGTCTGTGATCTAACCTCTTGTAAAGGAGCTTGCTGCGTTGAGGGTGATGCGGGTGCTCCCCTTACGTCCGAAGAGGTTAATCAAATTTCGGGCTGCCTTGAGCACATTAAACCGTATATGCGTCCAGAAGGCATTGCAGCAGTTGAAAGTAACGGTATTTCTTACCTGGACCAAGAAAATGATCCCGTAACAATGCTTATAAATGGTAAAGAATGTGCTTTTGTATTTTTTGATGAACATAGAACTGCATTATGTGCCATCGAAGCGGCGTATCGAGCTGGCGCTATAGACAACTTAAAACCCATTTCATGTGCCCTTTACCCTATTCGTGTTAAACAATATCGTGATTTTAAAGCGCTTCAATTCGATGAATGGCACATTTGTAAATCCGCCTGTACCTGTGGAAATAAGCTAGATGTACCTGTATATAAATTTTTAAAGGCTCCTATTATAAGGGCGTTTGGACAGGCCTATTTCAATGAGCTCGAACTTATTGCACCAGAAATAGAAACCCTTGAGCCATAACAATAGCCCATTTAATTAATAACAATTAATGTTCTATTTCACCTTCTGCTAAGGGTACATTTTGGGGAATAAAGTCATCTGCCGCTCCTGGCTTAGAGTAATCATATGGCCAACGATAAACAACCGGCAATGCCCCTGGCCAGTTTCCATGCATGTGTTCTACTGGAGCTGTCCACTCTAAGGTATTAGATTTCCATGGGTTCTGTGGCGCAACCGGACCTCTATATATACTGTAGAAAAAATTGAAAAGGAAAATAACTTGCCCGATAGCGGCGATTATTGCAAACACCGTGATAATCACATTTAAATCCATAATCATATTATAGGAATCCGTATCAAATTCACCATAGACAGAATAATCATAGTACCTTCTTGGAGCGCCTGCAATACCTACAAAGTGCATCGGAAAGAAAACACCATATGCACCAATAAGTGTTATCCAAAAATGCGCATATCCCATACGCGTATTCATCATTCGTCTATACATTTTAGGGAACCAATGATACACCCCAGCAAACATCCCAAATACAGCAGACATTCCCATTACAATATGGAAGTGAGCTACAACAAAGTATGTGTCATGCACTGCGATGTCCAATGCGGAGTCTGCTAAGATAATCCCTGTTACACCTCCTGTTATAAATGTAGATACCAGTGCAATGGCGAATAACATGGCGGGTGTATACACAATAGCGCCTTTCCACAAAGTAGTTATATAGTTAAACACTTTTACCGCAGATGGAATTGCGATTAACAGGGTTGTAAACACAAAAACACTACCTAAGAACGGGTTCATTCCTGTGATAAACATGTGATGTCCCCACACTATAAAAGATAAGAACCCAATGGCCAAAATAGAGCCAATCATCGCTTTATATCCAAAGATTGGTTTTCTTGCATTGGTGGCAATAATTTCTGAGGACAAACCAAGTGCGGGTAATAATACAATGTAAACTTCAGGATGGCCTAAGAACCAAAATAAATGCTGAAATAAAATCGGTGAACCTCCATGATTAGACAACATCTCACTACCTACCATGATATCGGATAAATAAAAACTTGTTCCAGCCATCCGATCCATCATCAATAAGAGTGCGGCAGATAAAAGCACAGGAAAAGATAGGACCCCTAAAATTGCTGTAACAAAAAATGCCCAAATAGTTAATGGCATTCTTGTCATGGTCATCCCTGCTGTGCGCAAATTTATTACGGTAACAATATAATTTAAGCTTCCTATTAAGGAGCCAGCAATAAATATCGTCATGGAAATCAACCACAACGTCATTCCAAACCCAGAACCAGATACAGCCTGCGGAAGTGCTGACAACGGAGGATATACCGTCCATCCAGCCATGGCTGGACCATTACCAATGGTGCCCCAATCTCCTGGTATATCGATTCCGAAAATCGAGCCATTCATCACGAACAGAGAAAGAAACATTAACAAAGAAGAAAGGAAAAAGAACCAAAAAGACAACATATTTAAAAACCCTGATGCCATATCTCGAGCGCCTAGTTGTAAAGGAATTAATATGTTCGAAAAAGTCCCGGATAATCCGCCTGTCAAAAGAAAAAAGACCATGATTGTACCATGAATAGTTACTAATCCCAAATACATATCTTCTTTCAACACGCCTTCAGGAGCCCATTGATCCCCTAAAAAGAAATTAAGAAAGTCGGAACTTTCCCCAGGCCAAGCCAACTGGATCCTGAATAGAATTGATAAGAGCATCGCCACCACTCCCATAAATACAGCAGTTATCAAGAACTGCTTCCCAATCATTTTATGATCTTGGCTGAAAATATATTTAGAAACAAAACTTTCTTCATGATGATGCTCGTGTTGATCATGAGAATTTACATCGTGTGCTGCTGAAGCCATGTTTATTGAGTTTAAATCTTTATAATTAGTTCATTGCCGATATTGCGGTGCTCTCCGCTGGAATTACTGCCTGGGCTGAAGGCGCCGGGAAGTAGGTTGCTTTAAAGTTTTTAGATTCTTTTCCCTTCATCCATGCGTTATATTCCTCTTCTTCTAAAACCACAACCATCATCTTCATTTTATAATGTGCTCCACCGCAAATTTTATTACACATTAGTACGTAATGAAAGGCTGGTAGATTCTTGATTTTTCGCATTTCTGCAGTGGTCATGTTCGGTGTAAACTTTAACCGTGTGCCATATCCCGGAACCGTATTCATTTGGGCTCTAAAATGAGGAAAATAGGCTGAATGGATAACGTCTTTTGACCGAAAAGAAAACTCATACGGTTTGTTTACACACAGATATAACGTGTCACGCTGTATAATATCATCATATACTTGTTTATCTAGCGCTGGATTATGGGTAGCTTTCATTTGATTAAGTAATCGGAGGAGGCGTTCTTTCGTGCCCAAATCTTTTCTCAATACATTAACTAAAGAGTCCGTAAGTACGGTATCTCTATTGTTGAGTATTTTTTGGATATCCAAAATACCCCCAGCACCATGGCGCATAGCGTGAATCGATGAATCGATGGTTGCTTCTGTCATTAGACCCAATTCATTATTCCCTAAAATTAACTTATAGTCCGTTTTACCTAGCATATTGTCGGTTCCTGAATATCGTGCTGTCCAGTCGAATTGCTTCGAATATAATTCAATGTTTATTGCCTCTTTTGGTGAAGCCCCAGTGACTTCATTCCAAGTTTGTAATCCAAGGATTATAATTACGGCTAATACTGCTGCCGGCACTACTGTCCACAATATTTCCAATTTATTATTATGCGGATAATAATATGCCTTTACTCCTGGGCGTTTTACATACTTGAACGAAAAATAAAACAACAGGAAATTAGTTAAAAAGAAAATTGCAGTAATTAAAATAAGGTTTAAATCGAGCAACCAATCGGTATATTCTCCCTGTACGGAAGCGGCAGGCCCCCTGCCAGTCCAACCATATTTAATCATGAGATAAATAAGCCCTCCAAACTGAATCACCATGAATACCAACATCAACATTGCGTTCAAATAATTATCCCGCACAGGAATTTCATGTTCTTCATGCTTTCGCAATTTAGCCGTTAATTCATAAACTCTAACAAGCTGCGAAATAGCAATCGCGCCTATTACAATAATCAAGATTATAATCAATTTACTTTCCATTTATTCCGCGTATTATCATTAAAATTCGTGATGTATACTTTCATCCAAAAACGGGTGGTTAACTGGTGTAAGTGGTGCACTTGCTAGGTTTTTAAACAAGATTAATACAAAAACTCCCACCATAATTAACGGTAATCCAATTTCTAAAAGCCCAATGTTCCAATTCTCACCAAGTGATCCCCCAGAAACCATTATGAAGACATCTAGCCAGTGCCCAATCAAAATTACCAAACCTACGAACATCAACATTCCTATATCTCGTTTCGCGTCTCTTGACATTAATATTAACATAGGGAAAACAAAGTTTATAAAGAACATACCAAAATATAGGTATTTATAGTGCTCCGTTCGCATTACGTAATATCCTACCTCTTCTCCAATATTTGCGTACCAAATAAGCATGTATTGAGAAAACCACAAATAAGACCATAAAAAAGATATTGCAAAAATCCATTTACCTATGTCGTGAATGTGAGAATCATTAACATGCGGTAAATACCCTTGTTTTTTAAGATAAATAGTGGTTAATACAATAACTACCATTGCGGATACCCACATCCCAGCGAAAGTATACCATCCAAATAAGGTGCTATACCAATGTACATCAATGGACATTAGCCAATCCCATGCTGAGGTTGAACTAAACACCGCAAAGAATACTAAAAACGTAGCGCCTTTTCTATAATTTTTGAAGTGAATTTCTGTCCCGCCCACTTGATCTTCAAGCAATGAACGCTTTCTAAATCCTCGTAAAAACAACAAATACACGGTGAAATAAACTAATGTACGAATCCAGAAAAATGTAACATTCAAATACGCTGACTTCCCTTGTATTATTTCATCTTCTGCTACTGTATGGCTATCCATCCATGTGTAAATATGTGCTCCCTTCATAAAGGATATGGTTAGTAATATCACCCCGAAAATCCCAATGCCATAGGGCAAATACAACGCTACCGATTCAATTACACGCTTTACCACAGCGTACCACCCTGCTTCCGTAGCATAGTTTAGCGCTAGGAAAAACAATGCCCCCAAACCAATCGCGAAAAAGAAAAATGCATTGATTAAGCCATTTGTCATTAATCGGGTTGTAAAGTGCGCGTCTCCCATATTGGTAATAATCCCAGCAACAGCTAATAGCGCCCCAACTCCGATTAATCCGAACGCTGTGTTTTTTGCTTTTTTAGTGGTTGTAAATTCCATGATATTATTTTTGTTTAGTTGTATCTGCAACTACAGCAGTACCATTAGCATCAAATTTTCCGTAATCTGGAGACTGTAAGCTTCGGATATAATGAATAACTGTCCAAATTTCTTTTTTATTCAGAAGTGATCGATGGGCCCCCATCATACCTTTTCCGTAATAAATGGAATAAAACATTTGACCATCTGACAAGGACGTGCGATCAGCATAATTAGGAACACCTGAATACGCCCCTGAGGTTACCATCGGACCATTTCCATCTCCTTTTTCACCATGACAATGTTGACACATCGCAGTAAATAATTCTTTCCCTTTGGATAATATCGGTTCCGCGTTTTTATCATTTAAAACAATCATGTTGCCATCCGCTGATGCTGCTGCATAATGATCTTCTTTAGTTAATACATCCTGGTACATGCCATGGCTTGCCTTAAAAGATTCATTTGCTAATCTTGCATAAGGCATCATTAAACGAACTTCCACACTATCCTTTCCGATATATGGAATGGCGAATGGGGGTGGGGTCATTGCGGTTAGGCGTGTTTTTTTTGATTCATCAATCCGGCCCCTTACTTCACCATAATCAACATATGCTTCAACGGCAGGTGAGCGATACATATCCGGCGCATATTCTAGTCCGGGACTATCTGCGTTGGAGGTACATGCACTCAATACAAATACGCTTACGACTATCGCTCCAACTATTCTAAAAAAGGACTTTTTCATTCGTATTCCCTAATTCTTATTCAATAATTTTTTTATCCAACTCAACAAACCCGGTATCTTTTAACAATTCATCAAGTTTATCTTCGGTTACTTCATGGTTATCCGATAATCTAATTTCCAACACAAATTTATCATCGGTCGTTCTTGGGTCTGGATTCTGAGCAGGCATGCCAGGCAGGGTGCGATTTAATAATAAATAAGTAATCGCCATTCCATGTGCCGCACACAAAACTGTGAATTCAAAAGAAACCGGTATAAAAGCTAAAATATTTTCTATGTAAGAAAAATTGGGCTTTCCTCCGATGTTCATTTTCCATTCAAGAACCATGAAAAAATACATCCCAATAGTTGCAAGGGTCAATCCGGTCAACCCATACAAAAAAGCCATAATTCCTAAGCGAGTACCTTTAATCCCAATAATTGAATCAATGCCGTGAATAGGAAATGGACTGTACACTTCGGTGATTTTAACTCCGTTAGAGACTAATTTTTTAGCGCTAGACATTAGCACATCATCGTCTCCATACATTGCATATAATACTTTATCTGACATATCCCGATATTAATGATGTTTATGATAATCTGGTGACTCTTTGTACGACTGACCAGAGCCTTTTAATATTGTTTTCACCTCATTTAATGCCAATACCGGAAAATATCGTGCAAACAACAAGAAAAACACAAAGAAGATTCCAATGGTTCCAATATAAACAGCAATATCAATATGACTTGGGTAATGCATGCTCCATGCAGCAGGAATATAATCTCTGTGAATCGAAGTAACAATAATCACATAGCGCTCAAACCACATACCGATATTTACCACAATTGAAATGAAAAAAGTAAACAACAAGCTTCTTCTTAATTTTCGTATCCACATAAGCTGAGGTGAAATTACATTGCAGGTCATCATTGACCAATAAGCCCACCAATATGGTCCGGTAGCACGGTTTAAGAATGCATATGCCTCATATTCTACACCAGAATACCATGATATGAAAAGCTCAGTAATATACGCTGTACCAACAATAGAGCCCGTAACCATAATCACAATATTCATGTATTCCACATGCTTGGTGTGTATATACGCTTCAAGATTCATTGCCTTGCGCATCACCAACAAGAGCGTCTGTACCATTGCGAATCCAGAAAATACCGCACCCGCCACAAAGTATGGTGGAAAAATCGTAGTGTGCCACCCAGGAATTACAGAGGTCGCAAAGTCAAATGATACAATTGAGTGGACGGAGAAAACAAGTGGAGTTGCTAATCCCGCTAAGACCAATGAAACCAACTCAAATCTATTCCAATGTTTGGCTCTTCCAGACCATCCAAATGAAAGGATTGTATACATCCTTTTTGCAACTGGTTTTTTTGCCCGGTCTCGAATTGTTGCAAAATCCGGAATTAATCCGATATACCAGAACACTAAGGAAACTGACAAATAGGTAGATATAGCGAATACGTCCCACAATAAAGGGGAGTTAAAATTTACCCACAAAGATCCGAAATGATTTGGAATAGGAAGGACCCAATAACCAACCCACAACCTACCCATGTGAATTAAAGGGAACGTCCCTGCCATAAATACCGCAAATATAGTCATGGCTTCAGCTGAACGATTGATCGCCATTCTCCATTTTTGACGAAACAGTAAAAGCACGGCAGAAATCAAGGTGCCTGCGTGACCAATTCCAACCCACCATACAAAGTTTGTAATATCCCAAGCCCAACCAATCGTCTTGTTTAATCCCCATACGCCGATACCTGTTCCTAGAAGGTATAGAATCGAACCCGCTCCATAAAGACCAATAATTAATGCGATTGAAAATAATATGTACCACATTTTTGGTGCCTTTCCTTCAATCGGCCTACATACATCTTCTGTTACATCGTGGTATGTTTTATTTCCAAGAATTAAGGGTTCCCTTATTGCTGCTTCCTTTTGCATTGCTCTTGCTTTTAATTTCTTTAAAATATCTTAGTTTCTTACCTTCACTTTGTACCACACATTCGGTTTTACCCCAACTTCCTCTAACGCTTGATAAGCCCTGTCTTCGTTAGAGCTTGCCTTAACAGCCGAACCATCATCGTTCCAGTCGCCAACAATAATTGCATTCGTAGGACAAGCTTCTGAACATGCGGTATTGAATTTTTCTTCAATTATTTCTTTAGCATTTTCTGCTGAAGTTGACTCTTTTTTGGCAATCAATTTTGTCGCTTGAATTCGTTGCACGCAAAATGAACATTTTTCCATCACTCCGCGGGTACGAACTGTTACATCTGGGTTTAGCACCATGCGACCTAAATCATCTTGTGCAGGATTTACTTCACTAAATTTCTTATATGACGGATAATTAAACCAATTAAATCGACGAACTTTATAAGGACAATTGTTCGCGCAATATCGTGTGCCAATGCAACGATTATAGGTCATTTGATTTAATCCTTCATTACTATGGGTAGTTGCTGCAACTGGACAAACCGTTTCGCATGGAGCATGATTACAATGCTGACACATTAAAGGCATGTGCACAACGGCAGGATTATCCGCTGCGTTTTCTGCTTTAGAATAACTAAAATCGTCTTTGTTGGCTTTCTTCCCTATTGATGACTCTTGGTCAGAAGCATAATAGCGATCTATACGCAACCAATGCATTTCTCTACCTCTTCTAACTTCATCTTTACCGACAACGGGAACATTGTTTTCGGCTTGGCATGCAACTAAACATGAACCACAACCAATGCAAGAAGTTAAATCTATAGTCATTCCCCAACGATGGCCCACTTTGTCCACTGGATGAGCATTCCACAAATCAAATTCTTTCAACTCAGCCTCCTCATGATGTCCATGTTCATTTAGCCTTTGTAGTTTATGAGCCGGATTAAATGATTCTTTGTCTCCTTTTATAAAAGTGGCTAGTGTTGTTTCACGTACAATAGAATCTCTACCCATCACCGTATGATGAATTTGAGTTGCTGCAATCAAGTATTCGCCCTCCACCTTCGCGACTGTTGCGTTTACAGAATAAGCCGGTAAGTCGTTCACAAAAGAAATGAACGGGAACACATTTACACCAATTGTTTTTTTATTTCCTTGCTCATTTAGATCATAGCCACCATACTCTTTAGTTTGGTATGCGCCCCTACCGATTGCTTCTCCGTTAGCCCCTCGTCCATATCCTAAGGCAATCCCCACCGTATTAAAGGCTTGTCCTGGTTGAGGATAAACAGGTAAGGTGAGTTTTTGTCCATTTACGGTGACACATGCTAGATTTAGCCCGTGCTCTTGGTCAAATGTAGTTACAAGTCCCATTTTATCCATTTGCAATGGATTCATGGTAATGTAATTATCCCAGGTTACCTTTGATATTGGATCTGGCAATTCTTGTAACCATGGATTATTTGACATTGCACCATTTCTGATTGCCGTTTTTTGATAGAACACAACTTCCCACTCACCACTTTTAGTAGTAGCCGATATGGAAGCAGGTTTGTATGCATAAGATTTCTCAGATGTATTCAAGGTACAACAACTGTTGTGTGTTAACATTGCAAAATCAAGACACCCTAGCGATGAAGCAGACGCCTTTATTGCATCATAAGCAACAGTTGAGTCCTTACCATTTCGAACCGCAGATCCTGCCCAAACCAATATTGACTCTAACGCAGAAAACGTATTTCCTAAAGGACGAATTGTGGGCTGAGCTACAGCATAATGATTAGATTTTGGCTGGTAATCATTCCATGATTCAAGCTGGTGATGATCCGGGACAATAAAATTGGCAACGGACGAGCTTTCATCGGCATACCTCGCTGTTGAGACATACATTTTTATTTGATTTAAACCCTTTCTTAATTTTTCTCCGTTTGCTGAGGTGTAAACGGGGTTTGCGCCCAAATTAATTAACACATCAGGACCTTTACCCGAGATGATTTTATCAAAAAGTTGGGTCGCTTCTTTATCGTTCGTATGGTAGAGTTTAACATCATTTGACAAGTCTATGGTAGTACCATAAGTCTTCAAATGGTTGTTAATGGCGTTGGTTAGTAGCTGTTCTGCTTCATTATTCGAACCACAAACAACAAGCGATTCATTTCTACTCAATTTGAGTGAAGAAATCGCTTTGTCAGCAATTGATTTTGCTGATTTAGGTATGTTAGACGAAACGGTAGTGGCCCCGCCAACTCCCTTGAGAATATATGCTAATACATTTGCGGTTTCGGATGGCTTAATCTGGGCTCTTCCATCTGCATTCGAACCAGTTATTGACATTATTGATTCAAATTGATAATGCTTGGACATTTCATTACTTGGAACTCTATTTAGCCCGTATTGAACCGCATATTCATTAGACAATAACCATGTGCTTAAAAAATCGGCCCCAACACTTACGATGGTTTTTGCCTTCGAAAAATCATATGAAGGAATAATCGCTGCCCCAAAATTCTGTTCGTTCGCCTTGCGTATGGCTCCGTACGAAATTCCGTCGTACTGAACCACCTTAACCTTTGAGGATCCGTTTACCGAATAAACAGAAGCCAAAGTGGATATCGCAGTATTCATCGAAGGACTAATAACTGTTGGAGAAAGCACCACGATTTCTCTCGCGGATTTAAGTGATGAGATAATTGCTGCGTCTGCTTCATCTACCGGGAAATTTTTATTTCCCCCTTTAGCGTAAACACCATTAAGTCTTTCACCATCGTATAATCCAAGAACAGATGCTATAATTTGTGGATTTGTGCCCCCCATAGTAAACCCAAAATCTTTATTTCCTTTAATAAAAATTGGCCGCGCCTCTCTGGTTTTAACAAGAATACTTGCATATGATAAGCCATCATAATAAGTAGAAGCATACCATGTGGCAACACCAGGGGTGACGTCTTCCGGTTTGTTAACATAAGGGACTGCCTTGGTTACTGGTGCCTCACAAGCCGCTAAGGTTGCAGCAGCAACGGAAAAACCTAAAAACTTGAGAAAATCTCGTCGGTCAGACGAAGACTCCGCCAATTGATTGTCGACTAAAAATTGTTCAACCGCATGCTGATTTGGAAATTCAGAATCTCGCAGTTGCTTAAATTCAGGCGTTTGATTTAATTCCTCAATTCCTTTCCAATATTTCTTTGTTACTTCCATAACTTCTTTTATTCGCTACTGTAAATTAATAGTGACATTTAGCACATTCCCAACCACCCAATTCGTTGGCGGTAAGTTTTCCATCATTTGCAAGATATTGCTTATACAAGGTTTTATTCTTTTTCAAGCGACTATGTATTTCGTCGTAGTATGCATTTTTGCCATCTCCAATTGTTACTTCCTTCGCGCCATGACACTCAATACACCATCCCATGGTTAAAGTAGCCTTCGATAATTTTATGTTACCCTCTACCTTATTTAATTCTTCAATTGGAAGCACCTTAGCGGTTTCTTTCATTTGTTTCATGTCTCCATGGCACTGTTTACAATCAATGCCTCCTACAACCACGTGTTGCGAATGGTTGAAGTAAACGTGGTCGGGTAGTACATGTACTTTATTCCAAACTAATGGCTTTCCTTTAGTATTTCGATAGCCCCCCGCTGGACCAAAACTAGGGTCCCAACCCGCCGCAGCATAAATCTTTTTAACTTCACCAGCAAAAGGCTTTCCTTCACCGTTGATCTGCTTATGACAATTCATACAGACGTTTACGGTTGGCAATCCTGCATGTTTAGACTTAGTAACCGAATTATGACAGTATTTACAATCGATACCATTTATTCCGGCATGAGTTTCATGTGGGAAAGCGATGGGTTGAGATGGCTGATAGTTTTGCATGACATTAATGGAGTATAGACTTTTAAAAACCACAACTAATATCGTAATGGTAAGTACTAAGCCCACAATGCCTGTAATTCCTCGGTATTTCCAAGCGATTGTTTTGAACTCATCCCAATAAGTAAGCTGATTATATGACTCATCCCCTGTACTTGCCACTTTCAATTGTCGGCGAACTCCCCCCACACTTAAAATAACAATAATAAACAGTACGGCTAGAATGATCCACATTATACCGAGTCCACCATCTTCGTTCGTTTGGGTTGCATTCGGATCTTGAGACCCTACATTTGTCCCAGCTTTCGAAGGGTCCTCCTTAGGCTGAGCATCTGCATAATCCAATATTTGATTTACTTGGTCATCTGTTAAGTCTGAAAAAACCGTCATTTGAGACCCCCCATACTCTTTAAACACAGCTGCTGCCCTTTTTGAGGCTCCGCTTGCACGCAATGCAGCATTATTTTGGACCCACTTAATAATTAATTCTCCCTCTCCCGCATCAACCCATCGCTGGCGTGCACCATTCAGCATCGGACCCGTTCCATTTTTGTGGATTTGATGGCAGCTGGAGCATTTGGATTTAAAAAGACCCTCTCCTTGCGCAAAAGAAGTGTGCTTTACAAAAAATAAAACACACAATAAGACTAATAACTTTAGGTTATTAGCCATGGTAACTTGTTGAATATTAGATATTTTCATGAAACTGGTTTCTAAATTCTAGTTTTAAAAGCAAATAATATAGCTTTTTCACGTTGCAAATTTACATGAAAAGAGAAATTTCGTGACACTTTGATGACAAAAAACGAGCATGAAATTTAATTTATAATCATTCTAAATAAGGCCGGGCCCTTAGTTCTTTAATTTCATAAAAATTTTTACCTTTACTCAATGTTTTCAATACGTGTTCTACACATCATCTCTATTCTGTCTTTTGCGTTTTACGGAAATATTTATTTCGGGCAATTCATATCTCACACTGACCCAATTATAGAGAAAACCATTGACAGCAATCGCTCATTCAGAAAAGAAATTACAGGGTTCAGAATACAATTGGCTTTTGATACGGATAAGCCGATGATAGATTCATTGCGGTTAAAATTTTTAAGCTTGTATCCTAAATATGATGCTTACATTAATTTCGAGGCTCCTTATTTTAACTTAATGGCGGGGGATTTCCGGCTTGAGATAGAGGCTGAATTATTGCGAAGAGAGCTTTTGGGTCAGTTTCCGTTAACTATTGTACAACGTACACGTATCAAGCTCCCTAGAATTGACTAGTTAAAAATGATTCCATCCTTGTGCTTTCAACTCATGAATTTGTCCAGATTGATCCATTAATGTAGCTGTTCCTTTTTCGTCCGTGAAGTAACCGATTGGTGTGAAATATGGATTGCCTTTGATTTTATCAAAATCTGCTTGAGCTACAGAAAACAGCAGTTCATAGTCTTCACCACCATTCATTGCACAAGTTAAGGGCGATAAATTGAGTTCAGTTGATACCAGCATAGTGTCCTCTTGATATGGGATTTTTTCCTCATGAATAACACATCCTAAGTTATTCGATTCGCATAAGTGAATTAATTCCGAGGCCAATCCATCGGAAACGTCTATCATTGATGTCGGCACCACTCCTAATTCATCAAGTAACTGAATCACGTCTATTCTTGCCTCTGGCATCAATTGTTTTTTAATCAATGAATCATATGGGGCAAGTTCTGGTTGAATATTCGGATTGGACAAAAACACGCTCTTTTCTCGCTCGAGAATTTGAAGCCCCAAATAAGCGCTACCCAAATCCCCAGAAACCAAAAGGATGTCTTTGCTCGAAGCACCGCTTCGATATGCAACCTTATGTTTGTCAACTTTTCCAATTGCAGTAACTGAAATCATTAGCCCTTTCGATGAGCTGCTAGTATCTCCACCAACTAAATCCACCTTAAAAAAATCACAAGCGCGACGAATTCCATCATAAAGCTCCTCAATTGCCTCTAAAGGAAAACGGCTTGAAAATCCAATATTTACAGTAACTTGTTCCGCCATTCCATTCATGGCATATACATCTGACACGCTCGCAGAAATGGCTTTATACCCTAATTGTTTGAGCGGAACATACATTAAATCGAAATGAATGTTTTCTAAAAACAAATCCGATGAAATCAACGTAAAAGAGGTCTCATCTCTGTCTATAACAGCACAATCATCACCAACACCTGCGATAGAGGAAGAATTCCGGGAAATAAAATTTGAGGTCAGATGCTTGATAAGACCAAATTCTCCGAGTTGCTCAATACTGTTTTTTTTTTGATCCTGGTTCATATCACGGGTGGTAACGTTACTAAATTCAGTAAAATGCTTTAAAAAAACGAAACCCTGATTTCTCAGGGTTTCATTGTTGACCCACTAGGGCTCGAACCTAGACTCTTCTGAACCAAAATCAGACGTGTTGCCAGTTACACCATGGGTCATTGGGTGTGCAAAGTTAGGAACTTTATTTAAAATTCAAAAAATCCAAATTTAAAATTAGCCCATAGATTTTCACCCAATGCGATATATTCCTAAATTCGCAACTACATATTTATACTTGCTCACATGAATTTTAGAAAAATTAATAACATAATTGGTTGGACTGTATTTTTAATAGCTTCCAGTATTTACTTAATGACCATGGAATCTACCGCAAGCTTGTGGGATTGTGGGGAGTACATTACTGCTGCATATAAACTTGAAGTTGGTCACCCCCCAGGCGCACCTCTTTTTATGGTTTTAGGGCGATTGTTTTCTTTTTTTGCAGCTCCAGCATCAGTTGCGTTATGGATTAATGCTTTATCAGCTATTTCCAGCTCATTGACCATTTTATTCATGTTCTGGTCCATGAGTCTATTATTAAAAAAACTAGTGGTTAATCAAAAAGGAACCCTTAGCAACGTCGACGGCATAATGGTTATTTCTGCTTCTAGCATTGCGGCTTTTGCATATACGTTTTCAGACTCATTTTGGTTTTCAGCGGTGGAGGGTGAAGTATATGCCATGGCCTCACTATTCACTGCCGTTATTTTTTGGGCGGCTCTAAAGTGGGATGAAGAAATGAATGTTGCTTTCAATGAGAATTCCGCCCCAAACCGTTGGATTTTAATTATTTTCTTCATGCTGGGGTTGGCTGTTGGGGTTCACTTGTTAGGTATTCTTGTCGTTCCTGCAATAGGATACCTTGTATACTTTAATGTTTCGAATAAAATTACTCCCCTATGGTTAGTTCTTACGGGACTTATTTCTGTATTCGCCTTGGGATTTATTCAAGAAGGGATTATTCCAGGCTCCATTGCACTCGCAAGTTCTTTTGAGGTAACATTTGTTAATTCATTTGGATTACCCTTTTACAGCGGCACGCTGTTCTTCTTTTTATTGTTAATAAGTGGTTGCATTTTCGCTATACGTTATTCAAGAAAAAAACAACACACAATTTTATACAATGTAGTTATGGGATTAACCGTATTACTTATTGGATATGGTTCATTTGCTGTTATTGTTATTCGATCTAACGCCAACACCCCACTTGATGAAAACGACCCGGAAAACTTGGTTACCCTGCATTCTTATTTAAAGCGTGAACAATATGGTTCAAATCCAATATTTTTTGGGCAATATTGGAATTCGTTTCGCTTGAATGAAACTGTTAACGAAAATGGACAAGCACAATTAACCTCCAAAGACGGATGGGGAGACCTTTCGGCGTATTACCTCCGACGGTTTGTCGTCCAAGAGGGAGATAGCGATATAAAAGCATTCGTAAAGAAAGAGGATGCAGAGGCTTGGATTAACAAAAATAAAGGGGCATTTAACATTACAGAAAAGTATTATGAAAGTAATAGTTCCATTCGTATTGGAGCTGAACCTGCATACGCACAAACAACCTTCCTTCCTAGAATGTATGCAGAAACTCCACAACATATACAAGGATATAAAGAATGGAGTGGCTATGATGCTTCGGACGGGGAAAATGATGAATTAGGAAGGGACGGGATGCGACTACCAACCATGGGAGAAAACCTAACATACCTTTTTCGGTATCAAATAAATTGGATGTATGTGAGGTATTTATTGTGGAACTTCTCTGGGCGGCAAAATGATATCCAAGGCCACGGTGACAACCTCCGTGGAAACTGGATAAGTGGTATAGATTGGGTGGATTCTCCGCATGTTGGCCCAGCTAATGCACAACCCTACTATACCTCTGAGAACCCTGCTCATAATCGGTTCTTTTTAATCCCCCTTGCCCTTATTGTTTTGGGTATATTTTTTCACTTTTATCGTGCGCCCAAGGATGCGTTTGTTTTAACCTTGGCATTTTTGTTTACCGGTTTAGCGATTGTAATCTACCTAAACCAAAAGCCTCTTGAACCCAGGGAGCGAGACTACGCATACTCAGGTTCATTCTATTTCTTTGCAATGTGGTTAGCGTTTGGCGTATATGCCCTTTATGATTTTATTAACTCTTTGGATAAAAAGCTTTTAATCAAGTTCGCTTATTTCTTAGGTGGTAGCTTAGTGTTATTTTTAATTACTGGCTACGGTCGTATGGGGCTTGTGCTCGCCCTAATTTTATCAGTTTTTATAGGCCTCTCATACTTGTTGAGTAAAATAAAACTAAGTGGCAATGCTTCTGTGATTGTAATTAGTCTTTTGGGCTTATTCGCTCCTTTACTTATGGGTACACAGGGTTGGGACGATCATGACCGAAGCGGTAAAACTACCGCCCGAGATTTAGCTTATAATTATTTAAATTCTTGTAAAAAGAATGGCATCTTATTCACCAATGGAGATAACGATACCTTTCCCTTGTGGTACCTACAAGAAGTTGAAGGAAAACGAACAGATGTTCGTGTTTGTAACCTTTCGCTAATGGGAACAGATTGGTATACCAATCAAATGAAAATGAAAGCATATGATTCTGATCCCTTACCAATTGAATATCGAGAAGACCAAATTTTAATGTATGCAGGAAATACCGATCAAGTTTATTTTCTGCCTTTACTTGAGCTTAGTGGATTAAGCAACGACGAAGCCTTATTAAAAAAGGTCATCGAATTGAGATTAAAGAAAAACAAGGTCGTTGCGTCACAAGTAATTAACTATTTTAATGGAAAGATGGGCGCTTTACGTAATTCATTTACTGTAACAACGCCAAGCTTACAACTTGCATTCGATAAAACATGGAATCAAATCACATCTGCGGACACCATTAATCTATCTGCAAATATTATCGGGAAATTCACTGGAATAAACCAGATATTTCAAAGTGTGCAACAGGGGGCTATAAAAATTGAAGAAGGGGCCGCGAAAGAATTACAAACCCTGTTTGATGAATTCGAAAAACCCTGGATGAGTGTAGACCTTAAAGATGCTATGGAATTTGTACGAACGGATGAAAACTTCATTGTTGATCGCGATGGCAATCATATACACTTTTTCCCTTCCAATAAATTTTATTTGGCCGTTAATAAATCAAATGCCTTAAATTCTGGAGTAATTAATAAAGAGCAATTAGGGCAATGTGCTAAGGAAATCGAATTTGAATTTAAAGAAGGCCAAGAACGGTATTTAACTCGGGATGAAATTATGATGATGGATATCATCGCCAACAATGATTGGAAACGAGGTGTTTATTTTTCAAGTAATCGGGGATCCTCCTTCTCTCTTGCCTTATTAAATGGCGGATGGGTAAAACAAGTGGGCCTTACCTACGTGTTGAGTCCATTGAAAACCCCAATTACTGAATTCTATGATCGAAACGAGATGTACCGTACTATGTTTAGCGTATTTGAATATGGTGACATGGCAAACCCAACAGTGCTAACCGATTATTATGCCAGAAGACATACCACCCAATACAGGGCGAATTTTCTGATTTTAGCAGAGCAATTTTATCTTCAAAATAATTACAAGAAAGCCGTTAAACTACTTGATAAATCACTTGAAGTAATGCCGATTGAAACGGTAATTGATTTCGGAGAAGTTAATGGATGTGACCCTATGAATATGTTAACATACAATCAAAATAATCGAGGATACCTATACGGCGGACAAGAAATTCGCGCAAAATGTAGCGGAAACCTTAATGAGCATGTACAGCTTTATTACTTATGTAAGGCTGACGGCAAAGGTGCCGAATTGGGAAATAAACTTATGACTCAATACGAAAGCATTCTTGATTTTTTTGAATTCGCATCAGCAGAAATTGGCACAAGCGTTCAAAACACTGAAGATTTATTTGCTGTTACTGACGCTATCTTTAAAATGTATTCAACATTAGAAGACCCTAATGTACATGCAGAAAACAGTGCCTTTGGTAAACGATTGAAAATGAACCTAGACCGAGTTTACAAGAAAATCCTCCCCAGTATGACCTCTAAATTGATTTCGCTAGGAAATGAAGCCGGAGAAGATGCTAGAATTGGCATTGGACCGTATGGAGAGCGGTACGAATCTTTGATGGGGAACTTAAGGGCTATTGGTGAACATTACCGATACTTACCTAAAACAGCAGCACCAACACCAACCAACGAGACACCGAGTACGACGCTTCCAATGATGCAATAAGATGCGGTGGGGCATTTGGCGATATTCATGGATGAAATTGCTTTTTCCTCAATTCATTTGGGCAGTAAAAAAAAGCCCTCATGTTTACCTCACCTTTGATGATGGACCACATCCAATCATTACCCCTAAGGTGCTGAGGGTGTTGAAAGCATATGACATTAAGGCAACATTTTTCTGTGTTGGTAAAAATGCCCAAGCTTATCCAGATCTCATCGAGGCCTTGCAAAAAGAAGGACATTGCATTGGCAATCATACTTTTGATCATGAAAAAGGTTGGAACACTGGAAGCAAATCGTACCTGAGGTCTATTGATGCGACTGGTAAAATTTTCGAATCTAGGCTGTTTCGCCCTCCTTACGGTAAAATAAATCCATTTTGCATTCGCGCATTAAAGAAGCAGGGTTATCAAATTGTTATGTGGTCATGGTTGAGTAAGGATTACAATAGTTCAATCAGCGACCGACAAATTATACTTGCCGCAAATGGAATTAAAGCCGGGGATATCATGTTATTTCATGATAGTTATAAAACAGGAGAACGTATCGAAACCCTGTTAAATGAAATTATCCCATTGATCCAATCAAAAAAGCTAACATTCCGTACCTTTATAGACCAATGAGTCCCAGTTTAAGAAAAAATAGATCTACATACTTTATAGCCATTTTGTCTGCATACATTATCCTTCAATTTTTATGGTGGGGATATCTGCTTATTATCGAAAACCCCAAAAAGGCAACTATGGTAATCGGAGAAGGAAGTGTTTTTCTATTAATACTTATCTACGGCATTAGGAGGTACCAAATAAGTATGAATCGTGAACTTTCCTTACACCAACGGCAATCAAACTTCCTTCTTTCTGTAACCCATGAATTAAAAACCCCCATTTCTTCTGTACAATTAATCCTACAAACTATTATAAAACATCAGTTAGAAGAAGAACAAATACATGCGTTTTTAGAAAAAGCACTTGATGAAAATAAAAAATCGGAATCTTTAATACAAAACATGTTATATGCTGCAAGCATTGAAAACCAACGTATTGAATTATTTAGAGATGAAATTGACTGCCAAGAATTCAGTAAATCACTTGAAACACAATTAAAAACATCTTATCACAGCATCTCTATTTTGATGAGTTGTCCGAGTGCCTTTTCTTTTGAAGCAGACCGCTTCATGCTTGAACGCGTTATAATTCAATTAATAGACAATAGCGTCAAGTATAACGCCGCCAATGTTCATGTTTCATTTAGAGAGGAAGGAACCGAATTAATCATTGACGTGGCGGATGATGGAATTGGAATTAATGAGGCTGACCGACCTTTTATTTTTGATAAATTTTTCCGTTCGGGTGATGAAAATAAACGCGAAAAACCCGGAACCGGACTGGGATTGTATATAGCCAGTCAATTTATTGAATTACATCAAGGAAAAATTAATTTTTCGGAAAATGTTCCACGCGGATCAATATTCACTATTAAATTACCAAAATGAATAAAAAAGTGGGATTAATTATCCTTGATGGCTGGGGAATTGGTGATCAATCGAAAGCAGATGCTATATATCATTCGAATACACCCTACATGGATAAAGTTTTATTGAATTCCCCGAATAGTACCTTAATTGCGTGTGGTGAATCTGTTGGTTTACCAACAGGCCAAATGGGAAATTCGGAGGTTGGGCATTTAAATATTGGCGCAGGAAGAATTGTCTATCAAGAGCTTTCACGGATTAACAATGCAATAAAAGATAGAAGTTTTTTCAATAATCAAACCTTACTTGATGCACTTAACTATGCGTCTATGAACCAATGTAAGATTCATTTACTTGGTTTGGTTTCAAATGGCGGGGTTCATAGTGCTATTAATCACCTTGAAGCGTTGATAAATCTATGCGTGGAAAAAAATGCAAAAAAAGTGTACATTCATGCAATTACCGATGGTCGTGATTGTGACCCATATTCGGCGATTAAAGATCTTACAGCACTTGAACAAAGCCTTACGAACAATATAAATATCGCCTCCATTATTGGAAGATATTATGCAATGGATCGTGATCGGCGATGGGAACGGGTAGAGAAAGCATATAATCTCTACGTAGCCGGAGAAGGTGAGCGCATTAATTCCGCCACCGAGGCCATCCAAAAATCATATGATCAAGGAATTACCGACGAATTTATTAATCCGTTACTTTGTGACCCGGCGGGCTTAATAGAACCCGGAGATGTGGTAATTAGTTTTAATTTCAGAACAGATCGTCCAAGAGAAATAGCTGAAGTGCTAACTCAACGTGTAATTGATGGGTTTGACATGAAACCTTTGGAGTTATATTATGTGACGATGACTAATTACGACGATTCCTTTTCCAACATGCACGTAGTTTTTCAAAAAGATCATTTAGAGCAAACATTAGGGGAAGTATTGGCGGCACATGGTAAAACTCAGGTTAGAATTGCTGAAACTGAAAAATACCCCCATGTAACCTATTTTTTTAATGGCGGAAGGGAAGACGCTTTTGAACATGAATCGCGATTATTGATTAATTCCCCAAAAGTTGCTACCTATGACTTGAAACCGGAAATGAGCGCGGAAGAAGTATCATCTACCCTTGTTGCTTATGTAAGGAATTATAGCCCTGATTTCTTCTGTTTAAATTTTGCTAATCCAGACATGGTTGGTCATACCGGAGTTTATAAAGCTATAATAAAAGCAGTAGAAACCGTTGACCAAAAAGTAAATGAAATCATTGAGGCCTTGTTACCGCTCGGATATACCTTTTTGGTCATTGCAGATCATGGTAATGCCGACTTCGCCTTAAACCCTGATGGAACCCCAAATACTTCACATAGTTTAAATAAGGTACCTTGTGCTTTGATTGGCCGCAATAATATAGAATTATCAGACGGCCTATTGGCAGATGTAGCGCCTACAATTTTAGATCTTATGGAACTTCCCAAACCACCTCAAATGACTGGAACTTCGCTAATCAAAAAAGGGGCCTAAAGCCCCTCAAATTAATTAATTCCTAATACTTGTTTTGCCTGAGCATCATTAGGATCAATATCGTATACGATTTGAAAATACTCCAGCACTTTAGTTTTGTCTTTTTCGGCAGAGGAGGCGTAATAGTTACCCATGTATCTAGCAGATTCAATGACCATCTTCTTATTAGCATCTTTTTTGCGGTCATCACCAACCACAACCTCTAACACTTTATTGTAATGTGGTTTGGCTAACCAAAGTTCATTTTTAGAATCCATTTGATAATTACATCTAGCTCTCCATAAATATGCCGGTGCATATTCTGGAGATTTTTCAGCAACTTGAGCAAACAGCGTATCCGCTTCGGTATAGTTTTTTGGCCCTGCATAATAACATTGTGCCATGTTGTATAATTCCCCTAATGACAATTCTACCATAGCCCGTCGTATTAAATACATTTCAATTGCTTTATCATATTTTTTTAACTTGTAATACGCCTTAGCAATTTCAATAGTTAATTCTTTAGATGCGGCTTCATTCATCCCTGCGGCGCGTTCCCACTCTAATAAACCTAGAGAATCCCGTCCAAGCTGCATTAATAAAGTCCCCCTAGTTTTGTAGTCAATAAAATTAATGTTCTCCGCTGGAACAATTGCAAAAAAGCGATCACTTGCATCTAACCCTATCTGAGGCCCACCGTTATAATCTTGACATTCAGCATATGACCCTGCTAACATTCGTTCCGTATAAAAATTTCGAAATCCTGCTTGATTAATTGTATTAACCTCTTCTATGACCTCACAATATTGCTTTGCCGCGAACATTGCATTTGCATAACGGTATCTCGATTCAATGTTGTTGTTTAATGCTAAATACTTTTTCCAATCCTGAATTGCTAATTTCATTTTTTCAAAACGCATAAACATTTCTGCTCGTTCTCGATATGCCGGTGCAAAGGTTGAATCAATTGCAATTGCCTCTTTATAAATTTTATTCGCTTCCTCGTAATTTTGAGCGGCTTGATAAATATTAGCAACACGCAGTTTGCCACGTGGGGAATTCTTATTTATATCTAAAACGATATTATAGCTTTTTATCGCCGGACTAGCATCTTGCGGTGTCTTTGCGTAAAGCGCGTCGCCTTGAAGCAGGTAGTTGTCTTCGTTTGTTGGGTCTTTAGAAATCGCTTCCTGTAAAAGCGTTAATGCCTGATCAAGGTCTTTATTTTCCGACTCAATGTACATTTCTGCAATGCCACGAATTACTTCTGCTCGTTTAAGATTCGATTTCTTTCCTTTGGTAAGGTCCATTGCTTTTAATGCCTCTCCTTGAGCCCCCGCCTTATCTCCCTTAATCCACAACACACGAAATTTACCAACCAAGGGCATCGGCGTTAGTTTATCCATCTCATATCCTTTATTCCAAATTATAATAGCAGAGTCAACCTCTCCCTTTTCGAAATAACAATCGCCATAATAAAAATAAACGTCCCCGTTCCCTGGATCTTTCTCAACTAAGGCTTTAAAATCTAACAGCGCATCAGCATAGCGCTCATTTTCTGTTTTATAGATAGCCTCGTTGAGAGATTGTGAAAAAAAAGTGGTGACATTTAATACTAACAAGGTTAAAAATACTGTTGCTTTCATCATTATAAATTTTATTTACCCCTACAATTCATTTGCCAAAGTTACTTTGGAAATCGATTAAACCCAAGAATCTTGTAAAAAATTACTGGGTTGTTAGCTGAATTAGACGAACTGGGGCTTTAGCTGGAACCAATTCTGACTTCTGAATAATTAATTGCCCTTTTTCACCATTCATAAATAATACAAATCCAGTATTTAGTCCTGATCGATTACCTTTATTAATCATCCATATTTCACGATGTAAAGGATACTCCTTAGTCCAAATAGTACCCGCATAGGGTTGAAAACCCTCTTCGCCCTCATGCTGACTTACATACATTACTTTGACACTATCTAAAAAATTCATTACTTCGAAATCATCTTGATCTGAAATCCAATTTACCCCAATTACTCCTATCGTTTGTTTATTCTGTTTTACATATTCAATCACTTGTTCGTTTGAATTCAAAGCATACACATTCCGCGATAATGTTCTGTTGCCAGCAAGGGTTGTCAGATAATTAAAATTTGCTGAATTCACTTTATCAAAAACAATTTTTACCGGCTTTCCGCTCCCCTTCCACGTTGCTCCATCTGTTGAAATCCACGCCTTCAGTTGATCTACAGATATAGTTGTATCCGGGTTGTTTGGATGGACAATAAGCGCTACTGCATCGTATGCAATTAAATCACTTCGAACCTGCACATTTTGGGTTTTTAAATATTTTTTCTCCTTGTCGGTGAAATCACGAGAGATACATATTGTTTTTACCTTATTATTAAAAAATGCCTTAATGATTTCTCCTTCTGGTAAGTATTTAGCCGATATCGTTGCCTTTGGATACAAACTTTGAAACGTATATATACTCGTCGTAAATAAAGGTTTATATGAATCCTCAAGATATACTTCTATGTTCCCCCTGCCGTGCGTATCGGTTTGATAGGCCAACGGGTTTTCATGTGTTTCACAAGCCACAAGACCTAAGATTCCAATTAATACAAACATTAATTTAATCTCCATGATGATTATTTTTAAATAATTTGATCGAGCGAAAGACACGAAATACGGAATAAAGCACCAAAACGGAAACCAATACCCATCGTTTCCAGCCAAACAAGCCGGGTAATTGATTTGTAAAGGCAATAAATAAAGCTAAAAGCAACGCTGCAAATACGACTACTAATCCAATGGCTGCATTTATAATTCTGAAATTCATTAAATAGAAAATCCCCAATTTTTTTGGGGATTAAAACACTAATTACTCATTTAGTTAACCTCAAACTTTACTGGTAAAGTTACCCAAGTTCGCACTTCACGACCACCATTTTTGCCGGCTTTCCATGATGGCATTTTCTCCACAACTTTCACTGCTGCCTTATCACAGGCTCTACATCCCGCTAAAGGCGTTGCAACCGACACGTTGGAGATTCTTCCATCTTTTTCAACAACAAATCTTACTGTCACACGACCTTTGATGCCTAAATCAATAGCTTCCTGCGGGTAATCAATGTTTTCATTGATAAACTTTGCCATTTCAGCAAACCCCCCGGGAAAGTCAGCTTCTTCCTCAACAAACGTTTCGATTGGCTCTGGTTTAGTATCAATTTGTTTCGGAGTATTATCTGTAGGCTGTGGGGGATCAAAATTCTCATCACTTCCGTCTTGTGTTTTATCCCCTGCTTTGGTGTCTTCTAATTGATCTTGGGTTGGAACAGGATCAGTTACTGGGTCGTCTTCAATCACAGGTGGAATAAAGGCGGTCATTTTTTCCAATGGGGGTGGAGGAGGTGTGGTAGGTGGGGGGGGTGGCAGATCTTTTGGGGGGGGCTGGACAGTCCATGTTTTATCACTGCCTTTTGGTGCATCAACTTCTTGTTTTGGAAGATTGCGGATAATAAACATGGTAAGTGCCCCTAAAACAAACGCCAGAACCATACTAACCATTATAAGAGTTAATCGCTTATTATAATTTTTGCGAAGCGTGTATGCCCCGTAAGCCTTGTTTCTGTGCTCAAAAACCAAATCGTTTCTTACATAAGAGGTTACTAACCAACCCTTGGCAGAAAAGTAACTAAACAATGAGTACGTCGAAACCAATCCAACAATTACCCAGACTACTGCTAATTCCATGGCTTTACTTTTTTAATTGGGTTTCTAATAATTTAAGTTCTGCAGGAAGCATAGGTACTGGGGCGATTACTCCAATTTCAGCGATTTTAACCTCATCAATTAAATCGATAAAATTCTTACACAAGGCTTTATCATCGGTTTTAACTAACACCTTCAAGGCTTCAGGTTTCCCTTTCAGTTGTTCTAACAGACGCGTATACGTTGTGTCTGCCAATTGTTTCGCCTTTACCTTCTTTACCATTCCTTCCTTACGAAGTAGAACGTAAGAATTCAAATCAGCTAACACCTTTCTAAGTCCAGAAGCACTAAAATTTGTTTCCGTCAATTCGGTTGGGCCGTTCTTGCCAGGTCTATCTGCGGGGTAAAATTCTCCTGTGTAATAAAAAACTTTATTTTTTGACAACAAGAATGTGATTCCATTATTTAATTTTGGGGCATCAGCATCTATCGGCTCATCAATTTTGGCGGGATAGGCCAAGCTCATTACTTTTGGTTTGCTGAAAGTAGATGTTAACACAAAGAAAGTAAGTAGGAGAAAAGCCAAATCTACCATTGGCGTCATATCAACACGAGTTGAGGATTTTTTTGCTCTTTTCTTCCCTTTGGCGTTACCACCGCCACCACTGTCTGCTATTTCTGCCATGGTTAGTTAGTGTTATTGGGATTATACTCTGAAGATGTCACAAAGCTTAGGTTATTCAAATTTAACTCGCGGAATACATCAATTACTTTTTCTGCCTTGATATAAACTGCCTTTCCATCTGCACGAATAATAAACTTTGGTTTAAAATCCTTGGCATCCGGGGAGAGCCCTCTCTTTTTGGCCTCCTCGTAAGCGGTTTTTCCAGTATTTAAGGCCGCCACTTGGCTGTATGCTATCCAATTCTTAAGTTGATTATCCAGCGAATCTAATGGAATCCCATCAGTCTTAAATTCCTTTCTGGCCTCGCCAGAAAGATTGATATATTCAGGTAGCTCTTTTATCGTACAACCGAAGGTTGACATTAGTGAGAACTTTTCTATTTGTTCTGTACTAAAAGATACTTTATAAAGAGATGCCATATTGTTTAAAGCTTCTTTCCTTGCCTCTGGATCAGTAAGATTAAAATAAACTTTACCTTCTGTATCAATGGTTACCATAATGTTGTTATCGGGGATTACCTTATCAGAGACGCTGGAAGCCGTTTCAACGGTTACCGGCTCACTCGGACGGAAAGATGCTGCCAACATAAAAAAGGTTACCAACAAGAAAGCCAAATCAACCATTGGCGTCATGTCAATCGACGGGGAATTCTTTGGTATTTTAATTTTAGGCATTGTTTAAATGCTTTAATTTATAAGATTAGTTCTTCGATGAAAAATCTTGTACAATCGTAAAGCTAGCTTCATCAATGCTATAGGTCATGGTATCGATTTGTGTTGAAAACACGTTGTACATGATAATAGCAATTGTTGATCCGGTAATACCAAAAGCAGTATTAATTAGGGCCTCAGAGATTCCCGTTGCAAGCGCAGCGGTGTCAGGAGATCCGTGAGACATGGCCGCAAATGAACGAATCATACCCAAAACGGTTCCAATCAATCCAATTAAGGTAGCAATTGACGCACAAGTTGACAACACCGATAAATTTTTAGACAACATAGGTAGTTCTAATGCTGTGGCCTCTTCTAATTCTTTTTTCAGCGTCTCTAACTTCTGCTCCTTGTCCATCGTCGAATCTGAGGATATATGGCTATATTTCTCCATTCCTGCGCGAACAACATTAGCGAGCGAACCTCTTTGCTTATCACACGCCGCTATTGCTCCATTAAAATCTTTTTTATCCATTAATTGCTTTATCTGAGCAATAAATTTGTCTGTTTTTCCTTTGCCATTCGCAAGAAGTAACGTTACTAATCTTTCTAGTGAGAAAATAATTACAATGATATTTATTGCCACTAATCCTGGAACAATAAATCCCCCTTTATAGATTACCCCTAACAAATTTCCTTCCATCGGTTCTCCGGTGGGGTCGTTATCCACAAAGTTACTCGGGTCGCCGAAAACATACTTGTAAATCATTATACCTGCTACCAGGGCTAAAGCCATAGCTAAAAATGCAACAATCGCCGAAAATCCTCCTGCGGTCTTTTTTGCTCCATTGTTTTTCGTCTTACTCATGATGAACTGTTTTTGTTTAGTTTAAAGATTGAGGCCAAATATAAAAAAAAGATTTTTGTGTTCCCAATTAATAAAAAAAGGAGCGTGAAATCTTAACATTGAAAATAGCCCTAATACAACAATTTGAAATGACTATAACCCGTCAGTTTGGGTAAGGAGGTAAGAGCTAATAATTTTTCTAATCTTTAAAAACCCTGTCTTTTTGCAAAAAAAACAGTAAAAAGCCCGCTTTCGCAGGCTTTTGAGGTCTCGTCCGGATTCGAACCGGAGTATACGGTTTTGCAGACCGGTGCCTAGCCGCTCGGCCACGAGACCAATTTGGTTGCAAAAGTAAAGAAAACCCTTAGATTCTACAAATTCTTATTGTTTAATAAGCTTCGCGCAATAGAATCGTCCGTTTTGATTAATTGAAACGTGATATAATCCTGGAGGAGTTGGCACAAAATTATCGTTTTCGCCATTCCAAGTTATTTTTGAAATATTGTTTCCTCCCTCAGCTGATAAATCTTTAACTAATTTGCCTTGAGCATTGTAAATAAAAATTTTATCATTACTCATTAAGGGTTCACTAAACTCTAAAGTCAAGTTACCTTCATTTAAGGGGTTGGGATAAATTTTCACTCCTGAAGGATTAACGCCGGGGTATTCTGAAAGACTGGCACTTACCAATTCGCTTAAATTATAGTTTTCATCCCCTGGTTGATATAGCAAATAATGATAGTAAACAATGAACATTTCGTCTGTAGTGTTTTCGCCAAAATAAACATTTTGAGGCGGTGTATTAGGATTGAATGGGTTGTTCGATGTGTTATCAAAAACTGCCTCTCCTTTAACTTTATATCCTGCAGGTATCTTCTGTAAATGTGAAAAGGTATAAAATCCTTGCCAATGAAAATCCCAATGGGGAACATTGATGTGTTTCAAAGTGTCAAGATTGTTAGGGGCCAAGGCATATGACTTTATACTCTTTCCAAGCAGGTGCATGTGAGGAGCAACAGAAAGGGCTGAAATTGCAATTGGGACGCCCCCATTATTTGGGTATTGGGCAGTTAACGTTGTCTCTTGATTTGCAGGCAAATTGAAATTATAATCAGCAATTACAGGGTCTGCGGCTACTTGTCTTACTCCTGAGGTGCCAGGCGGATAAAAATGTAAAACAACTTTAGTGCTATCTAACATCCCTGAGCTTCCATTAGGATAATGCATGGCAAAATAAATATTGGACCCGGGACCAATATCAACGCCAAGTTTAAGTGGTGCCATGGAAGGAAATACCATTGGGGCCGCACCGGGAACATACGCCGAAAGCAACTTTGTTGAAGCTGAACTCGGACTTGAACAGAAACCACTGGTATTGGTGGTTTCAATCCCATTATGATCTATGTAAATTAACGCATGATGTACAATTTCGAAATTTCCTGGAATAACTTCCACCGCTTTTATGGTCCGGGTTTGAGCTAAATTAGTAGGCACGGAGAAACAAACATAATCATCATACAAGGTAGTTGCATTGGAAATGTAATTCGGCATTTTAACTGTTAAATCGCCCTCCCCAAGCACGCTACCAGCATTGTATATGGGAGGCGGCGGTGTTTGTGTAGCGTCTCCTTCAGGGAATCCATTGTTTAACCAATTTAAAAGCATTGTCTTTTCTGTTAAGGTTAGCGCCCTGTCATGTAAGTATTGTTGATAATTATTATCAGGCGGCCAAGGTGGCATTTGATGAAGAGCCCCAGGAGTAATTGCTGCGTAAATGGCCGCTGCCATGGGAGAAGACTCTTGATAGGTCATTAAAGAAAATGGGGCAATCCCACCATTATGATGACAAGATGTGCATTTGCTGTAGAAAATTTGCGCTACCTCCCCGCTCCAAGTCTGTGCATTACTAAATGAGAACACACCAAGTAATGAAACTAGGAGTGCTGAAATAGTATTTGTCTTCATATTTGAATTTTGAATTTTATTACTAACGAATGATTAATGATTTAGTTCCCGTTTTCCCATTCGACAACGCTACTTTAACCAAATAATTCCCTTCACTTAAATTAGAAACATTGAGTTCGGTTTTCAATGCTTGAATTGGCGTTTGAATCACTACCCTGCCCAATAAATCGAGAATAACAAGTGACTCGATTAGATAATCCGAAGCAACCATTATTTGCTCAGAAGCAGGATTGGGATAAATCGATACTTCAATTGCTGCGGTAGCATCGTCAATTCCCGCAATACATACCTCATCTACAGGCGCGCCGTTACAATATAGTGCAGGGTAAAGAATCGCTTGTTGCAAGGGCGTGTTTGCTAATTGTAAGGGTGTTTCATTACATCCAAGCTGAGCCACTAAAAAATCGCGAATAAACCATTCTGTAGTATCCATATATGCATTATTGCTAATATATGGCACATGGCCTGCGCCAGGAAAGGTATAAAAATCACTGTGTACATTTAAAGCACATGCCCTTTCATGTAGCATTCGGCTACCATCTAAATACATTAATGCTGTACCTGGGTTTACTATGCCGCGATTATATTTTACTGTGCCATCAGCTGTTCCGTGAATGGAAACCAACGGAATGTCTCCCGCCTCTAACCAGCTATAACGTGCTAATGCGCCACATAAATTAATTACCCCCTTAACAGAGGAAGAAAACCCGGGATTTCCACTGTTTCCATCTAAGCCTCCTAGTTGATTAATCGTTGTTTGATTCAAGTAATCAGATATTTCACAAATATTATTTAAATAGGCCACATGAAGTGCCGTAATTGCCCCAGCAGAACTTCCTCCAATGTAAATTAAATTCGTATCAATGTGATAGCTATCAGTAGTTTGTTTGTCTTTGTAAAAAAAGCGAATGGCTGCTTTTAAATCCTGAACTGCTCTTACAACCGCTTTTACCGCATTGGCCGAATCAATAGGAAAAAACCCTAATCGGTAATCAATGGAGGCACAGGCGTAGCCCTTTCGCGCGAAACGCTGCGATAATATGGTCATATCTGGGTCGGTTTTAGACCCCCCTAAGAAGCTGCCTCCGTGAACCCAAATGATCAATGGGCGGTTTATCTCTGTATCCCCTGTGGGTTCGTAAAAGTCCATTTTCAAGGTGCTATTTGCCCCTGAAAATGTAGTATTTGAGCCATAGGTAATATTACTTGTCAATGTGTGGTTTGGAAATACTTCCAAGGCATAGCGCCCATTTTGACAAGGTTGAGCAAAAACGCTTGTCACAAGAAACGTTAGCGAAAGAACGAAATAAGCATAATAATTTTTCATAGGTAAAAGTTATGGAAATAAAATTGCATTGTAATTCAATGCGTTAATTAAAGGAATTTTAGCGTTAAATTTTTTATTTATTGATCTGATAAATTCATTAGCCAATAAGGCATTTCCTCTAGGATTCAAATGTATACCATCCAATGAAAACGCACCGCCGGAAACAAATCTTGTTGAATGCGCAACCCCGTTGTAAGTAAATCCAGTATTTAACTTTTGATAAAAGTCATCAGTTTCAACAATTGCAAAACCATAAGTAGTTGCTTTTTGACGAATCAGTTCATTAAACACATCTATGCGCATTTGAATTTCATTAAGCTCCTCCAGGGTGAGTACAAATTCATTTCTGAACGGAAAAACAGACCCCATTTGATTACATTTTACCGAATCTAATGGAACAGAAAGTAGGATTTTCTCGCCTGGGAGGGCCTGTCGAACCCCGAACATACCTGCATTTGGATCCGAAACAATAAACGGATTCGCTCCGACCACAAAAGAAATTCCAATGGGATTGAAAATTTGATTTAATGAAGCCGCTTTCTCCGCGTCAAGTGTAAGTCCGTTGTAGGGTATGGTATTAAAAAATGGCCATTGACTAATATTTGGAATGGTTGCAATTACAGCTTTTACATTTTGCGAAGCCAACTGTTCACATAATTGTCCCAACGACTCATCAAATCCTACTCCTGGAAATCCGGTAATTGGCGACATTGGATTAGTGTTGGCTCCCGATTTAGCATAAGGGAGAACATCCTCGATCCCAAGATAAATAGTACAAAAGGATGGAAACCCTCCATTAAAAATGTTTTCTTGAACCGATGAAAAGTTTCCTGATCCAGGAAAGTTATATTGATCCATCGACATTCTTGCGAAAAACGGATTATGTTGCGGAAAATTAAGGTTTCCAAAAATTGATGAAACCATATCAATCATTCGCAATCCAGGAATCCCAAAATTTGTATATTTTTTCAATGGATTGTAAGCGCTAGCGGAGAATGCTGAAGTCTCACCTTGTATACTATATCTGACTGGAGAAAGCGAGCTATTGCCTTGGCAATCCGTTTTATAACCTAATATTAAGCGAGAAAGCCCATTTGTATTTAGTCCAATGTTTTGATCGGACATCCATGGCATTTCAATCGCAGGAGCCCCAACCATCATTAGTTGTTGCTGAAGAATATATCCTAACGAATTTTTTTGTCCTTCAATGCATAGACCATCATCCATATATCCTGCTGTATGACCGTCACCAATCGAGATGAACTTTGAAAAATCAGCTGTTCCCGCATTTACCTCTTGAATTGGTGCTTTAGGTTTACACGCCCACAAATATGGTAATAACAAAAGGATGTATACATACTGTAATTTCATTACCAATTGTAATTAATACCAATACCAGGAGCCCAGGCAATGGTGGTAAATGTTCCGTTTAATTGTGTTTCCAAATTTTTGTCAGCTCGTGTGATTTTTGTTGCATAAATTGACGCATCAAGACTGAAGCGCTTATTAAATTCATATGAAACTCCCGAGGTAACATATGCTCTATTCCCATCCGGAGTTTCCGGTGTTAAATACCCAGATTGAACAGGAGAAAAGCCAAATCCTCCGCCTAATCGAACATTCAACACCTTGTCTTTTGCAAAGACAGCATATTGTATCCCTCCACGAAATGCAAAAATATTATGGTACATTCTTGGTGATTTGGTATCTACAAGCGAGCTCGTATTCGTCGCATAATCAAATGCTAAGGTATCATATGTATTCCACCCAACATAATTTATATCTGCTAACACATTCCAAGAAGCATTCGGTTTTATATGCAATCCAAGGGTTGTTACTGAAGGTAGTGCCAAGGATGCGGAAAGCGTTCCGTCCGGGAAATTCCCCGCCAACGCGTTTGGCACGCTAAATTGTACTTGCCCATCCGATACAGACATATTGATTCCTGATCGGTAAGATAGCCCTACATTCAAAACCCCTCCCGGATTGTAAAACACACCAAGATTATATCCATATCCCATTGCGGCACCTGAAATTTCAGCGTGCCCATAGGAGCCATCATTAAACTGAACCGGCAAGTCTTTTTGAAGGCTAACATTTCCCGGTGAAAAAACGAATCCTGCCCCGATACTTATATTGTCTGTAATTTTGAAAGCGGCCGTTGGTTGAATATGAAATACTTTCATAGAAAGCCTTGTAATTGCAAAACGCCCTATCCAACCCGGTTCATATTGCACCGTGCTCCCGAAAGGAGTAGTAATAGAAAGCCCATAAGCTAGTCTATGATGGTTTTTTGATTTTTGTAATACATAGGCGTTGAATGGCGTTCCAACAGGATTTTCGGTTCGATAAACATCTCCCGTGGAAGAATCTACAAACATCACATTCCCAAAAATTGGAGTAATTGACAGATTTGCCTCGGATTTCTTAGCAAAAGACATTCCTGCAGGATTATAAAAAATAGTCGATCCATCCTGAACGAATGCGGCGCCTGCACAACCCATTCCTTGCTGTTTTTGCCCTTGAAAATTAACCTGGAATCCTTGTGCATTAGCAACAGTTAACTTCATGCTCATGAACAATAAACTGAAAAATACAAGTAGAAAAAACTTATGCATCACTATCAAAGATACACAAAATGTTAAATTAAATCTAGGTGTCCACGGCACTATTATCGTCTCCCTCAAGGAACTTGGCAATGTGCCTCCTGTCCTTTTTCGTTGGTTTTCCTGTGCCCAAATGCTGATAAGTACGTTGAGAAGCCAGGTAATCTTTCAGTTTTTGACGTTCCTCTTCTGGTGTAATGTCTTCAATAAATGAAATCACCAAGGGTGCACCAATTCGTTTTTCTGTCAACGAAAGGATGCGGTAGGAAAACCATGCGTTAGATTTTTGTAAAGAAAGAATATCCCCGGCCTTAATCTCCTTTGCTGCCTTGATGTGGACGTTATTACAAAGCACTTTCTTTTTTGAAATTAACTCCGTGGCCTGAGAACGTGTTTTCGTAAGGCGAACACACCAAATAAACTTATCGATTCTCAAAGGCATTTCTTACTTTTTTAGTTAGCCCTTGGTAAACGATCAAATACGAATCTGTAATTAATTTAAGAACTAACGTGATATCCAAATGTAAGCTATCTAATCTAAGTGTAATCCAATGATTTTTATTCATATGGAATCCTCTTGATATCCAATTATATGATTCTAGCAATTCTGGTATTTGATCTTGTTTTGACTTCAGAGTTATTGAATCAGGTGAATTGACATCAATTATAAGGAACATTTTACCAGCAACTTTAAATACCAACGTTGATTGATCAAAAGGGAACTCCTCTGTGACGTGAGGAAAGGAAAATGCAGTTGTTCGAATTAAATCGAAGGTCATTTACACATGTACAAATTCAGGGCAATCCTTTCTTCCAAGAATTTTTAACATTTTTCCATGTGCTTTTAGCGCACTAAAAAATGTCCGATTCGAATGATATGGGATGTTATATTCCATTGCTGTTTTACGCACGATTTCTGAAATTCCACGATAATGTACATGACAAATCGTTGGAAAAAGGTGGTGTTCTACTTGAAAATTTAACCCGCCTACAAGCCATGTAAACCATTTCGATCGGACCCCATAATTTGCGGTAGTTAATAACTGATGTACCTTGACGTCTGCCTCAATATCGCCTGATGCTCCTGGATTTTCAAAAGTTGTATCTGGAATTACGTGGGCCGGCTGAAAGACAAGTGCTAAAATGGTACCAGAAACAAATTGCATAATTACAAAGCCCAGCAGGACATAAGGCCAAAATACAGGAGCAAAAAACAGGGGTAAAACCAAAAATATAGTCGCAAAAATCATTTTTCCAACAATAATACTTATCCAATGAGATACCAACGACCTGCCTTGAGATTTTACAAGACCCATTTTACTGTAGCGGCGAGCTTGTTTATAATCTTTTGTCATAAACCACATAATAGTCATAAACGAATATAGGAACCATGCATACAGATATTGATATTTATGTACGGGTCGCCACTCTGTATGTGGAGAAAAGCGCAACAACTTAATTGGCGCATCTATGTCTTCGTCAAATCCCTCTACATTCGTAAAGGTGTGATGTAGTACATTGTGTTGAATCTTCCAATTGGTTGGGTTTCCACCCAACAGATTTAACACGGCACCAACAAAATTATTCACCTTCTGATTTGAAGAATAAGCCCCGTGATTTGCATCGTGCATCACAGAAAGGCCAATGCCCGCCATGCCAAGTCCGGAAATAAACCACAACACCAAGGTTAGTATAATGCTTTCCGTGAAAAAGGATAAAATAAAGGGCACAAAATATGAGAGCAACATGAAAATGGTTTTAAACACCATATTAAAGTTCGCATGTTTCGAAATGTTTCGCTGTGAAAAGTAGGCGGATACTCGCTCGTTTAAAGCTTTATTAAATTCTACATTTAAATTTTTAGCAAACTTCGGAGTTGAAAAGGTGTTTTGCATTTGGTAAAGGTACGCTTTAATCTAGAATACTATGTTTTTTACTTAGATTTCTTAACTAATAATTTAGTTTTAATTATTACTTCATTGCTTACCGTGTCGGCCTCTCCAATTTGGAATTCTGATCGGACAATTTTAAATTCAGCACAAATCGTGAATGATTCGTCTTTTACTTCGCTGATTGTGAATGGAATACTCATCAATTTTGAAACTCCTTTAGAGGTCATTGTACCGAAAACAATAAGTGAGTCACCATCGGTTGTTACCGAGTCGCCGAAAAATGTGATGGTTGGAAAAGAGGCAACATCAAAAAAATCAGCAGACTTTGCATGTTTGGACATTCCCGGGATTTCTAATTCCAATGAATTGACGTCTATAACCAAATCAAATCCATTGACCCTAGAAGAGTCGGAACTTAATGAAACCCGACCTTTAACGTTAGTGAATTTGCCGGAAAAATCCTCAGATTGTAAATTAATTTCAGACTTTGATTGAATTAAAAATGGTTTACCTTCAAGCTGATTTCCCTTATAAACAGGCTGTGAATAACCCGTCGAAAGCACAACTGTCACAAAAATTACATAAAGAATGTGCTTGTACAATGGATTTAGTTTTTAACTACCTCAAGGTCCGCTTCCAATTGAATTTCGTCAGCAACCACAGCAACGGGCATATCCTTACCAATGCCAAAATCAGACCGTTTAATTTTTCCAGTAATCTTAAACCCTGCCACATCTACACCCGCCCGGTTTTTAGCGTAACCATTATGGGTGGCAGTAAGATTTACTTCTTTGGTAATTCCATGCATTGATAAATTTCCAGTTAGCAAGTACTTTTTACCCTTAACTTTTTTACATGAAGTAGATTTAAAGGCAATATTCGGGTACAGGCTTACTGCAAAAAAATCCTCTGAACGCAAATGATTGTCTCTTGCCTCTAATCCAGTATTAATTGAGTTTGCATCGGCAACTAAATCAAAAACGGCATCGGTAAAATCTTTATCATTTGAGGTAGTAACATTACACGATACTTTATCGAAGGAACCATTGGCGTCAGATATCCCCATATGAACCACTTTAAATCCAAGTCGTGAATGTGCGGAATCAATTCCCCATGAAGCCGAAGAGGTTATTTTAAACGAAAAAACCAAAAGGGAAATAAGTAGAAATAAATAAGTAGTGTTTTTCATAATTCTTTTTTTTGCAAAGTTACAATTCTTTCAAACAACGCAAAAGCACCCTAAATCAAAAATTTCAATTAAAAACTTCATGAATGATCATTCGTGTATTGTTCACGTTGAATTTAGGAATATGTAACTCAATATATTGAAGCATTAAGTCAAGTGCTTCCTTAAGAGAGCGTTTGTTTTTTTGGACTTTACTTTGAATAATATCATTAAAAGCCGCTGCCCCCGAATTAGGAATAACCTGCTCATCGAATTGAAATATCCCCTCGTAAATATTAAAGACATTAGCTTGGTTTATTGGTTCTGGTAAAATCCCGAGCACTTTCATCCATTGAGCTAAAAAAACACATGGGAATGCATAATAATCTATCTGTTGAATCAAATCATTTTTTAATGATAGCAACATTTTGAATGCCTCTTCATCCTTGTTTTTATATGTAATTGATTGGTAAACAACCTCTGACATGAAAAATCGAATGGCAATTAAATGAGGATCAGATTCTCGCGCATTGAACCACTCTAAAGGGGTTACATTCCTCAAGGTTCCTTTTCCGAACTTAGCGTTGACCGTGAACTCCAGCTCATACAATCCAAAGGGTAAAAGTGGCGCATGCTTTTTCGAGGGAAACGATACCAGTTCAAGAAGCCCTTGGTCTTTGGTAAAAAACGAATTCAATTGTGTTTTGGGCGAAAACGAGGAACGGTGAATAAAAAATGCTTGAGTTGTCTGATTCACCTTTTGTAAATTTTAACCCTTACGAACCGTAACGGTTATATTTGCTTCATTCTGCTGCTGCTTCCATTGATTAAGGGTGTTTTTTAATTTACCCTCTTTTTCTGGTTTTTTTGCCTCAACTGAAGGCTTGTCTGATTTAGTTTCTTTGAAATTTATTTTTACAACTTCTCGCGCTTCTGTTCTAGGTTTATATTCTGTTACTACAGTGTCCTTTTTAAAAACCCCGAACTCTGATTTGAGCATGGACTTCACGGTTGCTTTTTCTTGAACCAACTGTTCTTTTAGCTCTTGTTTTCTAGTAGATTTATCCCACTCAATGATTGGGTCTTCTAAATCCCCATACATATGTAAAAACACTTTCATGCCTGTTTCATCATCGATTACCATACCAAATTCACTATCACGATCTGCTCCTAATAGATCTCTAAAATCAAATTTCATTCGATAATCAATTTTATTATCGAATGTGTGGGTTCCGCTGATCTCCATATCCATTGCAGATGATGAAACATTCATATTAGGAATTGAAATAATCCCTTGGCTTATGTGAAGCGTGTTTTCAAGTGTAGAAAACTCAATGTCCTTCATTTTTTCCTGAAATTGGTCTAAGTTTTTCTTTCCAATTAATAATTTACCTGCATTCGTTTTTAAACTCAACGCAACATCATTTAACGATTCTACATTTTTTAGGTGTCCATTGAATACTTTCATATGAGCAACAACTTCCATCTGATTCAGATCAATTCCTCCAATTAAATTAAAAGGCGCATAAAAGTCAAGGGAAATTTGTGCACGTCCCGAAATTTGATTCGCCCGAATGACGTCTTGGTCAAAATCATTCCATTCTCTAAAAAACGGCCCAAAATACACATTGTTTGTTTGTACGTTAGTAGAAATTTCTAGACGTTCTGGCGTGAATTCTTGAATTTTCATACTACCAACAATGTCTGCACCTGCATTTCGCACTTTTAAATTCGGAAAGGAAAGTAGTCTTTCTTGAATTAAGATTGGGCCTGAAACCTCTTCAAACGTGTGGTTTTCGTATGTAACGCTTTTTGCATTTAGGGTGATTTGTCCGATAATATTATCTGGTAAAACAAATTCCTTTCCTTTGGATTCTTTTTTTTCAGCTTTGGTGGTTCTCCCCAAATCCTCCACCATTATTTGATGACTATTTATAGCGCAATCAACGGATAGTTGACCTTTATCACCAAGATAATTTAAAACATTTCTAAAGCGCCCGTTTAAACTCAAATCGGTGCGGTTAATTGCTAGTGTAGCACCATTTATGGTTAGATCATTTCCATTTAGGGAAAACTTGCCATTTATATCTTCAAACGTTCTGTGGTCATCAACAGCTTGAAACCATACGTTAAATAGACTGATTGACCCATTCATTTTTTTTACTTCAATTTCATCTGCCATTCGTAATGAAAAGTCTGAATTTACTTTTGCAATTCCATCAATGCGTTGGATAAACTCATTTTTTAACATTCGATTTGCAATGCTTAAGTCAAGCGTTCCTTTCGCCATACCATGTATCTCTGGTTTAGTGAAATTTTCCATATTCAACTTTCCATGAAAAGGCCCAGCCGCTGTCTCAAAAGCCAAATGATTTAATATAAGTCGGTCGCTTTCTGGATTGCCATTGCTCCGATATGCCCCTTTCATTCTCAATTTTCTAATGTGTGATTTTTTCAAGGGTTCCACAAGATGCCCATTTTTAATACTAAAATCACAAGCGATCTCGGGAGCGGTTTGATCCATTGTGCTTCCGTACAAAACGAAATCAAAGGTTACGTTTCCGGAGCCTTTATATAGATTGATTTCCTTCTCTGCCGCGTCTACCGACATATTATTTACTAATTCAGTTAATTTTAAATCAACGGCTTTCACCTCAAAACGCATACTATCGCTGCCGTATTTACCTTTCGCAATAAAAGGAATTTCAGAAATTTTTAACTTCGTTTCTGGCAGGGAAAATGTACCTTCAATCATATTTACATTCATGGTTAAATCCATCACAACAGGTTTGTTCTTTAACAAGGCGACATTGCCAGATTGAATTCGATTTAAGTTCAAGTCTCCTTTGGCGTTCATTTCAAATTGATCTTGATTAAATGCTCCAGAAAACAACATATTGTTAAGTGTTGTTTTATAGACCTGATTCGATTTATGATTAAAGTAATTAACCTTAAATTCTTTTGTGCTTACGGAAGAAATTTTGACATCATATTTCGACTCTGTCTTTTCCGCTGAAGAATTTAATATCAAGTAATTCACGTCTCCATTTTTGGCTACACGTACATTCAATTCTCCACTGCCAATTTCAATAACTTTAATATGATAGTTTTCCCTCCACAAATCAATCGGATTAAATACTAATCTAATTCGATCAGAGGTTAATAGATTTTTTTTGGATTTATTCGATTTAAATGCATCATTAACCTTTACATCATAAACATTTACAGAGAGATTCGGAAATGTACTCCAAAAAGTTAAGTCAACAGAGGAAAAATAAACGGGTTTTCGAAATTCTTTACCCAGTTCAACTAAAACTAGGTTACAAATTTTATCTTGAAAGATGTAAAGTATGGAGGAAAAAATAATTACTAATCCCGTTATAATTCCGAGCGACCATTTGAGTACTTTAATAACTGTTGATTTTAATGGCATTTTGTAAGTTGTTACAGGCTTAATTAACGAGGCAAACACACATAAGGTTACACAAATTTTAAATTACCACATTTCAACATTTTGTTGTTTTTTTGTAATACATTTGGTTAACCTTTTGAAATGAGAAAATTAATAATCCTTTTTGGGTTCGTTTTCGGAAATCTTGCTTCTTTATTTGGACAATATTGTACAAACGGAGGCCCTTCTTCTAATGCAGATTCCAATGTAGAGTCTGTAGAATTAACGGGTGTTTCTGGGGGTATAAATCATGTAGGCTGTCCAAGTCAGATTGGTGTAGAGGTTTATTTAAATGAGTCTACAACTTTAAGCGCAGGTTCAAACTATTCTATACAAGTAGATTTCGGCACTTGTGGGGGCAATTATGCAGGGGCCGGTTCCGTTTGGATTGATTTTGATCAAAGTGCTTCATTTACCCAGAGTGAAATTATTGGTACTTGGGTTGGAACGCCCCCCGCCCTACCGGTTGTGTTTAATTTTTCGGTACCAAACAATGCACACAATGGTACCACTAGAATGCGCGTAACACAACAAGAGGCGGCGACACTCCCCTTGAATCCTTGCGCTTCTTTTCAATGGGGATCCGTCATGGATTTTGGAATTGAAATAATAAATGGATTAGATTGTGATGCATATGCCGGAGATGACCTTGCTAATGCTATTGAGGTTTCTTCTTTGCCATACTATGATACCGTAGATTTAGCATTTTGCTATGGAAACCAAAATTTAGTGTATGACTCTCCTGATATTTTCTATAAACTTATATTGAATCCAACCATGCAGCAAATAAGTGTAAATACGTGTGGATCAGATTTTGATACATATATCACCGTATTAAACCCTCAAGGATCGGTGATTACGTATAACGATGATCACGAAATTTGCGCCCCCTCCTCATTTTTAAATTTTAATGTCGGTGACCTTGGATTTGTTTATTTAATTGTGGAGGGATGGGGAAATGAATCCGGAATGGCTCATGTTGAAATTACATCAACCTATGCTGACATTAACCCACTTGAACAACATAAGATTAATTTTTACCCAAATCCAGTACACGAAATAGTCAATATAAGTGAAGAAGTTGATTTTATAGAAATCCGAGATTTATTGGGCCAAGCCAAAATTGTACTTACAAATAGAACAGACCAAGTTAATGTGTCTCAACTGACGCCCGGTATTTACACCCTTCATTTCCTAACACATGGAAAAGCACATTCTAAAATATTTGTTAAAGTATGAAATTCATGGTGTATATATGTGTTGCCTCCTTATCGCTCGGGACGGCTTGCTGGGGGGGGATGTGGGAAAAGAAAACCAGTATTGGTGGCACCGGAAGACATCGCGTAATTGGGGGGAATGCTTACCAATATGGATATCTAGGATTGGGGCATGTCAATGGGGCAGGGGCAGACATTTCATTTCGAGATTGGTGGCAGTATAATCCAGCAACAGATAGTTGGACCCAAAAGACAAACTTTCCCGTTGCCAATCACGGAGCGGTTAGTTTTAGTTTAAACGATAGGATTTACGTTGGTGGGGGTTCATCATTAAGCAATGAGTTTTTTGTTTATAACCCCTTGCAGAATCAATGGAGTGCAATTGCCAATTGTCCGATTTCGCCAGGGGATGTTCAAGGTTTTAGCGCTTCCGGCAAAGGTTATGTGATTCATACCAATCAACTTGCTGAATATAGCCCAAGCACTGATTCGTGGAGTTTAAAAGCAAGTATTCCCGTCAATGTGAGTAATTGGTCATGTACATTTTCAAATGGCACTAGCGGATTTTTAAAAGTGGGCCATTCCTTATTTGAATATAAACCTGGTCAAAACTTATGGGTTTCACGAGCGAATCATCCGGGTCTTAGTAGCGGAGGGAGTTATGGGTTTTCACTCAATGGTATAGGATACATTGCTTCAGGATATGTAGGCGGTTTATCTACTGTAACCGAAGAAGTTTGGTCGTTTAATCCAGCAAACAATGCCTGGACAAGAGAGGCAGATTTTCCTGGTTCATCACGCCGATTCTTTGCTTCATTTACCATTGCAGAGAAAGGGTATATTGGTCTTGGCACCAACGGTATAAATTTGAATGATGTTTGGGTGTTTGACCCTTCGAAAACGCTTCAATCATCAATTGAAAATCCTTCACAGATTTTGCTTTATCCAAATCCATGTACAGAAAAGTTGATTCTCTATGGCCTGAATAAACCCGTTGAATATTCTATTTATTCAATGTTCGGAGAAACAATGTTAAAGGGACAAACACAGGGAAGTATTGAAGTTGACTGGTTACCAATTGGAAACTACTTTGTTTTAATCAACAATAGGAAATATGTTTTCACAAAAGTGTAGAGAATTCTCAAGCCTTCTTGTGTGTTTATGTGTGTTTGTTTTTGCATCGGGCCAAGAGAATGTATGGGTCAAACTCAATGACTTTTTGGGAGGAAAACGAGAGAGGGGGGTTGCATTTAGTATTAATGGTTACGGATATGTTGGCACCGGAACAGACACCGCCGAAGTCGTCTGGGCGGACTTTTGGAGGTATGATCCTAGCTCAGATTCATGGTCACAAATTGCCTTTATGCCCGGGCCGGCGAGAAGGGATGCTGTTTCTTTTGAATTAAACGGATTCGGATATGTTGGAACCGGGATTAGCGCCCATGAATCCTCAAATGGAAATGTGCTTTCAGATTTTTGGAGATATAATGTTACAACGAATGAATGGGATTCAATTGCTCCATTCCCAGGGAATCAAGGTGGGGGTGTTTATTTTTCCACGGGATTTAGCGTTGGCGGTAAAGGCTATGTTTGCGGTGGAAAAACTGGCGTCAGTAGTTATTCCAGTGAATTATGGGAGTATAAGCCCACAAATAACACTTGGTTTCAACGAGCCTCCTTTCCAACAGGAATTCGGTACATGTTAAGTTCTTTTACTATTGGAGAATTTGCATATGTTGGTTTTGGGGCAACTCAGGATGTGTATAAGCGAGATTTATTCAAGTATAATCCGGGAAATAACCAATGGGAACAGATGCCAGACCTGCCAGGAAATGTACGGGCTTCGGCAACTACATTCGTTCTTCAAGAAAAAGGATATGTTTGTGGGGGTAATGACGGTGGCTTACTTGATGATCTATGGGAATTTAATCCCATTAACGAAGAGTGGACCTTAAAAGCATATTACGGGGGCTCAGAACGAAAGAATGCAATTGCTTTTAGTATAAATAATCAATTTGCTGTGGTGGGTTTAGGTAAAGG
>JAURMC010000008.1 GCA_030830895.1 Crocinitomicaceae bacterium | reverse complement strand
TTAGAAACAGAAGATTTTAAAAAACGGGCATCTGCATTACGTGGGTCAATTATGATTGTTGGTCCCCTTTTAGCTCGATTTGGAAAAGGGTTCATTCCCAAACCAGGAGGCGATAAAATTGGCCGTAGAAGGTTAGACACGCACTTTGAAGGGTTTACCCTTTTAGGTGCTAAATTTAATTATGACGCAGGAGAACATTTCTATTCTATTGAATCAAAAAAATTAAAAGGTACTTACATTCATTTGGATGAAGCTTCAGTTACTGGAACTGCAAATATCCTCATGGCGGCCGTTTTGGCAGAGGGGAAAACAATGTTCTATAACGCGGCATGTGAACCTTACATTCAACAATTATGTAAGATGCTTAATTCAATGGGGGCAAAAATTGAAGGAATTGGTTCAAATCTACTGCACATTCAAGGGGTTAAAGAATTGAAAGGCTGTTTTCATCGTATTTTGCCTGATATGATTGAAATAGGTAGTTTCATTGGATTGGCAGCAATGACTAAATCAGAGATTACTATAAAAGACGCCAGTTGGGATAATTTGGGTATAATTCCGAATGTTTTTAGACGGTTAGGAATTAAATTGGAACGTCGTGGAGATGATATTTTTGTCCCGGCACAAGATTTTTATGAAATCGATACCTTCATTGATGGATCGATTTTAACGATTTACGACGCACCTTGGCCAGGTTTTACTCCGGATCTTCTCTCCATTGTATTGGTTGTTGCAACGCAAGCAAAAGGATCTGTTTTGATTCATCAAAAAATGTTTGAGTCTAGGTTGTTTTTTGTAGATAAGCTAATTGATATGGGAGCGCAAATCATACTTTGTGACCCACATCGAGCCACGGTTATTGGCCTCAATCGAGAGCACCAACTAAAGGGTATATCAATGACTTCGCCAGATATTCGAGCCGGAGTATCTCTCCTTATAGCTGCGCTTTCTGCAGAAGGGAAAAGTGTGATTCATAACATTGAACAGATCGATAGAGGATATCAAGATATTGAGATTCGATTGAATAATATAGGGGCAGATATTCGCAGAATTGGATAATGAAAAATATACAACGATTTCTTCCTTTGATTTTTGTTGCACTTGTTTTTTTTGGTGCATTATGTTTTAAGGATTCCAATGACATTGATTATAGCCCAACAGGACTGGCACCAAATATTGAAATGAGGTCGCACAAAGGAAAAAAGATTTCTTTATCCAAATTAAAGGGTAAATTGGTATTAGTTGATTTTTGGGCATCGTGGTGTGGACCTTGCAGGAAAGAAATGCCGAATGTTGTAGAGGCCTATCAGAAATACCGTAAAAAGAAATTTACGAATGGAAAAGGGTTTACGGTGTTTAGCGTTTCCTTGGATAGAGAGGCAGCAGCATGGAAGAACGCGATTAAATCCGATGGAATGGAATGGAAATATCACGGGCTAGATGAAGGAAATAAAATTTCAAACCTCTATGGAGTATTTTCAATTCCTAGTGCGTTCCTTGTGGATGGAAATGGGGAAATTATTGCCAAAGGCAACGAACTTCGTGGAATTAATCTTCACCTTACCTTGGACAAGTACGTGGCAAACTAAGAAACACGGTCGAGTACGTGTTTTATCAGTTGATTCATTTCTGTGCTATAACCTTCAGAAAAACTGGTATTAGGTCGATTAGCTATTCCTAAGCAAATGGTTGCACATCGATGTCCAAGAGCTCTCCCCAATGAAAAGAGGGCGGAGCTTTCCATTTCAAAATTAAGCAGTTTCAAGTTGTTTTCATTAAAATGTTGCGCTTTCATTTGAATATTAGCAATCTGAGAATCCAGACGTAGTTGCCGTCCTTGTGGACCATAAAATCCAGAACTTGTAATGGTAATACCGGGAAAACAAAACTCGTCTGTTAATTGATATGTTAAGTCCGCATCTGCTCCAACGAAATAAGGCTCAATTGGCGTGGGGAGTGCTAGAAATTCCTTGATACGTTCTTTCATGAATCGTTCCGTATCGGTAAATTCAATATCATAGAAGTGCGCCACATTGTCTAGGCCAAAGGCATGCGTGGAAACAATATAACTATGTACAGGGATGTGTGGCTGTAAAATTCCACATGTTCCAATGCGGATTAAGTTGAGTGAAGTATGTTCAGAAAGTTCTGCTCGTGTCTTGAGATCGATATTAACCAATGCATCAAGTTCATTTACCGTGATATCGATATTATCTGTACCAATTCCTGTTGATATGGCTGATATTCTTTTCCCTAGGTAAGTACCAGTATGGCAAACGAACTCGCGATGTTGACTTTTATGCTCGATCGAATCAAAAAAATTGGATATTAATGATACTCGGTCTTGGTCACCAACCAGTAGGATAGTTGTAGCTATTTGAGCTCTTGACAGCCCTAAATGATATACCTGATTATGAGTGTTTAATGCCAGCTCAGTTGGCGGAAAGTATTTCAATGGGATTATATTATATGTTGTTGAATACCTTAAGCAATAATTCCGTTACTCTTGCATTAGGATCTTTCCTGATTTTATTCTCCTCCTTTTCTACAAGTTTGAACAACCCTTGAATAGCAAGTTGAGTAACATATGCATCTAAATCGGGATTAATTTTTTCACCACCCGTTAACGCAATCGCCGCATTATATTTTGTGATAATTGGGTTCCAGTAAGATGTTAATTGTACCTTACTTGTTGCATTCTTTACCTTTGGCATAAATGCAACTGTCAGGCTATCTGTTGTATTTTCTTTTAAGAATTTAGTTGCCGCACCATTCCCTCCGTTCAGTATTGCAAATCCATCTTGAATGGACATATTGAGAATGGCATTTTTAAAAATCGGTAAAGCTTCTTTGACGGCCTCTTCAGCTGCTCGGTTAAGCGTAGTTTCAAACTTTTCCACTTGCCCTTGCATTCCTAAATTCAAAGCCTTTTCTTTTACCTTTATGGCATCAGGAGGAAAAGGTAATCTTATTTCAGGATTTTTTAAAAAACCATCAAGCACGGCACTGGAGTCTATTGCTTTTTTAATTCCAATATTAAGGGCTTCCTTTAATCCTTTAATTACTTCGTCATTTGTGAGTTGAGGCTTAGCAGAAGAGGTTGTTGTTATTGTGGGTATCGAGGAAAGATCTACAACACTACAACCTAATAATATTAAACTAAAAAAAAGAATTGAAATAACTTTAACCATGTTTACCTTAATACATTTACAAACCCTTGTTTAATTTTCTTACCATCACTATCCCGCTCCTTGTACCAAGCGGTCCATGTATAAACGCCAGGCTGTACTAAATTTCCCCCATACATACCGTCCCATTCTCCGTAAGAATCAAAGGTCTCCCATACGATTTCTCCCCAACGGTTGTATACGGTTAAATGAAAGCCCATTTCATCAATTCCTTCTACATAAAATCGCCATGTTTGGTTGTGTTCGTCATCGTCCGGTGTGAATGTATTGGGTACATAAAACACAATATCAGGGATGATTTCAAGAGGCAAGGATATCGAATCTGAACATCCTTGAGCTGTAGTTACTGTTAAGTTGAGATAATAAGTTCCTACAACTCCTTGAGGGAATGTAAACATTGCGTTAATTCCATTGCTTGTAATACTCTCAGCTTGATCACAAGTCCATTGCCAATCCACGATATTTCCCTGTGAATTATCATTCGCTTGAACAGTGGTTTCAAACCATGTTACCGGGTTACGTGATAACACAAAATCTGCTGTTGGTAATGGCGTTACCTCAACAATATCTTGCGTACTGTTAGAATACACGCAACCATATATAGAGGTTGAGGTCATATTCACACTATAAAATCCTGGATAAGGGAATGTATTGGAAAAGTTTTGCATTCCGGGAACCGTGTAATTGTCCCCATTGGAAAAGGTGTAAACGGTGTATGCTATTTCTGAAGCATTCGAAGAGGTGTTTGAAAAATTGAAGGTACCTGGCATACAGAGTATCGGAAAATTGGGTGCAATACTCGGAACTATCGGTGTAGGAAAAGTAATAGTAATGCAATCTTGTGTACTTGGAGATCCGCATTGCTCCGAAAGCGTAACGCAATATTCCGTTGGAGTACCACTTGGGTCAACGGTGATTGAGCTTGCAGGCCCAAAAGAATTCCCATTATTATCTACCCAATTAAATATATAAGGGCTTGAGCCCCCAATACCCTGAGCAGTTAAGGTAATGCTTGCTTCAGGGCAAATCATCGTGTCTTGGGTGAGGTAGGATATAACTAAGGCGGGAGGTTCGGTTATACTGAAGGTGGTATCTTGAATACAACCCATCGCATCGGTCACAGTAACTGTGTGATTACCTGCACCAAGATCATTAGCCACGTTAGATGTTGAAACAGAACCCGTCCAAGTATATAAATATCCTGGAGTTCCTTGGGTAACATTAATGGTTGCACTTCCATTGTTTATGCTGTTACAACTCGCGTTTATAATATTGGTGAGGTTTAGAATCATTGCTGGGATTTCTGTTACCGTAATGGAGGTACTTCCTGAACAACCACCTGGAGTAGTAATATTACAAGTATAAGTTCCGGCAGCTAATCCTGTAATTGTTTGGGTAGTTTGACCGTTGCTCCATGTATATGTTGCTCCAGGTGCAGCCGGTACTACTTGAGCAGTTGCCGTTCCGTCATTACCACCAGGACAACTCACTTGAGTCATGGTTGCGGAATATTGGGCCGGAGTATCTCCAATAATTCCGGTACCAGTAGCTGGACACCCACTGCCGTCTTGAACGGTTACCGTGTAGGTTCCTGCAGGCAAATTGTTTATGGTTTGAGTATTTCCAATATTCGGAGTCCACGTATATGTGAAAGGAGGGGTCCCTGCAGAAGGATTTGCAGTAACTGACCCTATTGATTGAGAACAGACATCGTTTGTGACTGATACATTTACCGCGGCGCCACCAATCGATATCCATGTAGTATCGTTTGTAATAGAACCAATACTCGTATTACAAGCTGACCCAGAAAGAAAATAACCCGTAGGGCCTGGAGTAGGAACATTATTCACAATCAAGGTTCCGTTATTGTAAGGAAAGGTTTGCCCAAGTGTATTTTGCCATAAAAAATTTGTGCCGGGGCTAGAAACCAATACATATGGGATTTGTGCGATTGTGTAGGAATTCGTATTGTTTGGGGCAGTTGGAGTGAATCTCCTTCCGTCTTGATTTGCACCCCATACTTGATTATTTCTTCCTGGGGTAATGTGAGCAACAGTCATAGGATTATTTTCAGACCCTTGAATCCCCAATCCACTATTCCAACCAGTACAAATTGGTTTGTTCCCAATATGCAACTCAAAAATATTAGTGGTTTCGTAAAGGATAATTGCCATGTAGTTGCATTGTTGGGTACAACTAAACATCATAATATTTTTATATAACACAACAAATCTCCGGTTCGGAGCAGAACCTATGGTTTGATATTGAATCTGACCACCTAATGATGGGTTAATGTCCTGATAGGTGAGCATGATGGAATTACGTGCTGAGGTTAATTGCATGTTAGGAAGCGGGGGGATAGCTCCTAAAGACCATGGGCAATACCCATTGGCATTGGCGAGATTGAAGGATATAAGTCCATTCGATCCAATTACACACTGGTTATAATTGGAACCATAAAAATTAAATGGGAACCCAATATTAACAACTCCTGACCACGAATCATCGGAAAGGAATACTTGACTTGGGGAATTCAAATAGACACCAGCAACATTGTTGGCTCCACCACCTTGGTTGCAGTTATTTATGGTAACGGTCTGACCTGGACAAACTGCTAAATCTTGACCAAGACAAACGGTGTATTGAGCATGCGATGCAAACACCGAAAAAAATATCGTAATGGCGAGTATTAATCGAATCATGAATTTTACTATTTATGTTAGGGTCGAATTCTTTACGAGAACATTAACATTACGTTGCCATTCTTACCATCAAATTTATAAATTAAATAGTTAATTCATACTTCTTTTGAAAGTACAATTTTCAGAAATTTGATTCCATGCTTAAACTAAGAAGTACACTTATGTATAGTTTCTTTTAAATAAGCATTAAGTAAGATCAAGTAATTGGGCAGATAATACATCAAAAAAAATGAATTCTTGGTATTGATTTTACACAAATGCGAGAATAATCAGAAATTACCTCAATAAGGTAACATGACCTGTGAAAGCCTTGCGCTCATCTTTGTATGGAGATTTAATAAGAATTTTCCATGTGTAAACGCCTTCTTGGACATTCACTCCATTCATTCTTTTTCCATCCCATCCAACTAAATGGTTATGATTTTCCCAAATTAATTCGCCCCAACGGTCATAAATTAAACAAGTGTACTCATAGGGGTCAAAATCTGCAGTAATTACAGGAAACCAAGTCTGGTTATACTCATTTCCATCAGGAGTGAAAGTGTTTGGCACATATAAAAGCTGTGTTTCAGTCAAATTTACTACACGAATTGCTGTATCAGTACAACCATTATCTGTATAAACAATTAATGTTACAAGATAATTTGCTGTTGTTGTATTAGGGAAGAAATGAACTGGTTCAAATTCAGACGATGTGGTTCCATCTCCGAAGTCCCAAGAGAAATAGCTGCCTCCAGCGCTTTGGTTAATCATGAAACTTGTATTTTCCAAATCCGTTATATTCATTGGACTTGGCTCAAAATCTGCAATTGGCAATACATAACTACACAAGTAGTCAGGAATAAGTGTATCCCATTCACACCCTAAAGACGTAGTTAATGTTAAACCCACATCAAAACAACCAGGACTATTGTAGGTATAAGAAATAGGCCCCGCTCCAGTCACCGTAGCTCCATTTCCAAGTGTCCAAATAGCTTCGGTAAATTGCGTTCCGGTAGAAGTATTATTGAGAGTAAATGAAAATGGTGTACAATCGGCTAAAACTGGCGCGTTAAACGATGGAAATGCTGCGGCTTCAATGGTAATATTCATGTCGTCGTTACCAATACATCCGTTATTGTCTGTTCCGATTACCGTATATGTTGTATTAACTGCAGGTATGAAATAGTCATTATTAATAATTCCATTATCCCAAACATAGGTGCTTGCACCTGAACCAGAGAGGTAGGTGGAATCACCTTCACAAATTGTTTGATCATTTCCGGCATTTACGACGGGATTCGCCCAAGTGGTTAAAATCATCTGATCAATATCAATACAACCATTCACATCCGTTCCTGTCACTGTATATGTTACTACACCAACAGGTGGAACAAATGGTTGACCATCAACCAAGCCATTATCCCATGAGTAAGTATCTACTCCCGAACCAGTAATAGTTACGCTTGTCCCAAAACATTCACTAATATCCGGGCCAGCATCTACTATTGCCGCAGGAAAGAGGGTAACATTTATTGAATCTGAGTTAACACAGCCATTTGCATCGGTTCCGTAAACCGTGATTATTTGACTAGATTGTGGAACATATGTAGAGCCGTTTGGTGTTCCTGTTTCCCAAGTATAGTTTATTGCGCCGAATGCATTTAATGGAATACTAAATCCTGGACAAATTGTAGTATCATTACCGGCATTAACAATAGGTAATGGATGCACTACAACTGTTTGGTATAAGGTATCCGTACAGCCTCCAACATTTGTTGCTGCCAACCCCAATTGATAAGAGCCGGCCTGTTGGTATATATGAGAAGCATTCGTAGTAATATCATTGGCACTTCCATCGCCCCACAGCCATTGATAAGTAACTTGGGCTAAATTTGGATCTTGAGTAGTATTGATCGTATTTACCGTATCAAAAACGCATGAATTATTGTATGTAAAATTAATTGTTGGAGGAGGTAATACATTGATTGTTTGTGATATGGTATCACTACACCCAGCTTGTGTAAACACAATGTGCGTAACGGTATAAGTACCAGGATTTGCATATGTATGCGTTGGATTTTGATGGACAGCGGGGTTGTTTCCTGACAAGGTGGAATTATCTCCAAAATCCCAGAACCATGAAGCCGCCCCCCCGTTTGCCAATGTTACACCGTTGATGGAAGTTGGAAGAATTATGGGAGTACTGTTGAATTGAGTAGGTGACCATGGACAAGCTTGAGTTACAGTAAAATTATTATTAACAGTTGTTGGAATCGCCTGAGCAGTTAATGAAACGGAGCAATTACCTTGATTTGAAAATGATTGCATAGTTACCGTGTAAGTAGGAGATGCATTGGCAACAGGTACAGTTATGGATTGAGTATTTTGACCAGAACTCCAAGAGTAACTTTGAAAACCTGCTGGGCCTGAAATATTGATAATGTTGGCACCAAAGCAATAATCTAAATCCAAAATTAAAGGCATACAATCTGCCACTACGTATGCATAGCCAAAATGACCTGAGTAATTACAATCCTTGGTGGTAAATTCAATCGTAACTTGTTGGCCCATGTAGGAAGTGAGGTTAATCCCAACAATAGTCCAGGGCAACCATTTAACACTCCCACAAGTTTGAAAGTTTTGACCTGGTTGACCTGCATATACCGTGTAAATACCACAGTTACCGCCAATTTGATTTCCATTTGGGCCTAATAATCGCATCTGAAATACAGGTTGTGCATTCGCTGGATGTCCTGGATCTTGAAGGACACAGGCATACTTGTAAATAAATAGCGCATTTTGTGGATTCACAGTTATCGTGTATCTGAGTTGTTCTCCTTGGGAGCCTACACTAGAATTGCCGAGACGTGCAGAAGTTGTACTTCCCGGAGGAACAATTGGTAAACCTCCGCACGAATATGGGTCTACACCTGCTCCAGTCATTATTGTATGCCTTCCATTAACAATGCCAGGAGTTGCTGCCGGATTAGCATAATTTCCTGTGAATCCTTGCCAATTGGTAAAATTACCCATACTCAAATTAGCATTGGGGCAACCTGCATTATTTTGAGATATACCTACCAAAGGAAGCAATCCAATAGAGAACAATAGGGCGGATAGTAGGTATTTAGTATTCATAATAATTGTGGTTCAAAAATAAAATTTTTTTGCAACAAAATAAAATATACGTTCCAATACGAACTTTAGCGATTCTAGTTGCTAAGATATTTTGGAAAAATGTTCTAAAAAAAATATAAATATCCCTTTAGTTTAGTGTCTTTTTAACACTTAGTCTTTGTTGAAAACTATTAATTAGTCAAATTAAAAACTTGCTACATTTGTGAGCAAATTTTAAACTCACTTGTATGTCAAATAATTATCAGAAGGAAATAAATGCCTTTATGGAAAATGTAAAGGCGAAGAATGGTCATGAACCAGAATTCCTTCAAGCTGTGCATGAAGTAGCAGAAGCAATTATTCCATTTATGGAACAACATCCTAAATACAAAGAGGCGAAAATCCTTGAACGAATTATTGAACCTGAGAGGACTATTATTTTCCGTGTTCCATGGTTAGATGACCAGGGAAAAGTTAATGTAAATCGTGGTTATCGAGTTGAATTTAATTCTGCTATTGGTCCTTACAAGGGCGGTTTGCGTTTTCATCCATCGGTGAATCTTTCCATCCTTAAGTTTTTAGGTTTCGAACAAATTTTTAAGAATTCATTGACAACACTCCCTATGGGGGGCGGTAAAGGAGGGTCGGATTTTGATCCTAAAGGAAAATCAGATAATGAAGTGATGAAGTTTTGCCAATCTTTTATGACTGAACTTTCTCGACATATTGGTGCAGATACGGATGTCCCAGCAGGAGACATTGGGGTGGGGGGTCGTGAAATTGGATATATGTTTGGACAATATAAGCGTATTAGAAATGAATTCACTGGTGTTTTAACTGGAAAAGCACGAAATTGGGGTGGGTCCTTGATTCGTCCTGAAGCCACAGGTTATGGTACTGTTTACTTTGCGAAAGAAATGTTGGCCACCAAAGGGGATTCATTCAACGGCAAAACGGTGGTAGTTTCTGGTTCAGGGAACGTTGCCCAGTTTGCTTGTGAGAAAGCAACGCAGCTTGGAGCTAAAGTGGTTACTTTATCTGATTCATCAGGATATATACATGATGTGGATGGGATAGATGCCGAAAAATTGGCATTTGTGATGGAGTTGAAAAACGTTAAAAGAGGCCGCATCGTTGAATACACGCAAAAGTATCCAAATGCAAGGTTCGTTGCTGGGAAAAGACCATGGGAGGTTAAAGCCGATATCGCTTTGCCATGTGCCACACAAAATGAGTTGAATGGCGAAGAAGCGGCTGCGTTAATCAGGAACGGTGTTAAGTGTGTTGCCGAAGGTGCAAATATGCCATCTACTCCTGAAGCCATCTCGGCGTTTCAAGCAGGCAATGTACTTTTCGCTCCAGGTAAAGCGTCCAATGCAGGTGGTGTGGCTACTTCAGGGTTAGAAATGTCACAAAATTCGTTGCGTTTATCCTGGACCGCAGAAGAAGTCGATCAGCGTTTACATGGCATTATGGTTTCAATTCATGAGGCATGTGTTAAATATGGAACAAAAGCAGATGGTAATGTTGACTATGTAAAGGGCGCAAATATTGCCGGTTTTGTAAAAGTTGCTGATTCAATGATTGATCAAGGGTTAGTATAATCCGAATTAAGATATCATTACAAACCCACTTCGGTGGGTTTTTTTATTTGTTACCTTTGGTTCGTGGAAAATCAACTTAAACAATTACATATCAAATTCGACCGTACCGGTTTTGAAAACGAAGAGCTCATTTCAATCTACAAAGCCATTATATTGCCTCGGCTAATTGAAGAAAAAATGTTGGTTCTTCTTCGTCAAGGAAAGATTACAAAATGGTTTTCTGGTTGGGGTCAAGAAGGAATTTCAGTAGGATGTGCGTATGCATTAAATCTTGATGAATTCATACTGCCAATGCACAGAAACCTCGGAGTGTTCACTACCCGAGATATTCCATTAAATCGCTTGTTCGCCCAATTTCAAGGAAAAATGTCAGGTTTTACCAAAGGCAGAGACCGTTCTTTTCATTTTGGATCTATTCAACACCACTTGGTAGGAATGATTTCACATTTGGGCCCACAATTAGGAATAGCTGATGGGATCGCGTTGGCTGAAAAATTAAATAAAACTAAAAGAGCCACCTTGGTTTTCTCTGGAGACGGTGGGGCCTCAGAGGGTGATTTTCATGAAGCACTTAATGTGGCTTCCGTTTGGGATTTACCTGTTATTTTTTGTATTGAAAATAACGCTTGGGGATTATCAACCCCTTCGGTTGAACAGTTTCGATGTAAGCAATTCATAGACAAAGGCATAGGTTATGGTATGAATGCTATTCAAGTTGATGGAAATAATATTTTAGAAGTGATTCGTACTATTCGTCAAATTGCGAAAGAAATTCGAGAAAAACCAAAACCATGTTTAGTGGAATTATTGTCGTTCCGAATGAGAGGGCATGAAGAGGCATCAGGAACTAAGTATTATCCAGCAGGCATTCAAAAGCAATGGGCACTGAAAGACCCTGTTACCAATTTTGAATTATTTCTTTTACAAGAGAAAGTCATTACTGAATCCGAAATTTACCGGCTTAAGGAGGATTATAAGGCCCACATTCAAGCGTCTTTTGATGAGGCCAATGCTGAGGCACAAATTGTTCCAAGTTTAGCTACAGAGCTTGAAGATTTATATGCCCAATCATTGCCAGTTCAAGTTATTCCAACCGGTGAACATAAGGAAGTACGCTTTATTGATGCCATACAACAGGGTTTAAGTCAAAGCATGGAACGTCACGCTAACTTAGTTTTAATGGGTCAAGATATTGCCGAGTATGGTGGTGCATTCAAGGTAACCGAAGGCTTCGTTGAAAAATTTGGGAAGGAGCGCGTTCGCAATACCCCGCTATGTGAATCAGCCATCGTAGGCGCTGCACTCGGATTGTCTATAGCTGGAATGAAAGCTATGGTCGAAATGCAATTCGCAGATTTTGTAACCTGTGGATTCAATCAAATAGTTAATAATTTAGCGAAAATTCATTGGCGTTGGGGACAAAATGCTGATGTAGTGGTTCGAATGCCTACTGGTGCAGGTACCGCAGCAGGACCTTTTCATTCGCAAAGCAATGAAGCTTGGTTTACCCATACTCCGGGGTTAAAAGTTGTATATCCTTCCAATCCATTTGATGCCAAAGGACTCTTAACAGCGTCTATTGAAGACCCAAATCCTATTTTGTTTTTCGAGCACAAAGCATTGTATAGAAGCATCAAAGGAATGGTCCCTTCGGCATATTATCAGTTGGAACTTGGAAAGGCAGCAATCGTATCAGAAGGAACCCAAGCAAGCATTATTACTTATGGTTCAGGAGTACATTGGGCGCTCGAATTAAAGGAGAAGTTAACCGTTGATATCGAAATTGTTGATTTACGCACCTTATTACCGCTGGATACAGAAACAATTTTCGACTCGGTCAAGAAAACTGGAAAGGTGCTTGTTCTTCATGAAGATTCAATCTTCGGTGGCCTGGGTGGAGAAATTTCGGCCCTTATTAATGAATGTTGTTTTGAGTGCTTAGATGCTCCAGTTAAACGTGTTGGATCACTTGACACCCCTGTTCCTTTTGCTGTGGTATTAGAGGAACAATTCTTACCAATTAAACGTTTCGAAATAGCTTTAAAAGATCTCTTGGCTTATTGATGATTTCGAGGATGGAAGGTTAAAATGGCATCTCTTAAAAATCGTTGATCCATATGGGTGTATATCTCGGTGGTGGTAATGGATTCGTGTCCTAGCATTTCTTGAATCGCTCTCAAATTCGCTCCACCTTCTAATAGGTGAGTAGCAAATGAATGACGAAAAGTATGAGGGGATATCTTTTTTTGCAATCCAATGGATTCTGCCAATTGTTTGATGATTGTGAAAATCATTACTCGTGTAAGGCGTTTACCTCTTCTGTTTAAAAATACAATTTGCTCATCGCCTTTGTAAATTTCGAGTTTTTTTCGTTGATTATTCACATACCACGTTATTTCCTGTTCTACCGATTTACTCATGGGGACCAATCGTTCTTTATTTCCTTTTCCTATTACTCGAATATATCCTTCTTCAAAAAACAAATCAGATTGTTTGAGATTAACTAGTTCACTGACGCGTATACCACAACTATATAATGTTTCTAATATTGCTCGGTTTCTGTGCCCTTCCGGTTTTGAAACATCAATAACCGCAATTAATGCGTCGATTTCTGTGATATCCAGCACCTCAGGAAGTTTACGGCCCATTTTTGGTTGCTCCAACATTTCACTTGGATCCTTTTCAATGAGTTGTTCAAGGATTAAAAAACCAAAAAATTGCTTTATGCCAGAGATTATCCTGGCTTGTGTTCTTGCGCTTAACCCCAAATCGAATAACAACGTGACAAATTGTTTTAAGTCCTGATTTGAGATTTCAGTAGGGGATACTTGATTCGAAATACAAAAGTCACGCAATTTTATTAAATCTTGCTGGTAGGCAAGACAAGAATTCTCGGAAAGTCCTTTTTCTATTCTTAAATACGAAATAAATTGCTTTGTTAATTGGTCCCAGTTCACTGGTTAGGATTATTAAATATTAGTGATTTGGTGCATTTCAAAGTTACTAGAATAACTCTATAAATCATTAAATTCTTTTATTTTTACTTCATGAAAATTGCAATTATAAATGGTCCAAATTTGAATCTTCTTGGACACAGGGAGCCTGGTGTTTATGGTAATGAATCATTTGAAGATTTTTTTAACGAAATCAACAGGTCATTTCATGGAGAACTTTGTTATTTTCAGTCTAATATTGAAGGGGAATTAATTGATTTCTTGCAACTATTTAAAGGGGATGGAATACTGCTAAATGCCGGAGGATATACACATACTAGCGTGGCTATTAGAGATTGTATTGCGGCTATTTCCACTCCTGTTATTGAGGTTCATATTACAAACGTAGCATCTAGAGAGGTATTTCGACATGAATCCTTATTAACTCCAGTCTGCAAGGGCTTAGTAATGGGTTTTGGACTAGAAAGTTATCGAATGGCGCTTGGCTATTTTGCTTCGAATTGAACCATTTCATTTTTGGGTTGTACATGCTGGCAAATTAAATTGCCATGAAATATCTATTCTTATCAATTCTCAGTTTAAATCTTGTTTTTTCTTCTGTTGCTCAAACAGGAAAGCGTAAAGTGCAACTTGTAATATTATTTGACACCTCGAATAGTATGGACGGACTTTTGAACCAAGCAAAGGCGAAAATTTGGGCCATCGTAAATGAAGTTGCTAAATTAACTTATCAAGGAGCTTCTCCAGATTTAGAGATTGCAATGTACGACTATGGGAATCAGAGTCTAAATATTAAAGATAACTATATTCGGCAACAATTGAATTTCACTAAAGATCTTGATTTAGTTTCTGAAAAACTTTTTGGACTAACAACAAATGGAGGCGATGAGTTTTGTGGTGCTGTAATTCAAAAATCTGTTCTTGATTTAAGTTGGTCATCGAATAATGGGGATTTAAAATTGATCTATATTGCAGGTAATGAACCTTTCAATCAAGGCCCAATATCCTATAAAGAGGCTTGCGCTTTGGCTAAATCGAAAGGCGTTTTGGTCAGTACTATTTTTTGCGGGCCATATGATGAAGGAGTTCGAACGTTTTGGCAAGATGGTGCAACATGTTCTGGCGGGGATTTTTTTAATATCAATAGCGATCAACCAATAACGTACATTGCAACGCCATACGATTCGCTCATTCAAATAAATAATATGAAACTAAACAGTACCTATGTATCTTATGGTTTTTCAGGAGTCGATAAAAAGCAAAAGCAATCTAAACAAGATGATAATGCAAAGACCTTAAATGAAGCAGTAATGGTTGAACGTGCAGTGGCCAAGGGAAGTACCTATTATTGGAATGGAGATTGGGATCTAGTTGATGCGGTTGCGGCAGATTCTACAGTATTAAGTAAATTGAAAGCAGAGGATAAGATAGATGAATTAAAAGGTAAAACGGATGAAGAAATCAAAGTACTGGTCTCTGAAAAAAGAAAGGAGAGGGAAGACACTCAAAAAGAAATTTCTGCCTTGAATCAAAAAAGACTCACCTATATTGAAGAACAATCCAAAAATATTAGCAATGAAACAGATGATTTTGGAACGGCGGTTTCTAAAAGTATCCGTAAAAATGCAGTTAATCTAGGTTTTGATGATGAATTAAAAAATGAATGATATTCGGTATATTTGAAAAAAAAACCGATGATTCTATTAAAGGAAGATAAAATAAATTATATAAATATTGGACTAATGCTGATTACGGCAGCATTGGCTTTTATCATGCCTTTTGAAACCTTTTTATTTGCTTATGCATTCTTAGGCCCTTTGCATTATTTAACGGAAATTAGCTGGCTGCATGACAGACAATACTTTTCTAAGGGAAAATATGACTTTTTGGTACTACTCATAATTGGGATTCTATTATCAATAGCCGCTTTTGCAAGTGATTTTGGGTACGATTGGGAAATATATAAGCAATTTGTTGAACTCAATTTGTTTGATAAGTTATTGGTTTTTGCTTTGTTTGCCTCGGTACTTTTTGCTTTAGTTAAAAACCTTATTATTAAAGTTATCACCATTGCTTTTTTATACGTTTTTGTAGCGGGTTGGTTAAGTCCCGAGAAGGCTACACAAAACGATTCAAATACGCTAGTATTTGCATTAACATCCTTGGTGCCTACTCTAATACATGTCTATGTTTTTACTGGTTTATTTATGCTATACGGGGCACTTAAATCACGGAGTAAATCTGGAATATGGCAAATTATAGGCTTTATTATTATCCCAATCATTTTAGTTTTTACCATACCGGTTAATCCTCAAGGAAACAATCTTACTGGTTATGGTGAAAATGCGTACTATGCTAAAGGAAATGGATTTTTTATGACCAATGTCTCAATTATGAACCATTTTAAATGGATTGATGAGAAATATATGACTAATAGACAGTATTTGGATTCTTTTGTTCTAAAAGAAAGTAGTGGATTTCCGATGCTAGAAAAAAAGAGAATAAAGGATTCACTAGCCTCAAAACTTTCGGCAGCATACCTTGTTGAAAATCAAGACAATGAGTTTTACCAAAAACCGATTCCATTGAGGTATGCATTGCCAACGAATTCAAAAGATTATTTTTGGAATTCTGTGTTCTTTTCAACGATTGGCATCATGCTTATGCGCTTTATTGCCTTCGCTTACCTTTATCATTATCTAAATTGGTTCAGTAAAACAGAAGTAATTCGTTGGCACAAGGTTCCTAAAGTCAGATTTATTGGAGTTGTAGTAATTTGGTTAGCTTCTTGTGGCTTTTATTTGTACGATTACAGCCTGGGCTTAAGTGTTCTATTCTTTTTGAGTTTTACTCATGTTTTACTAGAATTCCCGTTGAATATTGTTTCGATAGTAGGTATTGGAAAGGAAGGGTATTCCATAGTTAAAAATGGCTTCAAGCCGTTAAATTCGGGTTCTTGAGCCGAACAGCCTCAATCAATCCCTTTTCATCCGCAGGAGAAATTAAAATTTCATCCCATTTTCCATAATGAACCACGATCCCTTTCCATGCTGTGTTGATTTTAAATCCGGCGTAAAGACCTTTTTGTGGTACTATTTTTTTTATATCCGATAATGTAATTTTTTTTTTAAATCCTAATGTATGACAAATTAGGTACTCATCATCTATGGAATAAAATGTGGATTTAATGACCACAAAAAACATTACCACTAAGCCAATCCAAACCCCTGCTAATAGATAAATGGCAGAATAATCACCATCGTTAATAAGAATTGAAAAACCGATACTCGCGTAAATTAAAAATATAAACCCTAAAATAATGGGAAAAGTTAGATCCTTTTTGGAGTCAAATCTTTTTACCACGCAAATAAGGGTTTGGCACCCATTAATTGTTCCACTTTGGTTCTGATTTCTTTCATGGCTGATGCATCAGTATGCGATTGTAATGTAGCATCGATTAGTGAAACAATGGCTATAATTTCATCGCCATTGACACCGCGCGAGGAAATTGCAGGAGTGCCTAAGCGAATACCGGATGTTACAAACGGAGATTCCGTATCAAAAGGAACCATATTTTTGTTAACTGTGATATGCGCTTTGCCTAAAGCGATTTCTGCATCTTTGCCCGTTATACCTTTATTTCTTAAGTCAATAAGCATGCTGTGATTACTTGTTCCCCCAGATACAATATGATAACCAAGTTTCATCATCTCTTTGGCCATTATTGCTGCGTTTGATTGAACTTGTTTCATATAGGTTGTATATGCTGGATTCAACGCTTCTCCAAAGGCAACTGCTTTTCCTGCAATTACGTGTTCGAGGGGACCTCCTTGAATACCAGGAAATACGGCAGCATCTAATAAAGCGGCCATCGATTTTAAGTTGCCGTTATTCCATCGCAACCCAAATGGGTTGTCGAAATTCTGCCTTAGCATGATGATTCCTCCACGCGGCCCTCGCAAGGTTTTGTGCGTGGTTGAGGTAACAATATGACAATACTCCAAGGGATCATTTAACAACTTGGCAGCTATTAGCCCTGCAGGATGAGAAATGTCTGCTAAGACCAAAGCTCCGATAGCATCAGCAATTTCACGAATACGTTTGTAATCCCAATCTCTTGAATAGGCTGATGCCCCACAAATAATCATTTTTGGACGTTCCTTCATGGCGGTTACTTCCAAAGCATAATAGTCGATTAGGCCTGTTTCTTTTTCTACGCCGTAGAAGAAAGGTTGATATAATTTTCCAGAAAAGTTAACCGTAGAGCCATGTGTAAGGTGTCCACCATGTGACAAATCGAATCCCAAAATTTTATCACCAGGATTTAAACAAGCCAGGAATACCGCTGCATTAGCCTGCGCTCCTGAATGCGGTTGCACATTTGCCCATGTAGCACCAAACAGCTCACATAAACGGTCAATGGCTAATTGCTCAACCTGATCTACAATTTCACAGCCACCGTAGTAGCGTTTACCGGGCAGGCCTTCTGCGTATTTATTCGTAAGAATACTACCCATCGCCTCCATTACTTGGTTGCTTACGTAGTTTTCACTCGCAATCAATTCAATACCTATGGTTTGACGTTTTCGCTCCGCTTCAATTAAATTAAATACTATTGTGTCCATTTGCTGCTGTATATTCTTGGGGAGTTAAAGTTAATTCTAGTCCTTTTTTCAGGGGGGTTGTTGGCTTAAATCCTGTTAATGCATATAGTTTTTCGGCACTTCCAATTCTTCGCTCAACTTCGTAATCGTAGCGTTTTTTTGGAGCATCCACATAGCATATATTAGACTTAGATTCGGTGAGCTCGATGATACACTCCGCCAAGTCCTTAATAGTCCACTCTTGCTCATTAGCAATGTTAACTATATGAAACCCAGTTGTGTTTTGAAGTCTGAAACAAGCTTCAATTACATCATCGATGTAGGTGAAATCACGGGTTTGTAGGCCGTTACCAAAAACGGTTATGGCTGCATTTGTTTCAGCCTGCTCAATGAATCTTGGGATTACCATGCGATTGTCTTGGCGTTCTCCATATACGTTAAAAAAACGCAGTGCGATGGTATTAATTCCTTTTTCTTCAAAATGACTAGCTAAGTAAATTTCGTTGTAACGTTTCGCCATGGCATAGGATGTCCGTGGGTCTACCAAGACTTCTTCGTTCAGTGCAGTTTTAACAATGGCAGAATGGCTATATATTCCACTCGTAGAGGCATAAAACAACTGAGTAATACCAAATTCATGAGCTGCATTAATGATATTTCGGGTGCCTATAACTTCCACGTCCATTGTCTCTACTGGAAAGTCAGCAACCACATCAACACCTAGCACAGCGGCAAAATGGTAAACTATGTCTATACCTAACATACTTCTGCTAACATCGTGATAATTCCTTACATCCCCCTCAATAAATGTAATTTGCGAAAAAATGTGATTCGGAATTTTATTTCCACGAAGTAAATTATCAAGGACTGTAACCTTGTGATTTTCACGAACAAGCCGTTCTACTAAGTGGCTGCCAATAAATCCTGCCCCTCCCGTAACTAACACATTCATTTCAGCACTTTTTTAACAAATATCGAAATTTTATCTTGATTTTTAAAGGTATCTTTTTATTGAATGCAATTGGTGAGTAATTTCATTTAATTCCTCATTCCATATTGCACCTTCCTGTAACGAATCAATTCGAACTCTACCGGATGCATGTATAAGCTGGTTATTGTTCAAATAAATTCCAACATGGGTTACTTTACCTTGTTGGTTTTGATAGAAAATCAAGTCGTACAATTCCAATTCATCTAGAGAAACCTCTTGACCGAGCGCTTGTTGTTCTGAAGCGTTTCGGGGTAAATTAATTGAGTTTAATCGATAGAATAACTGAGTGAAGCCCGAGCAGTCGATACCAAATGAGGTTTTACCTCCCCACAAATAAGGCACATTCAAAATGGTATTTAGGAAGGAAGCAGGTTTGAATTCAGGTTCACATGACTCTTGTTTGAACGCGTATTTTCCGATGCTGAATGATGTGTTTCCAATATAACTCCCCGCAGGGATATTAAGCAAGCCCCAAGGTGTTTCTAATCTGGAAACAAATGCATGAAGTAAATTTCGTTCATCGTGCCAATGTCGAAGTTCTTTCTCTGTAAGTCCTATTAAATGCCTACGGTCAACAAATCCCCTGTAGCCATCTGAAAGCGACTGAATTTCAATCCAATGATTCACTTGAGATCGCACCTCAACGGTTTCTCCAAAGGTGAGTTGGGTAACCATTTCCGCACAATCTGTTGTGTCTGCCCGAACAGCACATACAGGAGCATGACAAAATCCAAGCATCTGATGGGGTAGGAGTATTTGCATTTTCGCGATTTATAAGTACAAAGTTAAACAAGGGTATGAATTATCCTTATTTTTGTCTGTTATGAGCAACATGGAGAAGTTAATTTTAATAACAAACGATGATAGTGTAAATGCTAAAGGCATTCATTCATTGGTGAAAATGGCCTCCAAGCTCGGCCGTGTAGTAGTGGTTGCCCCCGATAAACCTCAATCGGGGATGGGGCATGCGATAACCTTAGCCGATCCGATTCGTTTAAATCGTGTTGGAATGTTCGGTGATGTTGAGGCTTATGCTAGTTCAGGTACGCCAGTGGATTGTGTTAAACTTGCTATTTATGAAGTGTTAGAGCGTAAGCCAGACTTAGTGTTAAGTGGGATTAATCATGGAGAAAATTCTTCTACAAATGTGCTTTACTCAGGGACAATGTCTGCGGCCATAGAAGGGGCAATGGAAGGTCTTCCTTCAATTGGGTTGTCTTTATCTAATTACGATTCAGACGCAGATTTTATGCAGTATGAATCCTACATTGAACGGTTGATCGCTGCAGCATTGTCAAATAGTTTTCCAAAACACACTTGTTTAAATGTAAATATACCTAATGTTGAAGCCTCACATATTAAAGGGATAAAGGTTTGTACACAAGCTCATGCGTTTTGGGAAGATCGTTTTGATAAGCGCGAGGATCAGTTTGGTCGCCCATATTATTGGCTTACGGGTAAGTTTGGAGAGGTTAATCCAAGGGAAGATTCTGATTTGCATGCCTTAAACAGCGGTTTTATTTCCATTGTACCAACTCAATTTGATCTTACAAATTATAGCGTGCTAAATGATTTTATTTCTTGGGATTTATGAATATTTCGAAAGAAGCTTGGTTAGGTTTTGGCATTGGATTAGCGACACCTTTTGTCTTTTTACCAATGGTGTTATACATACTTTCTTTGTCTTTTTCATATGACTTTTCATTTTTTTGGCATCAATTTTCAACAAATGCTTTATACGCCAGTAAATATTTATCGTTAGGTTGTATTCCTAATTTACTCTGGTTCTATTTGTTTTTAAATCGAGATGCCTACTCAACGGCAAGAGGAATTATTATGGCCACCTTAGCTTTGGTACCCTATTCTATATACGTTAACTTTTTTTAATGTCACATCAAAAGATTTTTATCATTTGTGGTGAGGCTTCTGGAGATTTGCACGCCGCAAATTTAGTTAGTGCGTTAAAGTTGAAATCTCCAAATCTTCAGGTGCAAGGATGGGGGGGGGATCGTTTGATTGCCGAAAATATTCAGGTTTTAAAGCACATTCGCGAGCTTTCATTTATGGGATTTTTAGAAGTGCTTTTAAATATGGCGACCATTTTAAAAAATTTTCGAACTTGCAAATCGCAAATTTCAATTTTTAAACCTGATGTTCTTATTTTGGTTGACTTCCCAGGATTTAATCTACGTATGGCGGCATGGGCCAAAAAGAATGGGATAAAGGTGATTTATTATATATCCCCACAACTATGGGCATGGAAACAAGGCCGAATAAAGAAAATCCAAGCCTACGTTGACGAACTTTACTGTATTCTTCCATTTGAAAAAGCATATTACGAAAAGTTTAAGGTTTCGGTCAAGTATTTTGGTCATCCATTGTTAGATGAGATTTTAGCTTTTAAAAGGTTATCTAATGATCCACTAAATTATGTCAAGCCCATTTTAGCATTGTTGCCTGGCAGTCGCATGCAGGAGGTTAAACGGAAATTACCTATTATGTTGGAGGCAGCCAAATCATTCCCAGAGTACGAGGTTATTGTTGCATGTTCCTCACAGATTCCAAATGATTTTTATGGTACGTACAACGAACCCAATGTTCGCTATTTATATGGTAAAACCTATGATATATTGAATTCTGCATCAATCGCATTTGTAACCTCAGGAACAGCAACATTAGAAACGGCCCTTTTTAATGTGCCACAAGTGGTATGCTACAAAAGTAGCGGACTTTCATTTTGGATTGCAAAACGAGTCGTTAAAATCAAGTATATCTCGCTGGTTAATTTAATATTAGGTCGCAAACTGGTTGAAGAGTTAATTCAAGGAGATTGTACTTCTGAAAAATTAGTGACATCCATGAAAAAAATTGTGGATGTCGAAGAATCTCGAAATCAAATCATTTCAGGGTATAGGGATCTTTTGAATTTATTAGGTGGTGTGGGTGCTAGTGAACGAATAGCAGAATCTATTGTTGAAACATTTTTGACAGATAACAAGTAAGACAATCAATGTTACGGAAAGTACTACTGGCAATCTTGGTAGGGTTCGCGGTGTTGTTTGTTCAAGCACAGCCCATGCGTATTGGACTTTTCCCAACTCAAAAATTTACGAAAATTAAATTCGCTAATGCAATTGGTTCCTATTTCATTATAGCAGATACTACTTTTATTGGCGTGATGGATCATTTTTCATTCTGTGAGATTTCGAAAAGTGTTAATGGTACTTTGGATATAGTATTTCACGGATTAAAAACTTCCGGGGTAAAAGAGTTGAAAATAATCGCTTCTGAACGTGAAAAATCTGTGGAGATTTCTGGAATTGCACCGAGTATGAAAGCTCGAAGTTTTGAAGGCGATTTCCTTGTTCGTTCGAATAATGGCTCTTTGTTGATTGTAAACCAAATAGATTTGGAAACATATTTAGAGGGAGTTGTTGAATCTGAGGCTGGAACAGGTCAAAAACTTGAATACTATAAAGTCCAATCAATTATCTCGAGAACCTTTGCAATGAAATCAAAACAAAAACATGCAAAGGACGGCTTTGATTTATGCAATCAGGTACATTGTCAAGCATATTTACATAAACGAAATGGATCCCCAATCATTGATTCTGCCATTAAAGCAACTCGAGGTCAGATTATGTTACATGAAGACTCTACATTGGCACCAACGTTTTTTAGTGCGAATTGTGGCGGGCAAACATGCGAGCCTAGTCAGGTTTGGAATGCTTCTATTAACGGATTAACTTCGTTTCGTGATACCTTTTGTATTTATACCAAACAGGCAACTTGGACCAAACAAATTGCGCTGTCGCAATGGAAAAGCTATTTAGTAGAGAAGTACCATTATCCAATAGATGATTCAACCAGTGCGGCACTTATTTTAAATTGGTCAAGCAATACTCGGCCAGCATTCCTGTTTCATCCGGGATATGGCATACCAATGAGGGACCTAAGGGAGCATTTTAACTTAAAGTCAGCATATTTTTCAGTCAGTTCTGACGGGAATATGGTGACCTTATCTGGAAGGGGCTTTGGACATGGAGTTGGATTGTGCCAAGAAGGCGCCATGAAAATGGCAAGATTGTCTTATTCGTACGACCAAATACTGGGGTTTTATTTTCCCTTGTATCGATTATCTTTTATTAATTCGAATTATCTTTTGGAATAATAACAAAAATTTCCTCGTCTTTTTGCTTAAAATATTTAGCTGAACGTGCGTAATGCTCGAGATATTGGGTTTTATTTAGGCGGTTTAAAATCGCCTTACTATCTAAAACTTTTTGATGCATTACTTTATTTTGTTCTGTTAATGTGCTTCTTTTTCTAAGGTTGCTAATCATCGAAAAAACATCCATATCATCCAAAAACAAAAGGTAACTCACAAAAAGTATTGCGGTGATGATGTATTTGTTTCTTAAGTATTTGGGTATTTTCACTCGTTAAAAATATACATTCAATAAAAATGAAATCCTCAGCTAAGACTTTTTTATTAATGAATCATTGTTAACAGGTCAATCTTTCTTTTCTTGACAACTATCAAATGACTTACTATAGAAAGTAGCAAATTCAGTGTCATCTATTAAAAAAGGTTCAACTATAGATAGCAGCTTACAAGCTTCTTTGGGATTTTCATTGTCTCTAGTTTTCATGAGTTCCGAAATCTTCATTGCGCCTAATTTTAAAACGTTAAGGTCAACATTGGAAAGAATGATTTCATTCCCTAATTCATCTTTATATTTTGAGCCATATGCCGTTTTCTCATCCAGGTCAATAAAAGCGTTCAATTTTTGCAGTTCTGTAGTCCAAAGCTGGTTCGATCCTTTTGTGTCTTTCTTTAAATATTTAAAATATCCTTGAAACAAGCTTGCACAAACTGGGGCTGAACTCGTTTGAGTGTAGTAGTCAATATATTCAACCAAAATATCATATCCCTCCGGGTTATTTTTTGGGTCAGAATCATAAAAAACAGCAATGTTTTCGTTAAAAAGATATTGTTGGAGTTCGTCTAAAAATCGTTGATGTTCGTCATCCACAATTACCCCGTTTTTATCAAGTTCTTTTGCGGCAGCAAATGCAGAAATACAATCTTCCATTGCTGTTTCAAATCGTGCTTCGGGATTGCCTGTTTTAACCACTCCTAAAAATCCTTTAGCAAGAAATAAGTTTGGAGTTGGATCATCGGCGAACTTAGGTTTAACGACATATTCGGAGGATTTTTCAACAAGTTTAACATAGTCTGGTTTTGGTTTTTGAGCGTAAAGTGCAGCTAGCTCCGGAAAAACGCTACGTACGGAAATAAAATCCTCAATTTCCCCACTAACTTCGTTTTCATCCTCACCAGAAACAGCCACTATGGTTAATCCGATACTGTAGTTTCCTAACTTATTAAAAGAGATTTTTATTTTCTCTCCATTCAATGTGGTCCCTTTAACTAATTCCCACCCTTTGCCCGGTTGAGACGAACCATTTATTGTCCATGTGTATGTTTTTTTACCGTTCATGGGTGTTACAAGCGAACTTTTAATTTCAACAGTATTCTCAGGTTTGATCTCACCATTCATGGCAGGTTCTACTAATCTTTTGCTTGCTGAAAAAGTTATGTCTTGTGCTAATACTAGGTTGCAAGCAACAATAAAGGATATTAAATGCGGATATTTCATACGATACAGTTTTCTTAAATTGCCCAAATTCTATGCCGAAATTACAATTTAATTGTGACTTTTCAAGAGGAGACTTAAGATTTCAATTGCTGCATCTGAAAGTTTGGTGCCTGGGCCATAGATTCCAAATACTCCATTTTCAAATAAGAAATCATAGTCTTTTTTAGGTATAACTCCGCCAACCACAACAATAATATCTTTTCTGCCTAATTCCCCCAGGCAATTAATTAATGCTGGAACTAAGGTTTTGTGTCCGGCCGCTAAAGAGGAAACACCAACGATATGAACATCATTTTCAATGGCTTGTTTGGCAACTTCTTGAGGTGTTTGAAAAAGAGGGCCCATATCCACATCAAATCCAATGTCTGCGAAGGCAGATGCTATGATTTTTGCACCTCGGTCATGGCCGTCCTGCCCCATCTTAGCAACTAGTATTCGAGGTCTCCGTCCTTCAATGTTTGAAAATAACTCACATCTCGATTGCGCGTCTTTAAATGCAGGATCTTTCATAGCTACAGATTTATATACTCCGGAAATAGTTTTAATATGGGCCTCATATCTTCCAAAAACACGTTCAAGAGCCATTGAGATTTCTCCTAGAGTACATCGAGCAATGGCGCAATCAACAGCGATTTCCAACAGATTGTCCGACTTCATAGCCGCTTTTTCTAGTTTATTTAACAGTGCAGTTACTTTGGCGTTATCACGGTTAATTTTTATTTGTTCTAGTTGTTCGATTTGTTGCAAGCGAACTTTGCTATTATCAACTTCTAATAATTCAATATCGCTATTTTCCGATGAATGAAATCGATTTACCCCAACGATAATTTCTTGTTCGGCATCAATTCTGGCTTGTTTTAGCGCAGCAGTTTCTTCTATTTTTAGTTTTGGAAAGCCTTTGGAAATGGCCTCAGACATTCCGCCAATTTCCTCTATTTCCCTCATTAGCTTCCTAGCCTCCGTGATAAGTTGATCAGTCAAGTATTCAATGTATTGACTCCCTCCGAATGGGTCGATGAACTGCGTTACACCGGATTCTAAGGCAATAAACAACTGGGTATTCCTTGCAATACGTGCTGAAAAATCGGTTGGAAGGGCAATGGCTTCATCTAATGAATTAGTATGCAAGGATTGTGTCCCTCCGAATACTGCAGCAAATGCCTCAATTGTAGTACGTGTAACATTGTTAAAGGGGTCTTGTTCGGTTAAGGACCAACCGGATGTTTGACAGTGTGCTCTAAGTATTCTAGATTTTTCGTTCTTGGGTTTGAAAGAATCCACAATTTCTGACCAAAGTTCTCTTCCTGCGCGCAGCTTGGCAATTTCAATTGGAAAGTTCATCCCAATTGCCCAGAAAAAACTTAGTCTAGGGGCAAATTCATCAATACTTAACCCCGCCTTAATTCCGGTTTTTAAATATTCTAATCCGTCAGCTAAGGTAAAAGCTAATTCTTGTGCTGCTGTTGCGCCCGCCTCATGCATGTGATATCCAGAGATAGAAATGCTATTGAACTTAGGCATGTACATGGAGGTATATTTGAATATATCGGCAATTATTCGCATAGATGGCTCTGGGGGGTATATATACGTATTTCTCACCATGAATTCCTTGAGAATGTCATTTTGAATGGTCCCAGAAAGATCAGAAATGGCAACCCCCTGTTCGATTGCTGCTCCTATATAGAATGCAAGTATGGGTATTACAGCCCCATTCATAGTCATTGAAACTGACATTTCATCTAGCGGAATTCCATCAAAAAGACGATTCATATCTTCGATTGTATCAATTGCAACCCCTGCCTTACCCACATCACCCATGACCCTTGGGTGGTCAGAATCGTAGCCTCTATGCGTGGGTAGATCAAAGGCTACAGATAATCCCTTCTGTCCCGCTGCAAGATTTTTTCGATAAAATGCATTTGATTCATCAGCAGTTGAAAAACCAGCATATTGACGTATCGTCCAAGGTCGAATCGTATACATAGAGGCATATGGGCCCCGTCTAAAGGGCTTCAGGCCGGTATATTGTTGCTGAACTTTTAGGGGAGGGGGAATATTGGGAATCTCAATTCCATCTGTAACATTTATTGTTTTAACGCTTGCTTCTGAATGCGATAAATAGTGGATCCAATTCGACATCTTAATTCGTTTCAAAAAATAAATACGGTATTCCGAATGCACCAATTTCCTTGCATTTATTGGTGAGTAAATCATTTTGGGTATTTAAATAATTTATTCCAATAAATCGATCACTTTGATTATTTATCCTATTGATTCTGCCTTCAACAGTGGTCTTTACTGATTTTTTTAATTGTTCTTCAAATTCATCAGACCATGAAAGAGACTCCCAAACTTTATTGCAAAGTTCATGCACCAAATGTGTGTTAATATAGCTTCCTTTAATCAACCCTTGAAACCAATCTAAATGAGATTCTTCCTTTAAAATGTGGCCAGTGTTTATGGCAATTCTACGTACTAATGATGTGGAGTATTCAGTAAACATTGCATCATAAGGAGGAATACATAGCTGATTTACGCCAGCAACCAATGCGCAAAGGGCTTCTGAAGATTGCCTGATTTGGTTAGTGTGTATTTCTCCTTTCGATTTGTTCCTCCAACCGAGCCTTGCTCGAAGCGTTATATTTAAATCATTTCGTTTGTATTTTGTTAACAAAGCTTCACACAACCAATGAAAGGCTGTTATTTTTGCCGCTTCGATTATAAAATTCTCACCAACCCCTAATTCAATTACAATTGTTTCATTTTTTGGTAGGGGGCCAATTTGATTAACAAGATGGCGGCAGACAAATGAAAGTTCTTGCCACGCATTTGAACCGATAGCATACATTGAAAAGCCATCAATCCGGAGAGCGGTATCGTGTGTGTAGTCTGTAACCTCAATGATGAAATTTTTTGGCTTGTGCTGGTTAACCCATTTATTAATCATTGAAAGCTCATTTGGATTTGAAACTATAATGTGGGTTTGAATATATTCAAACATGACACTTTTGAAAAGTTCCTGAAAATCTGGAAGCTTGTCCCAGCATATTATTAATCCTTGAGTACCTTGATTTAAATCTTGCAATATTTCTCGGTTGCTTTCCTTAGAATTAAAAACTTTGTGATAGCTAAAAAATGTCAAATCTGAATAATATTTAGATGAAAAATCAAAGGTAGTTTTGGGGATATTATTATCCTCGAACTCCCATCTAAGATCCTCAATTTCTGATTGAAAACTCTTAATTTCGCTTGATTTAAGTTCTTTTTTAAGTTGATTAACCCATTCTTCTTTCAGTGACATATATCAAATCTTGACTCAAAGATACCATTCTTAGTCTTTGATTCGGAAATTAAAGTTGTAAAGAAATCCCTATCTTTGATATCCCTAATGAGATTTTATATTTTAATTGTTTCTGCGATTTGGTGCGTTTTCGCATGTTCTTTATCCTCTAAACAAGAAAAATCCTTAAATCGAGCCATCATTCAATATCAAAATGCCTATAATAAGGAATTAACAATTCTTGAAGTATCGCAAACACATCCTTGTCTTATTGATGCATACTTATCGGATACTGCTGGTTTAAGGAAATTGTTTCTTCATCAGGAGGAATCAATCAACAATTATTCGATATTGAGCATTGAGCAAAAGGATCACCAAATCAAAGTTAAGTTATCCTTCGATCTCCAATCTTCAAATTCTAGAATTAATTCAACCAAGAAAATAATTTATGCCCTATCTTCGAATCATGGGGAATCTTGGTTTTTTTTAGAATCAAGATATCTTAAATATTTAAATTGTAATCGTTTTAATTCCAATTAAATGCAACGAATCGTTTTAATTATACTGCTATGTTCAGGATATGGGATTGCGCAAGGATGGGCTCCAGCAGGTGGCCGTTCACGTGGCATGGGTGATGCCTCCGTAACGCTTCAGGATATTTGGGCATATCACCATAATCCTGCAGCATTGATAGGTATTACCAAATTTGGTGTTGGTCTTTCCTATGAGAACAGATTTTTGCTTAAAGAACTTCAAACTCAATCAGTTGCCCTGGCACTACCACTAAAGAAAGGGGTGATTTCAGGTGGTGCCCAGAGTTTTGGATACACACAGTTTAGAACTATTAAAGCCGGCTTGGGATACAGCCTTAGGTTATCCGAGATATTTGGATTAGGAGTTCAAATGAATTTACATCAATTCCGAATTGGTCAAGGATATGGAAATGCGATTAAAGCAACTGGTGAGGTGGGGCTATTAACTCGGGTAAATAATAAATGGCTTCTTGGGTTTTCCCTAGTAAATTTTTCTCGGGTACAATTAAGTTCGTATCAAGAAGATCGGCTATCTACAGTGATGCGCATAGGGTCTTCATATAGTTTTTCAAATAAACTATTGGTGTGTGTGGAAGGTGAGAAACATGTTGATTTTCCTCTTCGAGGGAAAGCAGGATTGGAATATACTCCAATGGAAAATCTTAGTTTTCGCTCTGGATTTTCCACTCAGCCCATTGAAATTAATGCAGGCTGTGGATATGTTTTTAAAGGGATATACTTCCTGGATTTCGGGTCAGCCTTTACTCAACAGCTCGGTTGGTCGCCCAATGTTTCATTCACGTATCGTTTAAAATGAAGCATTTTCTAGTTGTTATTGGATGCATTTTAATTAGTTTAAGTGGCTCCCTTGCCCAAAACAAATCTGAAATTATACAACAGCGCATTGAATTTATTTCTGAACGTTTTCAATCTGAGAATTTAGATTTAACTAATGTCATCGAGCAATTAGATTTTTATTTTGAGCATCCAATTAATTTGAATTTCACTGATGGCCTTGAATTGGAGGAACTTGGATTGCTTACCACTGTTCAAATCAGTGACTTAATACTTCATCGTAAGTTATTCGGGAAGTTCATTTCCATTTATGAACTTCAAAGCTTAAGCTATTGGGATTTAGAGACTATTCAGTTAGTAAGACCGTTTATTCGAGTAGACGATAAATTAGACAATTTACATATTACATTGAAAGAAGCTCTTGAACAGGGAAAATATGAGGTTTTTTTACGATATCAGCCTACGGTTGAGCGAAAAAAAGGGTATGAGGAAGTTTCAGATTCGATACTTCAATCTAGTAATAATTATTATTACGGTAGTAGTGACCGACTATATACCCGTTGGAGGTATACTTATAAAACGAATATTAGCGTTGGTATTACCGCAGAAAAAGACGCTGGAGAACAGTTTTTTCGAGGGGCTCAAAAAAATGGGTTTGATTTTTATTCTGCTCACGCCTTTTTTAAAGGAGGAAAATATATTCGAGGTATAGCTTTAGGTGATTATCAAGTTCAAATCGGTCAAGGAATTGGTTTTTGGTCAAGTTATGCATTTGGAAAAACGGCGGATATTGCAACGGCAAAAAGGACGGCTATTCCACTAAGGGCATATACCTCGGTAGATGAAAGTAGATTCATGCGTGGAGCAGCAATAGAGCTGGGATATAAAAATCTAGGTTTACTCTTGTTTTCTTCTAGCAAAAAAGTAGACGCAAGTTCAATTGCTGATTCTACCTTGGATGACTTGGAATTTATTTCAACACTCGATTTATCAGGATTGCATCGTACGAATCGAGAAATTTCCAAAATGAATGGGCTTCGCGAAAACATATTTGGTGCAAACCTTAACCTCAAAAGAGGGCTCTTTAAAGTCGGATTATCTGGCGTATATCAGGGATATGATAAGCCGTATGTAAAAGACGTCAAAGTTTATAATCAATTTGATTTTCGTGGACAACATCATTTGAATACAGGGCTTGATTACTCCTATAATTACAAGAATATTGCCTTGTTTGGGGAGGTGTCTAAAGCGTTTAACGAACAACTTAAGTCATACACTTCAGGTTGGGCTATGATGCATGGAGCCTTAATTTCGCTTGATTCTAAAGTGAGTATGGGTTTGATATATCGAGATTATCAGCGTGATTTTTATTCCTTTTACAATGCTGGGTTTTCAGAAGGGAGTAACACCCAAAATGAAAAAGGATTATATGCAGGATTAAAAATGAAATTTAATCCGGTATGGAGTCTCAATGCATATATGGACGTATTTAAGTTTCCTTGGATGAAATTTGGGGTAGATGCACCAAGTATGGGTCACGAATTTTTAATTCAGCCCGTGTATAAACCGAACAAAATATTTGAGGTTTATTTCAGATTTAGGCAGCAACTACGAGAGAAAAATAGTTCGGAATATGCAGGAGCAATAACGCCTATTGAAGCGTTTGTTCAACGTAACTATAGATTGAACCTTTCTTATGTAATTAGTGAGGCATTTACCTTCAAAAGCCGTGTAGAATTTCTTACTATTAATAGCCAGAGTAAAGGATTTCAAAAGGGAATGTTATTAACACAGGATTTCATTTGGAAACCAAAAAGTTCACCTATAGATCTTGCAATTCGATATGCATTATTTGATACAGATGGCTACGATACACGTATATATTCATTTGAGAACAATGCATTGTATGTATTTGCAGTTCCAGCGTATTATAATCAGGGCAATAGGGCTTATGTGTTGGTAAGATATTCTTTTTTAAAACATTGTGATTTGTGGATTCGTTACGGTATGTTTTTGTATAACAATAGATTTATTATTGGTTCAGGAGCCGAACAGATTAATGGAAGCCGAAAATCCGACCTAGTGATTCAATTACGGATTTCTTTATAATTTTTTGTTACGTTTTTAGAAGATATGCGTTATTCAAAATATCAGGACTGCAAGCCTGCATTGTTTAACTCTAAATCTAAGTAATTATGTCAGCCCCTCTCCTTTATTTCGATCGCTTTGGAAAACCAGAAGATGAACTAGTAATTATTGAACGAGCAAAGCGCAACCCAGAGCATTTTGCCCCCTTGTATAGAAAATATCATGAGGCAATTTTTAGATACGTATTTAAGCGAGTTGACGAAGAAGAATCGGCTTATGATATTACTTCATGTGTATTCATAAAGGCCATTACTAATTTACCTAAATATGAGTATAGAGGAATTCCATTTTCTTCATGGTTATTTCGCATTGCAAAGAGCGAATTATATCAATCGTTTCGAGATAAAAAAGCACGACGAACAGTAAGCATTGATTCAATGCAAATCGGTAAGGTGATGGAAGAATTTCAAATTGATGAATCTGAACATAAACGGGAAGTTCTTCTTAAAGTTTTGCCGTTATTGAAAGAAAGTCATTTGCAACTTATTGAAATGCGGTTTTTCGAAAAACGATCTTTTCGAGAAATAGGGGATATTTTGGATTTAACTGAAAATAATGCAAAAGTTAAAACCTTTAGAGCCTTGATCAAACTCAAAGAACTTTATTCAAAAAATAATAACATAAAAAAATAACGGTATGATTAAACTTCTAATTGACAGACAGTTGCCATCGAGTGAAACCATTGCTTCTCGCAGAAATTTCAACCAAATTCTTGTTGGCCTACCGAAGAAAAAAACAATTAATAGCCCCTGGTTTTATGGGGCTATTGGCGTTTTTTCGGTATTATTTGTAATTCTTTTAAACTTTTTTGTATAGAAAACACTTACTTTTCGTATTTTAGCGACATGAATAGATGTCTTATGAAATTCATTGTCATTATTTTAATGTGTTCTTGTTTTGTTGTTTCAGCACAACGTATAAATTTTAATACTCAAAAAAACTGGTCTCTCAACAAAAAAGAGCTTTTAATTAGTTTTGGGCCTACGCAATTTTTGGGTGATTTAGGTGGTGCTAACACATCAAACTACGATTACTCATTAAAGGATTGGGATTGGCAAGCACTAGGTGGAAACGCAGGTATTGGATATCGCTTTCGCTTTCATCCAAAGTTTGCAACAACAAGTACCTTAAGTTATCTAATGCTCCGTGGGGATGATAAATACTCGGAAGAGTCGGTTCGGTTTCACAGAAATTTGCATTTCCGTACACACATGGTTGAATTTCAACAACGTTTTGAATTTATTTTATTTTCAGTTGAAAAATTCTCTCCTGCCTACAATCTTCCAGGTGCACGCGGTGGAAAACGAAGAAATCAACAATATTACGTTTTCGGTGGTGTTGGGACCTCCTTTTTCATTCCGCAAGCAAAGTATCAAGACAGTTGGGTTGCTTTGCGACCATTGAAAACGGAAGGTCAGTCAAAACCATATTCTCCAATCGCTTTCACGGTACCTGCGGGTTTTGGTTTTAGATTAGGTATGGGCGCTCAGTGGAGAATAGGTTTGGAAGCGACATACAACGTGGTTTTTTCGGATTACGTGGATGATGTTTCCACAGTATACGCTGATCCAAATAGTTTCTCTGATCCTGCTGGGGCTTACTTATCTAATCCGTCTGACCCTTCAATAACGGTAGGAGTGCCTAACGGAAGTATTGGCGGGTTTAATTGGTTTGGAGCCGGATACCAACGTGGGGATAACAAACAAAGAGATTCTTATTATCGATTAAACATTGTTTTAGCCAAGAATTTAACCTTTAAAGATTACGGGCGTCAACGTATTAAAACTACGGGCGTTAAGCCAACGGGTAAGAAAATTCAATAAAACTAATGTACCGTTTTGTCCGGTCTATTTTATTTCTACTTAACCCAGAACGAGCACATTATTTTTCGGTAACACTAATTAAAGTTGTTCAGAAGATTCCGTTCTTAAATATTCTTATCAATGCTAAACCTGATCATCCGATATTAAGAAAGAGGATTTTGGGCTTAGATTTTTCAAATCCTATCGGTTTAGCTGCTGGTTTTGATAAAGACGCACAGTGCTTTGAAAACATGGGGAAATTAGGTTTTGGATTTGTTGAAATTGGAACAGTGACGCCACAACCACAAGTCGGTAATCCCAAACCTAGATTGTTCCGTTTAAAATATGATCAAGCCATTGTCAATCGAATGGGGTTTAATAACGATGGTGTAATGAACGTGGCATCTAGATTATCGATAAGGAACAAATCATCGAATTTAATAATTGGGGGAAATATTGGCAAGAACAAATGGACGCCAAATGAAAAAGCGAATGAAGACTATTTGAAAGTTTTCAATGAACTATATGATCATGTAGATTATTTCGCCGTAAATGTTTCTTCGCCAAATACTGAGAATTTGAGAGACCTTCAGGATAAAGGCCCATTGCTTAACCTTTTAAGCGCACTAAAAAAGCGCAACGTGGAACTCGGCTCTCCTAAACCCATCTTACTTAAAATCGCTCCTGATTTATCAAATGAACAATTAGATGATATTATAGAAATTTCCTTGACCTTACCCCTAGACGGTATAATTGCGACTAATACTACAATTAGCAGAAATAATCTCAGTGCTTCACCGGAAGTTATTCAGCGTTTAGGAGCGGGAGGTCTTTCTGGGAAGCCTCTAAATTCAAGGTCTACGGCAGTAATTCGATACTTGCATGATCGTCTTGGAGATGCGCTTCCCATTATTGGAGTAGGAGGAATTCATACAATAGAGGATGCATTGGAGAAATTAGATGCAGGAGCCTCGTTGATTCAACTATATACCGGGTTCATTTATGAAGGTCCATCATTAATTGCAGCCATTAAACAAGCATTGGTAAAACGTGAACAATAATCGAATTTATCTTACGGAATGCCCTCGCGATGCCATGCAGGGAATACAAGAATTTATTCCAACTGAATTGAAGGTTGACTATTTAAATGCGTTACTTAGCTGTGGGTTTGATCGATTAGATTTCGGCAGTTTTGTTTCTCCAAAAGCGATTCCTCAACTTATAGATACTTCAGAAGTAGTAGGGCAATTGGTAGACTCGAAGACTCAATTGTTAGCAATTATTGCTAACGAAAAAGGAATGGAACAGTGCCTTAGATTTGATCGGATTGCATGGTTAGGATTTCCATTTTCTATCTCTGAACAGTTTCAATTACGAAATACAAATTCGAGCATTCAAGAATCTAAAATTAAACTTAAGCGGATCGTATCAGAGGTTCATTCAGCGGGGCGTGAACTTATGTTATATCTTTCAATGGGTTTTGGCAATCCTTATGGAGATCCGTGGTCGGTTGCATTAGTTATAGATTATGCAAGAGAACTCTACGAAGAACTTGGGATATCTAATGTTGCCCTTTCCGACACCATTGGAGCTGCCACTCCCGAGATATTAAAAGAAGTATTTGAGGCAGTTTCTTTACATTTACCAAGCCTTGATATTGGGGTTCATTTACATTCTTTACCCAAGAATGCTACCAAACTAATTCATTCGGCCATGGGTTCTGGATGCCGGAATTTTGATAGTGCGATGATGGGAATTGGTGGTTGTCCTATGGCTGCAGATGTATTAACTGGTAATTTAGCTACTGAAACTTTGATTGATTATTGCGTTGAACATAACTTGAATACAGGAATAAATATAGAGGCCCTATCAATCGCTAAGAATAAGGCCGCATCAATTTTTAATTATTATCATTAAATGGATCAAAAAAAGCAAGCCGTTAAAAAGAGTGGAATTAAGTCAAAAAAAACCTTGATTTTTGGGATTATTATCTCGATTTTCTTGGCTTCGTTATTGGGGATTTGGTGTTATAAATCATGCAAGCCCCAGACACCAAAGGTTAAAAAACTGAACAACCAAGAGATATTCACTGACTTTTCGTTAAATTCTTTTAATAGTGATATTGAAGCAAAGCTATTAACGGAATTAAGAATTTGTGATACTTCGCGTATTGGTGATGAATTTGGAGCTTGTTCTCCTAAGTTTTTTAAATTTTTTAAATTAAGTAAGAAAAAACCTTTACGTGATGGGTTCATGCTATTAATCAATGGAATTGCGTTCCAAGATCCTGATGCCAAGTTTCCAATTCGTAGGTTGTTAATTTTTGAGCGAGAAGGAGGAAAACTTGTTGCGGTCAATAAATTTAAAGGCAATTTAATTGAGACTAGAGAGGTGTTGAATTCACCTTATAGCGATATTATCATACGTTTTAGATTAGATCAATTTAATGAGAAATATCATGTGCGATATTCATGGAAAAAGAATAAATATCAATTTGTGGCATGTGAAAAATTAGTGTATTGGGATGAAGACAAAATGAAATTCGTTGGGGGGCGTGTTTTAGCATCAAAAATGGATTCTGTATCTCGAGAGGTTGAGAAAATTCTTGTTGATGAAAATTTGATATTTTAGAAATGTTCGATGGCCCCTAAGCCAAATAATGCAAAGTCCAATTTCCCAGGATCCTCAGGAATAAGTTGTTTGGCATATTCATGCAATAATTGACTGCTTTTCCAGTCGTTTTGAGTACGGTTTAATATACCTAACTTTCTAGCAATATTACCTGTATGTACATCTAAAGGAACGTGTAAATCTTTTGCTGAAAGTGTTTTCCAAATCCCAAAATCAACGCCTTTAGCATTTGAACGGACCATCCATCGCAAGAACATGTTGAGGCGTTTACAGGCACTATTTAGCATTGGATTTGAAAGATGCTTTGTACTTCTTCGGCTGTGTGGGGTTTGAAGCATAGTGTTCCGAAAGTTACTTATAGCCACATCAATTCCTTGAGCTGAGGTTTTATTGAAGGATGCTTCTAATCCAACGTTTTTATAAATGTTTTTTAGCGCAAGAATGAAGAACACTAAATCTTCTTCCGTAAAGGTTCTATGTATAAATTTTATACCACGATGATGCTCAAAATTCATCACATAATCATAGGGAGATTCACCGAAAATTGTAACGAGTTTATTAGCACTTTTTATTATGGATTTTCGATTTCCCCATGCAATTGTCGCAACTAAAAGTCCGATGATTTCGATGTCCTCTTTCCGACTAAATTGATGAGGAATAGATATTGGATCATCAGCTATAAAATCTATCTTTTCAAATTGCTCTGATTTAATTAGCAGGAATTCATTCAGTTCATCAGGCTTCATATCATTAATCCATCCTGTATTCTAAGCATTCGATCAGCTTGTAGAGCAAACTCCTGGTTGTGAGTAACAATAACAAAACTTTGATTTAATTCCTCACGAAGTTTGAAAAATAGCTCATGCAATTCATTGGCATTTTTAGAGTCTAGATTTCCCGAAGGTTCATCAGCAAATACTATGTTAGGTTGATTTACTAATGCTCTGCAAACGGCAATTCGTTGTTGTTCGCCACCTGATATTTCATTTGGCCTATGATTTGCGCGATCTTGTAAGCCTACTTTTTCTAAAAGTAATAAAGCGTTTTCACGCGCATCCTTTTTGGATAATCCTCGAATCATTGCTGGTATCATAACGTTTTCTACAGAATCAAATTCTGGCAACAGTTGATGAAATTGAAATACAAATCCAATTTTTTGATTTCTAAAATTAGCAAGTTCTCGTTGGGATAATTTAAATGGATTAACTCCATCGATGGAAAAGTATCCATTATCAGGACGATCAAGGGTTCCTAATATTTGCAATAAGGTTGTTTTTCCTGCACCAGAGGAACCAACAATTGAAACAATTTCACCGGCATTGACTTCGAGCGAAATGCCTTTTAATATTTCTAAATTGCCGTAATTTTTCGTGAGATTAACCGCCTTAAGCATTTTTATCGAGATATAAGTTATGCCCCATTTGATCACGTTTAGTTTTTAAATATGCTTGATTATGTATATTGCCAGGAATTTCTAGTGGAACATTTTCAACAATTTCTAATCCATATCCAATTAAACCGGTTCGTTTTTTTGGGTTATTTGACATCAACCTCATTTTTGAAATTCCCAACTCTCTTAGCATTTGGGCTCCCACCCCATAATCTCGTTCATCAGCTTTAAATCCTAATTTAATATTCGCTTCAATAGTATCCAATCCTTGTTCTTGTAGTTTGTATGCCTTTAACTTATTGGCAAGACCAATTCCTCGCCCTTCTTGGTTCATGTATACAATCACACCTTTTCCGGCATCTTCAATCATTTCCATCGCTTTGTGTAATTGAGGACCACAGTCGCAGCGACAAGAACCGAAAATATCACCTGTTAAACATGAAGAATGAACTCGTACTAATATTGGTTCATTCTTTTTCCAAGTTCCTTTTACTAGAACTAAATGGTCTTGGTCGGTGTTTTTATCTTTAAAGGCATGCAATTGAAAATTTCCAAAATTTGTTGGAAGATTAACATCTACAATGCGCTCAACGTGTGTTTCATTGGCAATGCGATATTTGATGAGTTGCTCGATACTAACGATTTTCAAATTAAATCGCTTTGCAATTTCAAATAATTGAGGTAGTCTAGCCATAGTTCCATCCTCATTTAAAATCTCTACGATTACTCCTGCTTCCTCAAACCCTGCCATTCTCGAAAGATCAACTGCCGCTTCAGTATGCCCAGCACGTCTGAGTACACCGCCCTTTTTTGCCCGAAGCGGAAAGATGTGACCTGGTTTTCCTAATTCCTCTGGGCGAGTATTTTTATCTATTAATGCTAAAATAGTTTTCGATCGATCACTAGCTGATATTCCTGTTGTACATCCATTTCCAATAAGGTCAATACTCACAGTGAAAGGGGTTTCGTAAGCCGCAGAATTATTACGCACCATCATTTCTAAACCTAATTCATCGCAGCGATCTTCACTCAGTGGTGCACAAATTAGTCCTCTTCCATATGTTGCCATGAAATTCACGACTTCTGTAGATGCATTTCTAGCAGCTGTTAAAAAGTCACCTTCATTTTCTCGATCTTCGTCGTCAACAACAATGATTACTTTACCATTACGAATTTCTTCTATGGCCTCCTCAATGGTATTTAGTGTATATGGCATTATGCGTTATGGGGTATATGTTTTAGGGTTTCAATTAAAAAGGACCAGAATTTTTGTACAGAAGATATTTGCACTTTTTCATCAGGAGAGTGTGCCGCTCGAATGTTTGGTCCGAAAGATATCATTTCAACTCCAGGAAGATGTTTGCCTAGAATCCCACATTCTAATCCGGCATGACAAGCTTTTACCTGTGGGATTTCGTTGAACAGGTTTTTATAAAGGTCTTCCATAATTTTAAGAATGCTCGAATTTCGATTCGGTTCCCAACCGGGATAATCACCGCCTTGTTCTACATTAGCCCCCATGTTTTCGAAGGCCGATTTAATGGCCATGCTCACTTCGTTTTTAGTGCTCTCTACCGAACTTCGTTGCAAGGATTGCGTTGTGAAGGTCCCTTCATGTATGATTACTCGTGCTAAACTTGAAGAGGCTTCAACAAGTTCTTTTATTTGTGGACTCATTCGAAATACGCCATTGTGAACAGAACAAAGCGTGTTTAGTATTTTCGTGCAATCTTCATCTGACATGGCATCACCACTACTAACAACGGATTCAATTTCAAAAATATGTTCTGGTTCAATTTTATAATATTCTTGTTTAATATTTGCTATGGATTGTAGTAGTTTTTTCCTGGCTAGCTCACTGTTTTCAACAGCGATCCTGCAAGTGGCTTCTCTTGGAATTGCATTTCGTAAACTTCCACCATCAAATGAAATTAATTGAAAAGAATGGGTTTGTTTTAATTCCCAAAGTAATCTTGCCATCCATTTATTCGCATTTCCACGCCCTTTATCAATATCCATTCCAGAATGCCCTCCAAGTAATCCACGGAGCTTGATTTTAAGAATTTCCCACCCCTTATGAATGCTTGTTTCTTGGTACGTATACGTGGTGTTGGTGTCTATACCCCCGGCACAACCAATAGAAAGTTCATCGTCATCTTCAGTATCTAAATTCAATAAGATTTTACCATTCAATAAAGACCCATTCAGTTCTTTGGCACCGGTCATTCCCGTTTCTTCATCTATGGTGAATAGTGCCTCTAGTGAAGGGTGGGCAATATCTTTTGATTGAAGTATTGCCATGATTGCTGCAACGCCAATGCCATTATCAGCACCAAGCGTTGTTCCTTCGGCCAATACCCAATCCCCATCAATTCGCATGTTAATTCCTTCATTTTCGAAGTCAAACACTGTGGATTCATTCTTTTGATGTACCATATCTAAATGAGACTGAAGGATTACAGTAGTCCTATTTTCCATGCCTTCGGTTGCGGGCTTTTTGATGATTACATTTCCAATTGCGTCTTCCAGTGTTTCTAGGCCATGACCTTTTCCAAAATCAATCATAAATTTTCGAACACGCTCCTCCTTTTTTGAAGGTCGAGGAACTTCATTTAAGTCAGCAAATGAACACCAAAGTGCGCTAGGTTCTAAGTTAAGAATAGCCATGGTTATGGAAATTTAGGAAATTGTTGAAAGTCAGGGTCACGTTTTTCCAGAAATGCATGCTTTCCTTCTTGCGCTTCATTCGTTAAATAGTAGAGTAAGGTAGCATCGCCAGCTAGCTCCATTAACCCATGTTGACCATCTAATTCTGCATTCATCGCGCGTTTAATCATGCGAATTGCCAACGGACTTCGTTTCATAATAGTTTTACACCATTCTACCGTTGTGTTCTCTAATTCGGCGAGTGGCACAACCTTGTTAACCATTCCCATCTTTTCAGCTTCGGCTGCGGTGTATTGATTGCATAAAAACCAAATTTCTCGAGCTTTTTTCTGTCCCACATGCCTAGCTAAATAAGACGATCCAAATCCACCGTCAAAGCTTCCAACTTTTGGTCCTGTTTGCCCAAATTTTGCATTGTCTGAGGCAATCGTTAAATCACAAACCACATGCAACACATGGCCTCCTCCAATGGCATAACCATTTACCATAGCAATAACAGGCTTTGGCAAGGATCGAATTGCCTTGTGAAGATCTAGTACATTTAATCTCGGAACCCCATTTTCTGAAATATAACCGCCGATTCCTTTTACATTTTGATCTCCTCCAGAACAAAAGGCCTTGTCTCCTTCTCCAGTCAATACTACCACACTTATATCGTTGCGCTCACGGCAAATTTCCATGGCATCGAGCATTTCCATGTTCGTTTCTGGCCGAAATGCATTGTAAACACGAGGTCTGTTGATAGTGATTTTAGCAATCCCTTCAAAAAACTGGAATTTTATATCTTGATAAGATTTTATAGTAACCCAATTCCGCATGCTTTATTTTTTTACAAAGGTAATAACAATCAATGAAGGGGAGAGTTTATGAAACTAGTTATTTTCGCTAGTGGACGTTGATTTTTTATTCCAGTCTCTACGGAGAAACTGAAGTAATTAATTTCACTTAACAAATCTAGGTTGTAAGAATAGTTGGGATTGTAGGTAAATGTTTGTAACTAAGCTATCGATTATATAGATTCAATTTTTGCAATTTAGGTGGTATAAGGTTTAAGTTGAAATTTTTCAGAGTAGTGTTAGGTCGTACTTTGAATTCTAAATTTTCGATTCTCTCAAGGTTCAAAGGCGAATGGTATAATGGTGTTAATAGATTCAGGAAATTGGATGAATTCGGTATGAGCTTAATCTGAAATATAACTTTTAACTGCGTGAAGAATTTGTTGGATATGGAAGCAAAGGTGTTTGGTTGAAGTATATTACACGGCATAAAGCAAGCGTATGAACCGACATTCTTTTTACACTGCATCCAAACTTCAAGTTTCTTTGATAAGTCTAATCCTTTACAAGCTCTTTGATTCCTGCGACCAATTCGTCTAGGTCCTCAAACGAGGTGTAAACATTAGGTGTAACGCGAATACCATTGACCTTTTCATATTCGATGGCAACGGTATGCACTTTTCGGTTTTTAAACAAGGCGGCCTCGATTTCCGAACCTTTCATGCCTTGAATTCCGAGGTTCGCAATTCCGCAAGAGTAGTTTTTTTCCAGCGGGGAATAAAATACAACGCCCGGTAGGTTCTTCACTTGATCGGTCCAGTACTTTTTTAGTGCGAATAGCCTTTTTTCTTTGCGTTCAGAACCTATGGCATTGTGAAAATCTATGGCACTTCCAATGGCCATTTCAGCGGCGAATGATCGCGTTCCCAAAGACTCAAATTTTCGAATGTTCTCGCCGTCGGGTTGGTCGTTGGACAGCAAGGCCCAAACCTTTTTGATCTTGTCTTTTTTTATGTACATCAACCCGCTTCCGAACGGTGCACACATCCACTTATGAAGGCTGGTTCCGTAATAATCGCATCCGAGTTCTGGGATTTTGTACACGGTGTGTGCGAGCGTGTGAGCGCCATCTACAATGACTTCAGCTCCATTTTTGTGGGCTAAATCCGCAATGCGTTTGATGACTGTAACAGGGATAATTTGCCCAGTCCAATTAATAAGGTGCGTTAGGTATACGATTTTGGTTTTGGGAGTGATAGCCGCTGCATAGGTTTGATAAATGTAGTCGTCATCGGTGGTAGGCATGTTCAGTTCTACCCATTTTAAGGCGATTTTATCCCGTTTCTCCCGCTGCTTCCAAGCGTTGCGCATGTTCGGATAATCGTATTTCCCTACCACAACCTCGTCGCCTTCTTTTAAATCTAAACCAAAAATAACTGTGTTTAATGCCTCGGTTGCATTTCGATTAATGCTGATTTCTTCAGGATCGGTTCCGCAAAATTTAGCCAGTTTTCTTCGCAATGGTTCCCTTCCTTCATCAAGGCTTCGCCACATGTAATAGGTAGGCGCTTCGTTGCACCACTGATAGTATTTGATATGCACATCTTGCACTTGCTTCGGTTGAGGGCTTACCCCACCGTTGTTTAGGTTGATGATGTTGGAAGAGGTGGTGTAACAGGACCTAACCCATGCCCAAAAATCGTCTTCCTCCATATCAGGAATTGCAGAATAATCTAGGGATGGAATATGTTTTGCAGCGTGCGCCCAGGGATCGAGAGCAGTGGCAGCCAACACTCCGCTTGCTAATGCGGCGGATTGCTGAATGAATTTTCTTCTAGTCGACATTTAAAATCTTTCCAATGAAGGTACAAATATTTACTTTACGACGAACTCATCGGCAAAAATCCACGGAGTGTTTCCTTCCCCTGGCATCCCGGCGGGTATGGCTTCAAGGCCTTTGAAGGTGAGCAGAATGTATTGTGTTTTTTCACGATACTTTATCGAGGTGCGTTCAGCTGTAATCTTGAAAGTTTTCTGTTGGTTACGGTCGGTTAAAATAGCCACTTCCTCAGGTAAGTGAATCCAAGAGGATGGCTCTTGTAAAAACCCTAATTCCAGCCCACTTATCTTGGTTTTTTTCCCTAAATCAATGCGCATGGTTACCGAATTGGTATCGAACCCTACCCACTGATATCCACGCCAAGGACGCGCACCAAATTGTCCATCCACAAGTGTTAAGTCTCCTGAATCATAACGTTTATTTGGTGGGGTGACATACGTGACTTTTGCACCTAATCCTTGGTGAGCAACTAACGTTATTGAATCTGCACAACAAGGAGAGAAAAAGGTCAAGTTATGTTTAATTGGATTTTTAATTGTTCGATTAAAATCAATTTTTTTATTTCCATCTAACCAAACTCCATCATGCATGTCGTTAGAGCTAATTACTATGGATTCATTAGTGTCTTTGAATTCAAAACTAAGGGATATGCCAGAATTAATTCGATCGAATTTTAATCTCGGTTTTATAAAACTCAATGAAACATGGGTGTTCAAGGTTGGACTCATTAACCTCGGAATATGATAGGTTTTAAGCACATTTTCAAATGTTTGATATGGCTCTTTCGTTCCGCCCCATAAGACCTGACTCAAGGCAATTGCTCTAGGATAAGTCATGTATGTGAGCTGGTCAAAGGTTGGAATATACTCAGTCCAGAGATTTGCTTGACCACCTAGTATAAAGCTTGCTTCTTTGTCTTTGATTCCATTCGGAATTGGATTGAATTCATATACTTTTTCAAGTGGCGTAAAACCTCCTATGGCTAAAGGCTCTGAAAAAGATTGTCCTTGATAATGATCAAAATAACAATGCGATCCTGGGCTCATGACGACAAAATGTCCTTCTTTTGCCGCAGCAATGCCTCCTTCAAATCCACGCCATGACATTACCGCTGCACCTGAAGTTAGACCCCCTTCAAGAATTTCATCCCAACCAATAAGTTTTCGATTGTGTGATTGCAGGTATTGATCCATTTGCCCAATAAAATAGCTTTGTAATTCATGTTCGTCCGCCAAAGTGAAGTTTTTGATAATGGCCTGGCATTTTGGGCACTGTTTCCACCGAGTCTTGGGTACTTCATCTCCTCCAACATGTATGTATGGACTGGGGAATAAATCCATTACTTCATCCAATATGTTTTGTAGAAATGCTATGGTGCTATCTTTCGTACAGAAAACATCGTCAAATACTCCCCAAACACCCGGGACAGATTGTTTATTTCCATTGCATGAGTATTCCGGATACGCAGCAATTGCAGCTCTAGCATGTCCCGGCATCTCGATTTCAGGAATTACCGTAATTTGACGCGCTGCGGCGTACTTTACTACTTCTTTGATTTGTTCTTGGCTGTAGAATCCTCCATAGCGAGTGGTGTTCCATGTGCGTGGAAATGTAGAGTAATGATTTTCAATGGTGCTGTCACGCCATGCCCCAATACTCGTTAACTTTGGGTAACGTTTGATTTCGATTCGCCATCCTTGATCATCGGTTAAGTGCCAATGGAATACATTGAATTTATACATTGACATGAGATTCAGGAATTGTTTTACTTCTTCAACACTGAAAAAATGACGTGCAACGTCTAAATGCAATCCTCGCCAACTAAAAGAAGGATAATCCTTAACGAAAGAGACGGGTATACTTAAACGGTTGCCATCATCAATAAATGAAATCAATTGAAAGAGGGATTGTAGTGCATTGAAACAAGAGGATTCACTGGTATATGTAATGCTGATCTTGTCGGTATTTACATTAATGGAATAAGACTCTGGATAGCCTCCGATGAGTTGTTGAAATGTGATAAACCCTTCATTTGGAATTACATTTATCAAGGAAGGGTTAGGCAGATATAATTTAGCAATTTCAGGAAGAATATCGGAAATATTTTTCGGAAGATTTTGATTATTAAAATGCAAGGAATCACAAATAAGAAACGACTTATTTTGTCCTCCATCAATGTAAGTTACTGGTTTAGGCAGAATTGGACAAAGCGCTTGAGCGGTAAGGTTAAAGGTAAATAACAGTACCCCAATAAAGATTAGAATTCTCATGGGGTAAAAATACGCTAAATTCTAAAAGAAAAAGGCCGGTTTTCCGGCCTTCAATTAGTTTTTGTGTATCAGTGGAAACTTTAGTTTAGTTTTGTTTTGTTCCAAGGATTTACTGTAGTTAAGCAGGAAAGTGATGACACTTTCAGGTGCTTGTACTAAGCGATGAGAATTGATTACACGCTTTACTTTTTTGTACTTTTTAGTCATAGGCTTTTTTTTCCAAAACGAGGGATCTCAGATATTATTGTCTTGCGAATTATTTTCACATTATTTTTACCTTTGTAATCCATCAACAACCAAACACAACAATGAATGCACGAATAAAACCCGGGGTAGTAACCGGCGATCAAGTTCAAGATATTTTTGCATTAGCGAAAAAAAAAGGATTTGCTCTGCCTGCTGTGAATGTTACGAGTTCATCTACAGTTAACGCTGTGATGGAAACTGCTTCCAAATTGAATGCGCCAGTAGTATTGCAATTTTCAAATGGCGGATCACAATATTTTGCAGGAAAAGGCTTGTCAAATGCACATGAGAGGGCAGCGATTTTAGGTGGAGTGTCTGGTGCAAAACACGTGCACGAATTGGCCGAAGCATATGGGGCAACGGTTATCTTACATACAGATCATTGTGCTAAAAATCTGTTGCCTTGGATTGAAGGCTTATTAGACGCAGGAGAAACGTATTTTGCCCAAACAGGTAAACCATTGTACAGTTCCCATATGATTGATCTTTCGGAAGAACCGATTCATGAAAATATTGAACTATGTAAAAAATATCTTTCTCGGATGTCAAAAATGGGTATGACTTTAGAAATCGAGTTGGGGATTACAGGTGGGGAAGAGGATGGAGTCGATAACACGGGGGTGGATAGCTCGAAATTATATACCCAGCCAGAAGAAGTTGCTTATGCCTACGAAGAGTTAATGAAAGTGTCTCCACGTTTTACCATTGCCGCTGCTTTTGGAAATGTACACGGAGTATATAAGCCAGGTAATGTGGTGTTAAGACCCATCATTTTAAAAAATTCACAAGATTATATTCAATCTAAATTTCACACCGGGTTAAATCCAGTAGATTTTGTGTTTCACGGCGGATCAGGATCTACCTTAGAAGAAATTCGAGAAGCCATTGGTTACGGTGTGGTTAAGATGAATATCGATACAGATTTGCAATTCGCCTTTACGGAAGGAGTTAGAGATTATGTGGTTAAAAATGTGGAATATTTGAAAACCCAAATTGGGAACCCAGATGGGGATGATAAGCCAAATAAAAAATACTATGACCCAAGAAAATGGATGCGTGATGGAGAATTAACATTCATCAAACGTCTCGAGCAATCATTTTCAGATCTTAATAATTTGAATACCTTAATATGAGTTGGTTTAAAAGAAAAAAAGAAGGGATTACTACCAAAACGGAAGAGAAAAAAGAAACACCGGATGGATATTGGACAAAATGTTCCAACTGTAAAACTTTATACATTACCGGTGACCTAGAAAAGAACAATTTTGTATGTGAACGATGTTCTCATCATGAACGCATTGATGCAGAATCTTATTTTCAATTGATTTTTGATGAGAGGAAATACACTGAGTTAGATCGAGACGTTGTCTCCGGTGATCCCTTGGAATTTGAAGACACTAAAAAATATACGGACCGAGTAAAAAGTACACAAAAGGCAACTGGGCTTAAAGATGCACTTCGCGCTGCTTATGGCACGTTGGATGGACAGCCACTTGTAATTGCCGCTATGGATTTTGGTTTTATTGGCGGTTCAATGGGCAGTGTAATGGGAGAAAAAATTTCCAGAGCAATCATGAAAGCCATTGAATTAAAAGCTCCATTCATGATTATTTCAAAATCGGGTGGTGCACGAATGATGGAAGCAGGATATTCACTGATGCAAATGGCTAAAGTATCTGGGAATCTTGGATTACTTTCAGAAGCAAAATTACCTTATATTTCCTATTTAACTGATCCTACCACAGGTGGTGTAACAGCTTCCTTTGCAATGTTAGGGGATATTAATATTGCAGAGCCAGGAGCATTAATTGCATTTGCAGGTCCGCGTGTGGTCAGAGAAACAATCGGTCGAGATTTACCCGACGGATTCCAAACCTCTGAGTTTCTATTAGAACATGGATTCTTAGATTTCATTATTGATAGAACTGAAATTAGGGCAAAACTTGGTCAAGCCATTCGGCTGTTTATAAATTGATGAAGTTTACAAAACTTACGGACGATAGTTCCTGGTTATTAGAATCTGCCGATTATTCTTTAGTGATAGATCCATGGTTTACTAATCAGCAAGTGGATGGGTTTGCTTGGTTTTCATTACAAAAACGTACTCAGACTTATGGGCCATTTAATTTCACACCGGATAAGCCGCTTATAATTTTTGTTTCTCATCCGTTTTCAGATCATTGTCATAAAGAAACCTTATGCTCCTTCCCTAAAGAAACGATGATCATAGCGGAAGATCGAGCCTACAAAAAAATTAACACTTGGAATCATTTTAAGGCACTAAAATCCCTTTCTGAATCTCCATTTTCGGTAAAGCAATGTACGAAAGTTAGCTTGTTTAATCAAACGCATCAAGGCTTTGTGTTTCACCTAGAGGACAAAACAATTCTTTATGCACCGCATGGCTTAAGCTCCTTGATAGACATTCCACAAGTGGATGTATTAATTACCACAACTACAACCTATAAATTACCGTTTTTTCTTGGCGGAACAGTTAATCTTGGTCTCAAGCAGGCTAAGAGGGTATTAGCTAAAACAGGTGCTAAATTGGTACTTGCCACCCATGATCAACAAAAAGAAAGTAGGGGCTTAGTGGGCTTGTTTGCCCGACCTGTTTATGAATGTGACGATTCATTTAAATTGTTGAATGCCGGAGATTCTTTAGCGCTTACTTAATTTGTTTAAGGTGATGTGCCGTTGTGCATTTGCTTTGAAGGTTGTAACTCCATCGATTCTTTTTTTTAGGTGCTTCAAGGAGGATTCTTCCACCCGCTTACGCCAGAGAATATAACTGCTTCGTTTCAATGTTCTGCGCATAAGGGTTCGAACTTCACTCTCTGTCAAACTGAATTGTGCCTTGATAGCATCGAAAGGGGTTCTGTCTTCCCACGCCATTTCTATGATTCGGTCGATTTCTTCTGGGCTCATGGTTTGATACGAGGTGCTTTGTCTGGTTTTGCATATTCAAATCGCTGCAATATCGTACCTTCCGTGTAGGCATCTAAGCCGATACAACCAACAACACCAATTTGAGTTAAGTCGGCAAAGCCATCGCTGGCAATAATTTCTTCTGGATATTTTATCCATTGAACTTCTCCGATTACCAAGTTTGTACCATTTGCTTGAATTGGGATATTTTCTTTGAATGTTAAACCAAAGGAAATCGGTGAGGAGCTCACTAGAGGTGCATTAAAACCATTGATATAGGTTGGATTTAAACCCGAAGCATCAAATTCAGAGTGTTCTCGTGCATATCTCGCTGAGGTTTGATGGGCCGAGGCAATGTCTTTTTCAGCGATTAAATTGATGGTAAATTCTTTTGTTTGAAGTATGTTCTCGTAGGTATGGCGTTCTACGCTATCAGGCCTGAAGATCACACCGAGTAACGGTGGGTTTGAGCCTATGTGAACTAAGGAATTAAATATGGCTAGATTCGTTTGGTTTTCTAGGTTTTTGGTACCGATTAAACATACATTTTTATGTCCCACAATACTGTTAAAGTATTGTACTTTAAAGCGGGATTCGAGCCCATCGTAGGTTGCGCGATTCATGAACTGCATGCTTAAATAACTAATCAATGGGCCTTTTGTTTGCCGCTTGTGTAACTTTTACGACAATCTAATTCAATTCCAATGTCTACCTTTGTTTCATGGAGATTGCTGGTTATTTAGCTTCATTAGTCATTGGGATTTCTCTCGGGCTTATCGGTGGAGGTGGGTCTATTTTAACCGTTCCGGTGTTAGTTTACCTTTTTCATGTAAATCCTGTTAGTGCCACCGCGTATTCCTTGTTTATTGTTGGTGCTACAAGCCTTGTAGGCGTGTTTCCTAAGTATCGTTTAGGTGAAGTTAATTTAAAAACGGCGTTTATTTTTGGAGCACCCTCTATTGCTGGGGTATTTCTAACGCGAACTTTTCTCGTTCCCTTGATTCCAAAGGTAGTATTTTCTGTAGGTGAATTTCAACTCACAAAACCCCTTTTGATGATGTTACTTTTTGCGGTACTCATGGTTTTTGCGTCTGTTTCTATGATTCGAAAACCAAAAAAAGAAACAGCGAATCAAGGTCCTCAAGTGTTTAATTATCCCTTGATTTTACTTGAAGGAACAATTATAGGAATACTCACCGGACTAGTGGGTGCAGGAGGAGGCTTTCTTATTATACCGGCACTCGTAATTTTGAGTAAACTTCCTATGAAACAAGCTGTGGGAACCTCTCTGTTAATTATCGCTGCTAAGTCCTTGATTGGCTTCACTGGAGATTTAGGTAAAACGACCATGGATTGGTCCTTGTTATTACTGATTTCAGGATTAGCGATTGTGGGTATTTTTATCGGTTCTTTGTTCGCGAAACGTATTGCTTCAGAACGATTAAAGGTCGGCTTTGGATGGTTTGTATTAGTCATGGGGATTTATATTATTGTCAAGGAGCTCGTTTTCGCCGCCCCTTCAACACATTAGTTTTAACGTATCTTTGTATTATGAAAATTGAACAGATTTATACCGGTTGCCTAGCTCAAGGTGCTTACTACATTGTTTCCAAAGGTGAGGCAGTTATCATTGACCCGTTGCGTGAAACGGTTCCCTATCTGAATAGATTATCTGCAGATAACGTGTCTTTGAAGTATATCTTGGAGACCCATTTTCATGCAGATTTCGTATCTGGTCATGTGGACCTTTCTAAGGCCACCGGGGCTCCAATCGTTTATGGGCCAAATGCCGCACCGAGTTTTAAATTCCATTCGGCTAAAGATGGGGAAGTATTAACCTTCGGTGGATGTCGCATTAAAGTGATTCATACCCCTGGGCATACCATGGAATCTACCTGTTATTTATTGACTGACGAGGAGGGAAAAGAAACCGCCTTGTTTTCCGGAGATACCTTGTTCATAGGAGATGTGGGTCGTCCGGATTTGGCGCAAAAGGCAGCTTCTATGACGCAAGAAGAATTAGCGGGCACCTTATTTGATTCCTTACGTAATCAGATTATGCCCTTAGCGAATGACATAACCGTTTACCCAGCCCATGGTGCAGGAAGTGCCTGTGGTAAAAATATGTCAAAAGAAACATTTGATTCTTTGGGAAACCAAAAACTCACGAATTATGCCCTGCGGGCAGACATGACCAAAGAGGAGTTCATCAAAGAAGTTACCGATGGATTATTACCTCCACCGGCGTATTTCGGACAAAACGTTGCAATGAATAAATTGGGATATCAACCCTATGAGGAAGTCCTGTCTAAAGGCTTAACCCCCTTGAGTTCGGAGATGCTTCGGGCAATGGACGACGATATATTATTCTTGGATACGCGTCCTGCGGCGGAGTTTGCACAAGGATTTGTTCCAGGAAGCATTTTTATTGGATTGGAAGGACAATTTGCTCCTTGGGTAGGTGCATTGATTCCAAGTGTTAGGCAACCCATTGTAATAATAACCTCCCAAGGTAAGGAGGAAGAAACTGTTCAGCGCTTGTCGAGAGTAGGTTACGACAACGTGTTAGGATATTTAAATGGAGGAATCCAAGTGTGGGATGGGGAATTAGATACAATTAATCGCTTAGAGGCCTCACAGGTTGAACAAGGATTGGGTTCTGATGAAGTGCTCATCGATGTGCGTAAACCAAGCGAGTACGACGCAGAACATTTAGCGGATGTTCCAAGCATTCCCTTAGATTATATCAACGAGCGTATGGCAGAATTTCCAAAGGATAAAGCATTAGTGCTGCATTGTGCGGGAGGTTACCGAAGTATGATCGCTGCATCTATTTTGAAAGCACGAGGGTATAACGATGTAGAAGATGTTATTGGTGGTTTTGGAGCTTTATCAAAAACTTCACTACCGAAGACCACTTATGTGTGTCCGAGTACCTTGAAATAAGGGGTATTTACTCTTAATTCTTTTTCGTAATCACATGAAATCCAAGTCCGGCACTAATGCCATATTGGGCAAGCGAAACCGACGTTAATGGTGTTTTTCGAATCCATCCATTGCTGTAATTTATTTCCGCGAAAAAGTGACAGTATTTTGAAAAATAAAAACTTGTGCCACCTTTTAGCATATACGAGGGGCTAATACTCCATTGGTATGCTATAGGAAAGATTAAAAAAGGTTGAGCCATTTCTGATATCGCAATTCCCGGTTCCGCATGAAGATCAAATTTCCAATTCCTCTTGCCTAAGTGATAACCAAATCCAGCATAGATTGAGGTAAAGTTTCGTGGAAATTTTTCGGGTGAATTGGTGTACAACAGTTTTCCATTTGGAGCCATAATGTTTGCTTCTCCTCGAACACTAATTCGGTTTTCTAACACATATTCTACAAACCCATTGATCAAGGCTATAGTAGTTTGTTGGGTATAGAAACGCGTAGGGGCAATGGTAGCGCTGGCGCGAAGTAAGGAAGGCTTAAAATAGCTTGATTGGTTTGCCCAATGTGACCATGGCGTTTCTTGGCTATATACCAGAGAGCTGGTGAGTAAGAATAGGCCAATTATCTTCTGGTGAATCCCCATAGCTTGGCAATTTTATAGTTTAAACTTAAGGTGACCAACACATGCCCCGCCAAGGATGCTCCCTTGAGTTCTTTGAAACTTATCGTACCCGTAGAAAAATTATAGTCGGTTTCAATGTGATTGCCTAGGTGTATCATGTACTGCCCGGTAAGAGAAATGTCAAACCTTGGAGATAATTCAAGGTGTGTTCCAAGTCCAGCTTGTACCGCAGAACTCCAACGTTCGGCCGACATAGGTCCATCTAATGGACTTACCTTCGCTTCAATCTTTGAATAATCAAAGCAATGACCAGCCAGTATATATGGACGAAATTTAGGTTTAAATTCCTCTTCTTGGAGGAAATAGTAAAGGTTGTTTATCGGATAAAATAAGACACTCCATCCGATGTGATAATCGGTGCGATGGGCATAATTTAAGATGTCGCTGGTGATATAATCAAAAAACCATTCGGTGTTTACGGCATCTGAAAATCGTAAGCGAAATTGACCCCCTACACCGGTCCCGGTCATTTCGTTTTCATGGTCGTTGAATAAACTAACCGTAGAGCGACCACCCAATGAGAGCATCCCTGCGGGATTGTACCTTCTGTTATCTTGGGCATTGGCTTGTAATACCCCAATTAAAACTAAGACTAGAAAAATACGTTGCATGGATACGAAGGTAAGAAAGAATTTGATTTTGTATCTTCGCAAAAACAAATGCTATGCGGGTTTATTTAGATAATGCAGCTACAACGCCAATGGCTCCTGAAGTAGTGGATGCAATGTGTGACGTGTTGCGAAATCAGTTTGGAAATCCATCTTCTACCCACTCTTATGGACGTGCCTCAAAAGCCCTAATAGAAACTTCCCGCCGAAATATCGCTAAACACCTGAATTGCCAGCCCTCCGAATTGTTCTTTACCTCTGGTGGTACGGAAGCGGATAACTTGGCTTGCCATATTGCGGTGCAAGAATTAGGAGTTAAACGCATTATCTCCACCTCGATTGAACACCATGCCGTTGGACATACGGTGGAAATGTACCGCGATCGATTTAAGGTTGAGTTGCATAACTTAAGCCTTGATAATCAAGGTCACATCGATTTGATGGAATTAGAGCGTTTACTGAAGGAACCCATTCCAACCTTAGTTTCTTTAATGCATGCCAACAACGAGATCGCTACTTTGATACCCTTGGAACAGGTGGCTACCTTATGCAGAACACACGGGGCATATTTTCATTCGGATACGGTACAAACTATGGGGCATTATGCCTTTGATTTGAACGCATTGGATATTGATTTCATCACCTGTGCAGCGCACAAATTCCATGGGCCAAAAGGCATTGGGTTCTTGTATGTGAACAAGCGTATAAAAATGACGCCTATGATTTTAGGCGGATCGCAAGAACGAGGATTTCGTGGAGGAACAGAGAATATCTCAGGAATCGTTGGCCTTTCTAAAGCTTTTGATTTAGCATATGAGGATGTACACGCGCATCATGAACACGTACAAGGCTTAAAAACTTATATGATGGAGCGGTTGAAAGCGCACTTTCCCGATCTTTTATTTCATGGAGACACCACCCCAGAGGGTTCGCTGTACACGGTATTGAATGTTTGTTTTCCAGCAACGGATAAAGCCAGCATGCTGCTATTTACTTTAGATCTAAAAGGCGTAGCGGTAAGCGGTGGTAGTGCGTGTACCTCAGGCGCCACCAAAGGATCCCATGTATTGGAAGGTATTGGTGCTGATATGAGCCGACCAAATGTTCGTTTTTCATTCTCAAGGTATACCACCAAGGAAGAACTTGATTTTGCGTTGGAGCAAGTGTATTCTGCTTTTGCTATTGCCTTAGCCTAATGAGTACGTCTAAAAACGTATTGTTTTTAGCATCTTGGTATCCGAATCCAAGCAATCCCACCTTAGGTAATTTCATTCAAAAGCATGCAGAGGCAGCGTCTATTTACCATGAAGTGAGCACACTTTCAATTCATTCAAGGGAAGGAGGGGAGTTTACGGTGGAAAAAACAACCCGTGAAAACTTGTCAGAGTTACGCGTATTTTATCCAAAAGCAAGCGGTCTCTTTAAGCGTTTAGTTCAGTATGCTCGATTTAGAAAGGCGCTAGCGTTGGGAGTAAGCACGTATCGTCAATTGGTTGGTGAACCCGACGTGTTGCACTTGAATGTTGTTTTTCCTTTGGGATTACTGGTTAAACGGCACTTTCCAAGAACTCCGCTTGTGATCACGGAGCATGCAAGCGGCTTGCATGACGGACCAAACGCCTATCCCAAGTGGATGCTTAAGCGCATGATTCCAATATACCAGCAGGCGCAAGCGATTCTACCCGTGAGTGCGAATTTAGGAGAACGCATTAAAACCTTGGCAGGAACCTCGTTTCAGGTGTTGCCGAATGTGGTGAACGAGGAGATATTTAAACTACCGAACGAATCAATTGCCAGCAATCGATTGGTGCATATTTCCACCTTATATGAGGCCGCAAAGAATGTCCACGGAATGTTGCGCGCTGTGAAGCAATTATCAACAACGCGGCAAGACTTTGAATTTCACATTATCACAGATGGGGATGCCACCCAGGCAAAAGCCTTGGCGAATGAATTGGGTTTACTGGACCGTTTCGTGTTTTTTCATGGAACTATGGAAACCGAGGAAATTGCGGCGTTTTTACACCATTGCAAGGCCTTGGTATTGTTCAGTAATTTCGAGAATTTCCCCTGTGTGATCCCTGAAGCCTGGATGAGTGGGGTTCCGGTAATTGCTACTGCGGTAAATGGGATTCCGGAATTTGCGCATGCGGAAAATAGCATCTTAATCGAACCGAGCAACGAAGACCAACTAACCCAAGCCATGTTAGCGATCTTAAATGGTAAATCTTTCGACCCTAAGTTACTTCGTGCCTATGCACTCGCCCATTTTAGTTATGCAGCCGTTTCCAAGCAATTGGATGAGGTGTATCAGCGGGTAGGATAAAATAAAGCGGTTACAATTAAATATCGGGTGAGGAATATTCCGCACCCAGTATTTAAAAACTTTTCATCTACCGAAACGAAAACTTTCGCTGCAGAAAGTAACTTATCGTTACTACAACGACCGAAGCAAACACATTGCACAGCGAAGCATTCCATGCAAAGGTGTCCACCATGAGTTTAATCAGGATCCAGTTTACGGTGGCAGAAATCAAGGCGCTCAATCCGTAGCGGAAAAACTGTACCCGGCCTTTCAGTTGACTTTCGGTAAATACGACGTAACGCATCATCATGAACCCAAATAAATAACTAAAAACGCCACATGCCGCGGCAATTACCGTATAACTGTGCACCGGGTGGTCCAACAAAGGCAGTTCCACCGTATGACGGTTGATGACCCAATGGTCGAGCACCCAAAATAAAAGCCATCCCAAGACTAAATTGGTGGATCCCGCTACCGCATAGTAATAGGTGGTTTTGTCGAAGATTCGTGAAACCAAGGGATAAAACAAATCAAGGAAGGCACGGATAATACGAATCATATCATTTCCATTCTACTTCATAGCCGGTGTGCCTACGAATATTTAATACTAAATAATGGTCTATATATAAATATTGGCCACGAATTCCAGTGAGTCGGCCGTTTACTCGCGGTTCTTTATCGAGGGTTAAGGAGGCCACTTTTTCTGGGTATGCCAACACGGGATAATTGAACGAATACAAGGTCTCATCCTCGGTGAAATATTGCCCTATGTCCTCCGGCAATTGGTCCAATAGGCCCCATTTCTCTTCCACCAAATCAATCGATTGACCTTGAATGTCCCGCAACATGTTTTGCCAATTGGTTTTGTCGCTGTACATCTCTTTCAATGCCACTTCAATTACCCCGGCAAGGTAACGGTTCGGAGTTTCCGCTAGGATGATGGCTTCGCGAGCGCCTTGGTCAATCCAACGGGTAGGCATCTGAGTTACGCGCGTTACGCCCACTTTTACTTGGTCGGTAGCCGCTAGATACACATAATGCGGTTGGTTGTGGTTTTTTTCTTCGTAGGCTAAATCCCGTCCCTTTCCCAAATGTGCTTCGCACAATTCCGGATGCAAGATGCATGGACTGGCCTCAGGTGCAGATAAAAAACAGGTATAACAGAATCCTTCACCAAAGGATTTATTGGTGGATTTCGAACATTTCCGGCAGACGATGTTTCCTGTATATTGGATCAGGATTTCTGTACCAATTCGTTCATTCAGCGAGGTGCCGTCAGCCAAAAAATACTGAACCGTATCCTCATGTTTGGTATGAAGTTTTTCTAAAATCATTCCCTTGGCAGTATATTCATTTTATCTGCAAAATGATAGCAATAATCGCGAAGGTCTTCACATATATTTCCCTCACCCGTAGCCTTTTCAAAACTGTCTGCCATGGTCAATAAGGTCTGATGAAAAAATTGTTTCATTTCATCCACGCTCATGTCTTCGGTCCATAAGTCTATGCGCAAGGTGTTATTATCTTTAGCATCCCACAGGGATAAGAAAAACGCCTTAGTGGGTGCGTCTTTATGTCCGCTATCGGCAGCAGACCATTGGATGGTTTCAGGAACATTGTTTTCGTTCAATGCCACGGAAAGTTCGATGGTAGAAGTTTTTTTCATGTTATTCTTTTTCAGGTGCCTCATACCCCTGAAGAATTTTCAGGTAGGGTGTATTTTTTAATTGCACTAAGCTTAGTTTGTTTTGTTCCATGTATTGTTTTACCATGCGGTATCCTAAAAACTGACCCATTCGATCCGGGCTTTCTTGCGGTAATCCACGGGTAAATGGTCCTTCATGCAATAAGCTTTGCTTGGCGTCTTCTCCGGTATTATAAAGCAATTGTTCGTCAACAATGTACTTCCAAAGTGCACCTTCACTGGCGAGTGCCCAATCGTAATCTTTGCTGCTATATCGTAAGATTATTGCCTCCTTTTCTTGGGGTAAGCAAGCCGAGGTAATAAACAACAACTTACCCCAACGAATCATTTCTGTGGCGTAGTTTTCTTTCGTTTCTTCTATGAAATGGGTGCTTAACCAACCAATAACCGCATCACGTTCCATGAATTGAGGGGCCATGCCGTCCTTAATCCACGAAAAGAACCGGTCGTTTGGCAATTCCTTAATGACATCCGTTTTATCGCCTAAGTAGCGTTCCATTCCGATGGCGATTGATTTTTCTGAGCAGAAGATCGAGCTGGTAAATCCTGAATTTATCCAGAAAATGTGCTGTGGAACAGGAGAGTTTTTGAAATGAAATTTCATTCGTTTGAACGCGTCGCTTAAGGATGCTTGGTGAGTTAGTAATTTTTTTCCGAATTGCTCATCAATGCGTTGTTCCAATCGAATCACGAATGGATTTTGGTTATATCGATTTAATCCATTCAAATAGCTGGTGTCTGGAGCCAATCGAATTCCGTAGCAATATCCAAATAAGTACCCTGCAACATCTTTGTCGATTTTTTTCAAGTCGTTTCTATGAGAAAGTTGTGTGTTTGGATTAGGGGCAGCAAGTACCGAATCGCTGTTATGAAATGTTAGGGGTAGGGGAATATCACTAACATCTATGTCATATGGATTGCTGTTGCATGCGGAAACAAGAAGGACCAAAGAAAATAAAAGGAAGGAATTTCTGATGAAACCCATGGAATTGTATTATTTTTAATTTTGTCAAAAATACTATATTCTAAAACCTTATGAAAAAAGTCGCTTCTTTTTGTTTCTTGAGCTTGATGTTGAGCTTAGGAGCCTATTCAACATTTGCCCAAGATGCTGCCCCGCGCAGATTGCAAGCAGGTATGACAGGAAATTTTGGAATTAATATGGTAAAACCAACGGATTCATATTTTAATTCGGCTCCGTTTAACCATGATTTATCGGTAGGGATGATTTTAAATACGAGCTTCAAAAATTCGCCAAACCTCGGAATTTCCACAGGATTTGAATTTGAATTTACTAAGTTAAATTATACAGCTGCTGATTCTGTATTTTATCGCTATGCAGGAGCGAATATTTTACATCAGGATGAATTGGGAGGGACTTCTTATTTGTTGACGGATCGACAATACAGCACGGTTGGATTAGCGATTCCCTTGATGATGTTATTCCGAATGGATCCAATAGGTGATTGGAAGATTTTTGCAAAGTTTGGAATCAGAAATTCTTTAATGGTTTCGCAACGTATCAACGACCGTGGGTTTGATGTGGGTGCCGATGCAAATGGACTTACTTTTACGGCGAAGGAAAATGCCAATTTAAAATCGTTTGGGGATCAGTTTTTCTATAAAGGTTCAGTTGGTTTTTCAGCGGGTGCCGAATGGAATTTTATTGGATCTACTTCCTTGGTTCCCGAGTTCGGATTCTTTTATGGCTTGACCCCGCTACATTTCCGTGCCATCGAAGATAATTACACCTTTAGTGATGCTTCGGGAAGGTATTTTTACCAAAAAGCACGACAGAATCAATTAATTTTAAAGGTTTCTTTGTTATTCTAAGGGTGGAGCTTAGCACCTACATTAGTGATTGGTTAGCTGCGTATTGTAATGGAGCGAGGCAAGAAGGCTATGTAATCGGTATTTCTGGGGGTGTTGATTCCGCCTTGACCTCAACGTTGTGTGCGAAAACGGGTTTAAAAACGATATTGGTAAGCATGCCGATTCATCAGCAGCCCGATCAATTAAAGCGCGCCAATCAACACATCGCTTGGCTAACTGCGAATTTCACTAATGTTTCTTCCTTAGAAGTTGATTTGACGAAGAGTTTTGAAACATTCCGTTCATCCCTACCCACTGAGGTTTCAAATCACGAATTGAGTATGGCTAATACACGTTCAAGATTACGCATGACTACCTTGTACGCCATTGGCCAAGCCAATACGTGTTTGGTTGCGGGAACTGGAAATAAAGTAGAAGATTTCGGTGTAGGGTTTTATACGAAGTATGGTGATGGAGGAGTAGATGTAAGTCCGATTGCTGATTTAACTAAATCAGAAGTATGGGCCTTGGCTAAGCATCTTGGGGTGTCGAAAGAAATAACCAATGCCAAACCAACGGATGGCTTATGGGGTACAGATAGAACCGATGAAGATCAATTAGGAGCATCCTATCCTGAGCTCGAATGGGCCATGGAATTTAATGGGAACGTAGCGAATTTAAGTGAGCGCCAACGTGAGGTTTTAGCAATCTATCGGCGGTTTAACAGGGTAAATCAACACAAAATGCAACCGATTCCGGTATGTATTATACCTGATGAAATAAGGTCCTAATTCGCTGATTCTGGCGCTAAGCGCAACACAATTCCATTGATCGAATCATCTAAGTGAATTTGACAACCCAAGCGGCTACTTGACTTAACATAAAATGCTTGATCCAGCATATCTAATTCCGCATCACTTTGTTCAGGTAAGTCGGTTTCAGATTCCAAATATACTTGACAGGTAGCACACATGGCCATTCCACCACATTCACCCAATACGGGCAATTCATAGGCTTTGCACAATTCCATGATGTTCATATTCATGTCGGTTGGTCCTACCAATTCATGGGCTTGACCTTCTCGGTCAATTATGGTTACCTTAATTTCGTTCATATTAGTTATAAATGCGAAGTATGTTAGATCCGTTAAATTGTGTGGCATATTGCCTTAATCCAAACTGAGAGTTGCTAATGGGTGAACCATCGTATAATGAAAAACGGGCGTTATTGCAAGAATCAATTAGTTCTAAAAAGTTGATAGCGTCAGGATAAAGTGGTTCTATGCAGGTACCTTCAATATCAGCGGGGGAATGCCGATCGAATGCCACAAATTCATTTAATGATTTTCGGTAAACTATAATCCCCCTAGATCCGCCATTCACGTAGCTGTACCCGCTTACCCCTTGCAGTGCGCTGTAACTTGGAAAACTAAGGTCAATGGTAACATCAACGGGAATATTGGGAACTGGATTTTGATTGTTTTTCCCACATGAAAACACTGAAAGTGAGGTAACTAAAATAAAAATCAATCGTTGAACCATGAGCCAAAGGTAATAATAATGCGAATAATTCACGTCACGTGGCGACATTTAGTCATGGTCTTTTTGATTATTCTGGTAGCATGCAAAGCCGGGGCAGACGGATCGTTTGAAAAGCAACGGGCGGCTCAATGGAAAAAGCACAATAAAGAAGAAAAGCGAAGAAAACGAATGGTAGAAAAATCCTATAAAACGCACCTGAAAAATCAGTCAAAACCTATGCGTAAAGCTATGAAGAAGGACATTCGTCGTATGCGTCGCGATAAGCGACGAAAAGCCAGGCGATATGGGTAATACAGCGGTGAATTCCTCCTGAATTAAGAGTAACAATTCCCTCTGTTTTTTACTACACCCTGAGTAGTCCGAAGGACGTATCGAAGGGTGCTCACCAAGACTTCATTTTTTCGATTATTGGGAATTCAAAGCCTATCCAATAAGCGGTCTCTGAGCTCGTGATGAGCTTTAATCTATCCCGCCAATTTTTCCCACGCTTCCATTAATCCATCAAGATTTGCTTTGAGCGTGTTGTATTCATTTAACAAAGTGTGGTAGGCCGGGTCGTTGTAATTTATGTCGGCTAGTTGACTTTCTAATGTTGCAATCTTGCCTTCCGTTTCTTCAATGTTCCGTTCTACTTTTTGTAGTTTCTTTTGCTGTTCGCGGTCAATGCGTTCTGGTTTTTCTTGAACTACTTTCTTTTCAACTTCCAAATCCTTTTTTTCAACGGTTTTTAAGTCTTTTGGGGCTTTGTATTTTAAATATTCGTCCAGTTCAAAGTGATGTATCTTTAGTTGCTGCTCTTCAATATCCCAAATACGGTTGGTTAGTCCAGCTAAAAACTCACGGTCGTGAGATACTATTAGAAAGGTACCCTCGTAATTCAATAAAGCATTCTTTAAAATTTCTTTTGATGGGATATCCAAGTGATTGGTTGGCTCATCCAAGATTAAAAAGTTTGAAGGACTTAACAACATCTGACACAAGGCCAGCCTCGTGCGTTCCCCACCGGAGAGCACACCGACTTTCTTCTGCGTGTCCTCGCCACTGAACAGGAAGGTTCCTAGTAAGCTTCGGATTTGTTGACGAATTTCTCCTTTAGCTACCTGATCTACGGTTTCGAAAATTGTTAGGTTAGGGTCCAATTGTTCTGCTTGGTCCTGAGCGAAATATCCAATACCGACGTTATGACCATACTCAACCGAGCCGTCATAACTGATTTGATTCATCATGATTTTGAGCAGCGTTGATTTACCCACACCATTAGGTCCTAATAACGCAATTTTTTCTCCACGTCCAACGGAAATTGAAACAGAATGGAAAAGCGTTGTTTCGTAGGATTTTGCCACGCCTTCCATATTAAGTACCCATTTACCAGGCTGCACACTCAGCGGGAAACGCACGCGCATGCCGCCGTAATTATCGCGTTCAATTTCAATACGCTCGGTTCGGTCTAGTTTTTTGATTAAGGATTGTGCAAAGGCTGCTTTAGATTGTTTAGCTCGGAATTTTTCAATCAGCATTTCAGTTTGCTTGATGTCTTTATCTTGCTGCTTTTTGGCTTGCTCTAAACGTTCTGTTTCTTCTTCTCTACGTTCTTTATATTTTGAAAATCCAAAGGCATAATCAACTACTTTACCCATGCTTATATCCAGCGTTCGCTTGGTTACGTTATCCAGAAATAAACGGTCGTGTGAAATTAAGATCACCGCACCATTAAAACGTTGCAGGTATTGCTCTAACCAAGCAATACTTAATATATCGAGGTGGTTAGTTGGCTCATCTAATAACAAGGCATCTGGCTCATTCACTAAAATACGGGCTAATTCCGCCCGCATTTTCCACCCCCCAGAAAATGTATCTAACGGGCGATGAACCTCTTCTTTATTAAAACCTAATCCTTCAAGTACGGCCATTATTTTTTCTTCCCAATTATAGCCATCATGGATTTGAAAGGCTTGGTTGCAATCAGAAAGTTCATCTAGTAAGGTCAGGTATGATTCAGATTCGTAGTCTGTACGACTGGTTAGTGATTCGTTAATGTATTCAATTTTTTTACCTAATTCGGTAAGCAAAGTGTTCGAGGTAACCAAGTAATTAAACACGGTTTGTGAAGTACTAATTTTAATATCCTGTGATAAAAAGCCTAATTTTAGATCTTTGGGTAAGTGAACTTTTCCTTCAGAGGGTTGAATTTGTCCTGTTATTAGACGCAGCATAGTGGATTTTCCAGCACCATTCTTACCCACCAATCCAATTTTGTCGCCACGATTGATTTGTAAACTCACGTCTGAAAAAAGAAACCCTTGAGGAAGAAAATAACCGAGCTTTTCGAATGAAATCATGTGCAAAAGTACAGCAATGTTTGGACAGTACATAGGATTTTATTCGGCAAGGCCTTTCCTAAAATTTCATAAAAGCAAACCAAATTCGATAAAAAATGTTTAATTTGTATAAAAATTCAATTTTCGACATGGGTAGACCACCAACACGACCGGCACGTTTAAAGAATGGCTTTTACATCGAACTGAAAGTGCCAGGTTCAAGTTCAATACTAATACGTAGAGACACCAGAGAACAAATGATGATGGCCGCAGAAGAGTACGCGCGCACTAAAACGGTAATCATTAGGGGAGAAATGTTTAACGATAAATGGATCGCAGAAGATTCTAAAAGTTAAATGAATCAAAAGTCATTTAGATTTATTCCTTGGCTTATTTTCTTTTTTATCTCCTTAATTTCAATTCCGTTTTTAATTTGGTTTGATTTTGTTGAGATTGCAAAATTCGTTGGGATAGCAGTTACTATTAGTTTGGTGGTTGTTCTTCGATTTTGGTTGTTTCGCTTGGGCAAATCTGGGAATGCTGTCCGGGTCGCTTTAAATACAAATGATGTGTTCGAATTAAACCAATTAATTCCGGCGTTGTCTTCATTGCCCACGAAGGAACAATTAGCGTTTCATCACCGCATTGGATTGATCATGTCCAAGGTAAAGGTAAAACAAGTGGATTCTGTAGGGTTATTAGATACGCCTCCGAAATCTCTTGCAATGATTGGATCCTCATTATTTTTATTAAAAGGGTTGGAAGCAAAAGAAGATTTAACGTTTGAATTGAGTACGAACGAGAACCTCGATGTAATGTCCAATCAAGTGTCAATTTCTATTGAAGGAGCTCGAAAGGTTCTAGCTGAATTTTCAGAAGATCAAATATTAAGATCCATTGCCATTTAATGCTTTTTCCAATCACTTAATTTGGTACTTAACCCGATTGAATTATTCATTCCAGCCTTTGAATAAACCATAAATCCGTAGTCCAATCTGAATTTTCGGAAATTGAGTCCTACACCAAATGATAATCCCGAAATACCCGGTGCTTGTTCCAATTTCAACTCTTGTCTTCGATGGTAGTCAAACCCAATGCGCAGTTGAAATACACCATTGGTTACTAATTCCGCTTGCATAACCAAATGCCTACCTAGTTGCTCAACAAAACCTACACTTGGTGGTTGTATAGTATCTCCGGTAAGGCCATCGATTTTTGGTAAAATAGTTGGGTCGTAGTAACCGATTTTCCATTGATTCAAGTGATGTCCGATGAAAGTAAATCGTAGTGGGGCGTGTTTTAATTTAATGCTTATACTGCTCTGGATTTCTAACGGAAGCGAATTTAATGCATCGTCAATTCCCGTATATCCTTTTAGCTGAACCCCAACATTTCTTGCAAGCAGTGTAGCATGAATTAACTCACTTGTATGGTGATATTGTACGGCAAAACCACCTGATAGGCCATAAGACGAATAAGTTTCTAAATATGACCCAATGATGCCGGCATTCACTCCCAGCGTAAACACAGGATTTATCGGATATGAATAGCTTGCGCCAGTTTGAAAATCAAAAGCGCTGAACGTATTTGTAGCATTTCCGGTAGCGTCATAGCCTTGAAATGATCCATAACTCACATGACGAATGTAGGGGACTAATACTCCTTTTTTTACTAACAAGGCCGTAGAGATCGTACCGAAAGTGATGCCTGAGGGCAGTATAGCCTGCTGAAATGAGTAGTTCCCGAGCATGGATTCATTGGCTAATGAGGGGTTGAAAATAGCAAAATCTAATGTTTTATCTGCGGTTGGTGAAGCATATCCTCCAAGACCAGCCGCTCGTGCTCCCGTGGGCAAATTCAAAAAACCATACACATAGTTCCCTCCGAGTTGTGCATGCACTGGAATGGTTACTACATTAACCATTAACCATAAAAGGAAGAAGTATAATTTCATCGGTAGTTGTGAACGGCAAATTAACATTAAAATTGTAATTTTAATGAAAAAAGAACATGGATTTTTTATCAAGTGCTGATCAGGTGATTTTAGTCGGCAATCATGCGCGGTCCTTGGTTTCAACCAATGATTATTTGGAACTTAATTCGTTAGTTTATGAACCCGGTGTTTTAACTGAAGGAATAGGTGGATTTTTATATGATTCAAAAAAAACATCCTGTATTCCCTGTGAAAGTTATACTCCTGAACATTTAGAAAAAGCAATCCAAGGTTCTATCAATCACAATCAAAAATTTATACTAATTGGCGACCCGAGCGAATGGATTGTGGCCGCTGCAATATCCCAGTACAAATACACGAATACCTTGGTTGCGGTATTTTTTATTTATCCTGTAGGGATGGCTGCACTGGATAGTCGAAAGGAGTTGGCACAGCTGATATTACAACTTAAGTCGAGTAACGTTCCTACTTATTTGTTACGAAAACCTGAACTATTTTTTAGAGGCATTGAACCGAATCATTCTTGGTTTGTAACCCAACTTAAGGAAGGGGTTGCTAAAGGTTCATCCATAGAGTATTTATGCGGATTAACTCAGGCTTCCGAAGCGACAATAGATGGTAGATAAAAAGCATATCGACGTAATTTTCACCGAAATCTTGAATCGATATCAAGGGTTTTTCTTACAACAAATTCGATTGAAATTCGAAGGAGAAGAAGTATTTGATGTGTATCAAGAATTTTGCATTCACTTCTATCAGATTTTATCGACCAAATATTCAACAGACATAGATTTATTTAATACGCGTTCATGGTTAAAAGCGGTAGTATCTAATTTTAGCATTTCGATGCTTCGCAAAAAGCACAAAAAGCGTAAAGTAACTTTAATTTCTGAGGAAAAAACAAGCATTGCTCGTGCAAATTACTCAGACGAATCAAATAATACGGATCAACCTAAAGGGGAGCCTGATTATTTTCATGCCATGTCCGATATCTTACTTCATTTGAGCAAACGCGATGCCTTAATGCTGAAACTGAAGTACTACTATGGCGTTCCTTCCGCACGAATTTCACGAATCTTGAATGTTGCTCATGTGGATGTAACGATAGGTCGTTTAAAACAGCGAATCATTCGTAAATCTGGTGTTAAGGACTTAGATTCCCTTTTACGCGCATATCCTTGGTTGACATGACCTAAACTCAATAAACCATGTGTCGTTCCTTTTTTTCAGGGAAAATGTCGTCGATTGTTACCAAAATACCTGTTTCCTCCACACCACCAAACTCTGGATTTACGGCTGTTCCAAATGTTTTCATAGTGGGGGAAAGATTCATGTATATATTAACTAATGGCGGAATAAATTCTCCTTTTTCACGAATATGAGAGTTTAATACCTTGAATCCGTCTTTGAAATTTAAACCCTTTAATTGATTGTCGGCATAACTGCTGTCATAGTTTTGCACTAAGGGGTGAAATGGTTTCATAAGTCCTTCACGGTCCGGAAAATAAGTGTGCATGAAGTGTAATAAAAAATCCCTGCTGGCCGTATCGTAATTTGGATACATAGTAACTTTTCCGAAAAAGTATTTGATTTCAGGGTGTTCACGTACTAATACTCCAAGGCCATCCCAAATGTTATCTAGTGCGAACAAGCCTTTTCTTGGATTTACGGTAGGTTGAAAATTCGGTTGCACCCAACTTCTACCAAGTTCAATAGTAAAGGGGAGGTATTGACTAATAAAAACTGTCGAGAATTCAAAATAATGTGTTGTCGACAAATGAATACTGCCTGAATTATCGATTGAACGGTTGCAAAATGCGAATCGATATCCCCCGATTATTTCTTCATCTTCGGGAGACCATACTATTAGCTGCTCGTATGCATATTCACCGAGATCATATTCATCAAGATCTAATGCGCGGCCGGTTCCTCCGCCAGAGGCTCTGAAGGTAATTTCCCTTAGACGTCCAATTTCTTGAACCACGTGAGGAGCATTCGTATTATTTATAATATAAATTTCATTATCACCCTTTCGGGTTGTTCGAATTAATCCATTTCGAGTGAGTTCTTCTTTAAGGATGGCTTTAGGAATTGCTTCTATGATTGGCTCCATATTGGGTGGGTATGTTATAAAGTTGTTCTTTTATTTCTTGAGAGATACGGTGTTCATCATTGTTTATTTGATCGTTCGATAGAAAAATGGAATCACCAACAGTAAAAACGATTTTTTTATCTCGTTGTTTAAATAATTCGTCGGCTAGGAATAACATTTCAAGGCTACTTTTAATGCCAACCCAGGTTCTAAATTGATGTAATCCGTAAAAAAACCGAGATAATTTACCCCCAATATGTATTGGTATTATTGGGTGTCCCGTTGTTCTGGCATAAGATACAAAGGTGCGTTTCCATTCAAGATCCTTAATCACACCATGTTGTTTTCTACTAACAAGACCAGCAGGAAATATACAAACCGCATTATCAGAGTTAAACATGGACTCAATCATTTTTCGCGTATCGGCTCTATTTTTACCATGTTTGTTTATTCCTACGAACATATCTTTTAATGGTGTAATATTTAATAATATATCATTGACTAGGAATACCAAATCAGGACGATGATTCTTCATTGCTACAATAAACGCTACCCCATCTACGCCCCCAAGGGGATGGTTTAAGGCGATAATAACCGGCCCAGTCTTGGGAATTCGTTCAATGCCATGAAGTTCAATATGTATGCCTAAGTATGAAATGACGGCTTCGCAGAATTCATGATTTTTGAGATGACCGTTATCAGCTAAAAATGTGTTGATTTCTTTTTGATGTATGATGCGCTCTAAGTAAGAGATTATGAATCGGGGCAATTTATTTAATAAACTTGGATTTTTATCTCCAATTATCTTTCGAACGTCAATATTCAATTCATTCATACTGAACAAATCTAGCAATTATCTTATACCTAGGGATTGAAAATTATGCTTAATCCATCGTATGCAACGTCCACCGAATTAGGTAATTTAGATTGTATCTCCACATGCGTACCAAATAAATGAGAGATGTGCGTTAAGTAGGTCTGCTTTGGACGAATGTCATCGATAAATGCAAGTGCTTCTTGCAAATTAAAATGTGAAATGTGTGGAGATTCATGCAAGCAATTAATAATAAGTATTGGAACATTGCGAATAAGTTTCCGTGATGATTCAGGTACGGTTTTAGCGTCAGTAATGTATGCTAAATCCCCAATACGATATCCAAAGACTCGAAGTTTGTGATGCCAAACAGGGACAGGGGTAATGCGAATACCTTCAATTATAAAAGGGGATTCATTAATCTCGCATAAGCTTACCTTAGGTATGCCAGGATAACTACTACTGAAGATATAGGCGTAACTTTCTTTAAGTGCTTGAATGACTTCTTCAGGTGCATAAAGCGGCATGGCTTTATTATTAATATAGTTAAAAGCTCTAACATCATCCAATCCGCCTACATGATCTCGATGCTCGTGGGTAAACAAAATGGCGCTTAAATTTTTAACTTTTTCCCTCAACATTTGATATCTGAAGTCAGGCCCAGTATCTATGCAAATCGTTTGTTGTCCAACATTAATTAACACGCTGCTTCGTAATCGATTATCTTTTGGTAGGGTTGATTGACAAACATAACATGAACATGCTGGCAAGGGAATACCTTGTGAAGTCCCGGTACCTAAAAATGTTAATTTACCATTCACAACTGTACAAGTTTAAATCCAACTCCTTTCCGAAGATACAAATTAATGATGGAGCGTATGTCTCGGTTTTCATCTTTTAGTTCTACAAAGCGCTTCCAATATTCTGGAGAAGTGCTGTTGAAATGGTAAGGTGCATAGCCATGTCCCCGATAGGTTCCCCGTTCAATCCAAATAATGCTACGTTCAATCTTTGATCTGCCTTTGTCAATGATATAAAAACTGTCCTCTTCATAACTCATGGCCTGAATCATTTGATTTACCCGTTCATTATAATCCTCTTTCGGTTCAACACCTATACAAGCCCCAGCACATTGTTTAATAGAGAAATGAAAACACGCATCTTTAGATGGATAAACCCCATTTATCTTTTGACATAAACCAAATTGGTCTCCTCGATTTTTTATAAATTCATTAGCTTCTTTTCGTGAATTGAAATAGGTTATTGGGGAAGCGGTCGATTTGCTGGTTAGGCCAACTTTTAAGGTTAAATAACCTTGATTATCAACTTCATCATAAAGGCCGAATGTGAAAATAGATTTCCTTAACTGTCGATTGAATTTTGGTTTATATTTTTTAATAAGTTCACTTTCAAACAACATGGCAATTAATTCTGAACCTGTCACTTCGTGTTCAATACGAGCAATTTCTTGCAACATGATTTCTCCTTTACGCGTTGAATTATTGCGCAAGTGCTGTTCCACGCGCTTTTTTATATTTTTACTTTTTCCAATATAAATGAGGTGATTAAATTCATCATAAAAGCGATAAACTCCAGCTTTTGTTGGTAGATCATCCACTGCATCAATACTTAATTTGGGATTTACTTTTTGCGGATTAATTTCATGTTGAATAAAGGATGCTAATTTATTATGATCCTTGTGATATATAAGGTTAAAAAGTTTTGCTGTGGCCAAGGCATCTCCGCCGGCCCGATGTCTTCCATCAAGTTGAATTCCGAGCGAAGCAGAAAGCTTGCCTAAACTGTATGAATCATACCCAGGGATTATTATTCTAGAGGCTCGAACGGTACAAAGATGTGGAAATCTGAAGTCGTATCCAAGGCTTCGAAACTCATGCCGCAACATGCTATAATCAAAACCAACATTATGAGCAACGAATACGCATCCATCAAGAAACGTCAGAATGTCTTTAGCAAGTTCAAAAAACTTCGGAGCTTCTGAAACCATGTGATTTGTAATTCCTGTCAAACGGACGATAAATTCGGGTATTGACTGCTCTGGGTTTATTAATGTGATAAATTCATCAATAATTTCTTTCCCATCGTATTTGTACATAGCAATTTCAGTAATCTTTGATTGCTTAGGGCTTCCACCGGTAGTTTCAACATCAACAATTACAAAGTGCATACTGCGAAATTAGGAATCTTGATGTAATGAAGTGATTTTCTACATCTAAACTGTGCTGAATTTACTAGATTGAATTTCAAATTCGTCGGTTGGATTATGTTAAATAATTTTATTACAATTAATAAAGACTTATTTTTATAGTTGAATTATATATTAAAAATTATTAAGCTATGAAGGCAAGTATATTTTTTGGAGTTTTTTTTCTGTCATTTTCCATTTTTTCACAAAGTAATTTAATCGTATTTAATAATGGCGGACAAAAGTTTTATTTGATAATGAATGGCATCAAGCAAAATTCAGTTGCGCAAACTAATGTAGTGGTGAGTGGTATTAAAAATGGGGGATATTCTGTTAAACTAATTTTTGAAGATGGCAAAACCAAAGACATTGATAAAAATTTCTTTTTAGAGACGCCTCAAGACGTAACTACTCGAGTGACTTTTAAAAAAGGAGTTGGAAAGCTTCAATTGGTGAGCATGGTTCCTGCATCTGGCACGGCGACAGAGGGAACGGTTACTTTTCGGCCGGATAACAATGCCGTATTTACGGATGCAGTATCTACGACCACTACAACGACTATACAAAGTGTATCTACGGAAACTTCAACAGTTGGTGGAAATACTACGAATGGAAATGGAAATGGGAGTGTTGGAATTCAATTTAACGAAACTACGCCAACGCCAACCACTCCAAATACCGACACCCCAGTTACCCCTCCGAATAATGGGAATGGTAGTATAAATATTTCCATTTCCGATCCTGTTAATGGAGAGAATATCAACATGAATGTAAATATGAACATGAATGGTGAAGTGGTAGATCCTAGCGAGCAGAATGTCAATATGAATGTGAATGTTACAGGAAATGGAACCCAACAAAACACTAGCAATACACGTCCGGGTGCAAACGTCAATGTGAATGTAAGTGGGAATGGAGTTAATCCTTCCGTAAATGCAACGGTACCCGGTGCATCAACCAATGTAACGCTGAATGGCGGAACAGAAACTCAGAATTCTTCGAATACCACGATAACTACTACAACAACTACCACTACGAATACAACTACAACGGTGAATGGTAACACCAATGTAAGTAACGGAACTTCGACAAATCCTACGAACAGCCTTGGAGGAACTTCCAATGGACGAATGGTATGTTCTAAAACCCTTTCGAATGTAGAAACTTTGAAGACGGAGTTGAATGGATATTCCTTTGAAGACGATCGGGTTGGGGCACTCAAGATATCGTTGAAAAATAAGTGTTTGTATGCAGGGGATGCGGTTAAAATAATGGACTTATTCACCTTCGATGCCAACCTATTAGAGGTGGCTAAGTTTCTTTCTGATCATTTATTGGATTACGACAATGCCTCAAGCCTTGCGGCTAAGTTTACTTTTGATTCTTCCAAAATGGAATACATGGAATATGTAGGTAGGGATTAGGAAAGTAGTTGCAAATACGACGTTAATTATCCCACCTTTACATTAAATAGCTTTTTTCAAATGCGCCTCGATAAGCGTATTAAAATTATACCATCTAGTTACGATAGAAAGCAGGTTTGGATTCTTCCCTTAGCGTTTGTGGTTCTCACCGTGATTTCATTTTATATTGATACTGCATTATCTATCAGTTTGTCTATTGTATTTTCAATAGCTGTTTTTTCATCCATTCTTTTAATTCCCTTTCGCGTTGTAAAAGATTCCAATTCAATTGTATTGAAACGAATACTTGGAGAAGTTAGAATTACAGAAATTGAGCGGCTAGAAAAAGTTGATTTTTCTGACCTGAGAAGAAAATTTGGCATCGGTGGTCTTTTAGGATTTTACGGTTATTATCATCTACAGGGATGGGGTAACGTAAAGTTAATGGCCAAAAGTTCAATAAATTTAGTTTTGATTATCTCAAGTATATCTGATCCAATTATTATTTCTGTTGATGATGTAAATGAATTAGTTGATTCGTAAAATGATGTAGTAAGGTTTTTCCAATTGTTTTCGATAATACAATCATTATACCTATTATTATTGTTGTTAGTAAAGGAGTTTTTAGGGTTGTAAGCCAAATAATTCCGATAGCAATTTAAAAAATGATTATTTTTAATTAAATCTAATGCGTATGAATTGGTTCGTTAGCTGCTTTATTGTGTTGGTTTCATTGATTAATGTTGCGGGGCAGGGAATTCAAATCAACAAAAACCTCCTTTTGAATTCTGGTGCAGAAAATTCTGATTGGGAATTCCCTGAATTTTGGGACAGTCATTATAAAGAAAATGGCGGCACAAATTGGGTCTCGGAATACGGTAAAACCATAGGTGAATGGGATTTTGATTGTGATGAAACATGTGGATTGCCTAAGCATGCAGGAAACGTATATTTTCGTATGGAATTATACGATGCTAATAGGTTAGATCTTTATCAAGATGTTATTATTTCCTCATTTAAGGACTCACTTACTAAAAGGCCCTATGTGGCGCAATTTGAGAGTTTTGTTGCTGTTTCTCCCCCAAATGCTAATTGTTCTGAATTTAAAATGAAGCTTGTTTGTTACGACGTTCAAGGCCTTGTTTTAGCAATGGACTCGCTTACCATAAATGCTTCAGAATTTCGTGATTTGGATGCGATGATTGACGCAGAACATCCCCGCGGGGGAAACATGCATGCATTTCAGGCTAGAACATTGCAAGTTGAACTCTCCCCCTCCACAAATAAGATACGGGTATTATGGGAGTATTTAGTCCTTGATTGCCAAGGAAATTCAGAGGAACTGATTCTCGCGAATTATTACATGGACAACCAATCATTGAGAATTTTACGAAAGTAATTTACTTTCGGGAGGAGGATTTACATAAGTAAATGAATTCTTTCAAGGGTAGCCTTACCCTTTTTCAAACAAGATATAAATATAATAATGTAATAGTTCATTGCATGAACTAATGTTTGACCTGAAATATGTTGAAAAATGATTCAAAATCTACACCCAACATTACTTAATTAAATAGACCGCTTGAGTGATTGTTTTTATTTCTCCATGTTCTTTTAAAAAACTAACCACCACATTGTATGTTCCTGCGGCTTCTTTCCCACCATACCATACCCACGGTGGAGCCTCCTTCGAAAACAAGATGTTTCCCCACCTCGATAATACTTCCATTTTTTGAATGTGACATTCGCTATCGCTACGTATTTCCAAGGTATAATCCTTGTTGTAGTCGTCACATCGAATGCTGATGTTGTTTGGGATGTATATGCACGATGGCATGTTAGTAGTTTTTGACTGTCCCAAAATAAAACTGCTATTTAAAGAAATGAACCCTAGCCATGACATCATAAACACTGTTCTCATGCTACAATTATTTCCTGCTCTAATACTCGGATTACATCACCTGGTATGAGTTTGGCACGTTTTCTCGTTTCGATTTCCCCGTTCCGTGTAACCTCACCTTCTTCCACTAAGTGCTTTGCGTGTCCGCCAGTTTCTGCAATCCCGATTGCTTTCAACAATGCAATAAGTTCAATATAATCACCTTTGATTTTAAAGGTTTTCATGTGCTGAGGTAAATAATTTTAATAATTTATCTGCTGCCTCATATGGTGAACAATTTCCATTGAATACTTGACTTTGTAAGTCCTTGTATCCATTATTAATCTGTTCGTTATTCGCCATAAATAGACTGAGTTGCTGTTGAAAGCTCTCTTCAAAAAATTGTATATCCTGGGCTTTGCGTTTATGATTCAAATACCCCGAACTTGTGCATTCATTGAAAAAGGATTTCCACCAATTTAAGGGATGATTCAGCGCGATTTTTTCGATACTGGATATACATTCTATCTTTGGAATCCAACCACTATCCTTGGCCGTAAACAGATGCAGCGCATTCTGATAGGTACGTTTAGCATGAATTGCTGCTTGTTCGTTGCCTTGGTCTGCCTTGGTAATTAATATGCCATCAGCCATTTCCATGATTCCACGTTTAATTCCCTGTAATTCGTCACCTGCGCCAGAGAGCATTAACAATAAAAAGAAATCAACCATGGAATGCACCACCGTTTCACTTTGTCCAACACCAACAGTTTCTATAAAGATGATGTTATATCCTGCCGCCTCACACAATATGATGGTTTCACGGGTATGTTGTGCAACTCCCCCAAGCGTTTTTCCGGTTGCTGTTGGACGGATGAATACTTCTTCGCGCATAGACAAAGATTCCATTCGGGTTTTGTCACCAAGGATACTTCCACCGCTTATGCTGGAGCTGGGGTCAATAGCCATCACTGCAATTCGATTTCCTTGGTTAACTAATACTTGCCCAATCGCTTCAATGAAGGTACTTTTTCCAACACCAGGAACACCAGTTATACCAATACGCCACGAGTTTCCGCTGTATGGGAGACATAAGTTAATTAAGGCATTGGCTTCCGTACGATGAGAAGGATTTGAACTTTCAATTAATGTTATTGCTGAGGCAAGTGCACCTCGGTCACCCATTTTCAATTTTGGAAAGAGCTGAACGGCGGTTAACCCTTCGCTATAAGCTTTGCGGTTAGAGGCCCATTCATTGTATTTCTCTAGATTGATGCTCAACGTAATTCGTTTAATGCCATCAATGCTTGCCTAATGTTGGCATGTATTTCTGTGATTCGTGCTTCCATCATGTAACACGGTGCGCAAATGATTCGGTTCCCTGGATCTACGAGAACCTCACGTATGGTCCGCTCTGTTGATATGGCCCCAGTTAGTTCTAATCCCGCATTAAATCCGTGAATATCATATGGTGAAGCTTCTGAAGTACTTCCTAAACTAAGGGTAGGGTGAATAGTTGAACCTTCGAATGCCTTGGCCACTACCACTGGACTAACGCAGAGTGCGACAATGGGTTTTCCCACATTAACGAGGTTTACCAAAAGTAATTTCACCTCAGGTAATATACTACCTGCGGGCCCGTCAAAGGCCCAACTAGTGAAATTCTTGGCGCTTCCAAATCCGCCTGGAATTACCAAAGCGTCAAGGTCAGAAGTTTTGATTTCATTAATAGGAGTAATGTTTCCTCTAGCGATACGAGCCGCTTCAATGAGCATGTTTCTCGATTCATCCATGACCTCACCGTTTAGGTGATTAATTACGTGATGTTGAGGCTTATCAATTGAGATGCATATTGCTTTCCACCCCATTTCATCAATGCCCAATAAAGTGAGTACAGCTTCTTGAATTTCTGACCCATCATATACGCCATTGCCAGATAATAAAACGCCTATGTTCATGACTTTTTCTTTGAAACTAAGTTAAGATAAATTTCTTCGTATTTTTTTACAACACGATCAATGCTAAAAGTTTTTGCTTGCTGAAATGCTTGGTTTTTAAATTGTTGTTTTTGATTAGGCTCCAATAAAGTAAGGGTGTTCTCCGCCATTTCATCAATGTCACCAACAGGTGAAAGAAAGCCTGAGTAACCATGGATATTTACCTCTGGAATACCTCCAGTATTACTTGAAATAACAGGTACACCAACGGCCATAGCTTCCAAAGCGGCAAGGCCAAAGCTTTCGCTTTCAGAGGGTAAAATAAACACATCAGCTAATTCGAGAACCTGGCGTGTTTCACGCAGTTTTCCAAGATATATAATTCGATTGCATAGACCTAGTGTACGACAAAGCTGTTCACTTGCATAGCGATCTGGGCCGTCTCCAACCATTATTAACTTTGAAGGGTGAACGTGGTTAATTTTTTCAAAAACACGAATCACATCTTCTACACGTTTTACCTTACGGAAGTTCGAAATGTGACATAAGATGGGTTCGTTTGGTAGGGCATAAGCACTCCGACGTTCGGGTTGCGATTCAGGTAAAAATTCATCCGTAGTGATGAAATTTGGCACCACCTGAATTTGCTTTGTAATGTTGAAGTGTGTTAGGGTATCGGCTTTTAGGCTTTCTGATACAGCCGTCACTGCATTTGATGCGTTTATGCAAAACTGTACCACAGGAATGAATGACGAGTCTTTTCCAATTAAGGTGATGTCTGTGCCATGAAGCGTGGTCACAAACGGAATAAAAATTCCTTCTGCTTCCAAGATTTTTTGCGCCATGAACGCAGCCGAAGCATGTGGTATTGCATAGTGCACGTGAAGTATATCTAAACCTTCATGTTTAGTAACATCATAAATTTTTGATGCCAAGGTGGTTTCGTATGGTTGGAACTCGAACAAGGGGTAATCTGAGACCGCAACTTCGTGGTAAAAGATATTTTCCTGAAAGCGTCCGAGTCGCACGGGTTGGGAATAAGTAATAAAATGAATCTGATGCCCTTTTACAGCCAAAGCTTTACCTAGTTCCGTGGCAACAACACCACTTCCGCCAAAGGTTGGATAGAGAACGATGCCTATTTTCATTCCTTGCTACCTCCTAGGGGAAAGAAAAAAGTGATGCGATAAATCATGGGTAATATTCGAACTACTTGGCCCATTTCATTTTTAATTCGTACCGAATAACTGGAACGGAACGGACTGTTTTCGGCATTGATTACATCATAAAAAATCCCACCATTTACACGGATTTTGTTATTAAAATCGCGTGAAAATCCACCACCAAGAAATAGGGTTGAAGCCCATTGTTTGTCGGAATAATTGAAAAAAATAAAATTGTAAGGGCTTTTTAATAGTTCGTATTCTCCACCGAGAAATAAGGTGTTTTTAATCCGGTAGTGTGCAAAAATTCCGCCACCATACACCGAAAACCCTATTTTTTGACCAAAATTATTTGACCAAGTTCGTTGCAAGCGGAAGGAAGGGCCAACGGCCCAATTTTCATTCAAGATTGCGGCATATTTTAAATCGCCACCTACGGAACCTCCAAGGTTTGAAGCCCCTGCGTAAAGTTCAACTCCAAGTTCTGAACCATTGAAAGCTACTTGGGCGAAACTGAAAAGTGGAAGCCAAAAAAGCTGAAATAGGATCTGTTTCATTCGCATTTGTTTTTTACAAAGATACAGAACATGGTTTAAAAGCTATTGTTTAGGTTCTGCACTTTTATCGTTAACTTTGTCCTATGGAAATCATTGATGGTAAAGCAATTGCTCAAGAAGTAAAGCAAGAACTTCGAGAAGCAGTTCTTAAACGGAAGGCAGAAAACAAAAAAATTCCTCACCTAGCAGCCGTATTGGTAGGCATAGATGGGGCCTCTATGACCTATGTGAATAATAAAGTTAAAGCGTGTGAGGAAATTGGTTTCGAGAGTACTTTAATTCGCTATGACGACTCGGTTCCTGAAGAAGTTTTATTAGCAAAAGTTCAATCCTTAAACGAAGATAAAAGCATAGATGGATTTATTGTTCAACTTCCGTTGCCAGCTCATATTGATGAATTGAAAGTGACGCAAGCAATACATCCAATGAAGGATGTAGATGGATTTCATCCAAGAAATTTAGGAAATATGGTGGTTAATTTACCTGGTTTTTTACCAGCCACACCTGCAGGTATTTTGGAACTCATCAAACGTAAAAATATTGTTACAGAAGGAAAAAATTGTGTAATTATTGGTAGAAGTAACATTGTTGGAATGCCGCTTTCCATTATGTTAGGTAGAAACACGAACCCAGGAAATTGTACGGTTACTCTTGCACACTCGAAAACTGAAAACCTTTCTGAAGTTTGTCGCAATGCTGATATTCTAATTGCTGCCGTAGGACAGCCAGGATTTATTAAAGAAGATATGGTTAAAGAAGGTGCCGTGGTTATAGATGTGGGGACAACGCGTTTAATCGATACAAGTAAACCAAAAGGATGGCGTTTAGCCGGTGATGTTGATTTCGCCAATGTGGCGAAAAAATGTAGCATGATTTCTCCCGTACCCGGAGGAGTAGGTCCTATGACTATTGCATCGCTCATGATGAATACGTTATATGCAATGGAACTTAAAGGAAAGTAATGTGCCTTAAAAGCATTGTTTTTTTTTGGTTATTTGCAATTAATTTTATTGGTTTTTCACAATCTGTTTTTGTAGGTATGCGGCTTTCGGCCTGCATTGGTAGTCACCAACATTATTATGGACTAGGAATTCATGCAGGAATGGAATACCATTCTTTATTGTTTACGCTCGGGAGTGATGTTTCCTTTAGGCTTAAGGACCTTGGTGATCGCATGAACTTCCTGGAATCTAAATCCTATATTGGAACTTCAATTGTTACTGGAAAGAACACCTCGATAAGAGATATAGAGTTTGGGGTCTTGAATAATTATTTTTCGCGTGAAAATTCGTTGGGTTATGCCTACATCTTCTACATGGATAATGCAGGCACCAGTCAGTTATCAGGAGCGTTTAGAGGCGAATTCAAGCGACATTCTCTTGTGTTGGAAAATGATTTTTTCGCTGGACAAGGAAAAGACCGCTTTCGGACAGCTATGTTAATGTATCGCTATCGTGAACTGCTTTGGTCAGGGCATTTAGGAGTGCGACTTTGGACTGGAGAATCAAGCGGCTTACAGGTAAAGGTAATCAACCACCAAGGAAAAGGCCAGCAATATAAAGATTTATCGACGAATCCCTTTGGGAAGACCTCCCACGGGATTTTATATGGTGGATTGCGGTATAAAATTTGGACTCAAACCCTTGGAGTGGATTTAGGAATAGATGCGGAACAGGTAAGGCATGTATTGCAAAATCAAGTTGCGCATTCATCGATTTGGCATAAAAAACATTTGTCGACGGCCGTTGTATATCCAATGCTCGATAAATTCGGCTATCCAACCTTCGAAAAATCACAGGTGAGAATGCCTTGTACGTATTTTCAGCTTATGCTCTCCGGTAATTAGGCAATTGTCCGTAATTTTGTAAAAAAAAAGTAAATATGAATGTTCCTGTTTCCGTTTATGCTGAAATGACTCCAAATCCAACAACTATGAAATTTGTAGCCAATAAGTATCTATTGGCTACTGGAGATTCTGTTGAATTTATAAAAAGACAAGATGCCGTAGGATTTTCTCCCTTGGCCGAAGCATTGTTTAATTTTCCGTTTGTAAAAGCGGTATTTATTGCAGCAAATTTTGTTACAGTAACCAAGACAGATAATGTTCCATGGGATTTTATTACCATGGAATTGCGTGAATTTATTCGTGATTTTATTGCAGAAGGAAAGGAAGTTTTGATTCAAATGCCAGTTGCTGCAGAAAAAAAAGTGGCAACCGAACGTCCAGAAATCGCGGAGCCTAGTGAAATTGATGAGCCTATTCTAGCCTTATTGGATCAATATGTCCGTCCCGCTGTAGAAAACGATGGTGGAGCGATCGATTATGTTGGATTTAAAGATGGCGTGGTTAATTTAATTTTAAAAGGTTCATGTTCCGGATGTCCATCCTCGACAGCGACCTTGAAAGGGGGCATTGAAACCTTACTTAAACAGCATTTACCCGAGGTGAAAAATGTAATAGCATATAACGGTTAAGGCATTTTTAGTAAAGTTTAAGAAAAATATTTCCAAAATTTTTAAACCAACTTGCTTTTTGCTTGTTTGTTCTTAACTTTGAGTAACATTGACAAAGTGTCAATTTAACACTTTTGTAAGATAGAAATAAATCATACTTTGCCTACATCACAAATAGATACTGAACAGCGAATGGAGTTACAAGAAGCGCTTCAACACTATTTTGGTTTTTCAGCATTTAAAGGAGAACAAAAAGCCATTATTACAAATATTCTTGAAGGCAATAACACGTTCGTGATCATGCCAACCGGTGGAGGAAAATCGATGTGCTACCAATTACCAGCTTTACTGATGCAGGGTACTGCGATTATTGTATCGCCTTTGATAGCACTCATGAAGAATCAGGTTGATGCCATTCGCTATGTCAGTGACAATGGTAGTGTTGCGCATTTCATGAATTCCTCTTTATCTAAACATGAGATTGCTCAGGTCAAAAAAGATATTGTTTCTGGTGTTACGAAAATGTTGTATGTGGCGCCAGAGTCACTTACAAAATTGGAAAATATTAACTTTCTTTCTAGTGTAAATGTTTCCTTTTTCGCCATTGATGAGGCGCATTGTATATCTGAATGGGGTCACGATTTTCGTCCAGAGTATCGCAGATTAAGGGAAATCTTTGAGAAAATATCTAATGTACCAATTATTGCTTTAACTGCAACAGCAACCCCTAAAGTTCAATTAGACATTCAGAAAAACTTGAATATGCTAGACGCTACAGTCTATAAGGCATCATTCAATAGGGATAATTTATATTATGAAATTAGACCAAAACGTGAAGTTGAGATGCAAATCATTAAGTATGTAAAGTCACATGCGAATGAAAGCGGAATAATTTATTGTTTGAGTCGTAAAAAGGTAGAAGAAATAGCAGAATTACTTCAAGTGAATGGGATTCAAGCTCTGCCTTATCATGCAGGATTAGACGCTGAAACGCGTGGTAGGCATCAGGACTTATTCTTAATGGAAGAAGCTAGCGTTATTGTTGCAACAATAGCCTTTGGAATGGGTATTGACAAACCGGATGTTCGTTATGTGATTCACCACGATATTCCCAAAAGTTTGGAAAGTTATTATCAAGAAACGGGTCGCGCAGGTCGCGACGGAGGAACAGGCGTTTGTCTAGCTTTTTATTCGTACAAGGATATTGAAAAATTGGATAAGTTCCTTGCAGGAAAGCCGATTACGGAACAGGAAATTGGTCGCCAATTGTTGAATGAAATTGTATCCTACACCGAAACGGCTGTTTGCCGACGGAAATATATTTTACATTATTTCGGAGAGCATTTTGATGAGAAGCAATGCAACGATCAGTGCGACAATTGTAAGCATCCCAAGGAACGAGCTGAAGGCAGTGATTTCGTATTATTACTGTTAAAGGCGGTTCGAGAATTAGAGGAACAGTTTAAAGCAAGACATTATTGTGCCTATTTAGCTGGTATGATTACTTCGGAAATTAAATCGTTCAAACACGAGACATTCCCTGGTTTTGGCTCAGGCAAAGATAGAGATGAATATTTTTGGAATTCAGTAATTCGACAAGCTTTAATTGGCAACCTGTTGGTAAAAGATGTGGAGTCTTTTGGCATTTTAAAACTTACAGGAGAGGGTGTAGCATTCATCAATAATCCGACTTCCTTCCCATTGCTTAAGGAGCATGATTTTTCTAATTCGGAGGATGAAGATGGATTTGTTCAGGTGGGTAAAGGCGGAGTATTTGACGAGATGTTGTATGAGCAATTGATGGATTTAAGAAAGTCAGTGGCAAAGCAATTGGGAGTACCACCTTTTGTAGTTTTTCAAGAGCCTTCGCTTAAAGAAATGTGCCTGCAATACCCAATTACTATGGAAGAGTTGACGCATGTACAAGGTGTTGGTACCGGTAAAGCCCAACGCTTTGGAGAACCGTTTGTTGCCTTGATTGCTGCCTATGTTGAAGAACACGAAATTGACCGCCCGCAAGATTTCTTTATGAAATCCTTAGTAAATAAGTCAGGCCTAAAAGTACAATTAATTCAAAATATTGATCGGAAACTTTCCCTTGAAGACATTGCGAGCTCGCAAGGAAAAAATTATAATGAAATCCTTGAGGAAATTGAATCAATTGTAGCTTCAGGAACAAGGGTTAATCTGAGTTATTACATCGATAATAAGATAGACTTAGCAGAACAAGAAGAAATCTATGACTATTTCCACCATTCCGAATCTGATGATATTATTGAAGCATATCATGAGTTTGATGGATTGTATTCAGAGGAAGAATTGCGTTTGGTTCGAATTCGCTTTATGAGTGAATTTGCGAATTAAGTAATTAATCAAAAACAGCGGAAATTGAATTTCTAGAAACAGAGTGGTACCCACCTTTTGCTTCGTTGAATACTTGTTTAGCCCAAACTTTGTCCTTGGAATTTAAACAAAGTGCTCGATACAAGGGTAATATATACTTTCTTCTTCCTGTTTCAATCAGAAAAACTCTTAATTTACTTCGTATTGAACGATTCTCTTTTTTAATATTAAGTAAAAACCACTCAAATTTTAACTCGTCGTTGGCCTCACTAAAATGTGCGTATTGATCGATTTGATCAAGATGGGTGGTGTCTATTCTAAGAGATAAATTTCTAATGTAGGTCTGCCATTCTTGCGTATTGAAATTCTTTATATCTAATTGCTCCATATAGGATTCTTTACGTTTTTTATTTTTCCCCTTAATTTTTACCCATCTGTACCGCTCTACTTGGGCAAAAATATCATCTCCACGATTGGTTTGATCTGCATAATCTCGCATTAATTCTAGTCGCTTAGATTTTATTGCAATAGAATTTAGAGGTAAACCTTCTAGATAAAACCATTCGTCTGTATTGAATTCTATGTTGTTTGGATAGAGTAATTTCTTATTCAAGAACGTGTGAAAAATCTCGGTTCTAATGGTTTTAAATTTATAATATTGAAAATAGTCCTTTACAAAGCCATCCATTTTCTTTCTACCCACGGTGGCTTCAAGTGTCTTTAGAAAATATGCACCTTTAACATAAGCCACACTGGTCATTCCATCATCTGGGTTTCTACCTTTTAACGACAAATACAACCTTGAGTCTTCAGGATGTGAAGAACTTGCAATTGATTTAAGTTCTTGAACTAATTCATAGTGTTCAATTTCACATAAGGTGTTGGACAGTTCTTTTCCGTACAGTTCTTCCATAATACGATGCTCTATATATACGGTAAATCCCTCGTTGAGCCAGAAATCATTCCATGATTCATTGGTAACTAAATTCCCTGACCATGAATGTGCCAGTTCATGCGCAATTACGGAAACTAAACTACCATCCCCTGCAACAATGGAGGGGTTTATAAATGTTAGCATGGGGTTTTCCATTCCCCCAAATGGAAAGGACTTATGCTGTACGATGACATCATATCTTCCCCATGCATATGGCCCGTAAAGCATTTCTGCGGCATCAATCATTCTGGGTAAATCTTGAAATTCTTTTACTGCACGGTTGAGCATTGGAGATTCTGCATATACTCCACATTGTTTATCCAAAGCTTTGTATGAAATATCTCCGACGGTAATTGCAATTAAGTAGGATGGAATGGGTAAATTCATCTCAAAATGATATATCCCTTTCGGGGATTTATATTTTGGATTTTCTGCACTCATAAGTGCCATCAATCCTTTTGGCACATGTAACGTTGCATCATAGGTAAAACGATTTGATGGGGAGTCTTGTAAAGGTATCCATGTACGGGTTAAAATTGCTTGGCCTTGAGAATATAAATACGGATATTTGCCAGAGGCTGTGTTCTCTGCTTCAATCCACTCAAGCGCGTCACACCGATCAGTTGTTTGATAGTAAATGTTTATGTATTTAGTACCACGTGGAATACTTACCACCAAAGGCTGTCCAAGAATAGAGTCTGAATCTATTTTACCAATTACAAAGTCCGCTTCTTTTTCTGCTCCTTTTTTTCCAATGGTTATTTTTTGAATTACTTGACCGTTGATATCGAAGATTGCAGTATTTGCTTTGGAATCACTCATTTGATGCCTAGCTACGCCATACATTGTTTTATTCTCGAAATTAATTTCAAGATCCAAACTCAAGTGCTTCGTGCGAATTTCATTGATATTTGAATATGAATGTGGGTCCTGAACGGATACATTAATGGACTCAGTCATCGTAGCATTTTTATCCGTTTCAGTTTTACAACTAAACAGAAGAAGACTTGCAATGATTAGGATACTATTTAAACGAAAGAATTCCAAATTTTTCTCGGTTACGGTTTATGGCATACATTAAAAGTTCCTTGTTTTTCCAATCTATTTGCATTTGTTTTGGAATCACTAAGGCCGCAAGGTCTTTTTTACTAAAGAATACATTTCGCTCTACGGCTCCCGTTTTTAAGTCTATTCTTACCAAGGCAACAACGTTTTTTCGATTGCTTAAACTTAAGCCATCCAAGGAATTTGGTGATGCGTCAAATACGCCATCATCTGAATAATTTCGCTTACTATCATTAAAAATTACATAAGCAAAGGATTCATTATTACACGCTACAAAGGAGCTATACGGGCCATTATCATTCATTGAAATTTGACTTTTAGGTATCCTTTTTCCCCAAATAAAATTTCCTTGAAAATCTAACTTAAACCCAATAATATCCATGTAATAATAATAGGTTACTACCGTGGTTATTCCGGTTCGTGAATCATAATTCGTATAAGTTCGTTCGAAATACTGCTCCATAAATCCAATTTGTGAGCCGTTTTCAAGGGTTTTAATTTGCCTGAGTTTATATGAATAAATTTGAGGGCTTTCTCCCCGCGTATCTAACCGTCGATTGATACGATTCATTTGTTTTTCTAAGAGTGTTTCCTTAAAAATTTCTTGATTAAACGTGGCATAATTGTACCCTACAATACTGTCTTTGTTTATATCTAAAGTAATGGTTAATACACCTTCAAGTCCAGAGCGATTTCCACGACCGTAAAGACCGGTCATTACTACCTGATTTTGTTCATTGCTACTAATTAAAATATCATCAATTCGTTTATCTTCAAGTGAAATGCGATAGGATTGTAATGAATCATTTGCGATACGATAAACATGGAGGGCTTTATAGTTTTCCCAATTTCTTCCAAAAAATCTATCGTTACGATCTTTATGTTCAGTTACAACGAGTAGATATTCCCCTTGGTTAGTTAGATGATGTTCATTGATTGTGCTCATATTTCCGCCAAAAGGAAGCATGTATTCTCCATGTTGAATTTTTGTAAAGGTGGAATCAAAGACGGCATATCCATACACATCGCGGTTCTCTTTTTTACCGGGAATGTCATAAAATACAACTAAGAATTGCCTGTTTTGTGATTGTGCAACTTGAAAATTCGGTTGGGCTCCTATTCTGTTGTCTTGATAACTGCAAATTACCTCAGAATATTGGTCCGATTCATTGGTTGACGTTTTTCGGAATAATGACATCGTGCCGTTAGATTTGTCACTAATAAATAAGTGTAATTGTCCTGCGAAATAGGTCCCGGACTCGAGGTTTCCAAATCCGTTTTCAGTGATAGGCTTAATGCGATTTTGTTCAACAAATGAAAGCTGGTTGTGCAAAGTAGTTCGATACGACCCAAGCACTCCCCCTGTATAACGAATAGTATAGAAGTCACCGGATTGAACGGGTAAAACATCCAATAACTGACCAATTTGTGTTTCCAACGGACCCCAATTTATTGGTAGCGCTTGAGTAAACCCAAGGTTTATAGGTAAACAAAACAATATGATTAATCTACAAGCTGAACGCCTAAATAATTCCATGGGCTGATTGCTTTAAGTTCGTCCTTCACTACATTGTTTACGTCTAAGGTATCTATAAAATCATGGATGGTTTGCTTTGTTACTCGTTCATGAGTTCTAGTAAGTTCCTTGAGTGCCTCGTATGGCTTTGGGTAATTTTCTCGCCTTAGAATAGTTTGTAAAGCCTCAGCTACAACCATCCAATTGTTTTCTAAGTCGTTAGAAATTTTTTCTTCATTCAGCAATAGTTTGTCTAGTCCTACCAAGGTGGCTTTTAATGCAATTAAAGTGTGTGCAATTGGAGTTCCTAGGTTTCGGAGCACTGTAGAATCTGTAAGATCTCGTTGTAGACGTGATATGGGGAGTTTTGCTGAAAAATGTTCAAAAATAGCGATAGCAATACCAAGATTACCTTCAGCGTTTTCAAAATCGATTGGATTCACTTTGTGAGGCATTGCACTGGATCCAATTTCACCGGCCTTAAGTTTTTGTTTGAAATAGTCCATTGAAATGTATGTCCAGATGTCTCGATTTAAATCAATTAGAATAGTGTTCATTCGTTTGAAGGCGTCAAATAAGGCCGCCATAGAATCATAGTGTTCAATTTGTGTGGTTGTTTGACTCCTGGCTAGCCCGAGCGTCCCTAAAAAGTGATTAGCAAAGTCTACCCAGTTGATATTAGGGTATGCAACATGATGGGCATTGAAATTTCCCGTAGCACCACCAAATTTTGAAGCATAGGGGATTCGTTTGGCAACGTTTAGTTGAATTTCTAAACGCTCTGCAAATACTTGTATTTCTTTGCCTAATCGGGTAGGGGATGCAGGTTGTCCATGTGTTCTAGCAAGTAAAGGAATATCTTTCCATGAATGGGCTAAGGTCCTTAATTTAGCTAGCACTTCATCATACACAGGAAACACTTGATCGGCAATCCCTTCTTTAAGCGACATAGGGATGGCAGTGTTGTTAATGTCTTGTGAGGTTAAACCGAAGTGAATGAATTCTGAGCAAAAATTCCAATTAAGTTCCTCGAATTTTTCCTTAAGGAAATACTCAACAGCTTTTACATCGTGATTGGTAGTTTGTTCGATTTGTTTAATGCGTTCAGCATCTGCTTCAGAAAATTGGAGATACCAACTGCGCAAAGTCTCTTCGCTAACACCTTCTAAATTTGGAATTATTCCAGTTTGCATTAATGCAATAAAGTACTCAACTTCTATTAAAACCCTGTAACGAATTAATCCAAATTCTGAGAAATAAGGCCGTAAACCAGATGTTTTTGAATGGTACCGGCCATCAATCGGTGTGATGGTTGTAAGAGGTCTAAAATCCATGTTGCTTCTAAATAGCAAAGGTACAAATTTTATACGGCGATATTATGCTCACGAAGCACATCATTTAGAGAGGTCTTTAGATCGGTAGATGCTGACCGTTTACCGATAATTAATGCACAAGACACATGAAATGATCCAGCGGAAAATGATTTTGTATAAGAACCTGGAATCACTACACTGCGTTCAGGGACATATCCACGTATTTCTTGGGGTTTAGACCCTGTAACATCAATAATTTTCGTGCTTTTTGTAAGAACTACATTTGCACCTAGAACTGCGGCTTTACCCACTCGAACTCCTTCAACTACAATACACCTTGAACCAATAAAGGCATCATCTTCAATAATGACAGGGGATGCTTGAAGTGGTTCTAATACACCACCAATACCAACACCACCACTTAAGTGAACGTTTTTTCCAATTTGTGCACAACTCCCAACGGTTGCCCAAGTATCTACCATAGTGCCAGAATCAACGTAAGCGCCAATATTAACGTAAGAAGGCATCATGATTACACCAGGGGCTAAAAATGCGCCATAGCGGGCACTTGCCCCAGGAACAACTCGCACTCCCTTACTTGCATAATCTTGTTTTAAAGCCATTTTATCATGAAATTCAAAAGGTCCAACATCCATAGTTTCCATATTCCGAATTGGGAAATACATCACTACGGCCTTTTTTACCCATTCATTAACTATCCAAGAACCATCAGTTTCTGGTTGGGCAACCCGTAATTCACCAATGTCTAGGGATTTAATTATCGATTCTACAGCGTCTCTTGTTGGTTTTTCATTAAGTAAGGCCCTATTGTCCCAAGCTGCCTCTATCATTGATTTTAATTCCATATGAAAGCAAAAATATATTAAATGTGTGGCATTTCTTCATTTCTCTATGAAATGTAGGTGAACTTTCTTTGATTTATGCGTAGTACTATCTATTTAGTTATGTTTGTAATAATGCATTCAACTGATATTTCAAAAAGTACTGGAAAAACAATGCCAGGGGCAAGCCGAATGTTGATTCTGCTTACAGTAGTTAATCTATTTAATTTTCTGGACCGTTATGTCCTTTCTGCTGTATTAGAACCAATTAAAGCTGATTTGAACATCCGAGATGATGGAGATATGGGTAGAATGGCTACAGCATTTATGTTGGGATACTTTTTAACTTCCCCAATTTTTGGATACTTAGGAGACCGCTTGTCACGTAAAAAACTAATGGCTATTGGAGTCATTGGTTGGAGCTTAGGCACTTGCTTAACCGGAATAGCACAAGGGTTTTCATTCATGATTTTTTGTCGGGTAATGGTTGGATTGGGGGAAGCGAGTTTCGGTGCAATTGGGCCAGCTGTTATTTCCGATGCCTTTGAGTCCAAAAAACGCAATAAGGCAATTACTATTTTTTCGCTGGCCGTTCCATTAGGAGCTGCCCTTGGTTTTGCATTAGGAGGTGTGATTGCTGCATATCTTGGTTGGCGAAGTGCATTCTTTATTACTGGGGTTCCTGGATTTTTATTAGCAGCTTTATTGTTTTTTGTTCGTGAACCGCTACGTGGTCAAAGTGAGGAGGGACCAGTTTCCAAAGAGAAAATCTCCGTAAAACGCTTGTGGTCGTTATTTTCAAATCGAGAATATCTTTTTGCGAATCTAGGATATGTTTTTTACACTTTTGCCATGGGTGCATTTTCTTTTTGGGGTCCAGCATTTTTAAATCGTGTTCATGGGCTAGATGTTAAGGATGCCTCGCTTTTTCTTGGACCTACTTTGGTTTTAGGGGGAATTCTAGGAACGCTTATTGGTGGTTATTTTTCAAACAAATGGAGGAAAATCAGACCTTCGGGATATGCAAGATTGTTGTTAATTTCCGTATTGTGTGCGGTTCCTTTTTCCTTTATTGCTTTTCTTACTGAAAACACCTTATTGAGCATGATTAGTATTGCTATTTCTTTGATTTTCTTATTTCAATCTACGGGGCCAATTAATACGGTTATAGTGGAAAGTGTTGCACCTAACATGCGCGCATCAGCAATGGCTATTTGTATTTTTATGATTCATGCTTTTGGTGATTTGTGGTCTCCTGAATTGGTAGGAAGAGTATCCGATCAGTTTGGGGGTAACTTAAGAATAGGTATGTTAATTCTACCGGGTGCGTTTTTAATTGCGGGATTGTTTTGGTTTTTCCTTGTTAAAGAACAGGATAATCAAGTTAATGAAACTCATTAAAGGTTATATTCCTTCGAGGTAATCGCTTAAATATAAAAATGGCTCATTCAACGTACCCTCAAAGGTTGTTTCTGATGCTCTGTAAATAATTCGATCTGGATCATCCCCAAGCAAGCGTGGAAAAACATGCTTCAATAATTCACTACCAAAATCCTCCGATGCATCTTTCGGAAGTTCACACGGTAAATTGTCAACGGCCATAACTGCAACAGCTTCAGGTATTCGGTAATCGCATTCTTCATTTGTATTCGGATTCCAGCCATAAATTGAGTCCCCAATTTTTGATGGACGAATCGTACACGCGATCGGACCAGCAATGTCACATGATATATCAGCTACAACTTTTAATCGATTATTACGTATAAAATCCATTTTAGTAAGTAACAAAGGCGCTTTGTTGTCCCAATAATGGCATGGGATATACATATCCGAATTCGCTGCATATTGAGATAAAATGGATACGTAATCAGTTGGATCGGAATAAAATTTAGAAATATTAAATCCACCCTCGGTATTTCGGTAATAATCTGCCGCTTCTAGTTGACAATAAACAGGTTCCTTGAAAGTTTGCGTTAGGAATTCTTCGGGACTCACCTCTTTGATTGGTAATAAATCAATGATTTCTTTTGCACCGTGACCAACGCGACCAAAACCAGTTACTAAACATTTAAAATCTGTTGGAAGCACCACTTTTTTTAATTCTTGTTCAACTTCCTTTCGATTACTGCAATTATGAGCAGGTTTTAAATTAAACAAACCATGCTTTAATCCATAAGTTAAAAAACCATTGTAGCATCCGACGATTCCCGCATAGCGGCCAAACCCAATTAAGCGAGTTTGGTGTTTATCTTTTATCACCTCGTAATCAATAAGCCTAATCTTCTTATCTAATATAGACCTTAGTAATTCACGATTATAAGGTTGTTTCTTAATAGTGTGAGAAAAGAACATAAAAGTTTTGTTCTCAATTAAGTCAGAAATAGATACCTCCTTTACTCCAAGAATGATGTCGCAATCTATCAAGTTATTTACAACTTCTACACCGTGGTCTTGGAATTCTTTATCCGAAAAAGTACGAATAGGGCTTGACTGCACTACAACTTCTATATAGGGATACATCGTTTTTAACACCTTACACTGAGCGGGAGTAAGCGGGGTTCTGAAATCAGGGGGGATTTTACCTTCTTTAATTATCCCAATACGTATAGTTTTCATGCGCTATAATTTTTGCATGTATGCGTCAATAAATTCTCTAATACATCCTTCGCCTCCTTTCGTGGAAAGAATAATGGAGCAAATGGACTTTACTTCATTAACAGCATTTGAGGGACAAACCGCTAACCCGACGTTTTTCATAAGTTCAAGATCATTGATATCGTCCCCAATCATAGCGACTTGATGTAACGATAATCCGAGTTCTGTACACCATGTTTTAAGGATGTCTAATTTTGGTTCTTGCCCAACATAACAATGACTTATTCCTAATAGTTCGGCACGTTTCTGCACCATGATTTTTGTAAATCCAGAGGAAATAATCCCAACCTTAAATCCTTTCTTAGTTAATCCAAGGATTCCTAGGCCGTCTTTGGTATTAAACTTTTTAATTTGGTCTCCTGATTCAGTCCAGTACATACCTCCATCGGTCATTACGCCATCCACATCTAAGATCAATAGCTTGATGTCCATGATTTTTTTTGCAATATGGTCTGCATGAAACAAGGGTTTGAATAAAAGCGACATGAGGTCAAGGGTATATTCATCAGCAATCGCCTCCAGGTCGTATAGGGTTAATTCATTGACTTCATCTACCTCTAAATCAGCCAAGAAATCATTATAGTGAATTCCGTTCTTGGCGCACAATCCTTTTATGTTTTGTTCTAAATACATCATATGATTCGATACCCAACCGCCGCAGCTACAGGTTTTAGTTCATGATACAATTGTTCAAATGCCTCATAGGTCAATTGTTGGGAGGCATCTGATTTTGCAACCTTAGGGTTTGGATGCGTTTCAATCAGTAGTCCATCAATTCCCATCGCAACACATGCTTTTGCTAAGGGAGCCACGCCGTAAGCATAACCCATAGCGTGGGAAGGGTCTAGAATTACCGGAAGATTGGTATGTTGTTTTAACCACGCCACACCGCATAAATCTAGGGTAAAGCGCGTTCCAGTTTCAAATGTTCTAATGCCGCGTTCACAAACCATGACGTCTTGATTTCCACCGGACAATACGAACTCGGCGGCCTGAACCAATTCTTGTAAGGTTGTTCCGAACCCGCGTTTAATCAATACCGGCTTATTTATTTTGGCACAGGCTCTTAAGATCCCTTGATCATACATGGCTTTAGCACCAATTTGAATAATGTCTGTATGTTCAATAATTTCATCAATGTGCGTAGCATCACGCGCTTCAGTAATTACCGTAAGCCCATGTTTTTCACGCATTTTAGCCAACAGCTTTAAGCCATCTAATCCCATACCTTGAAACGAATAGGGGCTTGTCCTTGGTTTGTAAGCGCCTCCACGAAGGGTATTTAACCCGAGGGATTTTAGTAAATGTGCCGCACTTTCGATTTGTTCTTCCGATTCTACTGAGCACGGACCACCAATGAGTACAGTATGCTTGGTTTGACCACCAATTTCAGTACCATTGAACTGTATAGTTCGAGTATCTGCTTTATACCCTCTACTTGCCAATTGCATATCATTTGGGAAAACCCAAGACGCTTCGGTATAAGCTACCAAATCAGTTGGAACCTCTTTTAATGAAGAGCTAGTAATTAAAGTGTGTGACCCATCGAAAATGTGCATAGCTTTATGAGCAGTGGCAAACTGCTCGGCCTGGAGGCTATTAATTGTTGATTTTAGTTTTATTATCATAATTCACCTTTAATCAGGTTAACAAAATTAATGATTCCCACAGCTTGTTGTTTTTCATTGACTACAGGAAGATACATTACAGGAAAGGTTGTGCGTTTTAATAACTGCAATAATTCAACTACAGACTGCTTAGCCGAGATGGTTAATGGAGTTTGATTGAGGAGCGATTGTGGAGTTATCGCTTGATTATGTTTTAATTGATTTAACAGCGCTTTTCGAATGTCGGCACTAGCAACAATACCCACTAAGGCACTTGTTTGATCCGTTACTAAACAAAATCCTAAATTGCCCAATTCAATCTCTTCAAGGATGGATTCAGTGGTACAAGTTTCTAATTGAACAATAGGACATTCCTCAAATGGCATCATAAAATCTTCGATGCGAAAAGTAGAGGCTTGATTTCGGGTTGTTAAATTCATCAAGGCATGACCTATGCTTGGCCCTTTGAAAAGGTATGAACCAGAAACAGCTGTACTTACCCCCATATTTCTTAGGATAAATGAAACTTCTCCATTTACGCCACCATCCACGTGTATAGATTTATTGGGATATCGCTTTCGAAAGGTCCGAATTTTTTTAAAATTTTCTTTATCGAAAACACCTCCCGATTGACCAGGAACCGTTGCCATTATCAAAATAAAATCACAATTGGCATATTCATCAAATCTGTCTATGGACGTAGGTGTGGTAATTGCAACACCTTTGGAGGCTGTTAATTCACTTGGCCAAATTAACGGTTCTTTTAAGGGCTCCAATTGAAAGGTAACGTAATCCACAGGAACTTCTAGTAAAAGCTCGAAATACTTGGATGGAGTAGGCGTGATGATGTGTAAATCTACCGGGATATTACTCATTTTTCTTAATGCAATAATATCATCAAATACGCTAAGGTCATCATTGCAGTCTACGTGAAAAAGATCCACTTGGTGCTCATCCAATGACTTTATCGTTTGTGCTAACTCATTGTGTGAATCGCTGTATATCGAAGCAGAAATCTTCATTACCGCAAAGGTACGGAATCTAACGTGAGGATTGCACTATTTGCATTTTCCTTTTTTGTATTTTGTTTTTACTTCGATGCATTGAATTACTGCTTCATTTTGATAGGTATTCCCTTGGCAGTCACATACCGGATCGTAGTAATTTGGGTTAATATCAATCAACTCACATGCCCATTTTTCGTGTTCAATGCAACCACCTTTTTTACAAGAAGTAGAAATAAATATGGAAGCAAGACTTAGAATAACCAGTATTTTTTTCATTCGAATGATTTTAACTGCGAGCTTGTGAAATCCCATTCAGGGGTGTTTAAGATCTGACCGAAGTCAAGGTCATACCATGGACAACCTGGATTGGCCGGGTTATCTAGTATTTGAATTTCTTGCGCAGGCATGTAGCTTTGGGCTAACATGAATTTAACCTTTCCTGTTTTATCGATACACTTATCTACTACAATGATGGCATGACCAAACGACTGTCCTGGTGGAGGTCCAGTAATAAACACATCGCCAACGGCGAGCGATTCAATGGGTTTACTTATTAACTGTTTATTCAATGAAGTTGTGTTTGCGGTATTAAAAACGGTTTCTAAGTACGTCCAAAGATTTGTTTTTTCGGGTATTTTTCCTGCTAGCCACGTGGTATATGCAATGTTTTTGCCGCTTGCTTGACGAAAAGAGATCTCTTCGAATCGTGCTTGACTAAAGAGGTAATCCGCTCGAAGTCGCATAATGGCATCCGCACATTGATGTAAGTCTTTTTTTCCAATAGGAAGATCCACGACAGCTAGGTAGGTTTGATAATTTCGTTTGATTTCTCCATTGAATGTTTTAACCTCACTTCCATCTGGTTTGAGGGGGAGGCTCCCCAAGAAAGAACCCCATGAATTTTCTTGTACGGGAGAATAACTATATCCTTCTGGCAGGTTGAATCTCGAAGTGATCGTTTTTCCTGTTGGATTAATCCACGATATGGGTTCATTTACGGTTGTTTTTTCGGTAATTTTTAAAGGCTCAGAGGATTCCTTAGTTTGACACGAAGCGAAGGAAACGATCATTAAAATACCATAAAGAATTGGTTTCATCGGGGTATAAAATTAATGTTACCGCTTTTCAACGCAATTTAATTGAATGGTTTCACCCACCATGCAAATTGATCCTCCTGAAAACGGAGAATAGCTAAAAAATATGTGTTGATTTTCAACCAATAAACTACTATCAAACTCACCTAGATTAGTGGGTTCATAGGTTTTACCGTTCGCTTCAATTACCCATCCACATCCGTCAAGTCCCGATAGATTTTTTAATTTCCCTTTAATTGCAGAAGTACAAGAAGTGTTTTTAGAACAACTGACCATTAAACAAACACTGATGATTGCTATCCATTTCATACCTTAAATTTAGTGAAAAATTATCTTGATACTTTCGGATAATGAGACATTTGGATGGGAGACTGTCAAAACGTGTTAATATCAATAGGTTATCTTTTCCCAGCGTTAGATTGCCTATAAAAAAAGAAGGGCAAGCTACTTTTATCGCACCGCTACAACCTCATACCTTTGCTACGTTCCCGTCCTGGAGGATTCAGAGGGAGCTGGTCGTAAAAGACTTACCCCGTACAAATGTAGGTAGATTTTCTTAAAAGAAAAAAGCTATTTATTGATTAAAAAAGTTCAAGGTACGTTCACATACGTCTAAAAGTTGCTCTGGGATGGTCGTATTTTCCCATGGATGACTTGCCCCGAAAACATGATCTGCATTTGGAATTACTTCGAGCTTGGTTTTACTCCATGACGCAAGGGCCTCCCCTTCGGTGATAGAAACGGATTTATCCTTATCCCCATGAACCACGAAAATCGGAATGGGCAAGGACTTTATAGCGAATTCTATGGATAAGGAATGTTTGTTTTCCATGAAATCTCGGTATATTTTATAGTGTTGAGCTAAGTGCTGTTTGGTCCGACCGTTAAGGATTGTACGAATTCCTGTATTCTTCCATTGCTCAAGTTCACTTCCTAATGGAAAGCGTGAACCAATATCTGATATGGATGCCCAAAGAGCTATTTTATCCGTTTGTTCTCGCTTCGCATGTAAAATTACATTACCACCTCCTCGAGAATGACCAATTAGAAAGGTATAATCTGCTTGAATTACGCTGGAAATGTGTGAACGGAAATATGCAACGTCTGCAACCTCATAGGAATAGGTGTTTTCGGCGAAGGCTTTTTGGTCTGGGAAATCTATACCTTCGGTGATTGTGCCGCCATTGTGTGTGAGGTTAAATTTTGCAAAAGCATAACCATGTGATACAAAATAAGATTGAACAAGATTCCACGCCCCCCAATCTTTGAACCCCATGAATCCATGGACGAAAACTATTAAGCGATTATTCCAGTCTGATGGAACCTCTAAATCGTAAAGGCTATTACGGTTTTCGGAACCGGTATAAATACCATTACTAATTTGGATGGATTTCATGGACTAATTGATTTTGAAACTCACATACTTTATTATGTGCCCTTTGCCATAAAACAACTGTTCGTAATGGGTTTTAATGCTAAAAATTTGTTTTAGGGTAGGGTTCGTTTCTGTTTCAAGCGATTGGTATAAATCAGGCCTATAATCAATGATTGAATATCCATGTTCTTCAATTTGTTCCAAAGTATATTGAAAAAGCAGATCGTTATCTGTTTTCATATGAATGCTGCCTCCTGGCTTTAAAATTTTTTGGTATCGGTTAATAAATATCGGTGAACTAAGCCTTTTTTTTGGTTTTTGGGGTTGAGGATCTGAGAAAGTCAACCAGATTTCATCAACTTCATTCGGTCCGAATAAAGCTTCAATAAAATCAATGCGTGTACGCAAGAATCCCACGTTGGTCATTTTTTCCTTTAAGGCTTGGCGGGCTCCAATGAAGATGCGGTTTCCTTTAATATCTAATCCAATGAAATTCTTATTTGGGTACATTTTCGCCAAACCAACTGAATATTCGCCTTTACCACAACCCAATTCTATAATTAGTGGCTGGTCATTTTTAAAAAAGTCTCGGGTCCAATTACCACTCAATGGAAAAGGTTGATTGCGTTGATATTCTAAAACGTTTTCGAAGGATTTAATGGCTGCGAAGCGAGCGAGTTTATCTTTTCCCATGGTAAAACAAAAGTAATCATTTAAGAAGGAACGATTAGATTGCATAAAATGCAATTACTTTTGCATTATGCATTTCATTGAGCCATTTTTTCGTTGGAGGGGAGAATACATTGCCTCAGAGGATGTTCGTTCTCCATTTTATGGTAGGGAATATAGTGAATTTGAGTACCATCATCGGGTGTATAATTTCGTGATTCACCCACAATGGGATGAATTTGGATCAACGACATTATATATGAAAATACTTTATGTGGATTATGAAACAGGTTCGTGCATACTTGAATTCATTGGGGAGTGGAATGATACTATTGAAAATGACATTATGACTTTAAAATCAAACGTATTGAATCCGCTTATAGAGGAAGGGATTAATCGTTTTGTGTTGATTTTTGAAAATGTTTTGAATTTTCATTACTCAGATGACTGTTATTACGAGGAGTGGTATGAGGACATAGAAGACGGTTGGATTGCTGCAGTGAATATTCATTCACATGTGTCTAAGGAATTACAACGAATTCAAATAGACTCTTATGTAGCAATAGGGGGAGAACTTGATGAATTAGATTGGCGAACGTTTAAACCTCATCATTTCATTCAAAAAGTAGATCAAATTGTAACCCACAGATTGGCTTAATGTAACTTTGAATTACATACCTCGTAATGGTACTTATGTCAACGCAAAACTTTCACTTCAATTATCGGATGTATACACATTGGAATGAGCTTTATCCTAAAGATGTTATTCTGATTAAGGAGGCCTTTATGGCTATGGATAAGGCTTATGCGCCATATAGCCATTTTAGGGTTGGGGCTTCTGTTCGATTAGATAACGGTGAAATATTATGTGGAAGCAATCAAGAAAACATCGCTTTTCCTTCTGGATTGTGTGCCGAACGGGTAGTCTTAAATTATGTGGGTGCAAATTTTCCGGGAATCACCATTGATACCCTTGCCGTGGTGGCACAAGGAGAACTCATGCCAGAAGAACATTTGCTTTCCCCTTGTGGTGGGTGCAGACAGGTAATGTTAGAATCTGAGAATCGACAATCTACTCCGATTCGCGTAATTTTAGTAAATCAAGATCAGCGCACCATGATCATCGAAACCGTGAAGGATTTATTGCCCTTTGGATTCGGGAAATAACCTAATATTTTAACAGAATTACTTTTCAACACTGGCCACTTTTGATAAAAAAGTGCTGTATTTTTGTAGGCTACAAAAAACATTGAAAAATGAACAGTTGGTTTACAGTTAAGGTTAAGTATACAAAACAGTTAGAAAATGGATCCCTCAAACGCGTTAATGAGCCCTATTTGTTAGCGGCCATGACGTTTACCGATGCAGAGGCTCGTATCTATGAAGAGCTTAGTGCAATGATTCGAGGAGAATTTATGGTTGCAGGTATCACTCGAACAGACCTTCAGGATATTTTTCAATATGAAGATTCTGCTAATTGGTTTAAATGTAAAATCACTTATGGCATTGATGATGAAGACGGCGAGAAAAAAAAGAAAGTAGCTCAAAACTTCTTAGTTTCAGCACCAAGTGTAAAAGATGCCTACCTTCGAATGGAGGAAAGTTTAGCAACCCTAATGATTGATTATCAAGTACTTTCTATTATTGCTTCACCCATTGTAGAGATTTTTCCTTATAAAGATTCTGATGTTGCAAGTCCGGCAAAAGCACATAAAATTGAAGAGTTGATTGAACCAAAAAGCAGTAAAGGGGTAGTTTTTTCTGCATCAGGAAGCGATGTTAATGAACAAGATTTAGTGGATAAGAGTTTAGATGTAACATTTGATGACGAAAGTGAATTAGAGGATCAATTTACAGAAGACGATGAGTAATTTATTGGATCAGCTGAGGGACAATCATTCAGATTTTACAAAGAATCAAGAAACCTTTAAATTTACTGACCCCTTTTTGGCATTTGATACGTGGTTCAATTTAGCGGTGAGTTCAGGAGAAAAAGAGGTCAATGCTATGGTTATTTCTACAGTGAACGAAGCAATGAAACCTAGTTCTCGTGTAGTTTATCTCAAAGAAATATTAGATCAACAGTTTGTTTTCTATACCAACTATTTGTCTCACAAAGGGAAAGACCTTCAACAAAATCCAAACGCTTCTTTACTGTTTTTCTGGCCTGCTCTTGAGCGTCAGATTCGGATAGAAGGAACAGTGAATAAAATAAGTGAAACGAAAAGTGATGCCTATTTTGCATCCCGTCCCAGAGAAAGTCAATTGGGGGCTTGGGCGTCGCATCAGTCGGAACCCATGAAGGAAATGGGCGAGATTACTCAGCGGTTTGAGGAATTGGACCTAGAATTTCCTGGTGAAGTTCCTCGGCCTAAACACTGGGGGGGCATGGCTTTAAGTCCAACTTATCTTGAGTTTTGGCAGGGAAAGGCTTCGCGCTTGCACGAACGTGTATGTTTTAAATTGAATGTAGATGAGTGGCAGATTAGCCGACTAAATCCATAATATGAAAGAAAGTCCTACTGAAGTTATTACCCTGGTCAACGGGATCCGTTTGGCCTATGTGCGTTCAAACAGTGCTGTTGGACATCTTGCTTTTTATTTTAAGGGAGGTAGTCGAAGTGAGCCGTCTACACATCCTGGTCTTGCACACTTTTTAGAACATTGTATTTTTAAAGGAACGCATACACGCAAAGCCATGTGGATTCTTACGCGCTTGGATGAGGTAGGGGGGGAGTTGAATGCCTTTACTGCGAAAGAAGAAATTTGCGTGCACGCTACGTTTTTGAATCGATATACGAAACGTGCATTTGAACTCATGTCGGATTTGGTGGTGAATTCGAATTTCCCTATTCAAGAAATTGAAAAGGAAAAAGAAGTCGTAATCGATGAAATTAATTCCTACAAAGACAGTCCCTTGGATCGATTGATGGATGAGTTTGATCGGTATTTTTTTGGCGATCATCCATTGGGTAATCCAATTTTAGGAACAAAAAAATCGGTAAAACGATTCAAACGGGAAGATTTATTGGCTTTTATACAATCCAATTTTACTGCAAACAATTTGGTGGTTTCCTATGTAGGACGTGAGCCTAAGCAGCGATTGGTAGAGTTGATTGAAAACCAATTAAAACACTTGCCGACTAAAGCTACAAATTTAGGATGGGTGCCGCCTGCTTCGATTAAGCCTTTTACCATTCGTAAAAAAGAATCTAATTTTCAATCCCATGCGATTCTTGGTGGTTTCGCTCCATCGTATCACAGCAATGACCGCTTGGCAATGAACATTTTAATTAATTTCTTGGGTGGACCGGCCATGAATGCCCGATTGAACATTGTCATTCGGGAGAAATATGGATTGGCATATCATGTCGAAGCAAGTTATGCTGTTCTTGAAGACACAGGTTTTTGGGGCATTCTTCTATCTGCGGAACAAAAAAACATTGATAAGTCGATTGATTTGGCAAAAAAGGAGCTTCGCTTGTTGGTAGATAAAGGTATGACTCCGATTCAACTTAAAAAATCAAAGTATCAATTTTTAAGTCAATTGTCTATTGGTTGGGAGAGTAACAATGCCCGAACCATGTCGAACGGAAAAACCCTTTTAATTTATAACCGAATTGACTCTTTAGAAGACACCTTTCGTAAGATAAACAGCATTACACTCGATGAAATTAATGCCGTAGCGCGCAAGTACTTTGCCGAAGATAAACAGTGTATGTTGGTATATGATAAGAAATAAGGGGGTTGTTCCTACCTCCTCCCAAAAATTTTACTCCCTACGCGTATTAAGGTGCTTCCTTCTTCCAAGGCAATGGGGTAGTCGTCGCTCATTCCCATCGAAATCTCTTTAAATTCATCGTTGGAGCTAAAATGCGAAGCTTTTAGCGCATTATATAACGCATGTAAAGACTGGAATTCTTTTCTTATCTGCATTGTATTTTCTGTGAATGTAGCCATACCCATTACGCCGCAAATACGTATATGATCGAGTAAAGGAAATTCAGGTCCGTCTAAGAATGCGGTGGCTTCTTCCATAGATAAGCCAAATTTTGTGTCTTCTTGGGCAATATGAAACTGTAATAAACACGAAATCTGGCGACCGTTCTTTAGTCCTTGTTTATTGATTTCTTGTAAGAGCTTGAAGCTATCAACCCCATGAATCAGGTGAACAAAGGGCGCAATGTATTTAACTTTATTACGCTGCAAATGCCCAATCATGTGCCATCGGACATCCTTAGGTAGCGCTTCATACTTTTCTACTATATCTTGGACTTTATTTTCCCCAAAATCACGTTGACCTACCTCATAAGCTTCCAATATGCGGTCAATTGGATGTGTTTTTGATACCGCAATGAGGGTAGTGTGAGTTCCACAGGAAGCCTTGATTTGTTCAAGTTGATCTTTAATCATGTATGTCCATTATGGTTAAGCCACTACGTAATTTTGGTTCAACCCAGGTCGATTTTGGAGGCATATACATTCCGTGATTTGCTACCTTTTTCACCGCAGACATCGGAATTGGAAAAAGGAAAAAAGCAACGTTAAAGGTGCCGTCATTCACTTGATTTAACACCTTAACGAATGGGGTACTACCCGGAACGAACGATATGTCATCTGACGTTTTTAAGTCAGAAATTCCCAGGATTGGATCTAAAATCCACTGGGTTAAAAGTTCGGCATCTAAGGAATGGGTGGGGTGATTTTCATCAATACGCGTTGAATCCAAAACTAATGAATAACAGGTGTTATTCAAGTACACGGTAATTTCATGTGCATTGAGCGGTTTGCGTGGAGTAGTTAAGGAAGTGATGGTTCCAAGGCTTGCTAAACGCGCTACAAACTGTTCCTTACTGAGTCCATTTAGGTGTTTTACTAAACGCTGAAACTCAAGGATTTTAAGAGCATCTTCGCGAACGAAATACGCCAGAAAATAACGCCCTTTTCCAAACTTGCCCTCGGCTTTATATTTTTCATACAAAGCCGCCGATGAGGCACTTCTATGATGGCCATCGGCGATGTATACAGAATCTATCTTCTTGAATTCTTCGCTTATTTTTGTAGTTTGTTCAACTGATAATAGCCATAACTCATGTGTGATGAGGTCCGTGGTTGTAAACTCGTATTCAGGACGGTTGTGAATAGCTTCTTCTATGATTGTATTAATGTAATCAGAACCTTTATATGACATGAGTACCGGTTCTGCATTTAAGCCAACTATATCCAAATAGCGCGTAAAAACATCTTCGCGTTCGGTAAGTGTGGCTTCATGTTTCTTAATGTGATCACTCAGGTATTCTTCCACATCTGCGCCCCCAATAATACCTATATACGATCGGTCTGGACAGGTTTGACGATATACATATAAGTGCGCTTCCTGATCCTGAATTAGGATTCCCTTTTCCTTGAATGTTTCATAACCTGCTTTAACCAGTTTAAAACGTTCGTTTGAATTGGCCTCTGTTCGTTTGAGGCGGTTGAATTCAGGATTGATTATATGCAATAAGGTGTAGGGGTTGTCTTCCAGTTTGGCCTTAAGCACATTGGGTTTGTAAGAATAGTAAGGCCTTGTGGCGACTAAATGTACCTTGTCCCTAACCGGACGTATCGCTCGAAAGGGTTTGATGTTTGCCATACTAAAACTTATAACTTAATCCAAGACTTGGAAGAATAGGGAATTGATAGATCACTTTTGACGTGATTCGATTTACATAAAAAATGTTCTTTCGGTCATACACATTCGTAATGTTTCCTGTGACTTCAAGCTTTGTAAGGTTTTTAAAATCAAAATGTTTTTTGATTGTAATATCCAATCGATGATAATATGGGAGTCTTCGGCTATTAAAAGTTCCCAAAAGCGTTGTAATTGTTGATGGGTTATTTGTAAGATAATCTGTGGTTACGCCTCCATTGAAATTTTCGGCTTGATAAAATCCAGCGGTTGGAGTGAATGGTAAGCCTGATCCTAGGTTCCAACGTACGTTGATCTCTAAATCATTCTTCTTTCCGAGTTGATATGAGCCAACGATATTTATATTATGCCGACGATCGAATACAGGCGCATAAGTTTCAAATCCATCCCAACGGGTAGAGTAACTATAAGAATAAATACCCCAAAAAAAGAATCGATTTAAACTTATTTTATATAATAAATCTACTCCAATGGTTTTACCTGATTCAATAATAAAATCCTTTTTAAATACATCATCTACCAATTCAAATTGGGCGATATCCTCGTAAAGCTTATTTTGGTTAATGTTACTCAATTGATCAAAGTATTTATAGTATCCTTCAATATTTATAAAGTTAGTTTTATTCAAGTCATATTCTAATCCAAGAATTCCATGCCATGCGTATTGGAGTCCATTTTGAATGTATTTGGTATTCAAATTTTCAGTAACAAATTGTTCTTGAACATTGGTTGGCGCTGAAAGTAATCCATTGAATAAGTTAACAATATCTTTATCACTAGAGGCCGAGGTAAAATTTTGCGAATACCTTCCACCTGAGAATTTAAATCTTAACTTTTCAGTGGCGTTGTACTTTACCCCAAGACGTGGTTCAGGTGAGATTGTACTCAAGGATGCATATGCTTGCACCCTAAAACCAGCTTGCATAACCCATCTAAGGTCTTTTGAAACTCTTCGGTAGTTATAATAGGCTCCGAGCTCGGTGGAAAAATTAAAAGCTTCAATTTTTCGTTGGGCTTCATTAAATGTAATAAATTGTGTGTTGAAGCCGCAGAAATTAAATCCGTAATTCATTTCACCCTCATTTTTTAAAAAATAAGAAAAATCGAATCCAAGATCAAATCCGCCAATCTTCGAAAACCTTGGTTCAACTTGATCTTCAACGAATGTGGTTATAAAATTGGAGCCATTTACATGTCCACGAATAAATACAGGCGAACCAGAAGGGATCATTAGAAAATTCATACCTCCACCTGAAGCCTGCCAATTCAAGTCTGCAATGCTGTAATTCACACTATCTTGATTGTGGAATCCAAAGAAACTTACTTTTGAGCCGTTGTCACCCGTAAACGTTACTTTACCGTACAAGTCAGTAAAGTTAAAGGGGAGTCCTTCCCCTTCGTTGATTTTAGGGTATAGCGATTTAGCGGTATAATCGATTAAACTATGTTTTGCGGTAAACACGTAAGAACCGGGAGATAACCTACCGTTTTTTGCTTTACTAAATGGCCCTTCAAGCACTACTTTTGCTAAAAAAGGAGAAAGGGAAACTTTTCCTCCAAATGCGCCACGGTCACCATCCCTGTACGAAATATCCATAATAGATGAAACTCTTCCACCGTATTTTGATTCAAAACCTCCCGTATAAATATCTACAGATTTCACTAATTCAGTTTCAAATATGGAATAAAAGCCAATGGAGTGAAATGGATTATATATGGTCATGCCATCAAGAAGGGTTTTGTTTTGAATTGGTGTTCCTCCGCGTACGTAAAATTGCCCGCCTTGATCCCCTGTAACAACAACACCCGGAGTCACTGATACAGCTCCAAGTACATCACTTTCTGCACCATAAACAGGAATGCGTTCAACATCTTCTTTGTCGAATTTTATAGTTCCGACGTCAGGTTTCGTTTTTTTTGTTTTTGAGTCAGCGCGAACCACCACATCTCCAAAGGTTTTATCCGTAGGTGATAGTTTAATTGGGATATCAATTATCCTTTTATCCTCAGGAAATTCTATAGGGATAAATACTCGTTTATATCCTGAAATATTAATTCTTAGTAAATACGAAGCTTTCTTCAGTTTTGGTATAGAAAACAACCCGTTTGCATCTGTTAAGGCACCGGCAACAAGCGTACTGTCCAAGGAGAGTAATGTTACCTTCTCATTGCTAATGGCTTCCCCATTTTTTTCATTTGAAATAAATCCCCTTACGTTGTAATCTTGTGAAAAGACCAGTATTGGAAACATGAAAATGAATGAAAGAAGGCGCATAAAAGATTTTGCCCGAAGTTACACAAATGAAATGAATATTTAATGTGCTGTTTCGTTAAAAAGCGCTTCAACGAATGCTTGTTTATCAAACATTTGGAGATCTTCCATTTTTTCTCCTACACCGATATATTTTACTGGAATTTGCATTTGGTCAGAAATACCGATTACTACACCGCCCTTGGCAGTACCATCTAATTTAGTAATCGCTAATGCATTAATTTCAGTGGCTTGTGCAAATTGTTTAGCTTGTTCATAAGCATTTTGACCTGTAGAGCCATCTAATACAAGTAGTATTTCATGCGGTGCATTTGGGAACACCTTCATCATTACCCTTTTGATTTTACTCAGTTCATTCATTAGGTTAATTTTATTGTGTAATCTACCTGCTGTATCAATAATTACTACTTCCGATTCATTGGCCTTTGCCGATTGTAAGGTGTCAAAGGCTACACTGGCGGGATCGGCATTCATGCCTTGCTGTACAATATCCACCCCAACACGCTGAGACCAAATGATTAATTGATCTACTGCTGCTGCTCGAAAAGTATCTGCAGCACCTAGCATGACTTTCTTCCCGGATGATTTAAATTGATGGGCTAGTTTTCCAATTGTTGTTGTTTTACCTACGCCATTTACACCAACTACCATAATAACGTATGGTTCATTTGGATTTAGCTGTTTGTTTTGTTCAAGAGAAAGGGTACTATCCACCAGTAAGCCGGTTATTTCCTCTTTCAGCACAATATTTAGTTCTTCGGTATTAAGTACTTTATCTCGGTCTACACGTTTTTGAATTCGATCAATAATCTTCAGGGTGGTAGCAACACCAACGTCTGAAGAAATAAGCACTTCTTCCAAATTATCAAGTACCTCATCGTCGACCTTTGACTTACCTATTATTGCACGGGTAATCTTACTAAAAAAAGACTGTTTTGTCTTCTCTAAACCCCGGTCTAGGTCTTCTTTTTTACCCTTTGAAAAAAAATCAAATATTCCCATACTTTTAATACACAAAAAATCCCGTCTACCTTGGCGGACGGGATCCTCTAAAAATTATTTAATTGATTAATTCTTTGAAAACCATGCTTTCACTTTATCGTTGTGCACAATTTCTTCTTTTGTAGTGTAACTACCCGTTTTCTCAGACTTAACCATTTTAATCACTTTTGTGTGCTCTTTTCCCCCACCTTTTTGTAAGGATGCAACTACTTTCTTTGCCATGGTATATGCTTATTTAATTTCTTTGTGAACGGTATATCGTTTTAACACAGGATTATACTTCTTTAATTCCATTCGGTCAGGCGTATTTTTTCGGTTTTTCGTTGTAATGTATCGAGACATTCCTGGCATACCTGACTCCTTATGTTCTGTACACTGAAGAATTACTTGAATTCTATTTCCTTTACTTTTCTTAGCCATTTTACTTTACGTTTATTCTGTTTCCCAACAGGGTAATTACTTAATAAATCCTTTCGCTCGAGCTTCTTTTAAACAGGCAGAAATCCCTTTCTTATTAATGGTTCTAATTGCCGAAGTTGAGACTTTCAAGGTAATGAATGTATCTTCTTCAGGAACATAGAATTTTTTGGTTACCAAGTTTGGTAAAAACCTTCGTTTTGTTTTACGATTAGAGTGGGAAACGTTGTTTCCTACCATAACTGATTTTCCTGTTAGCTGACAAATACGCGACATGGTGTATTAAACTTTTAGTTAAAGCGGGTGCAAAGAAACGATTTTTTTAAGATAAAAGCAAATAGCATTTTATTTTTTCAACCAATTTCAGAGGGAAAAATCTTTTAATAGTGTTATTCGCAATAAATTTAATGCAGAAAGCGTACACATTTCAATGTTTCTCAGACGATTATCTCCGAAATGAAATTTTTTTGCTATGGTTTCTTTATCCGTAGAAAGTCCAATCCAAACGGTTCCGACTGGATGGTTTGAGTCTCCTGAAGTTGGCCCCATAATTCCAGTGGTGCTTAGGCAATAATCTACACAGAGGCGTTTTTTACCAGCCTCAGCCATATGTTTAGCAACTTCTTCACTGACGACATCGTAACGATTAATAAATTCTGGTTCGATTCCAAGTAAACTTGATTTCATTTCCGTTTGGTACGTTAGTAAACTGCCTCTATAGTAAATCGAAGATCCTGAATTGAGAATAATAGAGGAAGATAAATTTCCTGCGGTACAACTTTCTACTGTGCCCACTGTGCTATTTAGTTTTGTAAGAAGTTTTGCCACAACACTCGACATCGAATCCTCTCCATATCCAACAATTAGTTCAGGTATAAGGGTTTGTAATTCCTGTATTTTATGATCTATTAATGGTTTATCAACATTCCCTTTGTTCGACCCAATCCTTAATTTCACGATTCCGGTCGAAGGTAAATAAGCCAGCGAAAGGTGAGCTTTTTCCAGAGATGATTCCCATTTAGCGATTCTTTCAGCAAGAAAACTCTCGCCCATTCCATGAGTAATGATCGTTTGATGATATAACGCATTTATTTTATAGTACTTTGAAAGTCTTGGTAAAATCTCTTCGAGAAATATTCCTTTCATTTCATAAGGCACTCCCGGAAGACTAATTACTGATTTGCCTTTTCCTTTAAACCACATGCCTGCGGCGGTTCCCATTCGATTAGGTAGGATTTCACATCCTTTTGGTAGTAATGCTTGATCGATATTTACTGGAAGCATTGGTCGGTTTCTACGAGCAAAAAATTCTGTGATGTGATTGAGGGTTGCCTCATCTTCAACCAATGGCATTTCAAAGTATGCCGCTAATACTTTTTTTGTGCGGTCGTCCTTTGTAGGGCCTAACCCTCCTGTAATAATACAGAGGTCGGAAGTAGATTCATCAATGGCTTTATGAATAATTAGGTCGTCATCAGGGATTGTTAGTATCTGTTGAATTCTCGCGCCATGAAGAGATAATTCTTTTCCAAGCCAAGCTGCATTGGTATTGACAGTTTGACCAATGAGTAATTCATCGCCAATCGAGATAATGGATACGATCATTTTTTGATGAATTTAGCGATTGATTCAATGTGTCCTGTATGCGGGAATTGATCTACCAGGCAAAATCGATCTAATACATACCCTGAATCAATCAATGTAGAGGCATCGCGTGCTTGAGTAGATGGATTACAAGAAATATAAATAATGCGATTTGCCCCGAGTGCTATGGTTTTTTGCAATGTTTTTGGGGCGATTCCTGCACGAGGCGGATCTAAGATTATTGCCCCAATGTTACCTTCATATTGAGGGTGTTCCTTGAGGAATTTTCCCACATCCGCAGAATAAAAATTTATATGTTTCAAGTTGTTTATGCGTGCATTTTCTTTGGCGTCTTCTATGGCCTCAGGTACGATATCAACTCCAGTAATTCGGGCACTAGGATTTCTAATGGCTATGAGTTGTGCAATCGTACCTGTTCCGCAAAACAAATCCAAAATTTCTTGATTTGAAGGGAGGTCCTCCAATAAATAATCAATCGCTTTTTTATAAAGTAATTCTGCACATGCTGGATTGGTTTGAAAAAAACTCTCCATTCGCATTTGGAAGATCAATCCAAGGATTTGTTCTTCCAAATAGGGTTTACCGAATAACATATTGGTTTGCCCGTTTTCTATTTTTGAGCGATCCGCAATATCATCATTAATCGTATGTTGAATTCCTGCAATTCGATCCCCATATAATTCTAATATCTTAGCAACAAAGGCGTTCCGGTCAAAGTCCTTTATCCCGGAAGAAGAAGTTACTAAATTTACAAGCAATTGATTGTGTAGAAAGGACTTTCGTACGATTATATGCCGGAAAAATCCTCTTTTCTGCGGTGGATGCCAAGCTGGCAGATTTGTACCACTTAAAAATCCTCGAAGCAAGTTAAGTTTCTCTTCCCATTCTTTATCGAATAATCCACTGGGGGCATCTAAATTTTCTACTTTCCACCATGTTCCCCTGCGTTTAAACCCTAAGGCAAAAGCATGGTCAACTTCTTCCCCGCTATCCAAGTCGTGTGCTATGCTTGAAAAACTATATTCCATTTTATTTCGATAAAAATATAAGGTTGGTGAGGCTATATATTCATCGAATTTCATAGATATATCATTGATACCGCTGATTTTAGAAAACGTACTCAAGGTTGAAGCAAGTTTTTCTTTGTGTTGTTCTTCCTGAGGTACGAAAATATACGGTGCTCCAGAAATTTCTTGGAATCCGGAAATAATCTCTAGTGGTGATCGCTGAATTACTTCTACTAATTTTGCTTCGGCATGGTGCTTTCGTTTCACATCGATTTTTGCCTTAACTACTTGACCTGGAAAAGCATTATCCACAAATACAATAAAGTGCGAGTTTTCGGTAGGTATTTTAACGAGACCGCGACCACCAAAAGCATAGGCATCAATGGTTAACGTAACCAATTCTCCACGATGAAACATATTAAATCATTCCTCGAATTACGCCTTTATCAGAGGCTTGAATAAAGTGAAGAATTTCATCTCTAAGTGGTGAAGGATTTAGGCTTTCGATTACAGCGCTAATCCCTTTTGAAACATTACTATTTTGAACAAAGATTATACGATAAACATCTTCAATCAATCGGACATCTTCATCACTGAATCCTCTTCTTCTCAATCCTACAGAATTAACTCCCGCAAAGGTTAGAGGTTCTCGCGCGGCTTTAATGTATGGAGGCACATCTTTTCGAATCAATGAAGCTCCGCCTATGAATGCGTGTTTTCCGATGTGAACGAACTGCTGTGCAGCTACTTTTCCTTCCAAGATTGCATAATCATCAATTGAAACATGGCCAGAAAGACCTGTATAGCTTGCCAAGATTACATGATTTCCAATTTGGCAATCATGTGCAATGTGCACATAGGTCATGAGTAAACAATGTGTCCCGATCACTGTTTTCCACTTATCTTTTGTTGCTCGATGAATCGTTACACATTCTCTTATTTTGGTGTAATCTCCAATTTCCACGGTAGTTTCTTCGCCTTCAAATTTTAAATCTTGAGGAATCACTCCTATTACAGCTCCAGGAAAAATTTCACAATGTTTTCCAATACGTGTTCCAGGATAAAGGGCAACGTTAGAATGAATTTTCGTTCCTTCTCCAATTACCACATTTTCATGAATCATACTAAATGCATCAATACTTACATTTGAATCAATTTGTGCATCTGGATGTATGCTCGACAAAGGAGAAATCATTCCGTTTTATCTTTAATAATTTGTGCTAACATTTCGGCTTCCATAACGGGTTTACCATTAACATACGCTATTCCAGCCATTTCGACTAATCCTCTGCGAATTGGAGAAAGTAATGTTAATTCAAAAACGAGTGTATCGCCAGGCACTACCTTTGATTTGAATTTCACTTTGTCTATTTTCATAAAATAGGTTGAATAAAGGTGAGCATCTTCCACACCACTTAACGCAAAAATACCACCAACTTGCGCCATTGCTTCAATTTGTAATACTCCAGGAAAGACGGGGTTTCCCGGAAAATGACCAGTAAAAATTGGCTCGTTCATAGTGACATTTTTAACACCTACAATAGCATCTTCTCTCAGTTCTATAATTTTGTCAACCAATAAGAAAGGATATCGATGGGGAAGCATTTGTTCGATATCTTGAATTGAGTAAATAGGTTCTGCGGATAAATTGAAGTATCGACCTTTTCCTTGTTGTTTTTTTATTTGATTTTTAAGCACTTTTGCAAACCTTATGTTTCCGGAATGCCCCGGGCGTGCGGCAAGTATATGTGCTTTAATTGGCCTTCCGACAAGTGCGAGGTCACCAACAATATCCAATAATTTATGTCTTGCCGGTTCATTCTCATATTGTAGTTTGAGACTGTTAAGTACTCCTATTCCGTCAATAGAAACTTCTAGATTCTCTTTTCCGAGTAGTTTTGCCAAGCGTTTTAATTCTTCCTGTGATACATCCATTCGATCTACCAATACAATGGCATTGTCTAAGTCTCCTCCTTTGATTAAATTATTACCAGCTAAATATTCTAATTCTCTTAGGAAAACAAAAGTACGACACGGTGCAATTTCTTGTTTAAATTCCCCCAAGCTATACATGCTTGCATGTTGGGTGCCAAGCACCGGAGAATTGTAATCCACCATTACGGTAAGTCGGTATACTTTATCTGGAATCGCCAAAAATTCAATATTTTTTTCGGTGTCTTCCCAAGGAATATTTTCGTCTAATTCAAAGTAGAGTCGTTCAGCATCTTGTGCCTCGATTCCAACGGAATCGATTGCTTTCACAAATGGAAGGGCGCTTCCATCTAAAATCGGAATTTCTTGACCATTAATTTTAATTAAGGCATTGTCAACTCCGCATCCAACAAGGGCGGCAAGTACATGCTCGGTAGTGTAGACCCTTACTCCTTTTGATTCTAGGGTCGTACCACGTTCAGTAGAAACCACTAAATCTATATCCGCGTTTATGATAGGTGCATCCGTTAAGTCAATACGTTGAAATTTATATCCATGATTTGCAGCTGCAGGACAAAGTTCAATCGTAACCTTTTCCCCTGTATGCAGGCCAACGCCCATGAGTGCAACGGATTGTTTGAGTGTATGTTGTTGTTCGGTCATGTTAAGATTTTTTTGCTTTTAATTCATTGATTTCTTTTCTCAATGCACTCAATTCTCTCATCATCTCTGGTAATTTTCTAAAGCCGATATGCGAGCGTTTAAAGTCATTCATTGGAATCGCGGGGGTTCCCATGAGTGTTTCTGCTTGTTTTACACTAGATGGAATCCCGGATTGCGCAACAATCTTTGTACCATCTGCTATATGAAGATGCCCACTAATCCCAGTTTGACCTCCAACCATCACATGCTTACCGAGTTTTGCAGAACCCGCAATACCAACTTGGGCAGCTAATGCTGAGTGTTCTCCGATTTCAACATTATGTGCAATCTGACACAAATTATCTATTTTAACGCCGGTTTTTATACGAGTTGATCCCATTGTTGCTCGATCTATGGTAGTATTGGCACCTATTTCAACATTGTCTTCAATGATTACATTTCCAATTTGTGGAACCTTGTCAAAGACTCCTTGTTCATTTGGTGCAAAGCCAAATCCATCGCTGCCAATTATGACACCCGCATGAATAATGCAATTCGCACCAATTTGCATATTGTCGTAAATCTGAACTCCTGAATAAATCGTTGTCTGCGCGCCAACCTTACTGTTCTGACCAATTGATGTATTCGGATAAATACAGGTTCCATCTCCGATTACAGCGGAAGCTCCAATATACACAAAAGCACCTATGAAAACATCTTTGCCGATTTTGGCTGATGGGTCAATGAAACATGGTTGTTCGATTCCGGGTGCTTTTCGCATCGATGCTTGATATAACTGTAGTAATTTTGCAAAACATGCATAGGAATCTTTTACTTTAATCAGGGTAAGTGTACTTGGAAGTGGCTTTGAAGGCTGAAACGTATGGTCAACTATACATATGCTCGAAGCAGTTTGGTATATGTATGATTCGTATTTTGGGTTTGATAAAAAGGATAGAGCACCAGTTTTTCCTTCTTCAATTTTTGAAAGACCAGAAACTGTAACCGAAGCATCTCCTTCAATAATACCATCGAGTAATTGTGCAATTTGGGTGGCACTAAATTCCATAATTCAAAATTAACGATTATCCTTACCCAAGATTCAAGACGATCCTTGAATTATTAACAATCAAAGTTGCCTATTTGTTACGTTTGATATCAATTATGGATAAGTCTTTAATTTCTAGTTTTTCTTTAAACCAAATAGTTTTTATGTGATATTGTCGTTCATGGTCTTTTGTAATTCGATTTTTTAATATAAAATGGGTGATTGAGTTGTATCCAGTTAATGTACTTTTGTGACAATTGAGCAGGCCGTTGTTAAGAAACATTGCAGAGAATTTCTCTGGAGCATTAGAGGGTTCAATCTCATTCAGATTGAACAATTCCCATTTTCCTGCAAACCAATTCTTCTTCTTGTATAGATATGGCTTTGCATACCCATCCAGCGGAATATATTCTTTAAAATCAGTATGTTCAAAATCTATGTCTATTACAACGCTTTTCTCTCGATATGCAATTATGCAATTAAATGATTTGAGCTCTCCTAAATCCCCATAGAAATGATAAAGTTTCTCGCTACCATTTCGCTTACTTTTAAGAAAAGAGATGGTTCCGTTTTCAATAAAAGTTTTTAGTGATTCTTTACTAATGCGATTGGATGTTAAGAATTCCTCGTCTAGAGAATCAACGAAAATAATTCGTTCAAGTATGGCGGATTTAACACGATTGCTTGGAGTCCAAGAACAGCCTTTCTGTTGAAATAGAAGCAATACAAAAATCAAGCCTATGCCAAACCCTATTCCATAGTATTTCAGCCGGCGAAAAAAATTATTCATATTAGAGTAGCAGTGAGATACCCCAATTATAAGATTGCGTCCAATTTAGTAGCTAAAGTAGCTTTGGGTACGGCTCCAACAGATTTATCAACAACTTCACCATTTTTAATAAAAAGAATGGTTGGAATACTTCTAACACCAAATTGTGCTGCAACTCCTGAATTATGATCTACATTTACTTTACCAATAACAGCTTTATCCGCATATTCAGTATGAAGTTCTTCGACAACAGGGCCAATCATTCTACATGGTCCGCACCACTCTGCCCAAAAATCTACCATTACTGGTTTATCTGATTTCATTACTAGTTCGTCAAAATTTGCATCTGTAATTTCTACTGCCATGGTTTTACGTTTTTAATTTTTTGCTCGACAAAATTATAAAAAATAAAGTCAGCTTTTGATTAATATTTTATTTCTATTTATTTCTTCATTTAAAAACCATGCGGTATCGGATTTTGTAAGGTAATTATTAATTAATTTCTCAGGTGTGCCTTCTGCAACAATGCGACCACCTCCCTTCCCTCCATCAGGACCCATGTCTATGATGTAGTCAGCTGTTTTAATAATATCCATGTTGTGTTCAATAACCAACACGGTATTTCCCTCGTTTACCAGACGATTTAAAACATTTAATAAAAGCTTAATATCTTCAAAATGTAACCCTGTAGATGGTTCATCTAAGAGATATAATGTGTTACCCGTGGCTTTTTTAGATAATTCCGTTGCCAATTTTATTCTTTGTGCTTCTCCACCAGATAATGTAGTAGATGGTTGACCAAGGGTAACATATCCTAATCCTACACTATCTAGTGTGGACAATACACGGTGAATTTTTGGAATGGATTCAAAAAAGGGAACAGCTTCCGAAATTTGCATGTTCAAAACATCCGAAATAGATTTTCCTTTGAATTTTATTTCTAAAGTTTCAGCGTTATATCGTTTGCCTTGACAAGTTTCACAGGTAACATACACGTCTGGCAGAAAGTTCATCTCTACCAGTCGTAAGCCTGCGCCATTGCATGTTTCACATTTTCCTCCACTTACATTGAATGAAAACCTTCCCGGTTTGTAACCTCTGATTTGGGACTCGGGTAAAGAGGCAAACAAGCTGCGAATCTCATCAAAAACTTTTGTATAAGTTACAGGGTTGGAACGTGGTGTTCTACCAATCGGACTTTGATCGATATCGATTACTTTATCAATGTATTCCAGACCTGAAATAGATTTATAGGGTAAAGCTTTTCCCAAACTTTGATAAAAATGTTTTCGAAGAATTGGATATAATGTTTGATTGATCAACGTAGATTTACCGCTTCCCGAAACCCCTGTAATACAGGTTAAGGTTCCAAGGGATACTTTTAAATTAATATGTTTCAAGGTGTTACCATGTGCTCCTTTTAGCAGTAGTGACTTTCCGTTTCCAATTCGTCGTTTCATGGGAATTTCGATCTGATTTCCACCGTTGAAATATTTGGAAGTCGCAGTTTCTGAAACAAGGAGTTTAGGAAAGGTCCCGGAAAACTCAATATTTCCTCCATTTATTCCCGCTCCTGGACCAATATCAACAATATAATCTGCATTTTCAATCATATCTCGATCGTGTTCAACCACTAAAACGGTATTCCCGGCATCTCTTAATTTCTTGAGAGAACTAATCAATTTGTTATTGTCACGTTGATGAAGGCCGATGGAAGGTTCATCAAGAATATATAATACATTAATAAGCTCTGTTCCTATTTGCGTCGCTAACCTAATACGTTGTGCCTCTCCTCCAGACAAGCTTTTAGACGATCGATTTAAAGTTAAGTAGCTTAATCCTACTTCTAATATGAATCGCAGCCGTGTTTTAATTTCTTTTAGTATCTCTGAAGCAATGGCACGTTGTTCACTTCTTAAAGTTCTGTCGATTTCATGCAACCAATTTTCTAACTCAGATAAGTCCATTGAAGATACTTCACCAATATGTTTACCTGCAATTTTGAAGTGTAGGGCTTCTTGTTTTAGTCGATATCCATTACAAGTGGGACAAGTTGTTTTGTGCATAAACTGTTCTATCCATCGAAGTAAAATAGGATCTCCATCTTCCTTATATCGCATCATAAACTGAATTATTCCTTCAAATCGTTCTTGAATATCCTCTTTTCCCAGGTGCATGTCTTCATTACCATAAAGAAGTAAATTAATTTCACCTGCGCTGAATTGATCAAGTGGTGTTTGAAGGGAATGCCCCATAGCAATTACTATTTTTTGAAGTTTCTCAAAAAACCAGTTATTCTTGAAACTACCCAAAGGAGCAATGCCTCCTTTTTGAATTGATAAAGCAGGGTTTGGAATAATTTTTTGTAAATCAACGGCACTTACCTCTCCAAGCCCACTGCATGGAGCACAAGCGCCATACGGTGAGTTAAATGAAAATAAGTTTGGTTCTGGGTCCGGATATGAAATACCACTACTTGGACACATAAGACTCCGGCTATAATAAGTGGCCTCCATCGATGTCCAATCTAAAGCCATCATGATACCACTTCCCATTTTCATGGCTGTTCCTACCGCTTTATAGACTCTCTCAAAATCTGAAACATGTTCTGTAAACCGATCAATCACAACCTCAATGTCATGGGTTTTGTATCGGTCTAATTTCATTCCTGGGCTAATGTCGTGAACGGCTCCATCAATTCGGACTTTAGTGTATCCTTGTCGAGTAATCTGTTCAAATAACTCTTTATAATGACCTTTGCGCGCCCGAATTTTTGGAGCCAACACTGCAAATTTTTTGCCGGCATAACGTGTGCAGATAAGTTCGGATATTTCCCGTTCCGTATATTTTACCATCGGCTCAAGGGTTACCATTGAATAAGCGCTTCCTACTCGAGCAAAAAGTAGTCTAAAAAAATCTGAGAGTTCGGTAATCGTTCCGACCGTTGATCTTGGTGAGCGTGAAACAGTTTTTTGTTCAATGGCTACAACGGGACTTAATCCTTCTATTTTATCCACATCTGGACGGTCTAAACCTCCGACGAATTGCCTCACATAAGAGGAGAATGTTTCAATATATCGACGTTGGCCCTCTGCAAATATGGTATCGAATGCCAAAGAACTTTTTCCGCTTCCGCTGAGTCCAGTAAAAACAATGAGTTGGTTTCTTGGGACCGTTAGGTCAATGTTCTTTAAGTTGTGGGCTCGTGCACCAAATATTGAAATCGAATCGTGTTCGTTCATGAATAAAGTTCTATTTTCTAAACATCCCAAGTTCACCTTTGTTTGCGGGGATTTTTATTGCACATGGAATTGAGTTAAGGGAAAGTTGATTAGTCAAAATCCAAGGATTCATTAAGCGAATTATTTTAAGATTAATTCCCTGTTTTCGTGCCCATATCGCTATATTCTTGATTGGTTTTTTAATTTGAATTTGTTTGCATTTGATTGGCAAATACTTCGCGGAATCAGGGATATTATAACCATATTTAATGGGTTGTTCAAGAATTAATTTTAAAGCCATTATACGAAAGACATATCTTGCAGTCTCGGGATTCATTTCTGTATCAAAAAAATGATTAACTCCTTGCGAATTCATATCTCTTAGGAGTCCTCCAGGACCTCGGTTATAAGCAGCACAGGCATTTACCCAGTTGTTAAACAAGCGATAATTGCTTTTAAATAGTTTACAAGCTGCTCTTGTACTTTTTTCCAAGTCATTACGTTCATCGACTTCCGGAGTAATTTTGAGGCCATATTCTGCTGCTGTGTTCGGCATAAATTGCCATAATCCGGCTGCTCCAGCTGGGCTAACTACATTTGATAAATTACTTTCGATAACGCACAAGTATTTGAAATCTTGGGGTACTCCTTCTTCTTTTAATATGCGTTCGATGGTAGGAAAATATCGTGTGGATCTTTTAATAACTAAACTTGTACTGCTATGAAAATAGGTATTTACAAGTATTTCACGCTCTAGTCGTTCTTTAATGTCAATGTCCGTAAGTGAAAGTGTTTGATTAAAAAATGACATTTCTTTAGGCAGTATAGGGGCCTTTGTTGTTTTATTTACGCAATGTCTTGTCGGGGTGCTTGCATCCTGTGTGTTGCACGCTGCGAAAACTAAGTATAGGCTAATCCAAGTGACTCTTGATATTCTGAGGCGCTTTAAAATCATGTGTGTTTTTAAAAAGAAAATAAAAGACAGGAAAAAAAAGCAATAACGGCAGAAGTGAAAAATAATTAAGCCCGATGTAGTATAGATAAAAAACTAAAAGTCCGCAAGCACCAAGAACTAAAGAGGAAATGGTAAAAAAAATAAATGTTTGTAGTTCTGTTAATCCTCGATAAACCATGTGGTGAGTGGTGTGGTCTTTGCCTCCTTTGGCAGGCGACTTTCCTTGTTTTAATCGGTTGAAAGAAACTGTAAAAGTATCTATGAAGGGAATTGCTAAAATCAGAAGGGCTACATAAAATGTAATTTCAAAAGGGGCATGGCTTTGTTCGCTGTTCCAAAGGTAATAAATGCTGTAAAAACTGATCGTATATCCGATTATTTGACTACCTGAATCCCCCATAAATAATTTTGATGGCGGGGCGTTTACAATTAAAAAACCACTTAACGAACCTACTAATCCAATCATAATAAAGGTATGGATATCTATTGAAATTGGTATAAAAAATGAACCAAAGGCCAACAGCATGAGTAGTATGCTTATTGATACGCTTGCAGTAATTCCATCCATATTATCTAACATATTCAATGAATTCATCAAGCCAACTACCCATATTGTGGTAAGTGTTGCATCAATCCAATAATTGCCTGTTGCTGGAATAATTAAATCACCCGAAATGACACTCAGACCACAAATTACTTGAGTTACTAATTTAATTAATGGCTTTGTATTAAATGCGTCATCCGCCAGTCCCATCATGAATGCAAGCGATATACCCATAAAGAATGACAAAAAGCGCTGGTTTCCAAAAACATTCTGTGTAGGATGCGATATTAAGTAAATCACTATGGCCATAAAAACGGATATGAAAATTGCTATTCCGCCTAGTGAAGGTTTAGAGGTGTTACTCCATCTTACACTGACATCATTTTTACTTCGAATTCCGAGAGATTTTGCAAATCCAAGAAGTAGGTAGACAAGCAGTAGGGTGAATCCCATAGTTCCAAGATAATACAAAAGTAATTTTACAAACAAAGGCATAGGTTAAAACGGACTTTTGAATTCATTAAATGACCATCCTTGGCCATCTTTAGGGGATGCAAGTGCCGGATTGATTGGCCACGTTATTCCTAAGGTCGGGTCGTCCCAACGAATGGTTAATTCGTCTTCCGCAGCATAAAAATTAGTGCATTTGTAAAGAAATATTGTATTGTCTTCAAGGGCTTGAAATCCATGAGCAAATCCTGGGGGAATATAAAACTGTTGGCCGTTTTCTGCACTGATTTCAATTTGTACATACATACCAAAAGTTGGTGAAGATTTCCTTAAATCAAGAGCTACATCACTTACAGATCCACGCAAAACTTGTACAAGCTTACCTTGCGCATTTGGCGGTTTTTGCATATGTAAGCCCCGTATCACGCCTTTTTTGGAATTTGAAATATTATCTTGTACAAAGTGCTCTTGAATCACCTTTGAGTAACGATGGCTTTGAAAAGATTCTATAAAATATCCGCGATCATCGTGAAATCGTTTTGGAGTAATAAGTTTTAAGCCAGGGATGTTGAATTCACTAATTTCCATTCCTCTATTTCTTGAATTTTATCTTTGATAAAAGCCTCATCCACCAAGGTTTTGACAGGTCATCAGAATAATAACCACCGTACCCGTACCCGTACCCATACCCGTACCCATACCCATACCCATATCCGTATCCATATAGTGAACCACCCGTAGGAACAGCATTAAGGATAATGTTAATTTTATTGATTTTCTGGATTTCGAAAAGTTGCATCAAGTGATTAGCGAAAATTCGTTTTGAATAGTCTGCCTTAAATACATAAATCGGAATATCTGCTTTAGATAACAGGTTAATTCCATCTGAAACAATACCGACAGGGGGATTGTCGATAAATACAATATCGTATGTTTTTTTTAACAACTCAACGGTGTCTTCAAGGGTTTTACTTTGTATTAAATCCGATGGATTGGGTGGAATTGGCCCTGCAGTTATAAAATCCAAATTAGAAATCTCCGAAACTTGGATGGCTTCATTTATATGAAGGATTCCTGATAACACCTGGCTCATGCCTTTATGATTGTCTACATTAAATCCGTGATGTACTTTTGGCTTTCTTAGGTCTAAATCTAGAATAATACAGCGTTTTCCTGAGGAGGCAAATGTGGCGGCAAGGTTCATAATAACGAAGGTTTTACCTTCTCCAGAAATTGAGGAGGAAACTGCAATTAATTGAGCATCTTTATCGATGAAGTTAAGATTTGATTTAATATTTCGGATTGATTCGGATATCCTTGATTTAGGAGATTTATTGATAACGATTTGTGAGTGTTTCATGCGTTGTTTATACAGAGGGACACTACCTAATATAGTTGTCGATTCGGGTAATAATCCCTTTAGATCGGCTAAGGAAGTGATTTCATTGTAAGTCAAATAATAGAATAGTAACCAAGCAATGCCTAATAAAATCCCTCCAATTCCTACAATGAGATAGACTCTATTTGGGTTCGGAGAAACTGGTGATGATGCGAGTACAGGTAAACTCAATAACCTGTTTTCACTCGAAAATCCGGCATTGTTTATTTGAAATTCAATTTTTTTCTGTGTAAATAAATTAAAATACTCTCGATTTAATTCCTCCATATATTTCAGACGGTTGAATTCCGATGTTTTCTCAGGTAATCCCAGTAATTTACCTTCATACCTTGCCAATTGTCCTTCAAGCAATCTTTTTTCGTGCATCAATCGTTCTTGTATGGCATTTAGGCTTTTCTTGACACCTTGAATTCGATTGGCGACACGCTCGCTTATTAATCGTACTTTACTGCTTTCATAAGTGATGTCTTGCAATAAATCCTCTTTTGTTTCAAGGAGTTTGTTTAATTCTTCTATTTGATTGGTTATCGATCCCTCAAAACTTCGTCGGCCAACTAATTCTGGCAGTATCCGGTAAATTTCATTTCTTGAAACATCTGCAGAGATTTTGGCATTTACATATTTAACCGCATTAAGCTCTTCGTTTATTTCACTCAATCTTTTAGAATATGCAGAGAGATTTCCTGTAATGTCTGTTTCCTCGTAGTCAATACTCGGTATATTTTGAAGACGTTGAAATTGGCTTAAGCTATCTTTTGAATGATCTAACACCAAGGATAAAGAATCTAACTGACCGTTAATAAAAGCAATCGTTTGACTGCTTTCTTCTTGTTTTTTAAATTTTTCAAAATTCAAGTAACTATTGATGATGGATTGAACCAGATGTAAGCATAATTTAGGATTTTCATGCTGATACAAAATTTCAATTGTTCGGGCATTTTCATCTATTGGAGTAATGCTGAGGCCAGATTTTAATAACCTAACCGTAGATGCCTTATCGTTGAATTGAAAATATAGTTTACCAGAATTAATAATACGCTTAAAAGCAGATTTGTCGTTTGTTTTAATTTCAATATCAAAGAGTTTTGTTTTAAGTGGCACGCCAAGAAATCCCTGCGTTTGTTTTGAATTATTATGATGTTCGAAACTTAGCTCAAAGTCTGCATTTTCACTTGGAATAAGCTGTATTTTTTTACCACAGAATGAGGAATCGTATAACTCCTTTACCGTAATCGAAAAAGGAGTATACCCATAAAGGTTTTCAGTTAAAAGCTTCCCCTCGTTAAATACACTCACATCTAGATTTAAATTTTCAACTGCATCCTGAAAAAGTATAGACGATCTCAATAATTCAACATCCTTGGATAAATTACTTTCCTGCACAGTAGGGGCCGCGTCCCCTAATACTTGTTGTACTTTATTTGAATGAACGATTTGAAGGATTGCTTGAGAATTGTAGCGTGGTTTTGTATATCTGAGGTATAAAAAAGCTAGGATGAATAACACCCCAATAAGTATTATTGGTTTGTACCAGTGCTTCGCTAAGATGTTTCTTAAAATTAGCGGGTTAAAATGGTCATTAACAATAAACTTTTCTTTTGTCATAGTTTACTGAAAATAGAAAATATAGCTAATCCACTTGTTAAAATACTTAGCCAAGGACCGAATTCCCTTAAGGTGTTTTGTACATTCCTCGGATGGTGATTAATAACAATGATGTCACGATTCTTGATGTGCACGTCTGTATTTTTTAGCTGATTCATTTCTGACAAATCGAATTCGAATATTTTGCGTTGGCCGTTTTCTTGGCGAAAAAGCATGATTTCATTCGACTTGCCATAATCCTTAACTCCCCCACCCAATGCTAAAACTTCCATTAGGGTAGTTCCTTCATTGATTAGTGGAATAACTTGACCTGACCCTTTTCCGTTGAACAATAATACGCGCTTATTTACAATCGATATATCTACAAATGGCGATTGGATAATTTTTGATGTTTTTTCCTCTAATAGAGATTTTAGTTCTTCTATTCTTAAGCCCTCAACATAAATTTTACCAAGTAATGGCAGGTTAATTTCGCCTTCCTTATTTACTAAAAACCCTCCTCCCTGATCGGTCTTGTTTTCTAGTTCGTTAAGAGCAGCAATAGAGAGTAATGCCTGTTCGCCCGAATTCGATGAGATTTTTATCATTAGTTCATCTCCGGATTGAATTGTTTCAACCGAGATTTGACCATCATAAGTCGAAATGGTATATGTTGGTTCTTTTGACGCTGAGAGCAACTTATTTGAATTGTATACACCGCAAGAACTAGATATTATACATAATACACCAAAAATTAATTGTTTGCTATTCATTGACTAATAATCGCTTGTATAAGAGGTCAACATCCGTTACCAATCGTTGATAACTGAATTGTTCTTTTACAAAGTTACAAGCATTTTGTGACATTTTAACCCTTAAATTCTCATTTATGTGTAAATCAATAAGATGTTTACTGAGTTCTTCTGCAGATTTCTCTTTAAGAATTATCCCTGTTTTTTTCTCTACGATGATGTCTTTAACACCACCTACGTTGGTGCTAATTACTGGTATGCCACTTGCTTGGGCCTCTATTAAAGAAACCGGTGTACCCTCATTTAATGAAGTTAAACATACGATATCCATTGCAGGATAGCATCCGGTCATATCCTTAACCCAAGACATAAAAACAATCGAATTTACAAGTGTCGGGTAACTGTTGGATACGTATGATTTAAGTGCATCGCGGAGTTCTCCATCTCCAATGATGAAAAAAATGAATTCCTCTGGGTGTTTTTTATGGGTAATTGCTGCAGCGTCAATGAATAAGTGATGGTTTTTAATCGGAGCAAGTCGGCCCACAATAGCCACTGCGGTTTGATTTGATTTTAGATTAAGTTCTTTTCGGATTGTATCACGGTTTACTTTACTTGCTTCGAATCGAGTTAAGTCAAATCCTAAGGGTATGATACATGCTTTATTAGAGGGCACAATGCGGTATGTGTCAGTAATTTCAGTATATTGTGTAGATGAGATTGTGATAATGGTTGTACTGATTTTTCCGAGTAATCGTTCAATAAATACGATGATACGGTTAATCATTGGATGGAAGTAACCATGAAATACATGGCCGTGATACGTATGAACAATTACTGGTACGCCCATTAATCGAGCGGCGATTCGCCCAAGAATCCCTGCTTTTGAGGCATGCGTATGAACAATGTCAGGCTTAAAGGATTTTATGATACGCACAATTTGAATAAAAGCCTTAAAATCGTCGATCAGGTTGATTTTTCTTGACATTGATGGGAGAATTTCAGCTGAAATCTCGTAGTTCTGAAGAATGAATCGAGCATCAAATTCTGTGTTAATTGCACACCCGCCAACAAGTTTTGTTTCATAATTGCTGGGTAAGAATTTACTTAAAAATGTCACGTTGTAGATCGGACCGCCTAAATTAAATCGGTTAATTATACGTAATACTTTAATTTCAGGTGCATTCAATTTCTTCATCCGTTACTGTTGAAAAGAACTTCGCGATTGTTGAATCGCATTCGTCGAATTTAGGATATTTGTACTCATGATCGTACAAAGATATAGTATACTATTGTTCTTTTTAAGCGGTTTTTGGTGCCATTCGCAGGACTTCGATTCTTTAGTGAATAATTTTGTAAAGAATAAAGCATTTATTGGCTCAAAAATTTCACTTTTAGCCGTAGATTTATTGAATTCCGACACGTTACTTTCTTATCAAGCAAACCTCACCACAGCTACCGCATCAACGACCAAATTGTTTTCGACAGCAATGGCTTTAGAAATACTTGGACCTGAATACACCTTCGAGACTGGTGTTTTTACAGATGGAAGCATAGTGAACGGCACCTTAGAAGGTAATATCTGGATTCGAGGTGGGGGAGATGTATCCTTAGGTAGTAAGTTTTTTTGCGAAGAGGGAAAAGAATTTCAAACGATTGATGGCTGGATAGATAGTTTGCGAAAAATGGGAATTAAAGCTATAAACGGGACAATATACGCGGATGCATCGGCATACGGATATGAAAGTACCCCACAAGGATGGTCTTCATGGGATGTTGGAAACTATTTTGGAGCATTTCCAGCAGGGTTGAATGTTTACGATAATATTGCGAAGTATTATTTTAGCACGGGTAAACCGGGTACTAAGGCAAACTTCATTACAACATTTCCTTATCAAAATAACCTACAATTAACCACAAGAATAATTAGTGCCAATATTAAAGGAGATCGTTCTAATATTCAAGGAAGGGCTTATGACGAGCACCGCATTGCCACAGGAAAACTACCTGCCTACCAAACGAGTTATATGATTAAAGGCTCAGTTGCGGATCCTGAGAATAATTTTGCAGAGGTGATGAAAGCAAGGTTTCTTTTAGATTCTTTACCCGTGGCTGGAGGTTTCAAAGCATGTAAAGGGTCGCGCATCCCGGATTATGATGTCATGCAATGCTTGTTTTCTCATAAAGGAAGAACGGTTAAGGAAATTGCAAATTGGACGAATTCAAAAAGTGTTAACTTTTTTGCAGAGGGACTATTAAATGGGGTGGCTTTTAAGATCACTGGAAAAGGAACTAACGCGAATGCATTAGAGATTTACAGGCGGTTTTATGCTTCAAAAATTGATACGACCTCCTTACGTTTATTTGATGGTAGTGGGCTTTCTAGAAGTAACCGAATAGCAGCCGGACACTTATGTGATTTGCTAAGGTATATGAATACAAGTAAGGAAGGGGATCATTTTTTTAAAACTTTGCCAATTGCAGGGCATAGCGGTACAATTAGTGATTTGTGTAGAGGTGCTTCGGGGGATGGGCGTGTATTTGCAAAAAGTGGTTCCATGACAGGAATTAAATCCTATGCGGGTTACATTCATACTGTAAGCGGAAAAAAACTCGTTTTTGCATTCATTGTTAATGGTTTTACTTGTGGACAATCAACCGTAAAGAAACAAATGGAAATTCTATTGAACTCGCTTTCAATTCTTTAGCTCAGTATCTAGAATTGCCCTCCAAAAAGTTGAAAGGGAAGTCCCTTCCGCTTCGAGCATTTTGGGAACGATACTTTCCGCAGTAAAACCAGGGGTGGTATTCACTTCAATAAGATACGGTATTTCTTTAACTAACATAAAGTCAATACGCGCAATAGATTTTAAATTCAAAAGCGAATAAATTCGTTTTGATTGTGCCTTAATAATATTTGCCTGTTCGTCTGAAATACGTGCCGGAGTGATTTCGTTAGATTTACCTTGATACTTAGCTTCAAAATCAAAAAATTCATTTTCCGAAACGATTTCTGTTAGCGGCAATGCAATAAGATCGTCAGTATGTCGATAAACACCACAGGTTACTTCAATTCCATCTAAAAACGACTCTAAAACTACTGTCTTACCTTCTTGAAAAGCGCTGTCGATTGCCGCCTTCAAATGAGAAGCTTCTTTTACTTTTGAAATTCCGTAACTAGATCCTGAATCAGTGGGTTTAACAAAAAGAGGTAACCCTAAGTTTTGAATAATCATGTCTTCATCAATTAAATTTCCTTCATGAAGCAATATCGAGTTGGCGACTTGAATATCAAAGGAAGCTAAGAATTGATTGCAGAACCACTTATCGAATGATAGGGCAGATGCTAAAACGTTTGAATTTACATACGGAATAGACAGCAAATCAAGAATAGCCTGTATTTTTCCATTTTCTCCAGGATTTCCATGTATGTAAACAATGGCACCATCTAATCGGACTTGCTCTCCTTCTTCAAATATTATTTTCCCTTGGTTTAAATCAAAAAAACCAGATTTGTGCTCATGTGATACTTTCCAATCCTTGTTTGTTATGACTATTTTATACCCAATGTATGGGTCAGAAAGATTGGCAAGGATAGTGTCAGCACTTTTAATGGAGATTTCAAACTCTGAGGAGTACCCTCCACATATGATTCCGATTATTTTCATATAGCGAATCTAACTGATTTAAATGTTCTTGAACAAGTTTATTTGTGAATTTTTGAAAGTTCAAATGTTGAAATTAACCATTGATTATCTTTATTTTTGTCTGCTATGCGCATACTGTATCTATTTCTTTGGGTTGCATTCCAATATTCCTTTAGATTATATTTTAGAAAAATAAGAAGTATTAATCCAAGTAACTACTTTTTTGGAAGGACTATTTTTGTGAGCAATCATCAAGGGTCATTTATGGATCCACTTCTCGTTGCATCTCTTCGAATTCCGATAGTTTTTTTCATGACACGATCTGATGTGTTCAATAAATTTACTAGGCCCTTTCTTTGGGCAGCGCACATGTTACCGATTTATCGACAACGCGATGGGGTTGATACTAAGGTAAAAAATGCTAAAATTTTTAAAAAAACAAATGTGGTATTGAGTGGCAAACGAAATATTTTAATTTTTGGTGAGGGTTTTACGGATGATCGGATTCAAAGGCGTTTACATCCTATAAAAAAAGGTCCAGCGCGAATAGGTTTTTCGGCCCTCGAGTATGTTGATTGGAAAAAGGATATTTATCTTCAAGGAATTGGGGTCAACTATACTGATTTTAATTTACGTAGAAGTGATGTGCTCATTGCTGCGGGAGAAAGGATTAAGTTAAATGATTTTCGAACTGATTATGAAGATAATCCAGCTAAAACCATTGCAGAGGTCACCCGTATTTTGGAGACTGATATGCGGAGTTTAGTAACAGATGTCCACGATCCAGAATGGGCAGATGTCCATGAAGACATTATGATGTTTACTAGAAAGGGTATGCATCCCACATGCTTTGATGATCATTTTACATTAGAACAACGCTGGAAGTACTCTATTAGTTTGGCCAATTGGATTAATGGGTTGAGTGAACAAGATCTCGAAAAACGTATGGAGTTGGTCAATAGGATTCGTTCTTATAAAAAGAAATTGGAAACGTTAAAATTAAGCGAAAACGAACGATTTTTAACTGAAAATAATAATTGGAATATCATTAAGATTCTTATTCGTATTATTTTGCTCGTTCCATTCTCTATATTAGGGGCGCTTCATGCAGGTTGGATTACATTACTTATTAAAAAATGGGTTGAACGATCTTTCAAGAGGCCAGTATTTTGGGGCTCAACGAAAAAAGTAATCGCAATTTTTATTGTATTGATTATAAACCTACCTCTGCTTTTCATTCTACCGTATTATCTTCCGTGGTCATTTCTTTCAAATTGTATTTTTTCAAGCGTTTATTTTCTGGCGTTGGGACTTTTTGCCCAGTCTTTTTTATTACTGTTGTCGGATATTAACTATTTGAATCGGTTTCTATTTGTGAAGACTATTGATTTGAATCAAATTAATAGTGAACATTCAATACTTTTGAAAAAAATTAAGGAAGATTTTCCGGTGGCATGATTTCTAATCTCGCTCATGATTGGTGCATACGCTTGGCTGATGAGTTTCAAAAGCCATATTTTAAAAGGCTTGATGCTGCAGTTAAACGAGCATATTTAGAATTTCCAAATGAAACATTTCCGAATCAAAATCAATTGTTTAGTGCTTTCAATGCTTGTTCTTTTTCCGAAGTTAAGGTAGTTATTTTAGGGCAAGATCCCTATCCCACAAAAGGTTATGCAAATGGACTTTCTTTTTCCGTTTCGGAGGATGTTGTAAGAATACCGAAAAGTTTACAAAACATATCCAGGGAGTTAGATTCAGATATCGGAAAAAGACTAGAAAACAATGGGGATTTAATGAAATGGGCGACACAAGGGATTTTGATGTTAAATTCAATATTAACCGTTCATGAGGGAAGACCAGGTAGCCATGCAGCAATGGGGTGGGAACATTTTACAAATGCCGTAATTGAATTATTAGGAAGGCAGGATTATCCAATCGTATTTATCTTTTGGGGGGCTTTTGCGAATTCAAAAAAAAACTTGATAACTGAACCACATCACCTTATATTGACTGCGCCACATCCTTCACCACTTTCGGCTTATCGTGGTTTTTTTGGTTGTAAGCATTTTAGTCGTACTAATGATTTTTTGAAATCCATTGGGAGCGCGCCAATTGATTGGTAGCATTTAACTATCTTTGATTTTATGAATTTAAAGAATGATTTATACCTCCGAGCGCACAAGGGGGAGAATATCCAACGCTATCCAGTATGGTTGATGAGGCAGGCAGGACGTATTCTACCAGAATACAGAGCAGTTAGGGCGAAATTAAGTGGATTTAAAGAATTGGTTGAAACTCCAGAGTTTGCAGCTGAGGTTACCATACAGCCTGTGGATTTACTTGGAGTGGATGCCGCAATTCTTTTTTCAGATATTCTTGTCGTTCCTGATGCCATGGGGTTGACCTATGAAATGATAGAACAACGGGGCCCTTACTTCCCCAAAACCATTCGCTCAAGTGCTGAGCTTACCTTATTAGACAATAATATTGATGTAGCAGATCGTCTTTCTTATGTTTTTGAAGCGATTCGTTTAACCAAACAAGGACTACAACAAAGGGTACCATTGATTGGTTTTGCCGGAGCCCCTTGGACTATATTTTGCTACATGGTTGAGGGTAAAGGATCAAAAACATTTTCAGAATCTAGAAAGTTGCTTTACACAAATCCTGTTTTGGCACACGAGTTGTTGAGTCGTATTACGGATTTCACGATTGAATATATGAGAGAACAACAACATGCCGGGGTTGATGCATTACAACTTTTCGATTCTTGGGCAGGAATTCTCGGACGGGACCAATATGAGATTTTTGGACTTTCCTATATCCGTAAAATTGCAGGGGCTTTTGAAGGTTTTCCTTTTACCGTGTTCTCGAAAGGTGCAATTGCCTCCTTGCCCGAAATCAGTGAACTACCATGTACAACAATCGGATTAGATTGGAATATGGATGTAAAATCAACCCGAAATTTGGTTGGAGAAAATAAAACCTTACAAGGTAATCTAGATCCTTGTCTTTTGTATTCTGATAATAAAACCATTCAGTCGGAAACAAATAAATTGCTAAATTCATTTAAAAGTCCAAGACATATTGTAAATTTGGGTCACGGTGTGTATCCGGATATAGAACCTGAAAAAGTAAAAGTGCTAATAAATACCGTAAAAGATTATGAAACGAAACATTATTAACAGCATAGTCCTGTTCGCTTCTCTAGTATTGACATTAAACGTTTCCGGCCAAGGAAAAAAGGGTGAGAAATCATCACGATTCTTCAAATATACCTTTGAAGCCTTTTCAAGTGATGAAATCGAGATTTCTGAACCTGGTCAAATTTTTTTATTAAAAGGATTGAAAGCGTCTACCTCTTTTCCTGCTGATGTATTTTATGGTTCAGGAGAATTTGGTGCAGGGGCAAATATGTATGGGTATGCGTTACCTGTAGATCCCAAAACTGAACGATTTGAGGGTAACGATAAAAATACCTTCATAACGACGGATGATTTAAAAGATGGTAATAAGGGGTATGCAGGCATAGTAACCTACAAACCAGGTAAATTACAAAAAGAAAAAAGCTTCATTACAATACCTTTTACTGATGGTAAGTCTACGAAAACCATGATTAAAGGAAAAAAGTATTGCGTTGAATTGTCGATATCATTGGCAGAGGCCTCTAAATATGCCACAAACAATATTGGGATGATGTTTGTGAAAGAACCTACTCAGTATCAAATTGAAGTGGCAGAAGGAGAGGAATCTGGGCCAATCAATGTAGAAGCGGATCGAATTGTTTACAATTATAAAAACCGAGTGTATGATTCATATTCAGGGTGGGATAAAGTATGTGGAGTCTACGTAGCAAAAGGAGATGAAAAAGGTGTAGTAATTGGAAACTTTTTATTTAATGAGCAAACAAACGCTGTTATTCAAAGGAAAATTGCTCCAAATAAGCAAGAAATAGACGCATCAACAGGAGAATATTCTGAAATTCCATCTGTTTTACCAATGGCCTATTACTATGTAGATAACTTAAGAATCAAGGAGGTTAGCGATAGCGAGCCTTGTAATTGCGTAAAAGTGGATACCTCTGCTTCTCAAGTTGAGTTTTCTAAAGTGGTGGTCACCAAGGAGCCAGTTGTGTCTGATAAAATGTCTGATGATGAGCAAATTGCGGCACAAGTAATTTATTATGCATTTGGGGATAAGAAGGCTAACGAAGTCGGAAAAGGATGCATTGAGTTTGTGGCAGAATATTTAAAAGCAAATCCTTCAAAAAAAGTTATCATCCATGCGCACAATGATGAGGTAGAAGATAGTTTAGCAATGGAGTTTGAGGAGTTACGTGAAAAATTAGAAAACCTAGATGAACAACGTGGAGATTACATTAAAACTCGCCTCATTGAAAAATATGAGATTTCAGAAACCCAAATAACTATCATTGCAGAGAATGCAGAGAAGCCTAATGAGGCAGAAATGTCTGATGATCCGGAATCTGAAGATAGGGAATTGAGGTTAGCGTATAACCGAAGGGTTGAATTTGAATTAACTGACAAATAAATTTTAATGGGTTGCATTGAAAAGGGGCTATTAGCCCCTTTTATTTTATAAAATTTTTTAATTCACGATGTAATCTTTGGGTGGGAAGCCCCATTACATTCGTGTATGAGCCGACAATACTACTAATACCAACTAGTCCTATCCACTCTTGAATTCCGTAAGATCCAGCCTTGTCTAGTGGTAAATAATTAATAATATAGTACTCAAGATCTTCTGCGGCAAGTTCATCAAAAGTCACTCTTGTTAATTCATCGAAAACTAGATGTTTCTCTTGGAAGTTAATTCCCACGGCTGTGATTACTTCATGGGTCTTTCCTGATAATAGGGTTAATATCTCTAATGCTTCCCCTGCCGATTTTGGTTTTCCTATTGGTCGTCCATCTAGAAAAACTAAAGTATCTGCACAAATTATTAGTTCATCTTCAGATTTGGTAGTTCCTAAAGCCTTAAGTTTCTGATGCGCTATATCCTTTGGAATATCTCGATATGGGAGCTTAACGTTAACGTATTCATCAAATTCAATGGTTCGAACTTCAAAAGCAAAGCCAAGTTGCGATAATAGTTCCTTTCTGCGTGGGGAATTTGATCCAAGGATTATTTTCATAGCAAATAGAGCGCAATTACACCAAAAAATAAACTTAGTTTAAGTACTCGAGCCATTAGTTTTTCATTGAAATCGAATAATTGAAGAGGCAAAATACTTAAGCTAATACAAACAGAAATAGTGAAAAAAATAGAAAAGTATGATTCCGTTGGAAAAGCATCAAAAAAATAACCTAGAAGGGAAATAGGGCTCAATATTAAAATAATAACCGTGGAAAACCACCGAGCCTTTTTTCTTCCATAAACTATTGGAATTGAACGAACGTTTCGCAAGGCATCACCTTCTACATCCTGAATGTCTTTGATAATTTCTCTAGAAAAGTTAATAAGGAATGCAAAAACGGAAAACAATAAAATGGGTCCTATATTATTGGGCCTGATACCCAAATCATAAATAGGTTTTAATGCGATGATTGGGGTAATTCCAACTAGGAATGCAATACTAATATTAGACCAAATTAACCGGCGTTTTAAATTCACAGAATAAGTCCATAGCCAAGAGGTAGTGAAAAAATGAATAAATACGTAAAACCAACTTTTAAATCGCCAACTTAAGTACAATGAAATGAACAGTGCTATGGCATTAAAAACCCAGTGGATGATGATTGCCCAACGTCGCTTTATAGTTTTTCCCAGTACGATTTTATTAGGTTTATTGATTCGATCTGAGCGAATATCAAAATAATCATTAATCGCATTCCCAGAGCCTGCGACCAATAGGGTAAATACAACTAATAAATAAAATTCAATTGGGGGGTAATGGTTCGATGTTTGAGATACCCATACACCACCCATGGTAAGGGCTATAAGTAATAGATTGATGCTTCTAATTAACCGAAAAAAATTCATGGTTTAATGATTTTATATATAGTTCTTCGGTTTGTTTGGTGAGCCTTTTCTTGATCAGATTCTGAGCTGAGCAAAATGATTTCTGAATCGCTGATAATAGGGTCAGTTTCTCCATATCCAACAAAAGTGAGCCGATTTGGGGCAATATGTTCCTTTTGAATTAAATGGTTATATACAGCTTTCGCCCTATCTGTTGATAGTTTTAAGTTGTCCTCGGCATTACCACGGGTATCGGTGTGTCCTCCCAATTCAATATGAATGCTTGGGTTTGTCCGAAGAAAACTTGCTAAATTATTGAGTTCGATATAGGATTCTTGACGTAAGGTTGAGCTGTTTAAATCAAAATATATGTTTTTTAAAACATTTTCAGTACTACTATTCAAAGGATTCATGGGAATATCTAGGTGATAAGCTGTTTGATTTTCAATAAATGTTAAATCAAAGCCTAATGAAGTCATCGCGTATCCGTCATACGTGACTTCAATTACATATTGCCGATTTGAGGGCAGAGGAACGGTGAAAGTACCATTATCAGCATCAGCATCACTAATAATTATAGTTTCTCCGGAAGCAATGTCTTTCAAGGAGAAATGCCCAGGAATAGGATTATTACTTTGCGTATCAAAAACCCGTCCATCAAAATAAAATGTAGAGGTTGGTCGAAATTCTTTTGGAAGTTCAAAATAATAGATATCCAGATCACCAAATCCTCCTGCTCGATCAGAAGCAAAAAATGCCAAGTTACCTTCCGCTGAAACAATTAATGAATTTTCATCAAACTTTGTATTAATCGGGTATCCCAAATTCTTAGGTTTAGACCAATTGCCCTGTTCATCCATTTGGCTTACAAATATGTCCGATCCGCCCATTCCGGCATGTCCCCTTGATGCAAAGTATAATGTTTTTCCATCTGGATGAATACAAACAGATTCTTCAGCAAATGGAGTATTAATCACATCGGATAGGCGCTCAGCAGCACCCCACTTTCCATCTTCCGATAATCTACTCACATAAATATCACTATTGCGTTGATCTGCACCTTTGCCCCTGAGGCCTCTCACAAAATACAACGTTTTTCCATCCGCAGCCAAAGAAGGTTGAGTTTCCCAATGATATGAATTAACATCTCCAGGTAGATTAACTGGATTTGACCATCGAGAACCAATTTTTTGAGTAAAAAATAAATCACAGCTACCATTTCCTTTACGGTGTTCTCCATACGTACCAGTTTCATCAATACATGCCACGAAAATCAAACTTCTACCATCGGCAGAAATCGTTGGCGCACCCTCGTTGTGTTCTGTATTCACATTTGCAGGCATTGGCGTTGCGATATCCCAATTATCTTCACGATTCTGTGAGATGAAAAAATCTTCTTGGATAGATCCTCCAAAGGGTAATGCACGCGTAAACATTAATTCTTTTCCATTCACAGTAAGTGTTGGATAATATTCCGCAAATTGTGTATTAACCCCTGGGCCTGCATTGATTGGATTAAAAGACTTAGGGTGCTTTAACGCATCAATTGCGAAAATTGCGTTGTCATATATTGAATAAGCAGAATTTATATATTCCTCATTTGCATTCGGGTGATTGATAAATGTTTTGATGTTAGCAAGGGCCTTGTCATAAGTTCCTTGGTCAAGATATAAATCTGCTAACCGATAAAAAGTCATTCCGGTTCTCGAATGATTCGGGGATACTCGAAGTGCATTTTCAAAGTCCATAATGGCGCTTATTTTGTCACGTAAATTAATGTGATATTCACCTCGAAGTACGTATGCCTCCCAAAAATTTGGATCCTTTTTAATGGCTTTATCTACTAGCTCAAGTCCAGCCTTGAAATCTGGCATTCGTGTTTGGGGATCTAATTGTTGTGTAGGAATAAACTGTGCTTGCTTAAAAAGTTTAGTTGCTTTTTTACTCGAACTACTAAATTGAGCTATCGATAACGAGTTAATAATAACACATGTAATAACAAGTAGGCTAAAGCGTTTAATTCGATTCATCAAGGAATATTTAGAAATTTATGGGTTTGTAACGATAACCTCCAACGGGGGTTACGCGTAATGTAAGCAATGATTAATTCTTGGAGTTCGTCCTTTTTACTCCATTCCGGTTGAAGATAAAGTAAACATTGGTTATTCACCTGTTTGGCATGTTCTTCTGCCCAAATTAGGTCTGAAGGATGGTAAATAACCACTTTTAACTCATTAGCTAAGTCATAAGCCTCCGGATGCGGTTTTTTGAATTTCTTAGGGGAAAAGGTATACCAATCCACGTTACCAATCAATTCATAACATCCAGAGGTTTCAATGGAGATAAATTTTTTTTCCTTGTGAAGCATGTTAGTTAATTCCCTTAAGTCATGCATGGCAGGTTCCCCGCCGGTTAACACAATGTATTCGTATTCTTTGGTGAGGGACTGAATTTCTTCAAGGGATATGGATTTTCCTGCATGTAGATCCCAACTTTCCTTTACATCACACCAAACACAGCCCACATCGCATCCTGAAAGGCGAATAAAGTATGCCGCTCGACCTGTAAAGTACCCTTCACCTTGTAAGGTCCCAAAATGTTCCATCACTTGATAGGATCTTTGCTCCATACCAACAAATTTAATCTTACTTTATCATGTTTGGTCAAAATGGGTTGCATTTAATCTATCTTTTTATATTTGTTTAAATTAATTGAACATCGTATGAAAAAGATATCTTTATTATTAAGTGTATTCGTAGCGTTGGCCTATTCGGCTCAAACCCAGATTGGAAATAGTGATTTAGAACTATGGGAGAATGTTGGAGCACCAACCGAAGAACCGGTAAATTGGAATAGTTTTAAAACTGGCTCAGGTAGTTTTGCTTCATTTGCGAATAAACAAATAGAACGTTCTAGTGATGTACGAGTCGGCGCCTCAGGGATGTATTGTGCCCGAATTTGGTCAACGAGTGTGTTAGGTATTGTTGCTAATGGAACCATGACTTGCGGACGAATTAACATGGGAAGTACAACTCCAGCTAACGCAGCTAATTATAATTATTCTTCCACATCGGATGCAAATTTTTCTGAAGAATGTGTTGATTCTCCAGATTCAATAGTGTTTTGGGTAAAATACACGCAAGCTGGAGCAGGTAATCAAACTGCTCGAATTCACGCCATTTTACATGATGCCTTTGACGTGCACGACCCCATTGATGCGAATTCTCAGCCTCATGTTATTGCTGATGCCGCATTGGATTATGCTCCAACAGGTGGTAATTGGGAGCGTAAGTCAATCCCGTTTACTTATACAGCTAATCCGGGATTGATACCGGGATATATATTAGTTACATTCGCAACCAATTCAACACCAGGAGGAGGTGCAGCAAATGATGAAGTACTTATCGATGATATTTCACTCATTTATAATGGCGGTGTTGGCATTAATGAAACTTCAATTGAATCATTTCATATAAATTATTCGAATGAAGAATTGAACTTGTTTGGACAAACTCATGGCGCATTAACAGTATATTCCATGAGTGGGGCAGAAATATTCAGTGGTGTTACTTCCGGTAAAACTAGCTTGATGCTAGGTAGCGGTATCTACGTGGCTCATCTAATGGATGTCAATGGCAATGCTTTCATTACAAAATTCTCTGTTAACTAAGAAAATTGAAGTACTTATTGATTGTTTTTGGGTTTGCATCAACCCTAGTTGTTCACAGTCAGTCCATTATAAAAGGTATTGTGCAAGGGGAGGACCAGGTACCTCTAGAAGGGGCAACCATTATATTTAGGAAAGACATCACTATTGGTGCTCAAACTGACGCCAATGGGTTTTATGAGTTGTCGCTTCCCTCTGGCGCAGTGAAATTGGTTTTTCGTTATTCGGGCATGCGAAACGATACGTTGACGTTAAACGTAGCACCTAATGAAGTAGTCGAAGTAAATGTTACTATGAAGCCTTACAGTATTAAGAAAGACCAAGTAACGGTTTCAGTTGGTAAATTTGATAAACCCCTTGAAGAACAAACTGTAACCATGGTGGTGATGAAACCATCGCTTATTGAAAATAAAAATACTCGCAGTATAGAAACTGCATTGGATCAAACACCAGGATTAAATATTTTGGATGGTGAACCTCAAATACGAGGCGGAAGTGGTTTTACGTTTGGCGTGGGTGCAAAAGTTGCAGTACTTGTTGATGATATGCCTATGCTTTCTGGGGATGCAGGGCGTCCAGAGTGGGGCTTTGTCCCAGTAGAAAACATTAGTCAAATAGAAATTATTAAAGGTGCAGCGAGTGTACTTTCTGGTAGTTCAGCGCTTTCTGGTTCCATTCATATTCGTACTGCATATCCAACCTCCAAACCACTAAATAAAGTGAATATTTATTCTGGGATTTATTCGGCTCCAGCCATTCCTGGTGCTAAGTGGTGGACTGATTTTCCATTAATTTCTGGCGCTAATTTTATTCATGCCAAAGCTTATAACCACTGGGATGTTGTGGTTGGAGGTAACCTGAATTATGATCATGGTTACATTGGTGCACCTAAGCCTGGACAATACGTTATTGATACGATTTCCAATTTTACAGATCGTCAAATGGCCATGAAACGAGCTCGTTTGAATTTTAACTTTCGTTATCGCTCAAAGAAGATTACCGGGTTAAGTTATGGCGTAAATGGGAATGTCATGCTATCCCAGGGTAATATGTCTTTTGCATGGTTAGATGACACTTCTGGAATATATCGCGCTTATCCAGGTGCAGTATTTTTGCAGAATCAGACTATTTTTAATGTAGATCCATTCATTCAGTTAATTACCAATACGCAAGGAAATCATTATCTGAGAACGCGTCTGTTGCATAGTGACAATCAAATGACTGCCAATCAAGATAATCGAGCAACAACCTACTATGCTGATTATATGTTTAAGCGTACTTACAAACAATTAAATGGACTAGATTTTATTGGTGGAATGACTAGTTCTTATGTGAATTCTTTCGCAAACATGTATGTTGGAAGTGGAAGCCCCAACAACCGGTTACTAAATTTATCGGCATATACTCAAATGGAGAAATCCTTTAAAAAAGTATTAAATGTTTCTGCAGGAGCTCGTTTTGAATATTTTCAATTAAATGATACAGTGACTGCCATGAAACCAATTTTCAGGTGCGGTGCAAGTTTAAAGATTTATCAAGAAACCTATCTTCGTGCTTCGTTCGGAGAAGGATACCGTTTTCCAACAATAACCGAACGATTTATTAAAACGGGTGTAGGTAATTTTGGGGTTTTTCCAAATCCTAGCCTGTTACCAGAAAGTAGCTGGAATAGTGAAATAGGGATTAAGCAAGGATTAAAGCTTGGAGGAGTATATGCTTATTTCGATGCAGCATTTTTCTTGCAAGAATATCAGAATACAATTGAGTACATGTTTGGTATTTGGGATGTGGCTAATGCACCAGGCTCGTTCGCTGGGTTTAAATTTTTGAATACTGGAAGGTCCCGCGTAGTGGGGATTGATTTATCGATGGCAGGAAAAAGCAACCTCACTAAGAACATGGAATTATCTTTTTTGACAGGGTATAATTACATTGTGCCTAAAACACTAAATCCTGATTATATATATGCAGTTGATGATATTAATCGGAAATATAGTTACAATACAACATCAATGGATTCCGCTAGCCGGATTCTCAAATACCGTTTTCTACATAATATCAAGTTTGATGCGGAATTAACTTTTAAATCAAAATTTTCCCTTGGATTAAGTATGAAGTATTTTAGTAAAATCGTTAATATGGATGCTATTATTAAAGATTTCGAAGAAACTACCGCCGCTTCAGGAGGTGACAAGCAAAACATTCGATACATGGATTATTTTAATGCACATCGATTTGGAAATATAGTTTTTGACTCAAGAATTTCATACAGCGTAAATGAACATCATAAAATCGCCTTCATAGGTTCAAATATCTTAAATAGGAGTTACTCACTTCGTCCTCTTAAAATAGAGCCTCCTAGAACAATCATGTTTCAATATACATGGAAGATAAGTTAACTATTCTATTGCGATTATAAATATTACCTGTATCTTTGCACTCAAATTTTTTTATTAACCGAGGTTTAGCACCTCAAATTATAAACATTCATGGCAACAAGAATACGACTACAAAGACACGGAAAAAAAGGAAAAGCATTTTTTCATATTGTGGCAGCAGACAGCCGAGCAAAAAGAGACGGTAAATTCATCGAAAAATTAGGGACTTATAACCCAGTTTCTAACCCAGCAGTAATTGATATCAATTTTGATCGTACGTTACATTGGGTATCAGTAGGTGCCGAAATGAGTGATACTGCTCGTGCTATTCTTTCCTACAAAGGAGTATTATATAAAAGTCACCTTTTAAAAGGAGTTGAAAAAGGGGCATTCTCATTAGAGGAGGCTGAAAAAAGATTCAATGTTTGGCAATTAGAAAAAGAGAATAAAATCCAAGCTAAAAAGGATGGATTATCTAAAGCTACCGACAGTAAGAAAGCAGAACGATTAAAAGCTGAAATGGAAAAGAATGCCGCGAAAGCAGCAGCAATAGAAGCTAAATTAAATCCGGTTATTGACGAAATTCAAGAGGCTCCAGCAGTCGAAGAAGCTACGGCAGTGGAAGAGGCTCCAGCAGTCGAAGAAGCTACGGCAGTGGAAGAAGCTACGGCTGTGGAAGAAGCTCCAGTAGCCGAAGAAGCTCCAGTAGCCGAAGAAGTTCCAGTAGCGGAAGAAGCTCCAGTAGCGGAAGAAGCTCCATTAGCGGAAGAAGCTCCATTAGCGGAAGAAGCTCCAGCAGCGGAAGAAGCTCCATCAGCGGAAGAAGCTCCAGCAGCGGAAGAAGCTCCAGCAGTAGAGGACAATACAGAATCGGCAGAATAACTTAAACCCCATTGGAGGGATTTATAGAAATTGGTCATATTGCGAAACTTCACGGATTTAAAGGTGAAGTTTCCTTATTTCTAGACGTTTCTAATTCAGAAAATTATCAGGATTTATCTGTCGTTTTTTTTAATATCGATGGAATGCCTACTCCTTTTCACATTACACGTATTAAGTCAATGAATAAGGGATTTCTTGTCTTAACGATTGAAGGCATTTCTACTGAGGCGGAAGCTAAATCTCTGTTAAGAAAAGCTGTATTTCTTCCAGATATGATTTTGGAAGAATTAGATGAGCGCACTTTCTATGATCATGAGGTTGTTGGATATACAGTAATTGATACGGTGCGAGGAAATATTGGAACTATTGTTCGAATCATTGATCATGCCTCGAATCCTTTGCTTCAAATCGATTGTTTTGGGCATGAGATTTTAATTCCTTTGAATATAGATTTGAATAAAACTGTTAATCGCAAAGATAAAACACTAACCATTACTGCTCCGGAGGGATTACTTGACATCTATCTGAATTAATTTAGTAATCCTAAACAGATTTTCATTCGAATTACATGTTTTGCGGCTTCAATTACTTGTGCTTTGAAATGCTCGTCTTTTAAGTAACGCGCAAGCAATTCTTGATGTGTTGTAACCGCGTCAACTGGCATTAATACAATGTGACACCCTGCTTCAATAGCTTTGCAAGCACTTTGTGGGACATTAACCACGCCACCCATATTCATTGCATCTGTAACAATTAACCCTTTGAAATCAAGTTCGGTTTTAAGTAAATCTGTCACAATTGATTTTGAGCATGTAGAGGGAAGGCCATCTGTTTGATATTTTTTATTATTGATTACTGCAATGTGCGCGACCATTATGGAAAGAACACCTTGTTTTATTAATTCTGGATAATTACTAATTTCCTTTAATTCCCCATCAATGGTTTGTAAGGAGGAGTGAGTATCGCCGCTTACCAAACCATGACCCGGGAAGTGTTTTGCCGTGGCAATGATGTTCTTTTTTTGTGTTTCTTGAATGAAGGTAATTGACCAAGGGATAAGTTGCTCCTTTTTTGAGCCAAATCCTCGGTAACCAACCGTAGCATTACCTGCCACGTCCACGACCGGAGCAAAATTATAATTGATACCAATCTCATTTAAATCTGTTGAAATCTGTTGTGCATTTTGAATTACTTCCTCTATGGAATTGATTTCTGCCGCTTTTTTAACGGGTGTAGACCCAAATATTTTACGATTAACTAAACTAGGTTCAGCATCCGCACTATATAAAAAGGGTAAATTTCCTATTACTTTATTCGTTTTTTCAAAGGAATTTATCATCGAGGTAAATTCATCTTTTGTACCATTTAACATCAATACACCTCCAATAATTCGGTGATTTATATGATTTTGAATCGTTGCCCGAGTTTGACCATATTTTCCAACCGCAGGCATGATTAGTTGCGCGATGATCGCTGTATCGTCTAGTTGGCTAATTACATCGTTTACGGCCTCATCTAATTCTGAATTCGAAACTAAAAAATCAGTTAATTTGAAAGTCGTATGGGCATCTATTTTAGGAACGTTTAGTTTTTCTTTGGTTTCTGCCTTTTGTGAGCATGCCATTAAGACTATAAAAGATGATAACAGTAGAAAAGTAAATTTTAGATTCATTTCTTTTATTTTCTCAAAAATACACAGCATTTATTTGATTAAAGGCAAATAGTAAGTTTCTTATTAACAACTTTTCTTGAACAGCAATTAGAATTTATTAAGGAATATAATTTCTTTTTTCATAGTTAAAATTCAATCATTTTGTAATTTTAAATTGACTACTGATAAAAAAATCCATGAAACTCCATTTCTGTTATTTATTATTCTTCGTTTGCTCCTTCTTTTCAGCACAAGGGTTATACGATAAATTTACTATGCAAACTATTGAGGTATTTTTTGCTCAAAATAATTGGGATGCATTATTAGACAACCTAGCCCAAACTACAGAGGATTACTTAATTGCTGATTCAGTTCGAATAAATGGGATTGTTTTTGATTCTGTAGGTGTAAAGTACAAGGGAAATAGTTCTTACAACGCGAATAACAATAAGAATCCATTGCATATCAATTTAGATTGGATCCATGGCAATCAAGATTACCAAGGTTTTACATCATTGAAACTCCAAAATCTATATAAGGACCCTTCAATGATAAGAGAAGTGCTTTCGTATGCAATCCTTGAAAACTATATGGACTGTCCAAAATCAAATTTTGTCAATGTATACATCAATGGCGCATTAAGAGGTTTGTATTCAAGTGCTGAAAGCATTAATAACAAATTTAATACCGATCATTACTACGACCATCAAGGATCCTTTTTTAAATGTAATCCAATTGGTGGTGCTGGCCCATTTGGTGGTAGCTCACCAGATTTAAAGTATTTAGGAATGGATTCATCGCTATATAACAGCGGTTATGAGTTAAAATCAACTTTAGGATGGACTAATTTGGTAGATCTGATTAATACACTGAATAATAATTTCGCTGCAATTGAGGATAAACTAGATTTAGATCGTGCTATTTGGATGCTGGCATTTAACAATGTCCTTGTGAATCTTGATTCTTACAATGGTTCCTTTCGTCAAAATTATTACTTGTACAAGGATATCAATAATCGTTTTGTACCAACGGTTTGGGATTTAAATATGAGTTTTAATGGATTTCCGGGAGGTACTGGTACAAGCGCAGGCGGTCCGACATTAGATCCTATGTCGAATATCAATTCGAATAATCACCCACTTATAAAAAAAATATTAGCAAATCCCATGTACAACCGTATGTATATGGCACATGTACGAACAATACTTCAAGAGGTATTTGAATCGGGTTGGTACCTAACTCAGGCAAATGCCTTTCGAAATTTAATTGACGCTTCTGTACAAGCAGACCCGTATAAATTTTATACGTATACTCAATATCAAAACAGTTTAACCACGGCTGTCACTGGCGGTGGTGGGCCAGGTGGAGGGAGTTCGATTCCAGGAATTCAAACCCTTATGAACGGAAGAATAAATTATTTTAGTACGAATCAATTTTATACCTTATTAGCTCCAGAGATAAACAGTTTTGCTGCCTCAAATCCAACTCCTTCATTTAATGAAACATTTTTTATTACCGCTGACGTTACTAATGAAACAAATGTTTATTTAGGATACCGTACCTCGCATCAACTTCGGTTTACGCGAATACCAATGTTTGATGATGGCAGTCATGGTGACGGCGCACCGGGAGATCATATATACGGTGCCTCTGTTACCGCAAGCGGTACAATATTCGAATACTATATTTATGCGGATAACGCTAATGCAGGATTGTTTAGCCCACAGCGTGCTGAGCACGAATTTCATTCTTTGGATTTGAATATCCCCGCCCCAATAATTGGGCAAGTACAAATCAATGAAGCGATGTCAGATAATGACTTAACTCATGATGATCCATATGGAGAGTCGAACGATTGGGTAGAATTGTATAATACAACTGCTAATGCATTAGACGTAAGTGGATTATACTTGAGCGATGACGTTTCCCTTCCGCAAAAATGGATAATTCCTGCTAACACAGTAATCTTACCAAATGATTATTTGATCATTTGGACAGATAACGACACGTTTCAAACCACTGGGTTGCACACTAATTTTAAATTAGGAGCTTCAGGTGATTATGTTCAAATTTCCGATGGAATAGCACCAATGGATCAAGTAACACTTCCGGCATTGTTAACGGATCAATCCTATGCACGATGTCCCCAAAATGGAGTTTTATTTGATTTTGCTGAACCTACTTTTGATGCAATGAATAATTGTTTTACAAGTATTGAATCATTGTCAATGGAACCGATTTTATTTCCGAATCCAACCAGTGATAAGGTCAATATAAATATTCAAAGGCCTGCTCAAATTAAGGTAATGGATATAAAAGGAAGTGAAGTATTTAACAATAGCAACGTCATGGGGCTTCTAGAGCTTTCAACTACATCTTGGAATAATGGACTTTATATGGTGGTAATTCACTTTAATCAAGGCGAAACGCAAAGCTTCAAATTGATTAAACAATAAATTACTCTTGTGATAAATGGTTTTGAATCATCTGAACCACCAAATGCCGTTGATGAATTTCTCGGAGATAGAATTGGTTTATTTTCTTAGATATAAATTTACGTTTGCTATATCCAAAGGTAATAAACCCAAGTGCCTTACGTATAAAGTTTAATTTAGGGAAATAATCTAGATCTAACCGATTGATGGATGTTAGTTCGTTATTAATGGTTGGGCTCAAATCCATTTTAATTGCTTGTTGACGTATACCTTCAATAAGGATATCATAACGCTCTAATTTGACGCGCTCAAAGTCATTGGTTTTTATAAATCGTGTATATTGAAATTCAGCATCAGTAAATGCATGAAATAATTCTTCGATTGTCATATTTGCATGTGGAACGCAAATGTAATAAAAGGATTAGAATAGGACATGTTTTACAGTCCAATTCTCTATTTTTGCGCTTTATGAAAACAAAATCAACTCGAAGAAATAAAGTCAATGTTGTAACGCTTGGTTGTTCAAAGAATACTTTTGATTCTGAAATCATGATGGCTCAATTAAAGGCAAATCGTTTTGATGTTGGTCATGAGCGGAATGAGGAATCGGAAATTGTAATTATCAATACCTGTGGATTTATTGAAAATGCAAAACAAGAATCGATAGATACGATTTTGCAATATGTTGACGCCAAACATAAAGGTTTGGTCGACAAGGTTTATGTGACTGGTTGTTTATCTGAGCGCTATCGAGGTGATTTAGAGAAGGAGATTCCGGAAGTTGATGCGTATTTTGGTACACGAGAGTTACCTCGCTTATTAAAAACACTCAAAGCAGATTATAAATATGAATTGGTTGGTGAACGATTGCTCACTACTCCCAATCATTACGCTTATTTTAAAATAGCTGAAGGCTGCGACCGTCCATGTTCTTTTTGTGCCATACCGCTGATGCGCGGAAAACATGTATCAACCTCCATGGATCAATTGATTACCAATGCGACCCAACTAGCAAATCAGGGAGTGAAAGAACTATTATTAATCGCACAAGATTTGACCTATTACGGGCTGGATATTTACAAAAAAAGGAACCTTGCTGAGTTAGTTGATAAGTTATCGCATATTGAAGGTATAGAGTGGATAAGGCTGCATTATGCTTTTCCTGCAGGGTTTCCGATGAATGTGTTAGATGTAATGCGCGAACGTTCGAATGTCTGTAATTATTTGGATATTCCTTTGCAACATGGTTCCACGGCGATGCTTAAAGCGATGCGCAGAGGCATTAATCGCGAAAAAACGGAAGAATTAATTGATGCCATTAGACAGAAAGTTCCTGGAATTGCTTTGCGTACCACCTTGATTGCCGGATTCCCAGGGGAAACGGAACAAGATTTCGAAGAAATGATGGGATTTGTCGAACGAAGTCGTTTCGATCGCTTGGGAATCTTCACCTATTCGCATGAAGAAAATACTCATGCCTTTTTATTAAATGATGATGTTCCTGATGTTGTCAAACAACAGCGTGCAGATGCAATAATGGAATTGCAATCAGGCATTAGCTATGAACTGAATCAAGCAAAGATTGGGAATACTTATAAAACACTGTTTGATAGGGTAGAAGGGGATTATTTTATAGGAAGAACTGAGTTTGATTCACCGGAGGTAGATAATGAAGTTCGGGTGAAAAGAACACCTTCCCTTTATGTGCCACTTGGAGCATTTTCTAATGTAAAAATTTTAGAGGCAAATCATTACGATTTGTACGGCCAAATAATGTAATTATCTTTAGTAAAAATAAATTTATGAAATATATTTTTCCTCTTCTTATTTCTTTGTTCTTATTAGCAAATAATACATGGGCACAGCAGGCTTTTCCATTGACGATTATTGATGCTTCAAGTCCGAATTCGTGTGATGGATCAGCTTCGATTACAAATCCAAATAATGTAATTGTTAATACAATAGTTTGGTATACGAATGGAGCCATATTAGCGCAAGGAGTAACCTCAGTTTCCAATTTGTGTCCGGGTACTTACGGGGTTTATTATACGACATTTCTCGATTCTGTAACTGCAACCTTTGTTATTTCTGGCAACCCATGCAATGGATTATTGGCAGTGGTAAGTGGAACCGCAGCGAGCTCACCAACCGCATTCGATGGCAATGCCACAGTTACTGCCGTGGGCGGATCAGGACCGTATGCATTTACTTGGAGTAATGGTGCTACAACCGGAACAATTAATGGTTTGGGAGTGGGCGTTTATACGTGCTGTGTTACGGATATGAACGGTTGTCAATCATGTGATAGTTTTACTGTAACAGCAACAGTAAATCCAGGCAATGATACGGTGCTTGTAATTAATAACAATAATATCCCAAACGTAATGGATACTTTAGGAATGCAGCAAGTGTTGGATTGCAGCATAGATTATAATGCGATTGGCGCTGCCTTTATTTCCGGTTCCCAGTATATTCCAAGTGGTATACCAAATGCGTTGGATAGCATTTATTTGACATGGCAAGTCTTTGACACCTTGGTTCCAACAAATGTCTTGGCTACATATGTGGTAGGGTATTCTTTAATTCCTCCATTAGCTCAAGCCTACACCGCAAGTTTAGAGATTCATTGCCCGCAGAAGAATTCGAATTATAATACATTATTAATAATCGATCAGTTTTTTTCAACACAGTTAGGACTTTTAGATCCTTCATTCACCCCGAGCATTTGTGTTAAGAACGGATGTGCCTATATTAACTTGAATAACCCTCAGTATGGTGAATTAACGGTTTATTCGATTAATGGTAGCGTAATGTATGAGCAGCAAGTTTCGAATGTTTCATCTACGCAAATTGAACTCTCGAATTGGAATCCAGGAGTTTATTTTATGCAGTATAGCCTGTCCAATGGGGTTCAAGGTGTGTTGCGTTTTATGAAACTTTAATGTTCTTTAAATAACGAATACATTACATGCCCTTCTGTTTGGCTGTTTTGTAAATGCAGCAGTTCTTTAATGGTAGCATGTAAATCCACTAAAGAGGCATGTTGAGAATTCAGTATGCCTTTTTTGAAATCAGGACCTTGTGCGTATAGAAATATGTGACGACATCCTTCGCAACCATCGCCATGATGCTGAAATCCAATACCAAGATGGCGGCCATGGTCATTAGTGAAAATGAAAGTGGTTTTTCCTTTGTAATACGAGTCATTGTTTAAATATTGCCATATTTGATATGTATATTCGTCTGTTTGTTTTATCCCGGTCAAATAATCCTCCCAGTTTCCGGTGTGACCTGAAAAATCTGGCTCTTTAAAGTTAACCAATAGCACCTTAGGTTTTATGGTTGTTAATGCAGACATAACTCGTTCAAATGTAATGCTGTCGCTACGATACCCTGATCCATTCCCATTAATTCCACAATCACTAGTGGGAATGAATTTGTTTTTATACTGATAATCCGAAGTGTTTCCCAAAACTTCTAATTTGTCTTTACTGCAAATTAGCGAAGTGTATGTGCTATTCCCTGGATGATCTTTAATCCAGTATTGAAAAATCGATGGATGAGCCGGTAATTCTAACCCGGTATTGTCGATAGATTGATAAAAACCTGTAGTAAGTGCAACATGTCCATTTACCGTAAAGGTTACACCATCATTAAAGAATGAAGTACAAATTATACCGCTGTCACGCATATCATTCCACAAATGAGGAATGTATTGATGCGTTGAATCTCCAATTGTTTCGCTATACCTTGGCCCATCCATAACAACAATGACAATGTTTTCCGTAAGGTATGGCCGTATTGGGATTTTGTCATACGCACACGACATTAGGATACCAATAATACTGACGAGGTGGAAGTAGTGCATGATTAAAAGTAGAAATAATAATCACAGGTATTAATATGTTTATTTTCTCCGTTTATTGAAATTATTTCAAATGCGTTTAAATAGAGAAGTCTATGCTGGGATTACGGGCAAGCTCGTTTTCTCGAGATTGGACTCAATCCAAGCATAAAGGCCACCTTGTTTCACAAGGCTCTGACTTTTTTGTTTATTCCCTCACCCAAGCAAGCTTGGTTCGTTTCTAAAAAAAAAGTCCTCTTCGAAAGAAGCGGACTTTTTTTGTGATCCCGCTGGGATTCGAACCCAGGGCCCATACATTAAAAGTGTATTGCTCTACCAGCTGAGCTACGGAATCGATGTTTTGAGGGTGCAAATATACCAAAAATATTCTTCTCGCAATTCTTTATTGGGTATTTTTGAGAAAATAATGTACATCAATGGCTTTGTCGAAACACATATGTTTACTTGGGTTTATGGGAGCAGGAAAATCCACCGTTGGTGAATCCTTGGCACAACGTTTAAATGTTTCGTGGTTTGATAGTGATTTATGGATTGAGCAATCCAAACAACAATCGATTCAAGAGTTAATTAGTACTTATGGTTGGTCGGTATTTAGAGACTTCGAAAAAGAATTCCCGAAATCAATTAATTCCCGTGAGCCTTCTGTTATTTCATGTGGTGGTGGTTTTCCATTAGATAAATCTAATTGGAATTGGATTTCTACCCATTGCACTTCCATATACATTAAAGTGGACGTTGATTTGCTGTTTTTGAGGCTTTCCGATAATCTGGCATCAAGACCCTTATTGAAGGATTTTGATCAAGAATCATTAAAATTATACATTGCCTCTGAATTGAAGAGAAGAGAACCTGTTTATAGAAGGGCGAATTTTATTGTAAATGGAAATGGGACAATTAAGGATATAATTTCTCTAGTTGAGGCATTAATATAAGTCCCTTCGATAACCGAGTTGAAATAAAAAGTTTAACCTGGAATAGGTTTGGCTATTTTCACCAGCACTATTATTAACAACATTTAATACCGAGTAGGTTCCTGTAATATCGAAGAACAGCGTACCTCTTACGGGTATAGTGTATTTTATTCCACCCTGTAATCCAAGGGCTAAATAGTAAATGCTTCCTTTCGTTGGATTTGCATTCGGTAGGGTGTATTTACCTTCCCATTCGTAAGTTTCAGTATAATCTAATTTGGAGAATTTGGCGCTGGTTGTATTTATTCCAACCCCAAAAACACTGCCTCCATATAGGGCTAATCCGTTGTCATAATCATTAAGCATATACGATCGTGTTCCCCCTTCTATGTAATAGGTATGTGATCGTACATTAAAGGGAATTGAGAGTGTGTAAGGCGAAGTGGTTATATCAATAGCGGTCATGTTTGCATAACGGGTAGTGCTGTCTTGGTTAGGTAAAAAGGCTGAAGCTCTAACGAAAAAGGTTAAATCGCTAGATCGAGGAATTTCCAATCCTAGGTTGAAACCAAAAGATTTTTTTTGTGTACCAATGCCATTTAATATTCCTGTACCCCCAGAAATACTCACTTGAGCATGGCTTGTTAAACAAAGGCCAATATATAATATTGCGACTATATACTTCATAATAATTTTAATTCTCAACGTAGACATAACAAATGTAATTCAGACACCTTGATTAAACAAATTATTTCAATTATAAGTTTTGTTATGATTATTTAAATTATTGACCTGTTTTTTCTAACTTCGTATTGTATGAAGCGTCAATTGGCCTTTTCCTTGGTACTTGCAACATTGTCTTTTATTGCTACAAAGGCTATTGAGTCCTATGGTATTGATCAGTTTTATGAATATCAGGCCACCCATTTCCAAAAGGAGAGTGGGTATTTTGATTTACAACATCCGTTAAGCATTCAATATTTACCAACAGGATTGGTTCCATTTAGTGAAATTACAAGTTTAGACAGTCTCCATTTGATGGCAATGCAAGGGGATGGATTTAACGGTTTAGTACGTTTGAATCCAGATTCTAATTCTTTTTCAATCGTCTCTCCATTGAGATCAAGACACCATTTGTCTGCTTTTGTACAGGTAGATACTACATTATATTTATTTGATGATCACATGGATGTTTACACTTCCAAGTTCCCATATGATTCCAGTTCAACGCGTAAAATTTCTCAAGAAAGGCCAAACTGGACAAGTAGTTCGGCATGTTTTCATCAGTCTACGCATCGAATCTACTTCAATCCGGAAGTTGAGCATCCAGAAACTAACAGGCTTCGAGCTGTATACACGTTTAATTTAAATAAAAACCGTTTTGTTTCTAAGCCCTTGTTTTCATATGACGTCGATGCCATTGAGCACTTTGCCTCAGAAAATGGAATTAGAATTCATGCGAACAGAGTTACCGAATTACATGACACGATAAAAGGGTTAACCATAATTCCAAGTGCTATTGCGGTGCACCCCAAAACCAATGAAGTTTATATACTTTCAGCCATTGATCACTCTCTTGTGGTTTTTAATCAATTTGGAGTCATTACTAATTATTCAGAATTGGATAGTGGGCTATTTCCTAATCCAACCGGATTGACCTTTGCGCAGAATGGAGATTTATTAATTTCTAATGAGGATTTTCTAAAGAATTCAATTGTGCGAATTTCTTGGAATAAGCTTTGGCAATCCAAAGGTGGAAAAAGTTTGATTTTTGGCCGTTAATCTAAAAGAATTAATCTCCCCATTGGGCCTTCGCACATTAATAAATCGAGCGCGGATAAATTACTTATGAAAGGTTTTTTATAGCTAAATACTTGTTGATATTCCTTATGAGTTTTTCGTATTAACCAATTGACCTTGCGCCAGTCTTTTGATTCATATGGTTTGAATTCTTTAGTACGTTTTATCGAGATTGGCAAATCCCAAGATTCAATAAAAAGTTTAAGAATAAGTAAGTTTAGTTCGGCAATTTCCTTGGGAGGATTTAGTAAGATAGATTGAATTTCTAGGTCATAAAATTCAAAATATGGGGATTTCCCATATGCAGTTTTAATTGCTCTCCAGTGTTTAATATTCCAAAGTGTTTCGTTTCCAATTTGGGCTTCTCTAACGCATTGTTTATTGTTTTGATGTGCTATTGGAACGGATAGACGGAGTATGCCTTCGGATCCTAAAATTTCACAGCGATTTCGGATGCTCTGCTTAATCCAATGTTCATGATCTTCTATATAAACGACTTTTTGTTTGCATAATTCCTTCATATAATAAATGCTAGGGAAATATGCAGTTGGGAAAATCACCTATGCTAGATACTTAAAAATTGCAATTAAAGCTCCAATTCCTATAGCAAAACCAACTAGCTGAAGAATACTAAAAGAGCCTTCCTGACTTACATTTTTAAAGATTCTTTCCATTCTAAACCCTTTATACGGGCTTTTAGATAACCAAACTAATGAGGCTCTACCAACGATGTGATCTTCCGGTACAAATCCCCAAACCCTTGAGTCAGCAGAGTTATAACGGTTATCTCCCATCATCCAATAATAGTCCATGCCAAATGTGTATGTTTTTGCTTTTTTACCATCGATTAGAATTGTTCCGTCTTTCTTTTCTTCTAAGGAATGCCCTTCGTAAGCCGTAATAATTCTTCGGTACCAAGCGACATTCTCGGAACTGATTGAGACGGTTGTTCCTTTTTTCGGAACTGTGAATTCTTGGAAATCCGTCATGGTATTATTCACGTAAAAATCCTTTGGAAAACACTCTAGATTTTCAATCAAATCTTCTGGTGTAGGAGTTCTTTTTTCAACAGTGTATGACGGGCGGTCAATGTGGGCTTGAAACTTAGCCGTTGGATAAGCTTTTTGTATTTCTTGTTTCTCGAGCGGACTAATGTTTAATATATACGGATTGGTTGAGTCGCCTTCCTCAAAATCGAACCGTGAACCATCTGGGGCATTCTCTAACCCAAAAACATCAAATAATTCTTGCGCGTTAAAGGTAGCCGTTGCCTTGCTTACATCCCACTTGAACGCCATGTTATCAAAGATCTTAGCAGGTTTTCCATTGCGGTATACCGTGGCATTCTCAATTTTTATAACATCACCTGGTGTACCAATACAACGCTTAATGTAGTTCTCCCGTTTATCTACCGGACGATAAATTAACCCGTCATGCGTCATTCCTTCTGCGTTTTCTGCAGAGTAAATTGGAAAAAGTCCATTCTTCAGGTTTTCACGTGCTATATTCCTCCAATAATCGATGTTATCTATAAAGGATAGGAACTTGAGTGAATCAGCTGCATTTACTGCATTTCCTAGGAGGCTATCCTTAATTCTAAACTGCCAAATTGCCTCATTATTGATAATTCCATGGTAATCATGGCCCATTAATCCGTTGGGGATTCTTGGATCATAAACAGCGGTGTCTCCTGAAGGGTAATTAAATACCACAATATCATAGGGTTTAATTTTTCCAAATCCCGGTAAGCGGAAATAAGAACCTTTTTCTATTGTTAAATACGAAGGAATATTTACCCAAGGAACGTTATTATGAACTAGAGGGTAAGATAGAGGTGTAATAGGTACTTTTGGTCCATAGGCTAGTTTATTAACAAATAAGAAATCACCTACAAGCATTGTTTTTTCCATGGATCCTGTAGGGATTTGGAAAGGTTCAAAGACATAAGTTCGGATAACCGTAGCGGCTATTAATGCGAAAAGTAATGAATCACCCCACTCTTTAATTCCTGATTTGCTTCCTGCCTTCCTTTTACTAACCAATGAAAATAAAAATTCTAAGGCGTGACCCAATACGGGTAAACACATAAAAAGAACGAGATGGTCACCCCATTTCCTTGATTCAATTTCTTTAGCGTTATTCCAGTTTGTTTCAGGTACTGTAGTTACTTTTTCATCTTTCACAACTTTATACATGATCCAATAAGGAAAGAAAATTCCTTGAAGTGTATCCGTGAGCGAAAACTTACCAAATTTTCGTATCAAACTTACATTAGCAACCATCATCATGATCAGGTGCACCCCGGGAATTAGCATAAGAACAGTCCAAAATGGTTTTTTACTAGTAAGTTTAAACACTAGGAAATAATTATACAACGGTATGTAGGCAGCCGAGGATGGTAATTGTAGTTTTTGAAATAGTTTCCCCCATTGTCCTATGAATGGGTTAATTAATATTAGAAGGTAAAAAAAGATAAAACTCATGTGTTTATGTTATTTGTAAAACATCTTTCATCGTGAAAACACCATGTTTTCCGACTGCAAATTCTGCTGCGAGAATGGCACCTAGCGCAAATCCGTCACGATTGTGAGCTTCATGCTTCAGCGAAATGGTATCTATCGTGGATGTTGCCCTGATTTCATGAGTTCCAGGTACATCCGGAAGGCGTTTCGCCTCAATTAATAGATCACTTTTATTGTTCACGGTATTTAATGACCATGATTTGTAAGTTGAGTGATTTTCAATAATTCCAGTAGCAAGTGATATAGCAGTCCCACTTGGTGAATCCAGTTTTTGAAGGTGGTGGATTTCCTCAATGGATAGTGTGTATTGAGGATATAAAGTCATCATATGGGCTAAATTTTCGCATAGTTGTTGGAAAATATTTACGCCAATACTAAAATTCGATGCATGCACTAAACAAGAGTTTGTGGCAATAATTCGTTGGGTAATTTCAGGCAAATGGGAATTCCATGCGGTAGTACCTACCACAATAGGTAAGTGTTGAAGCATTGATGTTTCAATATGACCCACCACAAGATCTGGACGAGTGAATTCAATGGCAACATCTGCGTTGGTTTGAGAGTCATGGAGGTAAGGATTTTTTGAATCGAAAATTGAACTAATTTCATGGCCTCGTTCATTCGCTATTCGCTCGATGGTTTTACCCATTTTTCCATATCCTATTAGTGCTATATTCATGAAATCAGCGAAGTTTTAGTTGAGCAGTAAATCCGAAACTGCGGTAATTCGAAAACGATGGACTTACCCGTATACTCAAATCCTTGGATACATCGAAAGATAGAAAATGAGCTTCAACTGCGGCATCAAGAATTTGAAGCGCATAAACTGCACCAATTCCTAAAATTGAGAGGTCTCGTAATCTTGCATATTGTTCATACAATGATACAAGTGCCTGATCATCGTAATCTACCCATTTGGGATCTCCCATTATCCCTTCTTGCCTCAACGTATATTCGGATTTGATATCTTTCACGATGCGTTGATTTTGAATTAGTAAAAAGGTAGTTCCTCCTAATCCTACTGCAATTAAGGGCACTTTCCAAAAGGCATTTTTCCTGCCATTAGTATGCATGCTGTTGTAGATTTGTCCTGATCCCGGTAAACAAGTCGAGAACATAGCTGCCTTTTTATATGGGATTATGCTATCCTTAGTAGTTTGTTGAGCTGATATCAAACACAAAGTACATGCTACGAAACCAAATAAAATCAGCAATTTCATTTATTAGTCAAGGTTTCGATGAGCATATTAAGTTGTTCCATGGAATTATAGGATACAGTGATTTTACCTTTTCCTTTTGCATCTTGGCTTACGTTAACGCGTAATCCCAAAGTTGATTTGAGTTGATTCTCAATAGATTGAATTACTGCGGATTTCTGCGTCGACTTTTTGTGGTTGGAACTAGAATTGCCGTTTGATTTTCCCCAAAATTCAACTTCTCTTACGCTTAACTGGTTTGTTTTTACAGCGTTAAAAGCCTTCAGTTGCTCAATTTCATCCTGAATACTCAATAAGGCACGTGCATGCCCCATACTAATTATCTGATCGCGAACTGCAGCTTGGATTTCTGCTGGTAACTTTAATAAACGAAGGTGATTTGCGATGTCTGACCGAGATTTCGAAATTTTAATCCCAAGTTCCGATTGGGTGTACTTGCATTCTTCTATCAGACGAGAATAAGATAGGCCGATTTCTATAGCGTTTAAATTCTCTCGTTGAATATTCTCAACCAATGCCATTTCTAGCATTGCTTGATCATTTGCAACACGAATGTATGCCGGCACGGCACTCAATCCGGCCAAATGAGAGGCTCTAAGTCGACGTTCACCTGAAATCAATTGATATCGGTTTGGGCTGATTTGTCGTAATGTTAAGGGTTGAATAATGCCCAATTCCTTAATTGATGCAGCAAGTTCTTCCAAGGCTTCCCCTTCAAAATGAGTTCTTGGGTTAAATGGGTTCGCCTCTATACATGCTATATCCACTAGAGTAGTTCCTCCTATTCCTGGTTCATTATTGGAGAGTAAGGCACCTAAGCCACGCCCCAAAGCGGGACTTTTTTTATTATTCGAAGTCATTTTCTAATTCAAAATCAATATGTTTTTCCGAATTACCCATTTTGGTCAGGTTGTTTTTTTGTAGAATCTCACGAGCAAGATTTAGGTAATTAATGGCGCCTTTAGAGGCCGCATCATGCATGATTACCGGGATTCCATGGCTGGAGGATTCTGAAAGGGTTGTATTGCGATGGATAATGGTATCGAATACTAATCGTTGAAAGTGCGTTTTAACCTCATCTACTACTTGATTGGCAAGCCTTAAACGTGTATCATACATGGTTAATAACATTCCTTCAATTTCCAAGGTTGGATTTAATCTACCCTGGACAATTTTGATGGTATTGATTAGTTTACTTAAGCCTTCCAAGGCAAAATACTCACATTGAACTGGAATTAATACCGAATCAGCTGCTACCAATGAATTAACTGTAATTAAACCAAGTGACGGAGAGCAATCAATAAGTATAACATCATACTGATCTGCTACTTCTTCCAATGCTTTCTTTAGTAGAAATTCCCTTTCTTCCAAATTAATCATTTCAAGCTCAGCTCCAACCAAATCAATGTGAGAGGGTAATAGATAAAGGTTGGGGGTATTTGTTTCTAGAATAAGCGAAGCCGCAGAAACACCATTAACTAAGCAATCATAAATGCTATTAACGTTTTTAGGATCAAAACCCAATCCAGATGTGGAGTTCGCTTGTGGATCTGCATCAATAATAAGTGTTTTATATTCAAGCACACCAAGGCAACCACCTAAATTGATTGTGGTTGTTGTTTTACCAACTCCTCCTTTTTGATTTGCGATTGCAATGGTTTTCGCCATAGTACAAAAATAGTGATTCATTGATGCTTCTGCAAGTTCGTTTGACGGGTTAATACGTCTTTTTATCAACCATTTTAATTATTTTTGTTAAATCATTCTCGGTAATGCCAAAGAACACACACCTTCGTATAGGTCGAGCAAAACATAACCAAGTCGTATTGGATCATGATCAAATTGCACCTGAACATTTAGAGTTGTTTGCAGATTCTGAAGGTAATGTATTTATTACCGATTTAGGTTCCAATCAAGGTACCAAAGTTAATGGTCATGTGCTTAAGGGTTTTGTACAGTTAAAGGACAATGATGAAGTAATTCTCGGTGGAAAGGTTAAGTTCAATTGGAATAAATATCGAAATATCGAGCAACCTATCCCAAAAGTTTCAGGTAATCGTCCCCCAATTGAGATTCATCAAATTCATCCAACTCCAAAGAAGCAATTGAAAAAGCAAGCAACATTAGCCGTGAAGTCCAGAAGTTTGTTTATTATTTATGGAATTATCGCCATACTCATTCTGTTGATTTATCTTATAAATTAGTCGATTTTATAGTTATAATAAAAAAAAAGTTGTAATATTGCACCCCCAAAGTGGTGAATTTAATATCAGAATCATGAACTTAATCAGTGAAATTCAAAAAGAAGTAATTACGTTAAACAATCTTCCTTCGTTTAAACCTGGAGATACTATTTCGGTAAGTTATAAAATCAAGGAAGGTAGCAAAGAGCGTATACAGCAATTTCAAGGTGTTGTTTTACAAAGTAGAGGCGAAGGGGCTACGAGTACCTTTACTGTTCGTAAAATGTCTGGTAACATTGGCGTTGAGCGTATTTTTCCTTTGAATTCGCCATTCATAGAATCAATATCTATAATCAAACGAGGAGCTGTTCGAAGAGCGAGAATTTTCTATTTCCGAGAACGTACAGGTAAATCGGCGCGTATTCGTGAAAAAAAGCAATTCAAAAGAGAAGCGTAAACTAGTTTTTAAAATATAATTTCAGGGCCTTAGGGCCCTTTTTTATTGACTAATTAGCAGGAATTCAGTACGACGATTTTTAGCCCGGTTTTCACCGTTGGTATTGGGGTATTTTGGATTTTTTTCACCAAATCCTTTGCTAGAAAGACGAGTTGCCTCTACACCTTGGGTTATGAGGAACTTTAAAACGGCATTGGCTCGAGATTCAGATAGTAACAAATTCTTCTCATCGTCTCCAAGATCATCTGTGTGTCCATGAATGGCAATGTGTAAAGATGCGTTCTCCTTCAAGTATTCCGAAAAACGCTTTAGTATAAGAGCTGAGTTTTCAGTTAATTCATAAGAATCCGTACCAAATAAAATGTCTTTAATGTTATAGGTTTGGCCCGTTTTTAAAGTTTCTGATTTCAAGGATAAAGTAACGCTGTTTGCATTAAGTTGATCTTTAGTAATTACCGAAGAATTGAAAGCACTTCCTTCCTTTTTTAGAGTAACCGTAATCGGTTCATCATTATTCAGTTTTAACACTGCAGCATATTTACCGTCTTCATTGTTTACATCTAATATTACCTTTTCTCCGTTAGATCCATATGCGACTTCAATTTTCCCATCAACCACCGCTTGATCCTTTTCGTCAGTGAGTTGGCCTTTTAATATTACTACCGATTTTGGTTGCGCTTTAAGGTATAAATCAAATCCGAAGATATTCCAATTCCCATTTTGTTGACTAGAATAATAAGCAAAATCTCCCTTTGTAGAGACGAAAATTCCCAATTCATCGCCTGGTGTATTAATCGGATAGCCAATATTCTCTGGTTTACTCCAGCCGTCCTCAGTTTTTCGGATGTAATATATGTCAAGACCTCCAACGCCAGGGCGTTCTTCCGTTGATTCTGATACAAAATAAAGGGTTTCGCCATCTTGATGAAAAAACGGGCTTTTATCTTTACCAGCGGTATTTACCTCGTTGAAAGGTCTGCCTTCAGACCAAGTACCGTCATCTTTTTTAATGGAAATATAGATGTCGTTATTTCTAGATCCTTTTCGTAAAGTTGCATAGAAAAGTGTCCTTCCATCAGCAGATAGTGAGGGCTGTGCTTCCCATCCGTCTTTTGTGTTTATTCCAGGGCCCATATTCACGAGTGGTGTCCATTGGTAATCGTTTCCACCTTTTCCCGTTCTTTTGTAAGAGGTAGTGTAAAGGTCACAATTGAGATAAGTTTGCGAATAAATGGTTTCCTTTCTGCAGGCACAAATGATCATTTCCTTGTTATCTGCGGATAAGGTTGCGGTACCATAGTTAAAAAAAGACCCATCGTTCAAAGGTGCCGGTACTGGATTACCGTAGTTAAAAACGTTTTCATATGGGGACCTTCGTTCAGACACCGTAAACTCTTCCACAACATTATCCGATATGTCACCAAGGTTTTTGCGGTTAACTTTGCGCGTAAAAAACATCAAGTCGTTATCGGGAGAAATCATTGGGAAATATTCGTCAAGCTCTGAGCTTACTTGCTCAATTAATATCGGTTCAAACGGAACAGGATTATCGATAAATGCCTTCGCACGAAGATGCCGTTCTATAAATGAGCTTGCAGTTTTCTTTTTTTCAGCATGATCAGCAGATAGCCTCGTGAAATCATCATCAGGTAACGCCACTAATTCCTGTAGGTAAGGAATTGCCTTTTCAGTTTCGCCTTTCGTAACCAACATAACCGCGAGGTTATATAACATTTCTTCGTGAAAGGTCGGACATTTTTTATAAGCAGAAGAATATAGGATGAATGCTTGCGCCTCATATCGAGCGGCATCGGTTACCTTTTTTGGGTCCTTATTTAAACTTAAAGCATAGTTATAAGCTTTTTGGGCCATTAAGAATGGAATTTCTGCATTTTCAGGGAAATTTGCATTGAGCTCTTTGAAAATCAAGGTTGCTTTATTAATATCCAATTCATTACGAAATGGTTGTAAGGCCTTAATAAGTTTTTTATCACTGCTTATGCAGGGGTCTGCTTGACCATAACTCAACATCGAGCAAATCAAAGTAACGTAACATAGTATACATCGGGGCATAGGCGAACAATTAGTCAATTCCTTTTAAGTAAAATTACTACTTTCGGTTACAAATACTATACCTTTTTTAATGCTGCAATGCACACTTCAATATCGGTAGTTTGTATATTTAAGTGGGTAACAAACCGTATCATTCCTGGTCCGAAAGCCAGGCATAAAATCCCCTTTTCTTTTAGGTTCTGAATAATAGGGTCGCGACGTTCCGCTTGGGTTAAGGCAACGACAACAATGTTTGATTCAACGGGATAGACTTCTTTCACCCATGGAAGGGAAACTAAACAAGATTCAAGGAGTTTTGCATGTTCATGATCATCCTTTAATCGAATTATGTGATGCGTTAATGCGAAATATCCTCCCGCAGCTATAATTCCAGCTTGGCGCATTCCGCCTCCTAGCACTTTCCTGATTCTACGTGCTTTACGAATGAATTCGGATGTGCCGATTAGCAATGATCCGACCGGTGCTCCAAGCCCCTTGGAAAGGCATAGTGAAATACTATCAAAGCATTGTCCATATGTAGCAGGGGTTTGCTTATTCACGATCAGTGCGTTAAAAAGTCTGGCACCATCTAAATGTAATGGGAGTTTATGAGCATTACAAAATGCAGCAATGCGTTGAATTTCTTTGAAGTCATAAACGGCACCACCACCTCGATTAGCAGTATCTTCAATGGAAACGAGTTGGGTAAGAGGTAGGTGAACATCTTCTGGGTTGTTTACGGCGTATTGAAGATCGGAAGCGTTTATTTTACCGTGTTTACCCTTGAGCAATTTTATTGAACATTGACTGTTTCTTGCTATTCCACCTCCTTCATATTTGTATATATGACTCTCATCATGACAAATAACCTCACCCCCTGGCATGGTATGGACCATAATTGCAATCTGGTTGGTTTGTGTTCCGGATGCACAAAACAACGCGGCCTCTTTATTAAATAATTCCGCTGCATATTTTTCAAGTTGATTTACACTTGGATCCTCATTGAAAACATCGTCTCCTACGGGTGCAGTAGCCATATATTCGCGCATGGCTTTCGTTGGGGTTGTTACCGTATCGCTTCTTAAATCAATCATTCTGGGTATCTTTGATAAAAAGTATAAAAGTAATGTTTTGGATTATTCCTATTGTTGCTTTCTTAGCATCAATTCTAACCTTTTTCTCAGGATTTGGTTTAGGTACGCTGCTAATGGCTACTATGATTTGGTTTTATCCTCCGGAATTAGCCATCGCCTTAACTGCTTTGGTCCATTTGTTACATTCAGGATTTAAATCCTTATTGAATCGTCACGTGCAATGGCGCATAGTATGGATTTTTGGAATCCCATCAATGCTAGCAGCATACGCAGGGGCCAAGATTTTGAGTATTATAAGTGCGTATCCCGTGGAGCTGTTTGATTTAACGGAATCCACGTTGACACATCCGGTTAAATTTTTGTCTTTTTTGATTGGATTAATGTTAATAATCTTTAGTATCGCTGAGGTTGGGCTTAAAGGAAAATCCTTAATTGCTCCCTTGTGGATTGGAGGACTAATATCTGGATTTATGGGTGGTTTAAGCGGGCATCAAGGCGCCTTACGAAGTTTATTCTTGATACGTCAAATTCCAGATGTTCGTAATTTAATTTCCACCTTGGCATTTATTGGATTACTCACCGATGTGACTCGAAATTCAGTTTATTTAACTTTATTACCATGGGATAAGGTTAATTTATTTCAACTCTTTGTAACAGGGGTTGCCGCTACACTTGGTGTGTTGGTAGGTACTCAGTTATTAAAAAAGGTTTCTATTCAACTTTTACAGCGACTGATTTCTTATGGCATCTTTATATTAGGTTGCGCTATGCTTTTAGGCCTAATTTAAGATTTCTCTTTTTTTCTCCGCTCTTTACGTTTTTTTCGCTTGTTTTTATTGATTTCTCCTTGGGTTATGTTTTTTGGATCATCATCCGCCGCGATTTCCGTAGATTTTTCCGTTTTATTGATATCATAAAGCACTTTTTTATCTCCGTACTCGTCAATCTCCATTTCATATTGTTTAATGCCTTTCTTATCATAAACCGTTTGATGTATCGTTTTACCTTTTTCATCATTTACAAGATGTTCTCCCACCGGAATATTTTTTTTAAAAGTGCTTTTTGTCAGGATGTTCCCATTTTCATGGTATTTAATAAAGTCACCGTCTTTTTGGCCCATCATCCACATTTCTATTCCCGCTTCTTTTCCACTGTTATCGAAAAATATTTGTTTTCCATGTTTCATTCCTTCTTTGTGGTTAAGGCTTACTTCAACTATTCCCGACTCGCTAAATGTTAAGTGAATTCCATCTAATAACCCATTCTTATATTCAACAATTCTATAAGGTTTACCATCCGGAAAATACTCTCGTTGAATGCCATCTCGAATATCATTTTTAAAGTTCATGTAAACTAGTGTATCACCATTTCGATTAAATTCTTTTGTAATTCCATTTAGTTTTCCGTTCAAAAATGTTTCTTCTTTACATATTTTTCCAGTTGAATCAAAAAAGATTTGTTGAGCTCCATTTTTTATTCCAATGATATTTCGCTGAATACTTTTAATGCATCCCGAACTATAATATGAGGTGTCGGATCCGTCGCGTTTACCATTCACACAATGAATTTCATCTAACACATATCCTCCACGGTTCCATGTCTGTCCCGTCCCGTTAAATGGCGTATACCAATCCTTGGTTAAAACATAAGTATTGATTTCTTGATCGAAGGCAACTTGATCATATAAATTTAAATATCGTTTTGGTTCTGCTTTCTTTCTAACATTTCCACATGGGCTTTTTTCCTGACTTATTGCTCCCTTTAAAACGATTAGAAAAAGGATTAAGGTTGATTTTTTCATTTTTGTAAAGCATTTAAAGCAAGTCTCATGGCTTCAGGTATTTCAATTGTTTGTTTGGAATAGTTATTAAAACAAACCAAGGTACTAGATCCAGTTGCGCACAATTGGGGGCCTACATTCACCTCATAACCCAAACTAAAACTCTTGGTTCCAATGTTAGTTACATAGAGGGTTATTTTTGGCTTATCATGAAGCCGAATTGATGATAAATAGGTTGCTTCATTTTTTACTAGCACAACTCCTTGTTTCATCCAATCCCAGTCTTTGCCAAGTAATGGGTGAAAATAATGAATACGAGCCATTTCAAAGTAGTTGAAATAGGCAACGTTGTTAACATGGCCGAGTAAATCTATATCGGAAAAACGTACTTGAACCTCAAAAGGATTAGTGTTCATCTAATTGCTCGAATTGGGAATTATTACTTTTAAATTCTGGAACGATTTGTTTCATTATGGATATGCGTTGCAGAAGTGGAGTTTCTGAATTGAACAACAAATCCACGCTCTGATTTAATTCCGAAGCGATTTCGCGGGTTTTCGCAATCATTATTTTGGGATGATGAGTTGGTAATGTAGTTTCTGAATCTGCTAATAATTCTTCATAGAGTTTCTCACCAGGACGAAGTCCTGAGATTTTAATTTCAATATCCTTTTCAGGTTCCATGCCATGTAGCAAAATCATTTTTCTGGCTAATTCAATAATTGGAACAGATTCTCCCATATCAAATACATAAATCTCGCCACCATTACCCATGGAAAATGCCTCTAAAACTAATTGACAAGCCTCGGGTATTGTCATGAAATATCTTGTTATACGCGCATCCGTCACCGTAATAGGTCCTCCCAGTTCAATTTGGCGTTGAAAAAGTGGGATAACGGATCCATTTGATCCAAGAACATTACCAAATCGGGTGGTTATGAATTTAGTGATTCCATGATGATTTTTATTTTGAACAATCATTTCAGCAATGCGCTTACTTGCTCCCATTATGTTGGTTGGGTTTACCGCTTTGTCCGTTGAAATGAAAATAAATTTTTCCACGTTGTATGCAACGGCTAGCTCTGTTAAATTTCTAGTTCCTAATACATTAGTTTTAATTGCTTCGAAAGGATTTTCTTCCATTAATGGAACATGCTTATAAGCCGCGGCATGAAAGATAATATGCGGATGAAACTCTTCGAAAATACATTTCATTGATTCATTGTTACGAATATCTCCGATTCGAAAATGTAATTGAAGTGTAGACTGGTATTCACGTAATCTTTGTTGCAATTCATATAGGGGGGATTCTGCCTGGTCTATAAGTATTAGGTTCGCTACCTTATACTTAATAAGTTCCATGGTGATACCACTTCCGATTGATCCAGCAGCTCCAGTAATAATTATTGTTTTTCCCTCTATGTCGGAGGGTAAGCGGCTTTGGGCTAATTGAATGTGCGCTCGACCTAACAACTCTGTAATATCAATTTGACCAATTTTTTTGGGAGTTAATTCCCCATTTACCCAAGTATTTGGATCTTGTACACGTTGAATTTTAACTTGTTTTGAAAGACATATTTCAACTAGATTCCTCAATAAATCTGTGTTTGGTTTACGAATGGCAACGATAACTTTTTCAATACGGAGTTGCGTAAGTAAGTAATCTAATTGTCCTGCATCGAACACCTTAATTCCATCGATTCTATTACCAACAAGTGATCTATTATTGTCTAAAAACCCAATGATTTTTTGCTGAATACGATTATCGTTTTCAATTGTTCGTTTGGCAATTAGTCCCATTGCCCCGGCGCCAAATATTAGCACACGTTCATTAATTTCAACGGATTTGACTGTTTCAATATACCATAGTTTGATAGCAAATCTACTCCCAATGAGGAACATTAGGCTGATAATAAACTCCATTAGTATGATGGAGCTTGGAAATAAATAGGTTGTGTTCCAAATGGTAGCGCGCAAGGCACTAATGCCAATAAATATTAACGTAGTACTTAGGTTGGCCTTTAGTATTCGCTGTGAATCTTGGGTTGAGGTGTAACGTACCAAGCCTCTGTGAATACCAAATATAAAAAAAATGACCCCTTTAATGCACAAATACATGATAAACTCAGGCCAGTGCTCTAGCCATTCGTTTTCCATAGCATAGAGGTTGGTATTTAAATCAAATCGGATGAAATAGGCAAGGCCTAGCGAACATACAGATATTACTAAATCAATTAGGATAATAATCCAACGAGGCGTTGCCGTTTTTAATTTAACCATTAATTCAAAGGTAAAAAAAAAGACCGCGACGCGGTCTTTTCATATAATTTGTATGCTTTTTAATTCAGACGAACTACGTTCATTTTAAAGTCACTTAGTACGTCTTTGATGTATCCGTCTTTCATCGAAACAAAAATTGAAAGTGCAGGATTTGAATCACTATAGCAATTACCTGCTTTGGTTTCACCCTGTTCTAAGTTAAATGTAAATGTATATTCAGGATTTTCACATGTTCTACAATTACCACCGTCTGTATCATAATACATGTCTTCACGAATTTTCAAAGCTGCAGGATTTGCGTTTGAATTTGTAATACTAAGAAGTTTAAATGTCATGGATTCATTGCGACTTTCATTATTACATTCGGTAAGTTGGGAACTGATGCTTACCCCGTTTTCATTGTATAAAATTTCCGGATTTCCAATCGGAGTAGAAATAATTTTTTGACTAAAAGCTGTCATAGAAACTGTAGCTAGTAATCCAAAAAAAGCTATTCTTAACATAAGTGGTGGGTTTAATTATTTTTATACTTGGCTAGACGTTAAAACTCCTAGCTTTGTTGCTTTCAACGCTTAAAATTATTCAATATTTTTGAAACTTGAAAAAATGATTGAAATAGAACGCAAATATTTAATTGGAAACTTGGATGCTTTGGTTCCCTTGTTATTGAATGGACAATCAATAAAGCAAGGTTATTTGTTTTCAACTCATGATAGATCATGTAGGATTAGATTGAAAGGTGATCACGCATTTATTACTATGAAATTTGGAGAATCGGCTTTAGTTCGGTCTGAATTTGAATATGAAATTCCTTTAACTGAGGCGCAACTGTTACTTAGAAATTGTTCGAAAGTACTTTCAAAAACACGCTATGAGGTTCGTGTAAATTCCCACCTTTGGGAGATTGATGTTTTTACTGGAAAGTTGCAAGGACTTATAATTGCAGAAATTGAACTTACTCGGGAGGACGAAGTCTTTGACCTTCCGGAATGGATTGGACAGGAGGTTACTGCAGATAAATCTTATTTGAATATTAATTTAATTGAAAGATTATAATCGCTCAATTGGTGTAGAAATGCAATCAACTACGCTTCCTCCTATTTCGTAGGTGAAATAAGTATTAAAATTCACAATATTATTCGTCTCAGAGAGGGAAATTCTTTGCTCAGTAAGTTGATTGATTTCATTTAACGTGATTTTTTCTATGTATTTCTTGAGTATAAGGTTTTCATCCCAAATGTCTTCTTCAATTAAATACAAGGTAGGTTCATGAAAGGGTATGAATTCTTTATCTTCGATGTAGGGTTCTAGTATTTCCCAAAATTTCACTGTCGGAGTTATTTTTATATACGCTCTGTTTATGGTTTTCATTGTGGTAGTTGTTGTTTTTTTTCGGATTTAGGGATAGTCCATCTACATAATTGTCCTTTTCGTTGTTCGATAATTATTCTAATTGAATCTTCAGGGTTTGAATAATATTGATAATGCTCCCATTTCTTGCGATTAATCATATTGTTGGAATTGATTTCAATAATTGAGGTGTTATTGATTAAAATTAATACATTCTCGTTAGATAGTTTTTGTCTTTTAAACCACTCCAATTGACTGTCTTTAGCGCCGTAATGATCGAGCCAATTGAAAAAAGCATTTACCCGTGTATTACTATCCTTGAATTTCCATTCGCCAACAAATATGGAATTTTGACCATCTAGTAGCTCAAAATGAGTAGGGTATTGTCCTTTTGGATGAGGAAATCTATCCAGAAAATGTGCTGTTTGATCAATTTTGATAGCATCAAAAGTGAACCCCACGCTGTCATTGGTATATTTCAATAGGTATGGAGCGAGGGTATCTTGACTTGTTTTTTTCTTTGAAGGTTTTTGGATGTGCTTCGGTTGAATGTCTTCAAATTTTTGATTTTTTCTTTCTGATTTATTGGAACAAGCAACAATAGCCAATCCTCCAATGGCCATAATCCAGGTTAACGCGACGTTATAATTGGGTGTATACATGTGGTTACAATTTTAACTATTTCTAAGATATGTTATGGTCACTTTTGTTATTTTTGTAAAAAAAGGAAAGATGAAAATATTAGGCATGTATGTTTCTTTGGTATTGTTGCTTGCTTCATGTGCAACACAAGTCCCTTACACAAATTTGATTCGTGACGAATTTGCGCTTGATTCAGAGGAGAAATTAGCCAAAGTGCAGTTTTATATTTCACATACAATTGTTATGGATGAAGTGATTAAAAATGAAAATTCAACCACCACCTCCAATGGCACGCTAATAAATAGTTCGAGTACAAAAAAGGAATCTGTAATAATTCAAGCTGGGACCCCTTGTATTTTTGATTCTTATGGTGACAGAGGGGAAATCCTTGTTCGTTTTGAAACGGGAGAAAGTAAAACATTAAAATTCTTTTCAAAGAATGAAGCGAACCGCAAGTATTATTTTGATGTAGATTGGAATCAAGCGGGTGGACCAAAAATTCAATACGGTGATGTCACATATAAAATTGATGTAATGCGAGGTAGTCCTCGATCAGCATACTTAAAGGTTGCTAAAAAGAAACTCGAGAAGGTCAAACGTAAAGATCGTTTCGTTCGAGGAATGAAGGTCTAATATCCACTAAGCCATTCATTAAGAATGGCTTTTTAATGAATATCAAATGAAGAATTTCCTATTTCTGTTTTTAATCATCCATGCCAGCCTTTTCGCCCAAAAAAAATCGCATTCTAAAGAGTCATTAGCACTACCTTTTGAAGAGTCTACGGTTTCGGCGTTATCTTTTCGCATGGTAGGGCCAGCGCTCACTTCCGGAAGGGTTTCGGATATTGCAGTTCATCCAAGTAATAGCGATTTATGGTACATCGCAGCAGCAAGTGGTGGGGTATGGGTTACTAAGAATCACGGCATTACTTTTCAACCAATTTTCGATGGATATGGAAGTTATTCCATTGGTTGTGTTGAACTTGCACCCTCGAATCCCAATACTGTTTGGGTAGGAACTGGGGAGAACAATAATCAACGCTCAGTTGGTTATGGCGATGGGGTTTATAAATCGATTGATGGTGGAAAGTCCTTTACCAACATGGGTCTTAATCTATCGGAACATATAGGGAGCATTGTAATTCATCCAAAGAATGAACAAGTTCTATGGGTTGCAGCTTATGGCCCGCTTTGGAGTAAAGGTGGGGAACGAGGTGTGTATAAATCCATTGATGGTGGTAAAACATGGAAACGAACCTTGTTTATTTCGGATGATACAGGTGTAGCAGAGGTAGTTAGCGATCCAAGTAATCCTGATATTCTCTATGCTTCTGCCCACCAACGTCGTCGTCACGAATGGACTTATATAGGTGGTGGGCCTGAATCTGCGCTTTATAAGTCAATCGATGGTGGAGAGACGTGGCGTGAAATAAACTCAGGATTACCAAAATCGGATATGGGGCGCATTGGACTTTGTGTATCTCCTGCAGAACCCAATTGGGTCTATGCGATAGTTGAAGGTCGTTATGATAAAGGAGGTGTTTTTCTTAGTACCAACAAAGGAGAATCTTGGACAAAGCAAGGTAAATATTCAACAAGTGGAAACTATTACCAAGAAATTTTTTGTGATCCTCTAAATAAAAGTAAAGTATTTGCCATGGACACTTATATGCATCATACTGAAGATGCAGGGATTACTTTTAAACCAACTGGCGAATCTCATAAGCACGTTGACAATCATGTAATTTGGATTGACCCATCTAATACAGACCATTGGTTAGTGGGATGTGATGGTGGAATATATGAAACGTATAGCCATGCAAAAGAATGGCGTTTTTTTGATAATCTACCCATTACTCAATTTTATAAAGTCGCCACAGACAACGATTATCCTTTTTATAACATTTATGGGGGCACCCAAGATAATAATTCTATGGGAGGACCTTCTGGAACCTTGAATGTTAGTGGTATTTTGAATACGGATTGGTTTATTACAAATGGGGGAGACGGATTTGAGTCTGCAACAGATTGGAGCAATCCCAACATCACGTATGCGCAAGCGCAATACGGATGGTTAGTTCGTTATGATAAACAAAGTGGTGAAAAAGTTCCAATACAACCGATGCCAGCTAACGGTCAGCCCGGCTATCGTTGGAATTGGGATGCACCATTGCTCGTTTCAAAACATGATGCATCTACCTTGTATTTTGCGGCAAACAAGGTGTTTAAGTCTACTAATAAAGGTGATGATTGGGTGGAGATTTCACCTGATCTAACCAGACAATTAGATCGCAATAAGATACCCGTTATGGGTCAGGTTTGGAGCATTGATGCTGTGATGAAGAATGCCTCAACTACTGTGTATGGTAATGTGGTTGCATTGGATGAATCGCCGTTAAAAAAAGGATTGCTCTTTGTTGGTACTGACGACGGGTTAATCCAAGTTTCAAAAAATGATGGAAAGGATTGGAAAATGATTGATGTTATTCCGGGGGTACCATCTCAAACTAGGGTGAATATGTTAACGGCATCAAGATTTAATGACCAAGTGGTGTATGCCGCCTTTAATAATCAACGAAATGGTGATTTCAAACCTTATTTATTCAAGTCGTCTGATTGTGGAACTACTTGGACTTCGATTTCCAGTAATTTACCAGATCGCGGAACAGTATACTGCATTAAGCAAGATTTTAAAACACCCAATTTGTTGTTTGTTGGGACGGAGTTTGGGGCATATTTCACCACCGACGAAGGACAACATTGGACGAAACTCAGTGGCTTGCCGACCATTGCCGTGTATGATCTAGATATACAAGAGCGGGAGTGTGATTTGGTAGCGGCGACCTTTGGTCGGGGATTTTATGTATTGGACAATTATAGTCCACTACGCGGGTTAACGTCAGAAGTTCTGAATAAAAAAGCGCACCTGTTTGAGACGGAAGATGCCTTATTGTATGTTCCGGCGGATCCCCTCGGATTGGAAGGAACAGGATTTCAGGGCCATAACATGTGGGCTTCAGAGAATCCGTCATTTGGGGCAGTATTCAATCTGTATCTAAAAGAGGGCATTTCATCCTTGAAAAGCAAACGTCAAGAGAAAGAGAAAGCCCTTGAAAAGGATAAAAAAGAAGTAACTTACCCATCGATGGATGAATTGCGCGCTGAGGTTCAAGAAACCAAAGCCACCTGTATTTGGGCTATTTATAATGAAGCAGGTAAAGAGATTAAGCGGTTTACAACAACGCCTTCGAAAGGCATTTCTCGTGTGACGTGGAATTTGAGAAGTAATCCGACCACCTCGGTAAAGGGTGGGAATAACGGGTTTTTAGTGCCTGCCGGTAACTATGTACTTGAGGTTTATTTGGTGAGCAATCAAGGAATAGATACCCTGGTGAAGCAGCATAGCTTTAAAGTTAAGGCCTTGAATAATCAAACGTTGGTTTCGAAAAATCCTGAAGAACTGAATGCTTTCAGAAAAGAAGTCGCTGAAGTAAATAGAAAAGTAAGTGGAGTTGGTGAAATCATAGAGGAATTCACCACGCAGCTTGGCTTGATTGAAACGGCTTTATTGAATTATCCAAATACCGATATTAGCATGTTGCGAAAAGTTAAATCCTTAAGGCTAGGTATAGATTCTTGTAAGCTTATTATGTACGGCGATGAGTTGTTAACTAAACATGAATTTGAAACACCACCGAGCCTAACCGGTCGCTTGGGCATGCTTGAGTACATGTTATACGATAATACCTCCGGGGTTACGAATACCCATCGTTTGAATTTAGCAACGGTGAAAAACGAATATTCCGTCGCATCAGCAAGAATTAAGCAATTAATCAGTTCATTGTTTATACTAGAAGAGGAACTAGCTAAGGTACCTATACCTTATATAAAGTCTCGCGGTTTGATTTGGAAGGAGGACTAATTTAAAAGAATCCACCATCCCAAAATAATTAAGGTCGTAAGCAATAATCCTAGTAGCAAAGATAACCCTAGGCGCTTTATAAAGAGGGAAGGATGAATTACGGTTAACATCCGTTCTTGAATCGAGCCGTATTGATTCTTGGTTAGAAAGGTAACAATAATCCACGTGGCGATGGTCAGTATTGTAACGCAAAATATACGAGTTTCTTCCATCGGATAGTTACTCCATGGACTCCTCATGTGAAACCAAGGATATAACAGCGTGTATAAACCCGAACTGAGCATTGCACTTAATTGTGTCCAAGCATTTACTCGCAACCAAACCCATCGTAAAATAAATACAGGAGCTACTCCAGCAGAAATCGAAAATGTGATTTTTATTAGCTGTTGTAGATCTCTAACATTTAAAGCTACTAAAACTGAAAGTCCACTTAATAATACCATTGTGAGTATTGATATTATGATAGAACTCCGTTTTTTAAACCAATGGACCCACGTATCAACCACCAATAAGGATGCCCCCCAATTTAAAAGCGATTCAGCCGTTGTAATGAACATGGCAAAGAATCCAAGAAACACCAAATCTTTGACAAATGGGGGAAGTATTTGATGTAATGCATTGACATAAGATACTTCTCCTACTTGTTCCACAGGGATTAATCCCAACAAAGCAATTACATGTATTCCCATGAAAAAACCAATGATTACTGATAAAAAAATTGGAGTAAGTGCTGCTTTAACGGCATCTTTAGAAGTTTTAACCGCTGTGAAACGAGATGTTTCAGCTCCTCCACCATCGAATAAGTTGCAACTCCACCATTGAATTCCAAGGTAAACGAACATGGAAAACCATGCCATTGAATTGGAAGGAAATAAGTCCCGTTTCTTTGGATTATTATTTAAAAACTGCATCCAATCCTTTTCAAAAATTATGGCTTTGCCAACAAAGAAAACGATTAAAATAAAGCTCAATAAAAACAATAAGGTATGAAGAACATCAATCTTCAGTTTAATGTCTAGTATGTTCTTAAGCGCAAATAAGGTCATTAAACCTCCTGCAATTAAAGTACTTTGTAAGGGTGGGACATTGTAAAAAACTTGTATGATGCGTGCAAACCCCATTAAATGAAAGCATAGAGCTAAGGTTACTACCAATCCACCAACATACAGCGCACGAAATTGATGCAACCATTTACCTGTTTTTCCAGGAAAGCGGAATAAAATGAATTGATTGTCAGTAATAAAGTTTAGTTTATGCCACAGGGGAGCAAATACAATAGGAACAACAAAAACGCCGAGATTACCGGCCCAAATCATCCACATTCCTTGCATTCCATGTTCCGCAATGATTCCGCAAATCAATTGCCCTTGGTCCATCGAAAGAAATAGCATATATAAGGATAACCCAGACATCCACCATGGGACTTTTTGCTTAGATTTGAATACAGATCCTTGATCACCTCGCCATTGTGAAATAGTGAGGAATAAAATAATGACCAAATAGAAAGAAATCAGTAACATTAATTATTTTTTGGCATTATAATGGCGTATATTATTAGAAAAAATACAGGATGTTCGTTTTTTCCCTAAAATTAACCTTTTGTGACCCAAGTTTTCTGATGAAATTTATTATTTTGCATAAATGAAGTAATTCAATTTAAAACCTACTTTTTTCTTAATTATGCCTAAGCCTAAGTATCGAATAACTCTCGCTATTCTCCATGTGCTAAAAATGAAATTGGTAGACTCCTTGACTTTTCGGATACTCACGAAACAAGATTGTAAAAAAGCTGCAATAGAAATTCAAAAACGTACTAAAAAAACAATTTCAGAAAGCACCATATATCGTTTATTTCTGTGGGATAAAAATTCAAATTCTCCATATTTACAGACATTAGAAATTTTAACGGAGTATATTGGATATCCATCTTGGGTGGAGCTAGAAACACATTTGAACGAATTGATAAGATTTCGAATTAAAAGTGGGGTGTTTGCAAATTCCTATGATGAGGAACCGTTCAGTATATTATATCATTGTATCAAATTAGAGAATTTTCAGGCATTACATCAATTTTTTTCACAATTCTCCAAAGAATTGACTTTTGAAAAAAAAGTGATTTTAGGGGAGGAGATATACGCAACTTTATATAGGAATCCAGATTCTACCTTGAATTTTTATAAGGAATTTCATGCAGTACCGATTGTACGGGAAGCATTCTTTGAGTATTTCGCAGATCCACAGTTTAAATTAGAACATTATGCAGAAGGTCTTAAACTATACTTGAAAAACATAGAGCCCACTGAATCTGTTCAGTCACTGCAAGATTTTATATTTGCTAATTGCTTGTTGATTAGGCATTATTTTTTCTCAAAGAATTTTGATGCATTAAAAGAGCTTGGTCGGCGATTATACTGTGAATTAATTCCACCAACAGAAGCTTTTGAACAAATCCATATATATCCAAAAATTAGATTCCATTCTTATTACCTTTTATATCGCTTCAACGAAGTAGGGTTTGATGAAGCGTATTGGAAGTGGTTGGTCGATTATTCAATAGAGAAAAGTAAATTATTTGATAAATGGGAGAAAAAAATAATTGTACATACCGTCTTGGACGCCCTACAATTTGATGAAAAACATTTCAATTTGACCTTTGAAATTTTCAAAAATGAATTATCGGATATTTTTTCGCTGTTACCGTCACATATTATGGATCACTCCGCTCATCAAGGGTTACGTTTTTTGGATACCAATGCAGTTCAATTATTTGATTAGTGAGAAATCTTACCCACCATCCAGAATACACCAATACCTAATCCAATTGAAATAACTAGGTTAATTAACAGCAAAAACCACATTCCTTGTTCAAATAACTGAACGTTTTCCGCTGAAAAGGTGCTGAACGTACTAAATCCTCCGCAAAATCCAACCCCAATGAAGGGTAACAACCACAAAGGTTTGTCGCCAGATTTAATATAAACTACCAACAAGGCAAGTAAGGCTGTGGCAAGAACATTGCTGACCAAGGTGGCCCATGGAAAATGCTTCGATTGCAGTATATGAAGCGAAATTAGGTAACGGAGTATGCTCCCCAAACCGCCCCCTACAAATACTAAGATCCAGTTCATAAGTTCATTTTTTTTCTGGCATAAACTTGCGTGGAATAACCAATGAGTCCACCAAAAAGTATTCCGACAGCAATATCACTTGGGTAATGCACTCCTAAATACATTCGGCTGTAACATACCAAGATTCCCCATCCCCCGAAAACCCATAGCCATAAATTCTCCTTTCCCATCAACAGGGCTAACAAGAAAAAATAAAATCCTGCATAATTCGCAGCGTGCGATGAAAAAAAGCCGTATTGTCCTCCACGGTAAAATACCCCAGGCGACTCCTCATAAAAGTGAAGTTTTGGGCCGATAATCAAATGATGCGAAGGGCGATAACGTTTTATTCCTTCTTTAAAAACTTGGGTTGAAGTCAAATCTGTAAAAGATACCATGACCAATATGAATACAAGTAGGATTAAAGATTTTTTTCCTTGGTAATGACGATATAGCAGGTAGAATGCAACCAGGTAAAAAGGTATAGAGACCCACGCTTTACTTACGTACCAGAAAAACTCATCCAATAGGGGGTGGTTCCATCGGTTAATCGAAAAAAGAATTGTTTGGTCTATATACTCAAGCCATTCGATCATTCTTTATTCATTCAAGGCTTTCCAAATTATGTCCTTTAATTCGGACAATCCCGTCTGCGCAACAGCTGATATAAAACAGACGGTTAAATCTTTAGGAAGAAGTTTGGTCATTTGTTTAATCATAAGTTCGTCTAACATGTCACTTTTCGAAATAGCCAACAAGCGTCTTTTGTGAACCAATTCTGGATTGTATTTTTTGAGCTCTTTCAGTAAGATTTTGTATTCTTTTTTTATGTCGCTACTGTCTGCAGGAATCATGAAGAGCAATACCGAATTTCGCTCAATGTGACGAAGAAATCGAAGTCCTAAGCCTTTTCCCTCATGCGCTCCTTCAATAATACCAGGAATGTCAGCCATAACAAATGACCGATGGTCCCTATACGAAACGATACCTAAATTAGGGCGCAACGTTGTAAATGGATAATCGCCAATTTCTGGCTTAGCAGCAGAAACCACAGAAAGCAAGGTGCTTTTACCTGCATTCGGAAATCCGACTAGGCCAACATCTGCAAGAATTTTTAATTCCAAGATTTTCCAGCCTTCCATTCCTGGTTCTCCGGGTTGAGCGTATCTGGGTGTTTGATTGGTGGACGACTTAAAATGGTTATTTCCAAGTCCACCACGACCCCCACGCTCGATAATTTGTTCTTCTCCATCCCTGGTAATTTCGAATAATACTTCACCCGTTTCACTATCTTTTGCAATCGTCCCTAGAGGCACGTCTATATAGCTGTCCTTTCCTTGTGCTCCAGTTTTTAGTGCTCCCGAACCATGAACGCCATGTTCAGCTTTAATGTGTTTTTGATATTTCAAATGCAATAAGGTCCACAGTTGTTTATTTCCTCGAACAATGATATGTCCTCCGCGACCACCATCACCGCCATCGGGGCCACCTTTAGGTATGTATTTTTCCCTTCGGAAATGGGTAGATCCTCCTCCTCCGTTACCCGACTTGGTATGGATTTTTACGTAATCTACGAAGTTGTCAGACGCCATTATTGATGATGTTCTATTGCTGCAAATAGCCTTTCTGTGATGGAATCAATCGTGCCAATGCCATTGATGGCAACGTATTTATTTTGTGCTGCATAAAATTCCTTTACCGGAGCAGTTTCACGGTGGTATACTGCGATTCGATTTGCAATGATTTCTGGATCTGCGTCGTCACTTCTTCCACTGCTAAGTGCACGTTGTGTCAATCGGGTTTTCAATTCCTCCTCTTCAACTTCTAATCCTAACATTAGGGTTATCTGTGTGTTTAATTTCGAGAGCAATTGATCCAATGCCCCAGCCTGAGGATTGGTTCTTGGAAAACCGTCGAAAATGAATCCTTTAGGTTCCTTTTGTTCCAATACGGCTGATTTAAGCATGTTTATGGTGACCTCATCCGGTACTAAATGCCCCCGATCCATGTATGATTTGGCTAGCTTACCAAGCTCTGTTTCATGCTTCAAATGAAAACGGAAAAGATCACCTGTAGATAAATGAACTAGGCCGTATTTTTCGATGAGCCTTTCTGATTGGGTGCCTTTGCCCGCGCCCGGAGGACCAAAGAGTACGATATTCAACATAATCTTAATTTTTCAATTGGTAAATGGCAGGTAGATTCCTTCCGTGTTGGTCGTAGTCTAATCCGTAACCGACCACAAATTTATTGGGAATTTCAAATCCGAAATATTTTGGGATATTGGTGCCGATGTGGGCTTCCTTTTTGTAAAGAATGGCGCACACTTCGATGGATTTAGGACCATTCAATTCAAGCAATTTGATGATTTTATCAATGGTTACTCCAGTATCCACGATGTCTTCTAGCAAAATTACGTGTTTTCCCGCAATAGGACTGTTCAGTCCAATGAGTTCATCAACACGCCCCGTACTTTCGGTCCCTTGGTAAGAACTGACCTTCATAAATGAAATTTCACATGGTAGGAGGATGTGTTTCATTAAATCCGAAGTGAACATGAACGAACCGTTCAATACTGACAGGAACACAAGGTCCTTTCCCCGGTAATCAAGGTTGATTTGCCTCGCAAGGAGAACCACCGCATCATGTATTTCTTGTTCGGATAGGTAAGGAATAAACGTTTTGTCGTGCAAATGAATTGGATCCATAATTCAAAGGGTAAGTACAAAGGTAATAAAAAAGCTCTTGCATGCTTGGTTCCGAAGACGAAGGAATCTTTATCTTTGTTCTTAAATTTAAAGCATAATGCCATATCGTATCGGAGTTCTTGGGGGTGGACAATTGGGTCGAATGTTGTTGCAAGAGGCCATGAACTTGGACATCGAACTTCATTTTTTGGACGCCGATCCGAAGGCCCCGTGTTCCAATAATGCCCATAGATTTTGCGTGGGTGCCATAACGGACTACAATACCGTCCTCAATTTTGGCCGAGACTTTGAGGTGATAACCGTTGAAATTGAAAACGTTTCGGTGGAGGCCCTCAAGCAATTAGAGCAAGAAGGTTGCAAGGTGTATCCCCAACCCCGCGTATTGGAGTTGATTCGCGATAAAGGACTTCAAAAGCAATTTTACCAAGTTAACGGAATTCCGACGGCTGACTTTGCGTTGTGGGACGAAGGTCATCCTATTCCTAGCGGATTTAATATACCTTTTGTTCAAAAGCTACGAAGGGGAGGATACGATGGAAAAGGGGTAAAAGTGATGCGAAGTGATTTCGAATGGGATAAGCGTTTCACGGAACCTTCGGTTTTAGAGGCAATGGTACCTTTCGTGAAGGAATTATCGGTGATTGTCGCTCGAAATTCGATCGGGGAGATTCGTTGTTTTGATCCTGTCGAATGCGAATTCAACGCAGAGGCCAATTTGGTAGAATTCCAGTTTTCACCGGCGGACATTCCGAAGGAAATCGCTTTAAAAGCACAAGAAATCGCGAGGGAGATTATTTCGATGCTTGACATGGTAGGACTCCTGGCGGTCGAGTTTTTCCTCACCGTGGAAGGCGAACTATTGGTGAACGAAATCGCACCAAGACCTCATAATTCAGGACACCATACCATTGAATGTTGCTACACCTCGCAATTTGAACAACACTTGAGAGCAATTTTGAATTTGCCGTTAGGCGATACGGGATTAATCATGCCCGGCGCCATGTTGAATATTGTAGGTGAAAAAGGATTTGAAGGTCCTGCAGTGTATGTGGGCTTAGAGGAGGTCTTGAAAGTATCAGGGGTTTACGTTCATCTTTACGGTAAAACCCAGACCAAGCCCTTCCGGAAAATGGGGCATTTGACGGTGTTGGGTAAGGATTTGAAAGAGATTAAATTAAAATTGGATTACGTAAGACAAATGATTAAATGCATTTCCAAATAGAATCAACTAACCTATCTATTTGTTTCAATTTGGAAATATTGGTTGGTGGACGCGTTGAATTATTTAAATAAAATTGTCTTTTTGTAAACCTAGCCATTCCATGGTTGCATGGCAGAAAATATCTTCGATTTCATGGATGGATAAATCGCTTTCCTCAATGAATTTTCCAATTTCTAAATCGCCCAACGGAAACGGATAATCCGAACCCAAGCAAACGCGCTTGGATCCCTGCATCTTCAAAATATATTTCAAGGCATCGATGTCGTGAGTGATGCTATCAACCCAAAATTTTCCGAGATAATTCCGAGGATTTACCTCATTATCCACCGCGACTAAGTCCGGTCGGCATTTGAATCCGTGTTCAATACGTCCAAGGGTAGGGAGGAAAGAGCCTCCCGCATGGGAAAAGCAGACCCGTAATTGGGGCAAGCGCTCTAAAACGCCTCCAAAAATCATAGAGCACGCTGCTCTCGATGTTTCTGCCGGCATGCCAACGAGCCAAGGGAGCCAATATTTTTTCATCGAGCTTTCACCCATCATTTGCCAGGGATGAACCATCACGGCTAATCCAAGACGACTGCACGCTTCGAAAATGGGAAAGAACGCTTCTTCATGGAGGTTTTTATCGTTGATGTTCGAGCCGATTTGAATGCCCACTAATCCGATGGACTTAATGCGCTCCAACTCTTTCAGTGCCTCGTCTTGGTCTTGCATGGGTACGGTTCCGAGACCAATGTAGTTTTTGGGATTGCGTTCTACTAATTCCGCAATGTGATCGTTTAAAAAGCGCGATAGTTCCGCACAATCACTAGGGCTTGCCCAATATGAGAACATGACAGGAATGGTACATACAACCTGCACTTGAGTATGGAATTGTTCGTATTCTTTAATACGTAATGACTCATCCCAGCAGTTTTCAACGATTCTACGAAAGAAATTTCCACCCTGCATCATATTGGCAGAGCCATCGGAATTAGATTCCAGGTGAATAAACTTTCCATATCCGAATTTTTCTGTCCAATTGGGCATTGTTTTCGGAAGAATATGCGTATGCATGTCTATTTTCAACATGGTGCGAAGGTACTAATTTTCACCAATCTAGGCGCATGATGTAGTCATCCATCACGAAGCCATTACCAATATCGAAGACTGCTTCTTCGTGAATATACATTCCTTTTTTACGGTAAAATTCTACGGCTGGATTAATCTTGTTGACCTGAAGAATGAGGTGGTTGCAATGTTCATTTTTACTAGCATTAACTACTGCGTTAAATAACGCACTACCGAGACCTGAATGTTGTGATACAGGGAGCACATAAAGTTTATGCAGTTTACTGCATTCTAAATGGGAAAAGTGCACCTGATATCCGGCGTATCCTACCGGTTTCCCATCCTGTTCTGCGATTAAAAAGGTTTGGCCATCACGAAGGTTTTGTTCTAGTGCATGCTGTGAATACATGTTGTTTAGCATGTATTTTATTTGTTCTTGTGTAATAATTTCTTTGTATGCAATTGGCCAAATTTGAGCCGAGAGAAGTGTTACAAGAGATAATTCCGAAGGTTCAAGGCTGCGAATCTTCAATGCCATTAATTCGCTTTAATAAAAGTTACGGATTGAATTCTTCCGTTCATATTGATTTGCATGGTATATTGACCAGCTTTTAAGTGCTTAACGGATACGTGTTCATCTTGAATTGGAAGCATGACGCATTTTCCTTGAGCATCAACAATTGTACACTCTTTGGGTAGTTCATCCACCAAAGTAAAATGAAGGGTTTCAATTACCGGATTTGGATAGACGTTCCAAGCATTTTCAAAGGTGTTTTCGGGGGCTTCAACCAAGGCTAGCGCTTCTTTAACCGCAGCATATGCATTCAATTTCCCCATGCCCCACATTGGGCTTCCGAGTACAGGAATAGCCCCTGTGAAATTATCTGTACGAGCCGTTTCCTTTATGAGTAATTTGACTTGAGCTGCAGAAAGCCACGGATTGGCTTCCAATATTAAGGCACAAACCCCGGCAACCACAGGGCCTGACATAGAAGTCCCCGAGAATTTTGCATAATCATAGGTTTTATTGTTGAAGGTGACAGAAGAAATTGTGGTGTAGGCTGCGTCGGTGTACGAAGAAATGGCGCTGCATATAGATACTCCCGGTGCTGAAATATCAGGTTTCATTACGCCGTCATAACGTGGACCGTGACTGGAAAAACTGGCAAGGCCTCCTCCCACAGTCGCACCACCTGGTGTTTGATAGGACGGCGCATAGGCTGCAACGCTTATCACGTCGTCAGAACAAGAAGGCTCGGAAATACCGTGGTCGGCATCACCGGGAGTTGTTCCTGTTCCTGAATAAGCAAATGGCATTCCCCAGTTTCCAACATCGGTAATTAACTCGGTGACATTCCAATAATTTACGGTGCCGTCAACCGCGGTAGATTTTAGAAGGATTTTAAGCGCAGTATTTGTGCATTTTACACGCAAGCGCATCTGAGGTTTTTGATTTAATGGGTGGGCCGAATCTGCGGCTACGTTATAAAAAATAGTATCCGTTCCTGCTAATAAGAAGGAATCAATATACGAATTGGTATAGTCGGTGCTGTAAAATGGTGATTCAGCTAGTATCGTGTTGCTTGCGTTTTTAACAACAATGCCATTAGAGAAAGAATGTCCTACTTCACCCCATGCATGGATGCTTTGACCCCACATGTTCGCATTGGCCGCATAAGAATAAAAGTCAACTTTCGAATTCAGTTGATCGTTATTAAAGGTTTTTTTTAGGTGAAAATTCACATTCCCATTATTTCCTGCGGAATTAACAAACACCACACCTAAATCAGAGTAGGCAGTGATGGCTTGACTTAACAAGGAATTACCATCTAAGGTACCAAAGTGATATAAGCCCCAACTCATATTAATAACGAGTCTTTTTCCTGCTGCTTGAGCTTTTTGATACATCCATTCCCATGCATCTAATACGGCAGCTTCATCTACTAAAAATGTAACGAACAGAAAATTCGCATCATAAGCGACACCTCTATAAGCGGTTCCTGCTCCGCAACCGCCTGCGATCGAGGCCACGTGCGTTCCGTGTGTGCTGTAGCTGTATATATTTGCGGTATCGCTTCCTGCGGCTAGGAGCGCACTTGCCCCCACGTGTTCGGTTCCATAATTAAATCCTTGAGGATGTGGTCCGCTCGTTTTGAATTGATCCCAAGCGGCGATTATGCGGGTTTGGTTTAAGGTACTGTCATAAAAAGCTGGGTGGGTATAGTCGAATCCCCAATCCGTCACTCCTATAAATACATTCTTCCCTTTGAATCCCTGAGGTAATGCTATGCCTTGGTGCACACTGTCAGCTCGAACGTCATGTACGGCTTTATCTAATTGATGATTCACTTTTCTAGCTAATACAAGATAATCCACACCATTCAGAGAAGTTAAGGATTCGCTTGCTTCAATTGGCATTTTGATACTTACAATATTACGGATGGGGTTGCCGATGATATACTTTGATTGAGTTAAGGATAGCTTGTCAAAATCAGAATTAATTTTGGCCAAAAATGAAATATAGTATTGATTATTAATTAGGTTGATAGGGAAAGTGGATAGGGTAGCGCTGTCTAAAGTCCCATCCTTAAAATGCTTAGAAATTAATTTCAATTCGTTTTTATCGGCGACCGAAATGTTATTTTGCCCAAGAATCGGATTTAAACCAATAAATAACAAAACAACAACGTACCAATTTTTCATCATTAGTCAAAATTAATGATTTGAATTGAAATCATGCGGTAAAACAAGACGGATTTGCCCTTGATTATTAACGATTACGTGTTGAAATTATCTAGTTTCAAACAAGGTGTCTTCTGTTTTTCTCACCTTTTTTAATAAAATATTGGGGTCGTCTTGATGCCTATATCCAATAGGGCATAACAAGGATGCATTGAGGTCTTGTTTCGATAAATCTAATAGTTCGTTGAGTTTTTGGTTATCGAATCCTTCCATTGGTGTGGCGTCAATTTTTAACAGTGCACAAGTCAGTAAGACTTGACCAAGTGCAATGTAAGTTTGTTTACCCGTCCAATGGCTAACCTGTTCTATATCCATTTTCGCAATGGCTGATTTAACATGGTCACCAAAACCTATTAGGTTTTCTGTAGATACATTTCTAGTATTAGCCATCAAAGAAACATGCTGATCCACATAGGATGGCGAAATTTCTGTATAATTACAAAACACCAACAGATGAGAGGCGTCGACCACTTGAGATTGATTCCAGGCTATGGGTTTAATTTTTTCCCGCAATTCGTTTGTCTCAATCAGCAATACCTTAATGGGCTGCAAGCCATATGAAGATGGGGTAAGTCGAATTGACTTGAGAATGGTGTTTAAATCTGTATCAGAGATACGCTTTTCATGATCAAACTTCTTACAGGCATAGCGCCATTCGAGTGCTTCTATTAATTGTTTGTTCATAATATTTTAAAATTGCATGGGAACCTCAACAAGCAGCAAACGACCTTGTTCGTTTGCTTGAATATCAATGCTGGCTGTTTCCCACACGCCTAGGGCATCGCGAGACCCAAGTGCTTGACTGGCAACAACTTTTTCTCCTTCAATATTCATTAGGTAGACGCCATTTCCTGGATGTTTAATCGAATAGGTTTGTGTGGTGTTGGGTGACATTTCTATCATATGAATCCAAGCAGTTTGATGTATCCATAAGCCTTCATCATCCGGATTCGGAGACACGAGTTGAAGAAATGCGTCCTTCATATCAGAAGGTTCATAGCCTAATTGCTGATATCGGGGCGTGACTTCCTGTTGGTTTGGAAAGATCCATAGTTGAAATAGGTTGATTTCTTCGGATTGACTAGCATTATATTCACTGTGGAAAATTCCTGTACCTGCACTCATTACCTGCACTTCTCCTGCATGAATAACTTCTGAAAACCCCATGCTGTCCTCATGTTTTAAAGAACCTTTTAACGGAATGGTAATGATCTCCATATTGTCGTGAGGGTGCTTTCCAAAACCCATTCCTGGAGCTACGATGTCATCGTTCAGTACGCGTAAGGCGCCAAAGTGCATACGGTATCGATTAAACCATGATGCGAAACTGAATGAATGATTCGCCTTAAGCCAACCGTGATCAGCAAATCCCCGTGAAGTAGCTGGGTGAAATTCTTGTTGCATGTTGCAATTTTTAACACAAAAGTACCAAGATTGTTCGTTTTCATTCGCTTAACCGCTTTTCAATAACGTATGTTAATATCATTTAGTGATGTCATAACTTGGCAACGGATTTTTCTACGATCTTCGTTCTTATGGTATTAAGTAGATTTTGGCTCGTGATATTTATTTCATCCTTGGTGTTCATCATAGTGGGAATTTCATTTAATCGTGAATACAGCATTGATTCAGTAATCAATGGAAAAAAGGATGACCCCGTTCTAATTGGTGAAAAGTTTTTATTTCAACTACCGAATGCGATCAAGGATTCACTAAAAAGTAGTAAGGAAGGAATAGTGATTTTAAATCTTAATGAAACCGATGCCGACACCACCTATGTGAATTTAGAAGGACAGGTACGAATTTATAGCGGTCTCCAAAAAACGGATGGTTTGCTTCCGACTGCAAAATCAACCATCATGGATATTATTTTGCCATTATTGGCTTACCTCGCTTTTTTTGCAGGACTCATGCAGTTGCTCATTGATTCGGGTGCTGCCCAAGGATTAGCTAAATGGTTAAGTCCTTTCTTTATTAAAGTGTTCCCATCCGTACCCAAGAACCATCCAAGCATTTCTTATATGACCTTAAACTTCGCGGCTAATTTTCTTGGTCTTGATTCTGCGGCTACTCCTTTTGGGTTGAAAGCGATGGAAAGTTTACAAGAGATCAACCCAGATAAGGACAAAGCGAGTGATGCACAGATTATGTTTCTTTGCTTGCATGCAGCGGGCTTAACATTAATTCCAACGTCGATAATCGGTTATCGAGCTGCCGAACACGCATCCAATCCTGCAGATGTAATGTTGCCTTGTATCATTACCTCATTTATTGGAACCATTGCGGCTTTGATAATTGTCGGAATACGTCAACGCGTGAATTTATTAAACGGTATACTGATAGCCGTAGTGTTTAGCATCATTGCCGCCATGCTCGGTTTATTGTTATATATTGGTTCATTAGATCTAATAGAGAAAAACCACTTTACCTCAAATTTTTCTGGACTATTACTCATTGGGATTATTCTTCTGACCTTAGGATTTGCATTTTGGAAAGAGAAGCGATTTGCGGAAAAGAATACTACTGTTTTTGATTCGTTTGTTATTGGAGCTAAAAATGGAATGAATACTGCGATTACTATTTTACCTTATGTTTTAGGCATGTTGGTTGCGATTTCTGTATTTCGTAACAGTGGATTATTTGAGTTAATGAGTAAAGGGATTACATGGGTATTTGCTCAAGCGGGCTTATCCAAAGAAATTACGGATTCTTTACCTGTAGCTATGTTACGTCCTTTCAGTAGTGGTGGGTCTCGTGGGTTTATGTTGGATGCAATGCGGGTTTACGGACCGGATTCATTTACTGGGCGGTTGAGTTGTATTTTTCAATGCAGCGCTGAAACGACTTTCTACGTAGTTGCAGTGTATTTTGGTGCGATTAAGGTAAAGAATACACGCTATACCCTTTCCACTATGCTTTTAGTTGATTTAATTTGTGTAATTGCTGCGATATTTGTAGCGAGTTGGTTCTTTTAGTATGTTCAATTGGTTTAGAAAAAAGAGAGTAGAACTGCCTAACGAGAAGAAGCAACTTAAATTAAAACCAATCAATTATTCGGCAGAGGTGATTTTGCTTTGGGCCAAAGCAGTGGATGGTGATAAGGTAATACAACTTGGGCTAAAAGAGTCCGGATTTCCTGAATTATTTCATGCAACGAATGCCATTTATCTAATTCAAGAATCTAGGGATTGGTTGATGGAAAATGGGTATGCCCATTTAATGGCAATGATAAACGCATCGGAAGGCTTAGTTCAAGCACAAGAGTGGTTGCTTGCGAATAAGATGGAGCTGTTGTTTCATATCGGTCGTGCGGTGGATCACGAAGTAGAAAGTTGGGATTGGTTGGGTAAGCATGCTACCCCTGATTTATTTATACTCGCTAAATCGATACAGTTTATCAAAGATAAAATCGAAGAAAACCACGGCGACATTCATTCCTTTGGTAAGGATTTGTAGGACATTAAAAAAGCCCGCCGAAGCGAGCTTTAATTAGTATGTCTTAAATTCATTAGTTTTTAGAAACTTTTCCTTTCAATACCTTTCCAGAAACAGTCATTACGCTGTAATGATAGATTCCATTTGGTAGGTTTGTAATATCTACGTTTGTTGTTGCTGCACTCAGGGCCAATTTCCCATCTATTCCATAGATTTCAACTGCTGTAATCACTTCAGAGGCATCAAAGGTTAAGACACCATTTGTAGGATTTGGATATACATTCACTGATGCTGCCAGTTCAATGACATTAGCGCCTCCAGCCAAAGAAACATTATCTAACCATAAGGTGCTGTTAGGAATCCCATTTCCAGTACCGAACGCTGCGCCAACCGAAGAGGTGGCAAGTACGATAAGGTAATTTGCTGTACCCGTTGCACCAGGAATTGGGTCCATCGGAATTGAAGCGGTTTGCCATCCATTAGAATTTCCCGCATATGCGCCAAATGCTTGGAATAATATTACATCATCATTTCCACCAGCCCCCATGGTGTCAACAAACTGACAAGCTATTATCGCGGTATCTCCAGCGGAAACATCATGGTTGTATGCAAAATCCAAGGTTAACGAACCTGCATTTGGCCAAGATCCGGTAACTATTTGTTGCATTAAACCGGCGAGCGTATCAGAAGGCCATTGAATTATCGCTGCTGTTACAGGATCAACAATGGTCATTAGTTTTGCAGATTGACTACCCGAATAGGCATTTACTGTTTCGATGGTATACAAACCGATTCCCCAACCCGGACAATCTGTGGCAACACCTGGCACCAAAGGAGTGGCTGCCTGTTCAAAATCGCCATTGGTGAGGATTTGGGCATTCATAGAAGCAATTGATGCCCCAAAAACTAAACACAGTAATAATTTTTTCATACGATTGATTTTAATGATTAATATCAAAGGTAGTTAAATGAAGGTGTTTAATTCCGGACTTTGATGTTGTTTTCCATACCCCCTTGTTAAATACAATTAAGGGCGAATGATTTCAACGGTTACGCGTCGGTTTGATTTTCGACCATCTGCATTATCATTTGTGGCTACTGGTTTACCCTCACCATGATGTTGTAATAGAATTCTTTCCGTTGAAATACCATTCAAAATTAAAAAATCTCGTACTGCATTCACCCTATTTTTGGATAAACCAATATTATACGCCTCAGTGCCTACTGCATCCGTGTGGCCCTCTAAAAATAGTTTGTACGTTGGATTCATTTCTAATAAATTGACGATACTCTCTAGTTCTCCATAGCTTTCTTTTTTCACTATTGATTTGTCAAATTCAAACAAGATGGTTTTAGAAACACCACCCAGATTGTCTGGGATATTCGATGGTTCAATCGGGTTATCTATATAGATTGTGTCCACCAAGCGCTCTGTTTGGGTAATGAACACTGTGTCGATTCGCTCAATGGTTTTGATGATGGTATCGAGTCTTGTTTTTGCCACCTTTGTACGTTCTGGCCTGCAAAGCGTCATTTTTAACATCACTTCATGAGAACCACTGCTATAAGAGGCAATGTTCGCGATAGGGGCTTCAAAAGCATATCCGAAAAAGAATTTTTCTTTTACCGTGATTCCTGCACGAGCCACTACTCCTACCTGGGATCTAAATCCGACACCTAGGCGAATGAACTTTTTATAAGTTGCATCCATATTGATGTCGGTTTGCATTACATTGTTAATACTTTTTAATAAGATATTTGGACGAATTTCCCATATGTTATTGATTGGAATTTGATATCCTGCTCCAAGCATCGCATGCGCCCGTTGTACATACCCTGGGAAATTACCATACCCAAAATTCGAATAAGTTTTTAGAAGTTGCTTAACACTACCAAATAGTTCCAATGAACCTATACTATACATGATGCCCAAGTCTGAATTTATGGCACCAGCGCTTTGATTTCCGCCATTTACGATTGGATCTGAAGGATCAAAGGCAATGGCATTACTTGGATTAACGCGATAATTATTGTATCCAAAAGATAGACCAAGGCGCAGCCTTTGCTTTCCTTGTAATATGCCGTAGGAAACATTTCCAAGCGCAGAAACTTGTTGCAACATCCCGATTTTATCCAACATGAATTGTCCACCGATACCCCACTGTTGACCAATTCTACTTGAAATAGTAAGGTGATTAGTTATGGGAGCCCCTTCCACTTTAACCCATTGATTATGGTGAGCCATATTTATTTCCGTACAATTTGAAAGACCTGAATAGGCTGGATTAATTAAAAATGGATTATATCCATAAAGGTAAGATTGTGGAACTTGTTGTGCAGATACCATCCCAGTAAAAGCAAACACAAAAGCGAGAATGAGTTTATTTTTCATGGGTTACTTTTTAAGTCTCAATAAGTTAATCGCTCCATGGTAGCTTTTTTCTCCACATTCTATCGAATAGAAATAGACTCCATCTGGCAAGGGTTCATTATTTTTTGTGCCATCCCATTCATTTTGATAGTTGCTGGTCTCATAGAGGGGTTGTCCCCAACGGTTATAAATTTTAACGTCACATCCAATAATTTGATTGGGATTATCTATTTTCCACGTATCATTCTGTCCGTCACCGTTCGGAGTTAAGATGTTTGCAATTTCGAAATCCCCCGCGCAGGTAGTTACGGCTAATTCAAGGGTTACCAATGAATCGCATCCAGATGAGGTGCTAAGTGAATCCACATAAATGCCGCTTTCTGTTAAGGCTTTTCCATTGAAGGTGTAGGTTTCTCCTTCACAAATTGATGCGTTTACATTTTGAGTAAGGGGCGGATTAATGTATAAGGCCATAATAATAACCGAATCACACCCTCCCGTTGCATTTAAAGTATCTGTATAGATTCCTTCAGCACTTAGTAGCGTACCATTGAAATTATAGCTTGATCCTGAACAGATGTTCTGGTTTATAAGCGACGTAAGGGTTGGACTATATTGAAGGTTGGTTAAGATGACACTATCACATCCGTTCACAGAATTCAAGGTATCTAAATAGGCGCCCGGTGAACTGTATGTATTCCCATTTAAGGTATAACTTCCACCCGAGCAGATGCTTATAGATTGCTGCGTTAACGAAATCGTAGGTAAAAAGGAGAGTTGTGTAATGATTACGCTGTCGCATCCCAAAGGCGTTAATAAGGAATCAATGTAGGTGCCTGCTTGGGTTTGTGGGGCGCCTTGTAACACCACACTGGTTCCTGCGCAAGCGCTTAAGCTGGTGTTCACGGTAACAGGTAAACACGGTGTCGAACAACCAGAGGCATCGAAGGTGTAATTCTGAGTACAAGCTCCATCACCGATTTGCACGGTGTAAGTTCCCGCAATGGCTCCGGTGTAGGTTAATACTTGGTTTTGATTAACGGTTCCAGCTTGTGCAACAGCACCTAAGGGATTTGTTATGGTATACGAATACGGCATACCACTGAAGGCATTCATGCCACCAGCTGCAGAAAATGTCACGGTACAGGTGTTGTTGTTGTAGCTAAAGTTCGCGGTAAGCGATTGTAAATATACAATTGGAATACCCGTTTCGAGCGTTGACGTTCTACAATTAAACATTCCCCAAAATGCTGCTTCATCTGCCGCGGGTGAAAGGTAATACAAGGTATTGAATTGTGGATTACCAAAGCTGCCGTCGCCATTTCCGTTGTTGATGAATACGCCATTTCCTTGTATTGAGTCCATGTAGGTAAACCCAGAATTCATAACTGGATTAGGTACAGGGTTGGTTTGATGCAACACATATCCTGGTGTAATACAACTTGGGAAGGAAGCTGTGGATTGTCCGATGCCATTCAATAAGATTCCTGGTGTAACGGTATCTCCGTAGCACACATACAAGGTATCGCCAAGGTTTACATCTGAATATCCGCCGTTTGAGCTATTAGCGAAGATATCGCCTGCATCACTAGTTAATTCTTTGATATATTCTATAATGTATTGACCTTCATCTCCCGGTGCTCCACCATCAATTTGGATGGCATATACTTTACCAGAATCTAAACAGCAAATGGTTTCCTGTTGTCCATTGTAGTTTGCGGTACCAGAAAGTATAGGGGTAATAGTTGGCGTATAACGTGTGCCATCAACGGTATAAGTTGCTGGACCAAGTCCTCCGTAGCAAGAGGTGCCATTTAATAATTCGAAGACGTTGAATCGCAATAAATTCATTCCAATATATGCACGTATGCTGAGCTCTACTGCTCCCGATGGTGGACCTACAAAATAATGCCATACGGTTTGATCTGCACGATTTGCTTGGTTTGGATGAAGTGGGGGTTCTCCGGCTAAATATTCCCTACATGCTAAAATATTTGAACCAGCTACTGCTTGAAATGTTGGGTTGGTCCCTGCTGGAATAACTGGTACTTCGTATAAGGTGTCGTTTAAAGTAAGACAGAGAATATCATTTCCAGGAGGATTATTTGAAGGATCACTCACGCTTGGGTCAAATACCCATGAATTAATGTCTTGGGCGCTTAAAGGTGTAATGGCATCGGATGGGTCAATCATCCCAAAGTATTTATATCCAGGTTCAAGACAGGTACCGTTCACAATGGCGGAAGGATCTCCACCAAGAAAGCTGTTGGTACCCCCTTCATCTGAGGCAATGTATTTCAAATTAGAACAAAGAAAATCGTTAGGAACGCCAGGGCTAAAGGCCTTGTCATAACCAAATAATGCCGCACTTTCGCCATAAAGGGCACTTTGATAATCTGCTTCAAAGCTAATTCTTCCGGAGTTTGGTGCTACAAAATTTAACCAAACGCTTTCATTCATAGATGGATTGCCTAACCCGATGTGCGGATAGTCGTATGCGTGATACTCTGTTGGGTTTGCGGAGGTATGTTGCTGTCCGGTTTCTCCGGCTGAATTTCCTCCATCAAAGGCACAGCCAAAAGCGAGGTTTGTTGTTGGAGTACTGTTACTAGCTGATGAAATAGCGGTTGTACTAAAGTTGACAGTATTTGAAAGGCATGGTATATCTTCTAGGTTTGGAGCGCTACCGCCCAAACCATCGACACGTAATTGATAATATCCATGTTCGTTTGGTCCGTCTGCCGTAAATTGAATATAATAGGTTTGTCCCGGGATTAGTTTTTGATAAGAAATAAGGGGTATTGGGTCGCACGCATCGAAAACGATTTCAGCTTCTGGATCAATACCTAAAAAGTCTATTCCATCCGAATAATCAATATGGGAAAGGTATTCAAACTTGTTTTTAATGGTTTGACCAGTAACCACATGAACTCCGTCGGTACAATTCATACCGTCTGCTGCATGATAAATTTGGAAATAAGTTCCAATATCGGTCCCAGCTAAATCGCTTGTTATGTTTACACTTCCTGTTGCTGGAGCAACAAATTTAGCCCACAAGGATCCTGCATTTTGGACATCGGTTGCGGCTGGTTCATTGGGTTCCAAGGTGGCGTTGCAAAACCCAAAAGTGTACGTTGTGTTCAATGTTAATTGTTGCGCTGAACAGATGTTATCTTGCATGTAATTTACCACCAATGGTAAGCGTTCCACCTGTAGGTTAATGGTGTACACTTGAGCGCACCCACCGTCTTGACTAGCCGCAGTAAAAGAATAGTTTAAAATGCCTACGGCCGCGGGTACCGGCATGGTAACATTTTGTAGTCCTGTTTGCCCATCTGTAAAACCGAGCACGTCATAGTTTCCGGCATCGTCGTTTTCATAAGCTTCCCATGCAAGGTTAATACTGGTGGGAACATCATTGACACATAAATAATTGTGGTTAAAAAATAAGCCGCTATTTGGGGAAAAGGTTCCCCCGGGGGTGCTCATCGTGTAGGGGCCATTGTCATTGTTTTTATATGCATAATTGAATCCGAAAATTCCGAATAGTGCCGGATTATTATTTGTTAAACCAAGGGTATTATCTGTTGCGGTAAATTCCCAAACAAAATCAGAATTCCCAAGAAATAAGCCGTCGCAGTCAACATTAGATAAAGTTTGTACGCTTAATACTTTTACTTGAATTATTGCTTGTGAGAAAAACAGAACCGGATAAAAAAACAATGCGAGTAATAGTTTTTTCATAGAGATTAAATAGGTCAACCAAGTTACAATAAAAATGTTAAAAATAAGGACTAATCATGATTTCATTTTGTCGGGTATTATGGTTCTTTTTTTAAATCTAACTGGCTATCTCAAGTTTATGAAGGAGTGAAGGTAGATTCACGATTTTTTTTTAAACAGGAGCTAATTCCTTGCCAGTTTGTAATCTTTGTATTAATTCATTATCCATTCGATTCGCATCAGGAATTCAATAAAGGCATCCACTGTTATTATTGTAATGAATCCGAATTCGTTTTTTAAATTTCCCCTGCATTTCAATAACAAAATAAGATAAGCAACGAGGGGTAAAATCATGGTAAATCCAAGCAGTTTAGTTCCGGGAAAATGTTGCTGTTGGAAAACGTGTAGAGTGAAGATAAAAAACGAAGGAACGATAATGAGTAATTTTATAAATGTATTAGTGAAAGTTGTTTTTAAGCCGTAAATCATTATCAATACAAGAGTAACTGTATAAAGTAGAAAGCCAATGGTCATTAACACATTTTCAAAAAGTAAGGTTAGCCCGATCGCACTAATTTGTCCAATTAATATGGCCTTAGCGAAGGTATCAGTCATCCGAAACAGTCGAAATAATCCGAATAGCGCAGCGAGTCCTATGAGTATCTTGTAAATCATTATTGCTAATTTAAACGGTACAAGTGGTTAATTTAAAGACCCCGAGAATAAGATTGATCGAAATACATGAATTAAATCCTTAATCCGAAATTACCACAAGTTTGCAAAATAATATAATCTAAACAAATTAAAGTAACATGTTTGTGTCTATGGTTTTTTCTATTTCTTTAATCGTTTTTTTAATTCCGTTTTCTTGAATAATTTGGTGATGTATGAGTTTTGCATTGACATAAAGATCCTTGTTTGTCAAAAGTTCTTTAATGCTCTTTAAGAATGTTTTTTCGGTCATTTTAGACATTGGGATTGGTTTAACTGCAATCCCTTTTTTGAAAGCGTGTTTGCCCCAAAACATCTGATCACCAAGAGGGTAAAGAATTGGACATATCAGAAAGGGTTTTCCTGCCCTCAAACATTCTGCTGTTGTTCCAATGCCACCATGATGAATTATAGCTTTTGTCAACGGAAAAAGTTTATCATAAGGAGCTGACTGGATAAATTTAATACTGGTGTTGTTCTCAAGTCGATCGGTTTGATCAAGTCCCCAGCCTTTAATAATTATTAACCTTGTTTCATACTGTTCTGTTAGCTTTATAATTGCGGTTTGTAAATCAAATTCACTCTTAAACGGCATACTCCCAAATGTCAAAAGTAAAGGCGGTTTTCCTGCCTTAATAAAATCTTTCAGGTCTTCGGTAAGCTCAGTTGTTGAGTTACCAAACCAAAATCCTGTAAAATTTGAATTAGTTGGAAAGTCTTTTGGAACAGATAAAAAATATGGACTTAATCCATAGATATTTTTTACAATTGGAATGTTAAATTGGGTAGATAATTCGGCATTTCTTCTGAATTGACTTATTGGTTTTGATAATAGTTTGAAGCTAAAGTTGGAGAATTTGTAAGTCAGTTTATTAAAAACAGATGGAATTGGTAAGCCGCTCAGTGCAGGGTTTACAAATTCATTTGTGGGCTCTATAATTGGTAGCACATTAGCCCTAATCATTTTGTTAGGAAATTGGTCTGCAAAACAGTCTGCTAGTGTTTTTACGTGATAAAGGATGAGGTCGCTTTCTTTTGCTATTTGGTAAAACTCTTTCAATGAGTTTGTAATTAAAGGATAAACCCATGTGTTTAAATTTCTCTTAACCGCAAAAGGATTTCCTTTCATCATCTTTTTCCCTTCCTCTGAGTTTAAAAGTTCTTGGAAGTCAGCTTCCACGGGAATAAAGTCAATGTCGTAAGATTTTACAAACTTCTCAAAATTCTTTGCGGTTGATAACGTTACTTGATAGCCACGATGTTTAAGTGCCTGTCCAAGGACTGCGTATGGTTGAACATCACCATGTGTGCCAAGTGTCAATATTGCTATCTTCATGTTTGTTACTGTGGCGCTATAAAATCAACAAAAACGCATCATTAGCTAATGTTATGCCCTCTTGCAGGCCGATTACATTTGTTTAACGATTTTAGGTACAATTACAAAAGGCTTACCTCAAAAATAAGTAAGAAAATAAAAACCCATACGGCGATGAAAAACAACCCTAGGTATAATGTACTTCTTATTGTTTTTTTGTCCTTTTTACCAAGAATTAAATACAGTAAATAAAGTATAAATATTATAATTAAAACTATGGGTATACCTATTCGTATTGGGTGCATTTATTTTATACTTTGCAAAAGGCAAATGTAACTTTTTATTATTTAAAACAGGTTATTACCGGTTTGCCTGCAGGCGCTCGCTGCAAGTTGAAGATTCAAATTGATTTCAATAAAAAATCGTTTATAACTCAATAAACATTTTTATTAGAATTTTTCGCAGCGAGGTATAGGTGCTGTTATGTGTATTAAAAAAGCCTTCTAATTGTCAAGTGCTTCTCTGAATTCTATTCTTTAACCAACTTAACCTCGTTGTGTTCAACTTTGAGAATATACTGCCCATGAACAAGGGTTTTAAGATCGATGGTTTCTTTGTTTGTTTTAAAGGTTCCGTCTAATACAACTCTTCCTTGAATGTCTACCAAAACATATGCTTTGTTTTGGATTCCTTCTCCTTCAATGGTCAAAAACGAATTGGTAGGGTTGGGGTAAACTGCTATGTAGTTTACTCCATTTTCACCAATACCTGTGAAATCCAAGAAAAGGTTTAATGTTATTGTACTGTCACAACCTACAGTGTTTGGAATGACTGATGTATATGTTCCTGACTGATTGTAAGTCTGATTGTTAACAGGCCATATGTATGAATCCAATGCTGACTGAATTTGAATTGATGAACTCGAAGAATTAATAGTTAAATTCAATGTTATTACAGAATCACAACCAGATGCATTGGTTCCAATATGGGTATATGTACCGGAAGTTGAATATGTAGTTCCGTTGAGCGCCCATGTGTACGAATCACATGCGGTTTCCGTAGCTGTTGCCGTTGTTGAGTTGTTGATCGTTAAGTTCAATGTTGAAGTCAATGGACAACCAGACGCATTGGTTCCAACATGGGTAAATGTACCGGAAGTTGTATATGTAGTTCCGTTGAGCGCCCAGGTGTACGAATCACATGCGGTTTCCGTAGCTGTTGCCGTTGTTGAGTTGTTGATCGTTAAGTTCAATGTTGAAGTCAATGGACAACCAGACGCATTG
>JAURMC010000002.1 GCA_030830895.1 Crocinitomicaceae bacterium | reverse complement strand
TAAATCAATATCTTTTGCTTGAAAAATATAAGTGCCCTTTTCTACTTTTTCCACCTTAACTCCCATAGTTTGTAGAAGGCCAATTAACTTATTGACATCAATTATATCAGGAACATTGGAAATTGTTACTTTTTCAGCCGTTAATAAAGGAGCACATAGCACTTGAAGTGCTTCATTTTTTGCTCCTTGGGGATACAAGTCCCCTTTTAACGGCTTTCCGCCATGAATTTCAAAAGATGCCATTACTTCTTAAAATTTTTTTTCTTCTGTTTTTGCTTAAAATACTTACTATACTTCTTGTTGTTATTTCCCCCAATTCCCATTGATCTCAATAATACATTAGTATTCATCAATTCATCCGGGTTTTCTAACACCAATTCTCCTTTTGAAAGTTCTTTTAATTGATCTGCAATCACATGATTCTCAACCGTATCATTGTTAAACGAAAGAAATTGTTTTTTCATGAAATTTGCCATCGTATTTTTCAAATAATCACGCTCCTCAGGTATGGTAATTTCTTTCGCCGTCCCGAGAATTTCTTGAGTATATTTTCCATAATGACCATACCGTATTTTATATTTTGGATAAGCCATTAATTTTGGTTTCTCTTGTAAAGACTCTGGTTTAGGAATTTCGTAAGGTGAATCAACATCCAAATTAAAATCGGACATGACAAAAAGGTGCGTCCATAATTTGTGACGAAAATCATCTACATCCCGTAGGTGCGGATTTAACTGCCCCATAACCTCAATAATCGCTTGCGCAGCCCGATTTCGTTCCTTACGATCTGTAATTTCCATAGCATGTGCTATCATGTTCTGTACATTTCGACCATATTCTGGTAAAATTAGTTTACCCCTTGTTGTATTATATTCCATTAAGATTCAATTTTTGCACCGAGTGCATTCATGTAAATATCGCGTGCTTCATCGATAAATCCAAAAGACTTTAAGTCTATTTGCATTTTACCTTTTGTGACATGTCCTAAGAGTATGACAGGAGTATCGCATGTTTTTTTAAATTCGCTAAACGCATCACGTTTTTCTTCAGGTAAGGTAACCACTACGCGACCTTGTCCTTCGCCAAACAAAAACGCATCTGTACGAATATCTATATCTGTTTCAATATCAAATCCGAGTCCTCTTGGGAAGCCCATCTCAACTAACGTAACGAAAAGACCTCCGTCGGAAACATCATGCGCTGCGTTTATTAAATTCTGTTTAATCAGTTCTTGGATCGTATGCTGCATGTTAAATTCTTCCTCTAAATCGAAGTGTGGGGCAGGTGAAAGTTTTACCCCTTGAATCGCAGATAAATACTCAGATGAACCCATATCATCAGAATAATTTCCAACTAAATAAATTAAATCCCCTTTCTCTTTAAAATCTAGGGTCATTTTTTTATCCTTATCCTCTAAAATACCAATCATACCAATCGTTGGAGTTGGAAATACGGGTATTTCTTTTCCAGCAATTACCGATTGATTATAAAAGGATACATTTCCTCCGGTAACTGGTGTAGAAAATTTGATACACGCCGCACTCATTCCCTTAATTGCACCAACAAATTGCCAGTAGCTTTCTGGATTATATGGATTCCCGAAATTCAAGCAATTCGTAACAGCTGAAGGAATACCACCTGAAACAGTTATATTTCTTGCAGCCTCTGAAACGGCAATCATTGTCCCGATTTCAGGATCAGAATTCACGTAGCGTGAATTGCAATCTACTGTAATTGCTAGTGCCTTTTTGGTTCCTTTAATAGAAACTACTCCTGCATCTGACGGCGCATTGGTAGACATATTAACGGTACCTACCATGGAGTCATATTGCTCATAAATCCATCGTTTTGAGGCAATGTTAGGCAACCCTAACAGTTGATAAGCTATCCCTTTGAGATCAGAAGGAACCTTAATTGAGTTCGGATTAAACATCTTTGCCTCTTGGTAATATGCAGGTTCAGCGTATTCACGCTTGTATTGTGGTGCCCCGCCACCTAGCACCAAGGATTTGGCAGGCACATCTCCTACTAATTCCCCATGCATGTAATAGCGGATTCTACCCGTATCGGTGATATGACCTATTTCTTCGGCATGCAAATCCCATTTATCAAAAATGGATTTAACAATTTGTTCTTTCCCTTTATGAACTACCACAAGCATCCGTTCTTGAGACTCAGAAAGTAAAATCTCATAGGGGAGCATATTTTCTTGTCTAGTTGGCACCTTATCCAAATATATTTCCATTCCTACACCTCCAGCTGCGGACATTTCTGTGGTGGAACAAGTGATTCCAGCAGCACCCATATCCTGCATGCCTACAATCGCATCCGTTTGAGATAATTCCATAGTCGCTTCTAGCAGTAACTTTTCCATAAAAGGGTCACCCACTTGAACCGAGGGTAAATCATTGGCAGAATCTTCGGTAATATCCTTGGAAGCAAAAGCTGCTCCTGCAATCCCATCCTTGCCTGTAGCAGACCCAACAATAAACACTGGATTACCAGGACCTTTAGCTGTGGCGGAAATAATTCGTTTAGTATCTATAATACCTGCAGAAAACGCATTCACCAAAGGATTTGTGTTATAGGAATCATCAAAAAACACCTCGCCTCCAACTATTGGAATCCCGAAAGCATTGCCATAGTCGCCAATTCCTTTTACAACGCCTTTAACTAACCATTTTGTTCGAGGCATGTCTAGATTACCAAAACGTAATGAATTTAATTGCGCAATTGGACGAGCCCCCATGGTAAAAATATCTCGATTAATCCCGCCAACACCTGTTGCCGCACCTTGGTATGGTTCAAGTGCGCTTGGATGGTTGTGAGATTCAATTTTAAAAACACACCCCATTCCATCACCTATATCAACCAATCCAGCATTTTCCTCTCCCGCTTTAACAAGCATATGTGGACCATCTTTAGGAAGTGTTTTCAACCATAGAATTGAGTTTTTGTACGAACAATGCTCTGACCACATTACGGAATAAATTGCGGTTTCCGTAAAGTTCGGGGTTCGACCGAGAATTCCTTTAATTTGCTCGAATTCTTCAGTTAACAAACCAAGATCTTTTGCTTGTTTGAGTGTCGCTTCTTGTTGTAGGGTATTTTCCATGATAAATTTCCGGAACAAAAGTACGGATTATCTTTAAGTGTTTTGCCACAAGGGTTATTGAATCAACCTTAACTTTATTAACAAAAAATCCAGTTTGACTGAATTTTAGCATCTTGTTAGCAGGTACAATTAATGCGCACAATGCACTACATATGTGCCTGTGGTGTCTGTGTATCCATTAGCCTCCAAAGCCTCCATCTCATCTCCACATTTTTCGCCAAGCTCAATCTCAGCTCCTGCTTTGTCATAATGACAGTCAGCGCAGGTATTTTTTTTACACGCAGTTAAAGAAAGCGCTGATAAGCATAATGCAACGACATACAACATATTAGTTTTCATATGATTTGGTCTTTAATTGATTATTGAAATTATACCCAACACCTAGGAAAAAATTCCTCCCAGGAAACGGCATTTGAATATTCTTTAATCGGGATAAATGATCGATATATGAGGTATTCAGGACGTTTCTCCCCCCCCCTTTAATGGTAAACTGCTCCCCTTTGCCAAAGGCAAAAACCAAGGAGAAATCTAAGACATGATATGCCTTCGAAGGGGTTTCGAGGTAGGCTACATTATTTTGAGCTCCCATGGTGGTCGATTGAACATTAATCTCCTTGATTTTTAAGACGTTTATTGATTCAAACTCATAGCGAAGCACATGCTGCATTCGTGGCTGAGGAATCATTGATACAGCACTGTCTCCCAGGGCACTTACGTGCAGGTACGAAAGGGAAATTTCCCAATGTAACCCGTGCGCAAAATGCGGGTGAACGTGATAAGACATATCCAATCCTGAAAACAGCACTGCATTATTTTGAACATACTGATATCCTGGAATGCCATCAAACAGCAGCCCCATCGGCTCTAGGTAAATGTAATCTTTAATATAACTAACAAAAGGATTAAATACCAACGCACCATGTGCCTGATTCCATTCTAAGGTAACATCTAACTGCACAGCTTTTTCAGAAATTAGCGAAGATTCACCAACCTCATAGCGCAGTGCCCCATGATGATACCCGTTCGAAAACAGCTCGGTAAGATGCGGAGCCCTAAAACCACTCGACAAGGAGGTTCTAAATACCAAAGATTCGGAACTTCGTACCGCGCCTACGCTTCCATTCAACCCACTAAAACTCAAGCGGTCTTGCAAAGGTAAATCGATGCCATAGATTGTCCTCCGATCGAACCTCAACCCTGACTGAAAGGTCCATGAATTAAACTCATGATTTAAATTAAGATACCCCCCCACATCCATAGATTTAGCATTCGGAATAAGGGTGTCCGAAGCATTCATTGCATTGAAATTTTGTTGCAGCATTGTTTGAACACCAACAGTAAGCCGCGTCGACTTCTTCCATTTAATCTGCCACTTGACTTGGGCCAAGTGATTCGACAAATTCATACTAAGGGATGGAATCGTAACTTTCTCATCAAATTCAATTAAGCGGTTAACCGTGGCGCCGTACATTGCCATAAACTCATATCGATTTCGATAAAAATTCGCGGTCGCCTGCAGCAAATGATTCTGAAAAAACTGTGCAGGTAATTCATAGATTCGTTCTCGCTCACCTACTTGAAATGTCAATGGAGTAGCCAAGGAATCGTGGGTATGTCCTGGAATACCCGCGACAGAATGGCTTGCCGTGTAACGCAAGGAATATAAACTCCGTTTTCCGGTGTAGGACATATTCACTTTGGCACCAAAATCATTAAACCGTGAATTCTCCGCAAATTTACCTGAAGGCAATTGAAAATCAGCATGATTGGAATAGGTAGAAGCAACGAACCATCTGAATTTACGATAGGATTCCTTGTAAATCAATTGAGCCCTTCCGCCCAAGGTATTGGAGAATCCTTCTGATTGAAATTCTAACGAGCGTGCATTAGAAGGTGCAAATGGAGCATCTACCAAATAGACAACTCCCCCCAATGCATCCGCACCATATAACAAACTAGCGGGCCCCTTGATAATCTCAACAGCTGACACTCCAAGACTCGTAATTCCAATACCATGATCACCCCCCCACTGTTGTCCTTCTAAGCGAAGCCCGTTTAACAAGGTTACTACGCGCATGCCCTGCATTCCACGAATCACGGGCTTTGAAATACCATTTCCCAAAGCCGCATTGTAAACTCCGGGAATTTTAGCCAAGGCCTCACCTAGGGTTAGGTTTGAAATCATCCCAAGCGCGGACATTTTTTGAGATTCAATATGAAACGGATTTTTATTGGATTTAATGAGCGCTCCGGAGGAAACAGTAACCTCGTGCATATCCAAGTGAACGGGCAATGCCCGAACTTGAACGAAATTCTGACCCTGTAATACGGTAAAAAACGCACTTCGATATCCAAGCGCGAAGACCTTAAAGGTTAGGTTGCTGTTCTCATTAAGTGGAAAAACACTTTGTCCATTGGCGTTAGTCAAAATCGTTTGGTCGTATTCCACGCAATACACAGTAGCCTCTGCTAGCGGTACATTTCGTATGGAATCTAACACTTGAACGGTTAGCGATTGCCCCTGACACAAAGCGGATATTAGAAACAAGACGAAACACAAAAACGCGTACTTCATTGATGAAAATTTTTAATGCAACATTGTTGCGTTTTGCAAATATAAATAATAATTGCAATTTTGTTGCACTAAGAAAAAAATGACTAATCCAAGAAATACAAAAGCAAAACAAGCTGTCTTGAACGAAATTGCTAATTCATCGTTTGCTTTAAGTCAACCGGAGCTCTTTGAACGGGTGAAAGGTACATGCGATAGGGTAACCGTATATCGTGTATTGGACCGACTTGTAACCGAAAATAAAATACATAAAATTGTAAACATAGATGGGACAATTAATTACGCGCTTTGCGCAAGTTGTGACGATTCCCACTCCCATGCACATGACCATTTACATTTCAGCTGCGTTACTTGCAAAAAAATCGAGTGCCTAGAAGAACATTTGATTCAAGTTAAGCTACCAGAAACCTACCAAATAAAAGAGTTATTCCTTACGATATCCGGAATTTGTCCAAGTTGTCAACCCCTTTAGAAAAGCTATTTTTACCATATGATACATAGGTTATTCGTTCTATGCTTCTTGCTTTTTTCCTGTAACCGGCAGGTTGAGCTGAGTGATCGATTCATGAATGAATGTGATTGTTTTGTTTATGAAGATGAAATTATTAAGGAAAAGAAAATCGGTTACACCATTGAGCGTATTAATTATCACACGGCTAGTTCATGTGTTCGACAACAACTTAAGTATACTAGTATAATATATTTTACAGACTCTATTGGACCAGAGAAAGTAGTGATTGAATCAAAAACGCCGGATAAACTTATAAGCCACGTCAAGCAATTTAGTTTAATTTATGGGCGTCCCTTGTACCGATTATTGCACGTGAAAGAACTAAATTCAACTCAATTAAAACTTACCATAGGAAAACAATATAACAACGAGCATGACACTATTTTTAACGGTAGGCATATGCCCTTTAAGGAAGTTATATTAACTCAGAATAAAACTATTTGGGTTAAAGAATCTACCGTTGTCAATGAATCTTGGCCTTGGAAAACACCAAGTACAAATTAATTAACCGGTTATAAAGAAATTCCTAAGCGGTATACCATTTCACCTAACCTCTTTATCTTACATTCTTCTTGTGAAAAAAAGTAGACATCAATCCATGCCTTTGCATTCATCTATTTTCTTTAATTTTGTAACCAAATATGACAGATATGAATTACGATCTTATAGTTATTGGGAGCGGGCCTGGAGGATATGTAACAGCGATTAGGGCATCTCAATTAGGGATGAAAACAGCGATTATTGAACGTGAATCCTTGGGGGGAATATGCCTGAACTGGGGATGTATTCCAACTAAAGCCTTACTGAAAAGTGCGCAAGTATTCGAATACCTAAAACATGCATCAGACTATGGCATTAACGTGAAAGATGCCAGCGCAGATTTCGATGCCGTTGTTAAACGATCTCGAGAAGTTGCCAATGGTATGAGTAATGGCATTCAATTTTTAATGAAAAAAAATAAGATTGATGTAATTATGGGTACTGCTACGATTGTCCCCGGAAAACAAGTCATCGTAGTCGACGAATCTGGTAAAAGCACCTCATACTCAGCAAATAAAGGTGTAATTATTGCAACTGGAGCTCGATCAAGAGAATTACCAAATCTTCCGCAAGACGGAATAAAAATAATTGGATACCGTCAAGCAATGACATTAGCCAAACAACCCAAAAAACTCGTCGTTGTAGGATCGGGAGCCATTGGTGTTGAATTTGCATATTTTTACAATTCAATGGGAACAGAGGTTACGATCGTAGAATATATGCCAAACATTGTTCCAGTGGAAGACGAAGAAGTATCAAAACAATTAGAAAAATCCTTCAAAAAGTCAGGCATTAAAATTATGACAGAAGCATCTGTAGAAGGCGTTGATACTAAAGGAAAAGGATGCGTGGTTACCGTAAAAACAGCGAAAGGTGAAGAAAAAATTGAGTGTGATGTTGTATTATCTGCAGTTGGAATACAAGCAAATGTTGAAGGGTTAGGATTGGAAGAGGTTGGAATTATTCAAGACAATGGAAAAATCCCCGTAAATGAATTTTACCAAACTAACATTCCAGGATATTATGCCATTGGAGATATAGTACCTGGACCTGCATTGGCTCATGTTGCTTCAGCAGAAGGAATAATCTGTGTTGAACAACTTGCGGGTCATCACCCGGAGCCCTTAAATTATGAAAATATCCCAGGATGTACATATTGCACTCCAGAGGTTGCCTCTGTTGGTTTAACAGAAAAGGCAGCTAAAGCAGCTGGACGAGAAATTAAGATCGGAAAATTCCCATTCTCCGCCTCCGGAAAAGCAAGTGCAGCGGGTGCAAAGGATGGTTTTGTAAAGCTGATCTTTGATGCAAAATACGGCGAATTGCTCGGTGCTCATATGATCGGTGCGAACGTAACCGAAATGATAGCTGAAATTGTGGCTGTTCGCAAATTAGAGACCACGGGTATGGACCTCATTAAAACGGTTCATCCTCACCCTACCATGTCGGAAGCTGTAATGGAAGCAGCGGCCGCTGCTTACGGTGAAGTAATTCATTTGTAATGCATGCCCTCCGATTAATCCTAGGATTACTTCTTGGACTATTTGTTGGAGTTATAGTAAACGGCAGTTTTATTGAACTAGGTATAATAATTTTTCCATATCCGAAGGGATTTGATATCAATACGAATGAAGGGATGCAAACTTTCTATAAGCTTCCACTCAAATATTATATTTTTCCCTTTCTGGCCCACGCCTTCGGAACCTTAAGCGGTTGTCTAATTGCCCTATTATTAGTAAGGAAATACCTTATTTTGGTGGTTTATACGATTGGGTTTATGTTCTTGGTTGGTGGAATAATCGCTGTAATCATGATTAACGCTCCATGGTGGTTTGATGTAATTGACCTTTCTTTAGCCTATATTCCAATGGCTTGGTTAGCACTAAAGTCAAATCTTGCTAAAAAGGCATAAATCTCCTCAAAAACACATCCTTTTATGACAAATCGTCACGGAAAATCTGCCGAAGTTCACTCTTTGTCATGTTATTTCCTTGAATACAGTCATGGCACATAAATTGAAAATCATCGACTGTTATTATTTAAAAAACTAAAGTTAAAATGGGAAAAATAATTGGAATTGACCTTGGTACCACAAACTCCTGCGTATCGGTCATGGAAGGAAATGAGCCAGTGGTTATCACAAACTCAGAAGGAAAAAGAACTACACCCTCTGTAGTTGCATTTATAGAAGGTGGCGAACGTAAAGTTGGGGATCCAGCAAAACGTCAAGCCATAACAAATCCAACAAAAACAATCTATTCGATTAAGCGATTTATGGGAAGTAGTTATGACGATTCTGTGGCTGAAACGAAACGAATTCCTTATGAAGTTGTTAAAGGTGAAAATAATACACCACGGGTAAAAATTGACGAACGCTTATATTCTCCTCAAGAAATATCTGCAATCATTTTACAAAAAATGAAAAAAACTGCAGAAGATTATTTGGGGACGGAAGTAAGCGAAGCGGTTGTCACTGTGCCTGCTTATTTCAATGATGCCCAGCGTCAAGCAACAAAAGAAGCTGGAGAAATTGCAGGTTTAACAATCAAACGAATCATTAATGAGCCGACTGCGGCAGCTCTTGCTTATGGATTAGATAAAAAAGGTGTTGATCAAAAAATCGTTGTTTTTGATTTCGGTGGTGGAACTCATGATGTATCTATTCTTGAATTAGGGGATGGCGTATTTGAAGTACTATCAACCGATGGAGATACACATCTCGGAGGGGATGATGTCGATAACGCAATTATTAACTGGTTAGCAGACGAATTCAAAAGCGAAGAAGGAATTGACCTAAGAGAAGACCCCATGGCTCTTCAACGGTTGAAAGAAGCAGCGGAAAAAGCTAAAATCGAATTATCTTCAACAACTTCAAGTGAAATCAATTTACCGTACATCATGCCGGTTAATGGAATTCCAAAACACCTTGTAAGAACTTTACAAAGAGCAAAATTCGAACAATTAATTTCAAACATTGTTGAACGAACGATTGCTCCTTGCCGTTCGGCATTAAAAAATGCTGGATTAAGCCCAAAAGATATAAATGAAGTAATTCTAGTTGGAGGATCTACGCGTATTCCAATCATTCAAGATGCCGTTGAGAAGTTCTTTGGAAAAGCTCCCTCTAAAGGAGTAAACCCAGACGAAGTTGTCGCCGTAGGCGCTGCTATTCAAGGAGGTGTTCTAACTGGTGAGATCAAAGATGTATTGTTACTCGATGTTATTCCTCTATCGTTAGGAATTGAGACTATGGGTGGTGTATTTACAAAGCTAATCGAAGCGAACACTACCATTCCAACCAAAAAATCAGAGGTATTCTCTACCGCCGCGGATAATCAGCCAGCAGTTGATATTCATGTTCTACAAGGTGAACGATCCATGGCTAGTGACAATAAAACCTTGGGAAGATTTCAATTATCCGATATTCCACCGGCACCGCGAGGTGTACCTCAAATTGAAGTAACTTTCGATATTGACGCAAACGGAATAATGAATATCTCTGCCAAAGACAAAGGTACAGGAAAGGAACAATCAATTAAAATTGAATCCAAATCCGGCTTGAGTGATGCGGAAATCGAACGCATGAAAGCTGAAGCACAGGCAAATGCCGATTCAGATAAGAAAAAACGGGAGGAAGCAGATTTAATCAATAAAGCAGATTCTACAATTTTTCAAACTGAACGGCAATTAAAAGAATATGGTGATAAAATCCCAGCAGATAAAAAACAAGGGATTGAAGATGCGCTGAATGAATTGAAAAAAGAATTCGAAGCTAAAAACATGGAAAATCTTGAACCAGCAATAGAAAAACTTAATCAAGTTTTCCAAGCAGCCTCACAAGACATGTACAACGCTGCGAATGCTCAAGGCAATGGATCAAGCGAAGGAGGAGAAGACGTAAATGACGGCAATCCTGATGATGAAGTAACAGATGTAGACTTCGAAGAGGTCAACGATAAAAAATAATTACATTTACATAAGAAAAAAAAGGGCTCTTCGGAGCCCTTTTTATATTTTTGCATATGCTTCATCATAAAGTTCTTACCCATCCAAGTAGCTCAGAATGGACAATTTTTATTCATGGCTTCGGTGGAAGTTCTAATGTATGGTTCAAACAAATTAGAGATTTTCAAGGAAACTTCAATGTAATTCTTATCGATTTAAGAGGTCACGGAAAATCTAAAGGGCTTCCTCAGCATCGCAAATACACTTTTGAGCTCATTGCCAAAGAGGTAGCTGAAGTTGTAAATTTTATAAACATCCCAAAAGCACATTTTATCGGGGTTTCACTAGGAAGTATTATCATTCGTCAAATCGCAGTAGATTATCCGGAAATGGTTAAGTCAATGATCTTTGCCGGTGCAATCACTCAAATGGACATCAAATCAAGGTTTTACTTAAAACTGGGAAGAACATTGCAGCCTGTGTTACCTTATATGATATTGTATAAACTGTTTGCTAATATTATGATGCCTAAAAAAAATCATAAAGAATCTCGAATCATTTTTATTGGTGAGGCGAAAAAATTAATGAATAGAGAATTCAAACTATGGTTCAAGTTAACCGCGCAGTTGACCAAGTATCTTAATTACTTGCAAGCAAAAAATAAAAATGAAAAAACACTGTTCATCATGGGAAGCGAAGACCATATATTTTTGGGTCCAGCAAGAAATATTGTAAAAGGTAATAAGAATTTATCACTTAAAATTGTTGATCATTGTGGACATGTAGTAAATGTAGAAAAACCAGAAGTTTTTAATAAATTGGCCATTGATTATATCTGTAAGATTGGAGCATTAAACTACCCCACCTGCTGAAAAATAAATTCTGAAAAGCGAAACTGTAAAACCAAACGAAGAATTCTAAATAAAATTGATTCTAATTCAGAATTAGTTTTTGAACTTAAACCATAAAACTCGTTTGAAGTCCTTTTATTCAAACCTACTTCTATAAATGTCTTTTAAAAAAATTCATAAAAACAGGCACCCTTTTTTTTTAATTTGTTCTTGGTGCTCTTTTTTTATTTTAACATATTTTTACTAATTTCGAATATGCTTTACCATAAACTAATCAAACATCCTACGAGTAAAGAGTGGACTGTGTTCATACACGGAGCAGGAGGTAGTGCTAAAGTATGGTACAAGCAAATCAGAGCCTTTTCTGAAAACTTCAACGTACTGATGTTGGATTTGCGTGGACATGGTAAGTCGAAAAACATAGAAAGTCCGAATAACTATTCTTTCGAGATGATTGCAGACGATGTTGTTGAAGTTGTGAAACATAACCGCATTGAAAAAGCCCATTTCATTGGTGTTTCGCTAGGTTCTATAATTATCAATCAAATTCAAGTATCATATCCTGACATAGTGAAATCGATGGTTTTTTCAGGGGCTATCACTAGGTTAAACATTAAATCAAGAGTATTACTGCGAATTGGGAGAATTTTAAACCCTTTACTTCCATATATGGCATTATACGCGCTCTTTGCTCAAATCATGATGCCAAAAAAGAATCATGAATTATCAAGAACACTTTTTATCAATGAAGCCAAGAAGTTAATGACAAATGAGTTTAACCGTTGGTTTCAACTTACTGCGCGATTAGCTAAACATCTAAATTATTTGCAGGAATTTAAAACGGAGACATCCGGTTTATATGTAATGGGTAGTGAAGATCATTTGTTTTTGGAACCAGCCAAGGAGATTGTTAGGGCAAATAAAAATTTAACTATAGAAATAGTGCCAAATTGCGGTCACGTCGTCAATGTAGAGCAATCTGAGGTATTCAATGAAGTGTCCATAGCTTTTATCCACAAAGTTTCAGCCGCTTAGTGCATGGGACACCGTTTCCCTTTATTTAGAAAACATGTTTCCGGAAAATCTTATTATATTATCCATAGTAATACTCAATATAAAGAATTTCAATTAGTAGGAAAACAGATTCTTTGTTACGACTTCAAGATTCACAACTATTTTGATACACTGCATTTAAAGTCACTTATGGATGCAGACTATCCATATATTATTGCAGAAAAGCAAGAAATAGAATCTTTAAATGCCATGCTGTAATGCATCAAATTGCTTAACTTTACGCGACATTGAACATGAAATCATGGAATCAGTATTACCATATAAGCCTATCAATAAAATCCGTATAGTTACTGCGGCTTCATTGTTTGATGGCCACGATGCGGCAATCAACATTATGCGCCGTATCATTCAGGCCACCGGTTGCGAAGTAATTCATTTAGGACATGATCGTTCCGTTGAAGAAGTAGTAAACTGTGCCATTCAAGAAGACGCCCAAGCAATTGCTATGACTTCGTATCAGGGAGGGCACATGGAGTACTTTAAATACATGTACGATTTACTGAAAGAAAAAGGTGCCCCACATATTAAAATTTTTGGGGGAGGCGGGGGAACCATTTTACCCACAGAAATTGAAGACCTTCACGAATATGGAATTGCGCGCATCTATCATCCAGACGACGGTAGAACCATGGGGCTTCAAGGAATGATAAATAACTTGATACAACAATGTGATTTTGCACTTGGGGAAAAACTCCCTTCCAATATCAACGCAATTACCAATAAAGAAATCACTGCTATTGCTCGGATAATTTCAGGGGCTGAAAATTATGCTGAAATACATGAAAAAGCTTTGTCTGAAATTCGAGATAAGGCGAAATGTATTAATACTCCCGTTCTAGGAATAACCGGGACTGGTGGTGCAGGAAAATCCTCACTCGTAGATGAATTAGTACGGCGATTTTTAATCGATTTTCAAGATAAATATATCGCAGTTGTATCGGTTGACCCATCTAAAAGAAAAACCGGAGGGGCATTACTCGGTGATCGAATTCGGATGAATTCAATAAAAAACGAACGTGTTTATATGCGCTCGTTAGCTACTCGACAGTCCAATCTGGCGCTTTCAAAACACGTTGCAGAGGCCATATCTATATTAAAGGTTGCTGGTTATGATTTAATCATTCTCGAAACATCTGGAATTGGTCAGTCGGATACAGAGATACTTGATCACAGCGACCTATCTCTATATGTGATGACGCCTGAATACGGTGCCGCCACGCAACTTGAGAAAATCGACATGCTAGACTTTGCAGATGTTATTGCACTCAATAAATTCGACAAACGAGGTGCCTTTGATGCGCTTCGAGATGTACGAAAACAATATCAGCGAAATCATAATCTGTGGGACGAAAAAGTAGATAATATGCCAGTATATGGCACCATTGCTTCTCAATTTAATGACCCTGGCATGAATACCCTATATAAGGTAATTATGGACAAAGTAGTTGAAAAATCAGGTGCTGCTTTGCATTCAACGTTTGAAATAACGAATGAAATGTCGGAGAAAATCTTTGTAATTCCACCCGACCGAACGCGATACCTTTCCGAAATTTCAGAAAACAACCGTTCCTATGATCAATGGGTGAATCAACAAGTAGCGGTGGCTGAGAAGCTACAAGGTCTGCAAAGTTCTATGGAAACCCTTTCGATCTCATCAATTATTGACAAGGATAGATTAATTAAAGGATTACAAGAAGCCTTTGAACAAGAGAAACTCAATTGTGATCCAAAAAACTGGGAAATCATTCAGCATTGGGTCTCCAAAAAACAAGCTTATAAAAATCCCGAGTATGAGTTTAAAGTTAGAGATAAGGTTTTAAGCATAAAAACCCATACAGAATCGTTGTCTCATTCCCAAATCCCAAAAGTTGCGTCGCCTAGATATTCGAGTTGGGGTGATATTCTTCGTTGGGTGCTACAAGAAAATTTTCCCGGAGAATTCCCATATACGTCAGGCTTATTTCCTTTTAAACGTGAAGGAGAAGATCCAACAAGGATGTTTGCAGGAGAAGGCGGTCCAGAAAGAACCAACAAGCGATTCCATTATGTTAGTTTAGGTATGCCTGCGAAGCGACTTTCAACGGCCTTTGACTCTGTTACACTTTATGGAAACGACCCTGCTGTTCGTCCAGATATTTATGGGAAAATTGGAAATTCAGGGGTCTCCATCTGCTGCTTAGACGATGCTAAAAAACTATATTCAGGTTTCGACCTTAGCCATCCAGCGACCTCGGTGTCCATGACGATAAATGGTCCTGCCCCTATGCTTCTAGGATTTTTCATGAATGCTGCAATTGATCAAAATTGCGAAAAATATATTCATGCAAATGGTTTAACATCGGAGGTAGAGGCTAAGATTACTTCAATTTACAAAGCCAAAGGTACCGAACGACCACGTTACCAAGGAGATCTTCCGGAGGGCAATGATGGATTAGGCTTAATGCTACTTGGTGTAACTGGAGACCAAGTCTTACCCGATGAGGTATATGCACAAATTAAGGCAGATACATTAAAGCAAGTAAGGGGTACCGTACAAGCGGATATTTTAAAGGAAGATCAAGCGCAAAACACCTGTATTTTCTCCACAGAATTTGCCCTTCGTTTAATGGGAGATGTACAATCGTATTTCATCGATCATGCCGTTCGTAATTTTTATTCGGTATCCATTTCTGGATATCACATAGCAGAGGCGGGAGCGAATCCGATTACTCAGTTAGCTTTTACCTTGGCTAATGGCTTTACATATGTAGAGTATTATTTAAGCCGAGGAATGGACATTAACGATTTTGGTCCGAATCTATCGTTTTTCTTCTCAAACGGAATCGACCCCGAATATGCAGTAATAGGACGGGTCGCTCGAAGGATTTGGGCAAAAGCTATGGCTAAAAAGTATGGAGCGAATGCCAGGGCTCAGATGTTAAAATACCACATTCAAACGTCCGGACGCTCTTTGCACGCTCAGGAAATTGATTTCAACGATATACGTACTACCTTACAGGCACTTTACGCCATTTATGACAATTGTAACTCACTTCATACAAATGCCTATGATGAGGCAATTACAACTCCAACAGAAGAATCGGTGCGAAGAGCCATGGCGATTCAACTCATTATAAACCGAGAATTAGGCTTGGCGAAAAATGAAAATCCACTTCAAGGCTCATTTATTATTGACGAATTAACTGATCTAGTGGAAGAAGCCGTACTAACAGAATTCGACCGAATAACCGAACGTGGAGGCGTTTTGGGAGCTATGGAAACGATGTATCAGCGGTCAAAGATTCAAGAAGAATCTTTATATTATGAAACCTTGAAACATACCGGAGAATTTCCAATAATCGGTGTAAATACCTTTTTGAGCTCAAAAGGATCTCCAACAGTGTTGCCGAAAGAAGTGATTCGAGCAACTGAAGAAGAAAAACAGTATCAAATACATATGTTGCAAGCATTGCATCGCACTTATGGCGAAACCGCAAAAGAACACATCCAAAAAGTACAATCGGCAGCCATCAACAACCGTAATATGTTTGAACAATTAATGGAAGCATGTAAATATGCTTCCTTGGGACAAATTACAGAAGCGTTATTTGAAGTCGGCGGACAGTACCGCAGAAATATGTAAGGATTCATCAATGGCATAGCTAATTAACTCCTTTGTTTTCAAAAGCATAAGAGATTATTACATAAACGCATTTCACCTGGTCAAGAAATTATTTGAAGAATTATATGGGTTCCTATAGTTGAAAGAGTTATAGTAAAAAACCCTTTTTACCATTCCTGGTCAGATACTAAAACCGTTCCTTTGAAATGAGCAACTATTTCGTTCGATTGATTAGTTACGTTTACTTCATATATCCCCACTTTTCTATTTCGCGAAAGCTCTTTACAAGACGCTATTAAGCCATCCCCCACTTTCACTTTTTTGATGTGCGAAATCGTCGTTTCAATACTAACACATTGTACACCATGTGCATTTGAAGCAAAGGCCATAGCAGAATCCGCTAATGCATATGTAATTCCTCCGTGAGCTATATTAAACCCATTCACCATGTGTTCAAGAACCTTCATACCCAGTACGCAGTTGCCAGCATCCAACGATATGACGTGCATGTTTAACGCTTTGCTGTATGCGTCATCTTTAAACATCCTTACTACGATTTCTTCAGGCGTTTTCATTACAATGACGAAAAAGCAAAGGTTTCCGACAAACGTACACCTTTCTCAGTATGCTGAAGGGTGCAACATTCATTCACGCTGTCATGCTCTAAAAATAACACGAAATTATTTGTTGCAGCAATATCTAAAAAGGTTCCTTTCTCCTCCAACGTAATTAAAGGCCGTGTATCATATCCCATAACATAGGGTAAGGGAATGTGTCCAACACTCGGTAATAAATCAGCCATAAAAACAACGGTTTTACCCTTATATTTAATATGAGGAATCATCATGCTATCGGTATGTCCATCCACGAACAAAAAATCAACATTTGGAAAAACATCCTTACAAAATGATCCTGATCGTTCTACGAACTTTAATTGACCACTTTCTTGTATGGGTAAAATATTTTCAGTTAAAAAAGAAGCTTTTTCCCTAGCATTGGGCTGCGTTGCCCATTGCCAATGCATTTTATTACTCCAATAAATAGCATTTTTAAACACCGGCCGATATCCTTCTTTTTCTGAATTCCAAGCAATTGCTCCTCCACAATGATCAAAATGCAAATGCGTAAGTACCACATCGGTAATGTTGTCTTCATGAAAACCTGCCTTTCGAATTGAACCAATTAAGGTATCGTTTCCTTGCAAATGATAATGAGAAAAGAACTTTTCGGATTGTTTATCTCCAATCCCGGTATCGATCAACATAAGTCGATTATCATTCTCAATGAGTAAACACCTTAAGGCCCATGTACACATGTTGTTTTCATCGGCTGGATTGGTTTTTTGCCAAAGCGTTTTTGGGACAACTCCAAACATGGCACCTCCATCAAGTTTAAAGAGACCCGTTTCTATTACATGGATTTTCATGGTTTATTTTTAGGATTCACAAAGGCTTTCAATTGCAATACCGCAATACCGGGCGATGTATTTGTAATCACAGAAATACTTTTGACTTGCTGACCAATTTGCGACTTTCCTGGATGAAAGGTGACTTGTATCTCATCACTTGCTCCCGGAGGCATTGGCTTCTTATTCCATGTTGGAACGGTACAACCACATGAAGCTTTTACCTCATAGATTATAAGTGATTTATTACCCTTATTTTTTATTGTAAATGAGGTTGTATAATCGGTTTCCGCTTCTACGACTCCAAAGTCATGTAGTATGCGGTCAAATCCAACCGAGCTCAGCATTTTTTTACGTTCGGTCTCGTCCTTTTTTGCCTCCTTCAATTTAGCCTCTAGTGCTTGCTCATTTTCAGAGTCTGCTACAATACTCGATCCAAAAACCCTCTTTTCCTCGGGATTTTGGCAAGCATACAGCGAAATGAAGCAAAAAATAAATACTAATTTTTTCATAATCCCAGATCTCGAATAAAGGTAAAAAAAATCCCGACCACTATTGCGAATCGGGATACGTTACGGTTCTTTCAAGAATCTTGGGAGGAAGACGGGGTTCGAACCCGCGACCTTCGGAACCACAATCCGACGCTCTAACCAACTGAGCTACAACCTCCATTTCAGGGGCACAAATATAAAACTTTTCTTCAATTATTTGCAAGCAAAGGCTCTGCTGATTAAGTATTATTCCTTACCAAAAATAATTCCACATCTATTTTCGTTTAATTTTGTCTAGTGAAGAATTTAATTTCCCTTATAATCACCTTATCAGTGATGTATTCCTTGAGTCAACAGGTATATGTTGAAGGAATTTGTATCGATAAAAAGGGTAAACCAATTTCTGATGTAACGCTTACCGATCAAACACAGGGAAAAAAGTTAGCGTTTACAGACGTTAAAGGTAAATTCTCCTTTCAGGCAGCACTTGGAGATACATTAAATTTACTTTTTAGGTATCAATCTTACCAAGAATCACGTCAATTCGTAGTCAATAAAAGTCCCGTAACCAATATACCATCAGTGTTATTTCAAATCCAAATAAGTGAAACGGTAGTTGTTCAACGCATAAAGGACGACCCGTTTGATTTGATTGAATTACCAAAAATCGATCTCCAACAGATGATTTCTGTGGAAAAATACCTAACGCTCACAAAACCAGCAACTTCAAATAACGAACTCACATCAAATTATAATGTTCGGGGGGGTAATTACGATGAGAATCTAGTTTATGTGAATGGTTTCCTAGTATATCGTCCATTTCTAACTCGCTCGGGACAACAAGAAGGGATGAGTTTTATCCATTCCGCCTTGGTAGAAAAAGTAAAATTTTCAGCTGGTGGCTTTGACGCTCAATTTGGTGACCGTTTGAGTTCTGTACTCGACATAACATATAAAAAACCTACGGCATTTAGAAGCTCGTTAGCACTTTCCATGCTAAGTGAGGAAGGGCATTTGGAGGGATCGTTTGGGGAAAAATTCACCTATCTTTTAGGAGCACGCTATCGCTCGAACGGTTATTTTCTAAACTCACTTCCTACAAAGGGCGCTTATAACCCAGTATTTGCCGATGGACAATTTCTTGGTGAGTACCAGCTAAATCCAAAACTTAAATGGTCGATTTTAGGACATTATTCTTCTAATAACTATCGTTTTGCTCCCCAAACCTCAAATACAGATTTCGGAACGGCTAATGAAGCGTACTCTTTTCGGATTTATTTTGATGGGAAAGAAAGTACTCGATTCCAAACAGGGATGGTGGGCACCTCGCTTAATTACATCCCAAATCCAAAAACCAATTTAGGTTTTTTTCTAACTGCTTTTCAATCCGATGAACGCGAGTATTTTGACATTCAGGGACAATATTATATCAATGAACTTGAAACGGATCCCTCAAAAGAAGAATATGGGGATTCTATCGCCGTCCTCGGAATTGGAACTTTTTTAAACCATGCAAGGAATCGCTTGAATGCTCAAATTTACAATGCCTATCACAGAGGGTCATTCATACTAAAAAAAGATTACATCGATTTGTATCGAACTAGATTTGTAAGTTCGGAATTGTTGTGGGGAATGGGGTACGAAATTGACCTATTTGAGGACGTATTGAGTGAATGGAAAATGATTGACTCAGCAGGGTATAGCATTCCACAAGGATTCGAAAATGAAGTGGCGTTATTTGAAACCATAAAGGGTAACTTAAATCTTATTAATCATAAGACCACAGGCTATCTTCAATGGAACTTTAGCAAATCACATACGCGATTCCAAGAGCGTGTAACAGTTGAGCAAAAACAAAAAATTGACGGTAAAAAAATAATAAAAACCTTTACCGAAACCCTATCTGAAAGTGCCTCAAAATTCGCGTTTTCCTTAGGTGGTCGTGCTGGATATACTTCCGTTAATAATGAATTTTACCTTACACCACGATTTGCAGCCACCTATTTCCCACGCGCCTACATGGTCCGAAATAACAAAATTGTGCGCCGAAACCTAAGTTATCGTTTCGCCACAGGAACCTATTATCAACCTCCATTCTACCGTGAATTCAGAACCCTTGATGGAAACTTAAATACTCAAGTAAAATCGCAAAAATCGGTGCATGCCGTGCTTGGAGCTGATGTTTACTTTAATATGTGGCAACGGGAAAGCCCTTTTAAATTTTCAGGGGAAGTCTTTTATAAATACTTGTGGGATGTAAATCCATATGAAATCGAAAATGTGCGCACGAGGTACTACGCAAACAATCATGCAGTAGCATATGCCACGGGAATCGATTTCAACGTTCATGGCGAATTTGTCCAGGGAATCGAGTCTTTTTTCAAGCTAGGGATTATGCAAACTAGAGAAAACCTAAAATACGATTCGTTCCAAGAATTCTACAATGCGGCCGGCGAGAAAATTATTTTTGGATATAGCGAAGACCAAGTAGTTGTAGATAGTGCAACATTTTATCCTGGGTTCATACCACGCCCAACCGACCAGTTCTTAACCGTTGGCGCCTTGGTTCAGGATCAAATGCCTGGCTTAGAAAACTTTTCTGTTCAAATGGGACTACAATACGGTGCTCCTTTACCTTATGGACCTCCGGGAGGAGATCGCTACAAAGATACTTTACGAATGAAAGCATACTTTCGGGTTGACTTGGGCTTTTCATACAACCTGGTTAGTAAAAAACAAGGTTGGTGGCACAGGCATGTGCCTGAATCAATGTTATCATTAGAAATCTTTAATTTACTTGGTGTGAATAATGTCCTTTCAAAACAATGGATTCAAGATGTTGAGGGAAAATATTACAGTATTCCTAATTACCTGACTCAAAGAAGGGTGAATCTAAAATTCATTTGTCGCTTTAATTAGCCGCAAAAAGAAATTTATTTGGAGAAACTAATTGAGTTTTTACAGCATACATTACAATTCCTGCGGTATTTTTTACCCCCAATTTAAACAGGATATTCTTACGATGGGTATTCACTGTATGTATACTTAGGAAAAGCATTTCTGCTATCTGATCATTAGTATATCCTTCCGCGATAAGTATAATTATCTCATTTTCACGGTCAGACATCAATACGGGATCGCAGCTTAATACCCCATGATCAATATCATTAACATCCAAGTTTGATTTGTTGATTGTTTCAAGGATTTTACCACAAAAGAATTTATTTCCTTTTGATGTTTCTAGCACCGCATCAGAAATCTCCTGTAAATCGCAATCTTTTTTGATATAACTCATTACTCCGCCTCGCAACGCATCGATTAAAGTTTGAGGGGACTGAAGGAACGTTAGGCCAATAAATCGAAACCCTTGATTTATTCTAAGCGCTGCAGTAACATCATTTATATCAAAACCGGGTGCTGTATAATCAATTAATACAACTGCATTATCTCCACATTTAGCCATGTCAACTAGTTGCTTGCCATTGTCAATTTCAACAATATCTTGGATCTCTTGTAATCCGGACAAAGTCGACTTCAGGCCTACTCGAATCAATTCGTTACTATCTGCTAATATGAGACGCACTTATTTAGAATGGTTTTAAACAAGGCAAAGATACAAGATGTTCGTATACACATCTAACCATCCTGCTTTTTTTTTTAACACGAGATTCACAGAGTCAACAAGTGCCCCGAATATCGGTTATCTTTGCTTCATGGCTACAAAAATTACCCAAGATATTAAGGAAGCAGCTGATGCACTACGAGGTAATCAGGTCATCGCTATACCAACAGAGACAGTATATGGGTTAGCGGCAAACGGCCTTTGTATTCAGGCAGTTTCGGAAATATTTAAAGTTAAACAACGTCCTACAAGTAATCCCTTGATCCTACACTTTGCACATTTAAATGACGCCATTCCATATATTGAAGATTTTAACGAAGAGTTGAAACATCTCTATGACCTTTTTAGTCCCGGACCAATAACCTTTCTAGTTCCAAAAACGGATAAAGTCCCCGAACAAATTACGAGTGGATCTAAATTTGTAGCAGTGCGTTTTCCGTCACACCCTATATTTTCTGCATTGCTGCAATCATTGGATTTTCCCGTTGCAGCTCCTAGTGCAAATAAATACGGATCAGTAAGTCCAACACGGGCAGATGAAGTTATCGCTCAATTGAATAATGAAATTCCTTTGATTTTAGATGGCGGTTTATGTCAGTATGGCCTAGAGTCTACTATAGTAGGAATGAATGAAGATCGAGTTATCGTTTATCGCCTTGGGAGTATTGATTTAGATGAACTTTCAGTCGCACTTGGGTACGTTCCCGAAATTAATAATCAGGTTGATCACAATCCATTGACTCCAGGAATGGTTAAATATCATTATTCCACAAAAACTCCTTTACGCTATCTAAAAGAATACCTAAATCCCGAAGAAAATATTGGTTACATATTCATTTCCGGCATACCAGATGATTTTCCTAAAGGACAATGTATTGTACTAAGTTCCACAGGTAACCTTAAGGAAGTTGCAAGAAATTTATATCACGCCTTAATTAATATGGATGCACGTGGATTTAATGCAATTTATATTGAAAAACCAAGCCCCGAAGGTATTGGTCTAACAATTTTAGATCGCCTTCAGCGAGCCACAGCCAAATTCATTTAATCAAATTGGCAAAAAAAAACCATCCCGAAATGGAATGGTTCTTATTTATACTAAAACCTTAAGGCTTTTATTTCATCGTACGACCAAAACGCGATTTAAATTTATCAATACGTCCTGCGGTATCCACGAACTGAGCGATTCCAGTGAAAAATGGATGTGACTTGTGTGAAATATCCAATTTAACTAAAGGATACTCATTCCCATCTTCCCATACAATAGTCTCTTTTGCAGCGGCGCAAGATGGACAAATAAATGAATAATCATTAGACATGTCCTTGAACACTACTAATCGATAATCGTCTGGATGTATTTCTTTTTTCATGACACAAATTAGGAGTGCAAAGGTAAAAAATCAATTCAAATAAACAAACCCATATTAAGTAATTTTGAAATAAACTAACAGATTACCACTCATAACTATTTATTTATTATAATTTTTACAGTCGCCATGAACTTAATTTTATACCTTCAATTTAAGTATGAAATTCAATAGCCCATTTACTTTATCTTTTCTATCTGAGCAATTTAAATGCTCTCTGGTTGGTCCCCCAGATTTATCAATCACAGGAATCAATGAAATTCACCGTGTGGTTCCGGGGGATATTGTATTTGTGGATCACCCAAAATATTACGAAAAAGCATTAAACTCCGATGCTTCAGGGATTATTATAGACAAGCATGTAGAATGTCCTAAGGGAAAAGGATTGTTAGTTACCAATTCCCCATTTGCTGTTTTTAATCAGATTTCTCGGTTTGGATATTTGCAAAAACAGCGAAATCCTTTTGACCGTTCTATGGATTATCCAGGTGTTTTTATTGGGAAAAACGTTTGGATTGGTGATAATGTTAAACTAGGTCCGGGAGTTTGTATTCTAGATGATACGGTGATTGGTAATCATGTCGTGATTGGTCCAAATACGGTAATAGGGCACACAGCATTTTATTATAAAAAATCCAATCATGAATACGCAGATATGTTTAGTTGCGGTTCTGTTCACATAGCAGATTTTGTGGAAATTGGAGCAAATTGTACGATTGATCGAGGAGTAACTGATGTAACATACATTGGTACAGGAACCAAAATTGATAACATGGTTCAGATTGGACATGATACCAGAATTGGAGCGCATTGTTTATTTGCTTCTCAAGTAGGAATCGCAGGGTGCGTGGATATTGGAGACCGTGTTACAATGTGGGGCCAAGTAGGCTGTGCAAGTGGGATTAGTATTGGAAATGACGCTGTAATTCTTGCTCAAAGTGGAATATCTAAAAATTTAAATGGTAATGCCACCTATTTTGGTAGCCCTTGTACGGAGGTACGTGAAAAATTTAAAGAAATGGCTGCGTTAAAACAACTGCCAGAATTTCTTAGAAAACATCAATGAGCGACCGAGTAATTAATGCCCTTGAAAGACAACTCGCATTGCATGAATTAAAACTTCATTCTTTGCTCTCCATCACATCTGCCATTAACACACAATCATCCGTTGAAGACCTTCTAAGCATCTATTCGTTCATTCTAAAGGAACAATTGAATTTTCGGAAATTCGTGCTAATCACTAATTCCAAAGGATGGAAAATCATATATAAATCTGGAATCCGGGGTAAGATTGATTTATCCATGCATATCAATCACTTACAGCGTATTAAAGAACTCACCATTATTGCGGAATCAAATTCTAGTTTAATCAACGAATTTAACATCATAATTCCGGTGTTTCATAAAGGAAATCCATTGGCTTATTTGCTGCTTTCTGAAAACGATTCTGGACACGCCTCTTCAGAAAAAGAACAACACCTTGAATTTGCTCAAACCTTAACCAATATAATCGCCGTTGCTATTGAAAATCAACGATTAACGAATCGCCTTATCTCAAAAGAAATGATTAATCGCGATTTGGAAACAGCTTCTGAATTACAAAAACTACTCTTCCCTTCTGATTTACCTTCAAATCGAAAAATGGATATTTCGGCTAAATATATTTCAAGGCATGTAATTGGTGGAGACTATTATGATTTTATTCCGCTCGGTGATGAAGAATATATTATTTGTATTGCAGATGTTTCAGGAAAAGGAATTTCAGCAGCACTACTTATGGCAAATTTTCAAGCTACCTTACGCACTTTGTTTCGGTATCAACGATTCGATCTTTCCTTCCTAATTGAAGAATTAAATAAAAAAGTAATAAGCGCCGCAAAAGGAGAGAAATTCATTACCTTTTTTATTGCACACTACAACGCCTACACGCGAAAACTTAAATACATCAATGCTGGCCACAATCAACCCGTACTTTTTATTGGGCGAAAACATCAACTTCTTCATGATGGGTGTATTGGACTTGGGATGTTGGATGAATTGCCTAATCTACAAGTTGGAAAAATGGTCATTCCACCAAAAAGCACTTTGGTGCTTTATACAGACGGTGTTGTTGAATTAGAGAATGAAGATGGGGAGCAATTTGGAATTGAAAGAATGATAAAGAATCTTCAGTCCTTTTCATCCCTTAAAATGGAAGATATGAACAACATCCTGTTTTCTAAACTCGATGAATGGAAAGGAGAATTGCCTTATGGAGATGACACCGCAATTCTGAGCTGTAAATTCTTTTAACGTAATATAAACATTTTACCTAAACCTTTGTGGAAATAAGTATCTGCTCCTGATTCTAAATGGGTTATTTCTTTACCGCCAATTCTAGCAATCACACGATATAAATACACACCATTGGCTAATAAATCTCCAAAATTATCCCTGCCATCCCACGAGAATTCGGTAATGTTACGACCAATTCTAAGCTGACCGAGCTCCGCCTCAGAAATCTCCCGGACCACTCTCCCACTTATATTCATGATTTGAATGAGCATTTCTTCGGGCATTTCAGAACCTGTAAGGGTAAACACAAATCGAGTGCTTGTACTAAATGGATTCGGGTAATTCATTACTTCGGTAATCGCTGACTCCAAAATCACTTTGAATTTAATGATATACTCATAATCCCCAGAAAGATTACCAGAACGATCTTGCCCTTGAACTAATAAGGTATATTCGCCTTCCTTTGTAAATAATGCGGGGTAAATTATTTTAAACCTCTTATTCGATGTATTGGCTGGTATCCATTCCATAACTACAGTACCTTGTCCATCAACAAAAGGAATTTTACGCATCTCCCCATCGGGATCGGTCAAATAAATCGCAAACAGGGATGTATCCGCATCACTATCCATAATGAGGTAAGGATTATCATCTTTTAAGGTAATAAGTATCTCACTTTGGGGTGAAACTATATCATTGTTTAGAATATGTTGGCCATCGAAGGTTACATCCAAAATAGGATTTACGTCTTCCCCCCCAACCGTAAATGCCATTTGAAGCACATTATTAATGTGTGTAAGCTCGGGTTGATCAGTTATCATGGAGCCCTGATCGGTATACGGATTAACCTCAACACGCAACCAATTATTCCCCTTCAAATTCAAGGTTGGAATAATAATTGTATCATACAAATGACCATCAGCTAATAATGGTGCTTGACGAGGATAAGAAATTGGATGAATCTGTTGGTTTTCATCCATTACAGAATAACTCACCAATAAAGAATCCATATTATATGGACTAATATTACGCACATCCACAGCGAAATACAAAGACTGGCCTTCTTGAATGGAATCGTTATTTGCGGACCAAAACATCGCCGTAGATGGATCAATTGCTGCTTCGGGAAGTGGTGCGAACACAACATGCCAAAAATCTAATTGTGCAGGTGTTTGAAAATTGGAGTCAATATAAAAAGCATTTAGGCGTGCAAAAGGAAACTGGGCTGCATCAATTAAACTATTGAGATTAATGATAGAATCATGTGGTGTCATGAGTGTATCGATTACATGGTCTAAGGTTCCAAGAGAATTATAAACCTTTACACGCATTCGCGTTGAATCGCCGGGAAGAACTTCAAGCGCTTTCCTATTCCAAAATAGGGATTGCCAATCTCCAACTGGGCCAATTAAGGGTGTGGTTTCATATCCTACTAACTGAGAACCGTAAATAACAGTGTCAATATAAATATCCTCGGCTCCTTGTGTAAATTTCTCCACAACAAAACTAGGATCACCTTTTCTCGTTAAAAAGATAAAAGGTTTATTTGGCCGTCCTTGAACTATACTATCTGAACCTAAAGAGGCAAAGGTTTGATACATAGTCGGGGCGAAAGTATTCCACCAATCGTATCGTGTAGTCATTGGCGAATAAACTAATATGTAATCTCCATTTTCAACAATATTCTGAACTAAATTTTGAAAGGCCGCTAATTGCACTGGGCTATTTTGATGAAAAGTAAAATACTTCATTGAACGAGGCTTACATCCGGAATTGTCGTTAGCATTACCAAAATTATTTCCCGGATTTACCACAGCACCATTTGGGTAAGTGTAGCGTGTTTCCCATGGCAATAAGGTAGCCTTATCGACGATTGCAACGTGTAATTTCGGCGTCATATTACACACTTCATACTCTTGTTGCTCATCGTTTAAATACCACGCATTATCATAAATTTCAGGTGATGTTGTGGCTGCCTTAACCAAGCATGAGATTCCTTTTTGAATTGGAATAAATTCTTGAAATTCTTGTTGGGTATTCATGGATAGCCCTATGAAATTGTTGTCTATAAACTGATAGAAATCATCCTGACCCCAACCCTCTTTACCGGGTATGTATTGAAAAGATCGTTTTTTCCAAATTAACGGATTGCTATTTACCGCAACGCGCCAATAATACACTACGCTGTCTGAAAATTGGACTGGATCTAATGAATTGGTGGAAACTCTGAACCATTGATTCCAATTAACGGATTTTACTCCACCCGTACCAGAAACATTGGCATACCTTAAAAAAGATGAATTAAACAAATGGCTAGTATCTATTTCAAATCGATACGAATTCGCAGGTGCCAAAGGATCAATGGTAGAAGCAAATAAGGCAATAGTGTCTCGAGGCACCACGGCAAAATTAATTGGCAATATTGGCTCAATCCCATCAACCCGAATGTTAAAAGATTTTACAATACGGTTATTAATAATTTCATCGTAGACTTCGTTATTAAAATTGGGAATATCTACGCTAATCGTGAATTGGTTCAAACCCACACCGATTTGGGGATAAAAGGGCAATTTAATAAAAATGTTTTTTTCGTAATCAATACCATTGATAGTGAAAATATAACTAGAATCTGCCGTCGAACCTGGGAAATCACGTAATATTTCCAAAGCAAAATCCCCTTGGATAGATTGCCCTAGGTTGCGCAATTCAATTTCAATTTCTATAGAGTCGGTTGTTAACGAAATGTCGTCTGGGCCGAAGGAAACCCGTTCCTCAATTAACTCCAATTCCGGTTTTGTGTGCGGATTTAGTCGAAGCATTGGGTCACCATGGAGGGTCATTTGTTGACAAACTGATTCAGTACTTAGTGATTGATTAGGATTCATGACTGAATCAATCGTATGCTTGATATGATCACCAATAGTACCTCCATAATTATATTTACTAAACTGTCGATAGAATTGATTAGAATAATCGTTGAGTGCCCCAGAGAACCCATAATTAATTGTTCCTAAGTATGCAATAACTCCGGCGTTTGGCGTCAATACGAATTGCTCAGATTTGGTGGGGACACTGTAAAATATATTCCCGTTATAACAAGAGTTTGCTATCAATAGAGGGTATTTACCTTGATTATTCCAATTCTGAGGGTCATCAATATTTAAATCAAAACCACTTTGAGAAGAAGAAGCGTGGCCGAAAAAATTCATAACGGTAACCCCTTCTGATAATCTATCAGATATTCCTTGAATTTGAGCAGGGGTTAACGGATTGGCAGATTCTTTAACAATGCGCGTGGTAATTCCTGCGAAAAAATCATCTTCTGCAATATCGGCCATTCCATTTAAATAGGTTTGGAAAATAAACTGTTCATTAGCATTTCCACCACCAGCAAAATGAATTAGATGCTTTTGCCAATCTTTATTCTGTGAATCATATACCGACATAGAATCTTGTGCAAGCTCAAAGTCCTTTACTTTATCTAAATAAAGAGCCAACTCAGATAGATTATTTACCGCTATTCTACCTGTAGCCATTAAAGGCGTCCATTTATCGGTTCCCGGAAGATTAGAAGTCATGGATTGATCACTAGATGGTTGCCCAAACGAAGGAACTAGGTTTAATGAGTAATTGAGGACGTTGGCACGAGCACCAGGTCCTGTTGCTAACGTTGTCGCAACATTGGCCTCACGCAATCCTTTTCCAATGAGGAATAATCCCACCGGTTTTTGCTGACTTATACTATGAATGAAATGTGCATAGCGTCGTATGCCATTGACATGCTTTGGGATCCCTCCTCCAAACTGGTCATACAGCTCTTCAACCTCTGACAATATAACATTGTAATTCCCTCCTGCTGGAGAACTCCTGTAGTTTGCATACTGGAATGCTCCCGAGGCAAGTTTTTTAGGATAAACAAATAATAACGCTTCCTGTAAATTTGGTGTGGCAGAAAAATTAGTAAAGGTTGCGGAAGGAGTAACAGGGGTTAGGCCAAGGATAGAGGTTACAGTTGAAGTCGCTTGAATAACTACTTTTTGTAGGGAATATACCGGATCATTAGGGATAAGTAATTGACAGGTATTTCCTGTATAAATAGCATTAATAATTTTAGGATTAGAACCAAAGGCAAAAGCAATGGGATTTATCATGTTTACCCCAGTCAATGCCAATTTTACCTTAGGCTGATTAGTGGCATTAGTCACTTGAAATTCTGTTTTATTAGTACCAGGAAAAGCCATGGTTCTTGGGTATATGAAAGTCCAATAATTAACACTTTGGTAATCTGACGCAACGCCAAGATCTCCGACAATATTGATTTTAAAATTTGTAGCTCCATTTGTCGCGAGGGAAGAAACAGGAATTTGTTTGGAAACATTGATTGCATTATAACCAATAGAAAGTGTATCTAGTAAAATGCTATTAGTTGGGCCAATGGTCAATTGGGTATGATGATTATATAAATTTGGTGAATAGGCATTGGAGCCCCCAACAATGACAGATTTTAACTTGATTTGTGGCGCATCCAATCCAGTATATAAATTATCCAGGATCGTAGATGAATAATTCCACGTATACCCTGAGGCCCCGTTTTGCATTTGACTCCCCCACCCTTCACCAGGAACAAATAGGGAACTTGCCGCTTGAGAACTAATTTCTCCTTGATTGTAGGCTTGAGAATTTACAAGACTCTTTTCGAATAAAAGATGGGACGCCGGTTGGTAACTTGAAAAATCGATATCATTTTCAGGTGTAAAACGTAAACCTGGTGATCCATTTGTCCAACTAAAGAAATAGCGAATGGTATCATTGTATAGGCTATACTTTGGATTGCCCAACCAAGAAGGGTTATCATAGAGGGTCGAATCTAGCCATCCGTCATTCCTTTCGGCATAGAAATATATAAATTCATATGGGTCAAGGAAATTATTCCCATCGTCGATGATGTACAACGGTTGCTCTTTTTGTTTTCCAAAAACCTGATAATTACCAATCGGAATAGTATCCACAGGAATACCCGCATTCTGTAAATTCTGATAGGTTATCTTGTAAATCCCAGATTGTATAATTGGAAATGCGTAATATTTTTGATTGTAATTTATCCATTCGTTCCCAAACGTTTGGGAAATTCCCGAAAAATGCAAGGTGAAAAAAAGTATTAAGAAACTTAAGTACCTGATCATTGCTATTTTTTATTGGGCTGACTTAGTTTGAATTTAAGGGAGAAAATATGGGTGTAATAGCCTGCTTCAGCAGCTCCTAACCTAGTAAATGCATAGTCTAAATTAAAGCCTTTGATTCCTATTCCTAATCCTAAGTTGGGTTGAAGGCCCCACTCCTTCGTTCCGTCAATGGCTTGAAATTGCTGAATGGAAGAAACCCCGCCTCTCACATGCACAATTTCCTTAAATGACAATTGTACCCCTAGATGCGGGTCGAGCGAAAAGGTATTTGATTTTAAAAGCGTGTTTCTCATTCCATCTGTAGTGGCATCAATATCGAATTCGGTTAAAATATTAAACCCTTTATCCTTTCCAATTGCATGAGTATACGCAACCCCTGTGATAAACCTTGGAAGGGAAAGCTCTAATCCGTTGGTTGGAATTTCATTGCCTGTCGATATGAACACTTGTTGCATATCTTGGGAGAGGTTAAAAATCCATGCATTGAAGGTAGAACTTGCATCGCGAGCTACAATCCCAAATCGCCAATGTGAATGCAATTGATATTTAAGTCCTATGTCCAATCCAAAGCCCCATGATTTTGCAAAATCACCAACACGTCGATGAATTACTTTAACGGTGCCCCCAAGAGACATTCCTGGAATAGCCATCGATTTAGCGTATGACCCCATAAAGGCATAATCTCCCGCAGTAAAGGTGGTAATATTATCGTAATTGATTCTACCATCATTATCAATAAGCTGCGTGGTATTGGGTATATCATCTACTCCAAAGCGAAGGAAACTAAAACCAAGCACTCCTTTTTTGCCAATTGAATGTGAAATCCCTAAATAATCATATTTGGCAATTCCTGCAAAATATTCCGAATGCATTGCAGAAACTTGAAGCCACTCGGTGGCACCTGTTAGCCCTGCCGGATTCCAATAACCCGAACTTACGTCGTTGGTGGTGGCGACCACCGCATTGCCCATTGCAAAGGCATTGGCCCCAACGCCTAAATGTAAGAACTCATTGGAATACTTAGGTGCTTGAGCCCTTAAACAAATAAATTGATATAAAACAAGAGAAAGAATAAAGTATTTCATACTAAGGTTTGATCCTAATAAACTAATTTTAAAAGGCATTTATTGTGCAGGAAACTGAATTACCCGATAAATATAAGTGAAATTTGAATTAACTTCGCCTAAAATGAATGAAAAGGGCTTCAAGTTGTTTAATCTACCAAACTTAATTACTTCATCAAACTTTCTTTGTGGAGTATTCGCCATAATTTTTGCATTTTTCGGTCGTATTGAGTTGAGTTCATTATTGCTTTTAATTGCCATGATATTCGATTTTCTGGATGGATTTATAGCAAGGAAAATTAATGTAATTTCTTTGATTGGAAAAGACCTTGATTCTTTAGCTGATTTGGTATCGTTTGGATTAGCGCCCGGAATACTTATGTTTATAACGATTGAATTAAAGCTGAACGGAAATTTAATTGAAACTTATCTAAAATTTCATGATTTTAAGTTTCAGAATTATACTGACTGGTTAAGCTTGTGCGCGCTGAGCATTCCATTCTTTTCTATGTTTCGACTGGCTAAGTTTAACAATGACTCCCGACAAAGTGATCGATTCATTGGAGTGCCTACTCCTACCAATACGATATTCTTTTTGTTCTTTCCTTTACTGTATTGGAAAATCGGAATTGAAAACACAACACCTTTTGAACCAACTTATCCATGGGTACTTGACCCTCTAGTCATGGCTACAACGGCATTGGTATTTCCAATATTATTAATTTCTGAAATCCCCTTATTGTCACTTAAAATCAAAGATTACAGCCTTAAAAACAATCGATTTCAATACCTCTTGTTAGGAATTTCGTTAATAACAATTTTCTTTTTTCAAATCTATGCACTTCCAATAATTGTAATTTTGTATGTGACTTTATCCATAATCGAGACAAAAACCACAAAACACCATGAAATTTAAAGCTGAAATCGATGTAATGCCTCATGATGCCTTATTAGACCCTCAGGGTAAAGCAGTTACACATGCCATGGCATCCATTGGAATGCAAGAAATAGAAGGCGTAAGAATTGGTAGACATATACGGTTGTTTGTTGATTCAGACTCCATGGAATCTGCAAAGGAACGGGTTGAAGAGGCTTGCAAAAAAATGTTGGCCAATGCCATCATGGAAACATACACTTACACCTTAGAATTGGTTTAAACCCTTGCCAGCTTTTATTGAAACATATAATTGTCGCAAGGGCAGTTTAAATCCGAAAAAATACCCGGTTTCGAGCCGTGAAGACCTTGAGAATTGTTTAGCTTCAGCAGAGTTTGCTCATAAAACCGGTGCCTTACTTGATATCAACAAAAGGGTTGAATTTCTATCAGAAATCAAGGCCCAAATTATTAATAATAAGGAGGCACTCTTTGAAGTATATTCAACAGAAAGTAGCCTTAATCGCATTAGGTTTAATGCAGAATTTGATCGTACATTGATGCAAATTGATACCTATGGGGATGCGGCATTAGAGTTGAATATGCGAAAAAAACAAAGCGTATTAACTGACCGGACTATCTCAAAAACACCCATGCCATTAGGCCCCATCGCTGTTTTTGGAGCAGTAAATTTCCCCTTGGCTTATTCTACTCTTGGCGGGGATGTTATGGGCGCGTTTGCGGCAGGCTGCCCTGTAATTGTTAAAGGTCATACACTTCATGCTGGCACCAGTATATTAAGTGCTAACTTGATTTACAAGGCTCGCGAAAAGCTTAATCTGCACCCAGGAGTTTTCGGTCATTTGCTAGATATTGGTAATGACATTGGACAAGCAATGGTTCAAGACCCTCGGGTTAAAGGCTGTGGGTTTACAGGAAGTTTTTCGGGTGGTATGACCATCTATCGTCTAACCCAAAACAGGAAAGATCCAATTCCTTGCTTTGCCGAAATGGGCAGCATTAATCCAGTAATAATTCTACCGAATGAAAAAGAATTAAATCATCACATCAATGCGTTAGTTCAATCTATTACAACAGATGCCGGCCAATTTTGTACCAAGCCCGGTGTTATCTTTTGTCCTGAACCCATGCTTCATAAAGCGGTAAAAATGTTGAATGATTCGTTTGAAAACGTTGCACCGCACCCTATGCTTCATCCCTCCGTGCAACAACGTTTCCAGCAGCGACTTACAGAAATAAACAAATGCTTTAAGGGTAAGGCTTATTTTAACACAGATAAAGAATTTGGAATTACACGTGGTTTTTTTGTGGCTTCCATGGAGCAATATTTAATAACGCCAGCCCTTCAGCAAGAATTATTTGGACCAGCAGGAGTAATTGTTGCATACGAATCTGAAGATGAATTATTGAGGGGCCTAAAAAACTTGGAAGGGCAACTAACAGCAACCATAATTGGTGTGAATCCGGAAGAATCCATTTTTTTTAATTGGGCATGTGCCAACGCCGGTAGGGTGATATTGAATGGTGTTCCTACAGGGGTTTCTGTGGTATCTGACATGCATCATGGTGGGCCTTTTCCCGCTAGTTCCGACGATCGTTTTTCCGCAGTTGGGGAGGCATCTATCCTACGATTTGTTCGTTACGTAGCTGTACAAAAATCTGAACATAAGTAATTTGAATTGTTTTACCTTTGTAAAAAATTAGATTATGACTGAAAACCAACAAAAATCATCTAACCTAATCCTATACAGTGTTGTAGGGGTCTTATTAATAGGCCTTGCCGCATTAACCTTTATGTGGTCCGCAAAACGCAGTGAATTAAATCAATGTCAAAATGATAACATTATTTTGAAATCGGACATGGAAGGAATGAATAAAATGTTGGAAGGATATGTAGGGGGATTATCTAATGATCTTAAAACAGATTTTAAAAACATGTTAGACACCTATGATAGATTAATTGCAATGGATCGAAGTAAAGCCGATAGTTTAAACCAACAAAAAGCTCAGATTTCACAATTACTTAATCAACTCAATACCAATAAAAAATTATCCGCAAGGGAGCTCTTTAACTTAAAGAAAGAGAACGAAGTACTTCGCTCAATCATGCGCGGTTATGTAAAACAAATTGATTCTTTGAATACACTAAATATCAAATTAACCTCCGTATTAGACGAAACAACTAATAAACTATCCGAAACCACAAGCGAACGGGATACCTACAAAAAGGATGCAGAACAAAAGTCAGAACAGTTGAAAAAAGGCGCCAAACTACAAGCCTACGGATTTAATTCAGAGGCTTTGCGAATGAAAATAAACAACACTACTGAGCCAACTCTTAAGGCGAAAAATGTAGTACAAATGAGGTCTTCATTTACCATCGGAGAAAATCAGATTGCAAGTAATGGAAAAAAAACTGTATATCTGCAAATTACAGCACCAAATGGATCTATTCTACAGAATAAGGCTAGTCATGTTATGCAAACAGAAATGGGGCAACAATCGTATTCAGACAAAAAAGACATAGATTACAACAACCAAGCTATAGACCTCACAATCTATTATGATTTGAAAGGACAAGAGGTGGAGAGAGGTAATTTTAAGGTAAAAATATTTTGCGAAGGACAACTTATCGGTTCCGATAGCTTCACATTAAAATAAGATGGAAACTGGATCTGTAAACAGCTTTATTTCAAAAGGTATTGCAACTATAACTTTTGGACATCCACAAAGTAACTCATTGCCAGGATTAATACTCAACAAACTCGCTGAGGAAATTCAATTAATTGGAGCTAATTCAGAAGTCACCGTGATTGTATTGAAATCTCTTGGAACAAAATCCTTTTGTGCCGGAGCCAGTTTTGACGAACTTGTTGCAATTTCAGATTATGAAACTGGCCTTGAGTTTTTTTCAGGTTTTGCAAAAGTTATAAATGCTTGCCGAAAGTCAAAGCAACTAATCATTGGCCGAGTTCAAGGTAAAGCTGTAGGAGGTGGCGTTGGAATTGCCGCATCGGTAGACTATTGTTTTGCCACTAAAAATGCTGACATAAAACTTTCTGAATTAGCTGTTGGCATTGGTCCATTTGTTGTTGGACCAGCCGTTGCAAGAAAAATTGGCGAGGCTGCAATGAGTGAATTAGCAATCAACGCTACGGCTTGGAGAAGTGCAGAATGGGCCATGAAAAAGGGGCTGTATGCTGAGGTATATGATAGCATTGAACTGATGGATGAGGCAGTTGAAGGCTTGGCTCAGCGTTTATCTCTGTCGAATCCAGAAGCTATGAGCGAATTGAAAAATATTTTTTGGAAAGGCACTGCAAATTGGGATGAGTTGCTGATTGAACGAGCTAGAATAAGTGGAAGATTAGTACTTAGTGAATATACTCGAAATGCAATACAGGCATTTAAATCAAAATAATTGCACTTTTTTTTATATCGGGTTGGAAAATTAAAACATTCCTTCTATCTTTGCACCCCCTTAAAATAGGGTTTTACAGATAAATTAATACGATTGTGGATACGTTAAGTTATAGAACAATTTCAGGGAACATTGGTACTGCCGATAAAAAATGGTTTGTTGTCGATGCTTCCGGGCAACACGTTGGTCGATTAGCCAGCGTGGTAGCTAAGGTACTTCGTGGAAAATACAAAACATGTTATACTCCGCATGCAGATTGTGGAGATAATGTGATTATTATCAATGTAGAGAAAGTTGCATTTTCCGGTACAAAGTTGGAAGATAAGGAATATGTAAGGTTCTCAGGATATCCTGGTGGGCAGCGATTTACCTCTGCAGAAGTTATGCTAAAGAAACATCCGGAGCGATTAATTGAAAAAGCCATTAAAGGGATGCTTCCAAAAAATACGTTGGGACGTCAAATTTACTCCAACTTGAAAGTGTATAAAGGGAATGCTCATAAACATGATGCGCAACAACCTGAAGTTTTGAATTTAGACAATTTATTATAACTCATGGATATTACAAATGCTTTAGGAAGAAGAAAAACAGCCGTTGCGCGCGTTTATCTTTCAAAAGGTAAAGGAGAATTCACGATTAACAATCGTCCTGGATCGGAATTTTTCCCTACAAATCTTTTATTAAACAAAATAAACCAACCGTTTGAATTAACAGATACCGTTGGAAAATATAATGTAAAAGCTACTGTGAATGGCGGTGGAATTAATGGACAGGCAGAGGCTGTTCGCTTAGGCATCTCCAGAGCCCTAGTTGAGATTTCCGAAGACTTCAAATCTGTGCTACGTGCAGAGGGATTAATGACACGAGACCCAAGAATGGTTGAGCGTAAAAAATCTGGTCAACCGAAAGCTAGAAAAAAATTCCAGTTCTCGAAACGTTAATCGAGTAACTGGAAGTTTAGTATCCAAATTGTTGAGCACCTTTAACCCCTCAGCAATTGATTTAATAATAGGAACGTAAACAATTATATATGTCAAAAGTAACATTTGAAAGACTTCTCGAGGCAGGAGTGCATTTTGGTCACCTGAAAAGAAAATGGAATCCATCCATGGCTCCTTATATTTTCGAGGAAAAAAAGGGAATCCACATCATTGATTTGAATAAAACCATTGTACACCTTGAGCAAGCTTCAGCCGCAATGAAACAAATTGCACGGTCTGGTAAAAAGGTTTTATTTGTTGCTACCAAAAAACAAGCTAAAGAAATCGTTTCACAACGCGTATCACAAGTCAATATGCCATTCGTGACCGAACGTTGGTCCGGAGGAATGCTTACAAACTTTCAAACCACAAGAAAATCTATCCGCAAAATGACAATCATCGACAAGATGAAGTCGGACGGGACTTGGGATACTTTGAATAAACGTGAGAAATTATTTAAATCCCGTCAAAGAGATAAACTTGAAAAAACATTTGGCTCTATCTCGGATATGACTCGCCAGCCTGCCGCAATTTTTATTGTAGATATTCTCAAAGAGCATATTGCATTAGCCGAGGCAAAGCGTTTGAATATTCCAACGTTTGCCATTGTAGACACCAATTCAAATCCTAAACTAGTTGATTTTCCTATCCCTGCGAATGATGATGCGACTAAATCAATTGCTTTAATACTAGATGAAATTTGTAACGCAATTCAGCAAGGGTTAGAAGACCGTAAAAACCTAAAAGGGGACACGAATGAAGAAAGTGCAGAAGATGTTATAACTGAAGCACCCGCAACGGAGGCAAAAAAAGTAAAAACAGTGGCACGAAAGGCTAAGGAAACCCCAATAGCCGAAGAAGCGCCAGTTACTGAGGAAGCTCAGGTTGCTGATGAAGCCTCAGTTGCTGAAGAAGCTCCCGTTGCTGAAGAAGCCCCAGTTGCTGAAGAAGCCCCAGTTGCTGAAGTAGCTCCAGTTGCTGAAAAAGCTCCAGTTGCTGAAGAAGCTCCAGTTGCTGAAGAAGCTTCGGTTGCTGAAGAAACACAATCTGCAGATTCTAGCGATGAAGCAGTATCAGAAGAAGCATAATTTTTAACTTTTTATTATTTTAATTCATGGCAATTACAGCAGCAGATGTAAATAAATTAAGACAACAGACCGGTGCCGGAATGATGGATTGCAAAAATGCACTAGTAGAGGCAAATGGTGATTTCGAAACCGCTATTGATCTTCTCCGTAAGAAAGGTCAAAAAATTGCCGCAAAACGTGGGGAAAATGATGCTAAAGAAGGTATTATTCTCGCTCAAACTACCCAAGATGGTAAAGCAGGTGTTATTTTAGCGTTAAATTGTGAAACAGATTTCGTTGCTAAAAACGACGGATATGTTTCTCTTGTTCAATCTTTAGTTGACATTGCAATTACGCACCTACCTGAAAGTGCTGAAGCACTGAAAGCATTGTCTTATGACGGAAAATTAACTGTAGAAGATAAAATTACAGAGCAAATAGGTGTTATTGGTGAAAAGCTTGATCTTTCCAGTTATGCCGTGTTACGTGGTGAGTGTGTAGTAACCTATAATCATCCAGGTAATCAACTTGCAACCATGGTAGTTTTGAATAATTCTACAGAAGTTGGTGCTGAGGCGGGGCGTCAAGTGGCTATGCAAGTAGCGGCTATGAATCCAATAGCAATCAATAAGGATGGTGTTGATGCAAGAACTATTGAGCGCGAAATTGAAGTAGGTAAAGAACTTGCTATTCAAGAAGGAAAGCCAGCGGATATGGCAGAAAAAATCGCCATGGGACGTTTGAATAAATTCTTCCAAGAAAACACATTGTTAAGCCAACAGTTTGTTCGAGATAACAAACTCACGGTAGAACAATTCTTAAATAATACGGAAAAAGGACTTACTGTCACTGATTTCCGTAGATTTTCTTTAAGTTAATACCAAAAAGCCTCACGATTGTGAGGCTTTTTTTTTACCACTCAAGATTCATTTTATTATCTTTGAACGCAAATCATGAATTATAAACGAATCCTTTTAAAACTAAGTGGTGAATCCTTAATGGGTTCCAAACAATTTGGAATTGATAATCAACGCCTTGCGAATTACGCTGCTGAAATTAGAGACATCCATGAAATGGGAATTGAGATTGCTGTTGTAATTGGGGGGGGGAATATTTTTAGAGGAGTACAAGCAGAGGAAGGGGGTATGGACCGAACCCATGGAGATTATATGGGTATGTTAGCTACCATGATTAATTCGATGGCCTTGCAATCAGCCCTTGAAACTGTAGGCTTACAAACTCGTTTGCTTTCTGCTATAGAAATGAAAGCCATTGCCGAACCGTTTATACGCAGAAGGGCAGTGCGACATTTGGAAAAAGGGAGAATTGTAATTTTTGGTGCTGGAACGGGAAATCCATTTTTCACAACAGATTCTGCAGCGAGCCTTAGAGCTATAGAAATTAATGCAGATGTAATTTTAAAAGGGACACGAGTAGACGGTATTTACACGGCTGATCCATTAAAAGATCGTAGTGCCTCAAAGTTTGAACACATAACCTTTGATGAAGTGTATAAACTAAATCTTAATGTTATGGATCTAACGGCATTTACATTGTGTAAAGAAAACAACTTACCGATTATTGTATTTGACATGGATACACCTGGAAATTTGAAGGACTTACTAAACGGTAAGAAGGTAGGAACCCTCGTACATAATTAGCCCTATGACAGAAGAATTAGAAATGATCTTTGACGAGTTTAAGTCTTCCAGTGAAAAGACCCTTGCTCATCTAGATTCAGAATTAATAAAGGTTAGAGCAGGAAAAGCAAGTCCAGGTATGTTAAGTGGGGTACTCGTGGAATATTACGGTGCTATGACACCACTACAACAAGTTGCCAATGTTAATACGATTGATGCGCGAACTATTGTGGTGCAGCCGTGGGAAAAACTTTTATTGAACGATATTTCAAAAGGAATTCTTAATGCAAACCTTGGATTAAATCCACAGAGTAACGGAGAGCAATTGATAATATCCGTCCCTCCTTTAACAGAAGAACGACGACGAGAATTAGTTAAACGTGCTAAAGCAGAATGTGAACTTGCTAAAGTTGGTATTCGAAGTCAGCGAAAAGATGCCATGGACATGATTAAAGACTTGAAAAATGATGGATTATCGGAGGATTTAGTTAAAGGGGCAGAAGAAGAAGTACAACAAATTACTAATGGATTCATAAGGCGAATTGATGTAATTTTTGAAAATAAAGAAAAAGACATCATGACGGTTTAGGCCAAAGTTATTACAACTAAAAAAGGGAGATAGCCTCCCTTTTTTATTGTCTATAAAATGTTACTTATAACGTTCCTCTGTTTTCCTGCTCTCTTTCAATGGCCTCAAACAACGCTTTAAAATTTCCTTTACCAAATGATTGCGCTCCTTTGCGTTGAATGATTTCAAAAAACAAAGTAGGACGATCAACAACTGGTTTCGTGAACAATTGTAATAAATACCCCTCATCATCACGGTCAATTAAAATTCCATGTTTCTTCAATATATCTACATCCTCATCAATTTCACCTACGCGCTCTATTAAATTTTCATAATAAGTTTCTGGCACATAAAGAAATTCAACACCGCGATCGCGCATGGCCGAAACTGTTTTAACAATATCATCTGTCGCCACGGCAATGTGTTGTACTCCAGGACCATTATAAAAATCAAGATATTCTTCAATCTGGGATTTCTTTCTTCCCTCAGCAGGTTCATTTATCGGAAATTTAATCCTGCCATTACCATTGCTCATAACCTTAGACATCAATGCCGTATAATCGGTGGAAATATCCTTATCGTCGAAGGAAACAATTTGTGCAAAGCCCATTACCTTAGCATAAAATTCTACCCATGTGTTCATTTCATTCCATCCTACATTACCAACCATGTGGTCAATAAATTTTAAACCAACAGGCATTGGGTTATAATGTGATTGCCATGCTCTATACCCAGGTAAAAATACTCCGTTATATCCCTTACGCTCAACAAATATATGTACCGTTTCTCCATAGGTATATATTCCGGAACGGACCACATACCCATGGTCATCTTCTTCACGCGTGGGTTCCATATATGGTCTGGCACCACGTTTAACCGTTTCCTCGAATGCACTCGTTGCATCTTCTACCCATAAAGCAACCACTTTTACCCCATCACCGTGTTTAACAAGATGCTCGTTAATTTCTCCACCTTCAACGAGTGGTGTTGTTAAAACCAATCGAATTTTATCTTGACGCAATACATAAGATACACGGTCTTTTATACCGGTTTCTAACCCTGCAAAAGCTTCTGATTGAAACCCTAATGCTGTTTTAAAATAGTGTGCCGACTGTTTCGCATTTCCTACATACATTTCCACATAATCGGTTCCAAGTAATGGTAAAAAATCTTCCGCCTCTTCAAAGATTTTCTTTAAGCCATATTGGTAGTTTGCAATGTCCTTTAAATTTTTAATTTCTGCTGCCATATATTATCGAAATAATTATTAATGAATCCATGACTTTTCATAGCCGTCAACCTTCATTGCTAGGGCTTGTTTAGTCACTTTTAATGGTCGAAAGGTATCTATCATTACCGCTAATTCCTTTGTTTCCGTTTTACCAATACTTCGCTCATAGGCTCCCGGGTGTGGTCCATGAGGAATCCCTGAAGGATGCAACGTTATTTGTCCTTGTTCTATATTATTCCTACTCATAAAATCTCCATCGACATAATACAGTACTTCATCAGAGTCAATGTTACTATGATTATAAGGCGCAGGAATTGAATTTGGATGATAGTCATATAGTCGCGGCACAAAAGAGCACATTACAAAACCCGTAGTTTCAAAAGTTTGATGCACCGGCGGTGGTTGATGGACCCTTCCGGTAATGGGTTCGAATTCATGAATGGAAAATGCATATGGAAAGTTATATCCATCCCAACCTATAACATTAAACGGATGATGTGCATAAACGTAATCATAAATAACATCTTGTTTTTTGATTCGAATTAAAAAATCTCCCTCTTCTTCATGAGTTTCTAACATATGGGGTGGACGAAGATCACGCTCACAGAAAGGTGAATGTTCTAATAATTGTCCAAACCAATTGCGATAACGTTTTGGTGTATAGACCGGATTAAATGATTGCACAATAAATAAGCGATTATTCTCATCATTAAAATGAATTTGATAAATCATTCCGCGTGGAATCACCAAGTAATCGCCGTATGAGAAATCAATATTTCCTAATTGTGTTTTTAGGGTGCCGCTTCCTTTGTGAATGAATAATACCTCATCCGCATCTGCATTCTTGTAGAAATAATCCGTCATTGATTGCTTTGGAGCTGCTAGTTCAATGTAACAATCGGAATTGACTAAAATGGGAGTTCTACTGTTTATATAATCTGACTCGGGAGACAATTGAAAACCTTGTAATGACAACATGCTCATGTGTTTTTCCAATGCAACTTCCGGCGCAACATTCGTTTGATTTATTATTTCTTTAACCTCCGTTGGAGGGTGAACATGATACATCAAGGTTGACATCCCATCGAAACCTACTGTTCCGAAGAGTTGTTCGTGATATAAACTACCATTAGGCTGCCTAAACACTGTATGGCGTTTAGATGGGATGTTTCCAAGTTTGTGATAAAAAGGCATTTCTTAACTATTTTATAAATCAAAATTAACGCTAGGATTGACAAGTTACAAATGATTTTCTTCAGTTTTTCTAATATGCATTTTTTTCAGGCAATTTCTTGGTTAAATTTGTAGATATGTCAAATACATTAATAATCGGAGCGGGGGGCCAAATTGGCACAGAACTTACCCTCGCATTACGCAGTCAATCTGAAAAAGGTCAAATCATTGCAGCGGATATTCGAGACAATTCCCCCGATTTAATAAAGGATGGCCCATATATCCAATTAGACATTTTAAAGCGAGATGAAGTAAGAAGGTATATCATTGATAATCAAATTGAAACTGTTTATCTTCTTGCCGCATTACTTTCCGCCACTGCAGAAAAGAATCCTGATTTCGCATGGAAATTAAACATGGAAGGATTATTTACAATCCTTGATTTGGCAAAAGAAGGATATGTGAAAAAGATATTTTGGCCAAGCTCAATTGCAGTTTTTGGTCCCAGTACTCCTGCCGACAATACACCGCAACATACAATTATGGAGCCGAGTACAGTATACGGCATCTCTAAACTAGCCGGAGAACGTTGGTGTGAATACTACTATAATAAATTTGGTGTGGATGTTCGAAGCATACGCTACCCTGGACTAATTTCCTATAAAAGTCCTCCTGGCGGGGGAACAACAGATTATGCCGTTGATATTTTTTACCAAGCTAAATCTTGTGGAAAATATACCTGTTTTCTTTCGAAAAACACAGCATTACCTATGATGTTTATGGATGATGCGATTCGTGCAACGATTCAACTTATGAATGCTCCTGCAGATAGAATTAGAATTAGATCTGCATACAATTTAGGAGGAATCTCATTTACGCCAGAAGAGATTGCAAGATCCATACAGCGACAACTTCCAAAATTCGAAATTACCTATCAACCAGACTTCCGACAAGCAATTGCCGATTCATGGCCTAACTCCATCGAAGACAATTATGCAGTGAACGATTGGGATTGGAAACTCGAATATGATTTAGAGCGCATAACGCATGAGATGTTAAAAAATATTACATAGATACTTTATTGATTCAAAGGTACTTAGCTGCGATTTAACACCTTTTTTTATTTTTGTTTAATTTTTTTGTTCTTTTATTAAACAATTTTGTTTAACTTTACTTAGAATTAATTAAACAATATGTCTACAATTGAATTTAACGAAGCATTAATTGATTTACAGGGAAATCTTTTTTCATTCGCATTGAATTTTACTAAAAACCGTGAAGATGCGAGAGATTTAACACAAGAAACCTTACTCAAAGCAATAAACTATCGTTCATACTACACGCCCAACACGAATTTTAAGGCTTGGGTATTCACTATCATGCGTAATATTTTCATTAATCAATATCGACGAAACGCAAAAACACGAATGATTTTTGATCATTCTGAGGATTCGTACCTAGTAACTAACCACAAATCAACTATGGGTTCACCAACTGAACGCATTGCTACTAAGGAAATAACTCAGAGTATTCAGGACCTTAGTGATGAATTAAGAATTCCATTTAAAATGCATTTTGAAGGCTACAAATACAAAGAAATTGCAGATTCAATGAAACTTCCCATTGGTACTATAAAAAGCCGTATCTTCATTGCCAGAAAGCGACTTATGGACCAGTTGCCAGATTACCAATATTTAGACAACTAGATTCATGAAAAAAAAGGCCACGATTTTAGGAGCTGGGATTTCCGGGCTATCTGCCGGTGCATTTCTTGCCAAATCTGGGTGGGATGTTACAATTGTCGAGAAAAACTCAACCATTGGAGGTCGTGCTAGACAATTTCAACATGAAGGTTTTGTATTTGATATGGGTCCAAGCTGGTACTGGATGCCCGATGTTTTTGAACAATTCTATCAAAAATTTGGGTATACAACCTCTGATTTTTATGAATTAAAGCGCCTTGATCCCTCCTACAGAGTTTATTGGCCGGATAGAACATATTCGGATGTTCCCGCTACAATGGTAGAACTTGAAGAGATGTTTGAGTCTTTTGAACCAGGTAGTTCCATGAAATTACGGGCTTTCTTGAAAGATGCAAAGTATAAATACGAGGTTGGAATGAAGGATTTGGTATACAAACCATCTATGAAATTAACAGAATTCATGGATTTCAGGCTTTTGAAAGGATTATTTTCAATGGACCTAACAAATTCTTTTTCAACATATATTAATAAATATTTTTCTCACCCTAAACTTCGTTCGTTGCTTGAATTTCCTGTATTGTTTTTAGGTGCAATGCCTCAAGATACTCCCGCACTTTATTCCCTAATGAACTATGCAGACATGGAATTAGGAACATGGTATCCCATGGGCGGGATGCACAAGTTTATCGAAGCCTTTCATAAAATAGCAAAAGAACAAGGAGTAAAGGTTTTTACAGATGCTCAAATCATTTCATTAGAAAAATCTAATGGTGAAGTTCGCGCTGCTATTGACATTAACGGTAATCGTTTTGAATCAGATGTCTTTATTTCATCTGCAGATTATCAACACACCGAAAAAGCCTTGCTTAATGGATCTTCTAATTATTCAGATGCATATTGGGACAAACGAGTGATGGCGCCTTCTGCCCTTCTATATTATGTCGGAATCAACAAACGAGTAAGTAATATTAAACACCACAACCTATTTTTTGATGAATCGCTCCAAGAACATGGAAAAGAAATTTATAAAAACCCACAATGGCCAACTGCACCGTTATTTTACTTAAGTGCGCCCTCCTTAACCGACCCGTCTGTAGCACCAGTGGGATGTGAAAATCTGTTTTTTTTAATCCCCATTGCTCCTGATCTCAAGGATGACGAAGCAACTCGAGAGCGATATTTCAATGTCTTATTGAATCGATTACACTCCCTAACTGGAAATGATATAAAAGAAAACATTGTCTACAAGCGGAGTTTTTCAATTTCAAACTTCAAAGAAGATTATAATGCATTTAAAGGAAATGCCTACGGATTAGCAAATACCTTAAAACAAACCGCTATTTTCAAACCACAAATAAAAAATAAAAACTTGCGAAATTTTTTCTACACCGGGCAACTTACCGTTCCTGGACCAGGTGTTCCGCCTTCAATTATTTCAGGAGAAGTTGTAGCAAAGTATGTAATCCAAAATACTAAGTAATGAAACAGAGATTTGATGTATTAAGTCAAGAGATAAGCACCCTAACTACGAAAAGATATAGTACATCCTTTTCTCTTGGTATTAGAATGCTCCATGTTGACATTAGGCAACCCATTTATTCTATATACGGTTTTGTGCGATTCGCCGATGAGATTGTTGATTCCTTTCACGGGTTCAATAAAGCAAAATTATTAGAAGATTTCAGAAAGCAAACGTATCAATCTATCAACGATGGGATATCCTTGAATCCAATTTTAAATAGCTTTCAATGGGTGGTTAATAAATATAATATTCCATTAGAGTTAATTGAAACATTTTTGGAATCCATGAAAATGGACCTAAATAAGCAGGCTTACGATGAGGAACAATATAAAAAATACATTTTAGGTTCCGCTGAAGTAGTCGGACTTATGTGCTTAAGAATATTTGTAGATGCTGATGAATCAGAATATATACGATTAAAACCTGCTGCAATGAAATTAGGTTCTGCGTTTCAAAAAATAAATTTTCTACGAGACTTAAATGCCGATTACAAACATCTCGGGCGTGTATACTTTCCAGGAATTGATATGAATGAGTTTAATACTACCGTCAAACACGACATAGAGCGCGACATTGAATCAGATTTTCAATCTGGCTATTTAGGGATTCTTGAATTGCCAAAAAAAGCACGATTTGGAGTTTATTTAGCTTACATCTACTATTACAAGTTGTTCAGTAAGATAAAAAATACCTCCGCAAAGGTTATTTTAAATGAACGTGTTCGCATTCCAAATAATCGTAAAGTGAGTCTATTACTCTCAACATATGTTCGTCATAATCTGAATATGTTATGATTCAAGAAGTAATTTTAGTGAATAAACATGACCAAGAAATAGGCACCATGGAAAAAATGGAAGCTCATGTACAAGGTATGTTACATAGAGCTTTCTCGGTGTTGATTTTCAATTCAAAAGGTCAGCTGCTAATACATCGTAGAGCATTTGGTAAATATCATTCTGAGGGGTTATGGACCAACACATGTTGTAGCCATCCCCTGCCGGGTGAATCCATTGTAGAGGCGGCTAACAGAAGATTAGTCGAGGAAATGGGAATAAAAACACCTCTAGCTCCTCTTTTTAGTTTTATATATCGTGCTGAATTAGAAAACAACTTAGTTGAACATGAACTTGATCATGTGCTAATAGGTTTTACTAATGACGAGCCTTCCGCAAATCCTGACGAAGTCTGTGATTATAAGTGGGTGTATATGCATGAAATTGAAGAGGATATAGAACACCATGAAGCCGAATATACCGCATGGTTTAAAAAAATTATTAAAGAATATAAGACTGCATTTATTGACCTTCTCGCTTTATGAAAATTGTACGAAGAGCTACGTTTAACGCCGCACATCGACTTTACCGAAAAGATTGGAGTGATGAAAAGAACAATGAAGTTTTCGGTTTATGTAATAACGTTAATTACCATGGCCATAATTATGTTTTAGAGGTAGGAATCGACGGAGAAATTGATCCAGAAACTGGATATATAATTGATGTGAAAATTTTAAAAGAAATTATTGCAAGAGAAGTTGCAGACCGTTATGACCATAAGAATTTAAACCTTGACTGTCCTGAATTTTTCGAATTAAACCCAACGGTTGAAAATATAGCATTAATATGCTATAATCGATTATTACCCCATTTGGAATCATACGGAACCCTTTCTATAAGGCTTTTTGAAACAGAAAAAAACTGGGTGGAATACGACGGGAAATAGCTCTTTTGTGTTAATACAAAAATCGAAATAATGTGCCCGCAATTTTAGTCTAGATTCTGCTCCTTAATTTTCTCACGATAGGCATTATATACCTTTATTCGACTTACATAACCAAGAAATACGTCTTTATCGATAATTGGTAGAAAATTCAAGTCAGACTTATCAAACAAATGCATAACATCAATGAAGGTATGAGATGTATTAAGTTTTATACTCGGCATTGACATGATGCTAGAAACCTCTAATGTATGATCAAAATCCTGATTCATCAATAAATGTCGGATTTCGTCAACTACCACAAACCCTTCAAAAGCACCTTCTTCATCGATTATTGGATAAAAGAGATCCGTTGATTCTGCTACAATAGGAATAAACTCAGAAATTTTCATTGAATGTGGAATCAAGGTAAATGTTTTGTCAGCGACATCGCTAAGTTCCAATTGTATTAACAAAGTAAAATCACGGTCACTGGCATTTGCAGTTTTCTTATTTACTAGGGACTTTAAATCCATTCCATAAGGTTCAAAGTACTTAGATATCACAAAACTTATTGACGAAACGATCATTAACGGAATAATCAAAGAATATCCGCTAGTTAATTCCGCGATAAGGAAAATTGCAGTGAGCGGCGCGTGATAGATCCCTGCTAATAAGCCTGACATCCCAACCATTGTAAAATTAGCTACTGGTAATTCTAATTTACTTATGGAATTAATAAAATTAGATACCAAATAACCGAGGTATGCCCCGATAAATAATGAGGGCGCAAAATTTCCACCATTACCCCCTCCACCTAATGTAATCGCCGTCGCTATGGATTTCATAAAAATCAGTCCTAATATTGCGATTAAAAACACCCAATGATTTTCTAACCAGGAATGAATCCATGAATTCTTAAAAAGCAACTCCTCATGTCCCGAAGCCAATTCAACAATGAACTGATACCCTTCTCCGAACAGCGGGGGAAGTGTAAAAATCATTAATGAAACTAATAATCCTGCAACAATTGTTCGTAACCAAAAGGAACTAATACGATGAGAAAAAAAACGCTCGACCCTGGGGAATACACGCACATGGTACACCGCAAACAATCCTGTTAATAACGCAAGCAATACATAAAATGGGACATTCCAATAATTAAAATCGCTAACCTCTTTAAAATTAAGAATCACTCCTTGATTTAATAATACTTTTGAAACTAATGCCCCTGAAGCCGCAGATATTATAACAGGAATCAACGCATTAATTGAAAAATCGATAAGTAAAACCTCCGATGCGAAAAGGACTCCCGCTATGGGTGCATTAAATGCCGATGCAATACCCGCTGCAATTCCGCAAGCAATTAATAAAAACCGATCTTTTACACTGAGACGATAAGTCTGAGCGAAATTCGAACCAAAAGAAGCTCCAGTAAGTACCAAAGGAGCTTCTAACCCTGTTGATCCTCCTAACCCAACCGTAATTGAACTGGTAAGCACCTGGTCGAACATACTGCGTTTGCCCATGATTCCTGACTTACGGGCAATATTCTCATGCAGTTGGACTAATCCTTTTTTAAAGTTCCCTTTAAAGAGATAACGAATAAGTAACGCAGAAAACAAAATTCCAAAAAACGGAAGAAGTGCATAAAACCAACTGGAACCATCCGTTCTTATTAAGGCGAAATGATAGATCTCATGCGCCATCACTTTTAGTAAGACGGAAACCACCCCTGCAGATAAGCCAACTAATACCGCAGCTATTAAGATAAATTGCTTTGGCGTTAACTTAGCTTTTAACCGAAATAATGCACGCTGAAAGGCAACATACCACTTTACACGTGAATTCATTTGGCAAAGATAAGGAAATCTTAACGTACACATACCCTCGGAATATGAAACGATTCAAACCTAAAAACATAATCTTTAGTTTCTTGTTTTAAATTCCATGAGAAAGGCAATATTTTGGCACCGAAGGGATTTACGTATTGAAGACAATGTTGGATTATATAAGGCAAGTAAAGCCGCAACCAATATTCAGCCAATTTTCATTTTTGATACTGAAATTTTAAATGAATTAGAACGAAATGATGCTCGTGTAGAATTCATCCATCGAGAAATAGTTCGGTTGTCCAAGGAATATGCTGCCCAAAACCTCCAACTTAGGGTAGAAATCGGTAATCCGGTAGAAATTATTCCATCCCTAGCCAAGGAATTGAAAGTTGACCATGTATATACCAATAGGGACTACGAACCCTATGCTCTTCAGCGCGACAAGACAATATATGATATCTTACAGTCCATGGGTATATCCTTTATCGGAGCAAAAGACCATGTGATTTTCGAGAAAAATGAGGTGATGAAAGGCGATGGAACTCCCTACACCGTCTTCACCCCCTATTCCCGAAAATGGAAAGAACGACTCAGCCAAGAACCCATTACCCTACACGATTCAAAAGGAGCATTAAGCCGCATTCAAGGCATTGAAAAGACGCCAAAAATCCCCGGTTTAGCCGACTTAGGATTTGAACCCTCTGGGCTCAATTTTCCTGCCACTGAGGTAGAAGATTTGCTCATTTCAAAATACAGTGATCAACGCAATTTTCCTGCGAAACCAGGCACTTCAAGGCTTGGCATACACTTGCGTTTTGGTACGATTAGCATTCGAAAGCTTGCATTAAAAGCCTTACCATTAAATGAAACCTACTTAAACGAACTAATTTGGCGTGAATTCTATCAAATGATCATCTACCATTTCCCCTACACGGTTACGGGTTCTTTTCGTCCGGCGTATGACGCGGTGGAATGGGAAGACAACCCCGAACATTTCAAGCGCTGGTGTGAGGGCACGACAGGATATCCGCTGGTAGACGCCGGCATGCGGGAACTGAACGCTACAGGGTTCATGCATAACCGCGTACGCATGGTAACCGCCAGTTTTTTAACCAAGCATTTACTCATTGATTGGCGCTTAGGAGAAGCATATTTTGCCAAAAAACTCTTAGATTTTGAATTGGCGAGCAACATTGGCGGATGGCAGTGGGCAGCGGGAGGAGGATGCGATGCGGCTCCATATTTCCGGGTGTTTAATCCTACCGCGCAACAAGAAAAATTCGATCCGAAATTTGAATACGTAAAACGTTGGGTTCCCGAATACGGCACCTCCGCATACCCTGAACCTATTATAGAACATACGGTTGCACGCAACCGCGTACTTGACAGATTTAAGACCGCACTAAATAAAAACATATGATTAACATTGGCGATAAAATCCCTGCATTCACCTTACAAAACCAAGACGGTTCCCTTGTAAACATCATGGAGTTTATTGGACAAAAATCTGTGGTTTTGTATTTCTACCCCAAAGACGACACACCAGGATGCACTAAGGAAGCCTGTAGCTTCAGAGACCAATACACAGTATTTCAAGACTTGGGATGTGAAGTAATTGGTATCTCCTCGGATGCACCAAAAGCTCATAAGAAATTCGCGATTAAGTATAAGTTGCCTTTTCCTCTCTTAGCCGACGAGAAAAAAGAAGTTCGAAGCTTATTTGGTGTTTCGAAATCTTTATTTGGCTTGCTACCTGGTCGCGTCACCTATATCATCGATAAAACCGGAATAGTCCGCGGGATATTTAATTCGCAACTCAACGCTACACAGCACATCGACGAAGCCTTGAAGGTGGTGAGGGGGTTGTAGGGGATTAACTATTAGATTTATCTCTATGATGATTCAATAATCTATACCACTCTTCATTTTTCTCATGCAACTCCCTTCTGATTTCGTCCATGGGGCTTCGCTTAAAGACCTCGGAAAAAAATGGTTTGCCTTTACGAAACTTAATGCAGATTCCATCATAGAATTGCTTCGCGAAGTGATGTGCTCGTTTCAAGCCATTAGAGGTCTTAAAAGCAAGGTTTCAATCATTGATTGGAAATCTTTAACAAGGTTTCATGTTTCCTAGGTGCGCCCTTCGATACGTCCTTCGGACACTCAGGGAAAGCACCTAGAACGATCATCAAGCATTCAATACCCCTCGCGAGATCACAATTTTCTGTACCTCGGAGGTTCCTTCGTAAATTTGGGTGATTTTTGCATCGCGCATTAAACGCTCTACGTGGTATTCTTTCACGAATCCGTAGCCACCGTGTATTTGTACCGCCTCAACCGTTTGCTCCATAGCCACTTTCGATGCGTACAATTTAGCCATAGCACTCGATTGGTCGTAATTTCTTCCTTGGTCTTTATCTACCGCAGATTTATACACCAACATTCGTGCAGCTTCAATTTCTGTTGCCATGTCGGCAATCTTGAACGCAATGGCTTGATGCTTGTAAATTTCTTTTCCGAAGGCTTGACGCTCTTTAGAATATGCAACAGACAATTCGAGTCCGCCTGCAGCGATACCAAGGGCTTGTGCGGCTATACCAATCCGACCACCACTCAATACCTTCATGGCAAACTTAAATCCGAAGCCGTCTTCGCCGATGCGATTTTCTTTAGGAACCTTTACGTCGTTAAACAACAAGGTATGGGTATCGCTTCCACGGATTCCCATTTTATCTTCTTTGGCACCCACCACAAATCCTTCCATGCCGCGTTCGATGATGAAAGCGTTGATGCCTTTGTGTCCCAACTCAACGTTGGTTTGTGCGATTACTAAATAAATAGATGCAGAAGAACCATTGGTGATCCAATTTTTAGTTCCGTTCAATAAATAATAGTCTCCTTTATCAATAGCCGTAGTGCGCTGTGATGTAGCATCTGATCCAGCTTCAGGCTCCGACAAACAAAACGCTCCAATTTTTTCACCTGTAGCCAACGGTTTTAAATATTTTTGCTTTTGTTCCTCCGTTCCATATTTCTCAAGACCCCAACATACGAGGGAATTATTTACCGACATACACACCGAGGTAGAAGCATCAACCTTTGAAATTTCTTCCATCGCTAACACATAGGATAAGGTATCCATTCCAGAACCTCCGTATTTTGGATCCACCATCATTCCCATAAACCCTAACTCCCCCAATTGCTTAACTTCCTCAGCAGGAAATCGTTGCGCATTGTCGCGTTCAATGACTCCTGGTTTTAATACGTTTTGGGCAAAATCTCTTGCAGCCTCCTTAACAGCTAATTGCTCTTCGGTCAATTCAAAATGCATGGAATGTTAATTTGATTGTTAATTTTACAAAAGTAAGGTATTTTCCATTGATTAAATTACATTCAAGCGAGGAAAAAAGAATAATTGGTCTCATGTCCGGCACCTCGCTCGACGGCCTGGACATTGCTTGCGTGGTTTTTCCCAACCAACCCAAAAACGATTCATTTATTCTAGAGTACGCCGAAACCGTACCCATCCCAAAAGAAATCTTGCACGAACTTGGGAACATCGAAGAACTGACCGCTCGAGCGGTGTATCAGTTGAACCAACGATTGAGTCTGTTTTACGCTCAATCGGTTAACGACTTTCTTTCAAAATTCGCCATTGCTCCAAATTCAGTGGATGCTATTGCCTCCCATGGTCAAACAGTTTTCCACCAACCAGACGAAGGTTTTACTGTTCAATTAGGATGTGGCTCTACCCTTGCTTACCATAGTGGAATACCTGTAATAAACAATTTTAGATCCTTGGATGTGGCTGCTGGTGGTCAAGGTGCGCCCTTAGTACCCGTTGGCGAACAGCTGTTGTTTGGGATGCACGCTGATGCATTTATTAACATTGGAGGCTTTTCAAATATAAGTTTTATCAGTGGTGATAGAGTCATCGCTTTTGATGTTTGTCCTGGTAACCTACCCATGAATTACTATGCAAGGAAACTCGGAATGGAATATGATTCAGGAGGAGAAATTGCAGCGAATCACAATACTGACCAATATCTATTCAATACGCTTAATGATTTACCATTTTATAGAATTGTTGGCCCAAAATCCTTAGGTACAGAATGGTTAAATACAACTTTTTACCCTTGCATCCCTTCCGATATTACACCAGGAGAAGCGATTTCCACAATCAATAAACATATTGCTTTTCAACTTGCGGCCATATTAGAAAAAAATAATTTGAAGCGCGCCTACGTTACAGGAGGCGGCGCATTTAACACAACCTTAATTAACCAACTCAAGGCGACATATTCAGGAGAAGTCATTATTCCAAGCCTTGATATCGTACAATTTAAGGAGGCTATAATCTTTGCTTTCCTAGGTGTTCGTTTTTTAAACCAACAGTTTAATTCCCTAGCCTCTGTTACTGGCGCGAGTGAAAATGTATGTGGCGGTGCGTTGCACTATCCCCGATAGGTTGTTTATTCACATTGAAACTTGGAGAAAATTAACATACCTCGGGCAGTTTACGCACTTTTACACCTTATTTTTGTCCTTTGCAACAACACAAATGATAGAATTATTAAAGAAATTTGAAAATAAACGCCCTGAAATCGTATTTGAATGGAAAGACGCAGAGACAGAAGCAGAAGGTTGGGTGGTTATAAATAGCCTTAGAGGCGGTGCCGCAGGAGGTGGAACGCGAATGCGCGTTGGACTTGACCAACGAGAGGTTGAATCACTAGCTAAAACTATGGAGGTTAAATTCACAGTGGCAGGACCGGCCATTGGAGGAGCGAAATCAGGCATTAATTTTGACCCAAAAGACCCAAGGAAAGAAGGCGTATTAAAACGTTGGTTTGCAGCAGTTGCTCCTCTGTTAAAAACATATTACGGCACAGGGGGGGATTTAAATGTGGACGAAATTCATGAAGTAATTCCAATTACAGAATCACAAGGCGTTTGGCACCCGCAAGAAGGAGTATTTAACGGACATTTCCAACCCAATGCCGACCAAAAGATCCATCGAATTGGACAATTGCAAAAAGGCGTTACACATACCCTATCGACCTCTTTATATAGTCCTGATGTTTCAAAAAAGTATATGGTCGCAGATATGATAACGGGATATGGAGTTTGTGTTTCAATTGATCAATATTTTAATATCTGGGGAGGCAATTTACAAGGAAAAAAAATTCTCATCCAAGGATGGGGAAATGTTGGCTCAGCAGCGGCATTTTATTTGGCCCAAAAAGGCGCTAAAATTATCGGAATTATCGATCGAGCGGGTGGATTAATTAACCCGGATGGTTATTCCTTTGAAGAGGTTCGTGAATTGTTTTTAAACAAAAAGGGAAATACCTTAAACCATTCGAACTTACTCTCATTTGAAGAAGTTAATGAACGAATATGGGACCTAAATGCTGACGTTTTTGTACCATGTGCAGGCAGCAGGATGTTAAATCAGAATCAATTAAATCGATTAATAAATGCTGGAGTTACCGTTATTTCTTCTGGAGCAAATGTTCCATTTGCGGACCCAGAAATATTCTTTGGTCCTATTGCAGGATATGCAGATGAGCACCTTGCGCTCATCCCAGATTTTATTGCTAATTGTGGTATGGCTAGGGTTTTTGCTTATTTAATGAGCAATGACCTTGAAGAAATCGATGAAATGCTCATTTTCAAGGATACTGAACGAACCATCACAAATGCATTGAAGAATGTATTTGAAATTAATAATAACAAGAGGCACTTGGCAAAATCAGCATTTGAAATTGCGCTAACTCAACTTTCATAACAATGACACTTACGATACTATCTATTTTTATTATTGGATATATTTTTATTTCCACAGAACATTGGCATAGGATTGATAAAATGATTCCAGCCATCCTGATGATGGTACTTTCATGGGTGATGATATTTACGTTTCCAAACTTGATTATGCAATGGCTCGACCCAAGTTCTTCCGAGTTATTATTATCTAAGCTTGGTCATGTCCCTGATTTCGTGGGTAATATTGAAGAAAAAACCGAGCTTATAAACTCGGCATTGCAACACCATTTAAGCAAAACCGCTGAGATAGTGGTTTTTCTAATTGGGGCAATGACCCTTGTTGAATTGATTGATCATTTTAATGGATTTGATGCAGTACAGGTATTATTTAAAGCGAAGAAAAAATGGAATTTATTAGTGCTGATTTGCGCTTTCGCGTTTTTTCTTTCTGCCGTAATTGACAACCTTACAGCAACACTCGTTATGATTGCAATTTACAGAAAAATCATAGATGCCCCCGAAGACCGACTTTGGTATGCTGGATTTATTGTATTAGCCGCAAATGCCGGGGGTGCTTGGTCCCCGATTGGTGATGTCACCACTACCATGCTTTGGATAGGTCACAAGGTTAGCACCACCCCGCTAATCTTAAGCACTTTTATCCCCTCTTTACTGTGTATCATTACGCCTCTTTTAATTGGGCGATTTATTCCAGCATTTAAAGGCAATTTAAATAGGGGCCTTACTATTGGGTCAAATCAAGGAAGAACTGAATTATTAATTGGTCTTGGGTTATTCTTAATGGTCCCATTACTCAAATCCATATTCCATTTACCTCCTTACATGGGAATGTTGCTTGCGCTATGTCTATTCGCATTATATGCAGAAATAAAAACTAAGCGGAATTTTAAATTAACTGAAGTAGACGTTGATCTTTCTCCTCAGAGCCCAACGATGAAATCACTTCAAAAGGTAGAATTACCTACGATATTGTTTTTTCTTGGAATATTACTCACGGTTGCTGCTTTGGAATCAATTGGCTTTATTTTCAATTTAGGTCAAAGCGTTCAAGATGCGGGGATCGCTACAGACATATTTATTGGAATACTTGGAATTGCCTCCGCCGTAATAGATAACGTGCCTTTAGTTGCCGGTGCGATGGGTATGTTTTCTTACCCAATGGACCATCAAATTTGGCATTTATTGGCATATACAGCGGGAACAGGAGGCTCCATTTTAATTATCGGGTCTGCCGCAGGAGTTGTGGCGATGGGATTAGAAAAAATTAGTTTTGGGTGGTATCTGAAACACATTGCTCCACTCGCCCTTTTAGGTTATCTAGTTGGGTATATTTTTATGTTAGCATTTATGTAACATTTTTGAGTAAATATCGATATACGTTACTATGACATCAAATACGACCGCATATTATTGGAACATTGACAGCCTTCCAAAGGAAAAGCGGCTAAGTGCAATGCTTTCCAGCGCCAGTATTCTCGCGCTATGTTTATTCTCCGTGCTGTTTCTTTCAAAATTAAAACCCTCTAACCCTCCCTTGGTCAATCATTTATTAGTTCAAGATGAGATATTAGATGAAATTCCATTAGAGGAAATGTTCGTTTCAGATGGCGGCTCAGCAAAAGGCGGTGGAACACCGTCGATGGACGAACGCACAGATCCTATGGAACAAACTGAGCGCACCATTACAGACCGCGGGAATGAAGCTATTCAAAATGGAAACTCAAACCACACAAATGGTAATAACTCAACGAATCCCTCAAGTTCACCTAATCGGGCAAATAATCCATTTGGTGACGGTGGAAATGGAGGTGGACACGGTGGTGGAAATGGACCATTTGATGGAAACGGAAAAGGAACTGGTGGCGAAGGAGATGGGGATGGCGATGGATTCGGCGATGGGAAATCTAGAATACGTATCAATGATCCTTTACTCCCTAAATACAACACGGATGTTGACTTGAAAATTCATTTGAAATTAACGGTGACAGGAGATGGAACGGTGTCTACGGCGGTGTGTATTAAAAGTAAAACAACAACAACTGACCAAACCATAATTAACGACGTAATTAGACAGGTCATTCGGCAGGTCAAATATAAGAGAGATCCGGAAGGGCGTCCGGCTTATTGTTACCTCACCGTAAAAGTGAATGCTCAATAAGTATTCGGAATCTACGGATTGGCTGTTCAGTCAATTTCCATCATATCAACAACAAGGTGCTAGGGCATACAAGCCAGGGCTAGAAAATACAATAGCAATTTTAAAGCACGTCGGGAATCCAGAAAAAGGTTTGAAGTTTATTCACGTTGCCGGCACCAATGGTAAGGGTTCGACTTGTGCATTCATTGCTAGTTATCTTCAACAATCAGGGTATCGTGTAGGCTTATTTACCTCTCCGCACCTTGTGGATTTCAGGGAGCGAATTCGCGTAAATGGCAAACCAATTGGTGAAGTTGAAGTGATAGGCTTTTGTAATCAGGTAAAAGAAACAACCCTTGATCTTTCGTTTTTTGAAATCACCCTGGCTATGGCCTTAGTACATTTCAGCCGAGAATCCTGCGATTATGTGGTGCTTGAAACAGGTATGGGCGGAAGATTAGATGCCACCAATGTAGTTACTCCTCTACTCTCTGTCATTACAAACATTGGCTTTGACCACCAAACTTTTTTAGGAAATAGCCTGGTAGAAATTGCAGGGGAAAAAGCGGGGATCATTAAACCGAAAGTTCCGGTGTTGTGTGGTGAAGAACGCAATGAAATTTTGGATATATTTCGAAATAAAGCTAAGCTCTTAGGCTCCCCCTTCACCTTCATTACATCATACCTAGATGACCCTGCCAAGACTTTGCCATTCTATCAGCGCAAGAATGCCTCCATTGGTATGGAAGCATTGCGAATCCTCGGAATTAACACCGAAAAAATCGATCCAATTGCAACGTGGAACACTTTATTTGAACAAACAGGCTTTCTTGGGCGCTTGTTCCCTTCTACCCGTTATGAAAAGTTGTGGTATGATGCCTCGCATAACGCGGATGGGTTTCATACCACCATGCAGGCACTGAAAGGCTTGGGACAACCTTTGCCGATTGTAATTTTCGGGGCTTCTAATGACAAGACACTCCATCATTTATCAGCATTCATTCACGACATAGACCAATGGATTTTTTGCGAGTTCACAAATTCGAGAAGTTATCGTAGGGAGCAATTGAAAAATCTCGCAGATTCAATAGGACTGACAAAGATTCAATTCGAAACAAATGTAAATCAGGCCATTCAAACTGCTCTTGAAATACGCAAAGATTCCCAAGGTATTTTAATTAGTGGAAGCTTCTTCTTATTAAGTGATTGCGAAGAAATACAAGCGATTATCACGGATCAACTCACCCAATGAACGACCTTTTTTGTTTCAAAAAACTCTTCAGTGAAATACTTGGTTAATGGGTATTCTTTGTAATTGCCTGTTACATTTTTAAATTCTTCGGTTAAATCTCCACCTTTAAGATAAAGAATCCCGTGTGAAAAGCCATCTACAGTTTTTCCATTATTAATCTTGTTTTTTACCCAATTTATAAACACCGGCATGGCAGTTACAGCGCGTGAAATCACAAAATCATAGGTTCCCTTAACATCCTCAGCTCGTAAATGGTACGCATGCACGTTCATTAATCCTAAGGAGGAAACCACCTCGTTCACCACCTTTATCTTTTTACCAATGGAATCAATTAAAACAAAAGTTGTTTCAGGAAAAAGAATTGCCAAAGGGATACCAGGAAATCCACCTCCTGTGCCAACATCTAAAACGCTGGTTCCTGGTTTAAAAGAATAAACTTTGGCAATACCCAAGGAATGAAGCACATGCCTTTCGTAAAAATTTTCTAAATCTTTACGTGAAATTACATTAATCTGGTTATTCCAGAGTTCGTACAACGAACGTAACTTGTTAAATTGATTTTGCTGTTTGGGGGTTAGCTCAGGAAAATACTGAATAATTGCGTCCACATCCTTAAATGGAATCCTTAGTTTTTTTCATCATAGCTGCCAAAAAGTCTCGTGCGCGAAACAATTGTGCTTTAACGGTTCCCAGTGGTAAATCTAATTCTTCGGCAATTTCTTCATATGAAAGCTCTTCGAAATAGCGCTTTTCCACTAATTGACGATATCTCGGTTTCAATTTGCTTACAAGCAAGCGCATGTGAATGACTTTTTGATCGTGCATCATTGATTCCTCTGGATTGTTTACTTGCGCCTTTGCATCTATTTGCATTGACCCGCCATCTGAAGTGGTAATTCCTTGATCCATAGAAAGTACCTGAATTCGTTTTTTTCGAATGAAATCGATGCAATTGTTTGAAGCAATTTTAAATAACCACGTACTGAATGCAAAACTTGGAGAATACTGGTCAATACGATTAAAGGCTTTGCCAAATGCCTCAATGGTAAGGTCTTCGGCATCATCGGAATTCTTAACCATTTTAAGCATCATGAAATAAATTGAATCTCTGTAGCGATCCATTAGTGTTGCAAATGCCGCTTGATTTCCTTTTTTCGCAAGCTCAACTAGCGTTAAATCCTGTTTTGCTTTATCGGACAGGTGTTCAATTTCTACCATTTATTTCTAGGTTTTCGATTCAAAAACAAAAACACCAAGGGAATAAAAATCGCATAAAAGAAGTCCCAAAAAGGAAAGAACCACGCCAAGCGTTTTTCTTTCAATTTGAACAATCCCTTACCTTGCACTATCCATTTTACGAGTATTAACCCAAAAAACGACCCTAACGACCCCCATACCATGGTATTTGTCAAGAGCAAAGAAATAAAGGATATTAATAGTGTGAACAGGCTTACTGGATATATTCCTAACAACGATTTCTTAATAACATCGTAATGGGAAGCTGTGCTATAATGACGACGTTTTTGAAAAACCCAACGTTTCCAAGTTGATTCAGGAGCTGACGGACAAAAGGAATCTTGTTCAATGGCTATGGTATAATTTCGATTTTTAGCTGCTTGTTGAATAAAAAGGTCATCATCACCAGAAACGATATAATAATGTGATTTAAATCCTCCAACAGATTCAAAAGCCTTCCTGGAATATGCCAAGTTTCTTCCAACGCCCATGTATGGTAAGCGACTTAAGGCAAATGAAAAATAGTTTAACGCAATCCAAGCGGTATCAAATCGAATTAAGCGATTCAAGAATCCTTTTTTCTTAACGTAGGGCCCGTAACCCAATACAATATCGTGAGATGGTGAAAACCCGTTTGCCATTGAAAGTAACCATTTTTTAGAAGTTGGCCTACAGTCTGCGTCCGTAAACACAAAATGATCAAAACGCGCAGCGCGAACGGCAAGGGTTAAGGGTAGCTTCTTTCCTGGGCGGAGGTGATGATTCTTTTCTAATTCTACTACATGAAGATTTGGAAATTGCTGTTGGTAAGCCTTCAACAACCACTTACTATCATCCAAAGACTGATTATTAACCACAATAATCTCAAATGATGGATATTCTTGCTCTAGAATAAGTGGAATCAATTCATAGAGGTTCTCGGATTCATTTCGCGCAGCAACAATTACACTAAGTGGTGGTAATGCAGCAGCTTGAGAAATTTCCTTTGGTTTAAACCGTAAAAACCTAATGTGGATGAATAGTAGATAGACAAATTGAATGATCCATGAAGCGATGTATGCGATAAAAACCCATTGGTTAAGAAAAGGCATAACATTTTGATTCACGTTCATTCTAATTAATTCAAGTATGCAAAGATGGGGTGAGAACGTAAATAGATGTATCTTTGAATCGTGTTTTTATCAACACCCTTATGCACTTCGTAAAACTTCATACAGATGCCCTAACAAAAGCAAGACTAGGTCGCTTACATACGGATCACGGGACCATTGAAACCCCGATTTTCATGCCGGTGGGCACCTCAGCTACTGTTAAAGGAATTCACCAACAAGAGCTTCGCGAAGACATCAAGGCACAAATTATTCTAGGAAACACATATCACTTATACATGCGTCCAGGAATGGAAGTAATCGAGGCTGCAGGGGGATTGCATCAGTTTATGAATTGGGAGCGTCCTATTCTGACAGATAGTGGCGGTTATCAAGTATATTCTTTGTCCGGCTCCCGAAAAATTATGGAAGAAGGTGTGAAGTTTCAAAGTCACTTGGACGGAAGTTACCATGTGTTTACTCCAGAAATTGCCATTGACATTCAACGCAGTATTGGGGCGGATATTATCATGTCTTTTGACGAATGCACTCCATACCCCTGCGATTATGGGTACGCTAAACACTCCTTGGCCTTAACACATGATTGGCTTAAACGATGCGTTAATCAGTTCGATAGAACCTCTCCGAAATATGGCCATCAACAGACACTCTTCCCAATTGTTCAGGGTTCGGTATACCGAGATTTAAGGATTAATTCCGCTGAGTTTATGTCGGATTTCGGAGATGTCGGTATCGCCATCGGAGGTCTTTCTGTTGGTGAGCCTGAACATGAGTTATATGAAATGACAAATTTAGTTACCGATGTATTGCCTCACGAGAAAGCGCGTTACCTCATGGGGGTTGGAACACCATGGAATTTACTGGAGTGTATTAGCCTTGGAATCGACATGTTCGACTGCGTTTTACCCAGCAGAAATGCTCGCCACGGATTACTCTACACTAAAGAAGGCACTATAAACATTAAAAATAAAAAATGGGAAAAGGATTTTAGTCCCCTTGATAATAGTACCGAACTGTGGGTGGATCAAGTATATAGCAAAGCATATTTGCGTCATTTATTCAAAGTACAAGAAAACTTAGGAATGCAAATCGCAACCTTGCATAATCTTGCCTTTTTTCTTTCTCTAATGGAAGAAGCAAGAAATAAAATTGCCACTGGTGAGTTCTTCGCATGGAAAACTGCATTAATTCCAATTTTAAATCGCCGCCTATAATGCTAAGCATTCTAGATAAATATATCATACGTAAATTCTTAAGTACGTTTTTCTTTATGCTCGGGATTATTATGCTCTTTGCAATGGTGTTTGATGTTTCTGAAAAACTAAGTGAATTTATTTCTAACCATGCACCGATATATGCCATCGTATTTGAATATTATTTGAGTTTTATTCTATTTCATGGTAATATGTTTTCCTCAATGATCATTTTTATTTCTGTCATATGGTTTACTGCAAAACTCGCTCAAGACACCGAATTGATTCCGATGTGGTTTTCAGGGAAACCGATTTCACGTTTCATAAGACCATATATGATTGTCGCCACACTCCTGATGTTATTCTCATTGTTACTTAATCACTTTATTGTGCCCAATGCGAATAAACTTCGTCTAGGTTTCGAAGAAAAATATTACCGTGACGTTATGATGGTGGAAAACTATCATGCCGATTACCCTGAGAAGATCTCAGTATATTTTTCAAACTACACAAATGAGGCTGGAAAAGTTACCAACTTCGTAGTACAACAATGGGGCGACTCTTCTAAACCTATATTTTTTCTTAAAGCCAACGAGGCAATAAATCACGTTGGAACAAAAAAGTGGACCCTTAAAAATGTTTACTTCAAAAGGATTGGGTTTCCATTTGGCATTATTCAGTATCGAGCAACGATGGATACGGCATTCAATTTTTCAATGGATGAGATGGCTCAACGTGAGAATGTTGCTGAAACAATGACTTATTCCGAATTATCTCGTTTGATAAGCCGTGAAAAACAAAAAGGATCCTCACGAGTACCATACTATGAAATAGAAATGCATCAGCGAACATCTTATCCCTTTGCCACATACATACTAACAATAATTGGGGTTTCGGTCGCCTCACGTAAAAAACGGGGTGGGCTTGGCTTAAATATTGCCATTGGACTCGGATTTGTTTTTGTTTACATTTTTGCGATGAAAGTAATGGCAGTTGCAGCTTTGAATGTTGGCCTTCCGGCTCTCATCGCTGTGTGGACACCAAATATACTCTTTGGAGTAATTGCTTTTTTCTTATACAGAACTGCTCAGAAATGATTCGTTTCTAAGTAGTTACACGTAGACTATTCCATAAAATTGCGTAAACACTCCCAAGTAGCAAGGCGTAATTTACAAACTTGTAGCTTTTATTTTCAACCACCTTTTTAAATGGTCTTCATCTTTGTCTCAGAAACCAATTAAAAAAAATAAAAATGAAAACAAAAATCAACTTAAGCATCCTATTAACTGGATTACTCGGAATTAGCAGTTTTACTGCAGAAGCACAAAACGCAAGAATATGGGCAAGAATTTCAGACAAACAAAGTACGCCCCGCATCTTGGAAAACGGGACTATCGGATCAACAAATCCCTCTTTTGCTAATGCATTAAATCAACTTGGAGTACTAGACGTGCATCAAGCCCTATCCAATTCAAAAAATGAAAAACTACAAGCTGTTTATGAATTCAGTTGTGCTTGTGACATTACAAGCTTAGAACAAACTTTGAAGAATTTCCCCGGAGTTATTGCAGAAATAGAACGGGCGCCTGAATACAAAACCTTGTATATACCAAACGATTACCATGCAGCCTTTGGTGTAGATTACGCCCTAGATTTAATTAAAGCATCTCAAGCGTGGAATCAAACGCAATCCAATGCAGGTATAATTGTTGGTATCAGTGATGAAAACTTGAATCCTAATCACGAAGAATTAGCAGGTAAAATCACGTATTATGATAACCATAATACCTTGCCTTCAGAACATGGAACTGCGGTTGCAATTATTGCGGCGGGAAAAACAGACAACCAAATTGGAGTAAGCTCTATAGGTTTTAATTCTTCCATCGCTTTTTATGAAATGAATTTCAATGATTTACTAGCTGCAACCTATGCAGGAATCGATGTAATCAATTTGAGCTGGTTCTCAGGTTGTTCTTATAGTCAATTCGAACAAGATGTAATAGACGAAGTGTATGCTAATGGAACCTTTATTGTTGCAGCAGCAGGCAATGGATCAACCTGTGGAGACCCGAGTGCAATTGCATTTCCCGCCTCTTACAACCATGTTTTCTCGGTTACGAGTATTGGGGAGTCAGACAATCATGAGGAGTATGTTGGTGATCCAAACACTACGCACCAACATAATTCACGTGTGGACTTGAGTGCACCAGGGTACAAAGTAAATATTTCTGATTCACCTTCGAATTATTTGGTCGCTTCTGGGTCTTCTTATGCAGCGCCTTATGTAACTGGAACTATCGCTTTAATGTTGAGCGTTAACCCATGCCTAGATAATGATGAAATTGAGCATATTCTTAAGGCAAGTTCTGTCAATATCGATGCACTTAATCCTGCATATGTCGGATCAATAGGGGCAGGAAGATTAAATGCAAATGCAGCCGTTTCGATGGCTATTGCAACACCAAACAATATGGATGTAGTTACAATTGTTGAAAATGCTTGTTCTGAAGGACAAGGATCAGTTACCATTAATCCAACACAAGGTCAAGAACCATATCAAGTAAATACAGGAAATGGACAATCAGAGTTTTACTTTAGCGACCTTAATTCTGGCAGCTATACATACCAAATCACGGATGCACATGGATGCACGGTAACCACAACCGCTATCGTAAACAATGGCTCACCTGCAATACAACAAGCAAGCACAACTAACATTAACTGTAACGGAGGAAGTGATGGTTCAATTGAGTTAATTGTTGAAGGTGGCAATCCAAACTATAATTACCTTTGGAGTAATGGTGCCAATACAGCGAATAACACCACATTAACAGCGGGAACCTATTACGTTCAAATTACGGATGCAAACGGATGTACTACAAGTGGATCATATGAAGTAACTGAACCAAGTGTAATTGATTTAAATTCATTTACCACCTCAGATATGGGTAACAATGATGGTAGTATCGATCTAAACGTTGTTGGAGGAACCCCAGGTTATACTTACTCATGGTCTAACGGTGAGACAACCGAAGATTTAAGCAACTTAAATGCAGGAATATATACCGTAGTTGTTACTGATTACAATGGCTGTACTGCTGAAGTAAGTGCCGAGGTGCTGAATGAGAATAATGCGAACACCTCAGTACTTCAAGACATCTCCCTCAATGTTTTTCCAAACCCATCATACGGAAATGTGAAAATTTCTTGGAAAGGATCAGGAATGAAGCTAAGCGTTGTTGAACAAAGCGGACGAGTGGTACTTAATCGGTCAGTACAGAACTTTCAAACGATAATGTTAACTGATTTAGAAGCAGGAATGTATATGATCACAATTAAATCTACGAACGGTTCTACTGCAACCAAACAGTTAATTGTACTTTAATTTTATTGAATGAATATCAAAGGGGCTTCGGCCCCTTTTTTTTTGAGCAAACTTTTTTCTTAGCGATATAAAGTCCGCTTAACGGCTTTAATTAGACGATCTACGTTGGGCAAAGCCTCATCAATTAGCGACGGAGAGAAGGCAAAAGGGGTATCGGTTTGCGTAACACGTTCTACCGGTGCATCCAAATAATCAAAGGCATAACGCTGTAAGTGATAAGCAATCTCAGAGGAGATGCTTGCTAGAGGCCAAGATTCTTCTAAAACAACGCATCGGTTCGTTTTTTTAATGGATTGGACCACGCAAGCATAATCGATGGGACGGATGGTACGTAAATCGATGATTTCAATATGGATGTTTTCTTTCGCGAGCAATTCGGCTGCTTCATAAGCCACCTTAATAATTTTACCAAACGAAACAATGGTTACATCTGTTCCTTTCCGCTTAACATCAGCCACGCCAATAGGAATAATATACTCTCCTTCTGGGACTTCACCTTTATCGCCGTACATCTTTTCTGATTCCAAAAACACTACAGGATCTTCATCCCGTATGGCTGCTTTTAACAATCCCTTAGCATCAGCAGGATTTGAAGGGGTAATAACTTTCAAGCCAGGTACGTGAGCATAAAATGCTTCAAAGCTTTGAGAATGGGTAGCTGCAAGTTGCCCTGCGGTACCGTTGCCACCTCGAAAAACAATTGGACAATGGTACTGTCCACCGGACATTTGCAACATTTTCGCTGCTGAATTAATAATCTGATCTGCTGCAAGTATCGCAAAATTCCAAGTCATGAATTCAACAATCGGACGAAGACCATTCATGGAAGCACCCACTGCAATTCCTGCAAATCCTAACTCAGCTATCGGGGTATCAATGACTCGTTTCGGGCCAAACTCATCTAGCATTCCTTGGGAAACCTTATATGCGCCATTATACTCAGCTACTTCCTCTCCAAGCAGAAATACCGAGGGATCTCTCCTCATTTCTTCTGACATTGCTTCTCTTAAAGCTTCTCTAAACTGAATTGTTTTCATGTATAAGGTAAAAAGTTGTTAACGAAGTGCAAAGTTAATAAACGGGTGGATAAAAATAAACTACGCAGCAAATAATCTGGCAACTTTAGATTTATTAAAAACGGTTTCCGCGTATTCTAAAGAAACGTGAAACTTTTTCTTATTTGTAGATGGGTATTCATACATGGCATCCATAAAAATTGCTTCACAAATAGCACGTAATCCCCTTGCTCCTAGTTCAAATTCTATTGCTTTATCAACAATAAAATCCAATACAGGCTGATCGAAAGTAAGGCGAATCCCATCCAATTCAAACACTTTTACGAACTGTTTCATTAACGCGTTTTTGGGTTCTGTTAAAATACGACGAAGGGCAATTCGATCTAAAGGATACAAATGACTTAATACAGGAAAACGACCAATTAATTCTGGAATCAACCCATAGTTTTTTAAATCTGTTGGCGAAATATAACTCAACAAATCTGAGGATTCAACATTGGCTTTTTCCTTCATTGTAAACCCTATCGCAGACGTATTAACCCGATTTGCAATGAGCCTTTCAATTCCATCAAATGCTCCTCCACAAATGAACAAAATGTTTCTTGTATCTAGCTGAATAAGCTTTTGTTCTGGATGTTTTCTTCCTCCTTGAGGTGGCACATTGACAATTGTTCCTTCAAGAAGTTTCAACAGGGCTTGTTGAACTCCTTCACCTGAAACATCCCGAGTAATTGATGGATTGTCCTTCTTACGGGCGATTTTATCTATTTCATCAATGAAAACAATTCCCCGTTCCGCTTTTTCTATATTGTAATCAGCGGCTTGCAATAATCGTGTTAATATAGTTTCAACATCTTCCCCTACATATCCGGCTTCGGTGAGTACTGTCGCATCAGCAATACAAAAAGGCACATCTAAGAGATTCGCAATGGTTTTTGCTAGTAAAGTTTTTCCCGTTCCGGTTCTTCCTATCAAGACAATGTTTGATTTTTCAATTTGAACATCAGACTCCGTTAGATTTGCTTCAAGCCGCTTATAGTGATTGTATACTGCGACACTTAAAACTTTTTTGGCATCCTCTTGTCCAATTACGAACTCATCTAATTTAGCGCTAAGTTCCTTGGGTTTCAAAGCACTATATAACGAACGATCCTTGGGGGATTCAACTTGAATTCGATTCAACTCACTATCTACAATTCGCTTAGCTTGAATTACGCATTCATCGCAGATAACTGCAGAGGCCCCAGATACTAAAACATGAGGATGAATTATTTCATTCCCACAAAAAGAACATTCTCGTTTAGAGGTCATATTATTTTGGATTTCTCAACAACACCTCATCCACCATGCCGTAAGCTTTCGCCTCCTCAGATGTCATCCAATAATCACGATCTGAATCTTGCCATACCTTATCATAATCTTGCTTAGAGTGAGTTGCAATAATTTCGTATAATTCCTTTTTTAATTTTTGAATCTCGCGGGCTGTAATTTCGATGTCGGAGGCTTGTCCTTGAGCACCACCTAGGGGTTGATGAATCATGACGCGTGCATGCTTTAAGGCGCTTCGTTTACCTTCGGCCCCAGCACACAACAATACTGCACCCATGGAAGCTGCAATTCCGGTACAAATAGTGGCTACATCCGGTCGAATATACTGCATCGTATCATAAATTCCTAAACCAGCATATACCGATCCACCGGGTGAATTCATATAAATCTGAATGTCTTTCTTAGCGTCTAAAGACTCTAAAAATAAAAGCTGGGCATTAATAATATTTGCCACTTGATCATTAATTCCTGTTCCGAGAAAGATGATTCTGTCCATCATTAATCGAGAAAATACATCCATCTGGGTCATGTTCATTGGGCGTTCCTCAATAATATACGGAGTCATTGACGATTCGATATAATTTCCAAGGTGTGTGCTATTTATGCCCACATGTTTAGTCGCATATTTTAAAAATTCTTGTCCTTCGTTCATGTGTGTAATATTATTTTTCAAAATTAACCAAAACGAGCCACAATTTCGCATCTATGTTTCTATTTTTACAGAAATGCTCATCCCTGATCAAATTTCAAATGCTAAAATCATCTTTTCTCCATTAAATTGGGGAATGGGGCATGTAAGTAGGTCTTTACCAATTCTTAAACAATTAATAAATCAAGAAAACTCAATTACAGTTTTTTGTAGTGATGAGCAAGAAAGAATTTACAGACAATACTTTAATAATTTATGTTATGAACGACATGAACCATACGATTTTCGATTCCATTCAAACGGATTTAATATGTTTCGGTTTATATCTCAAATACCTAAATTATTCAAACAACATTTAAAGGAGAAGCGGCGTCTTAAAGACTACCTACGTTATCATCCAACCGATTACATCATAAGTGATCAACGATTTGGATTTCGAAATAAATCGGTGTTTTGCATTTTTATAACCCATCAGTGTGTGCTTCCAATTCCTTGGTATATTTCAATTGTACAGATCATTAACATATACCATATCAAGAAGTTTAATCAAACCTGGATTGTAGATGATGAACAAATACGATATGCTGGCAAGCTATCTAGAAAAATCAAAAAAGAAGACGTATATGTTGGGATAAAATCACGTTTTCAATTAACCGAGGCTTCAACTAAGCTCCGAACATTAAGGGTATTGATATTTAACGGCCCTCAGGAATTCCACCACCTATTATTACATTCCTTTCGTGATGAGCTGGAAAATATCGATGTTGTTATCGGAAAACATCATTATGGCTTGGGAGTGAAACAACACGTGTTTTCATGGAGGGAGGCCGATGAAGTATTAATGCAGGCTCAATATGTTTATAGCTTCAGTGGGTATTCGACCTTGATGGATATAAAAACCCTTGGTTGCGTGTGGAAATGCATTCCTACACCAGGACAGAAAGAGCAAGAATATATATATAAAAAAACCCTAGCCGAAGGACTAGGGTTACAATTTGATAATCTCAGCGATTAATTAACCGCAGCAGTAAATGTCCCGTCGTTCATAAACTTGATAAACTCCCGATCGTTGGCTGCTTTTTCTTTGTACTTTTTATCTTTTGAAATAGCAGATTTCAAATTGCTTACCACCGCATCAACACCTGAATTCGAGCGTGCTGCAATAATTGCTTTCAAATAAAAACCATCCGCTGATTCTTTGTCTTTGCTTGCAGCTAGTGTTTTACTTGCTTCATCAAGATTTCCATTTAATACAGATGCCAGTGCCTTATTAAAAGATGCTTCCGAACCACAAGCTGAAATTGCCGTGCTGTATTTTCCTTCTAGGATAGAAATTATTGCATTATTGTAGGATGTTTCAGGACTTTTTTCTTTTACCTGAGACAACATCTTTTTTGCAGTTGCACGATCTCCTTGAGTCATTGCAACACCCGCAAGGTTGTTCTTGGATTTAGAATTATCCATAACATTAAGAGCGTTTTCCAAATTCATCTTTGCTTTAGATATATTCCCTTGCATGTAGGCCACAGCACCTGCATTGTTCAACGCACGAACATCCGTTGGGTATGCTAATGCAGCAGCATCATAAATTTTCCCCTGTTCGTTTAAATCTTTCACTAAAGTAGACGCCGTAAAAATCAATTCATCTGCAGACATCTCAGTTGGTGAGTTACTTGCCTTGGCGCGTAATTCGTCATCAGAAAGGCCTTGCTCGGTATAATTAACCACAATCACTGCACGACGAATTTTTGGGAACACCTCTTTTTCAAGTTGAGTAAATCCTTTACCCAAAGCTACTAAGTCTTTTTCTCGCTGCTGTGGATCATTGGTCATTGTAAGAACTCGTAAAAACAAATCCTTATCAGCTTGAGGAATAGATGTTGTACGTTCTAATTCTACCTTAAATCCATCAAAATCTTCTCCTAATCCAGCGGTAACATAATTAGAAGAATCAGAGTACATCATCAAATTATTCTTTTTCATTAAATCCATAAAGGCTTTACGAGTGGCTTTTGAACGTGCTCCTGACAAGTTATTATTAAAGGTTTCTTCACCATCCGGGGAAGCATAGCCCTTAATATCTATTCCATTAATTTTAATTTTCGGATTTGACTGTGCAGCTTGTATCCAAGCAACTAGGTCCGTTACGTCCTTGTCCTTAAGTTCACCGGCACGTACATCAGATTTACCTTTAAGGTAATTCACTTCAGCAGTAGCTGTTTTTTCAAAGGATCTTGGAATCGACGCTGTTTCAGTAAGCATCTTAAAGTTGGTTTGAACCAAGAGCGGTGTAATGATCGTCGCATCCGCTAATTTAGTTTCAGGAAGTGCCTCTTTTGTTTTTTCTTTGGTTCCTTTGAATACTTTACCGGTTAACTTTAAATCTGTTGCTTCCATGGATGAATTGTATGCAACGGTTTCGGTAAATGTAGCTGGCCCTCCTGGCTTAAAGGTAATCGTTTGACCGTTTCCAGTAACTTTTTCACCCTGAATTTTCCAAGTTGTAAGTTTTGTATCGCCCAACATAGGTGTGATTTCTGCACTTACTTTTTTCTTAATTCCTTTCGGTGGAACATTTACTGTTACTGAAATCGAAACACTATCACCATGTAACTCCAAAGGATTTGGCGTTGTGGAATAAGATAACTCCTTTAACTGGTCGCAACTTGTTACACTTAAAGCAGCGAATCCAAGAAATAGTGCGTTGTAAAAATTAAATTTCATGATTTATTTGATTTATGCACGTCAAATTTAACTAAATAATTAATTAAATCAAATATTTAGCAATTCAACTAGTTCGAGTAGTGGCCAATATACAAAGGGACGTTTATTCCATTCGGGATGAGGCAGGGTTAATTGAGGACTTTCTAAGGACATGTTATTATAGAAAATCAAGTCGATATCAATAACTCGATCTTCATAGTTCTTATTGATTGATTTTTTGGTACGTCCAAAATCCTGTTCAATACACTTCAAGCGTTCAAGCAACACGAACGGTTGCAGCGTAGTGGTTACCTTAGCACAGGCATTACAAAAATGATGTTCAGAATCAAATCCCAATGGTTCCGAATAATAAAAGGAAGAGAGTGCAATAAGGGTTATTTGGTGCGCACTCATGGCATCTATAGCCTGGGTTATTTGAGACTCTCGGTCGCCTAAATTTGAACCAAGAGACAAAAATGCAACGTTTACTTTTTCCATTGAAAACTCTGCATCATTCGATCTAAATCTATTTTAAGATAATCCAAAGTTGGTCGAAGACTGTCATAATTCGGTCGACAATTCAATAAGATCTCTCCGCGAATGAACCGTGAAGTTGAATCGGTTAAGTAGAATTGGTAATTTGTTGCCACATTCCCTTTGAGTGTAAAAAAAGTGCCAAAAACTTTTTTTTCAGGCGCTATTATTTGATTAAAATCAATTCGATCTGCTTTTATTTTGTGCTCATCTACCAAATCGTTAGCAGTATTAATTAAAATACTCAGTGAATCTTTTGTGTTGAATTTTTTTAGATAAATAAGCATGGTTCCATTTAAAGGGCCTAGATCAAATTCTTGGAATCCATATCTGCTATCTCCAAGGTTTTGACGCAAGGAATACAAGTTAGAAAGGTCTATTTCATATTTAAACATTGGATTTCTCGCTATAAACTTGTTATAGGAATGCTGTGGGAAATCCGTTCTTAAATAACAATATGGTTTTGGGACAGGCTTTTTTTCATTACACGATTCTAGAATAAAAAAAAATAATAATAGCATTCGTATTACAGCTCTTGCACTTTTACCCATTTTATTCTGCGTTTATCGGAGGCAATTACCACCAGCTTGAAATCACTATGTGTGATAGACTCCTTGTTTTTTAATATTCTTCCAGCTTGCTCAACAATAAACCCTCCTATTGTTTCTGAATCTCCTTTAACGCGTTCAAATTCATCTCCTTCAATTTCCAATATTTTATAGAAATCCTTCAAAGATGTGCGGCCTTCAAAAGCCAAACTTCCATCGTCCATGCGTTTAAATTCCACATGATCATCGTCAAATTCATCAGTAATATCTCCTACAATTTCTTCTAAAATATCTTCTAGAGTTACAATTCCGCTGGCACCACCATATTCGTCAACAACTACCGCCATGTGCATTTTCATATTGCGAAATTCCTGCAAAAGATCATCAATTTTTTTATTTTCTGGAACAAAAAATGGCTTACGCATTAAATCTAACCATTGAAATTCATCTGATTGTTTCAAATGAGGTAAGAGATCTTTAATATAGAGGATTCCAATTACATTGTCAGCGCTTTCTTGGTGTATCGGAATTCGAGAATAACCTAACTCTCTTACAATCTCAATAACTTTTGAAAAAGGAATATTATTTGGTATAGAAGACATCTCAATTCTCGCAGTCATGATTTGCACTGCTTCGGTTTTTCCAAGGTTTACAATTCCTTCCAATAACTTCTGTTCATCAGACGAGGAATTATCATCGGTAGTAATTGCGATAGCCTGTTCCAATTCATCCGATGAAATCCGCATTTTTTTTCCACCGACTCTACTAATAAAGTTTGTGCCGTTAACCAACAGGGACTTCAACCAAGATATGGGAGGAGTCCTGCGAAGGACATCGATTGGTAAGGCCATTAACCTGGTAACTTTTGAAGCATTATTTGCGCCATAAATCTTTGGAATCACTTCACCTGTGATTAAAATCAACAGGGTTATGCCAAAAATTTCTACTAGAAGTTTAGAAATTTCACTGTAACCCGTCATCATTTTATTGAGAATAAGTGTGGATAAAATTACAATACCCACATTCACAAAATTTATTGAAATCAACAGTAACGCTATGAGTTCACGAGGCCGAGACAATAAATCTAAAATAATCCCAGAAATCTTTGAATTTTCTGATTTTAGGCGGTCTTTTTCTTTAGGATTTAATGAAAAAAAAGCGGACTCCGAACTTGTAGTTATTGCCGCCAAAATCAACAATAAAACGATAATGGAGGTGTAAATAGTTTCCGTATTTGTCCACGATATATGGGCCAACATCGGCCTTATGGGGGAAGGGTCAGGCATACTGAAAATTAAAATGGAGTTTCATCTTCGGGTTGTACGCTAAATCCGGCGGTATCTGAAGGTTTTGTAGATGTCGAATCTTTTGGATACGGATTATTTGTCTTTGGCTCATTATCTGGCCTTGACAAAATGGTCAATTCCTCACCAACTACTTCGGTAACATATCTGGTATTTCCTTCACGATCTTGATATGAACGTTTTTTCAATTTACCTTCAACATATATTTTTGTTCCTTTATGAAGGTATTTTTCTGCCACTTCTGCTAGACCTCTCCACAGCACGATATCATGCCAATCGGTATTTTCTTTTTTCTCACCCGTTTGGCGATCTGTGTAAGATTCGGATGTAGCAATTGGAAAAGAGGCCAAAACACCCCCATTTTCAAAGTGGCGTATCTCAGGATCTTTCCCTAAATTACCTATCAAAATGACCTTATTTACACTGCCACTCATTGCTGCTTTTTTTGTCTAAGTTACTATTTTTTTCCTTTGAATGAACGCTTCGCTTTCGATGAAGGCTGGTTTTCTGCGATACTTAAGCACTCCGCCAAAGTTAGGGTGCTGGGTACAGTTTCTTTGGGTAATTTAAAATTCTCCTTTCCGATTTTTAAATAAGGGCCGTACTTCCCATTTAACACTAAAACATCAGGGCGTTCCTCAAAAGATGCTAGGGTATTGTTGGCGGCGCTTGTTTTTTTCTCTTGAATTAACTCAAGCGCGCGTTCATAGGTCAACTCCATTAAATCTTCATCTTTCGGAATTGAAACAAACAATTTTCCTAATTGAACATAGGGGCCAAACCTTCCAGTATTCACCTTCACCACCTCACCATCTAATTCACCAACAATTCGGGGTAATTTAAATAAATCCAACGCATCTTCAAGCGATACGGTAGCTATGGATTGACTTTTCATCAAGGAAGCAAAAACTGGTTTTTCGCCATCGACTTGTTCGTCTCCAATTTGAATCATTGCTCCAAATTTACCCATCCTAGCAATAACTTTTCGTCCCGATTTAGGATCCACACCTAATTCTCTTTCTCCGGTAACGCGAGCGGATGTTTCCATGGTTTCCTCAACTGTTGCGTGAAATGGCGCATAAAAAAGTTTTAACATTTCATTCCATTTTACTTTCCCCTGAGCAATTTCATCGAAGGCTTCTTCTACACGCGCTGTAAATTGATAGTCCATGATTTTAGCGAATTGTTGTTCAAGAAAACTCGTAACAAGGGTGCCTATATCTGTAGGAACCAATCTGTTTTTATCGGCCCCTACCATTTCTGTTTTGTTAAGCTTCGAAAGTTCATTTGCCTTTAGCTGAAACTGCACATAGTGACGTTGAATTCCATCACTTTCGTTCTTAGCAACATATCCACGTTTTTGAATTGTTGAAATTGTCGGCGCATAGGTTGATGGTCTTCCAATTCCTAGCTCTTCCATTTTCTTAACAAGACTCGCCTCGGAATACCTTGAAGGACTTCGTGTAAATCGCTGTGTTGACAATACATCAAGCACTTCGATAGGTTCCCCTTTTTCTACTTTGGGTAACATGCCTTCTTCCTCTTCTTCCTCTTCAATGTTGCTTATCGCATAAACCTTCAAAAATCCATCAAATACAATGACCTCTCCCTTCGCGGTAAAAACCAAGTTGTCTGGCGCACCCGATAATTTAATTGTGGTTTTTTCAAGTTTAGCATGGGCCATTTGACTTGCCAACGTTCGTTTTCGAATCAGGTCGTATAATTTTTGTTCATCACGATTATCCGAAACCTGTACAGCACCAAAATTTGATGGTCTAATCGCTTCATGCGCTTCTTGGGCAGTCGCGGACTTGGTAGAATACTTTGTAGGATTGGAATAAGGCACACCATAGGACGCAACGATTTCATCTGCAGCCCCTTTCAATGCGGATTCAGATAAATTGGTAGAATCTGTTCTCATGTAGGTAATGTGTCCTGCCTCATATAACTTTTGAGCTACAGACATAGTTCTAGAAACCGAAAATCCTAACTTTAGCGATGCCTCCTGTTGTAGGGTAGAGGTTGTAAACGGAGCAGAAGGTGTTCTTTTTGTTGGTTTAGTTTCAATGGAATCAACGGTTAACCTTTTTCCTTTCATCCCATTTAAAAACTCCTCTACTCCTCCTGCATCTTTAAAATTATGATCTAATTCTGCTTGTAGCGAACCATTTTGTGATTTCAAATTAGCCACCGTTTTATAAAATGAGTCGGCAAGAAACGACTGTATCTCTGCCTCACGCTCCGTAATTAGCCTCACAGCAACAGACTGCACCCTCCCAGCGGATAAGCTTGGACGAACTTTTCTCCATAATACAGGCGATAATTCGAATCCGACAATTCGGTCCAAAATTCTTCGTGCTTGTTGGGCATCTACCAGATCTTGATCTATTTTTCGCGGATTTGCAATGGCCTTTTGAACCGCGGTTTTGGTAATTTCATTGAATGTAATCCGATGAGTATTTTCAGGTTTCAATCCAAGTGTTTCATATAAATGCCACGAAATAGCCTCCCCTTCGCGGTCCTCATCCGTAGCAAGCCATATGTAATCCGCATTTTTCGCTAATTTCTTGAGCTCAGCCACCAAGGGCTTCTTATCAACAGACACTTCATAATTAGGTATAAATTCGTTGTCAATTTCCACCGATAATCCTTTCTTAGCTAAATCTCTAATGTGTCCAAAGCTAGATTTTACAATGAAATCTGCACCTAAATATCCTTCAATTGTTTTGGCCTTTGCAGGAGACTCAACGATTACTAAGTTTTTTGACATAAGGTTCAATATTTGGGACAAATTTATAACTAAAACCATGCAATACACGGATTGTTTTTTTTAATTATTTCTGACAATAAATATTTAACCTATGGTTAAGGTAGTTGATATTTTTTTGTTAAATCAGCCGAAATTATAAAACATGACATTTTGACACTGCGCTATATTGTAGTAAATTTGTACCATGCAGCATGATAAAACATCCAATGAACCCCTAACAGAGGACCGTCAAGGCGAAGTATTGTTACAGAATACCATTGACCTGAGTACTACACAGAAGAAATTATATTTGGAAAGCTATGGTTGTCAGATGAATTTCTCTGATAGCGAAGTTGTTGCTTCAATCCTGGCACAAGATGGGTATGCTACCACGCGAAACATTGCCGAAGCAGATTTGGTATTAATCAACACTTGTTCCATTCGAGAGAATGCAGAGCAACGGGTAAGAAACCGCTTAACTGAATTCCAACATCACAAACATCAAAATCCAGAATTAATAGTTGGAATTCTAGGATGCATGGCAGAACGCCTCAAAAAGAATTTACTGGACGAGGAAAAATTGGTAGACATTGTAGCCGGACCAGACGCATATCGCGACTTACCAAATCTAATTACCGAAGTGGGAACTGGTCAGAAAGCAGTGAACGTATTACTCTCTAGAGAAGAAACCTATGCAGACATTGCCCCAGTTCGTTTAGATCAAGGTGGAATTTCTGCCTTTGTTACAATCATGAGGGGGTGTGATAATATGTGTTCTTTTTGTGTGGTTCCTTTCACGCGAGGAAGGGAACGATCACGAGATCCAAAATCCATCATATTAGAATGCCAAGATTTATTTGATAAAGGATATAGGGAAGTGACGTTGTTAGGGCAAAACGTAGATAGTTATCGCTGGAATTTAAGCTCGAAAGGTGAAATTAAAAATGAAACGGAAACGCCAATGAATTTTGCTCAGTTATTACAGGCCGTTGCAAATGTTTCACCCAATCTTCGTGTAAGATTTAGTACATCACATCCAAAGGATATGACCAACGAAGTACTTGAAGTAATTGCAGGTAATCATAATGTTTGTAATTACATTCATTTACCGGTTCAATCTGGGAGTACAAGCGTATTGTATCGTATGAATCGAGGATACTCCCGGGAGTGGTATTTAGACCGCATCGAGGCAATTAGGCGCATCATTCCAAACTGTGCAATTTCAACCGACATAATATCCGGATTTTGTGGCGAATCGGATGAAGAACATGCAGCAACTATAAGCTTAATGGATCAGGTAAAATTTGACTATGCTTATATGTTCAAATACTCTGAGCGGCCAAAAACACTTGCAGAACGAAAATTTGAGGACGATGTTCCTGAACAAACGAAAAGTAAACGTCTTACAGAAATTATTGAATTACAAACTGCGCACAGTTTACAGGCAAATGAAAAACAAATTGGCGAAGTTCATGAAATATTAGTGGAGGGGCCTTCAAAGCGTTCTGAACTTCAATATTGCGGGCGCAACTCAATGAATTCTATGGTTGTTTTTGACCGACAGTGGGCTAAAAAAGGAACTTATGTTCATGTTAGAATAACCGGTTGTACTTCTGCTACATTATTTGGCGAATTGATTCCTTAAATTGAAATCCATGAACCTTCAACAAATCAAACAACGATTCGGAATTGTAGGAAATGCGATTCCATTAAACCGTGCTTTAGAAGTAGCCGCTCAAGTAGCTCCAACAGATTTATCAGTTTTAGTTACCGGCGAAAGCGGAACTGGAAAAGAAATTATCCCGCAAGTAATTCATCAATTAAGCGCTAGGAAACACAAAGAGTACATTGCAGTTAATTGCGGTGCAATTCCTGATGGAACGATAGATTCAGAATTATTTGGTCACGAAAAAGGTTCATTTACTGGAGCGTCGGGAAGTCGACAGGGATATTTTGAGGTGGCCAACGGGGGGACAATTTTTTTGGATGAAGTGGCAGAATTACCCATGCAAACTCAAGTACGCCTACTAAGGGTGCTAGAAACGGGTGAATTTCTTCGAGTTGGCGCGTCAAAACCAATAAAAACGAATGTACGAGTAGTTGCGGCCACTAACGAGAACATGCAACGTGCTATTACCAAAGGGAAGTTTAGAGAAGATTTATTTTATCGATTAAGTGCGATTCCCATACAACTTCCATCATTGAAAGAGCGCGGAGAAGATATTCATTTATTGTTTAGAAAATTTGCTAGCGATTTTGCAGAAAAATATAGAATGCCCGCGATTCGATTAACACCAGACGGGATTGAAACCCTGTCCCAGTATACTTGGCCAGGAAATATTCGTCAATTAAAAAATACCGTTGAGCAAATAAGTATCATTGAAACGGAACGAAATATCGATGGTCTATTGCTACGAAGCTATCTCCCAAAACCCTTAGATCAAAGTCCAGCATTAGTAAATGAAACAAATCAAGAGTCAATTTCGGAAAGAGAATTAATGTATAAATTCTTATTCGATATGAAAAAAGATTTAAGCGATTTAAAAAAGTTAGTAGTAGAGTTATTAAGCCAATCCGGAAACATACAGCTTTCTCAAGACCAACATGCAGTAATTGACAAACTTTATGAAGATTATGGTGGTGCAGTTTCCCCAACCAAAGGACTCCTTGCGCCAGGTATAGAAACCCTTGATAACGAATTTGTTGAGAATGATGACTCATTTGTATTACACGAAGAATTCGAGGAATCGCTATCACTAGAAGAACGGGAGAAAGAACTCATATTGAAAGCACTGGAAAAACATCGCGGAAAACGAAAATATGCAGCCTTAGAATTGGGAATTTCTGAACGAACCTTATATCGAAAGATAAAAGAATATAACTTAGTAGAATGAAATTCTTTTTGATTTCCCTGCTTTTCCTGGCATTAACGAGTTGTTGGCCGACAAAAATTGGATTTAGAGATACCGGTGGCATGCCGGAAGAGTGGGAGTTTTTTTATTTGCAAAGCCTTCAAAATAATGCGGCAACCTGCCCTTTAAACTATACACCATTGTTGTCAGAGGCCTTAAGAGATGGTATACAAAATAATACTCGATTAGGACTTGCAACTAAAAGCGAAGATGCACAAGTTCAGCTTTCTGGAGATATATCAGGATATTCAGTAAATCCAATCGCTATTCAAAACGGAGATAATGCCGCGAAGAATAGGCTAACAGTAACCGTTCAGTTTACAATTATTACGACCTTACCGAAAAATGATGAACAAAAATTAACAATAACCCGATTCGCAGATTTTGATGCCTCTACTAATTTATCTTCCGTGGAATCACAGTTATTAGCAACAATCAATGAACAGATCATTCAAGATGTTATTAATAAACTAATGAGTAATTGGTGAGTTGGAGCAAATCACATATTAACACCCTATGTATTAATCCTGAGACATTGAAAGCCTCAGACATTGATCAACTTCAGGCAATTTCTGAAGAATTCCCATACGCGGGTTTGTTTTCATTAACTTACCTTCATGCCTTGCATCAGACAGAAGATATTCGACTAACACAAGCCATTCCTAAACATGCTTTCCGCATCAGTAACCGCGTCAAATTATACGCTATTTTACACCAGATTCATGAAAAAACAACCCACGAATCTCCGGTTCTTGAAAACGAAGAGGTTCATAACGAATCGTCAGCAACAAATCAATCATCAAAAACACCTGAAGTACAAACCGAGAAAACAAGTTTTAACAGCACTTTAGACCCCTTAGAAACTTTGATTGAGGGAAGCGCTGCAGCAGTACGTTACCTCAAGGAATTTGAACAACCGAACCATATTTCCGATGAAAAGCCAATTGGGCAATCGAAAGAATTATTAAAATCTCAAGATAACTCTCCAAAATCATTTACCGAGTGGCTTAAGGGCACCGAATTTGACTCTGAAAAACCGACAAAAAAGCCGAATGAAATTCTAATTGAGCGAGAAAAAACTTCCTTTTATTCACCAGCGAAAAAAGCGAAAGAGAGTTTGGATGCAGAAAAAGTACCGGTTAGTGAAACATTAGCAAAAATCTTCGTCCTTCAGGGAAATTACACCAAAGCAATAGCTATATATGAACAATTAATTTTGGCTATTCCCGAAAAAAAGAGTTACTTTGCAAGCCAAATTAAAAAATTAGCTAAAAGTCATTAATATGATAACTACCATTTTTTCAATAATTATTACGCTTGCAGCTGTTTTACTAATCCTTGTTGTTTTTATCCAAAATCCAAAAGGCGGTGGCCTAAGCAGTGATTTTGGAAGCGCCGCTCAATTGGGAGGAGTCAAACAAACAACAGAGTTTATTGACAAGCTAACTTGGGGCCTTGCTGCAACCATCGTATTAAGTTGCATCGTGATGACAATGCAACAGCCAAAACCTCAGCAACTTAAACAACCAACCCAAACAACACAACCTAAATCAGGTGAGAGTAATCAACCCGCAGGACAAACACAATAAGGGTAAAACTACACACTCCCACTAGAAGTGATAAGATACGTAAGAATAATGTCAGTATGTCAGCACATGCTGACATTTTTTTTTAATCATGGAAAATTTGTCTCAATTACACTCAATGGTATGAAATTCGAGAAGATGAGATGTATTCTTAAAATTAAATAAATTATGTCAGTAAAGTTTAAACCATTGGCGGATCGCGTTCTGGTAGAGCCGGCGCCAGCAGAGCAAAAAACAGCGAGTGGTATTATCATCCCAGATACCGCAAAGGAAAAACCACTAAAAGGCAAAGTAGTTGCGGTAGGCACAGGTAAAAAAGATGAACCGATGACCCTTAGTGTCGGTGATGAAGTGTTATATGGTCAGTATTCTGGTACAGAAATAAAAATTGGGACTAACACTTATTTAATCATGCGGGAATCTGATATCTACGGTGTGTTTTAATGTAATCAATCTAAAAATTAATAACTAAAAATTAAAAATTTCAAAATGGCAAAAGATATTTTATTTGATATTGAAGCAAGGGAAAAATTAAAGGCAGGAGTTGATGCCTTAGCAAATGCAGTTAAAGTTACTTTAGGTCCAAAAGGCCGTAATGTTGTAATTGGTAAGAAGTTTGGCGCACCACAAATTACAAAAGACGGTGTCACTGTAGCGAAAGAAATCGAGCTAAAAGATCCGTTGGAAAACATGGGGGCTCAAATGGTAAAAGAAGTGGCTTCCAAAACTGCAGATATTGCAGGGGATGGAACAACCACGGCAACAGTACTTGCTCAAGCAATTATTACTGCAGGACTTAAAAATGTAGCTGCAGGAGCAAATCCGATGGATTTAAAAAGAGGAATCGATAAGGCTGTGTCAGAAGTCGTAAAAAATCTTAAGCATCTATCGAAAGAAGTTGGAAAGGACGCTTCTAAAATCGAACAAATTGCAACTATTTCAGCAAACAATGATGAAACAATAGGAAAACTTATATCCCAAGCGATGAAAGTAGTGGGAAATGATGGGGTAATTACCGTTGAAGAAGCAAAAGGAACTGAAACCGAGGTGAAAACTGTAGAAGGTATGCAGTTTGATCGCGGGTATTTATCTCCTTATTTTGTTACCAACACCGATAAAATGATAACCGAAATGGAGAATCCGCTCATCCTAATAACTGAAAAAAAGATTTCAAGTATGAAGGAGTTGCTACCGATTCTTGAGCCTGTAGTTCAAGCCGGTAAAGGATTGTTAATCATCGCGGAGGATGTAGATGGAGAAGCACTAGGAACATTAGTTGTTAACCGGTTAAGAGGATCATTAAAAGTTGCAGCGGTGAAAGCTCCGGGATTTGGAGACCGCCGTAAAGCTATGTTAGAGGATATCGCCATTCTTACTGGTGGTCAAGTGATTTCTGAAGAACGAGGAATGACATTAGAAAACGTTACGATGGACATGCTTGGACAGGCTCACAAAGTGGATATTGACAAGGACAATACAACCATTGTGAATGGAAAAGGTAGTAAGGAAGACATCAAAGCGCGTGTAACTCAAATTCGTGCCCAAATTGAAACAACGACCTCTGATTATGATAGAGAAAAACTTCAAGAACGCTTAGCAAAACTAGCAGGTGGTGTTGCCGTACTTTATGTAGGAGCCCCAACCGAAGTAGAAATGAAAGAGAAAAAAGACCGGGTAGATGATGCGTTAGCAGCTACTCGTGCGGCGGTTGAAGAAGGAATTGTGCCCGGTGGGGGCGTTGCCCTTATCCGTGCTATATCATCTTTAGATCAATTAAAAGGTGCTAATGAAGATGAGGCAACAGGAATTGCAATTGTAAAACGAGCTGCTGAAGAGCCCTTACGTCAAATCATTGCAAATTCAGGAGGAGAAGGTGCAATCATTGTTCAAAAAGTACGTGAAGGTAAAGATGATTTCGGATACAATGCTCGAACCGATAAATTCGAAAAACTATATGCTGCCGGTGTTATTGACCCAACAAAAGTAACGCGAATCGCAATTGAAAACTCAGCTTCAATTGCTTCAATGTTACTCACTACCGAATGCGTAATTGCGGATCAACCTGAAGAGTCAAATCCTGCAGCCGCTATGGGTGGTATGGGTGGCGGAATGCCCGGAATGATGTAAGTTTGAAAAGATCCCCTATCTTCAATACAAGTCAAAGAAATTTGTGAAAATTGGGGTAATCTAACCGAAAGAAATACTAATTTCGAACTTAAAGCGTCCTCAAGTGGGACGCTTCCTCGTTTCTTGCTTCCCGGAATACGGATAGTAAGAGATGTCTACATAGAGTCCCGCATGCGGGACTTTCTATTTAATGATGGTTTTTAAAATTGGGCCTATTCGCGCTGCCCAATCACGCTCGGAATGGCCTGAATTAGAAATCAATTTTATGATTACCTTATTTTCCGAAATGCAGGAATTTAATGCTGATTCAAATGCAGGAAAATACGCCGCATAAGCCGCATCAAGAGATTGGTCGCCTCGATCAATATAAATGCGCTTATTTTTCAGATTTACTGAATTCAATAAAATAAATTCATTAAAAGCAGCTGCCAAAGTCTCTTTATATCGGTTACCGAAAATCCAATAATTTATAAGGGGCAGATGAATTGAAAGGCATGCTATATCTGAAATCTCAGAAGGGTTGGTTAATAAAAATGTCAATGAAGCTATTGCTCCCATACTGGATCCCGCCATGATTCGATGCATACCCCCGGGGTAAACGTTCCAATGCGTTTCAATTAGGGGGAAAACTTCCTTGATGAGCGCATTAGCATATGCATCAAACTTAGGCAATCCATTCCACAAAGAATCACGCAAAGTAAGCTGAACACTCACAGGTAGGGCTGAATAAATAGGAGAAGGAAAAAACTCAGCGTATCGATTATCTGGATCGTTGTCAATTCCAACCAAAATACAATGTTTTTTGGAGAGATATTTCCTCGCTGAATTGGCAAGATCCCAAGACTGATGATTCCAAGTTGAACTCGAATCAAAAAGCATTTGGCCGTCATGAAAATAAACAACTTCGTATGGTTTATTTGTGTTTTTATATTCTTTGGGAATCCAAACTCGTATCATGCGTCCATTAAGATAACCTTGCCTCAAAGTAGATTCATAAAGCTCTCCAGTGGTTGGTTGATAATTTGAGCGTTGCCAGACAAATGGATTAACTTGAGCATAGCCCATAAATGAAAGCGAAAAGCTTAAGAAAAATATACTGATTTTCATGACACAAATATTAGAAAAAGATGGCAATCCGCACGGCAATGCGTATTTTTGTAACAAATAAAATCCAATGGAACGAATAACAAAAATAGTATTTTCAATGCGTCTGGTGGCACTTGGTTTATTTGTGTTCCTTATTGCCATTGGAATCGCTACCTTTATTGAATCCGTGCATGGAGTACAAGCGGCAAAAATACTAATTTACAATGCCCCTTGGTTCACAACCCTCCTCGCCTATCTTTCCATTGCAATGATTGTAAACATCATTAATTATAAGATGTGGCAGCGTGAAAAAATTGCCCTATTAAGTTTTCACATAGCGTTTCTAATTATCATGGTTGGTGCGGCAATCACACGATATACAGGATATGAAGGATTAGCTGTTATTCGAGAGGGAACCGCCGTTGATTATATTTACACCTCTGATCCTAAACTTTTGGTTTCTATCAGCGATCCAAAAGAACCGAAAGTACTTGCGTATCCCGCTTGGATGTCGGATTGGAGCATGGTGAATAATTCATTTAATCATGAAATTAACCATGGTTCAAAAACCTTGGCTATTGCTTACAAGGATTTTATTTCTAATGCCATAGATACGATTGCTTTTGATAAAAAAAGACCTGAGGCTGTATTAGATGTGGTTATTGGTCAAATGAAATCAAACTACCTGACTAATGGAGACAAGTTATTAGCAGGATCCCTGCCTTTGTCATATGGTACGGAGGCAAAAGAGGGCGTTGCATTTAAATTACATGGAGATAGAATCAAGTTAAAAACTTCGGTTGAACTACGAATGCTCCCCATGACATTGATGATAGAAGCGAGAAGAACAGGGGCTCCAATTCCCGATTCAGCCTACACTTACATTCCGAAAAACATATGGATTGACGCCAACCTTAAAACCTTATATCAATCAGGAACCAATCAATTTGTATTAAAAAATGTTTTTTATCATGCCTATAAGACACGCATAAAAGCGAAAATGAAAAATCAAGGTTCCGATTACCTTACGGTGAATGTTTCATCTGGAAAGATGAATAAAACTATTGTACTAAAAGGCGGGCATAATGCCATCCCAGACCCAGAATATTTTGAGATTAATGGGCTTCTTGTTCAACTTGAATATGGTTCCGTTAGACGTCCCCTTCCCTTTAGTGTATTTTGTAAAGATTTTAAACTTTCAAAATATCCCGGATCTGAATCTCCATCTTCATTTGAAAGTTATTTGAGCATCATAGATCCTCGGAATAATTATAAAAGTGACCGTCACGTATTCATGAACCACGTGACCGATTATGACGGATACAGATTTTTCCAATCCGCTTATGATTTAGATAATCCTGCAACACCAGAAAATGAGGAATCTACTCGGCTGAGCGTGAATCATGATGCATGGGGAACCAACATTACTTATATAGGCTACCTATTGATGGCCTTGGGAATGATTCTTTCGTTATTTGCACCAAAAGGAAGGTTTCGAACATTAAGTGACCAATTAGGAAAACTTAAAAAACAGTCGCTCACAATAATGTTATTGTTAATTGGACTATCTGTTCAAGCACAACATGGAAATCAACCCGACTATTCGAAAATTTATCGTGTGATCGATGCGAAACATTCAGAAAAACTCGCGTCCTTACTCGTTCAAGATGAAGGCGGCAGGATTATCCCAATGCATACGCTATGTGACCAACTACTCAGAAAGATTCACGGGGAGCCCAAATTTAATTCCTATAACGCCGTACAAACTATTTTAAGTTTACACATGTACGGAAAATATTGGATGACTCGTCCAATGATTTTAGTTCCTTCTGCAGTCCGTGAGCGACTACATTTAAAAAAATACTGTGCCTTTAACGATCTCATCGAAGCGGATGGGCGATATAAATTCCAGCCTCAATATGCTGCAGCACATGCTAAAGCGGAAAAATTTCAAGATGAATTTGAAAAAAAACTCATTAAACTCACCGAACGATTTGAGGTATTCCAGGGAATTATTAGTTGGCAATATATGCGGATTATCCCTAAAAAGAATGATTCAAATAATAAGTGGTTTGTTCCTATGAGTATGGAAATTATGGGGGAAGATTCTATTAGCTCCATTGTTACTTTAAAATATCTTGCCGCATTAGACCAAGCAACCCAAGATCAAAATTATTCTAATGCGCTCTTCCTGTTGGGGAAAATGGAACAAATCCAGCGATCTGTGGGTAAATCTGTGGTTCCCTCGCCAAGTAAAGTCGCGTTTGAAATACGATATAATAAGCTTCAAATTTTTAAATCTGTTTATAGAAGCTATTTACTTATCGGCTTAATCCTACTTATTGTGTACATTGCTTCAATTTTTGGAACACCTTCTGATAAACGAAAAAAGGTACTACGAATCACTCGAAATATATTTTTAGGGTTAGGCTCCCTAATATTCATGTATCATGCAACAGGATTAGGCTTTCGATGGTATATTTCAGGACATGCTCCATGGAGTAATGGCTATGAAGCAATTGTGTTTATTGCCTGGGTAACAGTAATTGCAGGCTGGGTATTCTTAAAAAAAGTAGAAGTAGTAATGCCAATGGCATTAATTTTATCAGCCATGATGTTATTCGTTTCTGAATTAAACCTTCTTGATCCCGAAATAACTCCACTTGTGCCCGTATTAAAATCTTATTGGTTGATGATCCATGTAGCAATAATTACAGGTAGTTATGGGTTTTTGGGATTATCATTTGTACTTGGTTTACTAAACTTGAGTTTTTATTTGTTTCAAACCAAAAAGAATTCACTTAACGTCCAAAATCAAATCGGGCAAATAACGGCAGTAAGTGAAATGACAATGACAATTGGTGTATTTATGTTGACCATTGGAACGTTTTTAGGGGGTGTTTGGGCTAATGAAAGTTGGGGTAGATATTGGGGCTGGGACCCGAAGGAAACTTGGGCATTAGTTTCAATACTTGTATATGCCATCATTTTACATTTTCGTTTTATCCCAGGATTAAAGAGTAAGTTTGCTTTTAATCTGGCCTCTTTTTGGGGGTATTCAGCGATTATTTTCACTTATTTCGGTGTGAACTTTATGTTGGTAGGATTGCATTCCTATGCCCAAGGCGATGGATTAGGGAAGTTTCCCACCTGGCTCACATGGACCATTGTGTTCTTTATTATAATGAGCATCGTTTCATGGATTCGTAACAAGCAAATCCAAGCTGCAACCAAGTAATTGACCAAATGAATTCATTTAGTCCCGAACAAATTGTATTTGAAGACAATCATTTGATTGGGATTAACAAACGGGCAGGTCAGCTGGTGCAGGGAGATAAAACTGGAGATGCGAGTCTTGCCGATGAAATCAAAGCATTTTTAAAAGTTAAATATAAAAAACCTGGCAATGTATTTTGCGGTATAATACATCGCTTGGACCGTCCAACAAGTGGCATAGTTTTGTTCGCAAAAACGAGTAAAGCCCTAGAGCGTATGAACGCTCAATTTAGAGAAAAAAAAACGGATAAGTCATATATAGCCTTAGTTCACGGCACCGTTAGCAAGGAACAAAACCTAAAGCATGATTTAAAAAAAAATGAGTCGAAAAATAAAAGTTTTGTTGTAGAACCAGGGAAAGGAAAAGAAGCAAAGTTGAGCTTTAAGCCCATTAAACAATTTGATTCATATACCCTCATTGAAGTAAACCTTGAAACCGGAAGGCACCATCAAATTCGTTGTCAATTAGGCTATATTGGCCACCCGCTTCGTGGTGATTTAAAATACGGAGCTAAGCGTTCTAATGAGGATGGATCTATTTCTTTGCATGCAGCCAAGTTGGAATTTAATCATCCGATAACGAAAGAAAAAATCACCCTCGAAGCCCCTATACCGAATACGAAGTCTTGGATCTAATAAAACAAAAAAGGCTCCCGAAGGAGCCTTTCAATACAAGATTTTATCTTAGTTGTTTGTTGGCGCACCGCTGTTATTCACAGGAACTCCAGATTCAGGAGCCGGTCCAACTTCACCTTTAATTCGAATTACTTTTTCTGGTTCATTTACCGCATTGGACGAAATGGTAACGCTTTTGTTAATCGGACCAGAACGTTTTGTGTCATATTTCACTTTAATTGTTCCTTTTGCTCCCGGAGCAATTGGTTCTTTCGGCCATTCAGGAACAGTACAACCACAAGATCCTTTGGCATTTGAAATAATCAAAGGCTCATCCCCCGTATTTGTAAATTCAAATGAACAATTTGGATCTCCATCATATTTAATATTCCCATAATCATGAACTTCTTTTGAAAAAGTGATTTTTGGACCCTTTTCAATAGTGGTTTGTGCGTTTAATGCCGAAAAGGCAAAAATAACACTGAGCGTAAACAATAATTTTTTCATAGTACTTGTGTTTAAATTTCTGAATCAAAGATAACCCTAATGTACGGCATTTGAAAAAAAATTAACACATCATTAACAGCCTATTTTTTAAGATTTCGATTTTGCTGCAGATTGGCATAATCTAATATTGATAAGTGAATAAACCTAAGTCTGCGTGTAATCTCTGACTTTTTGAATTTCGGATACTCATGGTCTGATAGCAACATGTTATAATACTTTCTGATCATTGCCGTATCACGAGGCTCTAAAAACATATCCAAAGAAGCCACATTACTTTCTATTACCAAATGTTTGTTTTTATAAAAAGGGAATTTCATTAAAATGGTATCTCCATATGCAATACTTTTTCGGTGTGCATTTAACCCCGAATAAAGCATCTGTACTTTGAATAAGCAATCCGCAGAATATGAGTCTTCTGGATAATTGCGATAATACCCTGTCAGGCGATTAATTAATTCTAACTGGCTTAGGTTAACTGCCGCGCCATTGGAGGAAAATTTCGATGATTTGCTTAAAGAGTCTTCCATTTCCTTGATAGAAGCTCGCAAAGATTCTTTGTCTATAGGCCTGGGTTTGGGGGTTGAGGTATTACTTTCATTACACGAAAGTAAAACACATAGAAAAAGTGAAGAAACGAAACATGCTAAGGATCTCATCGTTTTAATTTGTAGAATTTTAATTTGTAATCGGTAGTAACTAATCCATCTGAAATTTGCTTTAATTTTTTTTGAACCAGCTTTTTCTTAAGTGGATTGAGTCGGTCGGTAAATAAAATTCCCTCGATATGGTCGTATTCATGCTGAATGATTCGTGCTGCATATCCAGAAAATCGTTCTTCGTGAAAAACCCATTTTTCATCGTAATAACTGATTAAGATCTCTGATTTTCGATGGACGTTTTCTCGAAGTTTTGGAATGGAAAGACAGCCCTCTTGAAATGCCCAAAGCTCTCCACTTTCTTCTTCAATAATAGGATTAATAAACACTTTTTTAAAGGTCTCCATTCCCAAAGCTCGTGGATCAGGTTCTTCGCCTTCTTCATTCGCAAAAGGTGCTCCATCTACAATAAAAAGCCTAATATTTAATCCCACTTGAGGTGCAGCCAAACCCACCCCTTTTGCTTGATACATGGTTTCGAACATATTTTCAATCAAGAGGCTTAACGACGGGTATTCTGCCGTAATTTCTTCCGAATCCCTTTTTAGTAGTGGATCACCATATGCAATTATTGGTAATATCATATTGAGTAATAAAGATACATTAGTTGGATTTAAGTCGAACGTTCGTTTAGGTAATCTTGTAAAATAATTGCCGCGCTTACTTTGTCTACAATTCCTTTATTTTTTCCGTGTTTCTTTTTACCGAAGTGATGTATTGCCTCAGCGGCACGTTGGGATGAATGACGCTCGTCTTGTAAATACACCGTAATTTCTGACAATTCTTTTTCTATCGCGGATTTCAAAAGCAGCACATTTTCAGTGAGGTGTGTATACGTTCCATCAACAGACAAGGGAAAACCCAATACCACTCCAGATAACTTGTTTTTAAGATGATATGCTTTAATCCAAGACATTAAATCTTCAGAAGGAACCATTAACAAAGGAGATGCAATGAGCATCAAAGAATCAGTAATAGCTATTCCTGTTCGTTTAAGTCCAAAATCAATACCTATTAACATGTTGGTACAAAAATACTGTAAATTGATTTACTTCTCTGCTTTATTGTTTATTCTATCTTTGCAATAATTCTATTAGAGTAGACCAATGAGAACAATAGCATTATTTCTTTTTATTATTGCGTTATCTTTAAGTAGTTGCTCAGGATTTGAAAAGCGTATTTCCTTAGAGGACACCGAAACACCAAACGCAGCGAGCGAGTCTCTTGCATTTTCTGATCAAGCCTCTTACGACTCATTAGTTAGAGAAATTGATAGTGAAAAAGGGTTAACCAGGGCAATAAGCCTAGAATATGAGGATGGTGGAATGAACCACTCTGTAGTAACGGCCTTACTTACATCCGAGAAAAATGTGGTTAAATTAATTTTGGAAGAATCCGCTAATGATGGCAAAATGATTAAAACTGACTTTTACTTCAGTGGTAAGGAGTTATTTTTTGCACGACAACGAATTAATGATTATCAAAAAGATAAGAATGGTTTTGGTGAAATATTTTCTTATTTCGGGGTCAATAAGAAAGTAATCTACACGGCATCGAAATTAGCAAATAGTGAAGATGAATTAAATCAAACCATTGCGGTACGTGCTAAAAAAACTAGTTTCGACCCCACAAAGGCGATTCAAATTATTAACCAAAAAGGTTCATATGAAACAAGATATCAAGGCCATATTGAAACCGATATATATAAGTTCATAATAGTAGGCACAAAAGGTAAAACCGGTCAAAAATCTGCAATAGCATATAATAACAATTTTCCTTTAGCTGAAGCCATGGTGAAAAATAACGACCAATTTCTAAATAAAAAACTACGCGTTGAATTTACCAAAGTAACGGAAATGAACAATTTCTCGTACCAAGGGTTAACAGGCATTAAGCTCATCAATGAAAAATAATATCTCCCGTATAGGATTTGTCCTTATAATCCTTCTCTCTAATGTTTTCGTATCAATCGGTCAAAAGATCCAAATTTCGGGTGTTGTAAACGACTCATCTGGGGTTAATAAACTAAATAAAGCGGTGGTTTCACTGGTTCGGCTCAATGACTCAATACTGGTTGACTTCTATCGCACCAATCCATCTGGGGAATTCAAATTCAATATTCCCTTGGATACATTCTATTTATTAATTGAACACCCTCAATTCGAGGCAAAAACGCTGTATGTATTTGGAGACCCAGCTGAACCTACTATTGAAATACCTTTTATTAGAATGGGTGTGAAAGTTAAAAACTTAGCCGAAGTTGTGGTTCAGGGAAATAAAAACAGGATATATTACAAAGGTGACACTTTGATTTATGTTGCTGACAGTTTTAAAGTTGCTGAAAATGCGGTAGTAGAAGATCTATTGAAAAAACTACCGGGGATTAAAATTGATGATAATGGTCAAATAACCTCTCAGGGCAGGGAAATAAGTCAGGTATTAGTAGATGGTGATGAGTTTTTTGGTTCGGATCCAACTATTGCAACAAAAAACTTAGCTGCGAAAGGAGTTGAATCAGTTCAAGTATATGAAAAGAAAGCACAAGACAATGCTTCGGGAATGGATGAGAAAATCCAAGTGTTGGATTTAAAGCTGAAAGCCGATGCAAAACGAGGGTATTTTGGGAAAGCGTCTATTGCTTCAGATGGGGGTATTATTGGCAATCCTACAACCAACTTTCCATTTTATGAAAGCGAATTACTCTTTAATCGCTTCGATAAAAAACAGAAATTTTCTGTTTTCTTTTTGAGTTCTAATACCCCGCGCTCCAACTTCAGATTTGGAGACATGAATAAATTTGGACTAGAAAATGAACGAGAATCTAGCGGGATGACCATGTGGAATCAAAGCGGACAACTCACAAATACAGGAATCCCCCAAACCACAAAAGCTGGGATTTACTTTAATGACCGTATCAAAGATTGGGGTAAAATCGGATTCAATTACAGCTTTAATCAGAACCTGCTTAACGCCACTCAAAGTAGTTTATCACAGTATTTTTTACAAGACACTTCTTATTTTACAAAAGATTCCATTTTAAATATTACAAAAAACACCGCACATAAAGTGAATTTATCTTTTCTTGCCAAATTGGATTCGCTAACTAGTATTGAAATAAAACCATCCGTGAGTTTTGACATGGCTGAAACACAAAACATTACGAACAATCAATTTCTTACTGAAGCAAAAATACCAACATTTACTTCGGATATTGAAACCAACAATAATTCACAAGGATCTAATATGCGAGTCGAGGCAACACTTATGCGTCTGTTTAATAAACCAAGAAGAGAACTTGAGGTTAAATATATATTAAACAAATCAGATAACTCAACGTCTGGTTCCTTACTTACTCAGAACATCTTTCAGTTATTTATTGACAGCGTCGACCAGCAAAAGACAAATAATAACGGAAATTTCTTGAATTATTCGGTGATTACCTACAGCGAGCCGATTTCTGCAAAATGGCGATTGCAATTCGAATATTTCCTTGAAACAGGGTCTTCGTATCAAACTAGGAACACCTTTGAATTGTATGCCGGCTCTTACAGTCAAGTAGTAGATTCATTGTCAAATCAATTTGAAAATACGCGTTTACAAAACCGTGGCACAGCATCGATTATCTATGAAAATGCTAAATATTGGTTTAGCGCTGGAGTAGGAATCAGGAATATTCAGCTAAACAACTACAATGTAATAGGAGACTCAAGCATATTACAAAATGTTAATAGTTTATTACCAAGATTCACCTATACATACAAACCCGGGATGGGTACACGTTTGGTATTTAAATATTTCACTCGATCTGAACAACCTTCTTTAAATGATGTTCAACCGGTTCAAGATAATTCCAATCCAAACCGAATACAAATTGGAAACTCCGCGTTGAAGCCAAATTATGTACACAGCTTCAATTTTCAATTTAACCGCTGGGAAGCCTTGTCGGGAAGATATATATATACCGGGTTAAGTGCGACCTTAACAAACAATGCCTTCGCTAACAACACCTACTTCGATGCACTTGGGCGCACCATTTCAAAAACAGAAAATGTGGATGGAAATCTATTCTCTAATGCTTATTTTGGTTTAGGCCTACCTCTATTTAATCGCAAATTAGAAATAATGCCAAATTTTAATGGTAATTACGTTAAAATGACGAATTATATCAATAACGTTGAAAACATTACACTTAATCCAAGTGTCGGAGGTGGACTTAATGTTGAATTAAAATTTGATTCGTTGGAAATATCGCTCACTCAAAATTATTTTTATTCGAGCCCGAAAAGCACCTTTAGTGCGGCTTCAAACACCCCATATTCTACACAAGAGTATAGTGCTGAAATTAAATGGACCCTTCCTTGGCATTTCAAAGTTATTGCAAATGGAAAATATACAATAAACTCACAACGCGCCTCAGGGTTTAATCGCAACATATTTGTGATAAATGCGGAAATTCAAAGGTCGTTTTTGAAAACAGAAAACCTGTTGTTTTCTATAAACGGATATGATTTACTAAATCAAAATTTGAATCTTCAAAGACAAGTGAATGGCAACATTATTACCGACAATTACACCCGCTTAATTACGCGTTACTTTTTACTCAAATTAACTTTACGTTTTAATAAAAGCAAAACCAAAGAAGATGATTTTGAAGGATGGCATTAAAATAACAATACTAGGCATTTTTATTTGTTTGGAATCCATCGGATTTGCACAGTTTTATTCTGAGGGAACGATCTATTATACCCGAAGGACGAATCTGCAAAAACGGTTTACCGATCAGCGCATGAAGCGTTTTGTGAATGAGGACAACAAAATTAAAAACGATCGTTTTAGCTTGGTATTTAACGACACCATTTCCGTATTCAAATACATGCCACCCGCTGCAGTAGATGAAATGGCATGGTTAACATCTAAAAATGAATATTTTCAATATTTAAATCCTAATAGGCAATTAACCGTTTTTCAATTCTTTGGAACCTCTGTATTTGTTGAAGATTCCTTGCCCGTCCGGGATTGGAAAATTACGGATAGTAAACGCACGATTTGTGGATTTAGTTGCCGTAAGGCCATTTACCAGAAAAATGATTCAACCCGCATTTATGCATGGTACGCACCAAACATCCTTCCTTCAATTGGCCCGGAAGGATTCTGCGGATTACCCGGTACAATCCTTGGTATTGCGACTGAAGATGGAGGAATCATATATTTTGCTGATAAAGTGGATTTCTCCGTTGCTCCCAAACAAGACTTATTAACTGTAGAAATTGGTAAAAACAAAGTGTTCACCTTAAGAGAACTACGTGAAAAATTAGAAAAAGATTACGGTAACACCCCTTGGGGAAAGCGCATGTTCGATGATATGTTTCGTTGGCTGTAGTTTGGTTTGACCAGCCTACTTCCCTATCTTTGAACCATCAAAGTAATTTCGTATGAAAGGAATCATTTTAGCCGGCGGATCTGGTACACGGCTTCACCCTCTTACTTTAGCGGTTTCAAAGCAACTAATGCCCGTGTACGATAAGCCCATGATTTACTATCCACTAAGTACCTTGATGAGCGCTGGAATTCGGGAAATTCTAATAATTTCAACACCGCATGACTTACCTCATTTTGAAAAATTATTAGGCGATGGCTCAAGGCTTGGTTGCTACTTTGAATATGCCGCTCAAGAAGCCCCCAACGGATTGGCTCAAGCCTTTGTAATCGGAGAAAAGTTTATAAACAAAGAAAAAGTAGCGCTGATACTTGGAGATAATATATTTTATGGTCAGGGGCTTGACTCATTTTTAAGTAAAAATGTTAATCCCAAAGGCGGTATGGTGTTTGCTTATCATGTAAGTGATCCAGAAAGATACGGGGTTGTAGAATTTGACAATGAAAACCAAGCGATTTCTATCGAAGAGAAACCTAAAAACCCAAAATCAAATTATGCCGTTCCTGGATTATATTTTTACGATAATACCGTCGTGGAAATCGCAAAAAACCTAAGGCCTTCAGCCCGTGGAGAATATGAAATAACTGATATAAATGCTGCGTATCTTCGGCAGGGAAAATTAAAAGTAGCTAAATTGGATCATGGAACCGCTTGGTTAGACACGGGGACATTTAGTTCGCTTATGCAAGCCGGACAATTTGTTCAAGTAATCGAAGAACGCCAAGGTCTAAAAATTGGATGCATTGAAGAAATCGCTTACCGCAATGGATTCATAGATAAAAAACAACTCAAACAAATCGCTGAACCACTTGTTAAAAGTGGATATGGCACTTACCTGCTAAACTTGATTAAGCGCAAATGATTGATTATTCTGAACGTATTGCCGCAATAGAGCAATACTTGTCTAAATTGGACTTCCCAACTGAACCAAAAAATTTATATGATCCAATTCAATATTTCTTAGCAATAGGTGGTAAACGAATTCGTCCATTATTTACGATTTTAAGTGCTGAATTATTTAATGTGTCATTGAATGAGGCTTTAGCCGGAGCAGCCGCTTTGGAGTTGTTTCACAACTTTACCCTTATTCACGATGACATAATGGATAAAGCGCCAATTAGAAGAGGGTTCCCTACGGTACATGAAAAATGGAATCCGGACATAGCTATTTTATCTGGTGATGTGCTTATGATACACGCTTTTCATGAATTATCTGTCTACCCACCAAATACATTTAAAAAGCTAAGCAGCATGCTGAATCAAACAGCAATAGAAGTCTGCATTGGGCAACGAATGGATATGGACTTTGAGCGCATACCATCAGTTAATGAATCTGATTACATTGAAATGATACGTCTTAAAACGTCGGTGCTGCTAGGATGTGCTTGCGCGTTTGGGGGAATCATGGGCGGAGGGAACGATACAAGCATCAATGCATTATACCATTTTGGAGAACAATTAGGTATTGCTTTTCAAATTCAAGATGATATATTAGATGCCTTTGGTGATGCTGAAAAGGTCGGAAAACAAGTAGGGGGTGATATTTTATTTGATAAAAAAACCATATTGTATACCACCTTTCAATCCATGGCATCCGAATCAAACAAAGCCGAATTTTTCAGATTAACTAATACTTCAGAGCAAGAGAAAATATCTGGAATAAAAAATCTTTATAAAGATACGGGCGTTCTAGAATATTGCACAAAAACACAGCGTAGGTACCATAACAATGCTATGGATTTTATCGCTAAAGTGGAATGCCCTCAATCAAATTATAACCTGATTAATCTAGCGGAATATATCATGAATCGTTCTTATTAAAACTAATTAGCGTTTAATTTTGAATTTAACTAAGTAATTATTAGCTTTGTAGGTATCATTTAACTTAAAATCTTAATCATGAAAAAAGTTTACTTAAGCTTTTTTGGGATCTTAGCGTTTGGATTAATTGGGATTGCCCAAAAAAATACTGCCAAGCCGTTAAATACCAAAAAATTTGCACCGCTTGAATTAAAAGCGAAACCATTTGTGAATGCTCCAGAAAAAGGAATCACTCTTTGGCAAAATGATTTTTCTAACCCAGCGGAATGGACTACATCTAATGATCCTCAAGGGACACCTGCCCACACGTCAGGTGATTGGACGATTACAACAGATGTAACCGTAATTCCAGTTACAGCCCTTTCTCCTGCAGCTCACACTACAGCGGCAAACGGTTTCGCATTCATCGATTCTGATGGTGCTGGTGGAAACGCTACGCAGAATGCTTCAATTGTTTTCAATTCCGATATTGATTTGACTTCACAATCGAATGTTTTACTAAAACTCGAGCAATCTCATCGTCGCTATGCTGAATCTACTTTTGTGCTATGGTCTATTGACGGTGGCGCAAATTGGAATGAAATCGAGGTAAACGGTGACATGGCAGTAAATACAAACACTTCAAACCCTGAAGCATTACAAGTAAATATGTCTGCTGAAATTGGAGGACATGACAGTGTTCGAATTGGTTTCAAGTATGTAGGTCAATGGGACTGGTTTTGGGCTATCGATGATGTGAAAATCACAACGCCAGACGATCACGATGTAGCATTAACTGGATTATATTGGGGATCAACCGGTGCGTGGGGTTCTCGTTTACCATATTACCAAATTCCTACGTCGCAAGTTACTGCGATTGATTTCTCAGGTATAATCGCGAATAACGGAATGGTCAACCAAAATGCTACATTTGGTGTTCAAGCCGGTGCTTATGTTGGTGTTTCTGCGCCAACCTTTATTCCTTCATTCTCTTCAGATACAGCAAACTGTACCTCTTCATTTACTCCAGCTGCAGCTAATGCAACCATTACAGTTAGTGCGGGAGTTCAAATTGACAGTACTGATGCAACGCCTGGTGACAACACGATTGCTGATGCCGCTACAATCGTAGTTAACCCGAACATTTACGCACGTGACTTAGACGATATAGTAAGTGGATCATACAACCAAGGATTTGGTTTTGAGGTTGGTAACATTTTTGATATGTATGCGACAGATGATATAAGCGCTATTGATGTGTATATTCACCCAGGAGCAAATGTCGGTACTGAAATGTATGTTAAATTATATTCCATTGACGCTCAAACGGGTGACTTCGTATTCGTTGACGAATCTACACCTTATACACTAGGCGCAAATGATGTTGATGCATTGTTGACTTTACCTTTACAAGGTGGTGCATTCACTTTAAATGCAGGTGAACCTTATTTAGTGGTTGCCGGTTCAAATGGTGATGGAGGTGCAACAAATGACTTAATCGTTGGAACTTGTGGACAGTCTGAAGCACTAACTACATTCTATTTGGATTTGACAGATAATACATGGTATTATACGTCTTCTACCCCTATGGTACGTATGAACTTCTCGAACGCTTCAGTAAATGAGAATTCTCTATTAAGTAGCTTCAACGTTTCTCCTAATCCAGCAACTGGAAATACTACCATTGCATTAAATAGTAAAACCGGTGCAGAAGCTACTATATCAATTGTTGATGTTACAGGGAAAGAAGTGTATAATACGCTTGTAACTTCTTTAAATGGCACTACATCCGTTGAGGTAAATACTACAGCATTCGGAAATGGAATGTATTTGGTAAACGTTTATACAAACGGTACCAAATCATCTAAAAAATTAATTGTTAGAAACTAGTCTAATCTTTATGTTTTTTAAAAGAGGCTTTCGGGCCTCTTTTTTTATCTTTAAATTTTTACAACCCCATTATGAAAAACATCTACTTTTTATTCGCTCTGGTTTTTTCCACAGGAACATATTCTGCGCAAAAGCATTCCATTGAACTTGGAAAGAAAAATAAGTATGCCGAATTTGAAACTGTCACAAAAAAATCAAACAATAATCAACCTAAAGGTATTACCATATGGTCTAATGATTTTTCCAATAGCGCAGAATGGAGCTATAATAACACATCGGTTCCTTTCCTAGATTGGGTTATAACTACAGCTGCTGATACCATTCCTGTAACTGCGTTAAACCCAGCATTATTTACAACGGTTAACAACGGATTTGCATTTATAAATTCGGATGCTCAAGGACAAAACGGTACCCAAGATGCCAGCATGACCTATAATGGAATGATTGATTGTAGTGCTTATCTAAACGTAAGTTTAGTGTTCGAAAATTCTTATCGTACTTATCTTGACACTAGAATAGTTCGCCTAAGCAATGATGGAGGAACAACTTGGACTGACTTTGTGGTCACCGATGGTACCGAACCAACTGCTCAAAACACTGCAAATCCCGAAATCACATCACTTAATGTTTCTGCTGTTGCTGGAGGAAATGATAGTGTAATGATACAATTGAACTATCAAGGAAATTGGGGTTGGTATTGGGCGATTGACGATATTAAGCTGGTTGAAACTGATGAATACGATTTAAAACTTCAAAATTTACAGTGGGGAACCGATGGTCCGTTTGGATCAAGACTTGCTTATTATCAAGTTCCTAACAATCAAGTTGCGCCAGTGAATTTCGGTGGAATTGTCCAAAATATTGGCGTTCAAAACATTTCCGATGCACTTTTCACGGCAAATATCAACGCCTTGTATTCAGGACAATCTACTCCGGCAGCATTAGCCTCGGGAACGCTAGATACAATTTGGTGTACCACTACTTTTACACCAACAGCTAACAATGCTATACATACCGTTTCATTCGGAGTTGGATCAAGTCAACCCGAATTAGATTTAACGAACAATACACAACCAGATATTGATATCGAAGTGAACGATTATATCTATGCGAGAGACAAAGGTGTGATAATCGGAGGAATTTATAATGAAGGACAAGGATTCGAAGTGGGCCCTGTCTTTGATATATTTAATACTGCAACCTTATATGGTATCGATGGTGTAATCAATGCAACGGCTGCTGAAGGTGCTGAAGTATTTGCAAAACTTTACTATGTAAATCCAAGTACTGGAGATTTTGACTTTGTAGATGAGTCGATGCCTTATGTAATTACCGCCGCTGATCTCGGTCAGAAACATACCTTTGCATTACAAACGCCACAAGCTTTAACTGCAGGTGAAAGTTACTTAGTAATGATGGGTTCTTATGGCGATGGTGGCGCATCAAATGACCTTGTTGTGGCAACATCGGGAGGTGCACCAGCCCAAACGGTATTCTATTTAGATTACACAAACCAAACTTGGTACTATACTACCTCTCAGGTAATGGTCCGCATGAATTTTGATCAATCTGCAGGTATTCAATCTACGAATGAAATTGGATTTAGTATACAACCGAATCCTGCAAGCCAAGAAATAAACATAACCCTAGACGAAGGAACACAAGGAATTATTACCATTGTATCCATTGACGGTAGTGTTGTATTTAACGAGACCATTCAAGGTGGAATTCAACAAATAAATACTCATTCCATGGATTCAGGAATCTACTTCATATCTATTAATAATTCTAGTGCTCGTAAAGTTTTAATTCAGCATTAGTACTTGGAGTATGCAATAGTTTTAAGCCTTGCAATTGCGGGGCTTTTTTTATTGAATTTCGCTAAAATCAGCAACACATATTTTCCAATTCGCTTCAGTACCAGGTCTAACGAGCTGTATTGTGCACAGGCCTGCGGTATCGGCCGCCTCAAGTTCTTGATGAACATCAGACAAAAACAATACACTGTTTGCAGAAGCATTCAATTGTTGTAAGATTAATTCATAAGTTAGAACATCCCGCTTCATTCCCGTTGTTGTGTCAAAGTAAGCCGAAAAGTATTTTGTTAAATCGCCTTCCGAAGAATTACCAAAAAGTTGTTTTTGGGCCGCAATGGAACCACTAGAAAATATCGAAAGTTTGATTCCACTATCTGTCCAGCGAACAAGAGACGGCTTAACATCGTTGTAAACATGTCCTTTTAACTCACCAGACCTATAACCTTCCTCCCAAACCAATCCTTGGAATGTTTTTAATGGCGTAACCTTACGGTCTTCCAGCGACCATTGAAGCAATTTATCAAATAATTCGTCCTTGCCTTTTAAGTCAATACCTAGCTCTTCTAGAACTAATGCCTTTGTTTGTGAGAGCACAGCATTCATTTCAATGGAATCTACATCCTTCCATTCGTTCATATGAAATCTGAAATAAGGGAAAAGTGTATCGTTCACAAAAGAAACCTCAGTTGTTGTCCCTTCAATATCTGTTAGAATCCAACGAATTCCGTCTAAATACTTCATTATTCATAGTGTTTTTCAATACCCGAATAAGTATATTCAGGTATCCAACCAGATGGATCAATAAATATTCTAATTGCTTTAACAAAAGGATTACTAATTCCCGCATCGAACCAATGTTTTGTGCCTGCAGGTACGCTAATTAAATCGCCTTTTTGACAAAGCACATTGAAAACAGGAGCATTTTCTAAATTAAACCAAAAAAAACCTTGTCCATCAACAAAAAAGCGAATTTCATCCTCGCTGTGCGTGTGTTCTGCAAGAAACTTTGCTCGAATAGATTCATAATTTTCGGTCGAGGAATTAATAGAAATCACATCTGCCGTCAAGTAGCCTCCTCGATCCATAAAAGGTTTTAAGTCGTTAGCATAAGCAGAAAGCACGTCCTCTTGAGTCGAGGTATCCGAAAATTTTACCTCGCAAGTCCATTGGTCAAAAAACACATCATGTTTGGCAAGAAATGCACCAATCTCTTTCGGATTATCAATGACTTGATGTAAATCGGGTATCGTAAGTATTGCCATAATAAATAAATTAATTAGTTATATAGACCACGCAGCTTTACATAGGTAGCTAAATGTCTCCAAAATACGCTTGGCCTCAAAAAGACTTGAACCCCAAGTATAAAATCCATGCTTTTCAATCATAAACACTTGATATCTCAAATCTGCTTTCTGTTTCCACAAATAAGATTTAAAAGAATCCATGTCTTGGCTATTTGGAAACACGGGTATTTCAATCTTGCCCTCGTGAGAAGTAACAGAAGGAAACCCTTTTTGGAGTTCAAACCCCTCAAAAATTAAAGTATTTTTTTGTGCCAATAAAACAGGATATAAATCATGACTATGTAAAATCACCCTAGTGTTTGGAAACATATCATATATGGTGCAATGGATACCCGTTTCTGCAGAAGGTATCATGTGTTCAAAGGGTGTTTGAGGTTTACCGTGACGGTCGATGCAAATAAAATCCGTCTCTACACATGTAGATTTGTCGATTCCGGATCTTGTTACCCAAAGTTGCTCTAAATCATCGATAAAAGAATAATTTGTCGAGGTTGCAGGACTATGCCCTTTCAGATGTAACAAACGAATGCAATTAGCAAATTCAGCAGCAAATGCAGGGATTTCCTTCATGTATCAAAAGTAAAGGAATCGATAAAAAAAAACAAGACTAACTTAATGTTGCTTTCACTAGGTTTGCAATCAGTTTACCGTCAGCTTTACCAGATAATTTAGCGGATAGGTAACCCATTAATTTACCCATATCTTGCGGACCAGTAACACTTAATAATGCAATTGCGGCTTTAATTTCAGCATTTATTTCCTCTTCCGATAATTGTTGTGGCAGGAATTCTTCTATAACCTTGGCCTGTACCAGCTCTTCGCTTGCAAGATCTTCTCGACCTTGAGCCAAATACAATTCGTATGTTTCCATACGTTGTTTGTATAATTTCAAACAAATCTTCACCGTTACTTCATCACTCACCTCAGATGATCCTCCCGAAGTTGCTTCCAATAAAATCTTTGATTTTACATCTCTTAGTGCGGCTAAGCGATCCTTATCTTTAGCCAACATAGCGGCTTTAATTTGATCGTTAATGGTACTAGCAATACTCATGTTAATCAACGTTATCGTGCAAGTATGTATTATTTTTCAAACCTGACTCGCCATTTGAACTACTGGACAACCCGAAGCGGCTAATGTTGTTTTCTTGGGACGGTTTTTCAGAAGTTATTTCCACATTACGCCTTAAATATGCGGGTTGGGATTCATATTCAGCAATACTTTCTGCATTTTGTATTCGTGAAGTGATTTCTTGAATTTTATTTGCTCGCTCTTCGTTCCGTTTTGCAATTTCTTCCGGTAATACGGTGGATTGTATGCGATAGTTTTTGGGTGCTTCTTCACTATCATCCTCCAGCTGATGACGTATCACTCCTGGTTCTACGGTACTTTCAGGCTCATTAGCGGGAGTACCTGAGGCCATTGGTTCTGAAGAGAAATCAAAGGTAGGTTGAACTTCCCATTCTAATGACTCCGCATTAGTTTCAGTTGCTTCTGTTGATTCATCATCAAATAAATCAAATTTCACTTCTTTTCTTATCGGATTTTCCTCTGTAAAAGTTGCGTCCTCTTGGACCTCTGAACAATTAGATTGTGCCGCGTCTAATTCTTCAACTGTCTTAAGATAAGGGTCTTTATTTAGCGTTTCTGTCACGGTATTTGACTCAAATGGTGACGACATTTGAACGGTAATTTCTTTTTTCTGCCCTTCATCCAAATCCATAACTTTGCGTTCTGGTAGAACATAGTCTGATTCCTCCGGTGAAGAAAATCCTGTAGCCACGAGCGTAATGGATAAATTATCCCCAAGCGATGAATCATAGCCATGTCCCCAAATCACTTCGGCGCTTTCACCGGCTGCACCTTGAATAAAGTCTGTAATATTCATGATTTCATCCATTAATACCTCATTGTCACCATACGTAATGTTTAGAAGTACGTATTTCGCACCATGAATGTCATGATCGTTAAGCAAAGGAGAATTCATAGCTGCTTTTACCGCTTCAATGTCTCGTCCCTCACCACTAGCCATTGCGCTTCCCATTAATGCTCTTCCACTATCTCTGAGTACGGTATTCACATCATTAAAATCCACATTGATAACTCCGGTATCAGCAATGACTTCTGCGATTCCTTTTGCCGCAACCGTGAGAATATTATCCGCCTTTTGAAAAGCTTCTGAAAGGGTTAAGCTTTTGCCAATAGTTCTTAGCTTTTCATTATTAATCACTAACAACGTATCGACATTTTGACGCAATCGCTCAAGACCTTCATCTGCTTGTAATCTACGTTTTTTACCTTCAAAATCAAAAGGAAGGGTAACAATGCCAACAGTTAATATACCCAATTCCTTTGCAACTTGAGCAATTACTGGCGCTGCTCCGGTACCTGTTCCACCCCCCATTCCGGCAGTAACAAAAACCATTTTAGTATTTTTGGATAAAATCTCACGCAAATCTTCAATATTTTCAAAAGCGGCATTCATTCCTACTTCAGGTAACATGCCAGCGCCACGGCCTTCCGTAAGCGTTTTTCCTAATTGAATTTTGAATGGGACTGGCGAAATGTCCAGTGCTTGACGATCGGTATTGCATACTACAAAATCAACCCCTTTAATGCCTTGATTAAACATAAAATTCACGGCATTGCTTCCTCCTCCACCGACACCAATTACTTTGATTATTGAATTCATTTCTTTTGGGATATCAAAAATTTCGTTCATTTTATTTTTTTTAACATGTTATTAATCTTCATCTTTCATGAAGAAATTCTCCAATTTTTTCAGATTTTCTCTTGAAAGGACTTTTGAAAAGAATGCTCCTTTTTTTCTAGGGTCAGCGTGACCTCTAATTTCACTATCGTTTGAAGATACATCAGCAGCATCGCCACGTTCCTCTCGTTCAAAACCTTCTAACACCAATCCAATACCTGTTGCATATATTGGGCTTGAAATGTTCTCAATTTGATTAGTATTTGCCAAATGTTCCGTTGGATACCCGACCCTTGTATCAAGTCCGGTAATATATTCAAACAATTGAGGTAAATGCTTTAATTGGGAACCTCCCCCAGTTACTACAATTCCACCTATAATTTTCTTTTCAAAGCCAGAATTACGGATTTCAACCCGAACCAATTCAATAATTTCTTCCATTCTAGCTTGGATAATACCTGCTAGCGTGGATAAGCGAATCTCTTTTGGATCTCTTCCTTTTAAGCCTGGAATACAAACCACTTCGTGATCTTTACTTTCACTAACCAGTGCGCTTCCAAATCTTACTTTCAACTGTTCTGCTTGCTTTTGCATAATTCTACACCCCATTCGGATATCTTCAGTAATCACATTTCCTCCGAACGGTATTACGGCCGTATGACGTATTACTCCATCATAAAAGATTGCTACATCCGTGGTGCCTCCACCGATATCTACAAGCACAACACCTGCTTCTTTTTCTTCATCGCTTAATACGGCATGTGCCGAAGCAATGGGCTCGAGTTCGATAGCACTAATGCTTAATTCAGAACGTTCAACACAAGTTCTAATGTTCGTAACATTAGAAACATGCCCTGTTATTATGTGAAAATTTGCCTCCAAACGAACGCCGGTCATTCCTACTGGATCTTTAATACCTTGTTCATTATCTACAATATACTCTTGTGGCAATACAGTAATAATTTCTTCTCCAGGGGTCATTACCATGGCATACATGTCATCAATGAGTGCGTCAATATCTTTTTGAGAAATTTCTCCTAGGACATTCTTGCGAGTATGAATTCCCCTTGTTTGAATACTTTTAATATGTTGTCCAGCAATCCCGACATACACATTATTAATTTTTAAGTTACCCGAAACTCGTTCTTGTGCTAAAGAGACAGCTTGGGTTATGGATTGAACTGTCTTTTCAATATTCGAAACTACACCTCGCATAACACCAAGGGATTCACTTTTGCCCATGGAGATGATTTCAATTTTATCATGTTCATTTTTTACCCCAACAAAACATGCGATTTTAGTAGTGCCTATATCCAATCCAACCACTACTTTTGGGCCTTTATTATTCAATTTTGTTCCTTTTTCGGCAAACGATTTGTCCATCATACATTAAATTAATTTCCGAATATTTATTCCAACCCTCATAAGGCAGGCCTTCCTTGTAAAAAATCTTAAGTCGAGTAAATTTGTCTTTAACTTGCTCCTCTGAATAGGCTGTCCCAAATACAATTTTATAGTCTCCTACCAATGGTATCAAAACAAAATCCCCGTCTCGTTCCAAATAAACTTGACCGATTAGGGCGCACAACATCGGATCGTTACAAACATAATTTGAAATACGATAGATTTCATCTAGTTTTCGAATATTTTTCAATGAATCGTTGTTAATAATTTTTATTGCATCCTGACGAAATAATGGTTCAGTAATTTCACCTGAGAACAGTAGTAGATTTGCAGTATGTAAGTGAGATTTTGTTATCGTAACGCCTTCAGAATCGAGGTAGTAAGATTTTCCGTTTTTTGCGAAAATTCGAGCGATTGGTTTTCTTAACCAAACCTCTATTTTCCAGTTTCCTCCTAAATTCTTATAAACTCTGACTTTATTTACTTCTTCCAATTTAAGAATTTCCTGTTCAATCTTTCGAACATCCAATGATTCGCTAGATTGGTTGGGAATAAACCAATGTTCTTTAAGGATTCTGTCATACAGTTCTGTTTTATTCAACAACGCATCAGCGCCATCAACATGAACCAATATATTCGGTGAATTCATAGGGCGCCTTTGTTCAACATTACGGGCAATCACCCAGAGTACAGATACTAATAAACCCAATGAAATGAGCAGTGTTATTTTAATCCATTTTTTCATAAGGCACTGTCATTAACGATAAGTAATTCTTTAATTGGAAGTACCATTCGGTCTATATCTCCGGCACCAATAGTTAATAGTACTCCGCGTGCATTATTGCGAAGGAACTCAAGTAATTCAGACGGATTCATTAAATATTTATTCTGATTTTTAATTTTCTGGAACAACCAGCTGGAATCAATTCCTTGTATTGGCAATTCCCTTGCTGGGTAAATTGGTAAAATAATAACTGTGTCTAACTGAGCTAATTCATGAGCAAAGGCATCACCAAAATCGCGTGTTCTAGAAAATAAGTGGGGTTGAAAAATTCCCGTAAGATGTGTATTCGGAAACATTAACCGAACTGATGAAATAAGTCGATTTATTTCCGTTGGATGATGCGCATAATCATCAATGTATTGGACGTTCTTTCCAGTATATATTTTTTCAAACCTACGTTTAATTCCTCTGAAATCTCGGAATGAACTAATAGCATCGTGCATCGATTCCCCGATTTGATCACATATGGCCAAGGCAGCGATTGCGTTTTCAATATTATGCCCCCCATTAATACCAATACAAACGTTATGGTAAGTGCTTGTTGGTGTATAAAAATCAAAACATGCACCATTCACGGTTTCACGCAAATTCCGAGCTGTATAATCAGCCTTGTCCGAATTTAAGGCATACGTTTTCTTTTTACACAAAGAATTTATATGTAGTCCTTCCTTTAAAATTAATACCCCATTTGGATCTATTTTTAGGGCATATTGACGAAACCCCTCTTTAAATTTATCCTCAGATTCATAGATGTCTAAATGGTCTGGGTCTAGGTTAGTAATTATAGAGGCATAGGGAGATAAATTCAAAAAAGATCGATCGTATTCGTCAGCCTCAATTACGGTAAATGGGGCATTGGGGTTGACTATTACATTATTCTCAAAATTTGTAGCAATTGCCCCTAAAAAAGCACTACAGCCTTGTGATGTGTTATTAAGTAAAAATGCCAGCATAGCGGATGTAGTCGATTTTCCATGCGTTCCTGCAACGCAAAGCCCTTTTGAGCTTCGGGTAATTTCACCTAACGCTTGGGCCCGCTTAAGTATTTTATATCCACGCTGTTTAAAATTGTTTAACCAACGATTATCTTCACTTATAGCGGGAGTATATATTACGAGCGTAGTCTCTACATTAATTTCATAATGAGCTTGCCATTCATCTTCATATGTTATAATTGCCCCTTGGTTGGATAAAGAATCCGTTAGATCACTCCTTACTTTATCATAGCCATATACTTTGTTACCTTTAGACAAATAATATCTTGCTAAAGCGGACATTCCAATGCCACCAATTCCAATAAAGAATAATATCTGATCTTTATGATTCATGGGTTAACAATTGATTACAAATCGAAATAATATGATCTGTAGCATGAGGCAGGGCTAGTGATTTAATATTTTGAGAAAGCGTAGAAATCGAATTTAGATCGTTAAGTGTTGAATAAATAGTTGGCCAGAGGGCATCCAAAACTTTTGAATCAGATACCAAGATTGCAGCATTTACCGAGGATAATGCCATGGCATTCTTGGTTTGATGGTCTTCCGTTACATTTGGTGATGGTACTAAAATACAAGGTTTTCCAACGAGGGTTAATTCAGAAATTGACGTGGCACCTGCTCGAGAAACAATAATATCTGCTACTGCATATGCATAATCCATTCTTTCAATAAAGGCAAGTAGTTTAATATTTGTTGATAGGGCTAATTCTTTTAGCTGCTCATAATTTCCTTTTCCGCATTGCCATAATATTTGAATATCAGCGTTTACTAAATGAGCTAACTCCTTTACGACCGAATCATTTATAGACTTTGCCCCCAAGGATCCCCCCATTATGAAAACCGTCTTTAAAGCGGGGTCTAATCCATAAAAACTATAGCCATCATGCTTATTAGGAGTTCCAAGAATGAGATCTTTTCTAACAGGGTTCCCGGTAAGATGAATCAGCTTTTTAGGGAAAAATCGTTCCATTTGGGGATATGCGACACAAATCGCTTTAGCTTTTTTAGCTAAAATCAGGTTGGTTTTTCCTGGAAATGAATTCTGTTCTTGAATCAATGTCGGTATCTTCAGCCAATTTGCGACTTGTAGGGTAGGCCCACTGGCATAGCCCCCTACTCCTATTACCAATTCTGGATTGAAAGATTTTAGGATAGCCCGCGCTGCGTACAAACTTCGTAAAACCTTGAACGGAAGAAACAGATTTTTAAATAATTGTTTTCGATTAAAGCCAGAGATGTATAATCCTTTAATTGCGTAACCCGCTTGTGGGACTTTTTCCATCTCCATTTTTCCATGTGCCCCTACAAATAATATATCAACTGCAGGATGCTCCGACTTTAAAGCTTCTGCAATCGCAAGAGCCGGAAAAATATGCCCCCCCGTTCCTCCCCCAGAAATGATGACTCGTTTCATATTCCTTAGTCCTCGCTGATTGGTTTACTTATTTGTTGTTTTACAGCAAAAGATTGTACAATTCCAATGGAAACGCACGCCATTATCAAAGCTGATCCCCCCATTGCTAAAAAGGGCATATTTTGACCAGTTACTGGAAACACCCCCGTGCAAACAAGCATATTGATGCTTGCTTGAGCCAGTAAATGTAATCCAATAGCCATGGACACGTACGTTTCAAAGAGGTTATCGGATTTTAATGCGATGCGAATTATCCGATACAAAAGAACTAAATACAGAAAGGTTAACAGAATTGCAGAAACAGCTCCAAATTCTTCTACAAAGCTGGCATAATAGAAATCTGCATAAGCCTCCGGAATATATTCTTTTAACTTACCATCACCCACACCTGTACCAAACCAAGATCCTGCATGAATAGCTCTTCTCGCATCCAAAGCCTGTGCATTTTCAAGTACATTTTGATCTGTTTTTATATTGTTGGTAAGCCTATTTTTCCATGTTTCATATCTTGGAAGTATATTTAAACTTGGTAACGCAGAGTGCACCCCGATTGTTAGTAGCAATAAACCGACTCCAACAACCCCCATAGTTGCAAGCTTTGAAAACGGCACTTGTCCGATAAAAAGCACAGCCATAGAAAGCATAAATAACAATAATGCTGTGGATAAATTGTCTTTGAAAATAAGTGCACAAATGATTACAATCGGGGCCATTAAAGGAAGAATTCCTTCCTTCCAATTGTTTAACTTATCTTTTTTACGAACAAGTAACTTAGACAAATATAAAAACAAGGCAAGTTTCGCAAAATCGGAAGATTGAAATGTTAATCCAATTAGCGGAATTTGAACCCATCTTCCTGCACCGTTAATTTCCTTTCCGAACAGGAATGTAAATATCAAAAGTGCTATGGCAAAAAAGTAACTAAACTTGGCAATTTGACCAATATACTTCGAGTCTATGCGGTGAATAGTATAAATACTTGCAAAACCAAGAATAATATAAATTAGGTGTTTAAAAACGTAACGAAATGGGGTACCCCCCTCCATTTTAACTAGGATTGGAACAAAACTGTAAACGGTTACAATTGACAAGGCGAGAAGCAATAGCGTGATCACCCAAACAACCATATCACCTTTTAGATATTTGACAAATAAATCTTTCATTTCCCGTGAATTGTTTTTAAAATCAAAGCCATTTCATTGATTGCATCCAATCCTTGGGTTCCTGAGCCCGTTAATAAAATAATTCCTTTTCCACCAGTAAACCCTGAGTGACTTAAAGCTATGGAAACTGATTCTACTCCTTGACAATCAGCGTTTATTACTTGAGATGAGGATTTGTTACCAAGTAAATACACTCCTTTTACATTTGAAAATTTAGCATATTCTGAATCAACAACAACATTAAAATAATCCAGAGTACAAATCCAATGAACAGGAAAGGGCATCGACTCAAACGTTGATAGCAAGTTGTCTACCGGAGCATCAAGCCATGTAAAAACATCGAATCCCTGGTATTTACCTCGTGGCTGGATGCTTGTTAGCGCTGCTTTTGCTAGCGTCTGCCGACGATTCTCCTTAAGAGTTGAATAGATGTCAGTTTTACTCTTCTCCATATTAAAGTCCTCTTACAGCTTTTTTAAACTGATTACCCCGGTCTTCATAGTTTTTAAACAAGTCAAAACTAGCACAGGCAGGGGACAACAACACCACCTCTTCCTT
>JAURMC010000007.1 GCA_030830895.1 Crocinitomicaceae bacterium | reverse complement strand
TGGTTACTTTGGAATTGATGGTTTGAAGGAATTACTCAGTCAAGGAGGTGGATTAGGTCTTGGTTTTAAAACATTGCCATACCTGTTTGAACAATGGGGAGGAATACTTGGTCTTGTTGCCGGAGTAGCTTGGTTTGGTCTCTTATTCTTCGCTGGAGTTACTTCCTCACTTGCGATGGGTACACCTGTTATGGGCTTTCTTCAAGATGAGTTCAATTGGAGGCAAACTACCTCTGCATGGATGTTTGGAGCAGTAGTGCTTATATTGGGTTTGCCTACCGTATTGTTCTTTGGATATGGTGTCTTCGACGAATACGATTTCTGGGCAGGAACGGTATCACTAGTTATATTTGCTTTTGTTGAAACCGTTTTATTTGCTTGGATTTTCGGAATTAACAGAGGTTGGTATGAGATTACAGATGGGGCGGATATCAAAGTTCCTGTCATCTTTAAATTCATAATTAAATTTGTAACACCTGTTTTGTTGGGTTGGGTTCTTGTTAATAGTATTCCAGCTATTTGGGATACATTATCTCATAAAGCTTCCAATGAAAAGATTGAATACTATCATAATAAGGTTGCTATCCAAAAATCTTTTGCTGAGCAGGATTCGTTATTACGTTTAAAAGAAGATTTTAAACCAGCATACCTTGAGGAAAGTTACACAGACAAAGAATTAGATGCAAATAGAGAATTGTCAATTTCTACCTATTTTCTTCTCAAGAAGCAAAAGCAAACCATGTCACTTTTAAATGATCCCGAACAAGCGGATAAATTAGTTAAAGAAGAAACGAAAACAAAATTGTTTAAGAATTTATCGAGAGCCCTTTTACTAGGGATTTGGCTGTTGATTGCATATTTTGTTTATGTAGCATATAAGAAACGATTAAAAGAAGGGAGGAATTAATCATGAGTACAGGAGCTTTATTAATGATGGTAATCACTCAAGGCGTTTTCGTCTTAGTTACAGGATATTTCTTCTATAAAATACTAACAATCCCTTCGGATAAAGACGACCACAAGAAATAATTAGTCTTTTTTCATTACTGTAGCACCCCCATTATCACTGAATTAAGTCAATTTAATTGGCTTGCTTTTGTATTTATACAAACTTTTCCACCAAGGCAATAGTGTTATATAGTTAGCCGTTTAGCATGATCGATGATAAATCGACCAAACATTACACCACAAACACGTAAAGGCCTATTGATCTGGTCCATTCTAGCACTTTGCATAGTAATAACTCCAAGAATTGTTAGAACGCTTTATCCTGGAGAACCCATTACCTTACAAATAACCACGATAAAAAAAATAAGGCACTACAAAAAGAATGAAAGAAAAAAAACAACGTTTTTTTATAAGGCACGCTATCATACTCCACCTACTAAATTTAACCCAAATGAATACACCCTAGCACAATGGGTGGCACTTGGTTTAACAGAAAAACAAGCATTGGTGGTATTAAAATTCTGTGCATATCCACTTAAATCGAATGCTGATTTAAAGCGGATTTTTGTTATACCCCATGCCCTATATGAACGAATAAAAGATTCAACATATTTTCCAGATAACCCTAAAGAAACACTTCGGTTTAGGCCCTTCCCTAATAGAACACTCCACGAACGCGTAAATCAATATGCAATCGAAACAATTGATAGTATTCAATTGGTTAACATCAAGGGAATCGGTCCTTACTGGGCTAAAATGGTTATGCAATATGAACGATCACTTGGAGGTTTTTTAAAACCAGAGCAACTCCTTGAAGTCTATAAGATGACTCCGGAAATATATGCCCTTCTGGTTGCTCGATTAGATTTTTCTAAACCTAATATTCGCCAGATTTCTATCAATAAAGCAACTGCAGACGAGCTTAAAATTCACCCATACATAGATAGTTGGCAAGCTAATTCAATTGTAAAGATCCGCTCCCAACTTGGCGGATTTAAATCCATCAAAGAACTAAGAAAATCCCATTTAATTAACACGGAAGATTTTGAGAAGTTAGAACCATACGTATCTTTGTAATATGGAATTATCGAAAAAAATTAAAGGGGCAATTCGTGATGTAAATAATTTCCCTAAAGAGGGGATTGTGTTCAAAGACATTACTCCCATTATGTTAGATCCAATTTTATCTAACGAAATTGTTCAAGCTTTGGCAGCACAATACAAACATTCAAACTTAAACGGTATTGCGGGCATTGAAAGCCGAGGATTTTTAATTGGTTATCCTCTAGCAATGGCCCTTGGAATTCCATTTATTATGATTCGAAAACAAGGTAAATTGCCGTATGATAAAATTTCATTTGCCTACGAATTAGAATATGGATCAGCAATTATTGAAATGCACTCGGACGCCATTGCATCTGGGGATCGGATATTAATACATGACGATTTATTAGCAACTGGAGGATCCGCGGCTGCGGCTGCGGAATTAATCTCGAAATGCCATGGAGTGGTCGCGGGATTTAATTTTTTGGTTGAGTTGTCATTCTTGAAAGGAAGAACACCCCTTGACGCTTATGCTTCCCCGATTTCAAGCTTAGTTAAATATTAATTTAATTCTTTCATAGCAATCAACATGAATTTTAAAAAAAACGAAATGCAAGAAATGATCGCCCAAATGGTGCGAGATTTTGCAGAGAAAGAAATTAGGCCATTTATGATGGATTGGGATCGAGATGAGCACTTTCCAATAGAAACAATGAAGCGACTGGGAGAATTGGGATTACTGGGAATTTTCATTCCCGAATCTTACGGAGGATCCGGCTTTAGTTATTTAGAATATGCAACTGCACTTATGGAGCTTGGCAGAGTCTGTGGAGGAATAGGCCTTAGCGTTGCAGCTCATAATTCCTTATGTTCAGGTCACATTTATTATCATGGTAATGAGGAACAGAAACAGCGGTTTTTACCCAAACTTGCTTGCGGAGAATTTATTGGCGCATGGGGATTAACAGAACCAAATACCGGTTCTGATTCTTTGCGGATGAAGTCAACAGCGGTAAAAAAGGGGAATGACTGGATTATTAATGGTTCCAAGAATTGGATCACTCATGGGCTTTCTGGGGATTTAGCTGTTGTGCTTGTAAGAACGGGGGAGTTATTGGACAGTAAAGGAATTACCGCATTTATTATCGAAAAAGGAATGCCCGGATTTTCGGC
>JAURMC010000001.1 GCA_030830895.1 Crocinitomicaceae bacterium | reverse complement strand
TGTGCTAGCCTTCGGATAGACTTCTTTTGCACTAACCTAGTTAAAGCTGTTCTAACGCTAGCTGAATCGTCTGTTAATCCAGAAAAGAGCTTTGCCGTAAAAACAAAACCTCTTCCATGAGCTCTAATTCTTGCAATTAATTGTTTTTCAGTTAGTTCCAATGTTTTAAATATATTTTCTTCGTAACAAATTTACACTATTATTTGTTACGAAACAAAATAAGACCTAAAAGCTCCTGTTCATCAATTTTGCAACCAAATCAAGAAATCATCTCTAGCATTTCAATCGTACACTGAATCGACTTCTTTTTGGGACAAACAGGTAACCACTTTACCATCTCTCGTAGGTTAAACTCACGAAGTTGATCTTTATCTATGCGCAAGTCTTCGACCAAAAAAGCCATCGCTTGTTGCTTACTTCGAAGATTGATGCCTGCCGTTGTAATCACCTTGTCGCAGAGCGCTTTTTCGGGACTAGCAATTAAAACCGTCTGTGTTTTAGTCAAGGATATTGATTGAATACCCACTGGATAATAGGCTATTGGTAAATGCGTATAGCTATAGACTGCATTTTGAACCATGAATTTTTTTGATATTTTCGGAGTCACGCAAGAAATCTCAAAAACTCGCTCAGGAATCAATCCCCAATGAAACAAGGCTGAATCTAATGAAATGTAACTGGGTCCGTAAAGATGATTTGCGATTAAAAATGGCTCAGGTGTTATTTTACTTACCAAAGGAGATGTCATATATAGTCCCCTTCTCAGTTGAACGAGAATTCCTTGATTGACCATTTCCATGATTTTGTCATACGGTCGACTATACCCCTTTAGCAATCCAAGAAGTACTTGGGTGCTAATAGGCTGATCGCTATACTGTGACAAATCCATTCTGTAATCCATTTGTCAAATATAGTGAAACAATTCGGAATTTATCCGAATTAATTATTAAATTTTTGCATTTTATGTAAAAATATATTTTACTTTTCGGAATTTACAACATAATTAATTCCTTCCCAGTCCAATTAATATGACTATTGTGGCTCAAAAACGTGAATATTTGAGCCGCATTATCGAATTGAATGAGCTACAATTGTTCTTTTAATTAGATTTCAGCTCAGAATCTGTCCCGTAACTGCGCTATTAAAGAAATATTATGGCAATAAATTCTTGTCACTGACACAAAAAATCAATATAATAACCCAAAATGCCATAAAGGAATTGTGTTAAGAAAACCGGTTTCAATATCATCTTTCACAACAAAACCCTTAGCAGCTGTTTTGATCTGCTTGCCACTTTTATTTTTACCTCCAATTTCAAAATCGAACCCATCAATGGTAAAATCAGCAATCACAGAAGACACAATGGGATAAGCAACGCGTAGTTGATTCATAAAAAATGTTTCTCTGATATTTCCCTTATTCGGATTTTCATGTGCCAAGCCATACACCAAATTTGTATTATCGAGATACACTTTATCTACTTTACCTAAGCCACGAATACCCTTCGTTTCAAATCTCAATTGCGACACCATGCCCGCTTCTTCCATATACATAAGATAATCTGCAATATTATTTCTACTAATCGACAGCATCTCTGATATTTTACTCATATTGGGTTTAAACGGAACACTTTCTGCCACTATTGCCATTAGTTGTTTTAACTTTCTTCCCGTAGAAACATTCATTGTGGCATACGCCGGAATATCGCTTTCTAAAGTTTGATTAATGACCTGCATTAATTTTAGATCAAAATCTTGCTCTAATGCAAAAGGGTAATAACCTCTGTTTAGATAATCAAAAAATAAAGGCAAAGGGTGGGCTAACTGGGGAGTGGCTACCTTATGGGATAGAATTTCATCCAAGGTAAACGTTGGGATGGCTATCTGGTGAAACAATTGTAAATATTCCCGAAATGACAAGCCTTGCATGGAATACAATACTGCTCTTCGGCTCAAATCGGAACTCCCCTTTTTTATATCTAATACTGATGACCCCGTAAATACAACTTGTAAATCTTGATGATAATCGTAAATCAGTTTGAGCTCGGTAGACCAATCTGGGTATTTATGAATCTCGTCAATAATTAAATGGGTTCCTCCTAATTTAACAAAGTCAGATGCCGCATCTAAAAGACGGTTTTTTGCGAAATAAAAATCCTCAGCCGTAACATATAAAGTATGGGCATGATCTAAATTATTTTTGATGTGCTGTAAAACCAAAGTTGTTTTACCTACACCTCGTGGTCCGACTAGGCCAATGAGTCTGCTATCCCAATTGATTTGATCGTACAAATAACGTGTAAACCTACTATCTACATCGGCTATTAGCCGATTTGAATATTCAAATAATGCTTCCATTTTTTAATTTCTTTGAACAAAGATACTAATTTTTGCACTGTAACAAGTCATAATAAAGATTTTTTTGCACTTATATAGTGCATTTTTTAGTAACGTCGCCTACCCATTAGATCTGCAGCTCTTCAAAATTTACGGTATACGCATTTGCATATAATTAATTCTATTACTCTACTTTTATATGTATTTCAATATATTTGTCCATAATAACTGCAAAAGCATATAATGAAATCGCTCAAGACCTTTCTCAAAGAAAAACGAAAACTTGCTGGGCTCACGCAATTGGAGTTTGCAGAACGTGCCGGTGTTGCGCTCACGGTGATAAGGAAGATCGAGCAAGGTAAAGGAAATCTACAATTAGAAAAAGTAAACCATGTTCTGCTAATGTTTGGTCACACTTTGGCCCCTATTCCACATAAAGACATTGATTCTTCATTTCGTTGAAGTAAATGTATTATCATGGTGTATCTGCATTAATTTTTGTTTCATTCACGCAACTTTTTAAGCTTCAACTGATACCCTTGGAGGTAGCTTCGCTTAATCCTGTCTTTAAGAAAGGATGCACCAATCAAATTTGTAACCTGGTCTGTTTTTGAGACCATCAAAGCCATTATGGCGTTTGTTTGTTTTTCTGGAATCCCAGCATAATCCGCTAGCAATCGAAATTGCTTAGCAATATTGCCTTGTCCCATTCTTGCTGGGATTAAACCTTCATCTAAAGCAAAATCTTTGTCCTCAATATGGATGCGGCTGTTGAGCAGATCATAAGCTGGGCTTAATTTAAAATCGCCTTGTGGCGTTTCGATAATTGAAAAGTTCTTCAAATGAGCATCTCCATTTGAAAAGAGGTAGTTGAAGACCAACAATTTAAATAGTTTGAGCGATTCAACCTTATAACTTGGTAAGTTTTCCCGCATAAGTTCAAACAAATCCCAATAACTACCTAGGTATTTATAATCTGTCCCATGGGTTTGAGGGCTCTTTCCGGCAAGAGAGGCAAAGTCCTCTTGGGCCAATTTGAGACCACCTGGTAAAACGTCAAAACGCTTGGTGATATATGCAGGGTCGTCATTTCCAAAAAAGATTAAAGCATTCTCTGCTGTTTCAATGCCAAAAACTTGTTGGGCAATTTGCATGGTCAGGTGCTCATTCGCAGGCATTTGATCTGCGTTTTTTGAACCACTTGAAATAGGTTTTAAGATATGTGTACCTTGCTCTCTTTCCTTAGTTAATCGGATCTTATTTTTCAATTGAATGATTGAAAACTTTTCCTGTACGCCTGAAATAGACATACGCGTTGCATTCTCTTCAAATGAGTCTTCACTGTTGTGATTGGACTGTAAAGAATCATATGGTAGTATATGATTTACCTTACTTCCATTAAAGACACGCTTAATACATGTTCTACTATAGGTAGTAAAGCCTGCAGCTAAAGTTCCTGGACATTTATTTAATTGCATCTCAATCATTTCATTTTAATAATTTTAACCGCACCAATCGTATCACCGCTTGCGACCTCTAGCAAGATGCCGAAATAATCATCCAGGTCTATTCGCTTTTTACTACATATCAAACGTTTGTTTACCCCTTCTGGAATCAAATTAAAAAAAAATGGAAAAAGTGTTGGCCATTGAAATTCCATTTTGTTTTTCGGGAAGGTCAAACTTATAGATGGCTTGCTGCTGTCATTAAACCACTGTTCATCATATTGAAAAACAAAACTTCCGTTATCTAGTTGATTCAGTATACCTGCAAATTGGTCTTTATAATAAACTTGCCCTGTTCTCATACTTTATTGAGTCTTTTAACTTGTAAAACCAGTTCCAATCCGAGTACATCCACAATTTCTTGTAGGGTATTGAAGGTGGGATTCCCTTTACCTCCCTCCAGTTGTTTTATGGTCCGGAGCCCAACTCCTGATAGATCAGCCAAGCTCTCTTGCGTAATCTTTAGGATTTCTCTTCGCTCTTTAATTTGTTGAATCAAATCGTCAAGGTGCTTCATAACGCTCTATTTAATGCAAAAATAGAGAAATAATTTCAATTTTCAACTAAAAGAGCTTTTTATTGCACTTTATTGAAACATATACCTGTACGCCACATAAAACACACCGAATAAGGCGTTATATTGCACTTTGTTGTACAATTTATGATTGAATCACCTGAAAACCATCAGATAAAATCTATCAAAAAAATCGTTTCACGAAGTCTACCCCCGCTCTAATTTGCTCAGGCTGCATAAAAACCGAAAATAAGTACCTGGTGAAAGAGAATTTTGCTAATCCGAAGAAGGAACGCGACTTTGGTTGGCGTAGATCAGCCTAATAACTGGTTATGCGTTAAAAGGTCTTGAAGGCACCGGTATTGGTACCGCTCTGCTATTACCCTGCAATTACGTTCGAACGGGTTATCCCAGTAGCCTTTTTCCTCTGTATACCGATTGTACAACTTGTCGAAGCCCTTTGTTCTTTGGATGGAATGATTATACTCATGGCAAACGACATTCACTATGTCAATGAGTTTAGGACTGTTATTGACGAACACGATGATGCTGTTGTTCGAGGAATAGTACACCCCGGCCATGTTCTTGTTCTTATAATAACTAACTGATATCGATGGCTTTGGGTTGTTCGATTTGATATTGGCATAACACCAGTCGTTAATCATGTTGATGAATTTAGATTTGGGTATCGCGAGTTGATTCACCTCCAATTTCGAAATGGATTTAGTGTCTATGGTCTCAATCAACCATCCCAGGATTCCAAGTAACACCCCGCCAAACCCTATGGCCATTATCACTATATGTATATCTCCAAGCATTGTCCTAACCCGTTTAATACATTTCTCGATTTAATACTCGAGATACCATCAAATATCCTAGAAAACCGGGTCATTCCGGAATAAGAACGTTATTTTCTTCTTCTAAATTCTAAACAGGACATTGCCAAACAAATTGATTTACAATCCCACAACCTCGTATGGTCATTGAAAAAAGGAAGGAAAAACCACTTCCAGGAAAGCGAGGGAGGGCCGTTAGATTTTTAGCACTAATGGTATCAGAACTCCCTGTATATATAATGTGCACCGCTAAGTATAGGGGTACTACCCTTTTTGAAACCCGACCAATTTTTATCAGCAATTGAAAACCCCCAATTTTTAGGTGGGGGTTAATGTGTGTTCCTTACTTTTTTACCCAAGACATCAAGTTGGTTTTGATGTAATTGAGGAATTTTGGTTTTCGTTCAAAATGTTCTTCAATTTCATCCATACTATAAAAAGTTTCAATGTACACACCTAATTGGTCATCAATGTCATCGTTTTTACCAATTACATCAATATATTCATAAGAATCCTCTTCTCCTTTTCCATATTCATCTCCATTCTCATCCCTAAGTGGTTTGTAGCCATATATTTCGATAACCTCGTTGTATCGGACTAAATCATTGTCAACAAAACACAAAAACTCCTCTGTTGAATCAACATCCTTGTAATAGTACATATCATCATCTTCATCATATCTTCTAATTTCATAATTATTATTTTCTAATGAACCTATATGAATTAGTTCATCATAATTAGAATTTTTGATTGCTTGAGTTAGTCGTTGTGCTTCTGTTTGTAAATTTTCCATTTTATTAATTTTTAGTTTTGATTTTAGTTCTTAAAAAATCCTCTACTGAGGGTCTTTGTTTTCTTTTCTTGACATATTTACATCTCAAAAATTACTGTTTCCGGTCCGCCCAAATCTGTTCCAGCTTATCGGCAAACTGCTCATTCGATACTTTGATGTAGCGCATAAAAGACTTGTGGCTACTATGTCCGCTCATAGCCATAATCACCATAGGGTCGGTACCACGCAGATACTCATTGGAGCAAAAGGAACGGCGCGCCGTATGGGTTTGCAGGAATTCGTATTTCATCATCTTCACCTGTTTGCGTTCGCGTTTATAGGTGATTTGCTTAATAAATGGCACATGAAGTGAGGGCAATCGCTCACCCACCAATTTGATGATGCGGTTGAACTCATTATTAGGGGGTACCTCAGGGAGCGCGTAATTATACTTTTCCAGAATCTGACGAACTGTAGGATGGATTGGGATGGTCACCTTAGCCCCCGTTTTCTGTTGCACAAACTCCAAACGGTTGTTGCGAATGGAGTTTACATCCAACGTCGAATAGTCGGAAAAACGCATTGCCGTAAAACACCCTATCACAAAAACATCACGCACATGTTCTTCCACAGCATCTTTAAAATCATGAACGGCTAGTATCTCTAGAATTTCAGCTTCGGTGAGGTAAATACTATCCGTCTCCTCGCGCCGCGTATCAAATTTCAGTTCGATTAATCGTGATGACGGCAATTTTTTTAAATGCACCGCATACTTAATAATCTGTAACAGGTCCATCATGATTTTTGCATGGGTGTTCATTGCCAGCTCGCTATTGATGATGAGAAAGTCACTAATCTGATCAATATCCTTTTGATTGAAATCAGTCAGAAATAATTGCCGACTTGCTTGCTGTTCGAACTTCTTAATGTAGGACCGAGAAGTAATATATGTGGCAAGCGACGATGGCTTTATTATCTGGCGCTTAGGGCTCAACCTCACCCCGGTTTTGCAGTCATTGATGAAACAATCCAAAAACTCAAGTAATGATTCTTTCGAACCGGCACTCTTATGCGTAGTCACATTAAATTTCGTACGTGGATTGTCAATTAGAAGATTTAATCGCTCCTGTAATTCCAAAAACGTCAAACGCGGATTACCATTTTTATATTCGTCAACAGCGTCCAATATGTCCATCTCTAATTGCTTCAGTGAACGTACAAGGCGCGTGGTGATGGATTTACCCGCGTAGGATTTAACGAAGCACTTGCGGTTATCCCAGTGTTCCACTTCAATACTCTTACCGGGGTAAAGAAAAATAGATGCACCACTTACTGACACCTTGATGCGAATGCTACTGACCCTTGACTTCGGTCGGACCAAATTGAATGTCACACCCATATTTAGTTGTTTAATTTCCCCTTTAAGAAGTTCATGACACTACTCTTGAGAAAATGGTACTTGCGACCACTCTTCTGTGCGATGATTCTCTCTTCTAGCACCAGTTTAACTAGCGTTTGCTCGCTAATTCCAAGAAAGTTCGCCGCTTGTTTTCGATCCCAGAGTTCCTCTGAGAATCCTGAGCCCGTCACGGGTGTCTGAAGTAGCGATTCAATTTCACCTCTTACTACTCCCTTCATAATGCGTTGCAGCTCGTCGATGCTAATACCTATAATTTGATTGTTCTCCATGATTGATTGTTTAAAATTCTTGTTATGACCGCCTTGCTAACCCCAAATTCTTTGGCGAGTCGTTTTTTTCCGTAGGTGTTAGGGGAATATTTGAGTCTTATTTCCTGCGATTGTTCGCGTGAAATCTTACAATTGCGGCGTTCAGGGAGGTTGTACTCTTTGAGCGATTCTGGTTGGCTACCTTGATACCGATCCTGGTATAAGCAACTCAGTTTTACCTGGCCAGCGAGTTGCTCATCCGAGCGTTGCATGCATGGATGGTCTTCTATTTGGTTGAAAACCTTTTGATAATCGATTAATTCAGATTCCATAAAAATTCGTTTTTCCATTCTTTAATGTATGTGGTTGGCTTTTCCTCCGCAATTTTTAGCATGATTTCTGCTGCTCTTATGGTATGTTCCTGCGCTACCGCTCGGTACTCCCATAAGAAATCGAGCATATTCTTGATAACAAAATTTTGGTCTGCACGAAACTGGCCGTTCTCCATGAAGGCATCCGCTATCCAGGCCCAACGCTGCTCGTTATTAAAATCAAGGGAACGATATCTGCAACGACTTCGAATCGCGTTGCGATGAACCAAAATACCAGAATGACCATTGCGACCTAAATGGCGCCGCACTTCAGTGTCGGCAGGGTACGGAATGTTGGTTGTTATTATGAAAACCACATTAGATAGCGGGACTCTGAACCCGAAACTCCCCTCTGCGCGAAAACTCTCCACGGCTTCCCTCACTTCAGTTGGAAAACTCAGAAGCAACGGTCCTATATTTTTTTCATACACGAATGCCTTATCGTCAAAGAGCATTTGCTTGAGCAGGTTGCAGCCTTCTTCATTTCTAAAAGCAACATCAGCATCATCTATATGGATGAATAAGGTTTCATTCGGGTCTCGATTTCGCATTATGACGGCCAGTCTTATTCCCAATGAAAAACGAGAGACTGCACCTGTGATTCTGACATTCGGAACAGTATGCATCTCAAAGAAAGTACGGATGAGGTGCGTTTTCCCTAGGCCTGCAGGGCCACTAAGAATGAGGTGGCGATAATTTCCGTTACCCGTTAGTGTCCCAGTTAGGATACTGTTCATCGATTCTTTGATCTCTCGGGTCCTTTTGAGCAATTCCATCTGAGCCGCAGAAAAAGGGGATTTAATTTCCAAGGTGTCCACTTCAGGTTGTAGGACTTGGGATGGTAAATCAGAATCGTTTTTGGCTACCATTAAAATATCAAATTCATCTAGTTCTTCTCCCATATTTTTTATCCATTCCTTTTCATTTACCACCACCAAATGCGGGTCTCCTCCGATTTTGGGCATTAGTAACAGGCAATGTGGATTTTCATGTGATTTCAGTCTATCCCAGCGGTCTTGATCTAACCCCACTTTTAAGCAATGTCCGGCGAACTCTTCAACGGATTGTATTTGAAAATTCTCCTCTCGCCATTTTCGAAGGGTTGTACTAATTTCATATCTCGAATTCTTCTTTTGATTTGGAGAAATTGAACGAATTCCAGGCAACGACTGACTTATTCGATGTTTTGATTTGACCTCCCCATCATTCAGAAGAAGAAGTCCGATTTGTATTGATTTTTTCATTATAATTTGTTTTAAGTTTTATCAAAGTATATCTTTTATATTTTGTCACGCTTATGTATTTTTAAACGGATTGGTCAAAAAAATACCCCTCTATTTCGTCATCCTTTTTAAATGTTCCGTTAGTCTTTCTTTCATCGCCTTTATAACCAGCTGTTCACATTCATCTAAAAATTTGGAATCCCGACGAAGTTCTTCGATTGGTTTTTTTAATTCTTCTATGGTGCCCATGTATACTCGAATTTCATTTTTTACATTGTCTGGAGCAAAGAAAGGAGCGCGAACGAAGGCGTAACTTTTCTCGCTGCCGTGCCTATTGAGCTTCATTTCCCCTATGGTAATAGTAGGGGAAACCATTGATCTGTACATAAGAATAGCAATCTCAAGATTTCGTAAACGCTGCAGCGTCTCAATAAAACCAAACTGATGAGCGATTTGATCATATTCCCCAATCCACTTATTAAAAGAACCCCTAAACTCTTTAGTGACATCAGTATCAACTTCGGATGTGGAGGTTACGCTGTCAATTATGAACGTGTCGTATAACGCCTTCCTTTCACGCGTCTCAACGACATTCGCAAACACACTTTTTAGATTAGGGCTGTTAGCAGACTTTTTCATTTCGAGTACAAAGGTAAATTAAACTTCCGTATATTCCAAATTATTATACAAATTCTGTTTGCGGATATCGAGATACCTGCCGGCAGGAAGGAGCTGCAGGATTTCCTGCAGCGGAATCCCGCCTTAAAATTGACCAAAAACCTCATTGCCAAGCAATACTCGATGCCACGTGCGAAAATTTTCTGGAAAATTTTAGATAATTGGAACTCTTCAAAAAGGAAGGCCATCATCTTCATCAAATGAAATCACATTTGCTGCCGAAGGTTCTTTAGGTAACACCGTAGTATTCCAACCTGGCTGAAAATCTCTTATCAAATGACGTATGATGAAATTAAATGGGTGCCAGTGATTATATCCATAAAACTTGTCTCTGGGTACAAATTGATCATTCACAAGATAAAACAATTGATTCTGATCACCAACGTATACGGGCCTACCGTCTTTGTCCATGTAGATTCCCCCTATTTCAAGGGGATACATCAAGCCGTTACTACCCGCATAGGCAATGCATGTTGTCCTTAGGATATCATAATCTCCAACATAAAAAAATAGTTCGGGGAACTTCTGTGAAAGATTTCTGTAGAATGCAATCGGGGTAGAATAACGCACCCTGTATTCTAACATCAAAAAACCCATAGATTCTTCAACATTCGAAATCCAATTACCATCATCCTCTCCCCAATTTATTCTAATCCAATATTTTTTCCTGGAATCCAATAGAACGGCTGCACTACCGAACATTTTTTGGGCCTGTTCCAGGGTGATATCAGGAAGCAACTCTTCATTTTCAGGAATAGGAAGTAAAGTCGAATAGTTTGTGATTTGTTCACCTTCCTCGTTTATGCTAATTAAAGCGTCTTTAATTTGATTTACTTGATCTGCATTACCCTTAATCAAAACGGTAATAAATGGTTCATTTGCCATATTCTTATATTAATTTTTTATTTTATGTCTCTCGACAAAATAAATTATAAACAAGATTTTTGAAAAAATCAACCCCCCAGCGAAAAAAGTTTTTGGCGTCATATTTATTAGAAAAAACGTATGACATTACCTACAATTCAGAAACTGTAAGAAGCAAACCAAAAAAGTATTCGAAAGCAATGAACTGCCTTTTGGCAGGGATTAACGTAACGGCGAGGATCGAGATCAATCAATTTGCGGAAATGGTATCAGCGCCATATTCGCACACGTGGTACGGCGATACTTTCATCAACCACATCCGATTCCGTAATCCAGCAACTACTATCAATTTTGGATAAACGATAAATTCAAATTTACAGATATGTATCCACATGCTCATGTAACTCCGAGTCAATTGAGTTTAAATAAATGGCATTTTAACTGTCCTAATTAAAGAATGACATTTCAAAAAGCAAGTCTTCCATATCTTTCTCCAAATTATAGTCATCATCATCTTCCATACAACCATGATTCCATATCACCTGCGATTTTTTTAAACGATGCAACGGGGAGCAAGACGTGTGAACTTGAAATTCAATTTTTAAATCATGGTAACTTAATCCTAAGTACCCATTCCATTGATTTGTCAACTGATAAATATTTGGATTATTAACCAAAGCAAATTCAATCTTGTTATAACCCCTCGCGATAGTTTTGATCTCTTCATTATATGGAGGTCCACAAAGAGGGTGCTCACATTTACACACCGCACAATTTCCGTAAACTGACATGACGTATTGTTTATCAATTCTACCAATGAATGAATCCAAATACCCTTGTATTTGAAAACGCCTTCTCTCAAAATCAATCAATTCCTGTACTCTTCTGGAATCACATGTTATTACTCTGATGTATTCATTTTCATCTTTAAATTCTGAGTACTCATTCGTTATGAACCTTTTTAGGCCTTCATGAGGGCCTTGTATTGTAAGTTTTGGATAAGTATATGTTTGTCTCATTAGAAAAGGATAAATAATTTTTTCAAAAAAATCAATCCCCCAACGAAAAAAAGTTTTTGGCGGCATATTTATATGGAAAAGATGTATGACAAAAATGTATAGCATTACTTATAACCCGGCGAGGGTAGAAAGCAAACCAAAGAAGTACTCCTATGAAATGAACCGTCACGTGGCGGGGATTAACGTACCGACGGGAATAACGATCAATCAGTTTGCGGAGATGGTTTCTGCACCCAACTCACATTCATGGTACGGCGGCACCTACTCCAATTCAATAAGCAATCAAACCTGGACAAGCACCCAAGTATTTGGGCTGGATTTCGACGGCGGCGATAAAACACCCCAGGAAACCATTCACACACTCCAAGCAAATGGTATCACCCCACAAATCTGGTACACCACTTTATCGAGCACAAAAGAGATGCAAAAATACCGCGTGGTATTATTTGCAGAGAAACCCATAACCGATATTCAAGAACGTGACCTTATATATAAAGGACTGCTGCAGATGGTCCCCTATGCCGATACCACGTGTAAGAATTCAGGTAGAATTTTCTTTGGGGGAAAAGAAGCGGTGGTATTAAATACGAATCCCACTCCAAACCAGCAGTTAATCGATGCAACCTATATCGCCGCAATTACGGCTGACAAAGGAAGAACCCGGTTTATTCCAGAGCGGAATTTCCCTAGTCTAAATGCAGAAAATGGTAAATTTCTATCTAGTTATAATAGAAATAATCACTTTTCGCCAGAATTCATCACCCCCCACCCTACAACCATCATGGGGGGCGTTTTACCTAATATCGATTGGAAGAAAGCACAAGAGCGGGTTAAAGTGCTGAATTCGTTCTTAACTGGGGAGTGGTTGTACCACGACCAACTCTTTGGGCTAGCAACCAACCTTATCTATGTAAGAGGTGGACAGCGATTGATGAAAGAAACCATGCAACGATTCAATGACCAGGGTAACACTCAGTATACAGAAAACAACTTCAACATCATCACCTATCTTAAAAAGGTTCAATACCCAGCAAAACCAATTCACACTTTCTCTCCATACCCTGAAGATGCGGACTTACATGACTTGTATTCCGCCGTTGTGGAGGTAAGGGGAAGGATTGAGATTATTGAACCCATTAAGAGAATTCCACTCGTAGAAGCAGAGCAAACCTTTCAATCCAAATTCTATAACGTATTAAACCTATCCCAAGACGATGGCATTTATCTGTTTAAGGTACCCACTGCCATAGGGAAAACCGAATTACTCACCAATGTAAATGCCACCCTTGCGTTCCCCACCCATGCACTTAAATGCGAAGTACAAGAACGTATGACAGTACCGAATGTATTGAGCCCCGATTCACTTCATTTTTTGGATGATACACTAAATTCCCGACTAAAGTACTACTACGCTGCGGGGTTAATTCAAAAAGCAACGGCCATGATACACGACGTTGCTAATTCATCAAACAATCCTCAGTACGACCCTTTAGACATCAACCAAGCCCAAGTATACCTTGAACAATTAAAGTTAACCCAGGAGTCGGAAAATACGGTCCTCACCACCCACGCAAGAGCGTTACACCTGCAACACAAACATGACACGATAATATTTGACGAGGACCCGCTAGAAACCATATTGCCCATCCAAACTGCGCAGATCAGCGACCTGGTAAAAATCCAGTTAACAAGTTCGAAATTGTTTGGCAAAATCAAATTATACATCAAGACCTTAACAGAGAGCCCGTCCGGAATTCCAAAACCTACACCCTCATTTCCAGGGGACCCCGAGGAATTAATCCATTGCACATCAACTATTCACGTAAGCAGTAACCTAATCGGACTGTTGACAAGCAATTATTTCATCAAGGATGCAAGGGACAACAACACTCTGCATTACATCCAACAAATCCCCTTGCCAAACAAAAAGCGGATAATCGTACTCTCGGCTACAGCGCCAGTAGAAATCTATCGCGCATTATTCGGCGACCGAATAAAAGTTATCGAATTGACAGATGTGGAACAGCAAGGAGTTATTATTCAACACACGAAACAATCGTGTTCTCGCAATGCCATGCAACGTTACGCTCCATCACTTTCGGAGAAGGTTGGGGACGTTCCCGTGATAACATTTAAGAGATTCAGGTCTTCGTTTAAGAACCCGGTTGAGGACATGTATTTTGGTAACTGTTCGGGATATAACAACCTTAAAGGAAAAGACATAGCGGTCGTTGGCACACCACACCGAAACAATGTTCTTTATCACCTGATTGCTGCACAAATTAACGGTGCAAATACTCCCAATCATAGTATGGCCCACCAAAAAGTGGAATACAATGGTTTCCGATTTAAATTCAGTTGCTTTGATGACCCGCTGTTACGTAATATCCAACTCTCCTTGATAGAATCTGACCTTCTTCAAGCGGTAGGACGAGCCCGTACGCTACGAACAAATGCAACGGTGCAAGTCTATTCGAATTTCCCGCTGCGTGCGACTACCAAATTTATTTTCTGAACAATTTGGTTTTTTGATTTTTTTAGGTTATTATTTCAATGGACACAGTGCCATAAACTTTTTTTAAAATAGAATCAGTATGAAACTAGTAGCAATAGACTACACCTATACGGTGGTCTGCAGCAAGAAGGTTGAAGTGCCCGACGATTTTACTTTTGAAAGTGCTGAACCGGATGATATGGTCGATGAAATTAATTTTGATATTTCTGAAATCAATGTTACCGGAGATGGCATTTCTTCTGTAGTATTTGATGGTATTCGTTCAGTCGAAATGGATGATTATATTTATCCGTTTTAACGACAATCCCTCAGGTACCCCCTACTATTTCTTGTCGTAAAAGGCAATAGAATGGGTTTGGTTCACAGCGCTAACGAAATACGGTTTCACATACTCAGAATCGTAGTTTTTTTCTGAAACCATTCGAAAACCCGAGGGATTAAAATCAACAAAAAAAGGTACCCTTGCTTGAAATACAGCAGGCGGTACCTTTTCATTTTTGTAATACAAAAATTCTGTAATTTATCGTTTTAAATCATTTAATACAAAAAACCCCTGTTTAAAATTCTATTGCAGTTTATCACAAAGGCCACTAAATGCTTCCTTTTTGCTTTTAATACGATTTGATATTCTCCATCTACATTCAAATCAAAATGTTTCAACGTTTCCTCTGCATGCTCAAATTCAGTATCTAGAGCCGGAAATGCAATGTTATAAAACTCCAGGTGGTCCAGTTGATGAAATTCTTTGCCTTCTAGTAGATTCGCGATAATCATGCTGCGTAAATTCTCGTTCATACCTTACTTGTTAATTGTTCGTTTAATGCCTTGCGTACCACTTGACTGATATTCTTTTTTTGTTTTATCGTTTCTGAAACGATATGTTCGAGTTGACGGCGGGTAACCCGAATCACAATTTTTTTGTTTAGTTTTCCCATATCTATAAATATGGCGATGTCATACAAAAAGTCGAATTTGAAATTATTTTTTTAAGTATGGCAACGAACAAAACCATATTCCACCATTCATCCTACCAATTTTCCAAATTTGTTCAAATGGTATCTCAATTCCATAGTAATCATAATTGTCTGTATGCACATAAGTCACATCAATGGCTCTTTCATTTTTATCAATATTCCAGGCATGACAAATGGCAACACCACTAGTTTTACAAACAGCAATCCCTTCAACGTATTTATATTCCTGATTCTGTGACATCTCCACCGCGTTACTATAACAATTTCCTAACCTGAATCTACGGCCAGGAACTCTCCTATTCTGAACATTATATAGAACGCCATATCGATTAATCAGGGTTTTACTAAAGGAATATACCAATGCATTTAATTCCAGCCCTTTTTCATCCCCACAATGCCTAATCGAATTCTGTAATTTGGCAATTATATGATGGCGATTTTTACAAACCTTGTCTGAACGCAACCGAAATGTCATATAAATTCAATTAATTTACATCCCAATATAGAAAAATGCTCACTTTTAAAATCCATCTTATCGGCACCGAGCCACTGGTTACCCGAACATTCAAGGTATCAGCAAAAACCACGATGTATGAATTGCACCACATCATTCAGGTGGTGATGGGGTGGACCAACTCACACTTGTATCAGTTCAATGTGGGGGAACAGGTGATTGCGGATACACGATTGGTGGATGACGAGTTGGGACCCGTAAAGGATGTTAAAGGGGTAATGGTTACCCAGGTGTTCTCCAAAGTGGGAAACACCGTAACGTATGAATATGATTTTGGGGATGGTTGGATGCACCACCTTGAATTGGTGGAGATTTCCACTCACACGGTTGATGAGGTGTTACCTCAGATTATTGGGGGTGAGAACGCATGTCCACCTGAAGATTGTGGTGGCACCTATGGATATAAAGAACTAAAAGAGATTCTGATGAATCCCGAACACCCAGAGTACAAGAGCACCAAGAAATGGGTTGACAGTAAGTTTGACCCGATGGTGTGTGATTTGAAAACCATTCAGCAAAAACTGGGGAAGTTGCGGAAATTGATTGACGAGTACGAGGAGGGATATAACCTTTAAGGTTTAATACCGAAATATTCAAGAATCTGAACAATCGATAAAATAAATCCAGCCATAGTAACGACAAAATCCCTCACTAGTTTGTGGCGTATACGTGGATCTGGATTATTAAAATAAAATAATACATTTCTTTCCCACGTATTCGACTTCACAATGTTTAGTTTAGAATCTTTCTTTGCTCCGATAAATTTAAATGTGCTGTAGGAAACCAAGACTTCAGAACCGCTGATCCTCTCAATAGAAGCACCTTTCAATATTCGATATGCTTTTTTCTTACCACCAACTACATTAATTGTAACAAAGGTGTTTCTTGTAAACAAAACATTTCCCTCTGACCAACGAAGACGAATCACATCATCCTCAATATCGACCCCATTTACGGGGTCTAGATTATATGGATGTTTGATTGAATAATTCATACCTCAACAGTTATTAATTCCTCACCCTATCCCCAAACCCTTTACCAAAAACGGTAAGGAAGATGTATTTGAAGTAGTACCACACATTGAGGTGGTCAATCATCTTGGCGTCGGTTTCTTCGTAATAAAATTGGCAGACTACCATTCAACTAGAACGCGATTTTCCAAAGAGTAACAAAAATAATCTTCAAATACTCTAATACACCATATTTATTGATGTAGATCATATTATACCCCAATTTATCCGGCATTACCTTTTCTATGTAATCCCTCTCCGGACTTGAAGACTTCCCTAGAATAACATTTTCATCACGATAATTTATTGATGCCCAATCTGTGATTCCCGGACGAATTGATAACACTTTCTTCTGTTCTATAGTATACAGGTTAACGTATTTTTTTACTTCTGGACGTGGCCCTACTAAACTCATCTGACCAATAAATACATTTAGAAGCTGAGGTAATTCATCTAACTTATACTTCCTCAAAAAATATCCAAATGAAGTAATTCGCGGGTCTCCACCACCCACAGTTATTAAACCCAACTTGTCTGAGTTAATTCTCATTGTTCGAAATTTAAAAACATTAAAATCAACTCCATTTAAACCAACTCTTGATTGCTTATAAAAAACGGGGCCCCTTGAACTCAACTTGATGATAAGCCCAATAAAAAAAAGAAAAGGTAATAAAAGGGTTAAACCTAAAAATGAAAATAAAAAATCTAAAACTCTAATCATTAAGTACTACTTTCTTATAAGAGGCAAGAACCGCTTCACAAATATATTTTACCTGCTCGTTTGTTAATTGCGGGTAAATTGGCAAGGATATCTCTCTCGAATAGTTATCATAGGCAACTGGATAATCTTCAATTTTATAGCCTATATTTTTAAACACTGTCAACATAGGCATAGGGATAAAGTGCACATTAACAGCTACTCCCAATTGTGTGATTTCCTCTATAATTAAATCTCTTTGAATTTCTTTGCAACCGTTTAAACGGAGTGCATACAAATGAAAGCATGATTTTCTGTTATCATCTTCCAAAGGAGGCAATTCAAACTGATTATATTTAGAAAAGAATGCATGATATGCTCTGGCAACCCTCTCTCTTTCTTTAATCAATAAACTATCATATTTTCTAATCTGAGCCAAACCAATAGCGGCACATACATCTGGCATATTCACTTTTAATCCGGCAAAAAGTATATCATATTTCCAGCCTCCTGCTTGTGATTTTGTAAAAGCATCTTTGTTTTGACCATTTAAGGTATAAAGCTTCATTAGTTTATATTCTTCTTCGTTATCAAAACTGTCTGGTAAATTCAAACATATTGCCCCACCCTCAGCCGTGGTGATATTTTTAACTGCATGAAATGAAAAAATTGTTAAGTCAGTTAATTTACCTGCAGGAAGCCCTTTGTAAATTGCTCCAATAGAATGTGCAGCATCTGAAACAACTAATATTCTACCCAAAAGAGCTTGTTTATCTGATTCTGCAACAAATTGATTTATTACTGAACCTTTATTTACTAATACATTGATTGCATCATAATCGCAAGGCCAACCCGCAATGTCAACTGGCATAATGACTTTAGTTTTAGAAGTAATTGCTCTTTCTAATGCACTTACATCGATCGTAAAATCGTCTGTAACGTCAACCATTACGGGAGTAGCGCCACAATGCAAAACCGCCAGTGCAGTAGCACTATAAGTATAAGCCGGGACTATCACTTCATCGCCCTCTTTTACACCAAACCATTTAAGTACCAAAATAGCACCAGATGTCCAAGAGTTAACACAAACTGTCCTTTTCGTGTTTGTTATTCTACAAACTTCCTCTTCCAATAATTTAACTTTGGGACCTGTTGTAATCCATCCTGATGAAAGTGAATCGACTACCTCATTTATGATGTCCCGATCTACAAAAGGTGGTGAAAAAGGGATTCTCATTTGTTTAACCTATTCTTTTTAAATCTTGAGTTAACTAAGTCCTCTTTAGTGAAAATGATTTTTACAGGAACTTTGAAAGGACTTAATTTAGACCTACAATACTTTTTTATTTCACTCTTAATATTTAAGTGCTCTTGGCTAGAGTTCTCAGTTAGTTGGATTTTAGCGCATACAATATTTCCAACAAGAGAATTTGATTCTCCATAAACTAATACATCTTTTACAAAATCCAATTCTAATATTACACTCTCTATCTCTTGTGGGAAAACTTTATCACCGCCTACATTTATTAGTTCCGACTGTCTTCCCAATATTTTCAAATATTCGCCTTCAACCATAACTGAATCGTTAGTTTTAAACCATCCATCATGAGTAAATGGACTTTCTGCATTTAGGTATCCCAACATTGCCGACTCAGCTTTAATTTCCAACAAACCATCTACGACGCGATGACTGTAACCATCTCCACCGATCTTCATCCAGAGTGAATCATCACTTTTTGACTTGGTATGCATCACACCCAATTCAATCAAGCCATACGTTTGAAGTAATTTAATGTCGGGGAATACCTGCTTTAGCTTAAGAAGAGTGCTTTCTGGCATTGGCTCCGTACCATACGTAATCATTTGCAAACTCCCTAAATTATATTTTTCATATACCCCACTTAATAACAATAATTTTAAAAATGTAGGAGAGGCTGGTAAAAGTTGAATACTATATGTTTCAATTAAATTGCAAATAAAACTTGGATTCCTATCTCTACAGGTAATAACCAAGCCTCCACATGATAAAATATGAAACATAGTGTTCAAACCGCCCCAGTGATCAAACAACAAAAAATTTAACGTCCTTAATGCCAATTTTTTCGAATTAAACTTTAAAAGAAGTTTATTCAAATCATGTACTGCGGCCTTGGGCATACCTGAACTGCCTGATGAAAATAAAACTATTCCCGGTGTATTTCTGCGATTTAACTCGTTATAAAATTCATGTGAAAAATTAGAAGAATTGACATCATATTCAAAACTGTCATCGTCAAAGAAAGTAAAAATATGCTTAGCACTAGATATCAATAGTTTATTTGCATTGTCAACACTACTTACATTTAATGGTATAATAATACTCTTATTTTCAATTAAGGCAAATATTAAAGCTATCGCCTCATTGCTGAAATCTGCTTTAACTGCAACAGTTTCACCTGAAAAAATACTATGATTCCTTAAAAATTGTCTCCAATTGTCAATAGACGCAATTAATTCTTTATAAGTAAATACTGTGTTATTAAAGAGTACTGCGGGCTTATCCACATTAGACTGAAAAACCTCATTAAAATAATTAATCATAATTAGTAATTTTATAATCCACCCATGTATACCACCTGTCCGTTCACCATTGAATTATTTTGACTTAGGAAAAAATCAATGACTGAACCTACTTCTTCGGCTGTTCCATAGCGATGAATTGACTGTCTCTTCAACAAACCGTCCATCTTCTCTTCAGGAACACCCTTAACTAAGTCTGTTTTAACTGCTGGCGGTGCAACCGCATTAACCGTGATACCAAAACTAGCATACTCTCTGCTCAAAATCTCAGTTAAAGAAACTACAGCAGCTTTGGACGCCGCATAAATTGCTTCACCTTCTAATTTAAAAGGAATCGCAAAGGTGGCAAAATTCACTATTCTGCCGAAATTTCTTCTTTTCATTATTTTCGCAGCCTCCCTTGAAAACAAGAATGTACCAACAACATTCGTGTCCAATATTCTTTTTACTGTCGTAATAGGGGTCAACAGAGAGTGATTCATAGAAGCAATTCCTGCATTATTAATAAGGACATCCAATCGCTGAAATTCGTCCGTTATAAATTTAAACAACTTCTTGACTTCAATTTCATCT